>NZ_QVMU01000011.1 GCF_003605645.1 Vibrio sinensis | reverse complement strand
GGTTGTTCGAGACTAGAACGTTGATAGGCAGGGTGTGTAAGCGCTGTGAGGCGTTGAGCTAACCTGTACTAATTGCCCGTGAGGCTTAACCATACAACACCCAAGGGGTTTTGTAGGACTCAATGCAAGAACAGATTTGAATGTGTATAGAGAACACAAAGACAGCTTTCCGAATTAAAGAATTTGCTTGGCGACCATAGCGTTGCGGACCCACCTGATCCCATGCCGAACTCAGAAGTGAAACGCAATAGCGCCGATGGTAGTGTGGGGTCTCCCCATGTGAGAGTAGGACATCGCCAGGCTTTAATTTTATGAAAGAGCCCGTTTGAAAAAAGCGGGCTTTTTTAGTCCACCGGACACAGTTTTTGTGTGCTGATATGGCTCAGTCGGTAGAGCGCATCCTTGGTAAGGATGAGGTCCCCAGTTCGATTCTGGGTATCAGCACCATCTATTAAAAAGAATTTTCTTGGCGACAATAGCGCTTTGGACCCACCTGATTCCATGCCGAACTCAGAAGTGAAACAAAGTAGCGCCGATGGTAGTGTGGGGTTTCCCCATGTGAGAGTAGGACATCGCCAGGTAATATTTTAGAGCCCTGACCGAAAGGTCGGGGCTTTTTCGTATCTAAATCTTCAAAAAAATTAACGCTTTTCGTTTAGCGACCAGTCATATTCATAATCTAATGACTTCTGAGACTCCTTTAACTCTGGTCGATACTTCTTTAGGTGATTTCTAACGCCACCATCGATAGCAAAATCTGTAGCAAACCAATCGTAAATTGATGACACAATCAGTTTTTTTTCTTGTTGCTTAACGCCTTTATCACTATTGATAAACTCCATAGCGGCTTGCTCTAAAAGTTGTTCGCTATTTCTTGCTGTAAATGCGGAGGTTTGCAAATTAGGACAGCCTAGACTGGCACAATTCACTGCATAATGAGTACGAGGATCTTGCCAAATAGGTCTTAAAATCCGATGCTCAATGTCATTGAGAGTCAGAGTTTTACCGTTAATTGTGACCACTTTTTCATCCCAAGGGCCAAAGCTAAAAAGACCACCTAGTTTAGTAATTGAGCTAACAGGGTACTCTTCTAGGATAAGATCTACGGTAATCGCATTGTAGATATTAACCCAATAGGCATATTGCTCATCTTTGGAGTATTGAAGTGGGTTCAGTTGTGTCATCTGACTTAGGTAGCTATCGAGTTTGGCATTATCACTTTGAGTGACCGCTTGATACGCAAACAGGTTGTCCTCTCCTTGCTTCGATACATATTCAGTTAGTATTTCTTGCCATGTTTGATGAGATATCTCAGCGGCATTGTTTTCATTACTCTGTTGCCAGTAGCCCCATAGCTTTGATTCAGGTGCGGCATATAAGGGGAATGAAAATAGTACGAGGCTTAAAACGGTCAATCTAGGCATAGATATTACTCAATATTTTTAATATGTTACTAATTAGACCTATATGGCGAAGTAAATATTTCATTTGAAATAACAAAGGTTGGCAGTTGCCAACCTTTGTTATTCTTAGCTTAAGCTAAGAAGCTTGGAATCTTACTCTCATATTCAGCGATTTTATCTTCATGCTGTAGAGTTAGGCCGATATTATCTAATCCGTTAAGTAGGCAGTGACGACGGAAACTATCGATTTCAAAACTATATTCCTTACCATTGGCTCTAACGAGATTTGCTTCCAGGTCGACCTCAACTTGGGCTCCCTCATTTGCTTCAACATACTGGAAAATCTCATCGACTTCTTGCTCTGTTAAGCGCACGGGCACCATTTGATTATTTATTGAGTTGCCATAAAAAATATCAGCAAAACTCGGCGCGATCATCGCTTTGATCCCATAGTCCGCGAGAGCCCAAGGTGCATGTTCACGGGATGAGCCACAACCAAAGTTCTCTCGAGCTAATAGAATAGAAGCACCTTGATAACGAGGAGCATTCATCACGAAATCGGGATTTGGTTGTTCTCCTGAATCATCAAGAAAACGCCAATCGTGGAATAGATTCTTGCCAAAGCCTAAGCGAGAAACTTTCTGTAAAAACTGTTTTGGAATGATGGCGTCAGTGTCGACATTGGCGGCATCTAAAGGCACAACTAAGCCCGTATGTTGTTTAAAACCTGACATAATCGACTCTCCTTAATCTAACTCACGAATATCAACGAAATGACCTGCTATTGCTGCTGCTGCTGCCATTGCTGGACTCACTAAGTGGGTTCGGCCATCACGACCTTGTCGACCCTCGAAGTTGCGGTTTGACGTTGAAGCACAGCGTTCATGAGGACCTAAGCGGTCGTTGTTCATTGCTAGGCACATTGAGCAACCGGGTAGGCGCCACTCAAATCCAGCTTCCTTAAAGATTGCATCTAATCCTTCTGCTTCAGCTTGGGCTTTGACTTGCTCTGAACCTGGAACAATAAGGGCTTGAACGTGCGAGGCAACTTTGCGACCTTTTGCTACCTTTGCTGCAGCGCGCATGTCTTCAATGCGAGAGTTAGTACAAGAGCCGACAAATACCTTATCGATGGAGTAATCAGATAGGGCTTTTCCTGCTTCAAGCCCCATGTACGCTAATGCCTTTTCTGCGGATGCTTTTTCAACGGGATCATCAAAGTGATTTGGTGATGGAATTGGTGTGTCCACTGAAATGACTTGCCCCGGGTTTGTACCCCATGTGACTTGTGGTTTGATATCTGCAGCGTTTAATGTCACTGTCGCATCAAATTGAGCATCATCGTCAGTTTTTAATGTTTTCCAGTACTCGACAGCGGCACTAAGCTCTTCATTTTTCGGCGAAAACTTACGACCTTTAATATAATCAAACGTTGTTTGATCAGGGGCGATAAGACCAGCTTTAGCTCCTAATTCGATCGCCATATTACAAACGGTCATGCGCCCTTCCATCGAAAGGTCTGTGATCGCTTCGCCACAGAATTCAACGACGTAACCTGTGCCGCCAGCTGCGGTCGTTTTTCCTATAATCGCTAGCACAATATCTTTTGCAGTAATGCCCTCTGCGACCTTACCTTTTACTTCGATCTTCATTGTCTTTGCACGAGCTTGCTTAAGCGTTTGTGTTGCTAATACATGCTCAACTTCGGATGTCCCTATCCCAAAGGCCAAGGATCCGAATGCACCATGAGTAGCGGTATGGGAATCACCACATACGATAGTCATACCTGGTAGGGTGATACCTAGCTCTGGCCCCATAACATGGACGATCCCTTGGTATTTGTGGTTAATGTCGTACAAAGTGACACCAAACTCTTCGCAATTTTTTGATAGAGTTTCCATTTGAATTCGTGCCATCTCACCGGAGGCACTAATGTCTTTGGTTGTCGTTGAGACGTTGTGATCCATGGTGGCGAATGTTTTACCCACCTGACGGACTCGACGGCCTTTTTCGCGCAACCCATCAAATGCTTGTGGTGAGGTCACTTCGTGAACTAGATGACGATCTATATAAAGAATTGGGTTTTCACCCTCTGCGGCGACAGCAACATGTGCGTCATAAACCTTTTCGTAAAGTGTTTTACTCATTGCTTCCTTTCCTTATCGTCCTTGTTGCTACAACAGCGCTCTCAGCATTAATTTTCCCTTTTAAAACGTTAAATATTTAGGGATAAATGGTTCATGGCTTTGGTTGTAGGTCCGATGACTTGAATCAAACCAAGTCATCGGTATTTGGCAATATAACAAAGCGACTGTGTGATTATTATGAATTAAGAATGTACTCAGCGATTGTGTCGCCCATCTGAGAGGTCGATAGTGCTGGCTTTTCTCCGGCTAAATCTGCTGTTAGTTCACCGGCTGCTAACGCTTTGCTTACAGCTGTTTCAATATCTTGCGCAGCTGTTTCCTCACCAAGGCTATAACGTAGCATTAGTGCTGCTGATAGGATTTGTGCCACAGGGTTGGCAATATTTTTTCCCGCGATATCTGGTGCACTGCCACCAGCGGGTTCATACAGGCCGAACTTACTTTCGTTTAAGCTTGCAGATGGCAACATACCCATTGAGCCTGTGATCATGGCGCATTCATCAGAAATAATGTCACCGAAGATATTTGAACACAGCATGACATCAAACTGAGATGGGTCTTTGATCAATTGCATTGTCGCATTGTCGATATAGATGTGTGTAAGCTCGACATCCGGGTAATCTTTAGCTATTTCTTCAACCACCTCACGCCAAAGAATCGAACTTTGAAGTACATTTGCTTTGTCGACAGAGCAAACTTTTTTATCGCGTAAGCGGGCTGATTCAAAAGCTATTTTTGCGATACGCTCAATTTCATAACGATGATAGATTTCAGTATCAAATGCTTTTTCATTGACGCCTTCGCCTTCGCGCCCTTTAGGTTGGCCAAAGTAAATGCCCCCCGTAAGCTCGCGAACGACAACAATATTAAAGCCGCGCTGTGAGATATCAGCACGAAGCGGAGAAAACCCCTCTAGACCTGAGTGGATTTGAGCAGGCCTAAGGTTGCAGAATAGTTGAAAGTGCTTACGAAGCGGGAGTAGAGCGCCGCGCTCTGGTTGTTCATTTGCTGGTAAATGTTCCCACTTAGGACCACCGACAGAGCCAAATAATACGGCATCTGATTCCTCACATGCCCTGACAGTACTTTCAGGTAATGGGCAGCCATGATTATCAATAGCAATACCACCGACATCATGTTCTTCACGAGAGAAGTGGATTGCGTGCTTTTGCTCAATTGCATCGAGAACTTTATGAGCTTGCTGCATTACTTCTGGGCCAATACCATCGCCAGGCAGAATGGCAATCTTGTATGATTTGTTTGTCATGTTAATCCTTTATCTTTTGTTTCTATCTCTATACCCGTCAAACCCTTTGTGTATAGAGATAGCGAAATCCTAATACCCTAGAAATATGAACCTTATTCTAGGCGTGTTAAACAGTGGCTATTTTCTGTTGCTTGATTTGAGCAATTTGATTTGCACGGTGAATACTGTTGATTACGTGGAGTAATGCTTGTCCGGAAGCTTCAACAATATCAGTAGACACCCCGGTTCCGTGATATTTACGCCCTTTATAGTTCGCAATAATATCCGCTTGCCCTAGGCCATCCTCACCTTCGCCTTTAGCAGTTAAATCGAACTTGTCTAAAACAATATCATATCCAGTGACTCGATAGATGCACTGGTATAGCGCATCAACGGGACCGTTACCGACAGCGGCCTCACTTTTTTCTTCATCACCACATTGGATCTTGATACTCGTTGTTGCCATGACACTGCCCGATTGAACGCTTAAATAATTCAATTTGTAGAAATCATCTTCTTCTCTCAAATTGGAGAAGTGCATCAACGCTTCAAGGTCGTAATCGAAGACCTGTCCTTTTCTATCAGCTAGCTTTAAAAAGTCATCGTACAATGCATCTAGGTTGTACTCGTCATTTTCCTTATAGCCCATCGCCTCCATATGGCTTTTCACTGCCGCTCGCCCTGAACGGCTAGTCAAATTTAGTGCCTTATTTTTTAGGCCGATGGATTCAGGTGTCATGATTTCATAAGTGTTCTTGTTTTTTAGCATGCCATCTTGGTGAATGCCTGAGGAATGACTAAAGGCATTAGCCCCGACGATTGCTTTGTTGTCTTGAATAGGCATATTACAAAGCTGACTGACCAATTTGCTGGTTCGATGGATTTCATCGTGTTTTAGTCCGGTATGAACCCCTAATAGTTCTTGGCGGGTTTTGATGATCATTGCGATTTCTTCTAGTGAGCAGTTTCCAGCTCGTTCGCCAATACCATTAATTGTGCCCTCAACTTGACGAGCACCTGCTTGGACAGCGGCAATGGAATTAGCAACAGACATGCCTAAGTCATCGTGACAGTGCACAGAGATAATCGCTTTATCGATGTTTGGTACACGATTGAATAGGGTTTGAATAATACCGCCAAACTCGTTGGGAACGGTGTAGCCTACAGTATCGGGAATGTTGATGGTGCTTGCTCCAGCATTAATAGCGGCTTCGACCATTCGACATAGGTTATCAATAGGAGTTCGGCCAGCGTCTTCGCAAGAGAACTCGACATCATCTGTATAGTTACGTGCATGTTTAACTGCTTTTACGCCCATTTCCACTACATCATCATAGCTACGACGTAGTTTGTCTTGTACATGCACTGTCGAGGTTGAGATAAATGTATGAATACGGAATGCTTCAGCGACTTTCAATGCTTCAGCTGCAGCATCAATATCCTTTGCGACTGCTCGAGAAAGACCACAAATTCGGCTGTTTTTAACATTTTGAGCAATGGTACGAACCGATTCAAAATCGCCAGGCGATGAAACAGGAAAACCTGCTTCGATAACATCAACGCCTAGACGCTCTAAGGCGTAGGCGATTTGCAGTTTTTCTTTTACTGTCAAGCTTGCTAACAAGGCTTGTTCGCCATCGCGCAGTGTCGTGTCGAATATAATCACCTGATCGTTCATGTTCACATCCTTTTGCCGATAATTAATCGTGTTCATCCAGTCAATAGTTACAAAAAAACCCGCATCTAGGTGCGGGTTTTTGGAAATCTTATGTGGTCATTTTTCTTCCACAGCCTACCCGCGTATATAAGTTACGATAAGGAGGAGGCGAATGAGGATAGAAAAAGGTGCTGACATTGTTAAGCAATCCACAATATTAAGTTAACAAATTAGTACCGTACTCAAGGGAGTGAGTCAACCATAAAGTTTATTTTTTGTTCATGACATACCTCGTTTGCTACCTAGATAAAGAATATTTAATCGAATATCCATTAGCGAAGATTAGAGATAACAAGAAATCATATTACAAATCCTAATCATTGGAGCTCGTTTGGTATTTACTAGGTGAAAGAGTGGGGGCTTGTATTGATAGTCCCCCGTGATGTTTACTGAATTGGACCTAACGATCTAAATCATTGTCTAATTTAAACGCTTGCGTAAGGATTTTGGCGTTTTATGTTTTTTTATATTGAGTTTAAGTTTCTGATTTATAAGTTATCACTGCCTATAAGGATAAAAAATAATGATTAGTTATCAATCCGGTTGCTAATCATTCATCAAATCGTTGATAGTGAGGGTGCGTTGGAGATTATCTGGCTGATAAATAATAAGAATTAGTTTTCTCCCAACTCATTTTTTACAAGAACGACGATAACTGATGAAATTTAAGAGGCGTACGAATGAGCGATAAGAAACAGTCGATGGAAGCTATTGCTGGATACCGAATGGAAAGTACCTTACGTGGTGTAGATTTAAACTTACTGACAGTATTTGATGCAGTTATGCAGGAACAAAATATTACCCGTGCTGCGCATAATTTGGGTATGTCTCAGCCGGCGGTTAGTAATGCTGTTGCTCGCCTCAAGGTCATGTTTAATGATGAACTGTTTATTCGACATGGACGAGGAATCCAACCAACGCAACGTGCTCGCCAACTTTTTGATCCTGTGCGTCAATCTCTTCAGTTAATTCGCAACGAGCTGCCGTGCTCTGTATTCGCTCCTGAGACCTCAACACGCCTATTCAAGTTGGCGATTTGCAGCCCTTGTGATATGCGTTTTGCACCTAAAATCATTTCTACGATGCATGAAATTGCACCAAATATTCAATTGCACTTAGATGCGGAGTTTGATCGTCAACTCGCGGAGAGAATGCGTTACCAAGCGGTCGATTTTGTGGTTGATTATGCTCGATTTGATGAGCAAGGATTCTCTAGTACTGAAATATTCCAAGATAAGTTAGTTGTGGTTGCCTCTAAATCACACCCTAGAATGCAAGGTAAAGTTACAGCCGATAATCTACGTCGTGAGCGACATGCTAAACTATCTAAAGTACATGGCCAGCGTAGTTTCTCTGAACAAGCTTACCGTGAACTAGACGTGCCTGCTTATTATGAGGGTACAAGCCTGAGCAATGTGCTGTATGTTGTCGGCCAATCAGAGCTTATCACCATTGCTCCTGCTTGGATGGTTGAGCATGCAGCGAATAACGAACAGTTGCAAACTTTCGAATTTCCATATGCAAATGCGCAAATTAGCGGTTATCTAAGTTGGCATGAATCGAGTGAGAAAGACAAAGGTCACATCTGGTTGCGTGACCAGTTGATGATGATCTGCGGTGAAGTTATCGCCGTGAAATAATATTTGCCTACTTAACCGACGGAAAACCTTGGATAAGCAGTATTTATTCAAGGTTTTTTACTATTTGTAACCACAAGTTTGATTATCGTCAGTTGCCTTTTTTAATGCGAAATGTACACTTGTGCGCTGAAAAGCTTACAGGTGTAAGCTAAAGGTAGTGATTAGATGGCCAACTTAGATTTTCATATCGTAAATAGAATTCGTGAACAAATTGCTAAAGGCGGTGACCGCGTTGCTTTAAAGCATAAAGTAGACAATGCTTGGCAAGGTATTAGCTGGAAGCAGTTTGGTCAGCAAGTGGATCAATTATCGCTTGCTCTATTGGCTCAAGGTATCAGAGTTCAAGATAAGATAGGGATCTTCTCAAATAACATGCCCCAATGGACCGTTGCTGATTTTGCAGCAATGCAGCTCCGTGGTGTTACTGTTCCAATTTATCCAACAAGTACAGCGGCTCAGTCTGCTTACATTTTGCAAAATGCCGATGTAAGAGTTCTGTTTGTCGGCGAACAGCCACAATTTGATGCTGCTGTTGGTATTTTCGAACAGTGCGAACAGCTTGAATTAATCGTAGCAATGTCTAATGATGTTGATCTTAAAGGCCATGAATTTGCTGTTACATGGGAACAGTTCATGGAACTTGGACAATCAGAGCATCAGCCTGAATTGACCCAGCGCCTTTCTAATGCTGCGATTGATGATGTTTTTACATTGATTTATACCTCAGGTACTACTGGGCAGCCGAAAGGTGTAATGTTGGATTTCGCCAATATTGCAGCTCAGCTAGAGGGACATGATCAGCGTCTTAGTCTTACCGAAGATGATGTATCACTGTGTTTCTTACCGTTATCGCATGTTTTCGAACGTGCTTGGACTTTCTATACCCTTTATAAAGGGGCAACCAACTGCTATCTACAAGACACCATGCAGGTGCGAGATGCTTTGGGAGAAATTCGTCCAACAGTTATGGCCGCGGTACCGCGTTTTTACGAAAAAATCTTTTCTGCAATTCATGAGAAAGTGTCAAAAGCTCCATTTATTCGCAAAGTGTTATTCACATGGGCGGTTAACATGGGCGCTAAAATGGCGGTTTGCCACCAGGAGGGGCGTAAACCATCTATTGCACTGCGAAAATCTCATGCTTTAGCAGATAAGTTAGTTCTCTCCAAGTTACGTGCTTTACTGGGTGGTCGTATTAACTTTATGCCATGTGGTGGCGCAAAATTAGACGAGACTATTGGTCGATTTTTCCATGCAATAGGTATCAACGTTAAGTTGGGCTACGGTATGACAGAAACGACAGCGACAGTATCATGCTGGGATGATAAGTGTTTTAACCCTGATTCTATTGGTATGGCTATGCCTGGTGCCCAAGTGAAGATTGGTGAAAACAACGAAATTTTGGTGCGTGGTCCAATGGTTATGCGTGGCTACTACAAAATGCCAGAAGAAACAGCAGCAACATTTGATGAGCATGGTTTCCTTAAAACGGGGGATGCTGGTTATATTGATGAGAATGGTAATGTGTTTATTACCGATCGCATTAAAGAGCTAATGAAAACTTCAAATGGTAAATATATTGCTCCTCAAATGATTGAAGGCGCGATTGGTAAAGACCACTTTATCGAGCACATCGCGGTTATTGCTGATACGCGCAAATTTGTATCAGCTCTTATCGTGCCATGTTTTGATACATTGGAAGAGTATGCGAAAGAGCTGAACATCGCTTACCATGACCGTATGGAATTAATTAAACATCACCAAATTATCGAGATGTTTGAAAAGCGAGTTAATGACTTGCAAAAAGAGTTAGCGAAATTTGAACAAGTTAAAAAATTCAAATTATTACCTAAGTCTTTTTCGATGGATGATGGTGAGCTAACGCCAACTCAGAAACTACGTCGTAAAGTGATTCACGATAAGTACCAAGATGAAATCGAAGAGATGTACGATGAGAAACACCCTAAAAAATAGGGGTGCTTAACCGACATCTCAAGAGAATCCCTCGCCAGCGAATAGCTAGCGGGGGATTTTTTTTGAATCAATTCGGAGCTGTGTGAAAATTATTCTATTTTTTTTCTTTTGTAATTAATGAATAACTCTGGAGGTTACAGACTATTTGGATGAATGCGCTGCTAGCACTGGAAATGATGGTTATTTGTTGGAACTGGGATGAAAGTCGCAATGGATTCCTTGAAAATAAAACGTTACATTTGTTGCGTTAAGTTGCCCATTGTTATGACGATGGCATGGCATAGCTGAAAGATTGGATGTGTTTCTTTTTAGGCTACAAGTAAGACCTAGACTATGTGAAACCAGCCCAGTGAATTGACCTTATTCATTGGACGATTGGTAAGGAGAATAATATGACAGTAATGTTATCCGGTGCAGAGATGATGGTACAGTCTCTGATCGAAGAAGGTGTAGAGCAGATTTTTGGTTACCCAGGTGGGTCCGTTTTAGATATTTATGATGCTTTGCATGCAAAGACTGATCAAATAAAACATGTACTGGTACGTCACGAACAAGCGGCAACGCATATGGCGGATGGTTATGCACGAGCAACGGGTAAGCCAGGCGTCGTTCTTGTCTGCTCTGGACCCGGTGCAACCAATACCATCACAGGGATAGCGACCGCATATATGGATTCAATTCCAATGATTGTGGTGTCTGGAAACGTTCCAACTAACCTCATTGGTAACGATGCATTTCAAGAGTGCGATATTGTTGGTGTTTCTCGTCCGGTTGTAAAACACAGCTTTCTAGTAAAAAAAGCTGAAGACATTCCTGAGACAGTAAAAAAAGCATTTTATATTGCAACCACAGGTCGTCCTGGCCCAGTGGTTATTGATCTACCGAAAGACATTCTAAACCCTCAGAACAAACTTCCTTACGAATACCCAGAAACCTTGTCAATGCGTTCATATAAGCCAACGACAACAGGGCACAAAGGTCAGATTAAGAAAGGTTTAAAAGCGCTGCTTGAAGCGAAGAAACCGGTGCTTTACGTTGGCGGTGGTGCCGTTATTTCAGAAGCAGACGAACCTCTATATTACCTAGCGGACAAACTCAATATACCGGTAGTGAGTACACTCATGGGGCTAGGTGCATTCCCAGGAACGCATAAGAACTCATTGGGTATGCTTGGGATGCATGGAACCTATGAAGCAAATATGGCGATGCATAATGCCGATCTTATTTTTGGTATCGGCGTTCGCTTTGATGATCGCACGACCAATAATTTAGAGAAGTATTGTCCTGATGCGAAGATCATGCATATTGATATCGATCCATCCTCGATCTCTAAGAACGTTAAAGCGGATCTGCCTATTGTTGGTTCTGCTGAGAAAGTTCTCGAAAGTATGGTCAGCTTGCTGGTGGAGCAAGGTGGGAAAAACGACGCAGCAGCAATTGAAACATGGTGGCAAGAGATTGAAACATGGCGCAGTACTCAATGCTTGAAATACGAGAAGTCTCCAGAACGGATTAAACCACAGCAAGTGATTGAAACATTGCACAAACTGACCAACGGTGACGCTTATGTTGCGTCTGATGTTGGGCAGCATCAAATGTTTGCCGCACTTTATTATCCGTTCAATAAACCACGTCGTTGGATTAATTCAGGTGGCTTAGGGACGATGGGCTTTGGTTTACCTGCCGGAATGGGGGTGAAGTTTGCTAAGCCTAATGAAGAAGTTGTCGTCGTGACCGGTGATGGTAGTATTCAGATGAACATTCAAGAATTATCTACCGCGATGCAATACGATATTCCAGTTAAAATCATTAACTTGAACAATCGTTTTTTAGGCATGGTAAAGCAATGGCAGGACATCATATACCAAGGACGTCACTCCAACTCTTATATGAGCTCTGTGCCTGATTTTGCCGCGATTGCGGAGGCCTATGGTCATGTTGGTATTCGCATTGAAACACCAGATCAACTTGAAGAGGGCTTGCAGCGAGCACTGGATATGAAAGATCGTTTGGTGTTTGTTGATATCAATGTTGATGAAACTGAGCATGTTTACCCAATGCAGATCAAGGGTGAGGGTATGGATAAGATGTGGTTAAGCAAAACGGAGAGAACGTAATATGAGACATATTATTTCACTACTACTAGAAAACCAACCAGGGGCGTTGTCTCGAGTGGTTGGGTTGTTCTCTCAGCGTGGTTATAACATTGAATCATTGACAGTCTCACCGACAGATGACGAAACCTTATCTCGCCTAAATATCACTACTATGTCTGATGAAATGGAGTTAGAACAAATTCAAAAACAACTGCATAAACTGATCGACGTACTGAAAGTTCAAGAAGTGTCAGAGCTAGAGCATATTGAACGAGAGTTGATGATGGTAAAAGTGAAAGCGAGTGGTTTCGCTCGTGCAGAAGTGAAACGTACTGCTGATATTTTTCGAGGTCAGATTGTTGATGTTACTGCATCGCAATATACGGTTCAGTTAGCGGGAAACAGTGAAAAACTGGATGCATTCATCGCTGCCATTACAGAGGTAACGGATGTGATTGAAGTTGCACGAAGTGGGGTTGTTGGTATCGCTCGTGGTGAACGAGCCTTAAAGGCTTAGCGTCTTTGTCTATATACGACTCCTACAACGATACCATAGTAAAAAAACCACCGACATCGGTGGTTTTTTTACGTTATTTAGCGAGCTTTCTTAGTGCAGAATTCGCGCTCTTAGAGTGCCTTCAATTCCTTTGAGTTTCGCTAATGCTTCTTCTGAGCGTTCAGTTTCCACATCAATCACAACATAACCAATATCAGATGCCGTTTGCAGGTATTGACCCGCAATGTTAATACCCTCTTGAGCAAAAATAGTGTTTATCTGAGTCAAGATACCCGGACGGTTCTGGTGAATGTGCAGTAAACGCGAACAGTCACGGTGCTCTGGGAGTGAAACCTCAGGGAAGTTAACGCTTGATAGCGTTGAACCATTATCAGAGTACTTCGCAAGTTTACCTGCAACTTCAATACCGATATTTTCTTGAGCTTCTTGAGTCGAACCACCAACATGTGGAGTCAATATTACGTTATCGAATTTCTGTAGAGGTGATTCGAATGGGTCGGCATTGGTCTTAGGTTCTGTTGGGAAAACATCTACAGCAGCTCCAGAAATATGGCCGGCTTCTAATGAATGGCATAGAGCTTCAATATCAACAACGGTTCCACGGGCAGCATTGATGAAGATTGAGCCTGGCTTCATGCGCGCGAACTCACCTGTACCCATCATGTTTTTCGTTTCTGGTGTTTCAGGAACATGAAGAGAAATGACATCACACTTATTCAGCAACTCACTCATTGTTGGAACTTGAGTAGCATTACCTAGTGAAAGCTTATTTTCTATATCATAGAAGTAAACTTGCATTCCCAAGTTTTCAGCAATAATACCAAGTTGTGTTCCGATATGACCATAACCAATAATACCGAGACGCTTACCGCGAGCTTCATATGAGTTATCGGCACTTTTCTTCCAAATACCACGGTGCGCAAGGGCATTTTTTTCAGGAATCCCGCGCATTAGAAGCAGTATTTGACCTAAGACTAACTCCGCAACACTGCGCGTATTTGAAAATGGTGCGTTGAATACTGGAATACCACGAATCATTGCTGCTTTTAAATCGACTTGGTTTGTACCAATACAGAAGCAACCTATCGCAACTAATTTTTCTGCGGCATCGATAACTTCTTGAGACAGATTTGTGCGTGAACGAATACCGATAAAATGAACATCTTTAACGGCTTCTAGTAATTCATCTTCAGCGAGAGAACCTTTGTGATATTCAATATTGCTGTAACCAGCATCTTGGAGAACTTCAACAGTAGATGGGTGGAGTCCTTCAAGAAGAAGAATTTTAATTTTGTCTTTTTCCAGTGACACTTTGGCCATTATGATAATCCTTTAAATGGGGGAAGGGGGCTTAACTGGCGCACATTACGTTGAGGTGGTTGAAATAGTTAATTTAACCATTCAATGGGTAAGCAAACGTTTCCCTGTGCATCTTCTGCTCATTAAGTTATCAAAAAAAATACAGTTTGGGTAAGAAAATTACGGAATAAGAAAAATATTTCTGGATAAGAAATGCAAAAACGGCACCTAGAGGTGCCGCTTGTTAACTAATGCTTTAAATACACACCTTAAGTTGTTGTGATATTACGTCACAGCAAGGGGTATTGTTATCGATTACTCTTCGATTTTTGCACCATCAGGCGTACCAGTGATAACTACGTCAGCACCTCGATGTGCAAATAGGCCAACTGTTACGACACCAGCGATACCGTTGATTTTGTCTTCCATCTCTTTTGGATTAGTGATCGCCATGTTATGTACATCAATGATGATATTGCCATTGTCGGTCACAACGCCTTCACGGTAAGCCGGGTCTCCACCTAGTTTAACGAGTTCGCGAGCCACGTAAGAGCGTGCCATTGGAATCACTTCAACAGGTAGAGGGAATTGGCCTAACACGTCGACCGCTTTTGTGCCATCAACGATACAGATAAATTTATCTGCAATCGCAGCAACAATTTTCTCGCGAGTTAATGCAGCACCACCACCTTTGATCATATCGCGTTGCGCGTTAATTTCATCAGCGCCATCTACGTATACATCAAGGAAAGCAACGTCATTACAGTCGAAAATTTCGATGCCAAGAGCCTTCATTTTTTCGGTTGATGCTTCTGAACTAGAAACAGCACCCTTAATATCATCTTTAATCGAACCTAGCGCATCGATGAAGTGATTTACTGTTGAGCCTGTACCTACACCGACAATACTGTCTTTTTCTACGTACTTTAATGCTGCCCAACCCGCTGCTTTTTTCATTTCATCTTGAGTCATGTTTATCTCCTGATAGAGGTCCGTTAACGTTTGCGCGGGATTATAGCGGGATTATTGGTGGATTCCCATTGCCATATTTGGCTTGGTGTCACTATTTTGGGGAGAGGAACATCCCAAGACTCGATAGGTAGGCGTTTTGTATGTTGGCAATCATGCGCTAGACCAATTGGTTTTGGTCCACAGCCCTTAGTAAACCAAGGTTGTAATGTACGGTCATAATAACCGCCGCCCATACCGAGTCGATGGCCTCGGTCATCAAACCCAACTAAAGGAGTGCAAATGAGATCGAGCGTGTTGATTGGTCTGATTTCATTTTTGCTCAATTTAGGCTCTAAGATGCCGTAGCGGTTGCTGGTCATGGGGGTCGTTGATGTGTAATTCAAAAACAGTAAGTGCCCCTTGGAAAAAGGGTGAATGACTGGGAGGTAAGTCTGTTTTCCTTGCTGCCAAAGCCATTGAATTAGCGGTGTCGTGTTGAGTTCGCCATCAACGGATAGGTAGAGTGCAATATGTTGGCTGGTGTTAAATTCAGGAAGCAGAGAGAATTGTGAGATTAACTCTTGGCTTGCTTGTTGTTGAAATGATTCGGAGAGCTGCTGGCGCTTAGCACGGATATATTTGCGATATTCATCGCGAGAAAGTTGCATTTAAAAACCCTAACTATTGGGTTCCCGGAAGAGGATACCCCAGAGTGCCGTTGGAGATTTTGACCCTTGAACCATTTGGTTCAAGGCGGATCAGCAATGATAACCGTAGGCTTCTCGGTACGAGCCGAGCTTGCTCAGTAGCTACCAAGTACTAACCCTTATGGATTGCTTATCGGCTCAGGGACCTAATCCCCTCACGAACACCCCAGGGTAAATGCTTGTATTGGCAGTAAAGGCTTTATTGCTGTCCTTGCTTTACTTTACTTAGCGCATCTCCAAGAGATGCATTGAGCTTTTCCATTCGCTCAAACATTAAACTTTGTGTTTGTTCTGAGTCATTGTCACGAGTTTCTAATTCGTAGCAAAAGTTTAACGCGGCAATTGTTAATAATTGTACCTCATTAGTGACTTTTGTCTTAGACGTCATTTCTTTCAAGCGATCATCGAGACGTTTGGCGGCTTGGAGTAATGACTCTTCTTGACCTGCTGGGCAATTTACTCGTGTTAACTTGCCTAAAATTTCGACTTCTACCGCTTGATTACTCATTTTAACTCTACATGCGTTAATTAAAGTGATGAAGTAGAGCATCACCGAGGAGGAAACTATAGAAAAAGCTTACTCAACATTCAAGCTTTTCACGAATTACAAAACACATTCAGCGCGCAATAACACAGTTATTGGGCAAATTGTGTAAAAGCTGCACACAATTAAACAATCCTTCGTTTTCGCTGCAAAGTGTAAGTGGTACGATTATCCTTATTTATTTGAATTAGGTTTACCCATGAGCGAAATTAATCTCCCTGAATATTTAACGATTGCCACAGAACTGCAGTCGGCTGGTTTAGCGGTTAATCCATCAGAGTTACACGGTTTGCTAACGGGTATGCTGAGCGGTGGTTTAAATATTACTGATAAAAGCTGGCAGCCTTTGATTTTTGATTACACGAATGATGGCATGGGTTGGCCAATGAAACCTTTATCGTTAGCTGAACAAACGCTATCGGCAACAATTGAAGAATTGACCAGTGCGACGATGGAGCTTTCTCTGTTGCTACCCGATGAAAACGCTAGTGCAGCATTATTTGATATCGCTGATGGTGTCGCTGATTGGGTTAACCATTTCATCTCTGGTTTAGGGCTTGTTGGTGCTGAACTTAAGAAAGCATCTTCTGAGAGCAAAGAAGCGTTAGCTGATTTAGAAGAAATATCTAAGCTTGGTATTGATGAGGACGATGATCTTGAAGAGCAAGCTCAATTACTAGAGCAAGTGATTGAACACGTTAAAGCATGTGTATTAACGATTCATGCCGAGTTCGGTCAAAAGCCAAGTCAACCTGTGAATACAACAGTTCATTAATTAGGTAATCGAATGAAGCAGTTTGACGTAGTAATTGCTGGTGGTGCAATGGCTGGTATGACGCTAGCGTTAGCGCTTAATCAGTCTAGTCATGGTCGTTTATCTATTGCAGTTGTCGAACCTTACCAAACTAACCATCAAGCACACCCAGGTTTTGACTCCCGTTCCATCGCTTTGTCTTATGGTACGGTGAATATCCTAAAGCAATTGTCGCTATGGAATGAAATTCAGGATGTTGCAACACCGATTCATCATATCCATGTCTCGGATCGTTCTCACTTGGGGATGACAGATATCTCGAGTGATGAGGTGGCAACCGATGCTCTTGGTTATGTCGTTGAGTTGGCCGATGTTGGTCGAATTTATGACGAACTTGTCGCGCAATGCGGCAACATAACATTGTTCTGCCCTCAATCAGTGAATCAAGTAACACGTCATATAGATCGAGTGACAATTTCACTCGAAAGTGGTGAGGTCATACAAGGGAAGTTGCTGGTTGCTGCAGATGGTGCAATTTCAACGTGTTGTCAGCAAATTGGCCTGACGATGAGTGAACATGACTTCTTTCAAGTCGCTGTGATTGCCAATGTATCGATTGATCAAGCGCATAATCACCGAGCTTTTGAACGTTTTACTGACCAAGGTCCCATTGCTTTGTTGCCGATGAGTGATCAGAGGATGTCGTTAGTATGGTGTTTGCGCCCTGCTCAAGCTGAGCGAGTATTACAACTGGAAGACAATGCGTTTATTGACGAGTTGCAACAAGCGTTTGGCTGGAGACTAGGGCGTTTTACCCAAGTTGGAGTAAGAGCAAGTTACCCTCTACTTCTTCGTTATCGAGAGCAAAATGTTTCGCATCGTTTTGCCATTGTGGGTAATGCAGCCCAAACATTACACCCTATTGCGGGGCAAGGTTTTAACCTAGGTATTCGTGATGTTGTCTCACTTGCGGAAGAAGTTTCTCAGTCATTAACAGATCCTGGTAGTTATACTGTATTAAGGCGCTTCAAACAGCGTCGTGAAGAGGATCGCCGTTCTACAATAGAACTGACCTCATCACTGGTTCATTTGTTTTCGAATGATTATTTAAGTTTACAAATTGGCCGTAATGTTGGTCTCGCAATGATGGATAATATCGCGGTACTCAAACAGCCATTGTTACAACGAACTCTAGGTTTAGTGGTGAGATAACCACTAACAAAAGGAAAAATAGACATGATGCAAAGCGTTGATATCGCGATTGTCGGTGGAGGCATGGTTGGCCTAGCTTTAGCGGCTGCATTCAAAGATTCCGATTTACGTATAGCGGTTATCGAAGCGAATATTCCCCAAGACGAATTGTCTGAATTACCAGATGTTCGAGTTTCAGCGCTGAGCCGCTCTAGCGAAACGATGCTGCGTAACTTAGGAGCATGGCAAGGCATTGTTCAACGCCGAGCTGCTCCTTATGTGGCAATGGAAGTTTGGGAACAAGACAGTTTTGCTCGTATTGAATTTGACGCACAACGATTAGCACAGCCGGATCTAGGGCATATTGTTGAAAATCGTGTTATTCAGTTGGCATTACTGGATGTTGTAAAGCAACAATCGAATGTCACTCTGTATATGCCAGCTAAGTGCAGCACAATGGCGATAGGTGAAAGTGAAGCTTGGATTACCTTAGATACAGGGCAAGCTTTGACGGCTAAGCTGGTTGTTGGTGCAGATGGTGCGAACTCTTGGGTTCGCCAGCATCAAAATATCCCACTCACACATTGGGATTATGGGCATAGTGCTATCGTGGCTAATATCGAAACGGCAGAGCCTCATGATCGTATCGCTCGACAAATTTTCACGCCACAAGGTCCACTGGCGTTTTTACCGGTTCATGGTAGCCATTTAAGTTCGATAGTTTGGTCTACTGAGCCTCATCGAGCAGAACGTTTAGTCGATATGAGCGATGATGACTTTAATAAGGTATTGACGGCAGAGTTTGATGCACGTTTAGGGTTGTGCGCAGTTCAAGGTCAGCGTTTCGCGTTTCCATTGAAAATGCGCTATGCGCGAGATTTTGTTGTCGAACGGGTTGCTTTAGTTGGCGATGCTGCCCATACCATTCACCCTTTAGCGGGGCAAGGTGTGAACCTTGGCTTGCTCGATGCGGCAAGTTTAGCGCAAGAAGTGCTAGCATTGTGGACACAAGGGGAAGACATCGGAACGCAACGAAATTTACGTAGTTATGAACGCTGGCGTAAAGCAGAAGCGGCGAAAATGATAGCGGCAATGCAAGGGTTTCGTGATCTATTTGATGGTAATAACCCAGCGAAAAAATTGCTTCGTGGGATTGGTATGACATTGGCTAGTCAACTTCCAGGAGCAAAAGATGAAATTATGAAACGAGCGTTGGGGCTTAAAGGTGAACTGCCTGATATGGCTAAGCGAACGCATTCTGCAGTATAAACTTCATCATAGAGCATGAACGACAAAGGGTTGGCTTATCGCCAACCCTTTTAAATTCTATTCACGTATTTAGCTTATTCCACATTCTTTAGGCATAGGCGCAACGTAGTCTCATTATTTCTTGATTCACTTCTTTTACTGCCTGAAAGTGACGTTTTTCTGCTTTAGCTGGAATAATGAGCTTTCCGTTATCAAACTCAAACCTCCCGATACCATAAATGTAGATGTTTCCTTTAAATAGCCGACTTACGTGTTTAGCAATCATACTTGGCGTATAGCGCTTAAACAGTCTCATAAAAGTTATCCTTATGTTTACCAAGCACCGTGGATTATACGAATTCCCTTAAATTATTAGTGTGATAATGATAGGGAATATGCAGTTATCTGGAATGAGGTTGGATATTTGTGTCGTCCTAGACAAATTTACAAAACAACAGCGAAATTATTGTGATGTTTACCTCATCATTATTCTGATTATTGAACTTCGTAGAGTATGCGATACTCGCTATGCGCTTAATTTAATATCGTCATATACAGATTAGTAGAAAGAGAAATAAAAGTGTCACGAAATGGTGAAGTTTTAGCTAAAAAAAAGCCCGTAAAATACGGGCAAATAGTCACAGATGCATTACACAAAAAGTGGATGTCCTGAAACATTCAGTGGATTCACTTTTTTGTTGGGTTAGGCTGTATGCCTAGCAAGCTCTTGTTATGCTGAGCATACAAGATAGCCGAGCACTGCAATACTGCTATATTTGCGAGAACTTTAACCAACAAATATATACTAGTACAAAAATGAGATCGTGACTATATATGTTGATAAAGTGAATATAAATATAGTTAATGTGTATGGTATAGTTAGAGGTGCGTCACGATTTTTTTGCAAGTTCTGTATCAATATGATTATTTTCTGCCCGACAAATATCACCAATCGTTGCTGAACACAGTGTTAATAGATCCTGACATTTCAGCGCAATCCCCGCCATGGTCGATCCACTGCTAATAGTGACTTCACTATTTTCTAGGATTTGATGATCAAAAATGATGGGCATGGAGGTCGTTAAGAGCAATGGTGTTACTGTACCAAGCTGATAACCCGTTAGCTTTGGAACTAGATCCAACTCGACACAGGTCATTCGACGCCAAGATAATAACGCACGTACTTTTTTCGGATCGACCGATTGATCTCCGGGCACACAAGCTAGAGCATAACGATTTCCCATGTCTCTTAAGAGGATGGATTTCACCATCTGATTAGGAGCGATCCCCCTTTGTTGGGCAGTATCTTCAATCGTAATGGCTGGTGTCTGATGAGGCAGCAGGCGATATTGAACCTGCTGCTGATCTAAAAACTCCGTGATCTTTGTGGATTGATTAGTCTTCATCATCAAGAGAGTAAGGTAGGGTAAGTATTTGCCATTTATGATCAGGTTGATCTTTTATGCGCAATTCAGTGTCAGCGTCTAAATCATTCGGTAATACGATTTGCCCAATGGTCTCGCCATCTGCGTATTGAAAAAAAGCGAGCATTGAACCTGCACTACGCCAGTTTTCACCGACAGAGCGTTCCAGTTCTACGGGAGTAACTAAACCGAGAGGTGCCTGACCTTGAACTGTAAAGAGAGCACGCTTATTCATACCTCGATATTTTGCTCTAGCGACAGTTTCTTGACCGGTGTAACAGCCTTTTTTAAAACTAATGCCATTTAAAGCTTGTACGTTTAGTGCTTGTGGAATATGCAGGTTTTGATGTGCTTGTTCGACAATTGGCGAACCTGATTCTATTTCAAATAGATTCCATACAGCTTCATCGACTTGAATAGCATCAGCTGCTTGAATGAATCTGCCAGCAGATATTTCGTCCAGTACGACGAGCCAGCGTTGTTCTCCCACTTTGACCGCGCTTCCCGCCTCCAATGCACGGACATCTCCGGTATTTTCAGAGAGTGAATCAATAAGAGATTGTGCTTGTTCGCCCATAATTCCCAAGAGGCGGTCAGTACTTTGAGTTAGATCTACTTTTGAAAAAATCGCGTACTTTTTAAGTTCGCTGAGCTCTCTTTCAATAGCACTTTGTGGTTGCAGCATTGCAAAGCCACCTTGATGGTGGAATAAACGAAATACGCTCCATACTTTTCCCTTCGCATCACAATGAGAACCGAAAGTAACCTGATGGGGCTCAAGTGTTACGACATCACAGGTTACTTGTCCTTGTAAGTAGGACTTTTTATCGTCACCGTTGGCCTGAATGATACCCCATGAATTCAACGCGGTTACCATTAGTGGAGGAAGAGAATCGTTTGAAGTAAAGGATTGAGGCTTAAAATCGTTTTGCCATTCCATGATGTTTACCTAATGTGCTGTCGATACGCATATGTTAAGTCGGAAATACCCCTTTTAACAACCATTAGCCACTTCAGTTCAAGGAGCAATTACTTTTAGCTATACGTATCACAGTTAAGATAGACATGTGCTGCCTCGCGAAAGGGGATTTCAACACGTCGGATTGTGACTGAGTTAGTAGTTGTTCAGCCTTTAGCTTGTTACACTCAGTCTAAACAACCGAATAGGTGAGGAACTGGATGTACACTGCGGAAGAAAAAGCACGCATCAAATGGGCATGTCGTCGAGGCATGCTAGAGCTTGATGTCGTCATCATGCCTTTTTTTGAAGAATGTTTTGAGGCGCTAGCTGAAAATGAACAGCGCGATTTTGTCTCATTATTAGAATGCGATGATCCAGACTTATTCACTTGGATTATGGGGCATGCGCGCAGCGAAAACTTAGGTCACGCTGCCATGGTTGATAAAATTGTTGCCCACAACCTCAGTAAAGTTCGTTAAGTTATACGCTCACCCGAGCTTCTTATCTCAGCAGGCTAATGCTATCACTTATGTATTAGTCTGCTCTTTTCTCATTACTTCTTCGCTCCCTCTTGTCGCAACAGTCTTCTTGCTTTCTATGTGTTTCATACATAACCAACCCTTGTTTTTGCCCCCGTTGCAAGGCGTGTGTTGGATTGGTGAGAATAACGAAATAGTTCAGGGCCCAAATCGACGTCGGATAGATTTTGCTTTTAAACCATTGGCGCATTTTTGTGTAGTATTGAAATTTGATAGCGGAAAAAAAGTGATTTTGTGGCGAGATAGCGTTTGCGATAAAACCTATCGGCAGGTAATGGTTCAATTAAATAAGGGAGCGTAAGCTCCCTTATTGATGATTGGGTATTTAGTCTTGCTTGATTGAATCAGGAACAAGAATTGTTGGGCCGCTGTCTTTTGCAAGTTCAGGATAATCTAAGGTGTAATGTAAACCTCGACTTTCCTTGCGTTCCATTGCACAACGAACCATAAGTTCAGCCACTTGAAGTAGATTACGCAATTCTAGTAAGTTATTGGATACTCGGAAAGTGCTGTAATATTCGTGTGTCTCTTGTTGAAGCATTTGAATACGACGTAGAGCACGCTCTAGACGTTTATCTGTACGCACGATGCCCATGTAATCCCACATAAACAAGCGCAACTCATGCCAGTTATGCTGGATGATCACTTCTTCATCACTGTTGGTAACTTGACTTTCATCCCAGCAAGGTAATTTTGGTGGTAACTCAACATTATCAAGGTTGTTAATAATGTTTTTGGCTGCTGACCATGCGTAAACCACACACTCAAGTAAAGAGTTGGAAGCCATACGGTTCGCTCCATGTAAACCGGTATAGCTAACTTCACCAATCGCATAAAGCTGAGATAGATCCGTTTGGCCTTGCTGATTAACCATGACACCACCACAGGTATAATGAGCGGCAGGGACAATAGGAATTGGCTCTTTAGTCATATCAATGCCCAACTCCATCAAACGCGTATGGATGGTTGGGAAGTGCTTCTCAATGAATTCTGTTGGCTTATGGCTGATATCGACATACATACAATCAGCGCCAAGACGTTTCATTTCAAAGTCGATAGCACGAGCAACGACATCTCGAGGAGCTAACTCTGCTCGCTCATCAAAGTCGGGCATAAAGCGAGAGCCATCAGGGCGACGTAAAAACGCACCCTCACCACGCAATGCTTCAGTAAGCAAGAAATTGCGAGCTTCAGGGTGATATAAACAAGTAGGGTGAAATTGGTTAAACTCTAGATTTGCTACGCGGCAGCCCGCACGCCAAGCGATAGCAATACCATCTCCCGATGATACGTCTGGGTTGGACGTGTATTGATACACTTTCGATGCGCCACCGGTTGCGAGAACAACAAATTTTGAGCGTACTGTCTCAACGTGTTCTTCATTACGGTTCCATATGTAGGCTCCGATGACTTTACGATTATCGCCACCGATTTTATCTTCAGTGATTAAATCTAAAGCATTGTGGCGCTCTAGCACCGTAATGTTGGGATGCTGATGAACGTTATCTTGTAGAGACGTTTGCATCGCCATGCCTGTCGCATCAGCCGCATGAAGAATACGGCGATGGCTATGGCCGCCCTCACGAGTAAGGTGGTAACGAGGTGAGCTATCACTGCTGTTCTCTTCGAGGTCAAAAGGCACTCCACCATCAATTAACCACTGGACACATTCCTTTGCGTTTTCTGCAATAAATTCAACTGTTTCTTGTTCACAAATACCACCGCCGGCAATCAGCGTGTCTTGTACGTGTGATTCAATACTGTCAGATTCATCAAATACTGCCGCAATACCACCCTGTGCATAAAATGTTGATCCTTCGCAGCGAGGGCCTTTACTAAGCACAATTACCTTTCCATGCTCAGCAACACGTAACGCTAACGATAGACCTGCCGCGCCACTACCTACCACTAACACATCACATTGATGTTCACGGTTTGCGTTCATAAAACTTTCAAATTCCCGAGTTAATGTAGAGTCGTCTAACTCTATCCCTAATCATTTAACAACAATCATATCACCGCATCAAAAGCAATTCTGCGTAAATACCATTGCTTTTAGTGACCTTCATCCTCACAATCTTGAGTAAGAAGATGACTACCCTTTGTTACTGTAAATATAGTTTGAAATAACTTTGAACTTTTTGTTTATTGCTTGGTCACAATAGTGCTCAAGTAAGCGGTGGTGTCAAGACTACATTTTTGCATAATTAAAGCTCAACTCATTTTTGGAGGTGAGCGGATAACGATAGGAGTACACGCTCGAATGAACGAGCAACTGACCGATCAAGTGTTAATTGAGCGAGTTCAGAATGGAGATAAGCAAGCATTCAACCTACTGGTTTTAAGATACCAAAATAAAGTTTGCAACCTTATTTCACGTTACGTCAACAACCAAGGAGATGTCGCCGACGTAGCACAAGAAGCATTTATTAAGGCTTATCGAGCAATACCAAGTTTTCGTGGCGAAAGCGCCTTTTATACTTGGTTATATCGTATTGCTGTCAATACTGCGAAAAACTACATCGTTGCCCAAAGTCGTCGACCACCAGCACAAGATGTAGATACTGAAGAAGCTGAATATTACGAAACAGGTAGTGCGTTAAAAGAAATATCGAACCCTGAGAACTTAACGTTGTCAAATGAATTGAAACGTGTGGTCTTCAGCGCGATCGAAGCACTTCCTGAAGATTTAAAAACTGCGATGACGTTACGTGAACTCGATGGTTTGAGTTATGAAGAAATCGCAGAAGTTATGGATTGCCCTGTAGGAACTGTGCGTTCACGCATATTCCGAGCTCGTGAAGCGGTTGAGAAGAAAATCCAACCTCTTTTACAACGCTAGTACCAGTAACTGTAATGGTGGAAATAATGGCTGACAAAGAGAAACTTTCAGCACTCATGGATGGAGAGTTGGTCGATAAGGCTCTAATAGTGGAGTTAGAAAAAGACCAAGAGAGTTTGCAAGCATGGCAAAACTATCACTTAATTGGTGATGTTATGCGTGGTGATACTCCTCAATGCAAAGAGTGGAATATTGCTGAGAGCGTAGCTTTAGCGCTAGAAAATGAACCGGCATACAATCAATTTGATTTAAATAAAGTGGCTAAGCTCGATGATGCTCGTCTAGAGTCTCAACCTTTGCCATCGAAAGCGAAAGCAAGTTTGCCAACATGGTTGACCCAGTTTGGGCAAGTTGCTGTGGCCGCTAGCGTATCATTGGCGGTCATTGTAGGTGTTCAGCAATACGATGGAACAGACTCTGCTGTCTCTGAAGTAGATCAATTTCCTGTATTACAAACCGTCCCTTTTGCTGGTAGCGCAGAACCTGTAAGCCTGACTCGTAATGAGGTCGAGCAACCTAATTCACGCGGTGAAGTGAACGTTCAAGAGCAGCATCGAAGAATCAATGCGATGCTACAAGATTATGAACTTCAACTGAGATTAAACAGCGAATCATCTTCACTGCAAGATAATCATCCTGAAACGGTAGTTGAATGAGAAAATTTCTGATCAGTGCTCTGACACTGTTCAGTTTGAATACACCAATGGCCTTTGCAGAAGAACAACCTGCAGAGGCTTTGTTGCATCAAATGAACGAGGCCAGTCAGCATCTTAATTATGAACTGTCTTATATTCTGATTAGAAAAAACAGTATCGAGCCTTTGCTGTATCGCCATGCTTTAGAGCAGAAGCAGCAACTGGCCCACTTAGTGTATTTAAGTGGCCCGATTCGAGAAGTTATTCGTCGTGGTAATGAGATCAGTTATATCGAACCTGGGGTTGAGCCTTTTACGATTGAATCCGGCAATATTGTCGCCCCTGTCATTCCGTTATTAAATTCAAACGTTAATCATTTAGCTCAGTTTTACGATTTTATTCGCGTTGGTAGAGCTCGCGAAGCTGGGGCTGCTTGCCAAGTCATCCGTATCGTACCTAAAGATGGGTTACGTTATTCCTATGTCTTATGGGTAGATGAGAAGACTAAGTTGCCATTGCGAGCGGATTTAGTGGATCGTGATGGTGAGATTTTGGAGCAGTACAGAACTATTGCTTATAGTGTAAGCGATCAAATTGCCGAAATTCTTAGTGGACTAAATAACGTCAAGCTACCAGAGGTATTGTCTCTACCAAAAGGCCAAATTAACGAAACCTTTTGGGAAGCTGGTTGGATCCCTAAAGGGTTTAAACCAAAAGATCTCAATCGCTACCGTATGGCGATGTCTGATCGTATGGTAGAAAGTCAAATGTACAGCGATGGACTTTTTAGTTTCTCTATCTATGTTTCTGATAGCGATAACCTATCGTTGAAAGGACAGTTAGTTCGTCAAGGTCGTCGTACACTACATAGTTACGTTAAAGATAACGTCGAAATTTCAGTTGTCGGTGATATTCCTCCGGCGACCGCAAAGAGAATTGCACAATCTGTTACATTAAAAAAACCAGGTAATAACTAGTTATGATGACAGCATTAGCGACCGTGTCAGCTGTGAATGCTCAAGGTAATCGCTTTGATGTGGAACTCAGCTGTGAACAGCAAACTAGCTGTAGTGGCTGTGCCTCACAGAAAAGTTGTGGTACAGGAATTGTGTCGAAAGCTGTAGGTGCAAAATCACTACATTGGCATCTATTGACGTCTAAAACCGTCAAGGTTGGACAAGTGGTTGAAATCGGCCTACCAGAAAAGCATTTGTTGCAGTCGGCTGCTATTGTCTATTTAGTACCGCTGTTCTCACTTATTATTGGTGCATTGGTTTCTAATTGGTTTATTGCCCCTGCATTTGGTCTTGGTGAGGGGGCGATTATTTTGTTGTCTGGTCTGAGTATCGGATTGGGAATTTACATAGCAAAACAATTATCTCGACACATTGAACAGCGTTCATCTCAGCAAGTCACCTTACTGAGGATCTTGGGAGAACCAATTAGCTAGTGCCAAGCGACTAGAAATTGGGTAGAATCCTCCAACTTGATTGAAATGCCGTCAAACGACGGCTTTCTTATGTCCTATTTAAAAGAGTTAGTCACCCTAAATCTATGAAGCACATTCGTAACTTTTCGATTATCGCCCACATCGACCATGGTAAGTCGACCCTATCTGACCGTCTGATCCAAGTTTGTGGCGGTTTATCCGATCGCGAAATGGCGGCCCAAGTTCTTGATTCAATGGATCTTGAACGTGAACGCGGTATTACAATCAAAGCACAGAGTGTGACTTTGGATTACACAGCCAAAGATGGTGAAACATACCAACTAAACTTCATCGATACTCCAGGGCACGTAGACTTTTCTTACGAAGTATCTCGCTCGCTTGCGGCGTGTGAAGGTGCGTTGCTAGTAGTGGATGCAGGCCAAGGCGTAGAAGCGCAAACATTGGCAAACTGTTACACCGCTATTGAAATGAACCTAGAAGTCGTGCCGATTCTAAACAAAATCGACTTACCTGCTGCTGAGCCTGAGCGCGTAGCGGAAGAGATTGAAGAAATCGTTGGTATCGATGCGATGGAAGCAACGCGTTGTAGTGCAAAAACAGGCTTAGGCGTGGATGATGTTCTAGAAAACATTGTTGCTGCAATCCCTGCTCCTGAAGGTGATCCTGATGCACCGCTACAAGCGCTGATCATTGACTCATGGTTTGATAACTACCTTGGCGTTGTTTCATTGGTTCGTGTTAAAAACGGCTCAATCAAGAAAAACGACAAGATCAAAGTGATGAGTACTGGCCAAGTTTGGGGTGTTGATCGTCTAGGTATCTTTACGCCAAAACAAATCGACACCACAGCGCTAAATACTGGCGAAGTAGGTTGGGTGGTTTGTGGTATCAAAGATATCTTGGGTGCACCAGTTGGTGATACGCTAACACTCGCGAAAAATGGTTGTGAAAAAGCATTACCAGGCTTTAAAAAAGTGAAGCCTCAGGTATACGCTGGCTTGTTCCCAGTATCGTCTGATGACTACGAAAACTTCCGTGATGCACTAGGCAAATTAAGCCTAAACGATGCGTCACTATTTTATGAGCCAGAAAGCTCAGCAGCACTAGGCTTTGGTTTCCGTTGTGGTTTCCTTGGTATGCTGCACATGGAAATCATCCAAGAGCGTTTAGAGCGTGAATACGATCTAGACCTTATCACTACAGCACCAACAGTAGTGTACGAAGTGATTCAAACTGACGGTACAACCGTGTATGTTGATAGCCCAGCTAAACTGCCGGCAATCAATGACATTGAAGAGATGCGTGAGCCGATTGCTCGTTGTAACATCTTAGTACCAGCAGATTACCTAGGTAACGTAATTACCTTGTGTGTTGAAAAACGCGGCATGCAAGTCGACATGGTTTACCACGGTAACCAAGTTGCTGTGACTTACGATATTCCAATGGCTGAAGTGGTTCTCGACTTCTTCGACCGTTTGAAATCGACATCACGCGGTTACGCATCACTGGATTACAACTTCCAACGTTTTGAAATGTCGAACATGGTACGCGTAGACGTACTATTGAACGGCGACAAAGTGGATGCATTGGCTATCATCACTCACAAAGACCAATCACAAAGCCGTGGTCGTCTATTGGTTGAGAAGATGAAAGAGTTCATCCCTCGTCAAATGTTTGATATCGCAATTCAAGCGGCGATTGGTAACCATATCATCGCACGTTCTACCGTGAAGCAGTTACGTAAAAACGTAATCGCAAAATGTTACGGTGGCGATATCAGCCGTAAGAAAAAACTGTTGAAGAAACAGAAAGAAGGTAAGAAACGTATGAAGCAGATCGGTAACGTAGAACTGCCTCAAGAAGCGTTCCTAGCTATTCTTCACGTTGGTAAAGATTAGACTGCTGGGAGCTTACCCAGCGCTCGCTAGTTAAGATAAGTGAAAGGGTCTCGGCTCTTTCACTTTCGCATTTTTAGATAAGGGAATTTGATGGCGAATACATTCTCACTGCTCTTGGTTATTGTTACTTTAGTAACTGGCATTGTTTGGCTATTGGAAAAGCTGGTTTTTGCGAAGAAGCGTCAAGCTCATGTTGCAGAGATTGAAGCACAGACCAATGGATTAGATGCGCTGACATTAAAGAAAGCACAAGCTCAGCCATGGTGGATTGAAAACAGCGTCTCTATTTTTCCAGTGATCGCGTTTGTATTGATCTTACGTTCCTTTATCTACGAACCGTTTCAGATTCCATCAGGATCGATGATGCCGACCTTATTGGTGGGTGATTTTATTTTGGTAGAGAAATACGCATATGGCTTGAAAGATCCAGTCTGGCGTACACAGTTGGTTGAAACTGGGAAACCGGAGCGTGGCGATGTTGTGGTCTTTAAATACCCACCACAGCCAAGTATTGACTACATTAAACGAGTAGTAGGTTTACCAGGTGATACCGTTCGTTATAGCAGCGACAAAGATCTGTGTATTCAAACGAAAGGTGAGAGTCAGTGCAAACCAGTTAAATTGTCTAACGTTATTGAAAGTCCATTTGTCCAAAATGGTGTGCCGATGATTCAACTAGATGAAAAACTCGGAGCCAAAGAACATCAAATTTTGATCAATCCTTTACGTAGAGATCGAGTTGAGGCTTATGAACCTCGCAACGGTGTCAATGAATGGGTTGTTCCAGAGGGTCAGTACTTTGTTATGGGTGATAACCGTGACAACAGCGCTGACAGCCGCTACTGGGGCTTTGTTCCAGAAGCCAACCTAGTGGGTAAGGCCGTTGGTATTTGGATCAGTTTTGAATTTGATCGAGATGCAAACAGCATTCTGCCTACTTGGATTCCAACTGATGTGCGTTTCAACCGCATCGGTGGTATTAACTAATTAAATCGAGAGAGTATGAATTCTCCTATTGCAAAACTAGAGAAAAAACTCGGCTATCAATTCCGTGATGCCGAGTTTATCAACTTAGCGCTGACTCATCGCAGCGCTAATGGAAAACACAATGAACGTCTTGAGTTTCTGGGCGATTCAATTTTAAGTTTTGTCATTGCTGATGATCTTTATCATCGCTTCCCTAAAGTGAATGAAGGGGACATGAGTCGTATGCGCGCAACCTTGGTGCGTGGTAATACGCTTGCAGAACTAGGTCGAGAGTTCGATCTGGGAGATTACTTAAAATTAGGTCCAGGTGAGTTGAAAAGTGGCGGCTTCCGTCGTGATTCGATTCTTGCTGATGCGGTTGAAGCCATTATTGGTGCTATTTACTTAGACAGCGATATCGAAATGGCTCGTACGATCATTTTGAGCTGGTATAAAACGCGTTTAGACGCGATTAAGCCAGGTGTATCTCAAAAAGACCCGAAAACGCGCCTGCAAGAGTTTCTTCAAGGTCGAAGAAAACCACTACCTGTCTATACAGTGACTAATATTAAAGGTGAAGCACACAACCAAGAGTTTACTGTAGCGTGTGAAATAGCAGGTGTTGGATCCCCTGTAATTGGTAAAGGCACCAGCCGCCGCAAGGCAGAACAAGCGGCTGCAGAAACTGCACTAGAGCAATTGACTAATGGCTGAATCAGTAGATAACAACGAATTCGATCTTGATGCGTATTTTGATACACCAAGTAAACCGAGTTCTCCAGAAAACCAACATTGTGGCTTTATTGCTATTGTTGGTCGCCCAAATGTGGGTAAATCCACTTTGTTGAATAACATCTTGGGTCAGAAGATTTCGATCACTTCACGTAAACCACAGACAACCCGTCACCGTATTATGGGTGTGGATACTGAGGGTGGTTATCAAGCAATCTATGTGGATACCCCTGGGCTACACATTGAAGAGAAACGTGCCATTAACCGTTTGATGAACCGCGCGGCGAGTTCATCACTGAGTGATGTTAACTTGGTATTCTTCCTTGTTGATGGTACCCATTGGACCGCCGATGACGAAATGGTACTGAACAAACTGCGAAATGCGAATTTCCCAGTCGTGCTATGTATCAACAAAGTAGATAACGTCCAAGACCGTAATGATGTTATGTTACATATGCAAGAAATGTCACAAAAGATGGATTTTGTCGATATTGTGCCAATTTCAGCTAAGCAAGGTAAAAATGTAGATGTCTTGCGTAAGCATGTACGTGACCATTTACCTAAAGCGACGCATCACTTCCCTGAAGAGTATGTGACTGACCGTTCTCAGCGTTTCATGGCATCGGAAATCGTGCGTGAAAAATTAATGCGCTTTACTGGTGAAGAACTGCCTTATTCAGTGACAGTTGAAATTGAACGTTTTGACTACAACCCTGAAACTGACGGTTTCCATATTAACGCACTTATCCTTGTTGAGCGTAATGGCCAGAAAAAAATGGTTATTGGTAAAGGTGGCGACAAGATTAAAACAATCGGTCGTGAAGCTCGCTTAGATATGGAAGAGTTGTTTGGCCGTAAAGTTTACCTAGAAACTTGGGTAAAAGTGAAATCAGGTTGGGCTGATGATGAGCGTGCATTACGCTCTCTAGGTTACATCGACGATTTATAATTACGAGCAGTAAGCAAACTTTGCTTCGATATGTGAGTAATAATAAGGAGCCCTATGGCTCCTTATTTTGCAATTGGATGGTAGGAAATGTCTTCTGAAGGCTTACAGCGCTGTTTTGTTCTTCATCGTCGACCTTACAGTGAATCGAGTTTGATTCTGGATGTATTTACTGAAGAATACGGTCGAATCACTTTGATGGCCAAGGGAGCGAGAGGTAAGCGTTCAAATTTAAAAGGAGCGCTGCAACCTTTTACGCCATTACTTCTAAAATGGTCGGGCAATGGCTCAATGAAGACGTTGCGACAAGCTGAACCGATTAGCTTAGGTTTGCCACTTAGTGGTATCTCACTTTACTCAGCAATGTACGTAAATGAGTTGATTGGTCGTATTTTAATGGCAGAAGTGCCGATGCCCGCTCTTTTCTATGATTATCTTCATGCGTTGACTGAACTCGCTCAAAATGAAAACCCTGAACCAGCATTGCGTCGCTTTGAATTAGCTTTATTGTCTTCATTAGGCTATGGAGTTGATTTTTTACACTGCGCTGGGACTGGTGAGCCAGTCGATTCTACTATGACTTATCGATATCGTGAGCAGAGGGGGTTTATCGCATCGGTAAGAAGAGATAATCTGACGTTCCTCGGTGACGAGCTGATCGCAATCAGTGAACGGCGCTTTACCACAAAAGAGCAATTGAAAGCGGCAAAGCGCTTTACACGAATAGCATTGAAACCGTATCTTGGCGGTAAACCATTAAAAAGCAGGGAACTATTTCGAATAAAGCGAGAAGTTCCCGGAGCAAGGAGTATTGAAAAATGAGCTCAATCTACCTAGGTGTAAATATTGATCATATCGCAACATTACGTAATGCACGTGGTACTAAATATCCAGACCCAGTGCATGCAGCGGAAATTGCAGAGCGTGCAGGCGCTGATGGGATCACTATTCACTTAAGAGAAGATCGTCGTCACATTAATGATCGTGATGTTCGAATCCTACGTGAAACTATCCAAACACGTATGAATTTGGAAATGGCAGTGACTGACGAAATGGTAGACATCGCTCTGAAAACTCAACCAGAGTATGTATGTTTAGTACCGGAAAAACGTGAAGAGTTGACGACGGAAGGTGGTCTTAATGTCGCGGGTCAGTTGGAGAAAATTAAAGCAGCCACAGAAAAATTAACGGCAGCAGGTATTAAAGTTTCTCTGTTTATTGATGCTGAACGTACCCAAATTGATGCCGCTAAAGCATGTGGTGCGCCATACATTGAATTACACACTGGCCACTATGCTGATGCGACTTCGGAAGAAGAACAGCTCAATGAGCTGAAAAGAATTACAGCTGGCGCTAGCTATGCAGCAGAGCAAGGTATTATCGTTAATGCTGGTCATGGTTTAACTTACCATAACGTAGCTGCTATTGCCGCGATCCCGGAAATTTATGAGCTGAATATCGGTCACTCTATTATTGGTCGTGCGGTATTTGATGGCTTGGAAAAATCAGTAGCTGATATGAAAGCTCTGATTGTAGCTGCGCGAAAATAAAGATGGCAATTGTTGGATTGGGTACTGATATTGCAGAGATTACCCGTATTGAAAAAGCATTAGAAAGAAGTGGTGAGGCATTCGCTCGTCGTATTCTTACGGATAGTGAACTGGCAAAATTTCATTCATTAAAGCAACAGGGGCGTTTTTTAGCAAAACGTTTTGCGGCCAAAGAAGCAGCCTCGAAGGCGCTTGGAACAGGCATTGCGATGGGGGTGACATTCCATGACTTCAATATTTCTAATGATGAATACGGTAAGCCCGAATTAACGCTTTCCAACAAAGCTCTAGAAATAGCACAAAAAAAACAGGTGGAGAGTATCCACCTGTCTATTTCCGATGAACGCCATTATGCAATGGCGACTGTCATTTATGAGTCTTGATTAGCTAGCTTAACTCACCAATATATGGGGCCGCACTCGCAGTCACTTTTTCCATTTCATCTTCTAATTCAAATAACTCCGGCTCAATATCCTCAATCGAGCTGCCTGAACGTAGAGCTTGTTCAATTGTTGCACATACTTTCTTCAATCTAGGTACTCCGCAGTAAGAACAACTGCCATGTAGAGTATGGACATGATGAATCAGCTGCGTTATATCGAAATGGTCATCTTCCAATGCCCCCTCAATAATCGCACTAACCTCAGGAATATATTCTACAAGCATTCTAAGCATATCTTTAGCGAGATCTTCTTTATTCGCCGATTGCTTAAGAGCCGATTGCCAATCAATAATCATATTACTGTGTTCATTATTAGTAGAGTGGCTCGTCACCAATGCTTCTGGTTGGCTAGCTATATCTAATTTTTCTAGCTCATTCTTACTGGTATGTGGATTCCAATGCATCAGTACTTGTTGCAATACGTGTTCTTCAATTGGCTTAGTCAGATAGTCATCCATTCCAGCTTTCAATAGACGATCCCGTTCTCCGCTCATTGCGTGTGCGGTAACGGCAATAATTGGTGTTTTGCTATTGAGTGCCGTTTGTTTGATTTTGGCACAGGCAGTAACCCCGTCCATATGCGGCATTTGGATATCCATCAAAATAATATCAAAGTGCATCTTCTCTGCTTGCTTCACGGCGTCTAAGCCATTGTTACAAGTGATGACTTTCTCAACGCGTTCTTTTAATAGGGCGCTGATTAACTTTAGGTTTGCTGGGTTATCATCCACCGCCATTGCAGTGAGAGGTAAGGTCTCTCGATTGACCGGCTGTGGAATGATCTCAATTTCCGGTAAACGGTCTTGATTGGCGACTAAGGTTTGCAGCAATTTTTTGCGTGATAGTGGTTTTGTAATGCAGTGAACCGGATATTTTTGAATCAAATGATCCGACAACGCGAGCGCCGTGCTTGGAATACCAATGACGACATGGGGCGCAAGCTTACGTGCTTTTTCTACCCATTTCTCAACGCGCTCAACGGCATTGGTTTTATTTGGTGCTAAGTTCAACAGAATATAGTCGTAACGTTCCAATTCTCCAGAAAGCTCGTTAGAGGCATCATCTGGCAATGTAGAGCGGTAAGTGACAAGTAATCCATGCTGGTTTAGCGTTTGTTGGATGACCGATGCTGCTTGTAAATTTGGCTCAACGAGTAACAGAGAGCGTTGATTAAGTACCTGAGTTTCAATTAAGTCACTTACTGGCATTTCAGTCGAGTGAAGACGTAACGTAAACCAGAATGTCGACCCTTGGTGCAAGCGACTGGTTAAGCTAATCTCACCACCCATTTGGCTCACTAATTTTTGGGTGATAACAAGACCAAGCCCTGTACCACCATAGCGACGAGAAATACTCGCGTCAGCTTGGCTAAAGGCTTGGAATAGTTGAGCTTGTTGTCGTTCAGATATACCTATGCCAGTATCACGAACCATAAATTGCAACTCAACGTGATCTTCTTTTTGTGAGCGCATTTCAATACTAATATCGATATTACCGCGCTCAGTAAACTTAATTGAGTTACCGACTAAGTTAGTAAGCACTTGCTGAATTCGAAGCGGGTCGCCGACAAGGCCAACCGGGATCTTAGGATCGATTTTAAGGGTAATCTCAAGCCCTTTCTCATGTGCGCTGGTGGCTTGTAAGCTCACGACTTCTTCTAGTGCTTCTTGGAATTCAAATGGAATATTCTCAAGTGCGAGCTTACCCGCTTCAAGTTTAGAGAAGTCGAGAATGTCATTGATAATAGTCAGTAAATTATTCGCCGATTTTTCAATAGTCTGTAGATAATCATTTTGGCTATTGGTTAACTTGGTTTTGAGCATTTGACGGGTAAAACCAATCACACCATTGAGTGGCGTTCGAAGTTCATGAGACATATTGGCTAAGAACTCAGATTTTACGCGAGCAGCTTCTTGTGCTCGTTTTTTTGCGATATCCAGTTCGACGTTTTGAATCTCTAACTGCTCGAGAGTTTCACGTAAGTCGGATGTCGCTTGGTCAATGCTGTGCTGCATCTCTACATGGTATTCCGATAGGGAAACCGCCATCGCATTGATACCATTTTTCAACGAATCTAATTCGCCATGCATTTTCCCCTCAATACGCACATCGAGGTGCCCACGACGAATTCGATCAACCATATTCTTCATATGAGAAATCGGGCGAGTGACATCATGCATTAAACGGAAAGCAAAAAAGGCAGAGAGGCTGATACCAAACAGTAGCACAATGAAAGCGGTAAAAATTTCTTGATATTGCTGTAGGCGTAGAGATGAAAGATCTATCTCGATAGAAACATAACCAAGCGCAGGAGTGCTTTCTTGACTGTTTGGTGACGCAAAAATGCCAGACTCACTGATAATAGGCGCTCGTAATACCAAGGTGTTTTCTTGAATATCTGAATCGACTAATAGCGGGATTGGCGCATTGCGCGGGAACATTAAAGATTCAAAGCTTGGATGAAAGTTTGAGGTTACAAAAAGTTCATGATTGTAATCGAACACTGCGATACTACGAACAAAGCGGGAGTTTTTGCGGTGCGCATAACTAATAATGCGTCTTACAGACTCTCGACTGTTGTTCTTAAGCCCTTCTTCCGCGGCGATGGCCAAGGGTTCAATAATACTAAAACCGGAATTAATTACCTGTCTTTCTAGATCGTGATAGCGGTTAAAAGAGAAAATAGCGCTTAAAATCAATCCGATAATTAAGGTAGGGGCGAGAGTCAGTGAAATAACGCGGGCGCGCAAGCCATATCTGGTCATTATTGTCTAAACATCGTGGTATGGATATGGGAAAATAGATCCAAGATTACCATGACAGCCTAGGCGATTTTTAATCAAAGGCTGATATTGGGCAAAATAAGACCGTCTAAACGATAAGCATAATCAACTCATTCGGTTCACACAATGATTCAGGTTCTAAAAGATGACGCCTGAATAGCATTTTGAAGCAATAAATTACAGGCACAGAACATGGCGCGTTTTTTCCAACCAAAGAAGAAAACACAACTCAATTCCAAGCATCAATCGGTGGTGATCGAAAAACTGGATCATCATGGTGCCGGTATTGCCTATCAAAACAACAAACCTGTGTTTGTGGAAGGCGCGCTTCCAGGTGAGCAAGTACTCATCCAGTTAACTGAGAGCAAAAGCAAATTCTCACGCGCAAATTTAATTAAAATTCAAAAACCAAGCGCAGAGCGTATTGAACCGTTCTGCCGTTATTATGACGAATGTGGTGGCTGTAATATGCAGCATCTTGGTATCACTCAGCAGCAGAGTAATAAACAACAAACTCTCAGCCAGCTAATGAAAAAGTTTGCGGGCCAAACGTTGGAGCTTGATGCTCCGATTATTGGTGATGAACAAGCTTATCGTCGACGAGCTCGAATTAGCTTGATGTTTGATAGAAAGAGCCGACAACTTCAATTTGGTTTCCGTAAGAAACAAAGCAAACAAATTGTTACTGTTAATCACTGTCCAGTTTTAGTCACTGAACTGGATAATATGTTGCCAGAGCTACATCAACTACTGCAAAGCTTCGCTCACCCTGAAGCATTAGGTCATGTGGAGTTAGTTAAAGGCGACAACACGAATGTGATTGTATTGCGTCATTTACAACCGCTAGCTGAGAACGAAAAGAGTGAATTGATGGCTTTTGCTGAGCGCCACAATGCTTCGCTATATTTGATGCCAAGTAATGAGCAATTAGATCGTGTGTCAGGTGATGCAGCTTATTACCTAGAGTCGGGTGTTACCATTCCGTTTGAACCAAATAACTTTATTCAGGTCAATCAGGAAGTAAATAAAAAAATGGTGGCACAAGCGATAGATTGGCTCGCATTAGATACACAAGATCGCGTACTCGATTTATTCTGTGGTTTGGGTAACTTTAGTTTACCTATCGCTCAACAAGTGAACAGCGTTGTTGGTGTGGAGGGTATTCAAAGTATGGTGGATAAAGCGGCTGAAAACGCCAAGCTTAACCATCTTGATAATGCAATATTTTATCAAGCAAACTTAGAAGAAACTCTAGCTCAACAACCTTGGGCAAAAGAGCAGTTTAGTAAAGTACTCCTTGATCCAGCGCGCGCGGGGGCGAGTGGCGTGGTTGAGCAATTGTCGAGTTTAGGAGCGACAAGAGTGGTTTATGTTTCGTGTAATCCTGCTACCCTTGCCAGAGATAGTCAAAGCTTGCTAAACCAAGGTTACCAGTTAGAGAAGTTAGGTATGTTGGATATGTTCCCTCATACCGGTCATCTAGAGTCGATGGCGTTATTTGTGAAGACTTCAAAGAAAAGCTAACCAGGCGTTATTTAACGAAGACATGGTTAGTCAAACATAACAAATATAACAGGACGAGAAGATGGTTGCGGTAAGAAGCGCACATTTGAATCAAGACGAACAGTTTGAGTTAGACAAGTGGATTGTTAGCTTAAAACAAGATCCCAAAGTCGCTCAGAGCTTAACGGAAGTTTATCACCAGTGTGAGACTTTCTTGCAAGGTAACGAGCAAGCTACTCTGCTACTTTGGCGTGGTCGAGAAATGATCGAAATTTTGATCACGCTATCGATGGATAAAGCGACGTTAATAGCGGCGCAGTTATTCCCGCTTGTTTCCAGTGGCGCTCTTGGTCGAGAGCAGCTTGAAGAGTTGTACAGCAATGAGATCATTAAGCTGATTGATGGGGTGGATGAAATGGCTGCTCTTGGGCAGCTCAATATTACACTAGAGGGCAGCGCCGCCTCTTCTCAAGTTGATAATGTGCGCCGCATGCTGTTAGCGATGGTGGATGATTTTCGATGCGTGGTCATTAAGTTAGCTGAACGAATCTGCAACCTTATTGAAGTTAAAAAAGCGCCGGATGAAGTGCGTAGAGCCGCAGCACAAGAGTGTGCCAATATCTATGCACCCTTGGCGAACCGTCTCGGCATTGGTCAGCTGAAATGGGAAATCGAAGATTACGCATTCCGTTACCAACAACCTGAAACCTATAAACAGATCGCTAAGCAATTGTCTGAGCGTCGTATCGTGCGCGAGCAATACATCAAAGATTTTGTCGATGACTTAACCGAGGAAATGCAGTCCACGGGTATTAATGCTGAAGTGAGCGGTCGTCCAAAACACATCTACAGTATCTGGCGCAAAATGCAGAAAAAAGGCTTGGAGTTTGATGAGCTTTTTGATGTTCGAGCTGTGCGAATTATCGCTGACAAACTGCAAGATTGCTACGCGGCATTAGGTATAGTTCATACTAAATACAAACACCTACCGAGTGAATTTGACGATTACGTCGCCAACCCTAAACCAAACGGTTATCAATCGATACATACCGTCGTTTTGGGGCCGGAAGGTAAAACTATTGAGATTCAGATCCGTACTAAAGACATGCACGAAGATTCTGAATTGGGCGTGGCGGCACACTGGAAGTATAAAGAGGGTAGCAGTGCAGGTCGCAGCGGTTACGATGAAAAGATCACTTGGCTGCGTAAGCTTATTGATTGGCAAGAAGAGATGTCTGATTCTGGCGAAATGTTGGATGAACTTCGTAGCCAAGTATTTGATGACCGTGTCTATGCCTTTACTCCTCGCGGTGACGTAGTCGACTTACCGATGGGCGCAACACCACTTGATTTTGCATACCATATTCACTCGATGGTTGGGCATCGCTGTATTGGTGCTAAAGTGGCAGGGCGCATAGTGCCATTCACCCATAAACTATCAATGGGCGATCAAGTTGAAATCATCACACAAAAAGAGCCGAATCCATCACGTGACTGGCTGAATCCGTCACTAGGCTTCGTGACTTCTGGTCGTGCACGCGCCAAAATTAATGCATGGTTCCGTAAGCAAAGTCGTGAGAAAAATCTAGAAGCGGGTCGTGAAATTCTCGAGCACGAATTAAGCCGAATCGGTGCGACGCTGAAACATGCTGAGCAATATGCATTGAAGCGCTTCAATGTGAACACTGCTGATGAGTTATATGTTGGTATCGGTAGTGGTGATTTAAGAATTAACCAAATTGTTAATCATATTAATGCCTTGGTGAATAAGCCGACCGCAGAAGAAGAAGACCAGCAAGCGCTCGAAAAATTGTTAGAAGCTGAGAGCAAACCATCCACACCAACACGACCAAATAAAGATGCAGTGGTTGTGGAGGGCGTTGATAACTTGATGAATCATCTGGCTCGTTGTTGCCAACCGATTCCCGGAGATCAAATCTGTGGTTACATTACTCAAGGTCGAGGTATTTCTGTTCACCGAGCTGATTGTGAACAGCTAGAAGAGCTACGCCATCATGCTCCTGAGCGAATTATAGATACCGTGTGGGGAAGTGGTTTTGCCGGTTCATACATGCTAACACTTCGTGTAGAGGCGATGGAACGTGGCGGTTTATTAAAAGAAATCACCACATTATTTGCTAACGAAAAAGTGAAAGTGAATAGCATGAAGAGTAGGGTTGATTACCGTACTCAACTTTCAATTTTGGATTTCGATCTCGAAGTGACCAATGTTGAAGTACTTTCACGGGTATCAAAGCGAGTGGAACAAATTAAAGATGTTATGTCGGTGAAACGCTTAGGCTAACTTTCACGTCGTACTTGTCACTTTTACTGCGTTAACTGCGTTTTCTTGCTCCATCACATAGGCGAGCTATGCTCAGGAGTCGCGAAAACTTGTTGCCTTGTCAAAGTAACAATTACTTAGTGAAAGCCGCTGAGAAAATAAAATAATGTAGAAGGTGAGTGGTTTTGACTGCTCACCTTTTTCTTTAGATAGAAAGGTTTAAAGGAACAGAAAATGAGTCATCCAATTGAACAGTTAGAACAAATCATGGTGAAGTTGCGTGATCCAGAGAGCGGCTGTCCTTGGGATTTGAAACAGAGTTTTGACACCATAGTGCCACACACGATTGAAGAAACGTATGAGGTAGTGGATGCGATTCAAAACCGAGATTGGCCAAACTTGAAAGAAGAGTTGGGTGACTTGCTATTTCAAGTCATTTTCTATAGTCAGCTAGCCAAAGAACAAGAGTTATTTGATTTTTCTGATGTTGTTGAAACCGTCAATGAAAAACTAACTCGTCGCCACCCACATGTTTTCTCCGATGTTGAGTTTGATTCTGATGAGCAAATTAATGCGAATTGGGAAGCTGAAAAAGCCAAAGAGAAAGCACAATTAGGCAAATCTGAACAAAGTATTCTAGACTCAATACCAAGCTCTCTGCCGCCACTTTCTCGTGCTACAAAGATTCAGAAAAAATGCGCAAAATTTGGCTTTGATTGGGACACCTTAGGGCCTGTGGTCGGAAAAGTTCATGAAGAAATTGACGAAGTAATGGAGGAAGTCTTACAAGCCTCACCAAACCAAGACAATATTGAATTGGAGCTTGGAGACTTACTTTTTGCCACCGTAAACCTAGCCCGTCATCTTGGTAAAGACCCAGATGTTGCCCTGGCGAAAGCAAATTTAAAATTTGTGCGTCGCTTTAAAGGGGTAGAAACGAAAGTTGCGCAGGCTGGTGGCACATTAAAAGATTATTCCCTAGATGAGTTGGATGCTTTCTGGGATGAAGTGAAACGCGATGAAAAAGTTTAAATTTAAAACACTATTAGCGATTTTTGCTTAATTTATCGCTAGCTTAGAATAGCGAAGCAACAAAGTGATGTCAGTCTGTTCACTCACTTTGATTTGAAGCAAAAAATAAAAAAGAGGGGTGTGATAGATTTCACGTTGTGGCGGTTAAGTGCTTCTGGTATATTTTCATCCCGTCCAGAAGAAATCTATTTCCCTCATCCAACCAACTTCAGGTTAAACATGACGACAAATTACATTTTTGTTACTGGCGGGGTTGTATCCTCTCTAGGTAAAGGTATTGCTGCTGCATCTCTTGCGGCTATTCTAGAAGCTCGTGGTCTTAAAGTGACTATGATGAAGCTTGACCCTTATATCAACGTTGACCCAGGCACAATGAGCCCAACTCAACACGGTGAAGTATTCGTTACAGAAGACGGCGCAGAAACAGACCTTGACCTTGGTCACTACGAACGTTTCATTCGTACTAAAATGACCAAACGCAATAACTTTACTGCAGGTCGTGTTTACTCAGATGTTCTTGCTAAAGAACGTCGCGGTGACTACCTAGGCGCCACTATCCAGGTTATTCCACACATCACTAACGCAATCAAAGACCGCGTAATCGCAGGCTCTCAAGGCCACGATGTTGCGATCGTTGAAGTTGGTGGTACGGTTGGTGATATCGAGTCTCTACCGTTTATGGAAGCGATTCGTCAGCTAGCAGTTGAGCTAGGCCGTGAGCGTGCAATGTTCATGCACCTAACTCTAGTTCCTTACCTAGCAGCGGCTGGTGAAGTGAAAACTAAACCGACTCAACACTCTGTTAAAGAACTTCTTTCTATCGGTATCCAGCCTGACATTCTTGTTTGTCGTAGTGATCGTGCGATCCCTGCTAATGAACGTAAGAAGATTGCTCTGTTCTGTAACGTACAAGAAAAAGCAGTTATTTCGATGAAAGATGTAGATTCTATCTACAAAATTCCTCAGCTTATCCACGCTCAAGGTCTAGATGACCTCGTTTGTTCTCGTTTTGGTATTGACGCTCCTGCGGCAAACCTTTCTGAATGGGAACAAGTAATTTACGAAGAAGCGAACCCAACTGGTGAAGTTACTATCGGTATGGTTGGTAAGTACATCGAACTTCCAGATGCATACAAGTCAGTTAACGAAGCACTAAAACACGCAGGTCTTAAGAACCGTCTACACGTGAAAATTCAATACGTTGATTCTCAAGATGTAGAAAGCAAAGGTGTTGAGATTCTAGAGAATCTTGATGCGATTCTCGTTCCTGGTGGTTTTGGTGATCGTGGTATCGAGGGTAAAATTCTTGCTGCTCAATACGCACGTGAGAACAACGTCCCTTACCTAGGTATTTGTCTAGGTATGCAAGTGGCACTGATTGAATACGCGCGTAACGTTGCGGGTATGGAAGGTGCACACTCAACAGAATTTAATAAAGAAACCAAGTTCCCTGTTGTTGGCCTAATTACTGAATGGGTTGATGGCGAAGGTAAAGTTGAAGAGCGTACTGAGAAATCAGATCTTGGCGGCACAATGCGTCTAGGCTCACAACTATGTCACCTTGAGAAGGGAACAAAAGCTCGTGAACTGTACGGAAACGCAACGATTCATGAACGTCACCGTCACCGTTATGAAGTGAACAACAATCTTCGTCCGCAAATTGAAAAAGCTGGTCTGAAAGTATCAGGTCTATCTGCAGACAAGAAACTGGTTGAAGTTATTGAGAACCCAGGCCACCCATGGTTTGTAGCGGCTCAATTCCACCCAGAGTTCACTTCAACTCCTCGCGATGGTCACCCATTGTTTGCAGGTTTCGTGAAAGCTGCTGGCCAGTTCCAGCGTGGCGAATTTGAGAAGTAAGTAAGGAATACAGGCAGTAACTCAAGTTGTGTTGCTGCCTTTAATTTTGACATTATATATTCAACGAGAAGGAAACATTCAATGTCTAAGATCGTTAAAGTTCTAGGTCGTGAAATCATCGATTCACGTGGTAACCCAACTGTAGAAGCTGAAGTACACCTAGAAGGCGGTTTCGTAGGTATGGCTGCTGCTCCATCTGGCGCATCAACTGGTTCACGTGAAGCTCTTGAGCTACGTGACGGTGACAAATCACGTTTCCTAGGTAAAGGCGTTCTTAAAGCTCTTGAAGCTGTTAACGGCGCAATCGCTGATGCACTAGTTGGTAAAGATGCTAAAGATCAAGCTGCAATCGACGCAGTAATGATCGAGCTTGACGGCACTGAAAACAAATCTAAATTCGGCGCGAACGCTATCCTAGCTGTTTCTCTAGCAAACGCTAAAGCAGCTGCAGCTGCTAAAGGCATGCCTCTATACGAGCACATTGCTGAGCTAAACGGCACTGCTGGTCAGTTCTCTATGCCTCTACCAATGATGAACATCATCAACGGTGGTGAGCACGCTGATAACAACGTTGACATCCAAGAGTTCATGATCCAACCAGTTGGCGCTAAAACTCTGAAAGAAGCAGTTCGCATGGGTGCTGAAGTATTCCACAACCTAGCTAAAGTATTGAAGTCTAAAGGCTACAACACTGCAGTTGGCGACGAAGGTGGTTTCGCTCCTAACCTAAAATCTAACGCTGAAGCGCTAGAAGTTATCGCAGAAGCTGTTGCAGCTGCTGGCTACGAGCTAGGCAAAGACATCACTCTTGCTATGGACTGTGCTGCATCTGAGTTCTTCGACAAAGAAGCTGGAATTTACAATCTGAAAGGTGAAGGCAAAACGTTCACTGCTGAAGAGTTCAACCACTACCTAGCTGGTCTAGTTGAGCAATTCCCAATTGTTTCTATCGAAGATGGTCTTGACGAGTCTGATTGGACTGGTTTCAAACACCAAACTGAACTTCTAGGCGGCAAAATCCAACTAGTTGGTGACGATCTATTCGTTACTAACACTAAGATTCTTGCTCGTGGTATTGAAGAAGGCATCACTAACTCAATCCTTATCAAGTTCAACCAAATCGGTTCACTAACAGAGACTCTAGCTGCAATCAAGATGGCTAAAGATGCTGGTTTCACAGCAGTTATCTCTCACCGTTCTGGCGAAACTGAAGATGCAACTATCGCTGACCTAGCGGTAGGTACAGCTGCAGGTCAAATCAAAACTGGTTCTATGAGCCGTTCTGACCGTGTTGCTAAGTACAACCAACTTATCCGTATCGAGGAAGCTCTAGGTGAGCGCGCTCCTTTCAACGGTCTTAAAGAAGTTAAAGGTCAAGCTTAATTCTTAATTGAGTTAACTTAGCTAGATAGCTTTTAAAAACGCTCCACTTCGGTGGGGCGTTTTTGTATTTGGAGTAAAATTCGCAGTGAGCGCGCCTCTGCTTGATGAGCGGAAAGCGCGGCAACCTTATGCTTGATTTTTAATGGCGGCGATTCGACGTTGTTCCATTTCACTTCTAATGGCAGCACCACTGAAACCGTCACTGATAATATCTTGCACTCGTACACTTAGAGCAGCTTGGTAGGCTCGTTCAAAGATACCTTTTTGTGGGTATTCACACTCTTCATGACCGGTTCTTCCGCGACTGTCAGCGATGCAGCATAGAAGAATGTCATTGAGGCGTTCTGGTTTACGCCATACATCAAATTTGTTGAGGATTTTCAGTTTCGTTTCTGCTTTTAACTCTGCGGCACGGTGAATATTGGAATGTTGTTCACACACCATTACAGCTAGGTCTCGATACTCGTTAGGAACTCGTACACGATCGCAAAGTGTCTTGATGATCTTAACGCCAGTGTGGCAATGCATTTTATGACTTGGCCATTCAGTTTCAGGTGTTACGCCTTTACCAAGATCATGGACTTGCGCAGCAAAACGTACGATCAAAGATGTCGAAAGAATGGCGGCTTGCTTAGCAACCATTAAGGTATGGATCCCTGTGTCAATTTCAGGATGCCATTGCTCTGGTTGAGGTACTCCAAAGAGTCGATCAATTTCTGGCAGTACAACTTTAAGAGCGCCGCAATCTCTTAATACCGAAAGAAATACCTGAGGATCTTGAGTATTTAGTGACTTGTGCCATTCTTGCCAAACTCGCTCTGCGGTTAAGTGTTCTAGCTCACCACTAGTGACAATCTCCGTCATGAGTTGCATCGTCTCAGGGGCGACAGTAAAGCCTAAATGAGCAAGTTTTGCAGCAAACCGGGCAACACGTAATACTCGTAAGGGATCTTCTAAAAATGCCTCCGAAACATGGCGTAAAATGCGGTTATTTAAGTCTTGTTGGCCGTGATAAGGATCGATGATACGACCCGTCTCGTCTTCAGCCATTGCGTTAATGGTAAGGTCTCGGCGTTGTAAATCTTCTTCGAGAGTGACATCCGGCGCGAAGTAACAGTCAAACCCCGTATAACCACGGCCATTTTTACGCTCAGTTCGGGCAAGGGCATGCTCTTCTTTGTTTTTGGGGTGCAAGAAAACTGGGAAATCTTTGCCCACCGCTTGATAGCCGAGTTTAAGCATTTTTTCTGGTGTTGAACCCACCACGACCCAGTCGTGATCATAAACATCCAAATTCAGTAATCTGTCACGGACAGCGCCGCCGACTAAGTATCTTTGCACCATTTGCCTCTCTAATTCTCGATATTGCCATTGGATATTTCAGCCAGCAATGTTACTTTCCTTACCCATCAATTCCCAGTGGCGAAGAGCATGTATAACACTCATTTTGGCTTTGTCGAACTGCCTTTTTCTATAGTCCCGAACTCGCGTTTTTTATTTTTAAGTCAACGACACAAAGAAGCGATCTATCACTTACAAGCTGGGCTTGGTAATGGCGGTGGCTTTGCTATGTTGACCGGTGAAGTTGGAACTGGAAAAACGACAGTTGCGCGAGCGATGTTAAAAGCGCTTGATAGTAAGACACAAACGGGACTGATTCTGAATCCTACGTTTTCCAATATAGAGCTACTTGAAGCCATTTGCGATGAATTTGCTATCACCTACGAGCCGCATTCATCGTTAAAAGTATTAGCAAGTAGCATTCAACGTTTCCTACTAGATAGCTATGCACAAGGCCGACAGACGTTACTCGTCATCGATGAAGCTCAACACTTATCTGCTGAAGTATTGGAACAATTACGTTTACTGACAAACTTAGAAACAGAGAGTCAGAAACTTCTGAAAGTACTTCTTATTGGGCAACCAGAATTACAACACAAGTTGCAAATGCCACAGCTTCGCCAGCTCGCTCAGCGCATTACAGGTCGTTATCACTTATTACCACTCAGTATTGATGAAGCAACTAAGTATATTCAGTTTCGCCTTCAACTCGCTGGTGGGCAAGCTGAATTGTTTAACGCAAAATCACTTAAATTGATTGGTCAAGAAACCTTGGGGATCCCTCGACTCATTAACTTGGTTTGTGATGGGGCTTTAAAGCGTGCATTTAGCCTTGGCGAATCGACGCCATCTTATGAAACGGTCCATTTTGCTTGCCATGATGTAATGAGCTTACAGTATTCATTTCAGCGTAACCCTAGCACAAGAAAAGCGAACAAAATAACCCGAACCAGTGCATTGATTGTTTCGGCTTTGATGGGGTTGTCTCTTGCTTGGGTAAGTGTTCAATTTCTTCCAGCATTAATACAGCCTAGCGTGCAGCATTTTGTTGAGTCGCAGTATCCAGAGAAACCTAATGTTAGTATAGAAGAAGAAGTCTTTGGTCAAGACTTCCAAGCCCTTTTGGCGATGAGCGCTGATTTGCCGACAGCGATTTCTGAGCTCTATAAAGTTTGGGGCTATCATGCTTCTGTACTCGATGGGCTGTGTTTGCCAAATGAGCAAGGGATGTTTCAGTGTGAAGAGAAATCAGGTTCTCTCGATCAGGTGGCTAAAGCTAACTTTCCTATTGTTCTAACGTTAGAGTTAGCAGGAAAAAAAAGCTATGCAGTGCTTTATCATCTCTCTTCTGACAAGGTTCAGTTGTTAGTTGGAGGAGAGCGAATTGAGTTGGATAAAACCGACTTAAATGCTATTTGGCATGGCGAGTACCACCTTATTTGGCAGCGTTTGTGGTTTAACACCTTAAAACCAGGCATGTCAGGTCATCATGTAGCTAGCTTGGATTATCAACTTTCGGAGATCCTGGATCAGCCTTTAGCAACTTCAGATGTTTATGGAGCAGAGTTGAAGCGCAAAGTTGAGCTGTTTCAACGTTGGCAGGGGCTTGACGTAGATGGTATTGCAGGGAAAAAAACATTGCAGAGACTAGAGCTGTTATCGCAAGAATATTCTCCTAAGCTCACTCAAACAGAGAAGGAGGTTTAGATGATGGGCGTAATGAAAGCACTAGAGCAATCAGAACATGCCTATATGAGCCACCAAAGCCATGCTCCTATGCATCATCAAGGTAGAGTGGAAAGTAGCGCTATGATTTCTTACAAGGTCTGCTTTACGTTGTTGTGTACTCCTGTTTTATTGGTCTCAATATGGCTTGGTTATCAACAATACCAAAATACCAAACTAGCATGGCAAGCAAACAATCAAGGTGAAATACAAATTGTCGAGGTTCCCATTGTTTATCAGCAGTTGGACTACCCGTCATTTTCTCACCTTGAGGAGACAAGATTAGCTATGCCAGTATTGAATGATGTTGATAACGGACTACTGAGTGCGTCTAACAGTGAATTACCGTTAGAGACAAACGATGGTACTTTAATTGAGAAAACAGCACCTAAAAAGACCTTGGAAGCACAGCAACCGCAAGAGGGCGATGATATGTTGAAAGGTTTAGATCTGTCGTCACTATCGCCTGAGCTTGCTTTGCGAGTTGAAGCTGCCATTGGTGGGGAAGGGGATTCTGAGTTAGAACCGGAGCTAGAATCAAAACTGGCCACAAGTGTTGACTTGTCACAACAAGCGGAACGTTGGTATGGAAAACTACCGGCATTGAATTTCCAGACTCATGTCTATTCAAGTGATAGGGCCAAACGTTGGGTTAAGATCAATGGTGTTGAATATCAAGAAGGGCACACTATTGCAGATGGTATTGAGTTAGTGGCTATAGAGCCTCAAGCTTGCTTAATTCGTTTTAGAGGTGAGTTTATACAGATTCCGGCACTATACGATTGGCAAGGATAATAAAAAAGGTCACCGAGGTGACCTTTTTTATTAAGAATATTTTTGGTATTTACGCCCAGCCAGACGGCGAACGTTTTCTACGAGGAACAAGGTGCGGTAGCACAAGACCAAGTAATAGACCGATACCAGCAACACCACCACCATAAGTGAAGTACTTCAATAGAAGGTCATCTTTTTGCGTATCAAGTTTAGCGCGCAGTTTACGCACTTCTTCTTGAGATGCTGAAAGTTGATTACTCATGTTGCTGTAGTTCTCTTCAAGTTCAGAAATCTGACGATTACGAGTCTCTAGAGAGTCTGCTAATCCTTTTTTCTCTTGATTAGCATTTGACTGTGCGTTTGCTAGTTCTTTCTTAACAAACGTCAGCTCTTTTTCAAGTTTTGGCATACGCAGAGTTAAGCTTTCTTGCTGTGTCACAAAGCGGCTTTCTACCCAACCTTTACGGCCACGTTCGTCCGCAATTTGTGTGTATCCAGCTTTTTTGTCAGTACTAATTAGCTTAACTTTATCACCTGCATCAATACTACCAATGATGCGAAACTGGTTACTTGGGCCAGAGTGCATGTAGGTAAATAGGTTGTCAGAAATATAACGTTCTTGTGCTAATGCCGTTGGAACAACGAACAAAGAAGCCAAGAGCATACAGACCAGTTTTTTCACGATAATTCCTTTCACAGTCTTCGAGTGTTCTCTGGGAACAAATAGTAAAAACTTTCTAAGGCGTCTGCAACAAAGAAGGGAGGCCAAGCCTCCCTTTCTGCGGTTTAGAGCCAATTAATGACAGTGGACTAACACTGCCCTGACGTCTTTATCCGGCGAATGCTGCTTGAATTGCATAGAAGAACACAACAGCAAGTAGAGCACCTGCAGGTAGTGTCACAATCCAAGATGCAACGATGTTACGTACAACACCAAGGTTGAGAGCCGCAATACCGCGTGCAAAACCCACACCTAATACCGCACCAACTAGTGTTTGAGTCGTTGAAATTGGTAAGCCTGTACCAGAAGCAAGAACTACGGTTGATGCTGTAGCAAGCTGTGCTGCAAAGCCACGACTAGGCGTTAGCTCAGTGATACCTGTACCAACAGTAGCCATTACTTTGTGACCTAAAGTCGCAAGACCAACTACGATACCAAAACCACCAAGAGGTAGAATCCACCAAGCGATAGTACTTTTCGCTGTAACTTCACCCATATGTTCAACAGTTGATACAACAGCAGACAGTGGACCGATCGCATTTGCTACGTCGTTTGAACCGTGTGCAAACGCCATCGCACATGCTGTAATTACCATTAATACGCTGAAGATACTTTCTACACCAGCAAAGCTATGGTCGTCTTCACGGCTTGCGAATTTCTTCTGAATGTAGAAGTAACCGCCCACCATTACCATAGAAGATACGATAGCAGCCCAAACCCAAGCTTCAGAGTTTGTTAGGTGCAAACCAACGTGCTTAAGGCCTTTTTTGATGGTTACAAGAGCGATTACCATTGTAGTAATGAACATGTATACCGGAACAAAGCGTTTCGCGTTGATTAGCGGGTTTTCAGTATCAAAGATCAGTCGTTGCGCACTCACAAAAATCAAGTAAGCAAAAATACCTGAAATAATGGGTGTAACAATCCAACTACCAACAATGCCTTGCACACTGCTCCAATCGACAGCTTCTGTACCAACAGAGACGCAGGCGAAACCGATGATCGCACCGATAATAGAGTGAGTTGTTGAAACTGGCCAGCCCATGTACGACGCAAGTAAAAGCCATGTACCTGCTGCAAGTAAAGCTGACATCATGCCGTAAACCAAAACATCTGGTTGACTAGCAAAGAGAGAGGTTTCGATTACACCTTTACGGATGGTGTCGGTCACTTCGCCACCGGCCAGATATGCACCAGCAAATTCAAAAATCATCGCAATGATGATTGCTTGTTTTACTGTTAGAGCTTTTGAACCTACAGATGTGCCCATCGCATTGGCAACGTCATTTGCACCAATACCAATAGCCATCATGAAACCAAAAGCGGCTGCAACAATAATCAGGACAGTGCCGTAGTTAGCAAGGATATCCATCGTAATACCTAGTTGTTTGATAACAAGCGGAACATTTTAGACGCGATTAACCCTCATAGCATGACGATAACCGTCGCCTAGATGAGGGTGCGAATAATTTAATGCTCTTCGTTATTGAGTTAATTTATGGTTTATGAACGAGACAACATAACTTCGAGACGCGCGCCTACACGTTGCGCCTGATCAGCAATGCCACCCACCCATTCTAGAATTTTGTATAGGAACATCACATCGATAGGATTCATATCGTGTTCTATCGCCATCAATTGTTGACGAAGTTGGATCTGCATCGCATCGGTGTCATCTTCAATTACATCAAGCTGATTAATCATTTCAGCGACAAGTGTCACCTCACGACCTTTAAAACCAGTCTCAAGTAGTTCATCAAGCTCGCTAATTACTTTTTGAGCTTGGTTCGCTGCATCAAGACAACGCTTAACGTAAAGAATAAAATTCTCTTGCATAGGAGCGGGAATTTTCAATTGTCGACCGTATACACGCCCGGCAATATCTTTTGCAAGATTTGCGAGTTTATCTTGTTGCGTTAGTAGTTCTAGCATATCGCTACGATCTACAGGCATAAACAAACCGCGAGGAAGTTTAAGACGAATTTCGCGCTTAAGAACGTCGGCTTCTTTCTCTAGGTGAGAAATCTGTGCACGAATTTCAGATGCTTTCTCCCAATCACCTTTTGAACTAACTTCAAAAAAGTTGACTAAGTGAGAGCAACATTCGTTTACGCACACGACGTGGCGTTGCAAAGGCTTAATAGGGGACTTTGCAAATAACCCCATGATTGTATTTACTGGCATGGTCATTCAACCTAATTAATATAACCGAAAAAAACAATCACCAGTGTATGGTGAAATGTTGAACGATGGCTATAAAGGCGCGCATGTTAACCCAATAAATCCATCATTAAAACTGTTTTAGATCATCATTCCGTCGATATTTCTCTCTTGCCGTGTGAGAAATTAGGCAATATCCTGTCCCTATCTGCTTTGAAAGGTATAACTATGGAAACCGAAATAGAACTGAAGTTTTTTGTTTCTCCTGATTTTTCAGAAACCTTACATAATAAAATTTCTGAAACCAAGGTACTTCAGCACAGTTGTCGTGAACTCGGAAATACCTATTTCGACACGCGCGATAATTGGTTAAGACAGCATGACATTGGATTGCGCATTCGTCGTTTTGATGATGTTTACGTACAAACCGTTAAAACGGCTGGTCGAGTCGTTGCCGGATTGCACCAACGTCCTGAGTATAACGCAGAACACTCAAGTAATCGCCCTGAGTTAACCTTACATCCATCAGATATTTGGCCTATGGGCAAAGATATCGAAATATTACAAGCTGAACTCTTTCCTTTATTCGCCACTAATTTTACACGAGAACAGTGGTTGGTGGGAATGCCTGATGGCAGCCAAATTGAAGTGGCTTTCGATCAAGGGGAAGTTGTCGCTGGTGATAAGAAAGATTCAATCTGTGAAGTTGAGCTTGAACTTAAATCGGGACAAACCGATGCCTTATTTACTTTGGCAAGGAGTTTTAGTGAAGCTGGTGGGATGCGTTTAGGCAACCTGAGTAAGGCAGCTAAAGGCTATCGCTTAGCGATGAATTACCAAGGTGATGAGGCAAAACCGATGGCATTGGTGAATACAGGACAAGATGATACTGTCGAGTCTTGCTTGATCAATTCTCTCGAGCACGCCTTATCTCATTGGCATTACCATGAACAGATGTACACGGAATCTGAGTCTATCGCGGCATTGCATGAAATAAAAAATGCTATCAGCTTTATTCGTCAAACATTTACGATTTATGGCGGTATCATTCCTCGTCGAGCCAGTGCAATCTTGCGCCAAGAACTAAAGTGGCTTGAACAAGAACTCGAATGGATAAAAGAATTCGATTACCTTGAAGATTTGCTTGAAGATAGAGGTCATGCATTACGAAAACTGGATGCACGTAAGTTCTTAATTTCAGAATTGACGCTAGTTCAAGATGCTCTACCAAAGCGTGAAGACACTTTGGAATTGTTGAGTTCAGCTCGTTATACCGGATTGCTTCTGGATCTGAGTCGCTGGATTTTAGCTCGTGGATGGCAACCATTTTTAGATGATAAAGCACGTCAAAAAATGGCGGAGAGTATAAAAACGTTCTCTGCTCAACAATTACACCGTACATGGGTTGAGTTGATAGAGGCCTTTCCACCTGAAAAGCTATTTTCACGACAAGAGTTCATTGATCAGCAATATCGATTGATGCGAAATCTTTATACGGGTGTTGGCTTTGCAAGTTTATACGATGCAGAGGAACGCAATAGCTTCCGTTTGCCTTGGGCTGACTTGTTACAAGGCATTGATGATTTATTGACGTTGAAACCGCTCGAAGATCTGGTTGAGAAACTGGAAGGCGACGAGCGGGAGCAATTAGAACGCTGGTTGTTCCGTCAAGAAACCTCAATATTGCATGCGATGGAACAAACTCGAATTATGAGTATTGAAGCCGAGCCATATTGGGAAGAGTAAAAATAGTAGGGGAGCTTAGTGCTCCCCTTTGTTTTTATTCTTTTTAGATTCGCCATCTAGTTGTTCTTCAATTTTCCCAAGACGGAGTAAAATTTCATCTTGTCGTTCAATAATCGCGGTGAGTAAACGCTCTTTATTTTCGGAACGCAACTCTTGCTGTTTAGTTGGTGAAGTGATCATAGATGTGATAAGACCAGAAATCATCCCGAAGATCCCGACGCCACACAGAATGATCCCTGAGGCGAGAATTTTCCCACCATCACTGACTGGATAATGATCGCCATATCCTACGGTAGAAATTGTCACTAAAGCCCACCATAAGGCGTCTCCGCCACTTTGTATGTTTGCTTCTGGATTTTTTCCCTCTAAGAAAAGCATCATGCTTGAACCAATCGTTAGCAATATCACGAGTAGCAGTAAAATGGATGCGAGAGTCGTTTCTCTTCGGTTTGAAAAAAGTTGTTTTAAAACAAAGCGACCGGAGCGAATGACAAGAATGACTCTTAGAATATGGAAAATACGTGCAAATCGTAGTGGTTCGATCATGGGAATGCTGGCAAGAAAATCGATCCAATGTTCTTTCAAAAATTGCATACGATCTGTGGCGCGGATCAGGTCTGTCGTTAATTGAATGATGAAGATGCTACAGATTATAAAATCAAGGCCGATAAGGACTTGACGTGTTTCAGGCTTGATAGGAAGGAAGAGCAAGCCGGAGATCACAAATAACGCCATAAATGACAGAATTAGTGATAGTAAACTCATTGGCGTTGTATCATTTTTGATATTATTTCTTTTCATACGAAGCTCGAAATAAATACTGAAACCAGAATGGGCATTCAGTATAGAGTGTGAATAATTAGAATATATGACTCAGCGGAGAACTGACAATGACAACGATGACATTTAGGTCATGGGAAAAAGTAATTACCAATATTCGACTAGTTCCTAAAATGGTTTTGCTTATGGTGTTTAGTACCGTATTAATCATCACGAAGCAGCTATGGGATGCGAATACATTTTACGATTCATTGTTGGCCGCCACAGAAAGTGCCGCTGTTGCTCAGCAACACTATGAGTCCTATCTAGTTCAAATTGCGTGGCAGACTGCACTGCTGATAGCTGTTTTTGTGGTTATTTTATTTGCGGCCGCTAGCATCATGCTACGTCAGACTCAGTATTTAAATGATTCCATTAAACGTATGGCTGAGGGTGACCTATCTCATCCCATTAAAATGGATTGCAAAGATGAATATGGTGATGTCGCTCGAGAGTTAGAGCGAACAAGAAGTCAATTACAAGAATTGATTAAACTGCAAGTTTCATCTTCTCGCGAGCTATCAGAATTGACGGAAGTCATGACGATCAGTATGCAAGAAACTAAAGAGTCCTCACAAGAAGAGTTTCTGGAAATTGACCAACTAGCGACGGCAATGAATGAAATGACATCAACCGTTCAAACGGTTGCTGAACATGCAAGTAGTGCGTCTTCATTAACAGAAAAAGCATCGGTTCAGGCTGTTACAGGTCAGCGTTTTGTTCTTGATACCGTTGCAAAAATTAGTGAGTTGTCAAAAGACATTAGTGCATCAGCACAAGCGGTGAATGACGTTGAAGACAGCGTAGATGCAATCGGTAGTGTTGTCGGTACGATTCAAGGGATTTCAGAACAAACAAACTTATTGGCGTTGAATGCGGCGATTGAAGCGGCTCGTGCAGGAGAGGCTGGTCGTGGCTTTGCTGTTGTTGCCGATGAAGTTCGTAATTTGGCGCAACGTACCCAACAAGCCACTATCGAAATTCAAGAAATGATTGCTCAGCTTCAATCTAGTGCAAACTCAGCGGTGGATTTAATGGAGAAGAGCGTTGTTGAAGCCGCAGAAGGGGTGGAGTTGGTGACCAATGCAGGTAATGAGTTAGAGGGGATCGTGAGTCAAGTTAATCAGATTAACGATATGAACTTCCAAATAGCGACGGCAGCGGGCCAACAAAGCAGTGTGGCCGATGAAATGAGCCAGAACCTAACCAATGTACGAGAACTGGTTGAAGCGTCAGTGGTGGTTGTGTCTGAACTTTTAGAAACATCGGAAATGATGCAGAAAAATGCCGAAGAACTGGATGAGAAAATTACCGCAATTCGGGTATAACAGTTCTTCTTCTCGGATAAACGCTCACTAATGATTAGTGGGCGTTTTTTATTGGTGTAACTTTGGTATAAATAAGCTCAGAGTAAACGTTTGAGCCTACTTAATTGTCGTTGGTATTTTATTACAAGGAAGAAACATGCAACTGCCTGCTAATCTCTCGCCTATTTCTGAATCAGCCTTGCTCTCGTTGGCGGATACAGATTCCCTATCTCACTGGCCTGAATCGCGAATTGATGAGCTGCGATATGTTGCAGGGTTAAGTAAATTTGTCGTCAGTGTTTTACAGCAAGATGAGCAGCTACGATCCGACTTACCAACGATGCTCTGTGAGCCATCACGTGCTCAAGGGTATCGCGATAGACTAGCGGATAGTCTTAAAGAATGTACAGACGAGACCACTGGGCAGCGGGTACTGCGTCAGTTTCGCAACCGAGAAATGGTCTATATCGCTTGGCGTGATTTCTTAGGCTCTTGGGAATTAGAAGAGAGCCTAGAGCACCTTTCACAGCTCGCAGAGGCGATGATTTTTGAAACGTATCAATGGCAATATCAGGCATGTTGCGCATTATGGGGGACGCCCTCAAATGCACAAGGTGAAGCTCAGCCAATGTTGATTATTGGTATGGGAAAACTTGGTGGCGGTGAGCTGAACTTCTCTTCTGATATCGATTTGATATTTACCTACCCTGAAAACGGAGAAACGGTTGGGACACGTCGTAGTATTGCCAATGCTCAGTTTTTTACCCGTCTAGGTCAACGCATTATTAAGGCGCTGGACCAACCAACATTCGATGGTTTTTGCTACCGCGTTGATATGCGTTTACGCCCATTTGGCGATAGCGGGCCTTTGGTGATGAGTTACGCCGCTTTAGAAGATTATTATCAGGAACAAGGACGTGATTGGGAACGTTACGCGATGATCAAAGCACGAGTGATGGGGCGGGAAATGTATCCGGAATACCAAGAGCTTCGTCAGATGCTCAGACCTTTTGTATTTCGTCGTTACATTGACTTTAGTGCCATTCAATCACTGCGCCGAATGAAATCAATGATCAGTAGCGAAGTTCGTCGTCGTGGCTTGAGCAATAACATTAAGCTTGGTGCTGGTGGCATACGAGAAATTGAGTTTATTGCCCAGGTATTTCAGTTAATCCGTGGTGGGCGAGAGCCTAGTTTGCGCAAGAGAGGTCTACTTGAAACTCTGGACGCAATTCAAGAGTTAGAGTTACTTGGCGTCAGCGACACCCATAATTTACGAGATGCCTATAAGTTTTTACGTCGCTTAGAAAACATATTGCAAGCCCTAGCTGATAAGCAAACTCAAACCTTACCAGAGGGAGAGACAGAGCAGCAGCAACTAGCGACTGCAATGAACTATGAGTCATGGGAAGCACTATGGCAAAACGTTCAAAATCATATGCAGCGAGTCCATCAAGTCTTTACTCAGCTAATTGGTGATGATGAAGAAGAGTCTTCTGATGTTGCCAAACACTATCATGAACTGTGGGATATGGCGCGTGATAAAGGCGTAGTAGAACATATCTTAGAGCAGGATATCCAAGTATCTCAACCTGGCCAAATGGCCGAACAAATTATTCAATTCAAAGCCGATTTAGCCAAGAAAACACTCGGGCCAAGAGGTCGAGAAGTGTTAACTCGGTTGATGCCTAAAATATTTTCTGCGGTTTTCGCCCACCCGGACGCAGAGTTTGGGTTGTCTCGAGTATTGCATTTACTACATAAAATCGTCACGCGAACCACTTATCTTGAGCTGCTCGATGAACACCCAGCGGCTTTAGTTCAGCTTGTACGTTTATGCACGGCAAGCCCGATGATTTCAGAACAACTGGGCCGTTTCCCGATTTTGCTTGATGAATTGATTGATCCTCAACAGCTCTATAACCCAATACCTCTTGAGGCATACAGAACGGAGTTACGCGATTTTCTAGCGCGGATCCCTGAAGATGATATGGAGCAACAGATGGAGGCTCTTCGTCAATTTAAACAAATCAGTATTCTTCGAATTGCAGCGGCCGATATAGCAGGTGTGCTTCCCGTAATGAAAGTGAGCGATCACTTAACTTATTTAGCTGAAGCGATCGTTGAGTCAGTGGTGAATCAAGCTTGGCTACAAATGAAAGAAAAGTATGGTGAACCAACGCATCTTGGCGAAAGAGATGGGAAAGGATTCGCTGTTATTGGTTATGGCAAAGTGGGCGGTTGGGAGTTGGGGTATAACTCAGATCTTGATATTGTGTTCATGCATGATTGCCCTGTTCATATTAATACCGATGGTAAAAAAGAGATTGATGGTCGCCAGTTCTATTTGAAACTTGCGCAAAGAATTATTCATATATTCTCGACTCGTACCGCATCAGGAATCCTATATGAGGTTGATACACGATTACGCCCATCGGGTATTTCGGGCTTGTTAGTGAGCCCTGCTGATGCGTTTTCACAATATCAGAATGAAGATGCTTGGACTTGGGAGCATCAAGCCTTGGTGCGAGCTCGAATGATCTATGGTGATGGCTTACTGCAAGCCGCTTTTGCTGAGATTCGACATCAAGTGTTGACCCTCGAACGAGATAGCGAAACGCTTAAGCGTGATGTCGTGAATATGCGTACGAAAATGCGGGATCATTTAGGTGGGAAAAAAGCGGGTCGATTCATGTTAAAGCAAGATCCTGGCGGTATTACTGATATCGAATTTTTAGCCCAATACCTAGTGTTAAATTATAGCCATGATAAACCTAAGTTAACCCGATGGTCAGATAACGTGCGTATTTTTGAAACCATGATTGCGCAGGGTATTATGGATGAAAGACAAGCGATGGAAGTGACCGCTGCGTATACAAGCATGCGGGATCAAATACATCATCGAAATCTATTGAATCTCGATGCTGATCTAACCGAAGAGAAATTCATCGAAGAACGAGCCTTGGTCGTAAGCGCATGGCAGCAATGGTTAGAATGAACATGAGAGTGCTCATTTTTTAAGTATGGATGTGATTTTACTTAACGTGACGGAAGGTCATTTAAGTATACAAAGGTTTAGGCCAAGAATTGGCTATGATAAACTTGGCCTAGAACAACATTGTGGAGATCCATCATGAAACCAATCCTACCTGACTACAGTCAATCTGGCGTACTGATTATCGGTGACGTTATGCTAGACCGTTATTGGTATGGCCCGACTGGCCGCATCTCACCAGAAGCGCCAGTCCCTGTAGTGAAAGTAGAAAATAACGAAGAGCGCCCAGGTGGAGCCGCGAACGTTGCAATGAATATTGCCTCACTTGGTGGACATGCTCATATCGTAGGTTTAACTGGTGTTGATGAGCCAGCGAAAGTACTAAATGACACGTTATCAGCACTGAAAGTGCAATGTGATTTTGTTGAGTTGCCTGATTATCCGACGATCACGAAATTACGTGTATTGAGTCGAGGTCAGCAATTGATTCGTCTTGATTTTGAAGACCAATTTGAAAATACCGATCCAGCGTTAATTCTTCAACGCATGGATTCTGCATTACCAAAAGTAAATGCGGTTGTTCTATCGGATTACGCAAAAGGTGCGTTAGAGCATGTGCAAATGTTTATTCAAAAAGCACGTGCCGCTAATGTTCCTGTTTTTATCGATCCTAAAGGTGCGGATTTTGAACGTTACCGTGGTGCGACGTTACTGACACCGAATATGGCTGAGTTTGAGCAGGTTGTTGGTAAAGTAAAATCAGATCAAGAATTGGTTGAAAAGGGTTCTGCTCTGATTGAACAATTTGATTTTGAAGCGCTATTAGTTACTCGAAGTGAAAATGGCATGACACTACTACGTCGTGGTCAAGCACCATTCCACTTACCAACACAAGCAAAAGAAGTTTATGACGTAACGGGTGCTGGTGATACCGTTATTTCGGTGCTTGCCGCGTCTGTTGCTTCAGGAAAACCACTTGATGAAGCATGTGCACTCGCTAATGCGGCGGCAGGTGTGGTAGTTGGTAAGCTTGGCACATCAACGGTATCAACGATTGAATTAGCAGAAGCGGTTCATGGTAGTCAGGATACTGATTTTGGTGTAATCGGTGAGCAAGCTCTTATCGAAGCAGTAAAAAAAGCGCAATCAAAAGGCGAGAAAGTCGTCATGACTAATGGCTGCTTTGATATTTTACATGCTGGTCATGTTTCTTACCTTAATCACGCAGCACAATTAGGCCAACGTCTAATTGTGGCGGTGAATACTGATGAGTCAGTAAAGCGCTTAAAGGGGCCAGGTCGTCCGGTAAACCCAACAGATCGTCGTATGGCAGTTTTGGCTGGCTTAGGTGCAGTCGATTGGGTTGTGCCATTCTCTGAAGATACACCACAGCGTTTAATTGCAGCTGTTTTACCTGATTTATTGGTGAAAGGTGGTGATTATAAACCAGAAGAGATTGCTGGTGGCGAAGAAGTTATCGCTAATGGCGGGGCAGTTAAAGTTCTTAATTTTGAAGACGGCTGTTCAACAAGTGAAATCATCAATGCGATCAAAGGTGGCAAAGGCTAACTCATAGCTTACCCTCTTTTTTATCTTTTAAATGCTCATCATTTGATGGGCATTTTTTATGTCTATTTCTTATATAAATATAGGAATTACAGACATAAAAAAATGGAGCTTAAGAGCTCCATTTTTCTGAACTGGTTGAAGACTAATCTTCTAAATCGCCACAAAAACGGTAACCTTCACCGTGAATAGTTGCGATGATTTCTGGCGTACCAGATACTGATTCAAAGTGCTTACGAATACGACGAATCGTTACGTCTACAGTACGGTCGTGTGGCTTAAGCTCACGGCCTGTCATTTTTTTCAGTAGATCTGCACGAGTTTGGATCTTTCCTGGATTTTCACAGAAATGAAGCAAAGCTCGGAACTCTGAACGAGGTAGCTTATAACCGTCACCACTTGGGCTAACAAGAGAGCGGCTGTTGATGTCAAGAACCCAACCGTTGAACTGGTATTTTTCTACGCTACGTTTCTCTTCTTGTACTGCACTAGCGTTCATTGAACGGTTTAGAAGGTTACGAGCACGAATAGTAAGCTCACGAGGGTTGAAAGGCTTAGTGATGTAGTCATCTGCACCGATTTCCAAACCAAGGATCTTATCGACTTCGTTGTCACGACCCGTCAGGAACATCAGCGCAACATTCGCTTGTTCACGTAGTTCACGCGCAAGTAGTAAGCCATTTTTACCCGGTAGGTTGATGTCCATAATTACTAGGTTAATTTGACTATCAGACAGCACTTGGTGCATCTCTTCACCGTCACTGGCCTCGAAAACAGCGTATCCCTCTGCTTCAAAAATACTCTTAAGAGTGTTACGAGTTACTTGCTCATCTTCAACGATAAGAATCTGCGGGGTTTGCATTGGCGGTACCTAAACTTGTGAAAAAACCGTGCTAATAGAATAAATTCTAGGCAAAAATATTACATACAGGTAATTGGATGTTGATAATAAACTAAAGACTGTAAAAAAAATACTGACTTTAGCTGACCGCCGTCCTTGGTCAAGCCTTAAATTAATGAGGCTCCGTCATCCTCGAGTCTCTACTTGGCTTTGTTGCGATTTTATAATGTTAACACCATGCTAACAACGGCAGAATGTTAATACCATGCACTTTGTTGATTTATGTCAAGAGTTCTGATGTAACAAATATTAATAGTATCAGGTAAATGTAAAGTTATTGAATATATGATGGTAGATGCGCAATTATGGGACAGTTATTGTCAGCCATATTTTAAGTTTAGTGAGCCATTCTCTTATGACGGCATTGCTATTATTACCGCTGAAAACCCAGCGAGTATACGCCAGCGATATGGAGTGAATCGCATTGAAAATCAAAGGTTAATGTCAGATTTGGAGCCGTATGATTTTGTGATAGTTCAGGTTGGTAATCGCACATTTAGTTGGGTAGAAAATAGCTATGCGGCAAAAATAGATAGAAGCGAGGCAATCGCTCTAGCGAGGAAATATCGACAAAATGCAATTTACTATGCTGTTAACAAACATCTTTTTTTACTTTCTTGTTTAGATGACGGCATAGTGAAAGATCTTGGGGAATGGGATTACCGAAGAGTTTAAGGAATTAACAATACTGCTTATGCATACCATGTCATTGAGCAGTAGAATCAAGGAGGAAATTATGGATATAACACCGGATATATGTGATCAATTTGAGCGTCAGATCACTCATTTTGTATTGCCACTGAGAAGTTTTGGTGGGAAATCAGCGTTTTGGGGTGAAATTGTGACTGTTCGTTGTTTTCACGACAATTCAAAAGTCCGTGAAATGCTGGGACAAAATGGCAAAGGAAAAGTGCTATTTGTTGATGGTAACGGTTCATGTCAAAGAGCGTTGCTCGGTGACCAACTCGCTTTGCTTGCGATTGAGAATCATTGGGAAGGAATTATCGTCAATGGTGCGGTTCGAGACGTTGCTGCTATTGCTAAAATGGATTTAGGTGTTCAGGCGCTAGGAACCTGTCCATTGAAAACAGAAAAGCGCGGTGTTGGTGAAATTGATGTAGCGCTTACTATTCACAGCCAAATGGTTCAGCCTGGCGATTATATCTACGCGGATTGGAACGGCGTATTAATATCTGATGAGCTACTCACATGGTCTTAAAATCGGAACCCTAAACCGACTTCAACACCTTGCTGCCACTCTTGGTAATCGAGAGTGGCATGTATATCAAGATTGTCGGTTAACTTCATACGACTTGATATCTCGGCAGAGAGTTTAGACTCCTTACCAGATGATTCCGTTTGTTCCTCACTATATGAGTGCAAAGTGCTTTTAAGGGATAGTCGAGGGGACACCTGAAAACTTACACCGCTTAAAAAGCCACTATCGTTGTGTTGTTTATTATTGTTGAGGCGGGTCCCTACATATAAATCAACACGGTCAAACACGTTGTAGGCGTAGCCGCTATCTATTTTCCATGAATCAAAAGTGTGCTGATCGGACTCACTGGTAATGAACAGTCGGTGAGGCGAGCTTTTTGTTTGGGACGGGAGGACAGGCAATGCTTCTGCATAGCATGAAGACGCAAAAAGGGTAATTGCTAGGCTAATAATTCTTTTCATTTCCCTTCCTTGAGTATCGGTATCCTTACCACACCCACAATTAAAGCATAAAACTAAGGAACTAGTGTCGAGTTTTATATAGCAATTCGTTATTACGATATGTGCTTATGGTTTCATTAGTCACATTGGGCATAAAAATGGTCGATTAGATGAAAACTTATGCATTATCAGAACAAAAAATAGAAGATTTTCATTGACGACTTGTGAATAAATAAGGTAAACGTATGGGGAAGCCAACAGAAAGTGTATTAATACGATATGTTAAATAGCAGCCAAACAGTAATGACCACAACCATTATTATTACCGACACTACATGCGTTGGGGCAGGCTGCTAAACGGAAAAAATTCAAAAAAAGGCCTGTACTCAAATTGAGATACAGGCCTTTTTTTATGCCTATTTATTGAGTTTTTGGAGGAATGGATGCGAGTTTTAAAATTTGGAGGTTCATCATTAGCGGACGCAAATCGTTTTTTACGGGCGGCGGATATCATTGCTAATAATGCTCAACAGGAAGAAGTAGCCGTTGTGCTATCAGCTCCAGGTAAAACAACCAATAAGTTGGTCGCGGTTATTGAAGCGGCATTGAAAAATGGTGAGGTTGATTTACAAGTTGCCGATTTAGAAGATTCTTTTCGCGACTTGTTTCAAGACATCAAGCAATTACTGCCGAATATTGATGGTAGTGACTACAATAATCAGGTGAAAGCTTCACTCTCTCAACTACAGCAGTTTGTTCACGGTATTAATTTATTAGGTATGTGCCCTGATAACGTGAATGCTCGAATTATCAGTAAAGGTGAGCGTGTTTCTATTCAGTTGATGAAAGCGGTACTTGAAGCAAAAGGGCAAGCGGCGAGCTTAATTGATCCTGTCGAATACTTGTTCGCTCGAGGTGAGCATCTTGAAGCAATGGTGGATGTCGAGATTTCAACTCAAAATTTCCGCAATAAACCACTACCTAAAAATCATGTGAACATCATGCCTGGCTTTACTGCTGGGAATCAAAAAGGCGAGCTTGTAACTCTCGGACGCAATGGTTCTGATTACTCAGCTGCGGTCCTTGCTGCGTGTCTACGTGCTGATTGCTGTGAAATTTGGACTGACGTGGATGGTGTTTATAACTGTGATCCTCGTTTGGTTGATGACGCTCGTTTACTCAAATCTTTAAGTTATCAAGAAGCGATGGAACTCTCTTATTTTGGAGCTTCGGTACTTCATCCAAAGACTATCGCACCAATTGCTCAGTTCCACATCCCTTGTTTAATTAAAAACAGCTTTAACCCGCAAGGTGCGGGCACCCTCATTGGTCAAGACACTGGCGAAGACAAGTTAGCTATCAAAGGAATCACGACGCTAAGTGATTTGACGATGGTGAACGTATCAGGCCCTGGGATGAAAGGTATGGTCGGTATGGCGAGCCGCGTTTTTGGAGCCATGTCCTCTGCGGGTGTTTCAATTGTTCTTATTACTCAATCTTCTTCGGAATACAGTATTAGCTTCTGTATTGAGGCGGAAGATAAAGCTCTTGCGCAGCAAGCATTGTCTGATTCATTTGAATTAGAATTGAAAGATGGGCTGCTAGAGCCAGTTGAGTTTATGGATAACGTTGCCATTGTGACTCTAGTCGGGGATGGCATGCGCACTTCTCGCGGGGTCGCATCACAATTCTTCTTGTCGCTTGCAGAAGTGAACGTGAACATTGTGGCTATTGCACAGGGCTCATCGGAACGCGCTATTTCTGCCGTGATTCCAGAAGATAAAATTTCGGAAGCTATTAAAGCCTGTCACGAGAACCTCTTTAACTCTAAACACTTCTTAGACGTGTTTGTTGTTGGTGTTGGCGGTGTCGGTGGTGAGTTAGTCGACCAGATTCAACGTCAGCAAGCGAAGTTAGCGGACAAAGGCATTGTTTTGCGAGTATGTGGTCTTGCGAACAGTAAAGGTTTATTGCTGGATGGGAAAGGCTTGCCATTAGAGCATTGGCGCGATCGTATGATGAGCGCAAGTGAACCATTTAGTGTTGCTCGTTTAACGTCACTGGTACAACGCAATCATATTATTAACCCTGTCCTAGTCGATTGTACTTCAAGTGAAGAAATAGCTAATCAATATGCTGATTTCTTAGCGGCGGGTTTCCATGTCGTTACACCGAATAAGAAAGCAAATACGGCGAGCATGGCTTATTACCATCAACTTCGCGAAGTGGCGCGTAATTCTCGCCGCAAGCTTATGTATGAAACGACGGTTGGTGCTGGCTTACCGGTTATTGAAAACTTACAAAACCTAATTTCGGCGGGTGATGAACTTGAGCGTTTCAGTGGCATTTTGTCCGGCTCTCTTTCCTATATCTTTGGTAAGCTTGATGAGGGGATGACACTAAGCCAAGCGACTAATATCGCAAAAGATAATGGCTTTACTGAACCAGATCCTCGTGATGACCTGTCAGGAATGGATGTCGCTCGTAAGTTATTAATCTTGGCTCGTGAGGCAGGGATGGCGTTAGAGCTTGAAGATGTGATTGTTGACCAAGCTTTACCACCAGGTTTTGATGATTCAGGCAGCGTCGAAGAGTTCATGGCGCGTTTACCAGAAGCAGATGCGTATTTCCAAGAGCAAGTCGCTAAAGCCGCTGAAGAGGGTAAAGTACTGCGTTACGTCGGTGAGATTTCAGATGGTCAATGTCGAGTTAGTATTGCTGCGGTAGATGAAAACGATCCAATGTTTAAGATTAAAGATGGCGAAAATGCCTTGGCATTCTTTAGCCGCTACTACAACCCAATTCCTTTGGTATTACGAGGCTATGGTGCTGGTACTGAAGTGACGGCTGCGGGCGTTTTTGCCGATGTAATGCGTACGTTAGGCTGGAAGTTGGGAGTATAATCGATGAGCAGTGAGATGGATGTTGTAGTCTACGCTCCGGCGTCAATTGGCAATGTCAGTGTTGGATTTGATGTATTGGGGGCCGCAGTGTCTCCAATCGACGGCACCCTATTGGGAGATCGAGTCTTAGTCAGTAAAGGTGAGCAGGCGTTTAGTTTAGAGACCGCGGGTCGCTTTGTCGCGAAGCTACCGACTGATCCTAAAGAGAACATTGTTTACGATTGTTGGCGAGTTTTTGCCCGTGAGCTTGATCGTAAAGGGATTGAACTTTTACCAGTCGCTATGACATTAGAGAAAAACATGCCAATAGGTTCCGGATTAGGTTCCAGTGCATGTTCTATTGTGGCGGCTCTCGATGCACTAAACCGTTTTCATGCTGAGCCTTTGAATGAGACGGAACTCCTTGCTTTGATGGGGGAAATGGAGGGGCAGATTTCTGGCGGCATTCACTATGACAATGTGGCACCTTGTTATTTAGGTGGCCTGCAGTTGATGCTGGAAGAGTTGGGTATTATCAGTCAAGAAGTCCCATGCTTTGATGAGTGGTTCTGGGTGATGGCTTATCCGGGAATTAAAGTTTCAACCGCCGAAGCTCGTTCTATTTTACCGTCGCAGTATCGCCGTCAAGATGTGATTGCACATGGGCGACACCTTGCTGGGTTTATCCATGCTTGCCATTCGAATCAACCTGAACTTGCTGCAAAAATGATCAAAGACGTGATCGCAGAACCATATCGTGAGAAACTATTACCCGGTTTCGCTGATGCACGTAAGTATGCGGCGTCAGCTGGAGCGCTCGCTACTGGAATTTCTGGTAGTGGACCAACGTTATTTAGTATCTGCAAAGAGAAAGATACCGCAGAGCGTGTAGCTCGATGGCTAGAACAAAACTACGTACAAAATGAAGAAGGATTCGTTCATGTTTGTCGTTTAAACAAGCAAGGTTCGATTGTTACAGGAAGTAAGCTATGAAGCTGTATAATATCAAAGAAAATGACGAACAAGTCTCCTTTGGCCAAGCGGTCCGCCAAGGATTAGGTCGTAATCAAGGCCTATTTTTCCCATCTCAATTACCTCAATTTGATGATGTCAATGCGCTATTAGATGAAGATTTCATCTCGCGTAGCACTAAAATTCTATCAGCTCTGATTGGAGATGAGCTGCCCTCTGAGCAAGTGAATGCCATGGTTGATGCCGCATTCCAATTTCCAGCACCAATTAAACAAGTTAAAGACAATGTGTATGCTTTAGAGCTATTCCATGGTCCTACACTAGCTTTTAAAGATTTTGGTGGTCGGTTTATGGCGCAATCATTAGCGGCAGTATCGAATGGTGGCAAAATCACGATTCTGACAGCGACCTCTGGTGATACAGGTGCTGCTGTGGCGCATGCTTTTTACGGCATGGAAGAGATCAACGTAGTGATCTTATATCCGAAAGGAAAGATCAGCCCACTGCAAGAAAAACTATTTTGTACCTTGGGAGGCAACATTCACACGGTTGCTATTGATGGTGACTTTGACGCTTGCCAGGCATTAGTAAAACAAGCTTTTGATGACGAAGAACTGCGTGAAGAGATTGGTCTAAATTCGGCGAACTCAATCAATATTGCTCGTTTAATGGCACAGATTTGCTACTACTTTGAAGCCGCTTCTCAGCTAAGTAAAGTGCAACGAGAGAACTTAGTTGTGTCAGTGCCAAGTGGTAATTTTGGGAACTTGACGGCAGGCCTATTAGCAAAAGCTTTAGGTTTACCAATCAAACGTTTTATAGCGGCAACCAACGCGAATGATACCGTGCCTCGCTATCTTGAAACGGGACAATGGGCTCCAAAGCCGACGGTTGCGACAACATCTAATGCGATGGATGTAAGTCAACCGAACAACTGGCCTCGTATTGAAGAGTTGTGTGGTATTAAGCAATGGGGTTTAGACACGTTAGGTAAAGGCGTGGTTTCTGATGAGCAAAGCGCTGAGTCGGTGAGAGAGCTTAATGATCTCGGTTACTTATGTGAACCTCATGGAGCCATCGCATATCGCGTGCTGAATGAGCAACTAGCAGAGGGCGAAACAGGGTTGTTCTTATGTACTGCTCATCCTGCTAAGTTTAAAGAAGTGGTTGATGATATATTAAAAACAGATATCGATTTACCAGCACCGTTAGCCAAACATGCGGTGATGGAATTATTGTCTGAAGACTTAGCCAATGATTTTAATGCACTAAAAGTGGTACTTCGTAAAGCCCACCAGTAATCATTGAATGATTAAAAAACAAAAGGTCGCTTATGCGACCTTTTTGATGTTCTTGTATAATCGGTTTAGCGATTTAAGGCAAAAGTAGGTAGAGAGAGGTGCCAGCGAATTGCACCTAATCGGATGATGAGAGTCGACATAACTCCAATAAGGAATGAAACGTCATTGCTAAAACCCATCGCTAACGCTGTCGTATGGCAAACACCACCAATGATACACGCCGTCGCGTAGACTTCGCTTCGTAACACCATTGGCACTTCACGGGCCAACACATCGCGAATGATACCGCCACCACAACCAGTTATTACGCCCATGATTACCGCGACCATTGATGAGTCTTGATACATCATGGCTTTTTCAACACCAATACCGACAAATGCCGCAAGTCCAATCGCATCACAAACCGGCAGTACCCACCAAGCAAGACGCTTAGGACGGCGAACAATTAACATCGTTAGCAGGCAAGTGATAAAAATCACCCACAGATAATTGTTGTCTGTTATCCAGAATACTGGGGTCGCGCCAAGCGCCATATCACGAATTGTCCCACCGCCAATAGCAGTGACACTCCCTAAAACGATGACACCAAAGGGGTCCATTTTTAAACGACCAGCAAGAAGAACACCTGAAATCGCAAAAATAGCCGTACCAAATTGGTCAATAATATAGAGCAGCATGGAGTCCATGTTACTAACGTCTCTTACAAATAAATGAAGCAAAAAATGGCGTCGGATTGTACGAGATCTAATGAGCAATCGTTAGCGTTTTTGTCTCACTGTTTCGAAGTGATCACAAACTTGCTCAATTGCGAGTAAAGTTCTCGGTGTTGGGCGGTTTATCCAATCGGATTTTAAAGACCAAATATGGTGGTTTTTTATTGCATTGAGTTGTTCTTTCCAATCGATCCACATATTGCCATTGGCGATAGCGTGTTCAGAAGTAAAGATCACATCAGGGTTTTTTATGAGTACTTGCTCTTTACCAACTTGTGGGTAAGGGGCTGAGCTGTCAGAAAAGACATTTTTGCCCCCACAAAATTGAAAAACTTCACTTGGCCATTTTCCTTGAGCAAGCGTGACAATAGGGGCTTCACTGAGTTGGTAGAAATAACTCACTTCATCTTGGGTATCATAGCGCTGTTTTATCGAATTTAATTGCTGCCTGAAATTATGGGCTGCCATTTTTCCTACCGATGGGTCATTGGCATATTGACTAAGGTATTCAATATTATCGGCAATATCTTGCAGCGATTCTGTTTTTGAATAGTAGATATTGAAGCCAAACTGTTTTAGTTTTTCGAGTTCACGCGCAGGATTTCCAGATGGCCATGCGATGATAAGATCGGGTTGTAAGGCGATAATACGTTCTACTTTTATCCCTTGGTAGTTGGCGACTCTTTCAATTTGGTTTGCTTGTGGTGGGTAATCACTGTATTCGCTGACAGCGATAATTTTATCTCCAAGACCAGCGGCAAATGCAATTTCAGTAGAATGCGGTGCGAGGCTAATCACTCGTTGAACTGCGTGCGTTTGGATGGATTGCGCTTGAATGCATTGAGAAAGAAAATATAAGCAGAGAAAGCAAAGGCGTAACATCTAAAATCCTTGATAAATTATCGACATGATAACGCTTTGGATGACAATCCAAGCAAAAATGCGCCAGGCAAGTAACCTTTGAGCTTGTGCTATATGAAAAGCAGAGGGAGCGATGCGTCCTCCTAGTTTTGCTCGGACCATTTTTGAACCATCATAGATTGCTGGGCCACCAAGCGATAATTCTAATTTTGTGCCTATCGCAATTAGTAGCCATGATGGGCCAGGAAGGGGCCAACTACGAGCCTGTTGCTTAATCTGGGTGATGACAGTAAAGCATTGATTACCACAAGCGATGAGTAGCGCAAATAAACGTAAAGGAACAAAATCTAATACTGCGGCGGCTCGGATTGCGGCTAACCCAAAAGGGGAAAAACGTTGACGGGATGGTGACCACGCTCGAGATAATTCGATAGCCATCCGGTAGATTAGCGCGCCAATGCCACCACCAACCGCATACCAAAATAGAACCCCAATAACGTTTCTACCATAAGCCATGGTTAGCGTTTCGGTTCCTGCTTTTCCAAGGCCTAATAATGAGAGTTGTGGCGTAGAACGATTGACAATGGGTTTGAGTAGCATTTTTGCGTGTTCTTTGTCTTCACGAGCAAGAGCGGCAATAAAAGGCGCCACAAACTTATCGGTATTACGCCAATCAATTGCTAATAGTAGTAACGCTAATTCAAAGAGTTGTGGTTGCCAAACCAAAGGCTTTAAGGCTATCAGGACAATAAACAGCGGCACCATCATAAGAAGCCAAGCGAGTGTTCCTGAGAGTAAACGTTGTGAATAAGGTTGATTGGTATTTACTTTTTCTGCGAGTTGTTCTGCAAATTTATGCCATAGAACGGCCGGGTGAGCCTCGCGTGGGAAAGGAAGAATGAGATGAAAAATGAGTGCACCCCATAATACGAGGAGTGCACCATTAGAATAAAAATGATTGAATAAATCTTCCATGATTTTTGTGGCTTATTTCAGCAGTTCAACCATTTTGATCACCATTTCAGAAGAACTTTGCGCAGCAAGTGGCAAGAATTCATCAAAGCTCATTGTTGCTTCTTTGTCCGCTACATCAGAGATAGCACGAACGACAACGAATGGTACTTTAAATTGGTGACAAGTTTGAGCGATTGCTGATGCTTCCATCTCAACTGCGATTACAGATGGGAAGTATTGGCGGATAAACGCTTGGCGCTCAGCAGTACAAACAAAAGCATCGCCAGTACAAATTAGACCGCGTACAGCATGCTTGTCTTCCATAGTCGCAAGAGCTTGCTCTGCGATATCCATCAGTTTTGTATCAGCCATGAAAGCTGCTGGTTGTTGAGCCATTTGGCCCATTTCATACCCAAATGCCGTTACATCAGCATCGTGGTGACGAACTTCAGTTGAAATCACCACGTCGCCTAGATTTAAGCTTGAATCGAAACCACCTGCAGAGCCGGTATTGATCACAACATCAGGTTGGAATTCATCAAGCAAAATGGTGGTGCCAATTGCAGCCGCTACTTTACCGATGCCTGATTGAAGCAGTACAACATCTACGCCATTCATTTGGCCTGAAAAGAAAGTACAACCCGCTTTTTTCACTTCTTGGCAGTTGTCGATTGAGTCTTTTAGGATGGAAACTTCTTGTTCCATCGCGCCGATAATGCCGATTTTCATAATGGGCTAAACCTAGGTAATAAACAAAGTGGCCGAAGTTTACCATGAAGCTTTGCTTGTCTGAACTCATTATCGAGTTTCGATTCTGTCCTACTGGGTTAAAAACCGGCAATGACCTGAATAAATTGCTATTGCGGTTGATGGGGGATTCACCTATAATCCGCGCTTCGCGTAGCGGCTGAATCAGAGATTGGCTGCTACAAATTATAAACCTACTCTTATTAGGAGAGCATTATGTCTCTGAATGCAGAAACTAAAGCAGCAATCGTTGCAGAATACGCGCAATGTGAAAACGATACTGGTTCACCAGAAGTACAAGTAGCACTACTTACTGCTTCTATCAACCACCTTCAAGGTCACTTCAAAGCTCACAAAGGCGATCACCACAGCCGTCGTGGTCTTCTACGTATGGTTTCTAGCCGTCGTAAGCTTCTTGATTACTTGAAAGGTAAAAACCTTGCTCGTTACCAAGACCTAATCAAACGTCTAGGCCTACGTCGCTAATTAGTGATTGCATAGAACAGTTTGTAAAAAAGGGGCTTATGCCCCTTTTTTTATTGGTGAAAATCCCCCAATTCCCTCTAAGTAGTTTATACTACTGTCCGGCTAAAACAGTTGTTCTTGTTGACGCCAAATAAAATCATGATGATTCATCTCATTACAGTCACCGATGTCGGCCAACAGGTCGCGACTATTCAAAGGTCACTGCACGTTTAAACAGTGTCTTTTCACTAGTCGCGATTCGTAATGTTTTGGATTTTTACTTAACTTAGTCTGGGTATTACTACCTAGTACAAGGAATAATAATGTTCGAAAAACCAGTTGTTAAAACGTTTCAGTACGGTAACCACACCGTTACTCTAGAAACCGGCGTAATCGCACGTCAAGCTACTGCTGCTGTAATGGTTACTATGGACGATACTGCTGTATTCGTATCTGTAGTAGGTAAGAAAGAAGCAGTTGAAGGTCAAGACTTCTTCCCATTAACAGTGAACTACCAAGAGCGTACTTACGCTGCAGGTAAAATCCCTGGTGGTTTCTTCAAGCGTGAAGGTCGTCCTTCTGAAGGTGAAACTCTGACTGCTCGTCTAATCGACCGTCCGATTCGCCCACTATTCCCATCTGCATTCAAAAACGAAGTGCAAATCATCGCTACAGTTATGTCTGTGAACCCTAACGTTCAACCAGACATGGTAACAATGATTGGTACTTCTGCGGCACTTGCTATCTCTGGTCTACCATTCAATGGTCCTATCGGTGCTGCGCGTGTTGGTCATATCGATGGTCAACTAGTACTTAACCCAAGCATGACTGAACTAGCTACGTCTAAACTAGACCTAGTGGTTTCTGGTACTGAAAACGCAGTACTAATGGTTGAATCTGAAGCAGATAACCTAACTGAAGAAGAAATGCTTTCTGCAGTAGTATTTGGTCACGAACAACAGCAAGTTGTTATCAAAGCAATTAACGAGTTTGCAGCTGAAGTTGCAACTCCAGCTTGGAACTGGGAAGCTCCAGTAGTAAACGCTGAGCTTAAAGCTCTAGTTGCTGACCTAGCTGAAACTCGTCTTGCTGATGCATACCAAATCACTGAGAAAATGGCTCGTTACGAGCAAGTTGGCGCAATCAAGAACGACGTTGTTGCTGCACTACTAGCACAAGATGAAAACCTAGCAGAACGCGAAATCCGTGGCATGCTTGGTTCTCTAGAGAAGAAAGTAGTACGTAGCCGTATTATCGCTGGTCACCCACGTATCGATGGCCGTGAAAAAGACATGGTTCGTGCACTAGACGTACGTACTGGTGTTCTTCCTCGTACACACGGTTCTGCATTGTTCACTCGTGGTGAAACGCAAGCAATCGTAACAGCAACTCTAGGTACTCAACGTGATGCTCAAATCATCGATGAGCTAACTGGTGAGCGTAAAGATCACTTCCTACTACACTACAACTTCCCTCCATACTGTGTTGGTGAAACTGGTTTTGTAGGTTCACCTAAGCGTCGTGAAATCGGCCATGGTAAACTGGCTAAGCGTGGTATTGCTGCTGTAATGCCATCTGTTGAAGAGTTCCCATACACTGTACGCGTAGTATCAGAAATCACTGAATCTAACGGTTCATCTTCAATGGCTTCTGTATGTGGTACTTCTCTAGCACTTATGGATGCTGGTGTACCAATCAAAGCATCTGTTGCGGGTATCGCAATGGGTCTTGTTAAAGAAGGCGACGATTTCGTTGTTCTTTCTGACATCCTTGGCGACGAAGACCACCTAGGTGACATGGACTTTAAAGTAGCGGGTACTAATGCTGGTATCACTGCACTTCAAATGGACATCAAAATCGAAGGTATCACTAAAGAAATCATGCAAATTGCTCTTAACCAAGCGCAAGGTGCACGTAAGCACATCCTTTCTGTAATGGATGAAGCTATCTCTGGTGCTCGTGAAGAAATTTCTGAATTCGCTCCACGTATTTACATGATGAAGATCAGCTCTGAGAAGATCAAAGATGTTATCGGTAAAGGCGGCGCAGTTATTCGTGCTCTAACTGAAGAGACGGGTACTACAATCGAAATCGAAGATGACGGCACAATCAAGATTGCAGCAACTGAAGGCGCTGCAGCGAAAGAAGCTATTCGTCGTATCGAAGAGATCACTGCTGAAGTTGAAGTAGGTCGTATCTACACTGGTAAAGTTGCACGTCTAGCTGATTTCGGTGCGTTCGTAACAATTCTTCCTGGTAAAGATGGTCTAGTTCACATCTCTCAAATCGCTGACAAGCGTGTTGAGAAAGTGTCTGACTACCTGACTGAAGGTCAAGAAGTTCAAGTTAAAGTTCTTGAAATCGACCGTCAAGGCCGTGTACGTCTAAGCATGAAAGAAGCAGTAGAGCAACCAGCGGAAGCTGAAGCTGAAGCAAAACCAGCGGCTGACGCTGAGTAATTTGTATTACTGGCTTTATTCGCCTAATCTAGGCAAAGCATGATATAAAGGGAGCATTAAGCTCCCTTTTTTATACCATTTTGAAAATGTTATTTAGTGATTTTATTGCATCATGAAATTCATTTTCCGCTTATAGACAACGGCAAGAACAAATTTACAGGATTGTTTGTGCAAAGTGGTACGACTGCGGACAAAACCGACTAGACTCTAGTTTGTTAACAGGAGTAATTATTTGTGAAATGGTTTCAAACCGCGACATTAGGCCTCACTATTTTGCTTACCTCTGGGTGTGCTTCAACTTTTAATCAAGATGGTCGATGGTTATATCCCCCGATGGCTGTGCCATTACAAGCCAATCCACAGCAAGAAGTGCAAATTGCACGCTTGAGTCAACTTTTGCTTCGTCCTAATTTGTCCGATGAAGTACGAGCAAAAATGTTGTTCGAACGAGGCAATTATTACGATAGCTTAGGCATGAGAAGCCTAGCAAGACTCGACTATAATCAATCACTCTCTTTCGACCCCGCACAACCAGAATTATTTAATCTACTGGGTGTGTATTACACCGAGGTTGGAGAGTATGACTTAGCTTATGAAGCATTTGATTCTACGCTAGAGCTTGATCCAGAGAACTCCTATGCCGCGAGAAATCGAGCGATAGCTTTATACTATGGCGATCGAATTGATTTAGCGTTGGAAGAGATCAACACGCATTACTCTGATTCCCCAAGCGATCCTTTTCGAGCGTTATGGACTTATATCATTCAATACGAAAAGGAACCAGAGCAAGCGACTAAGACGTTAACACAACAATACCAAGCGCGTGATACGCAGTGGGGTTGGATGTTAGTTGGAATAAGCTTAGGACAAATATCTGAAGAAGAAGCGTTCCGCTTTATTCTCACTGAGTCTCGTGGTGATAATACGTTATTGGCGCAAAGATTAACGGAAACGTATTTTTATCTAGGTAAGCGTTATCAACGAGCTGGTGAGTTTTCTAGTGCAATCGCTATGTACAAATTAGCCATTTCGTTTAACGTCTATGAGTATGTAGAACATCGCTATGCTTTCCTTGAATTAGGACGCATTTTTGAGCAAGTACAAGCAGAGCGTATCGCTCAGGCAAAAATACAATAGTGTTGAGGCTTTCAAATGAATAAAAACCGCTGTTTTTCACAGCGGTTTTTTTATTGCATCTCAATGTACTTTCCGTAAAATAGTTAGCTTGACTAACTATTTTTGCGGAAAAGCAATGCTAGCCAAAAGTTTGAGTAATTTAGAGCGGTTTTCTTATAAAGCATGGCGTGTTCATGGGAAAGAGGATCCATTGTGTTTACTCAGTTTTAATGAATACGATTATCTGAAAGTAATCCAAGATAGCGAGGGCGGTATTCGAATTACCGATCTAGCGGAAGAGTTACGCGTAACGAAACCATCGGCTTCAAATATGGTGGTTAGACTTGAGAAAAAAGGTTTAGTTAATCGTATTGCTTGTGAGGATGATGCTCGTTCAAAGCGTGTTGTTTTGAGTGAGAGTGCAATGAAAAATATGTCATTAGAAACAGTCGTATATAAGGATATGGCGGCTCAGATGACAAGTCGATTGAATGAAGAAGAAGCAAAGCAGTTAGTGTTATTACTAGAAAAAGCCCTTCACGATTAAAAAATTTAATTATTTAGTTAGCCTTGCTAACTTTGGTAAGAGTCATGCAAACATCCATTTATAAACAGTTTTGGAAATACGCAATTCCAACCGTAGCGGCGATGCTCGTCAATGGTTTATATCAAGTGGTCGATGGTATTTTTATCGGCCGCTACGTAGGAGCTGAGGGATTAGCAGGTATCAATGTGTCGTGGCCAGTGATCGGCTCGATTCTCGGTATTGGTATGTTAGTTGGTGTCGGAACCGGAGCGCTTGCTTCCATTAAGCAAGGTGAGCAAAAAGAGTCTGAAGCAAAAAGTATTCTTGCGACAGGTTTGGTTTTGCTCGCGGTCCTTGCCCCGATTGTGGCTACCATTCTGTTCTTGTTCTCCGATAGCTTTTTATTGTGGCAAGGTGCGACGGGGCGTATTTATGAATTAGGGACCCAGTACCTCCATATCTTAATTTATGCGTGTGTCTTTTCGTTAGGTTCAATCGCAGTTCCGTTTTTATTGCGTAATGATGGTAGTCCAAACTTAGCAACGATCCTTATGATCATCGGTGCGATTATTAATATCGTACTGGACTATATTTTTATTGCTTGGTTGGGTTGGGAGTTGAGAGGCGCAGCTATTGCTACTGCAATTGCTCAGTTTGTCGTGACTTTACTGGGTGTTGGATACTTCTTTTCTTCTAAAGCCAGTATGCGATTAACTTTCTCTGATATGCGTATACAGTTTGCAGTAGTACCTCAGATTGTTGTAATCGGTGCTTCTAGTTTCTTTATGTATGCGTATGGTTCGATGATGGTCGCGCTACATAACAACTTGTTTGCAGACTATGGTGATGCATTGCTAATTGGTGCGTACGCAATTTTAGGTTATATCGTAACGGTCTACTATTTAGTGGTTGAGGGGATTGCGAATGGTATGCAGCCTTTGGTGAGCTATAACCATGGCGCTCGCAATACGGATAATATCCGAAAGTTACTTAAAGTCGCGATGGGTAGTGCAGTGCTTGGTGGTATTGCTTTTGTCGTATTACTGAATCTATTCCCTCGAGAATTTGTATCGGTATTCAACTCTAGTGATGAACAGTTGATTGAGAATGCCATCATTGGTGTCCGCTTACATATGTTCGCGATGTTCCTTGATGGTTTCTTAGTTGTTGCTGGGGCATATTATCAATCGGTCAATAAAGGCAGCAAGGCTATGTTTGTGACGATCGGAAATATGCTGATTCAGCTACCGTTTTTGTTAATTATGCCAAAATTGATGGGCGTTCCTGGAATCTGGATTGCTTATCCGTTGTCTAATATCGCACTGAGTGTCGTGGTTATGTGGATGCTTTGGCGCGATACCAAGAAAATTATTTTGGCACCAGATCAACCGGTATCAGTTCATTGATATAACCGGTTCATTAACATAAAGAATAAAAAAGCGAGGGAAACCCTCGCTTTTTCTATTTTGATAGTCGCTAGTCTTGCTTAACGGCTAATCCAGCAAGTTGATGCCAATAGCCATTGCATTGGCGATCCGCGATTTTTTCTGGATTATTACCAGATTCATTAGCGCGGAACTTATCAAGCTCAGAGAAAGTGTCTAGGCCAAGTGGACTGAGTCGAACAACATCTACAAGTCCATTCATGCTAGGTAAGTCATTGATTAAGTTGTAGCAGTAACCAGACTGTGTCTGAATACCGTTAAGGTTAAAGACTTCTTGTCCTTCTTGGCTACGAACTTGAATACCTGTCGGATACTTAATACAACAAGTCTCGCAATCATCTTTTGCTTTGTTTTCAGCGCGGGCTGTAAAACAGCGAGCGGAGTAAGCAAGAGGTAAGTACCCATGACTGAACACTTCTACTTCGAATTGACCCCGGATACCCACTTCTTCACACTGAGTCAGTACATTGCTAAGCCATTCACGTGATAGCTCAACAGGCATACACCAACGAGTCATCCCTTGTTTTAGAAATAGGTTTAGCGTATGCGCGTTGTAGGTATTGACTGCTGGGCCAACAACAAATGGTACTTTTCGCTCTGCAGCCAGTTGAATTGCTGATACATCATTAGCTTCAATGGCAAAGTCACCATTGTCGATGTACTTTTTCAAAATGGTGACTTCACTTGGCGCCTCTAATAACGCCATGGTCGATAGCACCACTTGTTTGCCAGTTGAAGAAAGCTCTTTCGCGATATCTAGCCAATGCTGAGTTTTCATTTCCCGGCGTTTTGAGCACACCGACTCGCCAAGGTAGATAATGTCCGCAGAGCTTTGTTGAGCTTGTTTGTAAAAAGCTTCTAGGTCTTGCTTAGGCCAAAAGTAAAGTAATGGTCCTAATGCATATTTGATTTTATTGTCCATTCGAACCTCTATTGCCATTTGCGATGATACGCACCTAATGTTGTTTGAGTACCCTCTGAGACGTTCGCCAAAGTGGCATCCCAGGCAGCTTCAACACGATATGCTTCAGGGTTCGCTTGGTAGCGGTCAATCGCAGCGCGCCAAGTCCGAGTCACTTGCTCGACATAAGCTGGGCTACGTTGACGACCTTCGATTTTTACCGAAGCTACATTGGCAGCAAAGAGTTCAGGAAGCATTGAAAGGGTATTTAGGCTCGTTGGCTCTTCTAACGCATGATAGCGTTTTGGCTCCCCTTCGATATCCGCAATAAAGCGACCTTTACAAAGTGTAGGATATCCTGCGTTTTCTCCAGCACTATAACGATCAATTAGAATATCATTTAGGCGAGACTCTAGCCCTTGTGGTGTTTCTTGCCAGCGAACATATTTTGCAGGAGAGCAAGCACCCACAGTATTTGGAGATTCGCCAGTCATGTAGGAAGAAAGGTAACAACGCCCCTCTGACATGATACATAAACTACCAAACGCAAAAACTTCCAACTCAACATCATCAACCATATTACGAGAAAGTTGTTTAACTTGATGAATGGATAACACGCGAGGAAGAACGACACGTTTGATATTGAAGTTACTTTTGTAAAACTCTACCGCTGCCACATTGGTTGCAGAAGCTTGTACCGATAAGTGCAATTCCATATTTGGATATTTGCGCGCGGCATAATCAAGAACAGCAATGTCTGCGACAATCAGCGCGTCAACGCCAACATCAGCAGCGCAATCGACAGCATTAGTCCAACGCTCAAATCCATCAGGATGAGCAAAAGTATTCAACGCAACGTGAATCTTTTTTTTATGGTCGTGGACGTATTGTACGGCCTTGTCGAGTTTTTTACCGTTGAAGTTTAGACCAGCAAAGTGGCGAGCATTGGTATCATCTTTAAAACCAATATAAACGGCATCAGCGCCACAATCGATCGCTGTTTTTAGAGCAGGTAAATTACCTGCTGGACACAAAAGTTCCATAGGACACTTAAAGCAATTGTTTCAAAGTTGTCCTGTATTTTATGAAGAGATGTGAACGGGGAATTTGATGTAAGGCAGGTTTGAGTGAGTTAATCGTGATTTACCCATTCAGGAGTAGTGGTTTACGCGAGTGAAATCATAACATCAGCTTGATTTTAGTTTTTATGGCGACGATTTTGAACAAATAGCTCTTCGACTTCTTGTTTCGGTTGCGGGCGATAAAAATGGAAACCTTGGATAGAGTTACAGTTGAGATTTGATAACAGGGTTGCTTGACGTTGAGTTTCTACCCCCTCAGCAACTACAGATAAGTTCAGAGATTTACCTAGGTTGATAATGTTCTCGATAACCGTTATTTGCTTTGGCAGAATATCAATTTCATTAATAAAGGCACGGTCAATTTTGAGCTCATCTAATGGAAATCTTGCCAAATAAGAGAGTGAAGAATAGCCAGTACCAAAGTCATCAATCGATAGTGAAAACCCGAGTTTTTTAATCGCATTAAGCATTTGTAAAGTGTGTTCACTGTCGCTCATTACTGCACTTTCAGTCAGTTCGAAAGTAATGCAATTAGGGTCAAGCTCAGTGGTACGCAACAGCTTTTCCATGTAATCAATCAGTTTTGGATTACCAAACTGTTCTGGAGATAAGTTAATAGCGACACGACCCGGTAAGATCCCCTGAAGTTTCCAACGCTTTACTGTCGAAAAAACTTCGCGCATGACGACACGACCTAAATGTTCAATTAAGCCAGCGCGTTCAGCGACAGGAATGAAAGCTCCTGGGCTTATGTAACCCTCAACAGGATGCTTCCAGCGAATAAGAGCTTCTGCACCATTAATGCTGAAATCACGTGCGTTAACTTTAGGTTGATACCAAACTTCTAAACCATTTTGTTGTAGTGCTTTTTGTAACTCAATTTCCAACCATAAGCGCATACGCGCTTCTTTGTTCATTTGATCATTGAATTTGATTAGGCGATTACGGCCACGGTCTTTCGCTTCATACATCGCTGTATCTGCATTTTGCAATAAAATACGTGCGTCGTTACCATCTCCAGGGTAGATAACACTACCAATAGAACAAGCCAAGCGCTTGCTGAAATGATGTAAATCAAAAGGTTGGTTTATTAAACCAATAATTCGCTCAGATAAGACTTCAGCCATTCGGTTGTTTTCTGGCTCAGGCAGAATAACACCAAATTCATCTCCTCCTAAATGCCCTAAAACCGCTTGTTGTGGTAAAAGGCGCTTAAGGCGAGATGCTACTTCTTTGATGACTTTGTCACCGATATGGTGGCCAAGTGAGTCATTAATGTTTTTAAAGTTGTCGATATCTAAATAAAGAAGAATCAGAGGTGTTTCATTGTGAATGAGTTGTTCAAGTCGTTTAGTAAATCCGAAGCGATTATACAAACCGGTTAACGAATCAATGTGAGAGTCTTCGTGAGTTTTGTTGGATAGATTTTTCGGTGTGTCTTCTGCGTTGAGAATTAAGATGAGTTGCGAGTTCTGCCCAAGTAGTAAGGTGTTATCAGCTTGGAGTTGAACTCTACGCTCAAACCCACAACGAGGGCCTGTTAAACAAACAATAGGAGATTCGGTTAAAATTGGTCCAAGTTTGTTATTGAATACTGTCTTTGTTTTCTCATCCACAAACAAACGAGAAAGCTCTTCACCAAGTAAGTCTGTGTTGGACTCAAAACCAAGTAGACGCACTGCAGATTGGTTCGCAGAGATGATGCAGTCATCTTCAACAAGCAGTAACCCATCAGGAAGTAATGATGTCAGAGTTGAAAACTTCCCCTCGGACTCTTCAAGTGACCGGATAAGAATATGTTTTTCTGACGTATCAATAGCATGAAAGACGACATGTTTAATGCTGTCTTCTGCCTCAAGAGGGCTCAAGCTAATATGCAGACTGGTTTCGAGGTTAATTTCACTTAGTATGATCTCTGCTTCAATCGTTTCACCAAGCAGAGCTCGCTCATAGTAAGGCTTTAAATGATGATAAAACTGCTGTCCAAGGATCTGGCTATCGCTCATGCCTATCAATTCTGATTCACTTAATCCGGCAATTTCACAATAACGTTGATTGACCATCACATATTTGTGTTGGTTATCCAAAATTGCTGAAAAGAATGGGCCATGAGCCGTAATCTTTGTAAACCAGTGCTGTAGTTGTTGCGATGGCATCAGTTTTCCAAGTCTCCAAAGAGCTGTAGAGTCCGTCTACATAGTCGTCGCTGTTAGGTGACTACTATAGCCGTGATTGTTATGAGATAAAAGAGTCGAGGCTTTACGAAGTTTTTTGATACATAACAGTAATCGTAGAATATTCATCCCTTATGATGAACCATTGATTTAACAAAGTAACGGATAACACGCGTGATAAACAAGATTCGCACTCAATTAGTTCAAAATGCGGCATCAATTTTGCGATCTCCAGTCCACTTATTGCCTCGTTCTGTACAAAAAAAAGCCTTGCTTGATGGGCTGAAAATGGTCTTTCAAGAAGCACTAGAAGATGGTGATTTTGAGTTCCTTGACGGGAAATGGTTGAAAGTTGAAATAAGTGATATGCAGTTGTGTTGGTATATCAGTTACGAAGACGACAAATTAGTTGTCGCAGATATGCCAATGCAAGAAGATGTCTCTTTTAGCGGCAACTTGAACGACTTAGTGCTGATTGCTGGACGTAAAGAAGATCCAGATACGTTGTTCTTCCAACGCCGACTTTCCATTGAAGGGGATACTGAATTAGGTTTGGAAATTAAAAACTTAATGGATAGTGTTGATTTGGATCTTTTGCCAAAGCCGTTGCAAATGTTGCTTAATCATCTAGCTGATTTTGTGCACAAAGGCGTACAATCTTCGCCAGTGCAAAATGAGGTAGCCCATGCTTATTCGAACTGAAGCCCCCGCTGATCTGTTAGCGATAGATAGATTATTGAAAAATACATTTCCAACGGAAGCGGAAGCTAACTTGGTAATGAAATTAAGGGAAAATGGACATTTAACGCTATCGTTAGTCGCTTGTACTGACGAGGGAGAAGTGATTGCTCACGTTATGTTTAGCCCTGTAACGTTAGATGGCCAGGATTATAATTGGCAGGGGCTTGCACCACTGGTGGTCAAAGAAGAATACCGCAATCAGGGAATTGGCTCTGATCTGGTAAAAGAAGGTTTTGAGTCCCTTGCAATGTTTGGTTACCCAGCATGTGTTGTGCTAGGAGATCCTAATTATTATGGTCGTTTAGGTTTTGTGGCTGCTGAACAACATCAAATGCGTTGCCAATGGGAAGTGCCAGAAGGTGCATTCCAAGTTAAGGCCTTAGTAGATGGTGAGTTCTCTGAAAGAGAGGGAACGATAGAGTACTGCGCCGAATTTCTTGAACTATAAGAGTCTTGATTAAACCTCTTCAGGACCAGCCAATTGAATGAGAAAAAGGTGAGAAAAGCTCTCCCCTTTTTCTCATTTCATTATCCTATGCTAGAATGGCAGTGTTCTTTTTCTAGCGTTTATTTTATGCCACACAATCAAATTAGCTACCTTCAAGAGATGGGAATTCAATGCTACCAGTTACTTCATCCAGAACGACTAACGGGTATTGAACAGACCACATTGACGTTACCCACTCAGTGTAAACTCCTACTTATTGCCGACGATATCCCAATGGGAGAGAGCGCAATCTTGTTAGAGCGTGTTTTAAAAAGCATTCAATTAACACTTGATCAAGCTTTACATATTACACCTGAGCAATTACCACTTCTTGGTGAACACCAATTAGAGTGGATTTGGTTTGCGGGTTGCGTAGAGCAAATGGTGAGTGTTAAAAAGAAATTAACTTCACCAGCGTTGATTGAGATTGGCGGTAATAATGATTATCGCCGTGCATTGTGGCAACAGATTTGTTCTTATTGATAAATTATGACTCAACAAATTACAGCTTTATCCACTGAGCATTTAGACTCAGTTTGGCGCATTGAACAACTAGCGCATACCCACCCTTGGTCGGAAACGATGATTCGCAATGTTAAAAGCCGAGGTGCGATGCATTACGTATTAATCATCGATAATCATGTGGTTGGATACTTTTATGCGCAGAATATTGTAGGTGAAGTGACACTACTGAATATTGCCATTGATCCAGGCCAGCAAGGTAAAGGTTATGGTAAGTTTCTGTTAGAGGAGTTTGTTACTTTATGCGAACAAGCCAGTGCTGAAAGTGCGTGGTTAGAGGTTCGAGCAAGCAATACAGTAGCTCATCAACTTTATCTAAATTCTGGTTTTAACGAAGTTGATCGTCGTATTAATTATTACCCCTCTGCTCAAGGGCGTGAAGATGCCATTATCATGAGTTACTTCTTTTTTGGTTAATATCTTTCATTAATGCCGCATATATCTGTACTAGTAAGCCTCTCATTTTGAGAGGTTTTTTATTTCAGGCGATCCTTGTCTCACAACGCTAAAAATTACCTATGGTTGAATCGTTCATTTGGAGGATTCATTCGCAATACTGATAAAGCTATCTATAATACATAAGACATGTGGTTAGCAGTCTTTCATATTTAATCTAAAAAGAACCATACTGCGACCACTAAGTGGAGGCGTGATGAGCGATTATCGTCATAACTTTGATTCATCCATAGCTCAATTATTTGATGAACAAAGTCGCGACAGTTTATTAAAGCTGATGATGGCGATAACTTTAGTGACGTTTGTTCCCTTCGGTATCAAGAACTTCGTTATTGGTGAACCATTACTTGGTGCATCATTACTCATTTTTGAATTGAGTTTTATTACTGAGTTAAGCGGGCTATTTTACTTAAGACGCAGCCTTATTGGTTACCGAATCCCATTAATGCTGTTAGTGATCTCTTTGACTCTCAATGTGTGGGGCTTAGGGATAATGAGTACTTTTTGGGTCTTTCCTATCGTTATCGCTCTTGCGCTTATCATTCCGTTTAAAGATGCCATTTTGGCCAATGGTACAATTGTGATGAGTTGTGCATCCATTTCCCTATTACATATGGATTGGGATGTGGCAATGCGTTTTATCTTGGCTATGATATTTTGTACTGCGATTGCACACCTTGCGGTTTATAAAATAGCTCAACTTCAAGAGCGATTACGTGAATTATCCATTAGAGATGCCATGACGGGAGCGTTAAATCGAAGTCAGCTCGATATCTTGCTCGAGCGTGCAATTGATAATCAGGGTGTAAGCTCAACGATTGCGATTATTGATATTGACCATTTTAAACAAGTTAATGATTTGTACGGACATGACATCGGCGATGAAGTCATTAATCAGCTGGTCGCATTGATTGAACGTAATACCCGAAAACTAGACCGATTGTTTCGCCTCGGAGGAGATGAGTTTTTGATTCTCTTTGAGGGAACAGATGCGACTTCAGCGTATCGAATTCTTAATCATATAACACGTAAAGCCCAGATGCTTAATTGCCCACCTAATGCCAAAGTGACTCTAAGTATTGGTGTCGCGGAATGCCAGGCAAGCGACAAACCTGAATTATGGATGAAGCGAGCTGACAACGCATTGTATTGCGCTAAACATAACGGACGAGATCAGATTTCTTGTGCAGAGAGAGCCTGGGGGCTTAACGGTGTAGAAGAGTGGACATCTTAAGCTCACTAAGGTGACTTTCATCAGCCCATCTTGTCTTGAAAGTTGCCCATTGGTCAATAATAAGCGAAAATACCGCACAAAATTGAATCGAAAAAAGATTGCCTTCTTAATTAAGGCCATCTGCCATCAAAGAAGACCAGTTCATGTCAAATACACCATTTATTGGCGAAGTTTCTAAACGTAGAACTTTCGCTATTATCTCGCACCCAGATGCGGGTAAAACCACCATTACAGAAAAAGTTCTGTTATTCGGAAACGCGATCCAAAAAGCGGGTACAGTAAAAGGCCGTGGTTCTAACCAGCATGCAAAATCAGACTGGATGGAAATGGAAAAAGAACGTGGCATTTCGGTAACGACCTCGGTAATGCAGTTCCCGTACAATGGTTGTCTTGTAAACCTACTTGATACTCCAGGACACGAAGACTTCTCGGAAGATACTTATCGTACTCTAACCGCGGTTGACTCATGTCTGATGGTGATCGATGCGGCAAAAGGTGTCGAAGACCGTACACGTAAACTGATGGAAGTTACTCGTCTGCGTGATACGCCAATCGTTACGTTTATGAACAAACTTGACCGTGATGTTCGTGACCCGATGGAAGTTCTTGACGAAGTCGAAAACGAACTGGGTATGATGTGTGCACCAATTACATGGCCAATCGGCTGTGGTAAAGAGTTTAAAGGTGTTTATCACATTCACCGTGATGAAACGATTCTTTATGAATCAGGTCATGGTCATGAGATTCAAGAAGTTCGCATCATCAAAGGCTTAGACAACCCAGAGTTGGATGAGAAAGTGGGTGCAGATCTGGCCGCAAGCGTGCGTGAAGAGCTTGAGCTTGTAATGGGCGCTTGTCCTGAATTTGATCTAGAATCTTTCCTTGTTGGTGAATTAACACCAGTTTACTTCGGTACTGCACTAGGTAACTTTGGTGTTGACCACATGCTAGATGGTTTGACTGAGTGGGCTCCAATGCCAAAAACTCGTCAAGCAGTTGAGCGTGAAGTTGAAGCGACAGAAGAAAAATTCTCAGGTTTCGTTTTCAAAATCCAAGCAAACATGGATCCAAAGCACCGCGACCGTATCGCGTTCATGCGTATCGTATCGGGTACTTATACCCAAGGTATGAAAATGAACCATGTGCGTCTAGGTAAGCAAGTTAGTATCTCTGACGCTGTAACTTTCATGGCCGGTGACCGTTCTCGTGCTGAGAATGCATACGCAGGTGACATCATCGGTCTACACAACCACGGTACAATTCAAATTGGTGATACGTTCACACAAGGTGAATCATTGAAGTTCTCTGGTATACCAAACTTCGCTCCAGAATTGTTCCGTCGTATTCGTCTACGCGATCCTCTAAAGCAGAAACAGCTACTAAAAGGCTTAGTTCAGCTTTCAGAAGAAGGTGCAGTGCAAGTATTCCGCCCATTGCAAAACAACGATCTAATTGTTGGCGCAGTTGGTGTGCTTCAGTTTGACGTAGTAGTAGCTCGCTTGAAATCAGAATACAACGTAGAAGCGATCTACGAAGGCGTAAACGTAGCAACAGCACGTTGGGTCGACTGTACTGATGGTAAGAAGATGGACGACTTCCAACGTAAGAACCAAGCAAACCTAGCATTAGATGGTGGTGATAACCTCACGTACATCGCGCCAACAATGGTGAACTTGAATTTAGCTCAAGAGCGTTTTCCTGATGTGGTGTTCCGCGCGACTCGCGAACACTGATATTCTTCGTATTTGGTGTGATAACTGCGTTGACTGCGTTAATTCACACCAATCACATAGTTGACAATGCTCATGGCAATGAATGAACTTGTCGCCTTGTTCTGACACCAACTACTTTGAATATGGATTGGTGAGAGAGTTTGCTGCCTAACCACAACGCCAACTATTTAGAATGTTGTCATGTTTAATTAGACTTGTTGATGTTCATGGTGATGAATGAACTTGTCGCCTTGTTCTGACACCAACTGCTTTGAATATGGATTGGTGAGAGAGTTTGCTGTCTAGCCACAACACCAATTATTTAGAATGTTGTCATGTTTAATTAGACTTGTTGATGTTCATGGTGATGAATGAATTTGTCGCCTTGTTCTGACACCAACTACTTTGAATATGGATTGGTGAGAGAGTTTGCTGCCTAACCACAACGCCAACTATTTAGAATATTGATGAATAAAAAATACCGCCCTTGAGGCGGTATTTTTATATCTAGATATGAGAGTTGTTTGACTAAAAACATACAGATCTCATGCTGAATTCGTATCTCACATTCCAAATAAAAAGGGCTGATGTTTTCACATCAACCCTTTATATTTTTATCTAACTAGCGATTACTTTTTCTTCTTGCCAGTTTTCTTTTTGCTTTTCGCTTTTGCTGAAGCTTTGTTCTTGTCTTCTTTTTTCTTTTTCTTAAACACAGGTTTTTTGTGTGTAGGACGCATCTCTTTAACGAAGCGTTCTTTGATATCTTCTTTTACGTAACGAGCAACGCGATCCAGCATTTGTTGGTCATGTGCTTCTACGATAGAAACCGCATTACCTTTTTTACCTGCACGAGCCGTACGGCCGATGCGGTGTAGGTAAACATCAGCGCTGCGTGGCATGTCGTAGTTGATTACGTGGCTAACGTCAGGTAAGTCGATACCGCGCGCTGCAACATCAGTTGCTAGTAGAATATTAACATCACCATCACGGAAGCGAGCAATTGCGTTGTTACGACGATCTTGTGGCATTTCACCTTGGATCCAAGAACATGGAATTTGTGCACGTTCAAGTTCAGTACGCAATTCAGCTAAACGTTCACGAGTTTTCAAGAAGATGATAGAGCGTTCAGCTTGTTCTGTGATGATTTTTTTTAGTAGTGCTAATTTGTGTTCAGCACTGTCAGCACGGTGATACCACTGAGTGATTTTCTTGCGTTCACGACGAGATGGATCCGCCTCAATTTTCGCAGGGTTCTTAAGTAGATCTTCTGTAAAACCGTCAACACCACGGCCCTCTAGCGTCGCTGAGAACAATAGTGTTTGTTTACGCCAACGACATTCGTTAGATAGTTTATCAACAGTTGGACCAAAGCCCATATCAAGCATGCGGTCAGCTTCATCTAGGATAAGCCATTCAATTGCACGACAATCAAAACGTTCTGCGCGGATGTACTCCATTAAACGTCCTGGCGTTGCCACCACGATGTCTTGTGTTTTAGCAAGAATATCTGCATGTTCTTGATACTGAACGCCACCAGTGATGGTTACAATGTTCAGGTTGGTGTTTTTTGCTAGTTCACGAGCTTGATCGGCGATTTGCATCGCAAGCTCACGTGTTGGTGTTAGGATCAGAATACGCGCCGGACCAGGTCTACGACGAGGAAAATCCAGTAAGTACTGACAAGCCGGTAAAGCAAAAGCTGCGGTTTTACCCGTACCAGTAGGGGCTGACGCTAAAATATCGCGTCCTTCTAGAGCTAGTGGGATCGCCTCAGCTTGAATTTGGGTTGGGCGAGAGTAGCCCATCTCTTCGATCGCAGTAAGTAGGCTAGAATCTAGCTCTAGATCAGCAAAATTTTTGATCACGTAAACGTCTCCACAAGCACTGGCTTGTTAGCTTAATAAGGGGCGTAAAAATAAGGGGTCATAGTATAGTGTTTTCGGTGATAAGGATCACACCTTATTTCTACATCTTGAGATAAAAATCTTTGGTCAAAGCGATAAACTCATCGCTATACGACTGTTTATCTCGAATGTTCAAATGATTTTCCTCTAAATTAGTTGGTCTCTTTCCAAGTTGAATGAGCAGTCGATTTTCTGCTTTTTCCTGATTGGGCTTTACGTGACATAGCTTTTGTAAGAACCATCCAGTCGCAGTTGCGAGCTCAATAAATTGATTTCCTTCCACTGTCGGTAAAACAAAACAGGCATAGCCATCGGGCTGTAATAATGAGTAGCAGCGAGCCAGTAAGTCCAAATGGTTTAGTGTATCAGTATGTCTTGCTATTGCACGTTGTTCGAATTTTGATTGTTCACCTGAATTAAAGTAAGGCGGATTACAAACAATCGCATCAAATGGTTGCGTAAATTGATAACTCAGTACATCTCCGTGATACAGAGTCAGCCTTCTTACCCATGCTGACTGTTCAAAATTGTATTGTGCTGCAGCAATTGCCTCAGCATTGATGTCAATTGCACTCACAATAAGATTAGCATTGCGCTGGGCTGCCATTAAAGCAAGTAAGCCGGTTCCTGTTCCGATATCTAATAATGTCTTTATTTTATCCAATTCGCACCAAGCGCCTAAAAGGACCCCATCTGTGCTGACAGGCATACCTGAATAGCCACCATCGACCTTAAATTGTTTGAACTCAAAGCTCTTAGTTTTGCTCGTTGTGTTTTTCATTATCATTTGTCTTTAGGTTAAAAAAAAGTCGATTTTACTATTGTTAAATAAATGTATAGATAAAGCTTCTGTATTTTATAATTTCTGATAAATTAAATATCTAGTTTTATGGTCTGATATTTTACTGATAAGTAGTGATATAAGCTGGTTTTCGATGGTCGAGATAAATTTATATGGTGTTTTTCGCTTTCGTATTGCGAAGTATTAGGTAATTGGTCATTATTCTAGTCAAATTTATATAGCAGGGAAGGTGTTTAAGCCTATCTTTGCAACACAACATCAATCAAACATAATTAGAGGTGTATCTGTGAAGCAGACGTTAAAATTAACAGATATTATTGCTGTGGGCTTTATGCTTTTCGCATTCTTTTTGGGTGCTGGTAACATCATCTTTCCTCCACTAGCTGGTCAATTAGCAGGCGATAACCTTATGCCTGCAATGGGTGGCTTTTTACTGACAGCGGTAGGTCTTCCTCTGGTTACCATTATTGCTATTGCTGTCGCTGGTGGTTCTTGGGGTCATTTAACTAAGGATCTTCCAAAGCAAGCGGCAACGTTAATGGCGGTGTTGATTTTTATCATCATCGGTCCAGCATTTGCAGCGCCTCGTACTGGCCTTGTAGCGTATGAAATGGCAGTGAAGCCATTCTTTATTGATGCGACACAATTTCATCTCACCACATTCTCAATCTTATTCTTTGCTATTGCGATGTTCTTTGCATGGTCTCAAGGTAAATTGATTGATGTGATTGGTAAGGTATTAACACCACTATTATTCATTGGTCTAATCGTTCTTGCTGCTGCGGTATTCCTTGACCCGCAGGGTGATATTATTGCTGCTCAAGGTGAGTATTTGACGCACCCACTACAAAAGGGTTTCCTTGAGGGCTACAACACAATGGATATGTTTGGTTCATTGATGTTTGGTGTACTGATCGTTGATGCTCTACGTAGCAAAGGGATTACAGAACAAAGTGCTACGGCTAAGTACCTAATCGGTGCAGCATGTATTGCAGCCGCTGGTTTAACGTTTGTTTATGTTTCTCTATTTTACTTAGGCGCGACCAGCTCAGTCGTTGCTGCTGGTGCTGATAATGGCGGTGTCGTTCTAAGCCATTATGTTCAAGCATTGTTTGGTCCATACGGTCAGCTTGTGCTTTCGGTGATTGTTCTACTGGCGTGTTTAACGACTGCGATTGGTCTAATTTCAGCGTGTTCAGACTACTTTAGCTCGTTGACATCATTGTCATACAAAAAGTGGGTTTTAATTATCGGCGTAGCATGTGCGGTTGTAGCAAATATTGGATTGGCACAATTAATTTCTTTGTCAGTGCCTGTGTTGTTTGCTCTATACCCAGTAACCGTTGCTTTGGTCGCATTGACATTTATCCGTCAGCGTTTGCCAAATCCGCGTTTTGCTTATCGTTTAGTGCTATCTGTTTCTCTACTGTTTGCTCTTATTGATGCAGCAAAAGTTGCAGGCGTAGATGTTTCATTTTTCAACTTCCTACCATTATTTGAAGTGGGTATGGGTTGGGTATTACCAACATTGACTGCGATTATCGCTGTGTTCTTTATTGGTAAATCAGCCTCACAAACGTTGGCGAATGAAGCGGCATAATTACTGCTAGCATAAAATCAAAAAATCCCCTGTGGCAAAAGGCGCGACAGGGGATTTTTTTATGTCCAGTGTTTTTGGTTGCTAGCAAAAAATTCCTGTATCTTCGTCACACTTTTCAGTACAATTCTTCGGTTAAATTCTACTCATAAATGTTGAGCAAACATGTTTGAAATCAATCCTATTAAAAACCGTCTACAGGATGTGTCTGAACGCACAAATATCCTGAGGGGGTATCTTTGACTATGACGCTAAACAAGAGCGTCTAGAAGAAGTTAATGCAGAATTAGAGCAACCGGATGTATGGAATGAACCTGAACGCGCTCAAGCGTTAGGTAAAGAGCGTGCGTCACTAGAAGCTGTAGTGGAAACTATTAAGCAACTAGAACTAGGTGTCGAAGACGTTGAAGGTCTTTTAGAGCTTGCGGTTGAAGAAGAAGATCAAGAAACGTTTGATGAAATCGAACCGGAACTGGCTGAACTTGAAGAGAAGCTAGCATTACTGGAATTCCGTCGTATGTTCGCTGGTGATCATGACTCGTCAGATTGCTATATCGACTTACAATCCGGTTCTGGTGGTACAGAAGCACAAGACTGGACCAACATTTTGCTACGTATGTACTTACGTTGGGCTGAAGCTAAAGGCTTTAAAACCGAAGTGATTGAAGTCTCTGAGGGTGAAGTCGCAGGTCTTAAAGGTGCAACCGTTAAGATTTCGGGTGAATATGCCTATGGTTGGTTACGTACAGAAACGGGCGTTCACCGTCTAGTTCGTAAGTCACCATTTGATTCAAGTGGTCGTCGTCATACTTCTTTTGCCTCTGCATTTATTTATCCTGAGGTTGATGAAAACATAGATATCGATATTAATCCTTCAGATTTGCGCATAGACGTGTATCGTGCTTCTGGTGCAGGTGGTCAGCACGTAAACACCACTGAGTCGGCAGTACGTATTACTCACGTACCAACCAATACGGTTGTGCAGTGTCAGAATGATCGATCTCAACATAAAAACAAAGATCAAGCGATGAAACAACTTCGAGCGAAGTTATTTGAGCTTGAGCTGCATAAGCAGAACGCTGAAAAGCAAGCGAATGAAGATGCGAAGTCTGATATCGGTTGGGGCAGCCAAATCCGTTCTTATGTACTTGATGATTCACGTATTAAAGATCTCCGCACAGGCGTAGAGAACCGAAATACACAAGCCGTCCTCGACGGTGATTTAGATAAATTTATTGAAGCTAGTCTTAAATCTGGCTTGTAAGCTTTTTACCGACAAAATAGGGTACATCTAAAATGACTGATGCTATTCAAAACGAAAATATCCAAGAAGAAAATAAACTTATTGCAGAACGCCGCGCTAAATTGGATCACATCCGAAAGAGCTGCAAAGCAAATGGCCACCCAAATGACTTCCGTCGTGACAGCCTAGCTGGTGACCTGCAAAAAGAGTTCGGTGAAAAGACCAAGGAAGAACTGGAAGAACTTAACCACGTTGTAGCAATCGCTGGTCGTATCATGGCGAAACGTGGTCCATTCTTAGTAATTCAAGAAACATCTGGCCGTATCCAAGCATACGCAGCAAAAGATGTTCAAAACGAAATTAAAGACAAGTACCAAGGTCTTGATATCGGTGACATCATCGGTGTTAAAGGTGCGCTGCACAAATCAGGTAAAGGCGATCTATACGTAAACATGGAAGAGTTTGAGTTGCTAACTAAAGCACTACGTCCACTTCCAGAAAAATTCCATGGCTTAACTGACCAAGAAATGCGTTACCGTCAACGTTATGTTGATTTGATCGTAAACGAAGATTCTCGCAATGCATTCGTTGTACGTTCTAAAGTAATGGCTGCTATTCGTAACTTCATGGTTTCTAAGCAGTTCATGGAAGTTGAAACGCCAATGATGCACGTGATCCCTGGTGGTGCTAGTGCACGTCCATTCATTACGCACCATAATGCGCTTGATATGCCAATGTACTTGCGTATCGCTCCAGAATTGTACTTGAAACGTCTTGTTGTTGGTGGTTTTGATCGCGTGTTCGAAATCAACCGTAACTTCCGTAACGAAGGTCTATCTCCTCGTCATAACCCAGAATTCACTATGATGGAATTCTACATGGCGTATGCAGACTATAAAGACCTAATGGACCTAACTGAAGAACTATTGAGCTCTATTGCTCTAGAAGTTCTAGGTTCAACATCAATGCCTTACGGTGAAGATACTGTTGAGTTTGGCGGTCAGTACACTCGCATGAGCATGTTTGATGCAATCAAACACTACAACCCTGATCACGCTGGAATCCAAGCACTAACAGAAGCTGATATTCAAAATCGTGACCTTATGGTTTCAATTGCTAAATCAGTTCACGTTGAAGTTGAAACTTTCTGGACATGTGGTCAACTACTTGAAGAAATCTTTGGTGAAACAGCAGAACCTAAACTAATGCAACCAACGTTCATTACTGGTTACCCTGCTGATATTTCTCCACTAGCTCGTCGTAGCGATGATAACCCGTTCTTCACAGACCGTTTTGAGTTCTTCATCGGTGGCCGTGAAGTAGCAAATGGTTTCTCTGAGCTAAATGATGCAGAAGACCAAGATGCTCGCTTTAAATCTCAAGTAGAAGCGAAAGAGTCTGGTGATGATGAAGCAATGTTCTACGATGCTGACTACATCACAGCACTAGAGCACGGTTTACCACCAACAGCAGGCCAAGGTATCGGTATCGACCGTCTTGTTATGCTATTGACTAATACGCACACTATCCGTGACGTAATCTTATTCCCAGCGATGCGTCCACAAGCGTAATTCGACTTTGAATAATTGATAACAAAAACCACCTTCGGGTGGTTTTTTTGTTTCTTTTGATCCCATACTTTAAATGTTCTGAATGTTTAGTCGCAAAAAAAGCAGTTTGGCTTTGTCTCTGAATCAGCTTCACAGTTACATTTTAAATAGCGTAATGTTATGCATAATCTCAAATGTAAGACAGATTAATTGCGCAACAATCTATAGTGTAACGCCTCAGCCTCATGTGCGCTCAGTGGCACAGAAAACATGATAGAAATAAATATAAGGAAGAAGTTCAATGGGTAATCAATTCCGGATGGATTCCGTTCCTGGTTCTTTAGTTGTTGTTGGCGGCAGCTATGAACCTTGGCTCTCAGTTTTGGAGCAAGTTGGTTGGCGGTGTACTCAATGTGCCGATTTACGTAAAGCGAATGCTCTGTTTTCTGAAACAGGGCCGTGTATCGGGATCGTAGATTTGAGTCATGATGAATTCAGCCTAAATGGTATTGCTAACTTAGTAAGCAATCACAAGCAAGTTCGTTGGTTAGCTTTTATTAGAGAATCACAATTGAGCTCGGATACCATTTGCCAGTTCATTGTTAACTTTTGTATCGACTTTTTTACCGCTCCTATTCCAGATGCACAGCTATTAAGTACGATTGGTCACCAACTTGGTATGCTCAAGTTGGAAAAGAAAGTTTGGCCTCATTACGGTAATAACAATGATATGGGACTGATTGGTGAATCGATCCCGATGAAGCGTCTGAGAGATCAGATTAAGCGTATTGGTCCGACGGACGTTAGTATTCTGATTTATGGTGAAAGTGGGACTGGGAAAGAAACGGTTGCCCGAGCTGTCCACAAGACCTCTTCTCGTGCGCAAAAAGAATTTATATCGGTCAATTGCCGAGCGATGTCTGAGCGTCGTATTGAAAGTGATTTATTTGGTATTCACCGTGATGACCCATCGGTTCCATCAATATTGGAAAAAGCCGATGGTGGCACGATTTTACTTAATGACATACTGACGTTACCAAGATCTCAGCAGCTTAATTTGTTGCGTTTTTTACAAGAGGGAATGGTTGATACCGTTAATGGTCGTAAAGAAGTTAACGTTCGTATTTTAGCGGCTAATTCCGCTGATATTGAAAAAGCATTGATTGATGGTGACTTCAATGAAGAACTTTATCATTATATTAATGTTCTGCGTATCAATGTACCTAGCTTGAAAGAGCGAGCAGGTGATATTGCAATACTAGCTCGCCATTTCTTGATGGAGTATTCGAAAGAATACAATGCTCAAGCGCGTAGCTTTACGGAAGAAGCGTCACGAGCACTGACTCGTTATCATTGGCCGGGTAATGTTCGTGAACTCATGAATCAAATTAAGCGTGTTGTTTTGATGTCAGATACAGTGATGTTAGATGATTATCATCTCGATTTGCCAAAACGTAGCGACGGTAAGCGAAGCTTGAAAAGCATTCGTGAGCGTAGTGAACGTGATGCGTTATTGCTTGTTTTAGAATCCCACTCCGGTCAAGTATCAATGGCAGCAAAAGAATTGGGCGTTTCTCGAGCAACAATGTATCGATTGCTGAATAAGCATAATTTGATAACTGACAACGCGATGTAATAAGGCTGACTCTTTTTAATTAGGTGGTCTCCGCGTTTTAAAAAATGTGAAAATATTAACTGAGCCATGTGCATAGCACGTGGCTTTTTATTTTTCTGGGATTTAACTTTTCTAATACTTGTTTGTTCAGAATGGTCAGTTGAACCGTTCTATGACTGTAGGATGTTTCAAGTTATTTAGGATTAGAAGACGAATATCTTATAACCAAAGCGTCTTTGTTGTTGTTTTTGGGTTAAATAATTGTTTTATAAATTGGTGTTAATCAAGGGTTGATTAACAAATCGAACTGGTTAGAATTTAACCATGAGTTCAAGCTCATATGTATTAACTTATTTCGGATATTACTTAGCTCGGAGGCGCACAATGAAACATCTTAATGTCATTTCAACCATTTGCGCGTCCCTTTACACCATTATTCCAATGAATGATGGCACCTGTGCCAAACCTACGAGTGCAGATTGTAAATGGAAACGAGCAAGCCACTAATCCGTAATCAATATTTAATTGGCTGCGGAGTATGACAGCCAATTAAGCCGATAGCTTTCTTTTGATTTAATTGACCTGTTTTCTCCCGCCATTAGTCCTCACTAAAGGAGAAAACCATGAATCATTCTGTTTACCTACAAATCGCGACCCTATTTATTAAAGCGGACCTTCGACGTGAAGAACGTCAATGGAAGCGGAAAATACGTAGAAGTGCCTATGATCTTCCTTGGGAAAACCCGCACCTACTAAAAGATATCGGCTTAGAACCAGATGGCCGTTCAGTTACTCATTCTGAGCCAGATAACGTCAAGGTTGCACGTCGCATGCGACACCTTCGCCGAGTTTTAACATCGCGAATAGTGACGTAATTTAGGGGGCTGGTAGAGGCTGGCCCCCGATAAAACTAAGGGCAAGGATTGGAGTAAGTGGTCCCAATCTCTTGTATCACCTCAAGAAGTTCATCACTTAATTTGACATCAATACTGTCGATATTTATTTTCAATTGATCCATCGTTGTTGCTCCGATGATATTAGCGGCAACGAATGGACGTTGGTTCACGAACGCTAATGCCATTTGCGCAGGATCAATACCATGCTCGCGCGCCACATTAACATAAGCTTGAGTCGCTTCTATTCCCTGTGGTGTAAAGTAACGAACGAACCGTTCAAACAGAGTACATCGAGCCCCAATAGGACGTTGGCCATTAAGATATTTACCGCTTAAACAACCAAATGCGAGTGGCGAATAGGCCAATAACTGAACTCCCTCATGATGACTCACTTCAGACAATCCTATTTCAAAGCTACGATTGAGTAAGTTATAAGGATTTTGAATCGAAACGATCCTTGGTAAGTTGTGCTTTTCTGCTAGTCGAAGTAAGGTCATAACGCCCCAAGGTGTTTCGTTAGAGACGCCAATGTAGCGAACCTTTCCTGCATTAATGAGTTCAGCGAGTGCTTCTAAAGTTTCTATCAGCAGCACTTCTTCTTGGTGAGATGGAGGAGAGTAATTGAGTTGACCAAAGCTATTGGTTTGCCTCTGAGGCCAGTGCAATTGGTATAAATCAACATAGTCGGTTTGAAGTCTTTGCAAACTGCTATCAATGGCTAGATGAAGGTTTCTACGGTCTAAACTCATGTTTTCACGAATATAGGGGACATTGCGAGGCCCCGCTATTTTAGTGGCTAGAACAATCTTCTCTCTTTTGTGTGAGCGCTTTATCCATTGCCCAACATATTGCTCTGTATGGCCTTGAGTCGCTTCTTGTGGTGGAACAGGGTACATTTCCGCTGTATCAATGAAGTTCACACCGCGTTCAATGGCGTAGTCTATTTGTGCCCAAGCCTCTTGTTCTGAATTTTGTTCGCCAAACGTCATAGTGCCTAAAGCAATTTTACTGATCTCTAAAGTCGAGTGGGGGAGCTTATTGTATTGCATCGCGCTTCCTTGTTCTTATGACTGCAATGGTTCCAATATAGGGATATTTATGGTGAGAAGAAAGTAATACACAGAAGAAAGCCGATAGGATTCGCCAAAATTTACCGAGTTAACTAAGCTTGAAAGATTGGGGGTGAATTATGCAAAAAAGCCAGCTAGATAAATGGATACATGGGTATCACAAAGAGAGTTATAAGCCACCGAAGGTTTTTGTTATCGGATGTTCTGATTTGTCTCAATACTTGCTTGCGGTTGAATTCAAGCACAAACTTGAGCCAATTAAAGTGAATGATGAGTCGATTTATTTTGATTCAATTGAACAAGTTAAAGATGAGCTGCTGAGACTTGGAGTTGAGCGAGCTTATTTACGTTTACACAATGCTTATGATGAATGTGGTTCCGGTGATAGCCCGTTGTATCATGATGTTGAACTATCACTAATTAGTCACTGAGCAAAATGGTCTTCAAGTAGTTTTGCTGTGAATTGTGTTCGCAAGTAAAACCCACGAGGAAGAGTTTTGATGAGTCGACCACTGGCGCCATAAGCTTCAGTGAGAGCTCGACTGTTTGCAGCCTTGGGCCTTAACTGAAGTACTTCACCATGGCGTGCTGTAATTTGCTCCACTTGTCCGACGACAATCATTTCCATTAACTCTTCCCAATCGGTTTTGAGTTGCTTTTCTTCGTCTTTCGTTGGAGACCAGATCAGAGGTGAACCGACGTGCCGCTGCGCCAGCGGTATTTCTCTTTCTCCCTCAACTGGAATCCACAGCACGCGTGATAACTTATTACGGACATGACTGGTTTCCCATGTTAGTCCTGCCACGCCAATCAATGGTGCGACACAAACAAATGTGGTTTCTAGTGGTTTGCCATTATAGCCTATTGGGATGGTTTTAAGTTCAATACCGAGCTGTTCAAAATCTTGAGTTGGTTTACTGCCAGCTGTCGCCCCTAAATGCCATTCTAACAATTGGCCTACCCAGCCTTTATCTCGTCGCAGATCCGGTGGGACGGAAATATTGGCTTCTTGAGCAAGTTCCTGAAAAGTCATGCCGGCAATCTCACGGGCTCTCGTGAGAAGTTCTTGTTCTGATTGTGGCTCGTTTTTCATATTGAGTATAAATGGTGGGTTTTGACCAATATTGTAACTCAATGTCAGATAATTATGACGAAAGGAAAGAATAATTATTTTGTACGATAAATGCGCTGAACAATGTTATCCACAATCAATAGACTGAAATTACTTACTCATGAAAATATGTATGAATAAACAGTGGTTTAATCGGTTGTAATCCTTGATTTACGAAGGGTACTGTTTTTTATTTATGCTAAATTGTGGATGAAATTATCTTTGGTTGTTTTTTAATCGATCTAAGATTTATTCATTTGTTTTGAATTTCTACATTTATTTTAAATGCTGCGTCTTTGGTTATCCTATTGTTTTAAATGGATTTGTTGTGATATTTGTCGTTTTTGTATTTCATCGAACTTTGATTATTTTCATGCGACGCACAATTCACTTCAGCTTCTTCACATAGTTATACACAGAAAAGGTGAATAAATGTGGGCTATGTCTCATCTTGATGTGAATAACCTGTTTGTTGGTGGAAAGTTATCCAATATTTTTAGATTGATTGATATTTTATGGCTTAGTCACACTAGTAAGTTTGCTCCAATTGGGGATATGTGGAAAAATCACTGTAATTAAAGATTTTATTAGAGGTTTGCCAGTGATAGATGGCGATGGTTACCGCTTAAATGTGGGTATTGTAATCTGTAACAACCATGGTCAGGTCTTTTGGGCAAAGCGATACGGACAACATTCATGGCAATTTCCTCAAGGAGGAATTGATGAAGGTGAAACACCAGAACAAGCCATGTTTAGAGAGTTATACGAAGAGGTTGGTCTAACAAGTAAAGACGTTAAGATCATCGCGACCAGTCGTCATTGGCTAAGGTATAAACTACCCAAACGACTTGTCCGTTGGGACTCGAAACCCGTCTGTATTGGCCAAAAACAAAAGTGGTTTTTACTGCGTCTTGATAGTGATGAATCAAGAATTAATATGCAGCGTGGCCACTCACCTGAATTTGATGGTTGGCGCTGGGTGAGTTATTGGTACCCGGTAAGACAGGTTGTCTCTTTCAAGCGAGATGTTTACCGTCGTGCGATGAAAGAGTTTGCTTCAATGGCTATGCCATTTAAAGAACGCAAAGCGAAAGGCAAGCGTAAACACCGAAGAGGATAGAAATGCTATCTCAACTAAGGGAAATAGTTGAACAAGTTTCTAAAGTGGAAGACGTTCACCAAGCGTTGGACATTTTAGTTAAACAAACTTGTCTTGCTATGCATACTGAGTGTTGTACGGTTTACCTGGCTAATGAAGAAATGCAGCGCCTAGAGTTAATGGCAACGCAAGGATTAAGATTTAAAAGTAAAAAAGTTCATATTAATTTTAGTGAGGGTTTAGTTGGTTTAGTTAAGCGAACAGCAGAACCACTGAACCTTGCTGAAGCCTCTCTACACCCAAATTTCAAGTATTTTCCCAAACTGGGTGAAAAGGTATACCACAGCTTTTTAGGCACCCCCATTATTTATCGAAAGCAAGTGCTTGGTGTCTTGGTTGTACAACAGAAAGAACGTCGCTTATTCGATGAAATGGAAGAGTCTTTTCTTGTTACTCTCGCTGCGCAGTTAGCAGTGATTATCGCACACGCTCAAATTCAGGGGTTGTGGCGATTAGAGAAAAAACAACATGCGATTCGTGGTATTCCAGCATCGACCGGGGTTGCGATTGGCCCATTGTGGTGGGACGATACCCAACCGCAGCTTAGTGATATCTCACCAGCATCGACTTTGAACATCGAGCGAGAGCATGAGTGGTTAGTCTTAGCAATTGAAGACGCACTGAGTGATTTTCGACGTATGCGCAAAAAGTTAGATAGCGATCTCAATAAAGATGCTATCGCTATTTTTGATCTGTTTACTCACTTACTTAATGATCCAATGCTGCGCAAAGATCTTAAAGCGCAAGTTCAAAAGGGAGATCGAGCAGACTGGGCAGTTCGTCAGGTCGTTGAATCATACTCTAACCGCTTTGCTCGTATGTCGGATGTTTATTTAAGAGAGCGAGCTCAAGACATTCGTGAATTGGGCCAACGCTTGCTCTATTTTTTGCACAGTACTGAGCGAGAGCAGCAACCTATCGATAAGCCTGTCATTATTGTGGTTAGAGAATTGACCGCTACATTATTGGCATCCGTACCGAAAGATAAGTTATTAGCGGTTATTTCCTTAGAGGGGGCCGCTAACTCACACGCAGCAATTTTATCTCGCGCTCTTGGTATTCCTGCAGTAATGGGGGTCACACTCAATTTAAAAGCGATTAATGGCAAACAAGGAATTGTTGATGGTTATAGCGGAAAAATTCTGATATCACCGAGTAAGCAGCTGTTAAAAGAGTATCGAGGCCTAGCGAATGAGGAGCGAGAATTGGCCAGTATGGTCAATCAGCGAATCGAAGAACCCGCTTTTACCCATGATGGAGAGCGCATTGAAATCTTACTGAATGCAGGTTTGAGTGCTGATGCGAATATTGCAGTTAACCAAGGCGTAGATGGTGTAGGTCTGTACCGAACTGAAATTTCGTTTCTACTCCAACATCGCTTTCCCTCAGAAGAAGAGCAAACTCAGCAGTATCAGGCGGTATTAAATACCTACCCTGACAAGCGAGTAGTCATGCGCACACTGGATGTTGGTGGCGACAAAGCGTTACCTTATTTACCGATAGAAGAGGATAATCCTTTCCTTGGTTGGCGTGGTATTCGGTTTACGTTGGATCATCCTGATATTTTCTTGATGCAAATTCGGGCAATGATGAAAGCCAGTGCTGAAAGTCAGAATTTAAGCATATTATTGCCTATGGTGTCAGGTGCTCAAGAACTTGATGATGCGATTGCTTTTATTGAGCGGGCCTATCAGGAAGTTTCTGCGTTGGATGAGCGAATTCAGATGCCACGAATTGGAGTTATGATAGAAGTGCCCTCGATGGTGTATCTATTACCTCTGATTGCTCACAAAGTGGATTTTGTGTCGGTAGGAACGAATGATTTAACCCAATACTTGTTAGCCGTAGATAGAAATAATGCACGAGTTTCTGACGTGTATGAATCAATGCACCCGGCGGTCATTATGGCGTTGAGCCATATATTAAAAACCTGTCGAGAGCTTAAAATTCCCGTATGTATTTGTGGTGAATTAGCCGGTGACCCTATTGGTGCGTTACTGATGGTTGGGCTCGGTTATCGTAGCCTAAGTATGAATACTTCTAATGTGGCTAAAGTAAAATATTTACTGCGCAACACTGATGTCAGCGAATTAACTCAAATCGCTGACAAAGCCCTGATGCAGCCATATGGTCGCGACATATATACTATGATGGCGTCTTTCTTTGAAGAACGAGGTTTTTCCGGCTTTATACGTGCGGGCAAAAAATAGGATGTGACGTGACTATTGAGTTATTGCTTTTACTGCTAGCACTTGGAGCATTTGTTGGCGTTATGGCCGGTTTGCTTGGTATTGGTGGCGGTTTGATTGTTGTGCCTGCTTTATTGTTTTTGCTGCCTATCTCAGGCATTGAAAATGAAATCAGCATGCACATAGCCTTGGCGACTTCGTTAGCGAGCATTATCGTAACGTCAGGTTCATCGGCTTGGAATCATCTTCGTCTTGATAACGTTGATATGTTTGTTATCAAATGGCTGATGCCGGGTGTGGTAGTCGGTGGTTTTGTCGGCGCTAATTTGGCTGAATGGATTCCAACGCATTATTTACCAAAAGTGTTTGGTATTATCGTGCTGTTTTTAGCGTTGCAGATGCTTATTTCTATTAAACGCGAGAGCCAGAAAACAATGCCATCAAATGGCGTTACTATGATGTATGGAGCGGGGATTGGTGTCATCTCAAGCCTAGCGGGTATTGGTGGTGGTTCATTGTCCGTACCATTCTTGAATCGTCATGGCGTTGAAATGCGCAAAGCGGTCGGTTCATCCTCCGTCTGCGGTTGTGTCATCGCTATATCTGGTATGATTGGCTTTATTATTCATGGCTACAATGTAGAAAATTTACCTGATTACAGTGTTGGATATGTTTATTTACCTGCATTGGCTGCTATTGCTTCGACTTCAATGTTAACGACAAGAATAGGGGCTCGTTTGGCTTCGTCGCTGCCGACCGCGGTACTAAAAAAAATCTTTGCCCTATTTTTAATCTTCGTGGCAGGAACTATGTTGCTGTAACGAACTCTCATCTAATTATTTGAATACCATTAAGAGTTTATTTACCTATGTCTCAGGGATATTTTGAATTTCCAGATATCGACCCAGTCGCGGTGTCGATTGGTCCGCTTTCCATCCGTTGGTATGGGTTGATGTATCTAGTTGGTTTTGCATTTGCCTTATGGTTGGCGAATCGCCGTGCAGATAAACCTAATAGCGGTTGGACTCGCGAGCAGGTGTCAGACCTATTATTTGCTGGCTTCCTTGGGGTGGTGATTGGTGGCCGTGTCGGCTATGTTTTGTTTTATAACTTTGAGCTATTTTTAGCTGACCCGTTATACCTATTTAAAGTCTGGACTGGAGGAATGTCTTTCCACGGTGGACTATTAGGTGTTATCACCGCAATGTTTTGGTACGCAAAAAAGAATGGACGTACGTTCTTTGGTGTAGCCGATTTTATCGCTCCACTTGTCCCATTTGGCTTGGGCATGGGACGATTTGGTAACTTCATGAACAGCGAGCTTTGGGGCCGTGTTACAGACGTGCCTTGGGCGGTGATATTCCCTAACGGTGGGCCGCTGCCTCGTCATCCTTCACAGCTGTATGAGATGGCGCTAGAGGGTGTCGTATTGTTCTTTATTCTCAACTGGTTTATTAAGAAGCCTCGTCCACTGGGCTCGGTTTCTGGTTTGTTTTTAGCAGGCTACGGCACGTTCCGTTTCCTTGTTGAATATGTTCGTGAACCCGATGCGCAACTTGGTTTATTTGCAGGCTTTATCTCTATGGGACAAATCCTGTCGTTGCCTATGATTATTGCCGGTATTCTGATGATGGTATGGGCGTATAAACGTGGCCATTACAAAGATGAATTACCACAACAAAAACAAAAGTAAGGAATTGGTGTGAAGCAGTATTTAGATCTTTGCCATAGAATTGTTGAACATGGTGAGTGGGTTGAAAATGAGCGCACTGGTAAGCGTTGTCTTACGGTGATTAATGCTGATTTGACTTACGATGTAGGTAATAATCAATTTCCTCTTGTGACGACCCGTAAAAGCTTTTGGAAGTCAGCTGTTGCTGAGTTACTTGGTTATATCCGTGGTTATGATAATGCGGAAGACTTCCGTAAATTGGGCACCAAAACTTGGGATGCGAACGCGAACCTAAATGAAGTGTGGTTGAATAACCCATTTCGTAAAGGCGAAGATGACATGGGGCGCGTTTATGGCGTTCAAGGTCGTGCGTGGGCTAAACCAGATGGTGGTCAAATAGATCAACTACGTAAAATTGTTGATGATCTCACTCGTGGTGTTGATGACCGTGGTGAAATTCTTAACTTTTATAACCCAGGTGAATTCCATATGGGGTGCTTACGTCCTTGCATGTACAGCCATCACTTTTCACTACTAGGCGACACGCTTTATTTGAACAGCACTCAGCGTTCGTGTGATGTTCCGCTAGGACTGAATTTTAATATGGTTCAAGTTTATGTCTTCCTAGCAATTATGGCGCAAATCACCGGCAAGAAAGCAGGTGTGGCTTATCATAAGATTGTGAATGCTCATATCTATGAAGACCAATTAGAACTGATGCGTGATGTTCAGTTAAAACGTGAACCGCTGTCTGCAGCTCAGTTCCACATCAATCCTAAGATTAAAACATTGGAAGATCTGGAAACATGGGTCACGTTGGATGATTTTTGGGTTGAGGGTTATGAAAGCCATGACCCGATTCAATATCCATTCTCGGTATAACCTAAAGGGGCTCGCAAGAGCCTCTTTTTTTATTGACGAAATATGGTTCGGTATTAGCCATACATAATGTTATGTGAATCAGCTTATCTTTCTGCATACAGATACACCCATTTACCTTTCTTATACTGATAGCTCATCAATAATTCAAATATACTGATTTTAAGCACCACAGATGATGTTAGGCAGCTTCTAATATGCGTGGTAGGGATTAGGTGAGGCATGTAAGTTTGGAGCTATAGTGAAGATGAGGAGCCGCATTAAAACGGATAGTCAGTTATACCTGTAACTACTACATCTAATCGATATGAAATCTAGTAATCAGTGAGCAGATGAATGTAGAGCAGTGGGGGTAAGGTCGCTGTGGGACAAGAAAAACAAAAAAAGGCCTCACAATGTGAGGCCTTAATTATCGATTTGTTCTTGGAATGAATCTTATACCGTTAGAGCTAGAATCGTACCAGGCAGAACAATAAATACTGATAGTAGGTAAGCTGCTACTACTGCTTTGTTTTTAATAGCCATCTCAGCTAGGTACTCAGCACACTTCACTGGAATCTCACGTAGGAACGGGATACCAAAGATAAATACAGTTGCCATTAGGTTAAATACAAGGTGTACCAGAGCAATCTGTAGTGCGAATACTGCGAACTCACCAGAAACTGCTGTTGCCGCAAGTAGAGCTGTAATACATGTACCGATATTAGCGCCTAGAGTAAATGGATATACATCACGTACTTTTAGAACGCCAGTACCTACTAGTGGGACCATCAAGCTAGTTGTAGTCGATGAAGACTGAACCAATACTGTTACGATAGAACCAGAAACGATACCGTGAATAGGACCACGACCAATTGCATTTTTAAGAAGCTCACGAGCACGACCTACCATTAGGCCTTTCATTAACTTACCCATTACGGTGATAGCAATGAAGATAGTTGTGATGCCTAGTGCAATTAGAAGTACGCCACCAACGGTGTCGCCAAATGAGCTTAGTGGGCCTTGAAGTGCTGTAATTACTGGTTTAGTGATTGGCTTAACAAAGTCAAAGCCACCCATGCTCATATCACCTGTTGCAAGTAGAGGTGACACTAACCAATGAGAAATCTTATCTAAAATACCAAACATCATTTCTAGTGGTAGGAAAATCATTACCGCTAGTAGGTTAAAGAAGTCATGGATAGTCGCACTTGCAAATGCACGGCGGAACTCTTCTTTACAACGAACGTGACCTAGAGAAACTAAAGTATTCGTTACCGTTGTGCCGATGTTTGCACCCATAACCATTGGAATCGCTGTTTCAACTGGTAAGCCACCGGCTACCAAGCCAACAATAATGGATGTTACTGTGCTAGATGATTGGATCAGTGCAGTCGCAACTAGACCGATCATTAAGCCCGCAATTGGATGCGAAGCAAATTCAAAAAGAACTTTCGCTTGATCACCTACGGACCATTTAAAACCTGTACCTACCATAGAAACCGCTAGAAGCAGTAGGTATAACATGAATGCCAAGTTAGCCCAGCGCAACCAGCGAGTAGTGCTCGAAATCGGTGCCGCTGTAGTAGTAGCTTGGTTCATCATAATATTCTCCGTTGACCGTTAAATTCTGTATTGGGTCTGTTGTTGGAAACTGAGGCCGATACTAGATAGGAAATATTTCAGTAATATTACAGTTCCATGTAACAAACTTATTTTTCTTCAGAAATTCATGTTATAGCTGTATTAATTATTATACATAGTAATTATCTTGTTGAATTTTAAGTATTTATTGTCTATTGGTGATTTTGTGTTTATGGTCATAAAAACGGCTGAAAATTCACCAATTAAACATTTCCCTGTCTTTTCTATGACATAGTGTTGTCACATTGCGATAGATGTTCTTCGGAAAAAGTATCGGTAAGTGGTCTAAATGCATGCTTTAAACGAACTATTGTTGTCACATTCTACTTCTGCTATAACCATTAAATATTTCTATTTCTAAGTTACTGAATATGTCGCATTTAAATTACAACCACCTCTACTACTTCTGGATGGTGTGTAAACAAGGTTCTGTGACTAAAGCTGCTGATGCACTCTTTCTGACCCCTCAGACAGTGACGGGGCAAATTAAAGCATTAGAAGATCGGATGGCGGGGAAGTTGACTAAACGCAATGGTCGTAGCGTAGAGCCGACAGAGTTAGGGCAACTTGTCTTTAAGTATGCCGACCGAATGTTTGGATTGAGCTATGAGATGCTTGATATTGTTAACTATAGCCAGCATTCGAATATCTTATTTGATGTCGGTGTTGCTGATGCGTTATCGAAACGATTGGTTAGTAAGATCCTTATGACCACGGTGCCAAGTGACAATAGTATTCATCTTCGTTGCTTTGAATCGACTCACGAAATGCTACTTGAGCAGTTATCTCAACATAAGTTGGATATGATTTTATCGGATTGCCCTGTCGACTCGAGCCAAAGTCCGGGCCTATATAGTAAGAAGCTGGGCGAGAGCAGCATGAGTTTTTTCTGCTCAGGAAACATAGATACGATAAATTTCCCAGCAATGTTAGAACACCGTAAGTTATTAATACCTGGTAGTCGCACCGCGATGGGAAGGAAAGTATTGCAGTGGTTTGATCGTCAAGGAATACAACCGAACATTTTAGGTGAGTTTGATGATGTGGCATTAATGAAAGCCTTTGCTCGATATCACCATGATGTAATTTTTCTTGCTCCCACCTTATATATGAATGAAGTGGGTGACGACATTCCAGTGCAGTTGATTGGTCATGTCGAAGAGTTAAAAGAAGAGTACTACGTCATTTTTGCCGAACGAATGATTCAACACCCAGCGGTTAAAAATGTGTGCGATGCAGATTTCAACAACCTATTTAGATGAGATAATAGTGCCGCTAAGTATCTCTAGTAAACGGTAATGTAGGAGTCGTTATCTAGATGGCAAGACTATCTGCATGACATGCTTATGATGAGTTTATGTTTGTCTTTAAGGTTGAGTTAGTTGAATCGATTTTTCACGGAATGAAAATATTTAGGAGTAGTGGTTAAATGGATTTAGCAGCAATGGAAAAAAATTCAGTCAAAGCGGTCGTGCTTCTTAAAGCTATGGCGAATGAGCGTCGCCTACAGATTCTTTGTTTATTACATGAAAATGAATTATCAGTTGGTGAATTGTGCTTTAAGTTATCACTGAGTCAGTCTGCTTTGTCACAGCATCTTGCATGGTTAAGGCGTGATGGTTTGGTAAATACTCGTAAAGAGGCCCAAACCGTTTATTACTCATTAAGTAGTGTTGAAGTTCGAGAGATGATTCAGTTACTGCACAAACTATTTTGTGTCTAGGATAGAGAGAACAATGGCTGTAGAGTTAATCGTTAACAAGTAGTGGTGACTGGTGGTTAGACTAAAAATCCAAATTACAGGTATAAAAAAACCGGCATATGCCGGCTTTTTGCTTAACTGCTGAATCAGAGTTCTAATTAAAGAGCTTTGATAGCTGCAGCGAAGCGAGACTTGTGACGAGCAGTTTTGTTCTTGTGAACAAGACCTTTAGTCGCCATACGGTCTAGGATTGGTGTAACTGCAGCAAATGCAGCAGTTGCAGCTTCTTTGTCGCCTGCTTCAATAGCAGCAACAGTTTTCTTCATGTAAGTGCGCATCATAGAACGACGGCTAGCGTTGTGCTGGCGACGTTTCTCAGCTTGGATAGCGCGCTTCTTAGCAGATTTACTATTTGCCAAGGGTCTAACTCCCAAAAACTTTAGTTCGGTGACATTTTAAGGGCAGGGAATATCCCGTATTTGCGCCTATATGTCAAATGATTTGTGCAAAAACACATCGCAACCAAACAAATTTTGGATTACAACGGTCTTCGCGGTTAAGATGGCGTGGATTCTAACAGTATTTTTTTTTCAATGCTAATACTTATCTGCTCTCATTTAGACTTTCCTAATGACAAGTCGTGCTAAACAGTGGGTATTCGCTAATATTTGAGGTTATTGTGAGTAAACGTCTGCTCAAGTCTGGCATGATTGTAAGTGCTATGACGTTGATTTCTCGCGTACTAGGCTTAGTCCGTGATGTTGTTGTGGCTAATTTAATGGGTGCGGGTGCCAGTGCGGATGTTTTCTTTTTCGCCAATAAAATCCCTAACTTTCTTCGTCGACTCTTCGCTGAGGGAGCATTTTCTCAAGCATTTGTTCCTGTATTGACAGAATCTCATGCCGCTGGCGATTTAAACAAGACCCGAGAACTCATCGCTCGAGCTGCAGGCACACTTGGTGTCATAGTGTCGATTGTGACCTTACTTGGTGTGCTTGGGTCCGGAGTTGTGACTGCATTATTTGGTTTTGGTTGGTTTTTAGATTGGCTTAATGGTGGCCCTGCTGCAGAAAAATTTGAACTAGCCAGTTTTTTACTCAAGATCACCTTCCCTTATTTATGGTTTATAACTTTTGTTGCCTTGTCTGGTGCGATTCTTAATACCTTAGGCAAGTTTGCTGTCTCTTCTTTCACTCCTGTCTTTCTCAATGTGATGATTATTCTATCTGCATGGTTTATTGCCCCGCAGTTATCACAACCTGAAATTGGTTTAGCCATCGGTGTACTCCTTGGTGGTATCGTTCAATTTCTTTTCCAAATTCCTTTTTTGATAAAAGCGGGTGTTATGGTCAAACCCAAATGGGGATGGCGAGACCCGGGTGTAGTGAAAATCCGAACATTAATGATCCCAGCGTTATTCGGTGTGTCGGTTAGTCAGATTAATTTATTGTTAGACACCTTTATTGCCAGTTTCCTGCAGACCGGTTCGATCAGTTGGCTTTATTATTCTGATCGACTATTAGAGTTCCCTCTTGGTCTATTTGGTATTGCTATTGCAACCGTCATCTTACCTGCGTTGTCTCGTAAGCATGTTGACGCTCATAGTGATGGCTTCACTCAGACAATGGATTGGGGCGTTAGAATGGTGACCTTACTTGGTATTCCTGCCATGCTAGGTTTGATGGTGTTAGCTAAGCCAATGTTGATGGTGCTATTTATGCGGGGCGAGTTTAGTCCTCATGATGTTAATCAAGCGTCGCTATCATTAGTCGCTTACGCATCTGGGTTATTGAATTTTATGTTGATTAAAGTGTTAGCTCCGGGGTATTACTCGAGACAAGACACGAAAACTCCGGTGAAGTACGGTATTATTGCCATGGCGACCAATATGGTTTTCAACGCTATTTTTGCGTGGTTTTATGGCTATGTTGGCTTGGCGATGGCAACAGCGTTATCTGCTTTTGTTAATATGACGCTACTGTATCGTGGATTGCATATCCAAGGTGTCTATAAGTTAACGCGTCAAACATTGATGTTTATTGCCAAATTGATTGTGGCTGGTGGAATTATGGTCGCAGCCATCTTGTGGCAATTAGAATCGATGTCAGTTTGGTTAACATGGCATTTAACCGAACGAGTTGGAGCACTGGTGGGACTTATTGCTCTAGGTGCTATTGCGTATCTATCGGTTATTTTGCTTTTGGGTGTCCGCCTGAAAGACTTAAAGTCAGCGACAGAATAGTTTGGATTAGTATATAATCCGTCGGTTTTACACCATAAAACCGGACAACAGAGATAAATTAGCAGCTTGCAATGGAATTAATCCGCGGTATACATAATATTAAGTCACACCACCTTGGTTGTGTGCTGACAATCGGAAACTTCGATGGTGCACATTTAGGGCATCAAGAGGTGTTGCGTCAAGTGTCTGAGAAAGCGGCTGAACTCGGTTTGCCCGCAACGGTAATGACATTTGAACCACAACCATTAGAGCTGTTTGCTAAAGATAAAGCACCAGCACGATTAACCCGATTACGTGATAAATATGTTCAACTTAGCAAGCTGAACATCCAACGTTTATTATGCGTCAATTTTAACGCAAGTTTTGCGAAAATGACCGCTGATGAGTTCATTCGTGACTTGTTGGTCAAGCGTTTGGGTGTTAAGTTTCTGGTCGTTGGTGACGATTTTTGTTTCGGTCGTGGTCGAGAAGGCAATTTCGCGATGCTTTTAGAAGCAGGAGCCAAGTATGGCTTTGAAGTTGTCAGCACTCAGAGCTTCTGTGTTCAGAAGCAGCGAGTGAGTAGTACCGCGATTCGAGATGCATTGGCGAATGACGAATTAACGTCTGCAGCAGAAATGCTCGGAAGAGACTATAGCATTAGTGGTCGTGTATCCCATGGCCGCAAGCTAGGTCGAACGATAGGCTTTCCTACCGCTAATATTCCCCTCAAACGCTGCGTATCACCGGTTTCCGGTGTGTATGTTGTTCAGGCGCTAGGTCTGGATGATTCTCCAGTTGGTGGAGTTGCAAATATCGGTCAACGACCAACGGTGAATGGTGTTCGCCAACAGCTCGAAGTGCATTTATTCGATTTTTCTGCCAATTTATATGGTAAACAATTAGAAATTGTACTGTTACACAAGCTTCGTGATGAGAAAAAATTCGAGTCATTTGAGGCTCTTAAGCAACAAATAGAATTGGATGCTGAGGCAGCAAGGGTGTGGCTGCATCAGCTAAATCGCTAAACGGTTTATTCCACCGCCTAGCATAATGTCTAACTTTCGCCCAATACAACGGAATTAAGAATCGATGAGTGAGTATAAAGATACCCTGAACCTACCTGATACAGGGTTTCCAATGCGCGGTAATCTGGCCAATCGCGAGCCAGAAATGCTTGAGCGTTGGTACAAAGAAGATCTTTACGGTGAGATCCGTAAAGCAAAGAAAGGTAAAAAATCTTTCGTATTACACGATGGCCCTCCATATGCCAACGGTGATATTCACATTGGTCATGCGCTAAACAAGATTCTTAAAGACATTATTATTAAATCCAAAACACTTTCTGGTTTTGATGCTCCATACGTTCCGGGTTGGGACTGTCATGGTCTACCAATCGAATTGATGGTAGAGAAAAAAGTAGGCAAGCCAGGCCAAAAAGTAACGGCTGCTGAGTTCCGTGAAAAATGTCGCGAATACGCTGCAGGTCAAGTTGAAGGTCAAAAAGAGAGCTTTAAACGTCTTGGTATCATGGGCGAGTGGGACAAACCATACCGCACAATGGATTTTGTGACTGAAGCAAACATCATTCGTGCTCTTGGTAAGATCGCTGATAAAGGCCATCTACTAAAAGGTTTTAAACCTGTTCACTGGTGTACTGACTGTGGTAGTGCATTGGCTGAAGCAGAAGTTGAATATAAAGATAAAGTATCACCATCTATCGACGTGAAATTTACAGCAGCAGATGAAGCCGCTGTATTGGCAAAATTTGCACTAGCAAATGACCACGCGGGTGAGGGTGAGCTTTCTATTGTTATCTGGACAACGACACCATGGACACTGCCTGCAAACCGCGCAGTTTGTCTACGTGATGATCTAGAATATTCGCTTATCCAAGTTGAAGCGCATGGTGAACAGCCAGCTCAACGTATCATCGTAGCGTCAGAGCTAGCGAAAGATGCAATGGATCGTGCGGGTATTGAACACTTCCACAACCTTGGCTTTGCTAAAGGTGCGGATCTTGAATTACTGCAATTCAATCACCCATTCTATGATTTCACTGTTCCTGCGATCCTTGGCGATCACGTAACAACTGAATCTGGTACAGGTGTAGTACATACGGCTCCTGGTCACGGTCAAGAAGACTTTGTGGTTGGTCAAAAGTATGGTCTTGAAGTTGCTAACCCTGTGGGTTCTAACGGCGTTTACTTACCAGATACACCGCTATTTGCTGGTCAACATGTATTCAAAGCGAACGATTCAGTTCTTGAAGTGCTAAAAGAAAAAGGCGCATTACTGCATCACCATGCTTACGAGCACAGCTACCCACACTGCTGGCGTCATAAGACTCCAATCATCTTCCGTGCAACACCGCAATGGTTCATCTCAATGGATCAAGCTGGCCTACGTGCAAAAGCACTTGAGTCAATCAAAGGTGTTCAGTGGATGCCTGAATGGGGCCAAAGCCGTATCGAGGGTATGATTGAAGGTCGCCCTGAGTGGTGTATATCTCGTCAACGTACTTGGGGTGTACCAATTGCTCTATTCGTTCACAAAGAGACAGCTGAACTACACCCTAACTCACTAGAGCTTATTGAAAAAGTAGCAAAACTAGTAGAAGAAAAAGGTATTCAAGCTTGGTGGGATGTAGATGCTGCTGAACTGATGGGTGCTGATGACGCTGCAAACTACGAAAAAGTATTAGACACACTAGACGTATGGTTTGACTCAGGTGTGACTCACTATTCAGTTGTGGATGCTCGTGAAGAGTTCAATGGTCACAGTGCGGATCTATACTTAGAGGGTTCTGACCAACACCGTGGTTGGTTCCAATCTTCATTGATTACTTCTATTGCGATGAAAGACGTTGCGCCGTACAAACAAGTACTAACGCACGGCTTCGTAGTTGATGGTCACGGCCGTAAGATGTCTAAATCTATCGGTAACGTTGTGGCACCAAAAGATGTAACCAACAAACTAGGCGCAGACATTCTACGTCTATGGGTTGCTTCAACAGACTACACTGGCGAAGTTGCGGTTTCTGATGAAATCCTAAAACGCTCAGCAGACGCATACCGTCGTATTCGTAACACCGCGCGTTTCTTCCTAGCAAACTTGAACGGTTTCAACCCAGAAACAGATCTTGTTCCTACTGAAGAAATGGTGGCACTGGATCGTTGGGCTGTTGGTCGTGCATTGGCTGCTCAAGAAGAGATCATTAAAGCATACGAAGAGTACAACACTCATGGTGTAACTCAGCGTTTAATGCAATTCTGTTCTGTTGAAATGGGTTCATTCTACCTAGACGTAATTAAAGACCGTCAGTACACAGCGAAACGTGGTGGCCACGCTCAACGTAGCTGTCAAACTGCGCTTTACTACATCGTTGAAGCTCTTGTTCGTTGGATGGCACCTATCATGTCGTTCACTGCAGATGAAATCTGGAACGAAATGCCACGTTCTTTACCAACGGGAGAGCAGCGCGATAAATTTGTATTCACTGGCGAATGGTTCGATGGTCTATTTGGTCTTGCAGAAGACGAAGAGCTAAGCAACGAATTCTGGGCTGAAATCCAATCAGTTCGTGGTGCAGTTAACAAGCTTCTTGAAGATGCACGTAAAGAGAAGACAATCGGCGGCGCATTGCAAGCTGAAGTGACTCTATACGCTGATGAAGCCTTAGCTGCTAAGATCAACAAATTAGAAGATGAATTGCGTTTTGTAATGCTAACCTCTAAAGCGGTTGTTAAGCCTCTTTCTGAGAAAAGTGATGCTGCAAAAGCAACAGACATCGACGGTTTGTTGGTTGAAGTTGCGGCTTCAGAAGGTGAGAAGTGTGACCGTTGTTGGCACCACACTGCGGACGTTGGCACAATCGCTGGACATGAAACTGTCTGTGGTCGTTGTGTGACGAATGTAGAGGGTGAAGGCGAAGTGCGTAAATTCGCTTAATCATTCGTCATTGTTGGTCTCGTAGCGTTGTTGACGGCATTTACTCAACCCATCACATAGTTATCTATGTTCAGGGTCTTCGTAAACTAGTCGCCTAGCTACAAAACCAACAATTTTGAATGATAGCTACGAAAGCTAGGAACTTTTTAACATTCAAACAGCCCCAGTATTTACTGGGGTTGTTTTTAGGTAACGAAATGAGTGAAAAAGCATTAACACTGAAAGAGTCAGGCATTCGCTGGCTTTGGCTTGCCGTTGTTGTATTTATTGCCGACATAGCAATTAAACTGTTTGTTATGGACAACATGGGGTATGGCTGGGCAAATCGAATTGAAGTTTTGCCGTTTTTTAACTTTTTGTACGTTCATAACTATGGTGCCGCATTTAGTTTTCTAAGTGATCAAGCTGGATGGCAGCGTTGGTTCTTTACTGGAATTGCCGTTGTTGTAACTGGCATGTTGGCTTACTGGATGAGCAAGTTACCGGCCAAAGAAAAGTGGAATAATATTGCATACGCATTGATCATTGGTGGTGCGATTGGCAACGTGTTTGATCGTGTTGTTCATGGTTTTGTTGTCGATTATTTGGATTTTTTCTGGGGAAATTATCACTGGCCAGCATTTAACCTAGCAGATAGTACTATCTGTATTGGTGCTGCGATGATTATCCTTGATGGGTTTCGTAAAAAAAGTGCCGAGTAGGCTCTTGAGTACAAAGCCGTACAATCAGGCATAAATAACCCTAAGCGCTGTCCGTTGATTCGGTCGGCGCTTTTTATTATGTTGGAACTCTGAAATACAGAATAAGACAATAGCCTTACCATCCACCTTATGCTCTGATATTCGTCGGTAAGTCAGTTTAAAACAAGGAATTCGTAACGTGACGACAATTACACAAGATTCAGCAGTAACCCTACATTTTACGATTAAATTGAGTGATGGTTCTGTCGCAGATAGTACCCATAATATGGGCAAACCAGCAAAGCTTATTGTCGGGGATGGCAGTTTAAGTGAAAATTTTGAACAGTGTCTTTTAGGACTTAAAGCTGGGGATAACAAAGTCATTGAACTAAAAGCAGAAGATGCATTTGGTATGCCAAATCCTGATCATATTCATTATATGGACAGAGCAAAGTTTGTTGGCGATGCTGAAGTCGAAGTGGGGACGGTTATGGCGTTTTCTGGACCAGATGGTATGGAAATACCTGGTATTATTTCAGACATCGCTGGAGACTCAGTTACGGTTGATTTTAATCATCCTCTTGCTGGACAAGATGTAACATTCGATGTTGAAATCCTCTCTGTCGAATAAGCCTGCATGATAGATGCGCTTATCCCTAACTTGAAGTTACTTGGGTATGTCGTAGAATAGCCGACCAAATGAAAGATAACTCCCATGAGCAATGAAATGAAAATCCTGTTAGCGAACCCTCGTGGTTTTTGTGCGGGCGTCGATCGCGCAATTAGCATTGTTGAGCGTGCCCTTGAGATGTACCAACCACCAATCTATGTGCGCCATGAAGTCGTGCATAATCGCTTTGTCGTGGAAGGGCTAAAGCAACGTGGTGCTATCTTCGTGGAAGAGTTACATGAAGTGCCTGATGACAATATCGTTATTTTCTCTGCTCATGGAGTCTCACAAGCGGTACGTCAAGAAGCCAAAGAACGTGCACTGACCGTGTTTGATGCGACGTGTCCTTTGGTGACCAAAGTTCATATGGAAGTGGCTCGTGCCAGTCGTAAAAATATGGAAGTGGTTTTGATTGGTCATGCTGGTCACCCTGAAGTTGAGGGAACAATGGGACAGTACTCCAGTGAAAGTGGCGGGATGTATTTGGTTGAAAAACCGAAAGATGTGTTGGCATTACAAGGTGTTGTCCGTGATCCAAGCAATTTACATTACGTGAGCCAAACAACTCTGTCTGTCGATGAAACCGCTGATGTTATTGATGAGTTACGTCGAGTCTTTCCTAAGATTCAAGGACCTCGTAAAGATGATATTTGTTACGCTACTCAGAACCGCCAAGATGCTGTTCGTGAACTAGCGAATGATGTTGATGTGGTTATCGTCGTGGGTTCAAAGAACTCATCGAATTCAACACGTTTAAAAGAACTGGCAGAAAAGTTGGGTACGCCGGGTTACTTGACCGATTGTCCTGAAGATATCGAACCAAAATGGTTTGAGGGCAAGCGTAAAGTGGGTGTTACTGCTGGAGCTTCTGCACCTGAGGCGCTAGTTAATCAAATTCTAGAGCGTATTAAGACTCTCGTAGGAGCGCGATCTGTTGATGAGGTTCTTGGTCGTGAAGAGAACATGTTCTTCGAAGTACCGAAAGAATTGCAAATCAAGCAGGTTGATTAATCTAGCGCGTCATTAGACGATAACAATTTTATAAGGTGGCCGATGGTCACCTTTTTTATGGGCGTTGTTACTGAAGATTTGACCATGGTAGACAAAAGATACAATAGCTTAAGACATGCTAGGCCTATGAAAAAGGCTCCCGAGGGAGCCTGTATAAACGGTTTTCGTTATTTTTATTTAAGCCGTTTCTGTTACGCCATTTGGTTTATCTTCATCCGCTAAATCAATATCACCTTTTCCTTTTGATTTCTTGATGACATAAGCGGTAATCAGCAATGTTGCAACTAAGCCAACGATAGTTGAAACCTGCATTGGCAAGCCAAAGCCAAGTGAACTGTTGTTAAGAATGAAAGTAATACATACCGTGGTCATAAACATCGCTGGTAGAGTGGTAATCCAGTGCAGTTTATTGTGACGAAGTAGGTAAGCAGATGCAGTCCACAGCATCATGACCGCTGTAGTTTGGTTTGCAAAACCGAAGTAGCGCCAAATAATACCGAAGTCAACTTGAGTCAGTACCGCACCAATAACGAACAGTGGTACAGCCATCAATAGGCGGTTACGTAGACTCTTTTGTTCCATGTTGAAGTATTCAGCTAGAATCAAACGGCTAGAGCGGAATGCAGTATCACCTGATGTAATTGGAAGAATAACCACACCTAAGAAAGCGATAACACCACCAAACACACCTAGCAAGCCAAATGATGCGCTATAAACAACATTACCAGGGCCGCCATTATTTACTGCTTCTGATAGCCCCTCAAGTGAACCGAAGAATGACAGAGCAATCGCACACCAGATTAGAGCAATAATACCCTCACCAATCATTGCACCGTAGAATACGAAGCGACCATTCTTTTCATTTTCCATACAGCGAGCCATCAATGGAGACTGTGTTGCGTGGAAGCCAGAGATAGCACCACAAGCGATGGTGATAAAGAGTGCAGGCCATAAAGGCATATCATTTGGATTCAAGTTAGACAGCATGTCACTAACTTGGAAGTTACCCATAACAGTGTGTTCACTCGAAATCGCTACAGCAGTCATTAGACCGACAGACATGAAAATCAGCAACGCACCAAATAGTGGGTAGAATCGACCAATGATTTTATCGACAGGGACAATTGTCGCCAAAATGTAGTAAGCAAAAATGATAACTACCATGGTAGTCATGCTGACGGTAAAGTCAGTTTGCTCATTAATCAGGTTGGTGATCATGCCAGCAGGGGCTGATACAAAAACAACACCAACAAGAAGCAACAAGACAATGGCAAAAATGTTCATAAAATGTTTTGCGCCATTACCAAGGTAGCGACCTGTGATAGTAGGGACTGAAGCGCCGCCGTTACGAATCGACAGCATACCTGAGAAGTAGTCGTGAACTGCGCCAGCAAAGATGCAGCCGATAACGATCCATAGCATTGCAGCAGGGCCATATAATGCGCCCATGATTGGGCCAAAGATCGGGCCTACACCAGCAATGTTCAGCAGTTGAACAAGGTATACTTTTGGCGTCGACATTGGAACGAAATCCACGCCATCTGTTTTTGTATGTGCTGGAGTTTTACGATTTTCGTTGATGCCAAACACTTTCTCAACAAAAGCACCGTAAATAAAGTAGCCGCCAATCAGCGCTGCTACACAGCTTAAAAACCATATCATAACTTCAATCCCTTTCGATTTTTTTTGGGTACAGCGTGAATATTACTCGAGCATATTGTCAAAAACATTCGATGATAGCTTGAGTGGTCGTATAGCGATTTGAGTGGTTTTTTGGCGCGTTGAGTGGTTTTCATTGTGCACGAGTGGCAATATGGAGCGGTAAACGGTTTGCATAATAAGGACAAACGATGAAAACAGTGATTATCACGTTGATGGCATTAGTACTAACTGCTTGTGTATCAAGCCCTGAAGAGTTAGCTGAGCAAGGTAACTGGTACCAAATTGGCTATCATGACGGCATTACCGGGCATGTCTCTCGCAGCTATCAAGACTTAACAAAGTTAGGCAGTGCAAACTCTTCTGATTATGACCGAGGTTATTTAGAGGGAGTTACGGAGTACTGCAATCCAAATACAGCATATCAAATCGGATTATCAGGGCAATATTATGAAGGTGTTTGTGAGGGGACTGAGCAAGCACAACGTTTTCGTATGGAATGGCAACGTGGCTGGAATGACTACAGCAATTAATTGTTAGATTGAGTTAATTGCTACCGTTAAGGTATGAGATAAAAAGCGCGCCACTAATGCAGTTAAATATAAAGGCTTGGTTTACCAAGCCTTTATATTTATGAGCCAATACTTATTGATCTTTGTTTTCTTCGACGGCGCGGCGAAGAAATCCATTTTGACGATGTAACTGTTCATAAGCGGAGGCTTTATCTAACCCCGTCAAAATCATCAAAATCGCGAGTTTTACATCGTAATCCGTTTGTTCTAGCGTTTTTTGCGCAAGCTCATTATCACAATCAGTTGCTTGTATGACGATTCTTGCAGCTCGTGCAATAAGCTTTCTATTCGTAGCTTTGACATCAACCATAAGATTTTGATAGCTCTTACCAATGCGAATCATGCTGGCAGTGGTGAGCATATTGAGTACCAGTTTTTGGGCTGTCCCTGATTTTAGGCGGGTTGAGCCAGTCAGTGCTTCCGGGCCTACAACTGGGCTAATAGCTATTTGGGCAATATGAGCAATCGCCGAATCTGGGTTGCAAGATAAAGCAATGGAAGTCGCGCCTAAGCTATTGGCATATTCTAGGGCTCCAATCACATAAGGGGTGCGTCCACTTGCAGCGATACCCACTAAAACATCGCGATTAGTAAAGTTAATGGCTTTTAAGTCATCAATCCCCATTTGTGGCGAATCTTCAGCTCCCTCTTTTGCTTTAAGTAAGGCGCCATGTCCTCCTGCGATCAGACCCACCACCATTTTGTCAGAGACACCAAATGTTGGTGGGCACTCTGATGCATCGAGTACGCCTAATCGTCCACTCGTTCCTGCTCCCATATACACTAAACGGCCCTCATTCTTAAAGGCCTCGGTAATTTTATCGACAGATTGGGCGATGGCAGGTAGTACTTTCTCTACAGCGAGAGGGACTAACTTATCTTGCTCATTGAGTCGGCTAACGATCTCAAGCGAAGAGAGTAAATCGATATCCATCGTATCTGGGTTGCGACCCTCAGATATCAGGTTAGCTAATGCGGAAATAAGCGCGTCATTTGTCATTTGTTGTTCAGCCTTTTTAATCTTTTGGGTAGAGAACACCAAGTGAAGCCAATCGAGTTGCGCCAGTGACTTCAGGTAAGTTGCTCGGTAATTTGTGTATAAAGCGTTGCGCTAACCATGCAAATGCCATCGCTTCCATGTTATCACTGTCGACGCCTTGGTTCTGAGTGGTATCGACTGTCCAGTTAGGTAGTAATTTCGCAATTCTGGTCATTAATAATGGGTTCCTGGCACCGCCACCGCACACGAGCAGCAATGGTTTAGGGCCACATTGGTAATACCCGACTTGATTTGCAATGGTTATGGCAGTGTATTCACATAACGTTCGCTGTACATCGGCTTCGGCACTGGATGTGGTTAGCGCTGGCAGTTGTGATATTTTGTTTTCTAACCAAGGAAGATTGAAAAGTTCTCGTCCAGTGCTCTTGGGTGGCGGGAATGATAAAAATGGTTCACTTAAGAGCATTGCTAATAAAGCTGGGTTAGTTTCACCTTGCAGAGCAAACTGAGCATCTCGATCAAAAGGTTTATTTATGTGCAGACTACACCATGCATCCATAAGCATGTTGCCAGGCCCGGTATCAAAACCTATCACGGGTTGATTTGGGCGGAGCACGGAAATATTAGCAATCCCACCAATGTTGAGTACAACAACACTTGAGTCAGTGGAACGAAACAAAGATTGGTGAAACGCGGGAACGAGAGGTGCACCTTGCCCACCTAATGCCATGTCCTTACGTCTAAAGTCAGCCACAGTATCAATGCCAGTTTTTACGGCAATAATATTGGCATCACCTAATTGTATCGTAAATGGGGTATCACTAGCAGGATGGTGATAGACGGTCTGACCATGGTTACCAATGGCGGTAACCTGATTGGCCGTGTATCCAGAAATCTCAAGCAGTTTTAATACGGCATCAGCAAATAGATGACCGAGTTGATGGTCTAGTTTGCCAATCTCTTGGAGATTTGTGTCTTGACCAAGGCAAACATCGAGTAGTTGTTGTTTGAGTGCTAATGGCATCGGGTATTCATTTGAAGCCAATAGCTGAATGCCATCGTTATCAATGCTTACCAAGGCGGTATCGACACCATCCATGCTGGTTCCAGACATTACACCAATGTATATCTCTTTTGTTGTCATACACAAAAACTCACGATAGAAGTATCAAAGCCATTGTAATGCAAAATCAAAGCGAATAAATTCGTTTAATGCTCACTAAGTCAGAGCTGTGATCGCCAGATTCGAATTATCGAAGCGATGATAGCGAATGAATGATGTGTTGGATCTTATTTTGATTGAGGAAGAGACATGGGACCGTTATGGCTCGATGTAGCAGGCTATGAGTTAACTGCAGAAGACAAAGAAATTTTACAACACCCTACTGTGGGTGGCTTAATTCTATTTGCACGAAATTATCATGACAATCAACAACTCCTCGCGTTAAATAAAGCGATTCGTCAAGCGGCTAAACGTCCTATTTTGATTGGTGTTGATCAGGAGGGAGGGCGAGTTCAACGTTTTCGAGAGGGGTTTTCTTTGATCCCTGCAGCACAACAGTATGCTTCCTCCCATCTTCACAGTGAACAGTTAGCCCAACAAGGTGGATGGCTAATGGCTGCTGAGCTTGTTGCCCATGATATTGATTTAAGTTTTGCTCCTGTACTTGATAAAGGACATGAGTGTAAGGCGATTGGTAGCCGTTCTTTTGGTGATGATATTGATACCATTTTGCGTCACAGCAGCGCTTATATGAAAGGAATGAAGTCGGCAGGCATGGCGACTACAGGCAAGCATTTTCCTGGGCATGGGGCGGTCATTGCTGACTCTCACCTTGAGACGCCTTTCGATGAGCGCGAGACCATTTTCGAACAAGATATGGCTATATTTAAAGCTCAGATTGATGCTGGCATATTAGATGCAATGATGCCCGCTCATGTGGTTTACCCTCATTATGACGATCAACCAGCAAGTGGTTCTGAATATTGGTTAAAGCACGTGCTGCGAAACCAATTAGGCTTTAAAGGGCTGGTATTCTCAGACGATCTCTCAATGGAGGGAGCCGCGATTATGGGAGGACCAGCAGAGCGCGCTCATCAAGCATTGGTCGCTGGATGCGATATGGTGCTTATGTGTAATCAGCGTGCATCACAAATTGAAGTGCTGGATAACTTGCCAATCATGGAAACGTCTAAGGCTAATCAGTTGTTGAAAAAACAAAATTATAGCTACCAAGACTTAAAACGAAGTGAAGAATGGAAAGCAGCATCAGAAGCGATGAAGCGTCTACTTGATGCCTAATTCTTAGCGATTAAAATAAAAAAAGAGCCTTAGAGGCTCTTTTTTTATTAATGGAATCCAAGGCGTTCTTTGAGACTTTTCAAATAACGGCGACTCACAGGAATGGTATAGCCACTGGATGTGATGATTTCTGCTAGGCCATTTTCAAGGAGCCTTATCTCTTTAATCGTTTTGATATTGACTAAACACTGACGGTGACAACGAACTAGTGGGGTTTTTTCTTCCAGTACTTTGAGAGTCAGTTGTGAGGTCGCGGTCTGCTCACGAGTTTGAATATGGACGCCGCTAATATCACTATATGCTGCTTCAATATCTTGGGTTGGAACAATCATAATACGATTGAGCCCAACACATGGAACTTGATCTAATGCTGTCGGCGCAATCATTGCTATCGCTTGTTCTTGATGAACTTCTGATTTGATTAAACGCTGAATAGTTTTTTGAAGACGGTGGATATCAACAGGCTTTAAAAGATAGTCAAAAGCGTTATCTTCAAACGCTTGAATAGCGAACTGATCATAAGCGGTTACAAATACCACTTTTGGCATGGTTTCAGGGTCGAGCATACCCAGTAATTCAATGCCTGTGATCTGTGGCATTTGGATATCGAGAAACACGACGTCAGGCTTTAACCGGTTAATTTTTTTTAGGCCTTCGATGGCATTGCTTGCTTCGTCGAGTACAGTAATACCACCGCTCTCTTTAAGCAGTTCTATGAGCTCTTCTCGAGCGAGCAGTTCGTCATCAATGACTAGCGCTGACAGCATGGGGCTACCTTAATCCTAGTGGGTTGGAATAATAAAACTCATTCGAGTGTATTGGTTGGTTTCTACTTCTATTTTTAAAGCGGATTGGCGACCAAACTGATTACTTAACCGTTTATCGACAATCTGCATGCCGAGTCCATCATGGGCATTTTGGGGGGCGATATAACTACCGGCATTATCTTCCACGATGATTTGCTCGCCACCGTCAATCGATTGGCTGTAAATTCGAATGATGCCCCCACTGAGTAGTTCAGAGATCCCGTGTTTGATTGCATTTTCGACCAAGGGCTGAAGCGTGAACGTGGGCAGTTTATATTCAAGTAAAGCTTCATCGATATCGATATTGACCTCCAAGCGATCCGCAAACCTTGCTTTTTCGATGGTCAGGTATGCATTGACGTGAGCGATTTCTTCTTTCAATGTGACGGTTTCAATATTTTGCTTGAGGTTACTACGAAAGAACTGTGAAAGATGCTGGATCAATTCTCGCGCTTTGTTGGGATCACGTCGAATTACCGCATTAATCGTGTTTAGCGCATTAAACAAAAAGTGTGGATTAACCTGAGCATGGAGGAGTTTTATCTCAGCTTGAGCGAGTAACGACTGTTTCTGTTGGTAATCGCCATAAAGAATTTGGCTTGATAAGAGCTGGGCAATTCCCTCAGCCATCGCCATATTAATGGTGGAAAAAAGTTTCCGTTTAGGTTCATAAAGTTTAATAGTTCCAATTACATCATCTCCAGCGCGAAGAGGAATGATCAATGCGGAACCGAGTTTGCACTCTTTAGAAAGCGAACATTGGTAAGGCTGTTCTTTCCCATCTAGATAAATAATGGTGTTTTTCTCAATGGCATCAAGAGTACTTTGAGAAGAGATCGGTGTTTCTGGTTTATGGTGATCATCACCAATGCCGACGAACGCGAGAATCTTCTCATTATCAGTGATAGAGACTGCGCCAACTTTGGTTTCTTCGTAAACAATACGGGCAATTTTCTCAGCATTTTGTGGATTGAAACCAGATGCTAGAACACCGACGGATTGTTCTGCGATATTGAGAGCTCGGCGGGAAAATGTCGCAGAATACTCTTCGAAAATAGTTTTTCTATCTTGAAGTATGCTCATAAACAAAGCCGCACCAACAGAGTTGGTGATGATCATCGGAGCTGCAATCGCAGAAACCAGCGTAAAAGCTTGATCAAAAGGTTTCGCAATCATTAGTAGTAGGGCCATTTGTACGATTTCGGCAAATAAAGTCCCCGCGAATACCACACTAGTACTAAATAAACGTTCAGTTTTTCCTTTGCGTACAAAATAAGTATGCAGTAAGCCGCCAATTAGCCCCTCAGCTGTTGTCGATACAGCACAAGCGAGATCGGTAAACCCGCCTAAAGAATAGCGGTGCAGGCCACCAGTAAGGCCAACAAAGAAACCAACAACCGGGCCACCAAATAACCCGCCCATTACAGCGCCAATTGCTCGAGTATTTGCGATTGCATCATTGATCTGCAAACCAAAATAAGTGCCCATGATACAAAAAAGTGAAAAAAGGACGTAGACGCTAAGTTTATGACTGAAGCGATTGGATATACTTAACAACGGCAAGAATAATGGCGTTTTGCTGAGCATGTAGGCCAGCATTAAGTAAACACACATCTGTTGTAGTAGTGAGAGAATTAAATCCATTATCCATCATTTCATTATAGGTTTTGGCCATTTTAGAAAAGAAATGAATGAGAAAACATGGTTATTATCTCTATTTATGTTTTTAACTGTCAAAACCATTGCTTGTAATTATAAGTTTACACTTGGTGTTTTTTAAAGTTTACGGTTGCATTATTGTTTTAGCTTGTTATCTTAGAGTTAATTGCGGGTGTGGAGAGTAATCAACTCTTTATTGTAAATAAAAGTGTACAGGTAGTTGTTATGCAGAAAAGTGAATTAAGCAATATCAATATTATTGATGAACAGGTCCTTATTACCCCTGAAGAATTAAAAGAGAAGCTGCCTCTCAGTGATGCTGCTCGTTGTTTTATCCAAGAGTCTCGCCAGACTATTGCGAACATTCTGCATAAAAAAGACCATCGTTTATTAGTTGTTTGTGGCCCTTGTTCTATTCACGATATTGATGCAGCTAAAGAATATGCTAAGCGCTTAAAAGCACTCTCTGAACAGCTTGGTGATCAACTGTATATTGTTATGCGAGTTTATTTTGAAAAACCAAGAACTACGGTTGGTTGGAAAGGGTTGATTAATGATCCTCACTTAGATGGTACTTTTGATATAGAACATGGCTTACATGTTGGGCGTAAATTGCTGGTGGAATTGGCTGAAATGGAAATTCCTCTCGCGACAGAAGCGCTAGACCCAATCAGTCCGCAGTATTTAGCTGATACCTTTAGCTGGGCAGCAATTGGTGCTCGTACTACTGAATCACAGACTCACCGCGAAATGGCCAGTGGTCTTTCCATGCCGATTGGTTTTAAAAACGGAACGGATGGTAACTTAGCTACCGCCATTAACGCGATGCAAGCAGCTTCTTCAGGGCATCGCTTTATGGGCATTAGCCGTGAGGGACAAGTCGCCTTATTGACTACGCAAGGAAACCCTAATGGCCACGTCATTTTACGAGGTGGTAAGCAAACCAATTACGATTCGGTTTCTGTCGCTGAATGTGAAGAAGAAATGGCTAAAGCGAATCTAGAGGCTTCCGTGATGGTTGACTGTAGTCATGCCAATTCACGTAAAGATTACCGTCGTCAGCCTTTGGTTGCAGAAGACGTTTTTCATCAAATCCGTGAGGGAAATAAGTCGATTATTGGTGTGATGATTGAAAGCCATTTGAACGAGGGTAATCAACCATCGGACATTCCTCTCAAAGAAATGCAATACGGTGTTTCAATTACAGATGCGTGTATTCATTGGGATGCAACTGAGGCACTATTACGTCATGCGCACGAAGAATTAGTGCCATTTCTAGAAAATCGCATCAAGGGATAATTAAGTAGCAGGATGACAGATGGCCGTTGAACTGAATGAGCTGCGAGATGGTATTGACGCAGTAGACAAACAAATATTGAATTTGCTTGCCCAACGTTTAGCTTTAGTTGAAAAAGTGGGTGAGGTAAAAAGTGAACATGGTTTACCGATTTATGCACCAGATAGGGAAGCGGCTATGTTGGCTTCACGCCGAGTGGAAGCAGAGAAGTTGGGTGTTCCTCCACAGTTGATTGAAGATATTCTTCGCCGAACCATGCGAGAGTCTTATGCTAGTGAAAAAGACTCGGGTTTTAAATGCTTGAACCCTGAATTACGCTCAGTGGTCATTATTGGTGGACATGGTCAGTTAGGCGGTCTATTTGCTCGCATGTTTACGTTATCAGGCTATCAGGTTAAAACACTTGGGAGTCAAGATTGGCATCGCGCAGATGAAATTCTGGCAGATGCTGGATTGGTCGTAGTGACTGTACCGATCCACGTCACACAGAGTGTCATCGAAAAATTAGGCTCACTGCCCTCTGATTGTATCTTGTGCGACCTTACTTCTGTTAAATCTGCACCATTGAACGCAATGCTTGAGGTTCATCGAGGCCCAGTGATTGGGTTGCACCCGATGTTTGGCCCTGATGTTCCGAGTATGGCGAAGCAGGTGATTGTATATTGTGATGGACGTGGAGAAGAGCAATACCAGTGGCTACTTAAACAGTTTTCTATTTGGGGGGCGAGCTTATGCCAAATAGATGCGCAAGAGCATGATCATGGTATGACATTAATTCAAGCACTGCGCCACTTTACCTCTTTTGCTTATGGATTACACCTTAGCAAAGAGAACCCCAATATAGACAAGCTATTGCAATTAAGTTCACCTATCTACCGCCTAGAGCTTGCGATGGTTGGTCGTTTATTTGGCCAAGACCCTAATCTTTACGGTGATATTATTCTGGCTTCGGAAGAAAATGTAGCGATGATTAAGCGCTTCCACCAATGTTTTGGTGATGCGCTGAAAATTCTAGAACGTCAAGATAAACAGCAGTTTGTGGAGAGTTTTAATCAAGTTAGTGACTGGTTTGGCGATTATTCTCAGCAGTTTATGGATGAAAGCCAAAGCTTATTAAAACAAGCCAACGACTCGATTCATCGAGGTTAGTTTGACGATACAAGAAATTAAAAAAAGCTGCCTAGGCAGCTTTTTTTAATGCGATATAGAAAACTTCCGTAGAGGGAGGTCTGTTTATCATTTTATGGAGCGACTTATCTTATTGAGTCTCTGTTTCGTCTGCTTTTTCTTGTAAGTCGTTTTGCTGGTTTTGAACCGTATCTAATGATTTGTCGATATAAGGTACGTTTGTTAAGTTAACTTGCAGTCGCACCGTATCATCAATTATCGCGATAAGTGGTGCCCATTTTACTTTCTTTTCTTTCTCAAAAAGATAATTGAAGTTGTCTGGCGTCCAATCCATTGTGTATTGTGGATTAAGTGTTCGGCCTAAAAATCGAACTTCATAATGGAGGTGAGGTCCGGTTGAGTTACCAGAGTTACCACATTTAGCGATAACATCACCTTTACGAACAAATTGACCACTGCGTACATTAAATTTAGCAAGGTGGGCGTATGAACTCATGAAACCAAACGAGTGACGCATCGTCAAAAAGTTACCGTAACCTTTTTTACTTGGACGAACCGTCTCGATGACACCGTCAGCAGGAGCATGAATAGGTGTGCCCATTTTACAGGTTAGATCGATACCACTGTGCGAATGACGTTTACCTGAAATAGGATTCGTTCGACGACCATAGGAGGAAGAGATTCGTTGATAATTGAGCGGTGTATCATTCGGAATCATACGAAACATAGTTGCGCGAACCGCAGAATCAATTGCAGCAGCATCAACTCGATCTTCTAAAGCAAGTTCAGTAGAGGCTTCTTCGTTTGCTAGGCCTAATACCGCCTCAACGTCATAGACTCGTTTCCCAAGCATTTGCAGTTGATTTTCTTTTTCTTGGAGAATTTGAGATAGGCTATGAGTCGTATCGATTTGCTCTGCATATAAAGCTTCTAAAGTGGCGTTATCTCGCTCACTCGTGGTGAGTTTTTTAATCAAAGCGTCGTAGCGTTGTTGTTCTGATTGTTTGGTTTGAACGATGTAGACTGAGCCACCGGCGAGGATGGATAGCAGGCTTAAAATTAACAGCCATAGCTTCGTTCGTGAAAGATTAAAGTTTTGAGCGCCCGTTTTAGTTGGGATCGAAATGGTGATTTTTGCTGACATAACTCATTTATTATTATCTGTAGTCGCCTAGATCTGACAGATGTTCAATTTCACGGTAAAGCAGTTGGCTATCGCCAACATTGAGTTCAACAAGACGTTTGATATGGCCAATGCTATCAATGTCGATATGCTCAATAGCCATACGCAACATATGTCCATCGAGGTTGATTACGGTACCGATAAGTTGAATCGTGACATCGCTGTCTGGCAGTGTGAATTCTACATTGACGATTGATTCTGCTGACAATAAGTCAGCATCAGTTACGGTCATTAATAAGCCCCGCAACGATAAATCATTTACATGAGCAACCATATTAAGATCGCCTTGAGACAATCTGGCTGGCGCTTGGTAGACAATGCGTGAAAATCGACGTCGTTCAATCATAAAAATATTCTCTTATCTATTTTCAACAAGGTTAACAGAATAAGAGATACATCAATGAGTAGCTGTTCGCAATTATCGCTACAAGGATTGCGAAAACTAGGCGTCAATTAAACCGTATACTATAAAGGCCGCTATGATAGCGGCCTTTGAGTAATTTACAAGCAATGAAAAAGTATAATAACGGTAAGATTTTTTTGTTACTTAACCGATTATTTAGAAATACGCTTGTATTTGATGCGGTGTGGTTCTGCAGCTTCAGGACCAAGCGTCTTCTTCAACCAGTCCATGTACTCAGTGTAGTTACCTTCGTAGAAGTTAACTTGACCTTCATCGCGGTAATCTAGAATGTGAGTTGCAATACGGTCCAAGAACCAACGGTCGTGCGAAATAACCATGGCACAACCCGGGAATTCAAGTAGCGCTTCTTCTAATGCACGAAGTGTTTCTACGTCAAGGTCATTGGTTGGTTCATCAAGTAGTAATACGTTGCCGCCTGCTTTAAGTAGTTTCGCAAGGTGGACACGGTTACGTTCACCACCAGAAAGATCACCAATGATCTTTTGTTGGTCGTTGCCTTTGAAGTTGAAACGAGAACAGTAAGCACGAGCTGGGATTTCGAAGTTGTTGATCTTAATGATATCAGCGCCTTCAGAAATCTCTTGGAATACTGTTTTTTTATCGTCCATGCTATCGCGGAACTGATCAACAGAGGCTAGTTTTACAGTTTCACCTAGTTCAACAGTACCTGAATCAGGTTGTTCTGCACCACTTAACATCTTAAATAGGGTTGATTTACCTGCGCCGTTTGCACCAACGATACCGACAATCGCACCTTTTGGCATACTGAAAGATAGGTTATCAATCAGGACACGATCACCGAACGATTTGGTTAGGTTTTTAACTTCAAGAACCTTATCACCTAAACGGTCACCTGGCGGAATGAACAACTCATTTGTTTCATTACGTTTTTGGTATTGACCCGTTGTCAGTTCTTCAAAGCGAGCCATACGAGCTTTAGACTTCGCTTGGCGACCTTTAGGATTTTGACGAACCCATTCAAGTTCTTTTTCAATGGTCTTTTGACGTGCGCTTTCGCCCGCTTTTTCTTGCTTTAAGCGCTCATCTTTTTGTTCTAGCCAAGATGTGTAGTTACCTTGCCATGGAATACCCTCACCACGGTCAAGTTCTAGAATCCAGCCAGCAGCATTGTCTAGGAAGTAACGGTCGTGGGTAATTGCTACAACAGTACCACTGTAATCAACAAGGAAGTGCTCAAGCCAAGCAACAGATTCTGCATCCAAGTGGTTGGTCGGTTCATCGAGCAACAGCATATCTGGTTTTTCTAAAAGCAGTCGACAGATAGCCACACGACGACGTTCACCACCCGATAGGAGTTCAATCTTCGCGTCCCACTCAGGTAGACGTAGCGCGTTTGCTGCACGCTCTAGAGCTGTTTCTAGATTGTGACCATCTTTGGCTTGAATCAGAGCCTCTAACTCGCCTTGCTCTTTTGCTAATGCATCAAAGTCAGCGTTCTCTTCAGCATATTCTGCGTATACTTGGTCTAAGCGTTTTAGTGCACCAGCAACGTCTGATACCGCTTCTTCAACGATTTCGCGAACAGTTTTTGACTCGTCAAGAATAGGTTCTTGCGGTAGATAGCCCACGTTAAGACCCGGTTGCGCTCGAGCTTCGCCATCGATATCTTTATCGATACCCGCCATGATGCGTAGCAGAGTCGATTTACCCGAGCCATTTAGACCGAGAACACCGATTTTTGCACCAGGGAAGAAGCTCAGAGAAATATCTTTAAGAATTTGACGCTTAGGTGGCACAACTTTGCTCACCCGCGACATGGTATATACGTATTCAGCCATTGCCGATCGTTCCTAAATGTTCAGCTCAGTTAATCGCTTATTTTATACCAAGACTAAAAGCTTTGTTACTAGATTTAGTGTGTTACAGATAGCATCCTTATTTCCTTGAGTTTGATCTTTGTTCAAATATCTAACGAGAAAACTATTTTGTGTCACACTTATATGGATTCATTATTATTTCCATCTGTTCTATTTACAGTTGTATTTAGAATAAGAGTTAATAAAGACAGATAGTTACTCTCATTAGGACGAGACCACATGAAACAAACGCTTTCCACAATGCGTTCGCTTTGGATATGTACTGCTTTATGGAGTGGTATTGGAGTGACCAATTACGCTATCGCGCAAGATCTTAAAGAACAACGTCAAGTTTATGATAAAGCACAGCAATTACTGGATGAAAGAAAATACGCTCAGGCGAGCAAGCTTCGGACGCAGTTAAATGGCTATCCATTAGCGCCTTATATTGATTATCGATTATTTAAACATGAACTAGGCAGCAAGCAGCCAAAGCAAGTTTCTCAGTTCATCGATACATATGCTGAGTTACCGTTCTCCTCACGTATCTCCGCTCCTTATATTAGTAGCTTAGCTCGACAAGGCAATTGGGGGGATATTCTCCGTTTTCAGCAGGAAGAGCCAAGAGGAGAAGCGTATCAATGTCATTATTACAACGCTTATGCACAGCAAGGACAGAGTAAAATCGCTTATCAAGGTGCTGAAAAGTTGTGGTTGTCAGGAAATAGTGTTTCACAAGCGTGCGATCCTCTATTCGAACAATGGTCTAAGGCTGGATTACGAACCGACACTTTAGTATTGGATAGAATGCTGCTCGCTTTTGAAGCTCGCAATGGTGCAATACTTAGCTATTTAAGTAAGCAACTTCAAAGTAAAACCGCTCAAACACAAGCGAAAGAAATGAAAGCACTGTTTGATAGCCCTGAAAAAGTGGCTAAGTTTGCGAGCCGACATAAAGCCAATGATTTTTATCAACAACAAAGTGTTCTTGCGCTAAAGAAGTTAGCGCGAAAAAGCCCTGAAAAAGCAAAAAATGTGCTTTCAACTGTCGTTAAAGCACAAAAGATGTCTCAAGCACAAAGGCAAGAGCTAGCTGATTACATCGCATTTCGTTTTATCAATACCGATTCAGACTCATTGGCTCTATGGCGAGATAAACAGATATCGACATCTCAAAATATCGCATTAATTGAGCGTCGTGTGCGTTTGTCGATTCAGAATGCAGATTGGAATGATATTGCTCGTTGGATTGAACAATTGCCTGAAGAGTCCAAGAACTCAAGTCGTTGGCAGTATTGGCTTGCTCGTAGTGAAATGGCTCAAGGAAAGGCAAAACAAGCGAGTAAAAGGCTTGAAAGCATTCTTGGACAACGAAATTTTTATAGCGTAGCTGCCGCGAAAGAGCTTGAGAGGCCGGTTGCATATTCCACTAGTGGAATTAAATTGGATAGCTCTGTAATAAACCCATATCGTCAAAGTCTTGAACGTATTGATGAACTTGTTGCTCGGGATAAAATTGCGGCGGCCAAGAGTGAGTGGCGTTGGTTACTATCACGGGTTAATAAAAATGAGCAAGCCATGTTAGCAGCCTATGCTTCTTCTCAGCGTTGGCATAACTTGACTGTGACCGCAACAATCAAAGCTAAAATGTGGGATAACTTATCTTTGAGGTTTCCAATGGCACATCGCTGGTGGTTTAACTTCTATGGTGAGAAGCACGATATTGATCCAGTGACTTTGATGTCTTTAGCTCGTCAAGAGAGCGCGATGGATGTTGAGGCAATGTCACCAGTCGGAGCGAGAGGTCTTATGCAGATCATGCCTGCGACGGCCAAATACACGGCGAAAAAATACCAGCTGAGTTATCAGGGTACGCAACAGCTGTATGATGTTGGTAAGAATATTGAAATAGGTAGTCATTATCTGAAAGGCTTACTGAAGCAGTACGATAACAATCGAATTTTTGCTTTGGCTGCGTATAATGCTGGCCCTGGTCGAGTCAAAAGATGGCGAGCTAGAAGCGAAGGTAAACTGGATGTGTATGCGTTTATTGAAGCGATACCATTTAATGAAACACGTGGATATGTTCAAAATATATTGATGTTTGAAACGTATTATCGTCAGTTACTGGGTGTTGATGGCGCATTTTTGACTAAGAACGAAATGAATATGAAGTATTAGGTAAAAGATCAATGTCGTTGGAACCTGATTACAAAGATTGGCAGCAAGTCCTGAATCTGATTAAACAAAGTATAGATAGTGATCAGCATGAAATGTTGCTCACTATGTTGCTGACGCCGGATGAGCGTGAAGCTTTAGTCGCACGAGTGAATATTTTTCATGAGTTACTGAAAGGTGATCTGTCTCAACGTCAAATTAGTCAGATGCTTGGTGTGGGTATTGCAACAATTACTCGGGGTTCAAATGAACTTAAATCGAAGAGTGATGAAGCAAAAGCTGAGATAGCTGAATTGTTAAAATAAAAAGGTGTCGAAAGACACCTTTTTATTTTGTGCAGAGAGTATTTATGTGGAGATTGACGCTTAATCAAATATTGCGAGGGAAGTGTGCTGGATTCGTAAACGGAATCAAAGCTAAGATCAACGCTTGGTGATACACAGAGCTGCGACTTAGTTGATGTTGTGTTAATAGACCAATTGCGCCACCTTTCTGTTTGATGTTATCGGTATGGAATACTTCATCCATAACATCGCCCAACTCATTTTGACTATTCAATTTATCTAAGACGATCGGTGGAAGCATAAGACTTGCACTTCGTGATTCCCCTCTTTGTGTGAAAGATTCAATGACCATCCATGCGAATGTGACACCGTTTTCAATTCCCGCCTCTAGGCCAACATAAAACTCGGCATTTTTTTCTACTTGTTTGGCATTTCTGACGCGATTGAGGGCACCTTGATGAGTTTCGTTATCGCTCATTGGTTGATCATTGACTTCACTTGGTACGTTAATACCTACGAACTCAAATTTCTGGTTTGGGAATGCGACGACAAAAGCACTTTCAACGGCAGATATTTTTGCTGGATTAAGCGAGGCTACAACGACCTTCTTCACTGACATAGGTAAACTCTTTGGTGATTGGAGTGGTGTTGGTCAATGTTTTAACATCCATTGGCGGAGAAAGGTAGTAACCTTGCATTAAATCGCACTGACTATCCGCCAGCCATCGATGCATCTCTTTTGACTCAATTCCCTCAGCAATAACTGTCATTGATTGTGAGTGACATAAAGCGACGAGAGGATGAATTACTTGTTGGTTATTCGTTTTTATTAATGTTTCTAAAAACTCGCGATCTAGTTTAATTTTCTGTACCGGATATTCGACGAGTTGAGTGATAGAGGTATAGCCTGAACCAAAATCATCAATAGCCAATTTGAACCCCATTAAGGATAGCTCATGGAGTAAGGAGTAGCTTTGAGAGTCAGTGGCAAATGTCTCTGTGATTTCAAAGTCCACTAAGCTTGGGGTCACTTTATATGTATCAGCCATTTCACCGATGAATTTTGCTAATAACGTTGAATCGAGCTCAGCAGAAGAGAGGTTTATCGACAACTGAATATCTTGATTAAAGGCGGCTTGAATCGTAAAGAAATCTTTAAATGCTCGTTCTATTACCCATCGGTCAATATCCCCAAACAATCCAGTCTGCTCTGAAATTGGAATAAACTCACTTGGAGTGACAGTGCCAAGTTTCGGAGAATTCCAGCGTAAAAGTGCTTCCACGCCAATCATGTTCTTACCAGAACGATCATAATAAGGTTGGTATTTTAGTGAAAATTCATCGTCAAATTCGCCACTACGTAACGCTCTTTCTATCTGAGTTCTACGTCGTACCGTTTGATCAAGTTCTTCGGAGTAGTGTGCGACTTGGTTTTTCCCCGCACGCTTTGCTTGATACATGGCGGTATCTGCATTAGACAAAAGCTTTGCTAGATTGTCACCGTCACTAGGATACGAAGCAATTCCAATACTTGCAGTAATAGGGAGGTTACCCAATGGTGAATCGTTATTTCGCTGCATCAAATCGAGGATTTCATAAGCTAAAGTTTCAGCTCGCGAATTGTTACTTGATGAAGCAATGAAAATGGCAAACTCATCGCCTGATAAGCGAGAAGCTAAACATTTTATTTGGTGCTTACGTTTATAACCTTCGCATAGAGAACGTATATGTTCAGCAAAATTGACGAGTAGAGAGTCACCTAAGTGATGACCATATTTGTCATTTACATACTTAAAATTATCTAGGTCGATATAGAGAATCCAAGCATAAGGTGTCTCTATTTTATTGCTGAGAGTACGTTCTACATAGACCTGAAACTGATAGCGATTAGCCAGTTGAGTTAAATGGTCATTTTCTGCCATCGCCTTGGTTTTTTGATAACTGGAATTGAGCTCTTTGTACATGTCGTAGAAACGATAAGATAAACGGCCAATTTCATCTTTGCTATTTAGTCGTTCAATGTTGTGTCGTTTTTGTTGTTCAACGTCATGAAGTTGTTGATCGAGTTTTGATATAGGACGAATCACGTGTCGATATAATAGGAAGAGTAATAATGTCACAGTAAGAATAGACGACCCACCAAACGAGAAAATGAGTTTTTGTTCTATCTTCTTGAGCTTTTCTGTCAGTAAGTATTGTGCTGGATCTAATGTTGCGTAAAGGTGTGGAATTAGTTCAACGGATTGAGTCAGTCCACTACGAATTACCGGGTGATCGGTAAAAAATATGCTGCTGTCATTATCAAATTCTACAATGTGTTTCTGTTGATCGAACTGATGCATTGATAAGTAAACAACAACAAAAAATATCTGATCTTTGTTATAGCTAAGAGGAGACATCAAGGTATTTTGGTCAAGGACTTTGTAACGAATCAATATACTTTGCCCTTGCTCATTCTTGGCAAAACCTGTGTGAGTGCGCTGACTACTTGAGTGATATGTTTCACGTACGTGGTTGAGGACTTTTTCGTCTAGTTGGGCGAATGGATCACTTTCACTATTGGCAAAAAAAAGGGGATCTGTGTTTTCATCGAGTAGCGCAACGGCGATATCATCGTGTTCTGAAGATTGCAGAGATGAAATTGTCTGCTGTAAGTTTTCCAGTAACTCAAGCTCTCGGAATGGATTTTCTTGCTGGGAAAGATAGTGGCGAATAATATCGCTTTGCGTCAAGGTTAGTGTATAGCTATTTATCAGAGAGGAGGTTTGACGAAAGTGTCCGGCAAGCTTTTCCATAGTAAGTTGCAGGTAGCTATTTTCCCGCTTTATTAAAGCGTCTTTTTGGCTATGGTATATGCTGTAACTGGATAGCGCTGCACTGAGAATGATCACAGGAGCAACGAGCAGTAAGACTCTAGTGTTGAGCTTCATGACGTTTCAAAATACTATTTATTACCTTAGCTCGTAGGCTAATACTTGTGGCTGAGAGTTCCGTATCAATTTGTCCATTCTCCATCACAGAGGGAGCGGGGAACAATGATGCATCATCTAGATACGTTTTCGGCAGTAGTTTTAGAGCACTTAGATTTGGTGTTGCAGATTTAACATCGATTGCATTTTTTGCAGCAACCTTGGGATCTGAAATATACTCAATGAAATCAGTAGCGGCAGCAATATTGCTAGAATGGCTACTGATAGCAAGACAGTCTACCCATAAAAAAGCTTCCCCATCCGGTAACGTATAAGCCCATTTTTCAGAGCCATAATAACGATTTAGAGAATACTGATCACCACTGTAAGCTAAGGCCATCCATAAGTTCTCGCTCGAATCGTGACTACGTACATAGCTTAAGGCATATTCAAAAGTGAGTACTTTTTCACTAAAAGAAAGCAGGTCAGGATATGTTTGGGCTATTAGTGACGGATCTTCAGAAATGGGGGATATATCTTTACTATAGAATAGCGGTAAGAACGTTTCGATACTGTCGTTAATCATGCCAATTCGTCCCGCAACATCATCAGGCGGTGAAACAAACTCTTGCCAAGTTGTAGGAGGCTTTTGAATAAAGTCTTTGCGGTAAACAATACCAACAGTCCCCCAAAAGTATGGAATAGCGTAGTCTCCACAAGCTTGATTCCATTTATCTGCGTTGTGTTTTCGGTTTTTTATTTGTGAAAGATCGATAAAGGAGCCTAAGCGGCCATATATATTTGCAGAAACGTTATCAAGGACAACAATATCAAAAGGTAGTTGGGTGTTGCGGTTCATCAGTAAACTGCGTTCGTCATCATTATCAAAATGAGAGAGTTGAAGCGAAGTTTTTGTACGTTTTTCCCATTCGTTCGCGACACTGGGAGAGAGGGTGTCTTCCCACATATAAATATTCAAACTAGGTGGAGAGTTCCCCCAAGCCTGAATGGCATTGAATGTGAAGAATATAGATATAAAAGTTAGGTATCTCATGCCAATTAGGAGGTTTCCTTCGTCTATTCGTTGAATGGATAACGCCTATTTGTGAGACATGTCGAAAAGCTGACAATACACGAATATGCACGTGTTTGAAATGGTATGGGTTTACCAAATCGATGTCAGCTTTTTCCCCCGGTTTTTTGAAGTGGGTTGAGTTATTAGTTGAGTTGTACCGCTGTTGGCTTCACATTTTCACTCGGGTAACAACCAAGTACTTTCAAGTGTTTGGTTAGCTTTGTAATTTCCGAAAGTGCTTGCTGCATATGCTCCGCATTGAGGTGAGACTCTAAATCAACATAAAACATCTCTTCCCATGGGTTGCCCATAATCGGTCTGGACTCTAGCTTAGTCATGTTGATGCCATAACGTTGCAGTACAAGTAAACTCTCAACAAGGGAGCCAGCTTGCTGTGCAGTTGACATGATTAATGTCGTCTTTGCTGGAATCTGTGTCGATACTTCAACGGGCTTGCGCGCGACAACAATAAATCGCGTATGGTTTTCTGTTTGATTTGCGATATTGCCTTGGATGCTTTGTAAGCCATACAGTTTTCCACTTGAAGCGTTGCCTATTGCGGCTACATCATTGCGATTCATTTGTTTTACTTTTTGCATGGCATCAGCCGTGCTAGCACAAGATTTTAGTTCAACTCCAGGAAGACGACTTAAAAACTCACTGCATTGTTGATGGGGTTGCGGATGAGAATAGAGTGTTGTTATGTCTTCAATATGAATTTCAGAGGTGGCAACAAGGCAATGCTCAATCGGAAGGGTGATTTCTCCCACGATATAAAGAGTTGTGTGCTGTAGTAAGTCATACACTTCATTGATAGAACCTGAACTGGTGTTTTCAATAGGTAAAACACCGTAGTCGGCATGGCCTGATTCAACCGTCGTTGCAACATCTTTAAATCGTTCACAGTTTAATTCGATCAGTTCAGTATTTTTGCGACTAAAATATTCGAGACTGGCTAAGTGTGAATATGAACCTTTGGCACCAAGAAACGAGACACGAGCAAGTGGTTTTCTGCTTAATTCAGGGTTAGCTAAATTTTGCAAATGTGCTTGTTGAAGTAATACTGAGTCTTCAATAATTGTGTGGAAAAGCTTAGTAATGTACTGGGGATCTAAGTCGTATTTAGTTTGACCATTGTTGATGAGCTTGACGAGAAGTTGCTGTTCACGTTCTGCATCGCGAACAGGTTTTGATGTCTGAACTTTGCTTTTCGCCACTTCAAGACTCATCTTGCGTCGCTCAGATAGCAACTTAAGTAGTTGATCATCCAGATGGTTAAGACGCAAGCGAATTTCATCAAGCGAGTATTTTTGTTCAGTCATCCTATTTTCCTTAAAAAAAAACCTCCCATTTGGAAGGCTTTCTGTTCGTTTTTGACTTTTTTTTAAAACGATAAAGCCTCCATGGTCAGTGGAGCAAAAAAAAGTCGAAAATAAACAGAGTCTTGGTATGCATAAAAATCAGTCTAATGCAGGGGTTTAAACACAATAAGCAACACGCTATTTAGCGTCAAGAAAAAAAATAGCGCCATTTGGCGCTATTCTAGAATTCTCTTTAGTAACTATAACTCTTCTTCTTCTTCAAGTTCAGGTTTGTCGCTACGACGTGCTTCTGGTTTATGACGGAGTTTATTCAGCTGTCGTTCTAATTTTTGCTCCACTTCATTAATTGCTGCGTATAGATCGTCATGAACCGCTGAAGCGACAAGTGTTCCTTTTGGTACAGTAAGGACCGCTTCGAATTTTTTCTGTTTATTGGGTTCTTCACTGAAGCTAGCTTGGCAACCAATAATGTCTACTTGCCACTTTTCTAGCTTTTTAAATTTGCTCTCTATGTGAGTGCGGATTGCAGAGGTGATGTCGATATTTTTGCCAGTGATATTTATTTTCATAGATGTTTTCCTCTGTATCATCCCTCATGGGTTAACTCCAGATTACGACTTTAAGAACAAAATAATGTGACCTAGATCACCATTTTGCCAGGTGTTTGGTTGTCCTAAGTTAAACGTGATCTAACTCAAAACTAGCTGCGCAAAGAGGTGAAAAAGCTTGTGAAAGCGCAAAATGTCATTAGATTGGATAGGGTGTCTCGCTAAAAATTATCTATTTTTTAGGGACTCGATTCGGCCTAAGAAAACAGATGGCTATTATCTAACCAACTAGAGGCTGTGATCTCTATCTCGTAAACTTATGCTTTTCGCCTCTTCTTCATCTTCAATATCTTTTTTGGCGCCAATTAAAACAGATACAAAAAAACCGCGACAAAGATTGCAGCGGCTTTTTAGAGAGAACTCTAGTTCATGAGAGTCTTAGGCGATTAAATTGGATTTAGCACCATTAACTCTGTTGTGCGTTCAATCGCTTCTTGTAATCCAAGCTGTTGGTATGCTTCTAACTGAATCGCGAGCGATTTGCGGGCGGCTTCGGTATCTGGATAAGTTTTTTGTAGTTCTTGGCATCGATTAATTGCAGCAATCCATGCTTCACGACGTAGATAAAAATCGGCTGTCGCTAAATCATATTCAGCTAAGCGATTTTTCAGTGCGAACATTCGCATTTCTGCATCTTCTGCATACGGACTATTTGGATACCGCTCAAGTAAACGTTTGAAATCTTTAAACGCCGCTTTTACTGGTTCAGGATCTCTATCATTGCGATCCATGTTGAGTAAGTCATGCATGAAGTTTCGGTCTTGCGCCATATGAGTCAAACCACGCATATATAGTACCCAGTCAATTTTTTCATGAGTTGGGTTTAGACGAGTAAAGCGCTCAATCGTTGCTAAGCCTAATGCGAGATCATCATTTTTATAGTAAGCATAGATAAGATCAAGTTGCACTTGTTCCGAGTAAGCACCAAAAGGGTAACGAGAGTCGAGCGCTTCTAATTGTTCGATAGCTGTTAACCAGTTGCCGCTTTGCAATGAAACTTGTGCTTCTGAATACAGTTCTGAAGGGGGAACATCTGGCACGATTTCTTCGCTGCTGGAGCAGCCGACTAACAAGGACAATGCTAATAAAGCAGGTAAAGTATGCTGTTTCATGTCAGGATTCGATTCCTTGAAGTAAATAATTTCTAAGCTTCCGTTACTTTTTCGCCAGTAACAGATACAATAGGCAATAGTATATTTTTCCACAGTAGTGACGATTAGTCTCACTGTTTTTAAAAAAGTTCGATATGGCTCAGCAGATTGAATTAACCGACACAGTAAAAGATAGCCAATTAGGCCAACGCTTAGATCAGGCTATTGCCGAAATCTTTACCGATTTTTCTCGCTCTCGTCTTAAAGAGTGGTTACTTGCAGGCAAAGTGCAAGTGAACGGTGAGGTTATTGTTAAACCACGTACCAAAGTGATGGGTGGTGAAATTATTGTTCTTCAGGCGGAGCTTGAAGACGAACAACGCTGGGAAGCACAAGATATTCCATTGGATATCGTATACGAAGATGACGACATTATCGTGATAAATAAACCTCGCGATTTTGTTGTACACCCTGGTGCAGGTACTCCGGATCGCACGGTTTTGAATGCATTATTGCATCACTACCCTGATATCGCAGAAGTACCTCGTGCTGGTATTGTACATCGTCTTGATAAAGATACGACGGGTTTGATGGTTGTCGCTAAAACTGTTCCTGCACAAACGCGTTTGGTTCGTGCGCTACAGAAACGAAAAATCACTCGTGAATACGAAGCGATTGCTATTGGTCGTATGACTGCTGGTGGTAAGGTTGAACAGCCAATTGGCCGTCATTCAACTAAACGTACCTTGATGGGCGTAAGTCCTATGGGTAAACCTGCTGTTACTCACTATCGTGTTGCGGAGCATTTCCGTGAACACACACGTATTCGCTTGCGTTTAGAAACAGGCCGTACTCACCAAATCCGTGTGCATATGTCTTATCTGCAACATCCACTGTTGGGCGATACAGCTTACGGTGGTCGAGCACGCATACCATCGGGCGCGACTAACGAACTTGCAGAGCATATTCGAGGTTTCGACCGTCAAGCGTTGCACGCTGTAATGTTGAGATTTGAGCACCCAGTTACTGGTGAAGAACTCGAATTCCACGCTCCAATTCCACAAGATATGGTGGATATGACGGAAGCATTAAGACTTGATACTCAAACCCATGGTTTGAAAGACGAGTTTTAATTCGTGGAGTTGATTATCCCTAATTGGCCAGCGCCAAGTCAGATAAAGTCGGTCGCTTCAACTCGCTTCGGCGGGTTGTCACAATCACCTTATCAAGGTTTGAATCTCGGTACTCATGTTGGGGATGATAAAAAGACGGTTGAAAACAACCGTCTTTTATTACAAAAAAATGCACACATGCCAAGTTCACCTATTTGGCTCAACCAGACACATTCTACTCGTGTTATTGAATGCACATCACCGACCGACAGTATCCTAGATGCAGATGGTATCTTTACTTCTAATACAAATGTTATCTGCTCTGCTATGACTGCAGATTGTCTGCCTGTTTTATTAACTAACGTACAAGGAACTCAAGTCGCTGCTGTTCATGCAGGATGGCGAGGATTGGCTGATGGTATCGTTGAAAATGCATTAGATTTATTTGATGGTGAAGTGATGGCATGGCTTGGTCCTGCAATCGGTCCGACTGCTTTTGAAGTTGGCCAAGATGTGTTAGATGCTTTTGTTTCGTTTGATGCTAATGCACATGATGCTTTTATCGCTAAAGAAGAGGAGGGTAAGTGGTATGCCAATATGGTGCTGCTTGCAACTCAACGTTTAAATAGTGCAGGTGTTAAACATGTTTATGGCGGTCAATATTGTACGTATTCTGACCGTGAACGATTCTACTCATATCGTCGTGATGGTGTGACAGGTCGTTTAGCTTCTTTTATTTGGATTGAAGCGTAAATGTTCTAGAGGAATTCTCCTCAGAGCCCTTGAAAATTCTCTCTCGTGTAGCCATCTTTCCTTATGAATAAGGTTTAATTCAAATAAGGTTTAGGAAGGCAAATATGCGTCTTGACAGATTTACTAGCAAATTTCAAATCGCTATTTCTGACGCGCAATCCCTCGCGTTGGGTCGTGATCATCAATACATCGAGCCTGTCCATTTAATGGTGGCATTGATGGACCAAAATGGCAGCCCAATTCGTCCATTGCTAACTATGTTAGATGTAGACATTACCCACTTGCGATCAAAGTTGAGTGAAATACTTGATCGGCTACCAAAAGTCAGTGGCATTGGGGGTGATGTTCAGTTATCTAGTGCGATGGGGACCTTATTTAACTTGTGCGACAAGGTCGCTCAAAAACGCCAAGATAGTTATATCTCCTCTGAGGTTTTCCTGCTTGCTGCAATTGAAGATCGTGGCCCATTAGGTTCTCTGTTAAAAGAACTCGGTCTTACGGATAAGAAAATCAGTGGCGCTATTGATACCGTACGTGGTGGGCAAAAGGTCAATGACCCAAATGCTGAAGAACTTCGTCAAGCTTTGGAAAAATTTACCATTGATTTAACCGAGCGGGCAGAGCAAGGAAAACTTGACCCTGTTATTGGTCGTGATGATGAAATACGACGTACGATTCAAGTGTTACAACGCCGTACAAAAAATAATCCAGTCATTATTGGTGAACCAGGTGTTGGTAAAACCGCTATTGTGGAGGGGTTAGCTCAACGCATTATCAATAATGAAGTGCCAGAGGGGCTACGTGGTCGCCGAGTATTATCGTTAGATATGGGGGCGTTAGTTGCTGGAGCTAAATATCGTGGTGAATTTGAAGAGCGTTTGAAATCAGTATTGAATGAATTAGCCAAAGAAGAAGGTAATGTCATTTTATTTATTGATGAAATCCATACCATGGTTGGAGCTGGCAAGGGCGAAGGTTCTATGGATGCCGGCAATATGCTAAAACCAGCACTTGCGCGCGGCGAATTACACTGCGTTGGTGCGACCACGTTAGATGAGTACCGAAAATACATTGAAAAAGATCCAGCACTGGAGCGACGTTTTCAAAAAGTGATTGTCGATGAACCAACGGTTGAAGATACCGTTGCAATACTGCGTGGGCTTAAGGAGCGCTACGAGTTACACCATCATGTTGAGATTACCGATCCAGCTATCGTGGCAGCAGCAACGCTTTCTCATCGTTATGTTTCAGATCGACAGCTTCCGGATAAGGCGATTGATTTGATTGATGAAGCTGCATCAAGCATTCGTATTCAAATCGATTCAAAACCAGAGTCGCTCGATAAATTAGAGCGAAAAATAATTCAGCTAAAAATAGAACAACAAGCTCTCTCCAATGAACATGATGAAGCGAGTGAAAAGCGTCTCGATATTCTTAACCTTGAATTGCAGGAAAAAGAGCGTGAGTTTTCAGAGTTAGATGAAGTCTGGAATGCAGAAAAAGCAGCCTTATCAGGAACTCAGCATATTAAAGCTGAGTTAGAGCAAGCACGTATGGATATGGAGTTTGCAAGACGCGCTGGCGATCTTAGCCGAATGTCCGAACTTCAATACGGACGTATTCCTGAGCTAGAGAAACAACTGGATTTAGCGGCGCAAGCTGAAATGCAAGAAATGACGTTATTGCGTAACAAGGTTACGGAAAACGAAATTGCAGATGTATTGTCGAAACAGACCGGTATCCCTGTCTCTAAAATGCTCGAAGCTGAGAAAGATAAGCTACTCCATATGGAGGAAGATCTACACCGACGCGTTATTGGTCAAGATGAAGCTGTTGAGGTCGTTTCCAATGCTATTCGTCGTAGCCGAGCAGGACTATCAGATCCGAATAAACCGATTGGTTCTTTTTTATTTTTAGGCCCAACAGGTGTAGGTAAAACAGAGTTATGTAAAGCGCTCGCAAACTTTATGTTTGACAGTGAAGACGCGATGATTCGTATCGATATGTCGGAGTTTATGGAGAAACATTCTGTCGCGCGATTGGTCGGTGCTCCCCCTGGTTATGTCGGGTATGAAGAGGGAGGCTACCTAACGGAAGCGGTACGTCGAAAACCCTATTCGGTTATTCTATTAGATGAAGTAGAAAAAGCGCACCCTGATGTCTTTAATATCTTATTGCAAGTATTAGATGATGGTCGATTGACGGATGGCCAAGGTAGAACGGTTGATTTTCGCAATACAGTTGTGATCATGACATCAAACCTAGGGTCGGCGAGAATTCAAGAGAATTTCGCAAATCTTGATTATCAAGGAATTAAGAATGAAGTCATGGAGGTAGTGAATAAACACTTCCGACCTGAGTTTTTAAATCGTGTCGATGAAAGTGTTGTATTCCATCCTCTTGGTCAAGAGCACATAAAGTCTATTGCATTAATACAGCTTCAACGTTTAGCAAAAAGAATGGAAGAGAAAAACTTTATTCTTGATGTATCGCCGGAAGCATTGGAATTTATTGCTCAAGTTGGCTTTGATCCCGTTTATGGCGCACGTCCGTTGAAACGAGCTATCCAACAGAGCGTTGAGAATCCAATGGCTAAAGCGATATTGGCAGGCAGAGTAATTCCAGACAAAAAAATACAACTTAGAGTTGAGAACGGACATATCGTAGCGCATCAGTAAGTTTTGATTACCTCAAAAAGGTCAATAGAACGCCTTTTTGAGGTTTTTTAAGGCTAATTGATTAATTACTGTTCGAACGGGTGCGGGGGTATTCATTTTTAGTGAATATGACTTGTGTTCTTGATCGAATGCCCTATAATTCGCTCCCGTTGTCAGGGGGAACTTGATAGCACTATGGTCAGAGCGATGCTGATGAAAGCATTGAAAAAAATAGCAAAAAAGTGTTTGACACAAAATGTTATCTCGCTAAAATGGCCGTCCAAATTGAGCAACGCTCAGTTGGAAAAAGCTCTTTAACAATATAAACCTATCAATCTGTGTGGGCACTCGTTGATGATAATCCAATAAGTTTTTGCTTAGGCAAAGACTGTTTCTTCGGAAACAAATTGGGTTCAATGAACTGAGTGACCAAATTTGATAACACTTTCTTTA
>NZ_QVMU01000002.1 GCF_003605645.1 Vibrio sinensis | reverse complement strand
CATTGAGATGATGTTCTTGGCAAAACTCAGCGGTAATCTGTAACTCTTTAGAAAACTCAGACATAAAAAAATCGGCCTCAACTATGTTGAGACCGATTATGAACCCTGCTCAGGATCGTTCAATTATTTAAAACGATCAGCATTAGTCCATTGGACAACCTTTTTTATTGCTCATCTATACTGTACATCGCTCTTTATTGAACCTAGATTCATGATTGAACGTTAGCTTTCAGATGACTCACTTTCTGTATTCTCAGATTCGTCTTTTGATTCAATGGTTAAATCAACCGTTTGATTGTCAATAAGGCGAGCTTTACCTAAGAATGCTGACATCAAGATAACCGCTTGAGTGGTTTCAATGCTGATGTCTTGTAATGTGCGAGCATCACGAATGAAAATTTCATCAGGCTGTAGGCCTGCTGCGCGGAGTTGATCGCTTGCATCTTCGATAACAGAAGCGTAATCATCACGACCGCCACGAATCGCGCTACTGATCCAGCGCATAGTACGAGCAAGTACTGGGGCGCGTTGACGCTCATCAATGGTCAATAGGCCATTACGAGAACTCATGGCTAAACCGTCCATTTCACGAACAGTTGGTACACCAATAATCTCGATATCCATAGCAAGATCATCCGTCATTTTGCGAATGATGGCTAACTGTTGGAAATCTTTCTCACCAAAACAAGCAACATCAGGTTGAACGATATTGAATAGCTTGGTCACAATCGTTGATACACCACGGAAGTGCCCAGGGCGAGAAGCTCCTTCTAGCATGGTGGACAAGACTGGCACATCGACAGAAGTTTGTTTATCTAAACCATCAGGATAGATAATTTCAGGTGTTGGAGTGAAGACAAGTTCAACACCTTCACTGCCTAGCTTTGCTAAGTCTTCCTCGAGAGTGCGAGGATAGTTATTTAAGTCATCCGTACGCTCAAATTGCATAGGATTAACAAAAATACTTACCACAACCACATCAGCGTGTTCACGAGCTTTGCGAACTAACGTCAAATGACCATCGTGTAAATTGCCCATGGTCGGTACAAAGGCGATTTTACGCCCTTCACGCTTAAACTGCTTAAGGTGTTCGCGTAACGCAGAAATTTCAGCAAAAGTATGCATTCAGTGGTCCTTTAAGCAATGGTATGGGCAGCATCAGGGAAGGCACCGCTTTGGACGTCTTCGATATATTTAGCAATCGCTTTACGCATGTCACCAGTTTCAGCTAAGAAATCTTTTGAGAATTTCGGCATATAGTTAGCCGAAATACCAAACATGTCATGCATCACAAGGATTTGACCGTCGGTCACGTTACCTGCGCCAATACCAATGACTGGAACATCCAGCACTTCGGTAATACGTGCAGCAAGCTCAGATGGAATACATTCCAATAGGACAATTTGTGCACCAGCTTCTTGCAATGCTAATGCATCACGAACCATACGATCTGCTTTTTCTTGATCGCGACCTTGCACTCGGAATCCACCAAAAATATTGACAGATTGTGGTGTTAATCCTAGATGCGCACAAACCGGAACAGCGCGTTCAGTTAGCATTTTGACGGTTTCAACCAGCCAATCGCCACCTTCAATTTTTACCATGTTTGCGCCAGCGCGCATTAACTTGCCTGCGTTCTCACAAGCTTGCTCAGGCGTTGCGTAGCTCATAAATGGCATATCAGCCATAACTAGACTATTTGGGCTTCCTGCGCGCACACAGCGCGTGTGGTAAGCAATTTCATCAGTAGTAACAGGTAAAGTGTCAGTTTTACCCTGCAATACCATGCCTAGTGAATCACCGACAAGCAGTACCGGCATTTCTTGGCTTTCAAAAAGTTGAGCAAAACTCGCATCGTATGCGGTAGACGTTGCAAATTTACGACCTTCTTGCTTCCATTTAAGCAGATCGTTGATAGTAATCTTTTTCATTATTTAATCCTTACTCGGAGTTGGCTATGACTGCCAAGTACTGAGTCCATTACGATCTACTTGTGTCAGTAATACGCTTAACTCAGTCCCATCAGGGAGCGTTAAATTTGGTGCGATTTCAGCAAGTGGGTAAAGGACGAATTCTCGTTGTTTCATTCCATAATGAGGAATGGTTAACCGTGGTGAATCCATCACCTCATTGCCATATAAGATGATATCTAAATCTAGGGTTCTTGGCCCCCAGCGTTCATCTTTACGGACACGCCCTTGCTCTTGCTCGATAGCTTGGGTGCAATCGAGCAGTTCAAGAGGTGTTAATTCAGTTTGGATAGCCACAACAGCATTGATGTAGTCAGGTTGATTTTGCGGCCCCATCGGAGTGCTACTGTATAGCATAGAGGCCTGCAAAAACTCTGATCTAGGTAACTGTTTTAATGCATCAATAGCAGTCTTGGCTTGAGCAACAGGGTCGCCCAGATTACTGCCTACTGCAATGTAGGCTGTAATCATGATTCGCTTGAGCTCTTTTTCTTACGATAATTCTTTTTGCGTCGATTTGGCTTTGGTGATGCACTATCAAGATCATTCGCCATCGCTTGACGCATGTTACGTCCTGCGTTTTGGAATGTACTCCACCATTTAGCGAGGAGTTCAGTTTCTCCCCCTTCGATTTCTGCACGCATGTCGAGGAAATCGTAACCAGCACGGAACTTATTCAGCTCCATTAGACGGAAAGCACGTTTACCATTACGACGAGGTAGACGTAGTTGTAACTGCCAAATTTCTCGAATGGTTGCGGTATGACGACGAGGAATAGCAATAGTTTTTACTTGCTGATCCAAAATGATGTTACTCGCTTCCATTACGGCATCGTAATCAGCCATTTTGTGTGACGCCATGAGCTTCTCAGCTTGAGCAAGCAGTGGATACCAAAGAATCGCAGCGAACATGAAAGCAGGGTTAATACGTTTACCCTCTTCAATGCGTTGATCGGTGGAATCCAAAACTAAGTCGAGCATTTGTTCCGTCTTTGATGAGTAATCCTCTGTGAATTGCTCTGCAATCGCAGGGAAAAGCTGCTGGAACAAGTTGTACTCACGCATAAGATGATACGTTTCTAGGCCGAAGCCCGTTTGTAGCATCTTTAATGATTCTTCATAGAGGCGTGCCGCAGGAATATCTTGCAATAGGTGTGCAAGATGCTCGATAGGTTCAGCGGTATCTTCTTCTATATCGAAGTCCAGTTTTACAGCAAAACGAACTGCACGTAGCATTCGCACTGGATCTTCGCGGTAGCGAGTCTCTGGGTGGCCTAATAAACGAATCAGTTGGTCTTCTAGATCTTCCATTCCGCCAGCGTAGTCATGAATCGCATAGGTTCCGATGTTGTAGTACATCGCATTGATGGTGAAGTCACGACGTTCAGCATCTTCATCAACAGTGCCATAGACGTTATCACGCAACAACATGCCTTCTTTTGACTGCTGAGCCACTTGGTTGTTTGGTTCTTGATGGTGACCTCGAAACGTAGCCACTTCGATAATGTCACGGCCAAACATGATATGTGCTAGGCGGAAACGTCGACCAATTAGGCGGCAGTTTCGAAATAGTCCACGGATCTCTTCTGGTGTCGCATTCGTAGCGATATCAAAATCTTTTGGCGTTTGGCCTAAAAGTAAATCACGCACGCCGCCACCAACTAGGTAGGCATCGAAGCCGGCACCATGAAGTCGGTATAGCACCTTCAGTGCGTTATCACTGATACGTTTGCGCGAAATACTGTGCTCTTGGCGAGTGAGAATATTTAGAGCGAGCTCTGAACCGGCCATTGTCTCGCTTGGTGTATAGTCGTTTTTATTCATGTGCATCTGGCAATCGTTGTGAGTGGCAACCTTGCTCTCGTTTAAATTTTGACGGCCCGTTCGGGCGAATTTGCGGCTAATGATAGCTTACCGAGCGCGGTTTGAGAATCTCGGCGTGATCTCTGTTGTATCAGGTAACTGCGAAAGGCACCAATTATGAATGCCCCAAGTGATGATTTCTTCAACACTTGCATTGTCCATATCAGCTTCCAATTTGAAGCCTAAAAATTGCATTGCATCAAGCAATGCGGGTATTGGGGCTGAATTATCAATCGCTTCTGCATGGTTTTGCTTTGAGAGTTTATGACCATTTTCATCTAATGCCAATGGTAAATGCAGATAACTAACTGGTGATTTATTCAACATTTGGTACAAGCTAATTTGTCGGCCAGTTGGCTCAATTAAATCGGCACCTCGAACGACTTCGGTGATATTTTGGTCAATATCATCCAATACGACCGCAAGATTATAGGCAAACAACCCATCGCGTCGTTTAATAATGAAGTCTTCATTAGCCAGTGGTTTGGGAATGAGTAACTCCCCATGTTTTTCGTCATGGAACTGATAAATAGGATGTGTCATTCTCAGACGAATAGCTTGTTGCCCATCTGGCGCCAGTTTTTTATCTCGACACAGACCGGAATAAAACCCACCGGTTTCTTTAATCTGTTTGCGGGTGCACTGACAGTAGTACGCTTGCCCTGTAGTGAGCCATTGATCGATTTGATTTTGGTATAACGCGTGACGTTGACTTTGGTAAACCACCTCGCCATCCCAGTGGAGTTGATAGGCTTCCAGTGTACGTAAAATCAAATCTGATGCGCCAGACATCTCCCTTGGTGGGTCTAGATCCTCAATTCGAACCAACCATTTACCTTGCTGAGATTTTGCTTGGAAATAGCTTCCTAATGCAGCAATAAGAGAACCAAAATGGAGGGGGCCAGATGGGGATGGGGCAAAGCGACCAATGTAACTCATGATATTATTCAACCTAGTTAACATATCTTCACGCTATGAATAGAGCGCGGAAAAATAAAACCAAAAAGGGAGCTTGCGCTCCCTCTTAATTGCTTGTCAATCTAGGCGATTAACCTTGCATTTGCTTTTCTTTAATCTCTGCAAGAGTTTTGCAATCGATACAAAGATCAGCTGTTGGACGGGCTTCTAAACGACGAATACCAATCTCAACACCACATGACTCACAGAAGCCGAAATCGTCTTCTTCAATTTTAGTCAGTGTCTTTTCAATTTTCTTGATTAGACGGCGCTCACGGTCACGGTTACGCAGTTCAAGACTGAACTCTTCTTCTTGAGAAGCACGGTCAACTGGGTCAGGAAAGTTCGCCGCCTCGTCCTGCATATGGTGAACTGTGCGATCAACTTCAACACGAAGTTGGTTGCGCCAAGCTGACAAAATTTTACTGAAATGAGTCATTTGCTCAGGTGACATGTACTCTTCACCTGCTTTCTCTTGATACGGCTCAACACCGGCAATGGCTAGGATGCCAATCGCTTTTTTCTTTAATTCTGGCATGCAGCATCTCCTACTAACACCTAGTCAACTGCGAAGCAGTCAATTTTTAGGCGGGTATCTATAGCAAAAACCAATCATGGAGGCAAATACTGAAGAGTAAACTTATTGTCAATGTGAAGACCGCATCATTTTTCTTGTGAAAAAGAAAAGCCTACAGCCTTTGTTAGTTTCATCTCAATATTGGAAAGTTCGGCTCTGTAGCACAAAACTTCCACTCCCTGTTTGATTGCGTGTTTTAGTAATTGTGAATAATTGGCGTCTATATGGTGTGCTGGAGACACTTTTTCAATGCCTGAATGTAAAACAGTGAATAAAAGTATGGCCCGATTTCCATTTTGTGCCATCTCCGTTAACTCTCTTAGGTGTTTTTGTCCTCGAGTTGTTACCGCATCAGGGAAAAAACCTTGTCCTTGATGATCAGAATCTAGCAGCGTGACACTTTTGACTTCTATATAACACGTCGGCTTATCATTTGATTTGAGTAAGATATCAATCCGACTATTTTCACTGCCATATTTCACCTCTGTTTGAAGTTGATCATAACCTTGCAGTTCATCAATAACACCAGCGTTGATTGCTTCTACCGCCAAAAGGTTAGCTCGAGCGGTGTTAACACAAATTCGGTCGCCTTGCGCCGTTTCTGCTAGTTCCCAGCTGTTTGGGTATTTACGTTTTGGGTTATCTGACGTTGAATACCATACTCGGTTTCCTGAATCTGCACAGCCAGTCATCGCGCCGGTGTTAGCACAGTGAATTGTTCGAGTTGTGCCATCTTCCAATGTGATATCAGCGAGAAAACGTTTATAGCGCTTAATGAGTGTGGCGGGTTGGAGTGGTGATGAAAACTTCATATGGCGGCCCTATACCTGTGAGATATCTATAGAGGATGACGCTCGATGGTTGCGATAGAAATAAACCAACGAGTACAATGCGATCAACATTACACCATAAGGGTTTTCCATTGTCACAATTGCCTATCGAAGATGTCCTACCTGAGTTATTTTCTGCGCTTGAAGACGCATCTCAAGTCATCCTAAAAGCGCCACCGGGAGCAGGTAAGTCAACGCATTTTCCTCTTCAATTGTTATTGTCGAAGTCTTATCGTGGCAAAATCATTATGCTTGAACCTAGGCGTCTTGCTGCGCGTAATATTGCTCGCTATCTTGCTCAGCAACTGGGTGAGGAGGTCGGTCAACGAGTGGGTTATCGTGTACGAGGTGAAACCAAAGTCAGTGATAAAACCCAGCTTGAAATTGTGACAGAAGGCATCATGACTCGACTTATTCAGTCTGATCCTGAATTATCGGGTATCGACTTGGTGATTTTTGATGAATTTCACGAACGCAGTATTCACGCTGATACCGCATTAGCGTTTTGTTTGGAAATCCAAGACGCATTTCGCGATGACTTGAAGATTGTCGTCATGTCAGCAACATTGGATCGCTCAGCTTTGATTGGGCTATTACCTGAGGCGCAGTATATCGAGTCGCTTGGACGCTGTTTTCCTGTTGAGTACCGTTATGCACCACTAAAAGCTAATCAACGTTTAACTGACGCTATGGCTCGGCAAATACAATCATTAATGGAACAAGAGTCCGGTTCTTTATTGGCATTTTTACCCGGTGTTGCAGCGATTAAACAAGTTCAAGAGCGCCTTGAAACAGAATCTCTTGGGTTTGATGTGTGTCCCCTCTATGGCCAATTGAGCTTTGCTCAACAACAAGCCGCGATTCAACCTGCAGGAATTCGTTCCGATGGTACTGAGCGGAGAAAAGTGGTTCTTGCTACCAATATCGCGGAAACGTCATTAACAATAGAGGGAATTCGAATTGTTGTTGATTCTGGTCTTGAGCGCGTTGCAAAGTTTGATCTGAAAAGTGGTGTAACAAAGTTAGAACAACTTCGTATTGCGCAATCCTCGGCTGAGCAGCGAGCAGGCCGTGCAGGTCGTATTGAAGCGGGCATTTGTGTTCGCTTGTACAGTGAGAGTCAACTTAAACAGCAGCCCGCAGTGCCACAAGCGGAAATTCTTCATACTGACCTGTCTGGCCTTGCTCTTGAGTTAGCGCAATGGGGAGCGGTCAATGTTGATGATCTCAAATGGTTGGATGTTCCGCCACAAAGTGCTTTGAATCAAGCTCGTTCATTATTAGTGCAATTGGAATTAATAGATGAAGCTCATCAACTGACGCTAGAGGGGGGCTTGGCGCATCAACTTGGTTTAGAACCACGTATTGCAGCGATGTTGGTATCCGCAAAAAACAACCCGATATGGTTACCCAGCGCATTGGCTTTAGCGGCGTTATTGGAAGAACTTGAACGCAATGTTGTAGATTTTCAACATAGTGTGCATCGTTTTATTCAAGGCCGACATACGAAGCAAAAAGTGGTTTGGCAGCGAGCCAAGCAATTGGCGACAAAACTGGGCTGTGCTTTCTCCTTAAATCAAGTCGACGAGCGTTATATCAGTTTATTACTTGCCATAGCTTACCCGGATCGTATTGCCCAGCGTCGAAATCAACAAGCTGGTCGCTTTCTATTGTCAAACGGACACGGTGCTGAACTGATGGATAGTGAGCGTTTGGCGGATAGTGATTATCTTGTGGCTATTGACCTTATGCGGACCCATCAAGATGCCTCCGTCATTTTTACCGCAGCAGAATTGGATCTTCAGCAGTTAGAACAAGCGTTGCCGCTGCGTTTTGATGTGACCGAGTTAGTGGATTGGGACGAAGAAAAAGGTAAGCTAGTCGCAGAAGAAAGAACCATGCTGGGGAAATTAATTGTTCGCAAGCGGATGCTAGCGGCGCCACCGGCAGAAAAAATGACCGAAGCTTTACTTAATTTTGTGCGTCGAAAAGGACTTTCAGCATTAAATTGGAGCCCAAATAGTCAAGATACCCTTGCTCGCATTCGTTGTGCTGTAGCATGGCTACCTGAACAAGATTGGCCAGCAATGGATGATGCTGCATTACTTGATGAGTTAGAAGAGTGGCTTACACCTTATTTGCTAGGTGTTAATTCTCTGAAATCATTAGCTAAAATAGATCTAGAAGCCGCATTGTTTGCTCGCCTTGGTTGGCCTTTAAACCAAGAGATTAATCAATGGTTACCTATTCATTATGTTTTACCTACTGGGAACGTTAAGAGAATTCGTTATCAAGATGGCGAAGAACCCGTGTTGTCAGTACGTATGCAAGAGGTTTTTGGTGAAAAGTCCTCACCACAAATCGCGCTTGGAAGAAAAACATTGGTACTAGAGTTACTGTCACCGGCGCAGAGACCGCTGCAAGTGACGCGAGACTTAGCGAGTTTCTGGCAAGGCTCGTATAGCGAAGTAAAAAAAGAGATGAAAGGGCGATACCCAAAACATGTGTGGCCAGATGACCCTGCGAACCACGTTGCAACCAGTAAAACTAAACGACAATTGAATTCATGACCAAGAAAAAAACAGCAGCAACGCCAAGTGCTCCCGTTAAAAAAACGGTGCGTAAAAAAGCACCCAAAGCAAATAAGCCTAAAAAACCTAAAGGTGGCCGTTCATGGTTGAAAACCTTATGGGGAATAAGCTGGAAAGTTGGACTCGCGACGTTTGCGGTATTGGTGTTTGTCGGGATTTACCTCGATAGTGTCGTAAAGCAAAGGTTTGAAGGGCAATTATTTGAATTGCCAACCGTGGTGTATGCAAGAATTTTGACCCTTGAACCTGGTGACGACATCAGTTTAAAAGAAGTGCGCAATGAGCTCGATGTATTGAATTATCGTAAAGTGAGCCAACCACACTACCCAGGCGAATATTCATCTTCATCGACAAAAATTGAGCTGATTCGACGACCATTTGAATTTACTGATGGGCCAGAGCCTGATCGTCATGCGATGTTGTACTTTGACCAATCAGGATTGCAACGTATCCAGTCGCTAGAGAAAAAAGGCGATTTAGGTTATTTACGAATCGAGCCTAAAATGCTTGGCATGTTGGAAAAAAACAAAGATGAACAACGACTGTTTTTACGCCGAGAGCAATTTCCGGAAGTCATGATTGATGCACTGTTGGTGACAGAAGATCGTAGCTTCTACCAACATGATGGTGTTTCTCCTATTGCAATTGCACGCGCACTTGTCGCAAATGTTAAAGCAGGGCGCACTGTACAAGGCGGAAGTACGCTAACGCAGCAGTTGGCTAAAAATCTGTTTTTGTCCAGCGATAGAACATTGTGGCGTAAAGTACGAGAAGCTTACATTGCTCTGATTTTGGATTACCGTTATTCAAAAGATCGTTTACTAGAAGCTTATCTGAATGAAGTCTACTTGGGGCAAAGCGGCGGTGAAGCTGTACATGGTTTTGGTTTAGCATCTCGTTTGTATTTTGGGCAGCCAATTCAAGAGCTACGCATTGATCAATTAGCGCTACTTGTCGGGATGGTTAAAGGCCCGTCATATTACAATCCGATTCGTTTCCCTGAGCGAGCGAAAGAGCGCCGTGATTTAGTTTTAAGACTGATGATGCAGCAAAATGTACTGACCGCTAGTGAATTTGATCAAGCGGCAAGTCGCCCATTAGATATTCAAAAGAATCCTAAAATAGCGAGTCGTCAACCATCTTATTTTCAACAACTGCAAATTGAGTTGAAAGAGAAAGTTGGTGAGGCTTATAGCGCAGATAAAGGGCTAAAAGTCTTCACGTCTCTTGATCCCGTTTCACAAAATGAACTGGAACAAGCGATTGCGAAAAAGGTTCCTCAACTCGCAAAGGTGGCGGGTAATGAATTGGAAGGAGCTGCGATAGCGGTCGATCGACACTCTGGGGAAATCCGCGCCATGGTCGGGGGGAAACGCACAGGGTACGATGGTTTCAATCGAGCGCTTAACGCTAGTCGCCAGATTGGTTCCTTAGCGAAACCAGCGGTTTACCTCACGGCATTAGCGCAGCCTGATCATTATAATTTGGCCACAACATTGCAGGATCGCCCGTTTAGTCTGAAAGGCAGCCAAGGGAATGTTTGGTCGCCGAGAAACTACGATCGAAAATATCGTGGTGAGGTGCCATTGTATTTAGCTCTAGCGAAATCTTTGAATGTCCCAACCGTTCGGTTAGGTATGCAGTTAGGTATCGACAATGTTATTGATACATTTACGCAGTTAGGTGTTGATAAACAAGAGATTAAACCGGTTCCATCGATGTTCTTAGGCTCATTTACGTTGACGCCTTTCCAAGTAGCACAGATGTACCAAACTCTGACAAATTCAGGGAAAAAAGCCAAGCTATCTGCTCTACGTTCCGTTTCCGATTTGGATGGTAATGTATTGTATCAATCAATTCCGTCAGTGACGCAAACTGTCGATCAGCAAGCTGCTTGGTTGACAACCTATGCGATGAAACGTGGCGTGATGGAAGGTACGGGACGTTTCCTTAATGCACAATTTTCTTGGGCTGCCTTAGCCGGAAAAACAGGTACCAGTAACGATACTCGAGACAGCTGGTTTGTTGGTGTTGATGGTCGAGAAGTGACGACGATTTGGCTAGGACGAGATGATAACAAATCGACTAAGCTGACTGGTTCAAGTGGTGCGTTACGCGTCTATGCTGAATATTTGCAGCATAGAATTCCGCAAAAATTATCACTACCGTGGCCAAAAGATATCACGACGATAGGTTTTGCGAAGCTGCCGCAAGGTGGGCTAACTCTAGACTGTAATAATAACTTCAAATTGCCAGTGTGGGATGCCAATGAAACACTGCAAAAACAATGTAGCAATCAACCGGTTGAATGGATCAAAAAACTCTTCACTTGGTAATGTTTGATTAATGGGAAAAAATCCAAGCGGATGCTAGTGGTTTTTATGAACGCGAAGGAAAACGTTGGTGCGCAAGTTAGGTCTGTATTTAATCGCTTCTTCGATCGTTCTCAGTAGCCCTGTGTGGGCTGTTGAGAACGAATCGAGCTCTTCTAAGAAACATCCTAAAGTCGCCGTTGTACTTGCTGGTGGCGGCGCGAAAGGAGCGGCACATATTGGTGTGCTAAAAGCGCTAGAAGAGTTGAAAATTCCCGTCGACTACATTGCGGGCACAAGTATGGGGGCGTATGTCGGTGGCTTATATGCCACGGGTATGAGTGCCGATGAGATTGAGAGTTTCATCTTCAGTGTCGATTGGAACAATGGTTATCGAGATCGCGTCGATCGCAGTCACCGCCGTGTTCGAGACAAAGAATATGAAGATCGATACCAAATAAAAACCGATCTTGGCTTACGCTTTGGTGAAGTTCGCGCACCAACAGGTGTTGTGCAAGGGCAGAACATGCTGAGAATTTTGCGCGAAACAACGGGGAACCTCGGTGCATTTGAATCGTTCGATGACCTTGCGATTCCATACCGTTCAGTGGCGACCGATATCCTCGAATTAAAAGAGGTAGTGCTCGATGATGGCTATCTGGTGGATGCTATGATGGCGAGTATGTCGGTTCCAGGAGCCTTACCACCTTATAAATTAAACGGACAAATGTTGGTAGATGGCGGTGTGGTTAATAACATGCCGGTTGATATCGCTAAGCAAATGGGCGCAGATGTGGTGATTGCCGTCGACATCAGCACCGACTATAAAAATGAAGAGGACTTCACAAATTTCTTCACGGTTGCCGATCAATTGTCTAACTACCTCGTACGCCGAAGTACTGAAGAACAGGCGAAATTAATGTCAGAGGATGATGTTTATTTGCGACCTAATGTTGGAGATATGGAAACGGTTGAGTTTGATAAAATGCCCAATGCATTTCAGGCCGGTTACCACGCTGCCTATGAAGTTGCGAGTAAACTCAAGGGATTGTCTGTTTCAACGGCAGAATATCAACGTTATATTGATGAAAAACAAAAGGCGCGCAAAGCGTTGCAATATGGCGATGAAATTGAAATTGATCGGATTGTTATCAACAACAACACCCATTTTAGCGACACTATTCTCGCCAATCGTTTGAATTTGGATTCGGGGAAAACTCTCGATAGCAAAGAGATAGAAAAAGGGATTGAAGATCTTTACGCATTAGATCGCTTTGAGCTTGTCACTTACAAGTACAGTAAAGACGATAACATTGACGAGCTTGTGATTGATGTAAATGAAAAATCTTGGGGACCCAATTACCTTAACTTTCGTTTTTTCCTTGAGGATGACTTCAAAACAGACAGTCAATATAGTATCGGCGTATCAAGTAATTTTACCAATCTTGGTATCGACGGTGCAGAACTGACGATGAATCTTGATATGGGAACGGATAAGCTCGCAGAGATTGAACTCTATTCGCCAATCTCTTCAAGTCAGAAGCTCTTTACCGCCGCTAGTTTGTTGTACAGCAGTGAGAAACGTAATATCCCTCTGACGGATTTGGATTCACCCGATATTGGATCTGTGTATGATTTTATCCCTATTAATTACTCAGAAGTGACCGCAGAGCTTGCGTTTGGAATACAGCCGGCCTTATGGCAAGAGCTTCGTTTTGGTGGGCGATATAGCGATGGTTATGTTGAGTATTCGGGCTTCTCTTCTATTGGACGACAACACTTTGATCGAATGGGTGCATTTGCCAACTATCGCCTCGATACTTTGGATGATTTTGCATTTCCAACCAAGGGTTGGTTCGTCAATCTAGACTACCTGATCTCCCACGACCGAGGTCCCGGCGAGGCTAACTTTAGCCAGAATGATACTGTTCAAGAAGATACTGTCTTTGAAATTTCGGCGAATTTTAAAGGTGCAGCCAGTCACCACCGTCATACTTTAGTCGCGCAATTAGATCTTGGTGTCGTAGAAAGTAAAAATTCCGAGCTACCACTCAATCCGAAAGAGCTGGGCGGATTTTTAAATCTATCGGGTATTCCACGTAATAGCTTGATTGGCTCTAACGTATTTTATACCAGTTTAGTTTATCGTTACCGTTGGTTTGACAATGACTTTGGCCTGTTCAATGCCCCATTTTATCTGGGTGCATCACTGGAGCATGGTGGAGTTTGGTCAGACAATGATCTTGAATTGAAAGATGCTCCTTTATACAACGCGGCGTCTATTTTTGCCGGAATTGATTCTCCTATCGGACCTATCTTGCTTTCATATGGGCGCACGGAACAGAACTTAGGTGCGGTATACCTTATTATTGGTACTACGTATTAATAGTGGAGGTTAAGCTTATTTTCCTTAGGTGAAATAGGGCTGATTTGACAAGACTTTAGTCTTAACTTGCTATGTTGGTCAAAATGATGAGATTTTAATTCAAGGTTAAATTTGCTATCCTACTGCCCACAGTTTGGCCTCTCTGGCGCTGTTTATCAGTTAAGTATCCAGGCAATGGAGAGCCAAGTTTCCAAGGATGTTCACTCCTTTTTTATACATAAAAGAGATAAAAAAGGAAGAACCGCAATGAGAGGAAAAAGTCGTGCTTGAAGCCTACCGTAAACACGTCGAAGAACGTGCTGCTGAAGGAGTTGTTCCGAGACCATTAGACGCAGAACAAGTCGCTGGTCTTGTCGAACTTCTTAAAAACCCACCTCAAGGTGAAGAAGCTGTAATTCTTGATCTGTTAGAGAATCGAATTCCCCCTGGTGTAGATGAAGCCGCTTATGTAAAAGCTGGTTTCTTGACCGCTGTGGCGAAAGGTGAAGTTTCATCCCCATTAGTTAGCCGTGAAAAAGCAGCACAATTACTTGGTACAATGCAAGGTGGTTACAACATCGCCCCGCTTGTCGAGTTGCTTGATGATGTCGTTCTCGCGCCAATTTCAGTTAAAGCACTGTCCCATACATTATTAATGTTTGATGCCTTCTACGATGTTGAAGAAAAAGCGAAAGCAGGCAATACCTTTGCTCAGCAAGTTTTAACTTCTTGGGCTGAAGCCGAATGGTTTACATCGAAAGAGAAAGTTGCGGAAAAAATCACGGTTAAAGTCTTTAAAGTGACCGGTGAAACGAACACTGATGACTTATCGCCAGCCCCAGATGCGTGGTCTCGTCCTGATATTCCTGTTCATGCGAAAGCAATGCTTAAAATGGAACGTGATGGTATCAACCCAGACGAGCCAGGAACAGTCGGTCCAATTAAGCAAATTGAAGAACTCCAAAAAGAGGGTATCCCACTGGCTTATGTTGGTGACGTTGTTGGTACCGGTTCTTCACGTAAATCGGCAACAAACTCAGTACTGTGGTTCATGGGCGATGATATCCCATATGTACCAAACAAGCGTACGGGTGGGATCTGCTTAGGTGGTAAAATTGCTCCAATCTTCTATAACACCATGGAAGATTCAGGTGCGCTACCTATTGAATTGAACGTACAAAATATGAATATGGGTGATGTCATTGATATCTACCCTTATGAAGGTGTTGTGCGTAAGAATAATGAGGAAATCTCAAGCTTTGAACTAAGCAAAGTTCTCCTTGATGAAGTGCGCGCTGGTGGCCGTATTCCTCTGATTGTTGGACGTGGCTTAACAAGCCGAGCTCGTGTTTCTCTAGGGCTAGAAGAAACGGATCTATTTGCTAAGCCGGTTGATCCATCTGCTTCTAATAAAGGTTATACCTTAGCGCAGAAAATGGTTGGTAAAGCTTGTGGCGTAGAAGGCGTCCGTGCTGGGCAGTACTGTGAGCCTAAGATGACGACAGTTGGTTCGCAAGACACAACGGGTCCAATGACGCGTGATGAGCTAAAAGATCTTGCTTGTCTTGGCTTCTCTGCTGATCTCGTGATGCAGTCTTTCTGTCACACTTCTGCTTATCCAAAACCGGTTGATGTGAATACACACCATACGTTGCCTGATTTTATTATGAACCGTGGCGGTGTATCACTGCGCCCTGGAGATGGTGTTATCCACTCTTGGCTAAACCGTATGTTGCTACCTGATACTGTTGGTACTGGTGGTGACTCACATACTCGTTTCCCTCTTGGGATTTCGTTCCCAGCAGGTTCTGGCTTGGTTGCATTCGCGGCTGCGACAGGTGTTATGCCACTAGATATGCCTGAATCTATTCTGGTGCGTTTTAAAGGTGAAATGCAGCCGGGTATCACACTGCGTGACCTCGTACATGCTATCCCTTACTACGGTATTAAACAGGGCCTATTGACGGTAGAGAAAGCCGGCAAGATCAATGAATTCTCTGGTCGTATTTTAGAGATTGAAGGGGTTGAGCATCTTAGTGTTGAGCAAGCATTTGAGCTATCAGATGCATCAGCTGAACGATCTGCAGCAGGTTGTACTGTTAAGCTATCTCAAGAATCTATCGATGAGTACTTGAACTCGAACATCACCATGTTGAAATGGATGATCGCTGAGGGTTATGGTGACCGTCGTACGATTGAGCGCCGCATTACAGCGATGGAAGAGTGGATTGCGAACCCAGAATTAATGTCTGGTGATGCTGATGCTGAATACGCACATGTCATTGAAATTGATTTGGCCGATATTGATCAACCAATTCTTTGTGCACCAAATGATCCTGATGATGCTCGCCTGTTATCTGAAGTACAAGGTACTGAAATTGATGAAGTCTTTATCGGTTCTTGTATGACGAATATTGGCCACTTCCGTGCTGCTGGTAAGCTGCTTGATAAGTTCAATGGTCAACTAGATACTCGTCTATGGGTTGCTCCGCCAACTAAGATGGATAAAGATCAGCTAACTGAAGAAGGCTATTACGGAATCTTCGGCCGCGCAGGGGTTCGAATTGAAACTCCAGGTTGTTCATTGTGCATGGGTAACCAAGCTCGTGTTGCTGATAAAGCCACAGTGATGTCAACATCGACTCGTAACTTCCCGAACCGACTAGGTACAGGTGCTAACGTTTACTTGTCTTCCGCTGAACTAGCAGCTGTTGGTGCAATTTTAGGTAAGATTCCGACTAAGGAAGAGTACCTAGAATACATGCAGCAAATTGACGCTACAGCAGCAGATACTTATCGTTACCTCAATTTCCATAAGATGGGACAGTACACGGATATCGCAGACACGGTGATTTTCCAAGAACCTGCGTAATCGTCTGTTTAGATAGATATTAAATAGCCTCTGCCTTTGTGCAGGGGCTTTTTTTCGCTGCTATTTTCTTTGATTTGGTGGAGCTCTCTAAATGATATCGTTATACTCGCGGCGATTTTCATCATGATAGAGCAGTGGTTATGGAATTTGAATTTGTCAGAAATACCTTAATGGGTGAGTACTACGTGAAATGTAGTATGGGGCATGAAATTGTTGGTCGTTGGCTTCAAGATGAAATTGGTCGAGATTTTGAAAAAATAGCTCAAGTAGAAGCCTTATGCGATCTTGCTCGAGTTCATCCACAGCAAGAGCATGTATTGCCGGGAGTTGAGATTTCGCTCTCTATCGTTGGTGATGAAGTTATTGTTCAAGAAAATGTCCTGTCTCATGGCTATGAATTGGAAGATAGCAGCGAGTTCGACTTTTACGATTGTGAAAGTACCGCAAGTTGTGGTTTGGAAGATTTTGAAATCATGATTGAACGCTGGATGGCATTCTTAACCAATCGCTAGGCGACGTTTAACTGCTTTAAATTCGTGAAAAGGCGCACCACTATGGTGCGCCTTTTTTACGTATAAGAGGTTTGAAATGCTTAAATTTCATTTAAATCAGTTGGTTAAAATTTTGGCACGGTGTTTGGATTAATCAATAAACACCAAGGACAATAATTTCAGAGAGGACGAGATGAAATTAATTAATGCCATTATTAAACCATTCAAATTGGATGATGTAAGAGAAGCTTTAGCAGATGTAGGAATCGAAGGGATGACGGTTTCTGAAGTTAAAGGTTTTGGCCGACAAAAAGGACATACCGAGCTTTATCGTGGTGCAGAATATCAAGTCGATTTCCTACCTAAGGTTAAGCTGGAAATAGCGACTCAAGCCGACAATGTAGATCGTGTGATTGAGGCGGTAAGTAAAGCAGCTCATACAGGCAAGATTGGCGACGGGAAAATTTTTGTCTACGACCTGACCCAAGCGGTACGTATTCGTACCGGTGAAATGGATAGCGAAGCGTTATAAATACAAATGGACTGGAGATAACGACTATGGACTTAACAATTACGGTAGCGGAATTACGTTACGCCTTGGATACTTTTTTCTTTCTTATTTCAGGTGCATTGGTGATGTGGATGGCGGCAGGTTTTGCCATGCTCGAAGCCGGGTTAGTGCGCTCTAAAAATACCACAGAGATACTGACTAAAAATATCTGTTTATATGCTATCGCATGTACCACCTTTTTGTTGGTGGGTTATAACATTATGTACGTTGATAATACAGAAGGTGGGTGGTTACCCTCGCTTGGAACCCTAATCGGAACTCAAGCAGAAGGGGCAGATCACTCGCTTGAGTCAGATTTTTTCTTCCAAGTTGTGTTTGTAGCGACGGCGATGTCAGTGGTTTCTGGTGCAGTTGCTGAGCGTATGAAATTGTGGTCATTCTTAATTTTCTCGGCTGTTTTAACTGCATTTATCTACCCAATGGAAGGTTATTGGACTTGGGGTGGTGGTTTCTTAGCTGAAGCTGGTTTTAGTGATTTTGCTGGTTCGGGCATTGTTCATATGGCGGGGGCATCAGCGGCACTGGCAGGGGTTCTATTATTAGGTGCTCGTAAAGGTAAGTACGGTAAAAAAGGTGAGATTTATCCGATTCCAGGTTCGAACATGCCACTGGCAACGTTAGGGACATTTATTTTGTGGTTCGGTTGGTTTGGTTTCAACGGCGGCTCTCAGTTAATGATATCTGATTTTGAAAATGCGACTGCAGTAGGCCAAATCTTTCTAAATACTAATGCGGCAGCGGCAGCAGGGGCGATTGCTTCACTGTTGGTGTGTAAAACCGTTTGGGGTAAAGCAGATCTGACTATGATTCTTAATGGTGCATTAGCAGGTTTGGTCGCAATCACTGCCGATCCGTTATCACCATCACCAATGTATGCACTCTCTATTGGTATCGCTGCTGGTGCATTAGTTGTGTTTAGTATTGTTGCCTTAGATAAGCTGAAAATTGATGATCCAGTCGGTGCTATTTCAGTGCATGGTGTGTGTGGTTTATTTGGTTTAATGGTGGTGCCATTAAGCAATGGTGATGCAACCTTTGGCGCTCAGTTGCTTGGCGCAGCAGTTATCTTTGCATGGGTATTTGGTGCAAGTTTAGTTGTCTGGGCTGTGTTGAAAGCGACGATTGGTATTCGAGTGACAGAGGAAGAAGAGCTAGAGGGAATGGATGTGCATGACTGTGGGGTTGGCGCTTATCCAGAATTTGTATCAATAAAATAATGTCGACTTAAGTAACTGAACAACACATCTTATTACAAAGACAATGATTAAAAACCTGCTACTCATAGCAGGTTTTTTTGTATTAGCATTGTTTTCTAAATAAAGATGAATATAATAACGCAACTGATAGACATTATCATTTCGATATTAAAGGATTGAACCTATGAAAAAACTGCTAACTCTTTCAGCAATTGCATGTGCAACATTATCTCCAGCAGCAATGGCAGCTGAAGAAGTCAACGTCTACTCTTATCGCCAGCCGTTTCTTGTTGAACCAATGTTCAATGAATTTACTAAAGAAACTGGCATTAAGGTAAATGTGAAGTTTGCTAAGAAAGGTTTAGCGGAAAAATTGGCTCAAGAAGGCGAATATAGTCCGGCAGATGTGGTTCTAACTACAGATATTAGCCGTCTAGCAGAATTGACCAATAAAGGTTTGGTACAAAGTGTAGACAGTGAAGTGATTGAAGCTAATGTTCCTGCACAATATCAAGATAAAGAAAACGAGTGGTTTGCTCTAACACTACGTACACGTAATGTTTACTCTTCTCGTGACCGTGTCGGTAAGCTAGGTGATGACTTCAACTACGCCGATCTCGCAAAGCCTGAATTCAAAGGTAAGATTTGTACTCGTAGCGGTAAGCACCCATATAATGTCTCTCTTGTTTCGGCAATGATCGCTGAAAATGGCGAAGCTGCAACGAAACAATGGCTTGAAGGTGTAAAGGCAAACTTAGCTCGTAAGCCTCAAGGTAATGATCGCGCACAAGTGAAAGCGATCAAAGAAGGCTTATGTGACGTTGCATTAGGTAACAGCTATTACCTAGGTAAAATGGTTAACGACGCTGAGCAAAAAGCGTGGGCAGATTCAGTTTACATTAACTTCCCTAACCAAGAAACAACGGGTACGCACGTTAATATTTCAGGTATGGCAATGGCTAAATACGCGCCAAACCAAGAGAATGCTCTTAAGTTAATGGAATTTTTAACGGGTGATAAAGCACAACAAATGTACGCAGAAGTAAACTATGAGTACCCAGTAAAACCAGGTGTGAAACCATCTGAGTTGGTTGCTTCATGGGGTGAGTTCAAAGCGGATCCAATTTCACTTGATGATATTGCATCGCACCATGCTGCGGCAATTAAGCTTTTAGACGAAGTGAAATTTGACCTTTAATAAGTGCAAGGGGTATAACTGTACCCCTTAACTTTAAAAAGGATATGAGATGTATTTGCACCCGCATTTATCTCTTGTATAGCCTTGATGTAATTAGGCAATGAAAGAAAAAAATTATTTTTGGAAAACCAGTAGTGGGACAATCGCCTTGCTGCTGGTTTTACCTATTCTGGCAATATTTTTTACGGCTATTGGTGAAACAGATGAGCTCTTTGCCCATCTGATGTCTACCGTACTCCCTACCTATACATTCAACACTATCGCACTGGCCATTGGTGTGATGTTGCTATCTTTAGTTTTTGGTATTCCATCAGCTTGGTTGATGGCGATGTGTCGCTTACCCACCGAACGAGTCTTGCAATGGGCGCTAGTTTTGCCTTTGGCAATGCCTGGTTATATCGTTGGCTACATTTTTACTGATTGGTTTGATTTTGCCGGTCCTATTCAGGTTTTATTACGCGATCTGACAGGATGGGGGCCGGGAGAGTATTGGTTTCCTGATATTCGAACGTTAGGTGGTGCAACCGTTGTTCTCGCGTTGGTTCTCTATCCGTATGTTTACCTCTTATGCCGCGCGGCCTTTATGGAGCAAAATGTTTCTTTGCTTCAATCTGCTCGCTTATTGAAGTGCTCACCTTGGCAAAGCTTTCGTCGTATATCGTTACCTCTTGTTCGCCCCTCAATGGCGGTGGGTTTATCTCTTGTTGCGATGGAAACGATTGGTGATTTTGGTACGGTGAGCTATTTTGCTGTCAGTACGTTAACGACCGCCGTCTATGATACTTGGCTTGGTTATTCGAGCTTGACAGCTGCAGCGAAAATTTCGGCAATAATGCTGGTATTCGTGATCTTGCTGCTTAGTGCCGAGCGTTTTAGTCGTCGTAAGCAAAAATTATTTCAAAACCAGTTTAGTAGTCGCGAAGATTTTCGATATGAACTATCTGGTTGGAAAAAATGGCTGGCATTAACTTGGTGTTGGGGATTAGTCGCCGTTGCGTTTATTTTTCCATTGGGCCAGTTATGTATTTATGCCTATAAGTATTTTGGTCAAAGTTGGACCGCTGAATTTAGAGAGTATGCACTCAACAGTTTAAATGTGTCGATTATCGCAGCAGTTATCGCTGTTGGTATCGCGTTGATTGTGAATTTTAGCCAACGTTTAAATCCAAGTCGTCAAAATGTACTGTTTATGCGTATGTCTTCTTTGGGGTATGCGGTACCTGGTACGGTACTGGCCATTGGCGTTATGGTTCCGGTTGTTTTTCTAGATCATACGGTTAATGACATTGCAAAAGTGATGGAGTGGGGGCGACCTGGATTGATTTTCTCCGGTTCGATATTTGCTTTGATTTTAGCGCTGGTGGTCCGCTTTTCAGCAGTAGCGATTGGCAGTATTGAAAGTAATCTTAATAAGGTTTCGCCATCTTTGGATATGGCCGCTCGAACCATGGGGTGTAACTCCAATCAAATGCTAAAACGAGTCCATTTCCCACTGATTCGTCGTGGTGCTTTAATTGCGGCGTTACTGGTATTTATTGAGTCGATGAAAGAGTTGAATGCTGCATTATTATTGCGTCCATTTAACTTTGAGACGTTAGCCACTTACGTCTATAACTTTGCTTCAGATGAGCACTTGGAACTTGCGGCGTTACCTGCGGTTCTTTTGGTATTGGTTGGGTTAATCCCCCTAGTAATAGTTAACCGTTCTTTGGAGCAAACACACTGATGAGTAGTGCATTATCAATTCATAATTTAACGTGCAAATATGATGAGCAAACGACGATTTTAGATGCTTTATCTCTTGACGTTGAGCAAGGGGAAATTGTCTGCTTACTTGGTGCAAGTGGTTGCGGTAAGACCACGCTACTCAAAGCGATTGCAGGCTTGCTTCCTCTTAGTTCTGGTTCTATGACTCTGAATTCAATGACGATTGATGATGGTCAAAACTGGATGCCACCTGAGCAACGAAATATTGGAATGATTTTCCAAGATTATGCGCTGTTTCCTCACTTAACGGTGGAGCAGAATGTGGCGTTTGGGTTACAAGGCATGAGTGCAGAGGAAAAGCGTAGCAAGGTGAAAGAAATGCTGGAATTAGTGCATCTTGATCAGTTTGCCGAGCGTTATCCCCATCAACTTTCTGGTGGACAGCAACAACGCGTCGCGATAGCCCGTTCTTTAGCTTATAAGCCGGATTTGCTGCTGTTGGATGAACCATTTTCAAACATTGATACGCAAGTCCGTCATGAGCTAATTGGTGAGATTCGTAAGATCTTCAAACAACAAGGCGTCACCGCTATCTTTGTTACTCATAGTCGTGAAGAGGCATTTGCATTTGCTGACAAGATGGCAGTAATGCATCATGGCGTGATAGAGCAATACGGAACGGCGAGTGAACTCTACTACCAACCATCAAGCAAGTTTGTTGCTGACTTTTTGGGTGGTGGCAGCTACTTAAAAGCCACGCGAATTTCTGAGACAGAATTTGAAACTGAGTTAGGTTTAGTTGAAGCGCAAGCTCAGCAGCAGATTGAGTTGGATAGTGCATGTGAGTTATTACTTCGTCCACAACACGTCCAAATCACAGCGGCAGAGGAAAGCGGTGTAACTGTTCTTGAGCAGCAATTTATGGGTGATCACTGTCGATATGTGATTGATGCTAATGGTAGTCGTTTGTTTGCTAGCTCAACAGAAGCGATTTCAATTGGTCAGACGGTATCGGTGAAAGTGGATACTCAAGGGATCCTCGCTTTTTAATTAAAATCGGATTACTTAATTCCAACCGAAAATAGCGATGACTAGCTTCTATTATCGGCCTAGATAGTCAAGGTTTCTCGATAGCCAAAGATAGTCGCTAAGTAGCCGAGCAAAGTAGCTGAGCAAAAAAATCCCGGCACAAGGCCGGGTAAAATTGCACTTATAGGAAATTGAGTGTGTTAGATTTTTAAAAAGTCTTTCATTTGTAGCAAGATACTTTCCGCCGTTTCTTTGTCGGCCATTTCTGCAAAAATACGCAGTAGTGGCTCTGTTCCGGAGAAACGAGCAATCACCCAGCCGCCATTTTTGAAGTAAACTTTAGCGCCATCTTCATAGCTGACGCGTTCGATTTCAAAGTCGAAATTAGGCAATTGCTTTTCGACATAAATTCGATTGTATAAGTCTTGTTTCTGAGTGGCTTTGAAAGTGCAATCGCCCTCAGCGGTGTAGGCATAGCCGTAGCGCGCGTAGATTTCTTCAAGTAGTTCAGAAAGTTTTTTACCCGTCACCGAGATCATCTCAACCAGCAAGCTTGATGCGAAGACGCCATCTTTGCCTTTGATGTGTCCACGGATGGTTAAACCACCTGAACTTTCCCCACCAATTAAAGAATCATCTGCTTCCATTTGAGAGCTTATGTGTTTAAAGCCTACGGGAACCTCAAAGCTCTTTTCGCCGTGATCTTCTGCAACGCGATCAAGAAGATGAGTGGTCGCGATATTTCTAACCACAGAACCTTTCCAACCTTTGTATTCCAGTAAGTAATAGTAAAGTAACAGTAAGACTTCATTAGGGTGAATGAAGTTACCTTTCTCATCAATAATACCTAAACGGTCAGCATCGCCATCAGTTCCGATACCAATGTCATACCCTTCTGCGGCAACAAGGTGTTTCAGACGATAAAGTGTTGCGGCATTGGGGGATGGCATAAGGCCACCAAAGTCTGGGTTTTTGCCATCATTAATTACGTCAACATCACAGCGACCATTGATCAATACAGTTTGTAGAGCATTTTTTGCCACACCAAACATAGGATCAATCAATACGCGCAAATTGGCTTTCTTGATTGCTTCGATATCAATGAAGTTGATGATGGAATCAACGAAATCGTTCATTGGATTAATGATACGAATGGTTTGGTTCTCAACAGCTTGTTCAAATTCAACACTGAGTACTTGTGCTTGAGTAAGCTGAGCGATTTGAGTTTCTACTTTTTGTGTAATGATCTCATCTGCATCACGGCCGCCTTTAATAAAAATCTTGATGCCGTTGTAGTCAGCCGGGTTATGAGAGGCTGTGATACACGCAGAATAGGCGCAATCCATCTCTTTTGCCTTAAACATGACGATAGGTGTTGGAACAAATTTGTCGATAAAACTGACAATGACATTGTTCGCAGCTAATACCTCAGAGAACCACCGGCCCGCTTTGTCTGAAAGAAAGCGGCGATCATAGCCAACCACAAAGCCGTTTTCGGCCACGCCCTCATCGTTAATGATGTTTGCGACCGCTTGAGCAACAAGACGGACATTATCTCTAGTAAACTCTTCCCCAATAAAGGCGCGCCAGCCACCTGTACCAAATTGGATCATAGGATCTTCCTTAGAAAAAGAGGGCAGCCAGTAATAAGCTGCCCATCGGATTTAACCGAGAGTTACGATAACTTCGTTTACAGAATCAGCAGGTTGGATTGGCACAGATACACCATTTACTGCTTCACCGTTTACGGTAATCGACTTAACGCCTTTGCTGACCGAATCGGGGTTAACTACTTTGATGTTATAAGTCGCACCTAACCATTGGCGAGTCACTTCAAACCCAGGCCAGTTTGTAGGGATACATGGATCGATAGTTAGACCATCGAAGCCGGTACGCACGCCAAGAATAAAGTTAGTTACGGCGAAATATGCCCAGCCAGATGTACCAGTCAACCATGGGTGGTTGGCACGACCGTGGTCTTGGTGATCTCGGCCCATGATGAACTGAACGTATGAGTAGGGCTCTGCATAACGTTTTTCAATCATGTCGTTTTGGTTGTATGGGTTGAGTGCATCGTAGAACTTCATTGCACGGTCGCCACGGCCCAGTTTTGCTTCTGCCACCCATGCCCATGGATTTGGATGTGAGAAGATCGCACCATTTTCTTTCACGCCTTGGTAAACGCGAGTGACGAAACCGATGTCATCATTTGGTGTTGAAAACGATGGCGAGTTTAGGTGTAGACCGTATTCTGAGAATAGGTTTTCATCGACGGCATCCATCGCTTTTTTGCCACGCTCTTGAGATACAGCGCCAGAGAGTACTGCTAGGGTGTTTGACTCAAGGTGTACACGGCCTTGTGATTGTTGCGCTGTACCGATCTTGTCACCATGTTTGGTTAGACCACGAATGTACCAACCCCCCTCGTCATCCCAAAGATGTGTTTCACACGCTTCGCGAACGTTTGCAGCCATGATGGTGTATTTTTTAACGTCTTCGTCTTTACCTAAGAATTTTGCTAGATCGATAAACTCTTGTAGTGCCCAAAAATGCAGGAAAGAGACCATTGAAGACTCGCCACCACCTAGGTTTAGACAGTCGTTCCAGTCAGCGCGTAGGCCTTTACATATACCGGTTTGACCAACGTATTCTGCAGAGAAGTCTAGGGCTGCTTTCATGTGGTCGTATACCGTTGCAACGCCGCCATCTGCGTAAGGGATCTCTTCGTTGAAGAAGTCGTGCTCGCCGGTTTCCATCACATATTTACAGATAGTTGGAACAAGCCATAAGTGATCGTCAGAACAAGTATCGTCAATGCCATGGATCTTATCTTCATCGGACGGAGTTGGGACAACCGTTGGCGATTTAGATGGCTTAACATCGGCTTTTTCTGGATCGAACCAGTCTGGATCGAATAGGTGTAGACCGTATCCCGCTTTCACCTGACCGCGAAGCAGATCAACTATGCGTTTACGAGTCATCGCTGGGTTTGCGTGAGGTACAGAAATAGCATCTTGCGCAGTATCACGGTAGCCCAAGCCAGTACGACCGCCCACTTCGATAAATGAAGCAAAGCGAGACCAAACCACACAGGTTTCTGCTTGGTAAAGAGTCCAAGCGTTGATCATGGTATCTAGACCTTCATTAGGCGATTTCACTTGGAATTTTGCACAGCGCTCATCCCAGTGTGCTTTGATGCCAGCAAATGCGCTGTCTACTTCTGCAAGATTTTGGTATTTCGCTCGTAAACGCTCACCGTTGCCTTTACCGATACCAAGGATGTAAACAAAGTGAACTTCTTGGCCTGGTTGGATAACAAATTGTTTATGTAAAGAGCCACAGTGGTTGTAGCATGTCTGCGCTGTGTTAAAACACTTACCTTGCTCAACGGCGAGTGGATTTGCTTCGTCGCGGTATGCGCCTAAGAAGCTATCACGTTGACCGTCATATGAATCTGGGTCAAACGTTGATGCTAGGTAGTAGAAACCTTCGAAATCGTTAGTGTTGTAGTAAAGATCATATTCGATTACGCCATCATTGTAAGACGTCCCTGCAGAGTACAAAGACATTTGATGGTTTTGGTTATCTGATTGGATATGGCTGAAAGAGAATTCTACATATGAGAATGCACTGATAGTACGTGGCTTATCAGAGGTATTTTTGATCACAACATCCCAAACTTCAGCATCTTCACCTTTCGGTACAAACAGAGTTTTAGTTGCTTCAATACCATTGTAATCACATTTGAACTTCGAATAAGAGAGACCATGACGCACTTCGTAGCTAGCTTCATCTAGGCTCTTCGCCACGGGTTGCCATGAGATTGACCAGTAATCTCCCGTTTCATCGTCACGCAAGTAAACATAATGTCCAGGTCGATCAAAGGTGGCATTTGGGCGGAACTTGGTGACGCGATTGTACTCAGGAGAGTTATAGAAAGAGTAACCACCCGCGTTATGTGAGATAACCGTGCAGAATTTCTCTGTGCCCAAATAGTTTGTCCATGGCGCAGGCACGTCTGGACGTGTAATGACATATTCGCGATTGTCGTTATCGAAATAGCCGTATTTCATGTTAATTTCCTTTTTACCAAGCCACATTGAGGTGGTTGAAAATGTCAGCGAGAGAATGCAACTAACAGTGGTTAGCTGTTAGGTCGTTATTTTTCACAATTGTCGTTATCCCATGGTTGTCGGTATTTGACGTCCTGTTTATCCAGCAACGTTAAATGCCCCTTTAACCGTGAGAGGTAGTCTTCCCAATGTCGATGAGATTTCTGCGTCCAGCCAACTTCAGCAATGGCAGAAAGCCTTGGAAAAACCATATAATCTATACGTGATTGATGAATGATAATTTCACACCACAAAGCACATTGAATACCCAATATACGTTTACGAATAGGATCAGAATCAGCAACCATTTCAAGAGGTTCGTAGCGATAGGCTTTTTCCAGCGAAATAACACTGGCCCAATTCACGCCCGGTTCAAATGGGGAGTTGTCTTGTGTCATATCGAGGTACGTTGATTGGGCTGGTTGTAAAATCACATCAAAACCTTGTTTGGCACACGTCAAAGCAGCATCTTCACTCAGCCATGAGTAGATAACCGTATCCTTGCTCACTTTATTGCCGTGTTGTGCCTCTTCCCAGCCGACCATACGCTTGCCTAATGAATGGAGTTTTTTTTCTGCGTAGCGAAGTAGATGTCCTTGCAACTCTTTACTATCTTGATATCCCATTTCCAGCATCAGAGCCTGACATTTTGGACTGTCACTCCATACACCATCGGGAACTTCATCTGCACCGATATGCACCAATTTTGCTGGGAATAGCTGCGAAATTTCGCTTAAAACAGTATCGAGAAAGGTATAAGTTCCCTCGAGTGCCGGTGATAGAACGTTATCGGAGTAATGTTGAATACTGCGGTATATAGAATGGTCATTTTCATCAAATAATAGATGAGGTAGAGACTTAATTGCCGCACGACAATGCCCAGGAATATCGATTTCCGGAATAATGGTAATGCCTCTATCTTGTGCGTACGCGATGACGTCTCGAATCTCATCTTGGCTGTAGAATCCACCATAGTCTTGACCAAGATGGCTAAACTGAGGTTCTAGAATCTGATTTGGTCCACGAAATGCGCCGGTTCGAGTCAATTCTGGAAAAGCTTTTATTTCAACCCGCCATCCTTCGTCATCGGTAAGATGCCAATGAAAAGTATTAAATTTGTATCGAGCTAGGTGATTGATAATGTATTTCACCTGTTCAACAGAGTGAAAATGGCGAGCACAATCGAGCATCATTCCACGGTATTTAAAACGCGGACTATCGTTTACCGTTATTAAGGGGACGGATAGGCTAAGGCTATTTTCTACGGGTTTAAGTAACTGTAGTAGCGTTGCACAAGCGTGAACGAAACCAGAAGTTGATCCAGCTTCAATGGTGACTCCTGAAGCTTTAACTTTCAGTTTGTATTCACTTTCATCTAAAGTCGGGTTACTGCGAAATACAATGTCGCTATGTCCGATAGGGTTTAATGAAAAACTAAACAGCGAAGTTAATTCTGACTCTAACCATGCGGCGGCTTTGTCTGCTAATGAGGTCTGTAATGTTATCTGGCTGGTGGATGTAAGATGAAAATACCCATCATCCAATACCATGCTGTTAGGCTTTGGGATGAGTGATATTGAGCTTTCAACAACGTCAGGTAGAGAGGTACGTTGTTTAAATGGTGACGCAAGCACAATAGGAGTCACATGAACGGTATGTTTTACCTGGCCATGAATATCGACAATTAACGCCTCTTTCAAACCATCGCTGTAGAAACGAAGTGGAGCAGTGCGAAGTGTAAATTCACAGTAAAAGTATTGATTGGCAGCGATCTTGTTGGTATCAGGTGTAATAGAGCAGAAGCTACCGATTTGTTGGCATTCTGCGTGAGTAACGCTATCGGGAAGAATATAGCGATCAAGAATAAACTGCAGTTTCCAATCAGTAAGATCTTGATCAGAAAGGTTGTGCAATGTTAGACCAAATCGGCAGAATGGCTTCTGCTCAGAAAGCACCGCTAAATCGACACGATAGCTCATAGATTTACCCTTAGTAGAGATTATGCTCAGGTTTACCAGCAAACATTAATGCTCCCTCAATTGCATCAAACTGAGCATCAACTATCCATTGTTGTACAGGAGGAGAAAGCCAAGCTTTGATTCGCTCGGCAATACTACCCATGAGGCAGATACGTGATGCTCCACGTCGATTCAATGCAATGAGGAACATCTCGATGTCCGCAGCCGTTTGTTTGAGCAGAGAGATCGCAAGAAGATCACCTTGATAGGCATACTCAAAAATAGCTGGGGAAAATTGACCGTAATCTTTGGGTATCGCGCCCTTTGACCATGCGACAATCGCATCGACATCGTGATCGAAGTGATTGAGTACATGTTCAACAAGTGGTGTTTTATCGATAATCCCATCGTAGGCCAAAAGCACTTGTTGGATAAGGCGGAGCCCCATAACTGCGCCACCACCTTGATCAGATATTGGAAATTCACGTCCACCGACAACATGCTGCTCACCGCCTTTAAGGTAAATACCACATGATCCTGTTCCGCCGATCATAATGGCACCATCGTCACCGTTGTGGGCTCCGATACAGGCACCATAAGCATCGGTATTGAGTGTAACTGAAGCAAAAGGATGACTTAGTGCCATGAACTCCAGCCAAGCCCCTTTGTGCTCAGCACCAGCTAAGGCGAGCCCGACATGCATATGAGCTCTATCTATCTCGCTAAGGCCACCTTGTTGAGCTGCTTGGTCGATGGCTTCGATAATAGAACTCATCGCGGCTGCAGCACCTAACATAATGTTGGCACTACCACTTTTACCCTCGCCAATTAAATTTTGTTCAGCATCTCGAATACGTGCGCGACACGATGTGCCACCGCCGTCGATCCCTACGTGGTATATGGCCATGGTATTAATCCTCTATGCTGTCAAAGTTGTTAATGGCAAAGTTGTGGCGATCAAAGTGATGAAACTGACTAACGATAGCGAGCAAATACCAAGCACCGTGAGGTATCCATTGCTCACCCCAACGCCAGTTTTGCAACATATCGTCTTTCTGTTTTGGTGGATTGAAAGCAATGTCTTGTTCGTCTTCAAACCCGCTTGTGATCCCATTACAAACGCCACCTTTGGCATTAAAAAAGCCTAAATGAGGTAGATAGTTTGGGTTGTTTTGACCGTGGCCATCTAACATGCACATGTTGTATGGATTTTGACCGACGACCCAGTTGAGGGCATTTTGTGCGTAGTTAAGCAGCTGTTGTTGTTTATCGCTGTCGTTGATGATGTTGTGTGCGGCATACGCCATGGTAGCCAACGAACCAAGACGAGCATTTTCTCCCTGCCACCAGTAGCCAGTTTCATTATCGTGAGCGATGAAAAAAGAGCTGTGCTTATCACCGTTCACTGGTTTGACGTATTGGCGTGGATAGCCAAACGGGTTGGCAACTTGTTTGGTCACTGATAGCTCAAAATCAACCGCCTGTTCAACTACTTGAACGACAGAGTCAATTGCTGAACTATCTTGTTCAATAGTGAGATATTCGCATAACGCGATGACGGGTAGCCCCGCTTCAGCGGCGTGGAAATAGGGCCGTGAACCATCACTATTTGCTGACCAAAAGTGCATTTGTTCAGTATCTGAAACTTGACGTTTACAAAGACGTTTGGCCCATCGGCGGCTTTCTTCTAAATAGTCGCTGTTTTTCGTAGCTCGAAATAGTTCAACCGTCGCGAGTAGTGCGCAATATTCGTCAATGATGTTCTCTTCACTATCATTGATGTATTGAGTATTCATTTCCTTAAGGTGCCAGTAGCCTTTCTCTGCTGCTTGTAAGTAGTCAGAAGAGGAGTATTCCCCGTCTTGTGTTAGTCTCGCAGCTTTGGCAAGCGCGGCTATACTCACCCCACCGCCTTGCCTAAAACCTGCGTGGTAATCTTCAGATTTGTTTCCTTGTTGAGTGGCATAAGCACAAATCTCACGTTGCTTGATATCTTTCGACCATTTATCAAACACCGTCATATAGAAAAATCCATCAGGGCTTTGCATACGCATTAAGAAATCAGTACCAAATAGGGCTTCTTCAGTGAGACGAACAGCTGAGTACTGAGCAAATTTCTCATTGTTACCAATCAGTTCTAAGCTTTTCAGCATGTTCCAAACCACCATTGGGGTTTGTTGTGGATTGAAGTAATTGGCATAAGATAAGTGACTGAGGTATTTGCTGACATCACCGGATGCATCGTACCAACCGCCATGGACATCAGCGGTTTGATGAGTGCCGAGAATTGGCGCTTGTCGATCTTGCTTATCAAACATGCCGCCACAACGTTGAGACTTAAAATAGTGCAGCAGATCGGAAAAGGTTTCTTTTAGCAGTAACCCTGAGCCGATTTGAAAAGGTTCTGAACGTAAATTATCGAATCGAAGGTAATAGTTTCCAGCTTTCTGAAATTGTGAAAATTCAATGCGGAAAAAGCTCCCTTGGTGCCAATTAGCGACTTTTGTCCCTTTCTCTATTTCGATAGTCTCCACTGTTTGATGACCATCTGCACAGACCAACAAGACTGTTGACGACGATAGACGTGGCTTTTTCGTCATCAAAATAGCTTGTTTAGGACCAAGGGTTTCATAACCAATATGGTTAGTAAGTAGCAGCATTAAATTCTCCGAACGACGTTGTTATTTATGAGTTAATGAGAGAGCCAAGCCTGTTTTCTTGGCTTTCTTATTTTAGTTTTCGTATAGGTAACAGCGTACAAAGTGGTTTTCAGAAAGCTGAGTTACGTCAGGTAAACGTTGTTTGCATTTATCTGTGACGTGATGGCAACGTCCTGCGAATGGACAACCAACAGACGCAGGTGTCCATAAGGGAATATCGCCCTTATTGCCTTTCAGTTTTTCATGAATCGACTTACTTGGATCGGGTACAGCGGATACCAATAACTGGGTGTATGGATGTTGAGGAGCGTGAATGATTTCTTCCGTATCACCCCATTCAACCATATGCCCCACATACATAACAGCTAGGTCCTCTGCGATATAGCGTGCCGTTGCAATATCGTGAGTGATGTAGAGAAGTGACATTTGTTTTTCAAATTTCATCTCTTCCATCAGGTTTAATACGCCTGCTCGGATAGAGACATCTAACATCGATGTTGGCTCATCAGCCAGAACCACTTCTGCACCTACAGCAATGTTTCTCGCCAAATTGACTCGCTGACGCTGACCTCCAGAAAGTTGGTGTGGGTATTTTTCTGCCGTCTCTTTGGGTGGGATTAATCCCACTTGCTCTAATAAGCTATATACGCGTTCTTCCAGCTCTTTTTTATTACCCGATGTCACTTTCTTGTGGATTAAGAGTGGGCGAGCAATATGATGAAAAATATTGTGGGTAGGGTTTAGAGATCCAAATGGATCTTGCCATACCATTTGTACACCTTCTCGATAGCGCATAAGGTCGCTTTTAGACTTAATCGTTTGAATATCACGACCTTTGTACTCAATCTCTCCCGAGGTTGGTGCATACATTTTTGCAATCATTTTTGCTGTGGTTGATTTACCAGAACCAGATTCGCCAACCACCGCAAGACCGCGACTCTTATACATTTTAAATGAGACGTCATTAATAGCGCGCATCATTGGTTGTTTTAGGGCATTGCTACTAATCGGGAAATCTTTAATTAGATTTTTTCCCTCTACCAATAATTGGCCAAATTCACTACTCATGCTTACCTCCAGACTTCGTATCGGTTGTTATTATTTAGTTGCTCTAGATCGACGTCTGGGCAATGGGTTCACCGTAGAGGTGGCAGTTAGATAAACGATTGGGCTCAATTTGTCGTAGCTGTGTTGGTATTTTTGTACAGGTCTCATGTACGCGATCACAACGAGCTTGGAAGCGACATCCTTGAGGGATTTCCAGCAGGTTAAGAGGGTTTCCTGGAATACCCCTTAATTTAGTTTTTGGTCCTGTTAATGGTGGAAATGAACTACTCAACCCTTTGGTGTATGGGTGGTAAGGAGATTGCAATATTTCTTTTGATGGCGCGACTTCAATCAATTCACCTGAGTACATAATGCCAATGCGATCTGAAAATTCGACCATCAGAGAGAGATCGTGAGTGATGAACAAAATAGAGAAACCGAACTCTTCTTTTAGCGCATAAATCTTTTGCAAAATTTCACGTTGAACCACAACATCGAGTGCGGTTGTCGGCTCATCCATGATGATCATCTTAGGGTTAAGAGCTAATGCGATAGCAATGACAAGACGCTGACGCATACCACCAGAAAATTGATGCGGATAATCAGTCAAGCGACTTGGGTGAATATCAACGATTTCTAACAAGCCTTCAGCACGTCTGATAGCTTGTTCACGTGTCATATTGGTGTGGCGCATGATGACATCGCAGAACTGCTCTTCCATGGTTAGTACGGGGTTCAATGCATTCATGGCACTTTGAAATACCATCGACATTTCACTCCAGCGGAAAGACTGCATGCGGTCATCGCTATACTTTAAAATGTCCTCGCCATTAAAGATAACTTCACCCCCAGTGATAAATGCAGGCGGCTTATGTAAACGCATTAATGAGAAGGCGACGGTCGATTTGCCACAACCGGACTCACCAGCAAGGCCAAAAACCTCACCAGGCGCCAAATCAAAACTGACGTTATTACAAGCGCGCACATCACCAGCATTAGTAATGTAATCAACACAAAGATTTCGGATCGAAATGAGTGGTGCTGTCATGATTATTTATCTCCGCTCCAAAGTGCATTTTGTGGCTCAAGTGTTGGCTCACGCTCAGATTTTTCTTGTTTAGCGAGTTTCTTCCAGCGCTTCATTCCTTTATGAGAACGAAGTTGAGGGTTAGCAATTTCATCAACGGCAAAGTTAAGTAATGCAAGACCAGTCATGAGTAAAATCAATGCCATACAAGGTGCAATCAGTTCCCACCAAGCACCAATAATCATCGATGACGAGGTTTGTACGTTGTAAAGCATGATGCCCCAACTAACTGTATTAGGATCACCAAGACCTAAAAACGAGATAGTGGCCTCCATCATTATGGCGAGCATGACCGAACCAATAAAACTTGCGCCTACGATAGGAATTAGGTTTGGTAGAATTTCGACAAAAATAATGCGCCAAGATGACTCACCAAGAACTTCGGCTGCTTTGACAAATTCTTTTTCACGCAGTGCCATGGTTTGAGATCGAACAACACGTGCGCCCCATGCCCAGGAGGTCGATGCGATGATTAGCGCAATGGTTAGCGGTCCAGCCTCGCCAATGAATGCGGCAAGTACAAACAGCAAGGGAAGCTGGGGAAGCACCAACATAATGTTCATTGCAGCCGTGAGGACATCATCAACTCGGCCACCAAAGTAACCCGCTGAAATCCCGATGACAGTGGCAAGAAAACAAACCGTAATACCCGCACCAAAACCGACAGCAAGAGAAACGCGAGCGCCATGAACGAACTGTGACCAGATGTCGCGGCCCATGCGTGATGTTCCCATGACATGGTCAGCTTTTTTCGACATAAGTAAGGTTCGGCGATCATCAGCTAAATTTTCAGCAATCCAACCATCTGGGTTGTTTTGTGCCGCTTTAACCACGAATGATGGGTATTCATGAGGATTACCCGTTCGTTTATCAGGTGCGTGTTTCGATATAAAAGGAGCGAACACGGCGATAAATATAAATGAGCAAAGAATCAGGCTTCCAGCCAAGGCCATTGGGTTGCCAACGATCAATTTGAATAGGCTTTTCATGATTATTTTCCTCCCTTGCGTAGACGAGGATCGAGCACGACGTAAAGCATGTCTGCTACAAGGTTAAACGCCAGCATAAATAGCGTCATGATAAGTAGTTGGCCTTGAAGAACTTGGTAATCTCGCGCTTTGATTGCGTTAAAGAGAACTGAACCTAAACCGGGATAGTTAAAAATGATCTCGATGATTAACTGGCCACCAATCGCCATACCCAGTGCCATCGAAAGTGCGGTGACACTCGGTAACATCGCGTTACGAGCTGCGTAATTGAAGACGATGCGTCTTTCGCTTAACCCCTTGCCTTTCGCCATGGTGATGTAATCTTCAGCGAGCAGGTTGATCATGTTGTTCCGCATGTTGACAAGGAAGCCACCGATTTGAACGATAGTCGCACACAGAAGAGGAAGAAAAGCGTGATAGGCGACATTCTTGTAAAACTCCCAACTGGTCCAATCCGGTAATGTACCTGCGGTATAAGCATACCCTGTCGGGAACCAACCTAAACCAACCGCAAAGGTGAATAGCGCAAGCATCGCAATAACAACTTGAGGTACAGCCTGAATCACCAACATGCCCGGTGTGATGAATGCATCGTAACGACTGCCTCGTTTCCACGCCGCGTAAATACCGAGAATAGAACCTAGAGAAAAAGCCAAAACAACCGCAGATCCAGCAAGAAATAGTGACCAGCCAAATGCACCCGCTAGCAGTGTATTTACTGATAATGGATAAAATTGGATAGAAGTCCCAAGCTCCCAGCTAAGGATATTTTTCATGTAGGCAAAGTACTGCATCCAAATTGGACCATCTACGAAGCCAAGTAGTTGTTTCATTGCTTCGATACGTTCAGGAGTTACCTGCACAGAAGCGTTTGCAAACATCATGGTAACTGGGTCACCAGGCATTGCTCGTGGAATAATAAAATTCAAAGTGGCCGCAACTAATAAAGCGACCATATAAAATGACAAACGTCTAAAAAAATAACCCATAACTTACCCTTACTCACCCAGATTTTCCCTGTTCCTGGATTCAGGTCGCTCTAAGCGAAACTACAAATAGAGAGCGAATAATCCCCTGACGACGAGCGCCATATTTTTAGCTAACAAAAAAAGAGGATTAAGCGGCGTACGGAATGCACGCCGCATGGTTAGAACTGTCTAGTTACTTAACTGGCTTTAGGTCCAGTACATGTAATAGACGCTCTGGGATACCAGCCCAAATATTTGGACGACCTTTTGGATTTTCTTCGTTCCACCAACCAGTAAAGCGAGTTGTGTTGTATTGGAACATGTATGCACCGGACAGAACTGGAATCGTTACTTGATCTTCAGCAATGATTTGCTGGATGCCGTGAGCAATCTCTAGCTGTTCACCTTTATCTGCCGTTTTGTAGAAGCTGTTCAATAGACCATCTAGCTTCTCATTTTTGTAGTAGTGCATCGCGAAACGAGGCATACCATCGCCAGACTGTAGATCTGAGTTGTATGCACTATTCCAATATAGGTGTGGATCGGCACCGTGGAAGTAGTTGGTATAAGCTACGTCATAAGTCGCTTCAAGCATGGCTTGGTTGTACACAGAGAAATCTGGTGTACGCGCTTTTGCTTTAATGCCAACTTCTGCTAGTTGTTCTACTGCAAGTTGTACAGTGTTGTTGAAATCAGTCCAACCATTTGGAGATTGAATCAACAGCTCGAAAGATTTACCTGATGGGGTATCAACGAAACCATCTTTATTGACATCTTTAAAGCCTGCTTTCGCAAGAAGATCTTTTGCACCCTCAACATTGTAAGAGTTGAACCCCTTGTATTTGTTATGAGTCTCTTCATTTGACCAAGCTTCAAATGCGTAGCCCATACCAGACGCAAAATCGTTAACAGTACCGCCACCATAAAAAGCAATATCGATAATGGTTTGACGGTCAAGTGCCATGGAGAATGCTCGGCGGAACTCAAGGTTAGTTAATGCTTCGTTTTTCGCAGCGTCAGGGTGTTTAAAGTTGACTAAGAAAGCCTGAGTACCTGCTGGCGGGTACCAGTATTGGTGGTTTGGATTCGCAGCGGCATAAGTACGGTCAATGTCAGGAATGAATGATGATGTCCAGTCCATTTCACTGTTAACGACTTTACTTAGGAATTGGTCATTGTTAGCAATTTGTGGCACACGAAGACAGTCTACATCGAGGTTATCAGCATCCCAGTAATTCGGGTTTGCACACTGAATATAAAGTTGCGCTGTGAACGTATCAATTTCTGTAAATGGGCCGCTACCCACAGGGTTTTCGTTAGTGAACGTAGATGGGTCTTCTATTTTGCTCCAGATATGTTGCGGAACAACGGGTACTCTTGCAATTTCGTAAGGAACGTTTGAGTTCGCTTCCGTTAGATAGAACTTAACTTGGTAGTCATTAACTTTTTCGACCTTGTTGACCCATGTGTTGATACCAGTTTGGTCAAGTTCAGGTTTTTCTTGCACTAGGTTGAAAGAATAAAGTACATCTTCAGCATCAAAGACTTCACCATCAGACCATTTAACACCTTTACGGATATCAAATGTGACTGTCATTAGGTCATCTGACATTTGGAAGTTTTCAGCTAGGCGAAATACCGGTGTATTGCCGTGCATTTCGTTAAATACAACTAGAGGTTCGTAAATAAAGTCCGTGGTTGTGTGCAGGTTAGTTGCACCTAAGAATGGGTTAAAGTTACGAACAAATGTTGTAAATTCTTTCGGGTGTACAGTCAACTCACTGCGTTCAGCGGCTGTAGCTACAGATGTAAATCCTGTTGTAGCGGTAGCAATAATTGCTGTGGCTAGTGCTGTTTTTTTTATATTGGCAAGCATAGCTGTTCCTTACTCGTTGCTTTCATTTCACGTTTGGATATGAATGGGGAATGCCCTTATTAATTGGTGACACTCACTAAGGCCTACCTCAACCTCAAATTTTTTAGCTCGGAGTGCTATCCAAATTGAGACTACGTTAGAGTGGCCTGTAGGCCTTAGGCAGGTTAAGAAAACACGGTATCGTTGATTTGCGCAATTCCCTTTCTCGTTAAAAACGTTAAAACCATACGGTTGTCTGTCAATAACGTTAAATCGTGTTTTTTTTATCCACTTATATCGATTTTCTATCGGTTGATCTCGGTCACCTATTAATATCGAATAAAACATTTTTGTAAGTTATTACTATCACTTTGCTCCTTTGTTTTATTGGCTTGCCAGTGGTTAGCTTCTTATGGGGATCTTGATCACAGGGTAGTTTTACTGTTAATTTTTTGGTTTAAATATAAACTGCCGTCTTGTTGTGATTAACATCGCAATCTTAGTCAAATTACCTATAAATGACGTGGGTTCTTATCTGATTGGATGGTTTTTTGTGTTTGATTTGGCCTAATGCTACCTTGATATAGTGCTTCTTTTTGGTCGTGTAATAACTCTTGTTAGCTGTGTAACTACTTAGTTTTAGCGTGTTTGTGTATCCAACCATAACGTTTGATTTACGTCTGTTCTGAGCTTTCTAAAAGGCCAGATAATAAAAAGCCTGCATTAAGCAGGCTAGTATTTACTGACTTTGTAATAAATAACGTTTAATTGGTTAATAGGTGCTGTAATTTATCTCGAAGCTCTTCAATATGCTTTCGTTCATGAGACGCGCTATTGCAGTTATCTAAAATATAATCGAGCGTGTTAAGCACCGTGCGCCAACGAGGCGTTTTAGGTAAGGTTTCAACTCTCAAATACTTATCCAACGTGCGTGTTTGTAATGTGCTTCTATCGAGATAGACGCGCCATAAGCCACTTTGTTCAGCAAACGAGAACTTACTTTGACCCGTTGAACTCTCCCAATAACTGATGGCGGAAGTCATAGCATCAACGAGTATTTCACGCATTAAATCTTGCTTAGATTGGCTCTCACTATTAACTTTGTCAGCCAAGCGGGTGAACTCGCCTCCTAGCTCTTTGAGTTGCTGTAATTTGGCTTTATCACCATCAAATGCGTAACACGATAAGGCTTCGACAGCCGTTTCGAGATTATGGATTCGAGTTGCATTGATACCGCCACCCACATTGAATATATACATGGATTTTAGGCCACTTCCTGTCGGCAGTTTAAGAATATCCGCCGAGGGGTGATGACGAATATCATCAATGTAAATATCGACGTGACCGCAGTAATGATCTTGTTCCACTGATAGGTATTTCGGCGCAATGATCTCTTCTGCATTCGAACGTTTTAACTGCTCAGCAGAACGCTTGAACAAGCGCAGAGCGGCTTCGTTAGCAAAACCAACACGATTATCATCACGAATACATATAATCGCCTCTGGCGCGGATTCGAGTTGCTCTAACAAGCGCCCTTGGGTTTCCAATAGATTGGCTTCGATCATAGCTCGTTGCTTCAACTCTTGTTTTAAGTGCTGATTTTCAACTCGTCTTTGCTCAGCTTGACTTGCATTGAGGTGGGTGGAAATACGTGCCGCGAGTTCATGCTTATTAAAAGGTTTGGATAAATAATCATTTGCTCCTACATCAAATCCACGAAGGCGATCATCTGTCTGGTTTAGCGCAGTTAGCATAATTATCGGCAATTCAGCATGGTTGTAACTTTGGCGTAGCTCTTTACACACATCATAGCCGCTCATACCTGGCATCATAATATCGAGTAGTAGTAGTTCCGGTTTGCTATCTTCGACCAATTGAAGTGCTTCGTTGCCATCTTTCGCTGTTAATACGCGATAACCCTCGATACGTAAGAAACTGTCCAATACGCGAAGATTGACTGGCTCATCATCAACAATTAATAACAAAGGTCCATCAGGGTTCTCTGGAAGCGCAGAGCTATCAACTAATTCGAGAGAGTTAAGATCTGGCGCTTTAAAATGCGGACTTTCAGTATGGTTTGCTTGTTCAACTAACGCAGGGTCTGCGATTGGTAACGTGAAACTAAACGTTGTGCCAACCATAGGTTGACTGCTGACATAAAGAGATCCATTCATTAGTTCGATCAATTGACGGCTAATGGTGAGCCCAAGGCCTGCTCCTTGGTGGTAACGACTCGCGTCGCCACCCGCTTGAATTAGCGGTTCAAAGATATGCTCGAGCTGCTCTGCTGGAATTCCTTGTCCGGTGTCGACAACTTGAATACGGACATGATCATCAGCGATATTGGCAGAAATAACGACTTTGCCCTCGCTGGTGTATTTAATCGCGTTGCCAATTAAGTTATAGAGCACTTGTTCTAAACGTTGTGGGTCAGCGACAGCCCAAACCGGCTCATTCGGTATTTGATTGATGATTCGAACTGGCTTATTGCCTAGTAAATGAGAAGAGAGTTCAAGGACTAAACGTGTGGCATTAGAAATATTGACTGCGCGAGTATCAATGTCCAAATTGCCATAACGCATTTTATGGTAGTCGAGCAAATCATCGACCAAGGTAGTTAAACGTTGGCCGCTATTGATGATGATATTGAGTTGGTATTTATGCTCTGCAGTAATAGGGCCATTGGCGCCTGAAATAAGAGCTTCAGCAATACCGATCATGCCATGAAGCGGTGTGCGGAGTTCGTGGGAAGTGGTGGCAAGAAATTCATCTTTGAGCTTATTGGCGAGCTGCAATTCATCATTTTTCTTTTGAATCAGCTTTAGGTTATTTTCGAGTTCTTTATTTTGTTCTTTGATGAGTAAGATTTTTTCACGAATGGATCGCTGCATACGAGCGAAGCTGATAGCTAATCGGCCGATTTCATCTTTACGTTCGGTACTGATCATCTCCGCATCAAAATCTCCAGCAGATACTTTTTCCGCTGACCAGGTTAATTTAAGCAGTGGTGATGTGATGAAGTTTGATAAGTAATGGGAGGCGATAATCACCAACAATATTGCAGTTACCATTGCCGCAACAAATAGTTTTTCAAGTTGATGCACTCGCGCAAAGGCTTGCTCTTCCGGCACTTCCACAACTAAAGCCCAACGAAGATCTTTTAACACAACAGGACTGTAGGCAGCCATTATTGATTCACCAACGGTATTGCTGTAGCTCCCAACCGATGTAATGCCTTGCAAAGCCAAATCGATGACTTCAGTACTTTTATCGATATCTTCTTGCGGATAAGCGAGGGTTCGCGGTTTGTGATCAGACCCGACGAGCAAAGTTTGCATCGACAAGGCATTGTTCGTATCGGCAATTAACTTAGTGATGGCATTGTTTGGCAAGCGGAACATGGCATAGCTGTGTAGATAGCCATGTTGGATAATAGGAGCCCCTAGCCAAGCGATGGGTTTCCCATTTTCCATCGCGAAATCAGAGATAATGACAGGAGTATAATCTTCATCCGATTTGCGCTCGGCGGCGACACGTTCGGTCAGTTGGTGGAATGCTTGCCCTAAGTTACTCTCTTTATATCGGCCAGAAAGTAAGTTAGTTCCATAGTTATCATCTTTGTTGATGGAGTAAGTGACATTACCATCTATATCGACTAACAGAATATCGTCAAAGTCAGATCGTTTTAATAATTCCAAGTAAGAATTATGGTAGCGAGTGTGGAGTAGGCGGTAACGTTCGGTGCCGGTATACACTAACGATTGCGGTAAAATTGCAGTTTTTACTTCATTGCCACTGCCTTTGATATATCGTTTCTGTGCATACTTTCTAGCTTGTTCAACGTCTAAACCTAAACTTTGGAATGCATTCACAAGACCATAGAAGCGTCCCCCACTGGCATAAGCGAGCTCAGAACGAACAAACCCCATCACTTCGGATTCTTTGGCGAGTAAGTAGTCCACAACTTGCTGTTGTTTACTATCGCGCATTGAGATCAAATGAGATGTGCTTTGCTCTTCAAGATCTTGACTGTGCGAATGTAAGAAAAATAAGGCGATAACCGTTAAAGGAGTAATGCTAAGCACGAGAAACGCGAGCATGAGGGTGTTTTGAAGACGCTTAAACTTTTGTTTTCGATAGAACTTGAGCATAGTGAAGAGGCAACTTCCGTGTATGTTTAAACGAATGCCAATATCTTGATTTGACGGGTATTCGTTGATTAGACATTGTGAAAAACGATTCTAAAATAACGAAATTAACGAGTTTTTTTACTTTGACAAGTAAGTCGAATGTAAAGCGTGGATAGCAGCGCACTTTTGGTGGGAGAGTGATTACTTTTGGTAAGAGTAGCCATAAAAAAGCCCAGCATACTTTTTCGGTATGCTGGGCTTAGTCATACTATTTTGTCGCGTGATAGATGGTAAATTTGCTTGTTTTACTCAAAGTATCACATTGACCAAAGCTCGCTTCGATAATCGGAGGATACTTAAGGAAGCTATTGGCAACAATAAAGAGTTGTCCATTGTTCGTTAAATACTGAGGAGCTTCAGCTAATAAAGTTTCAGTCGCACTATAGCTAGTATCTAACCCTGAATGGAAAGGGGGATTACTAACAATGAACTCATAGTTATTGGCTGTGTCAGAGTACACATCGGATGCAAAAACTCGTCCTGTAAGATTATTCGCGGCTAGTGTTGCTTGACTCGATGCGACAGCAAGAGCGCTAATATCACACATTTCTAATTCAATATTTTCATTGAGCGATGCCATTACCGCGCCGATAACACCAGCACCACAGCCAAAGTCGAGAGTTTTGCCGTTAAGTTCTGGCAGAGTATCAAGCAATAGTCGGCTACCAATATCAAACTCACCGTGGCTAAACACGCCCGGTAAACTCTTAATGATCAGTGAGGTATCACGGTAGGTGACTTCATAGCTCTTGAACCAATCATTGATATTGAAAGCAGGAGCTTCTTCAATGCATTGACCCCAGTAGAATGAACAGCGGCGTGCTGAGTCATATTTCTTAATCGGACCGTAAGCATTGAACATTTTTTCAATGCTTTTGACACCAGAGCGGTTTTCACCAATAACAACAATTTCTGTATTCTTGCCTAATTTTGCCATCAACATTGCCAGCAAGTACTCGGCTTCAGCTTTCGCTTTAGGCCAATACAGCAGTAGCATATCGGCTTGAGTCTCTTGAGCAAACTCTGCGCCAAATACGGTTTGGATTTGGGAGTGTTTTTCAAGTTGACGGTGATAGCCGTAATTGGTGGTAAAAACTGTGACAGATTCACAGTGTTTTACTAATTCGACGGGAAAGAGATCTTCAGACTCCCCCGCGACGAGAACATGCTTACCTTCGAAGTAAGCGAGTTGTCGCTGTGCAATTTGGCTGGGTGCGATATAAGCAGACATAGTTGACTCTGGTGACGATAGAAAGAGGGCGGATTTTCTCATACTCCGCCCGTGGCTTGAAGTTTTAACTGCGATCCTGTTGATCTAAGAAGTTTTGGAACTCTTCTTCATACATATTGAACAGGACAATCGTAATGGCAAAGACTAACGGGCCATAGATTAAGCCAATAAGACCAAACAGCTGTAAACCACCGAGTAAAGAGAAGAATATCATCAAGGTATTCATTCCCGCGCTGCCCTGCATTAGGAATGGACGCAGCAAATTATCAATGGAACCAACAATCGCAATGCTCCAAACCGCTAAGAAAATTGCCCATGTCGTATCACCGATTAAAAATAGGTAAATGGCTGCTGGAATCCAAATAAGAGCGGTACCCACAACAGGGATAAATGAAGCGAAGCCCATCATGGTACCCCAGAAAAGCCCTGGGAAGCCCGCAAGCCACATACCAAAACCACCGGCTAGACCTTGAGCTATCGCGGTTAGGAATGAGCCCATAACTGCAGACTTAGAGACTTTCTCTATTTCTTCTAATAGCTTGTCTTCCTGACTACGAGAAAACGGCAAGATATGACGCATCGCTGAAATCAGTTTGTCGTGATCACGTAATAAGAAGAACAGGACAAACAGCATTAAGAAGAAAGAAACGAGGAAGTTAGTCGCATCACCTAAAATTTTGGCACTAATACCCACAAGATTCGAACCAAAGCTCGTCGCAAGTGTAGCCACGCGTTGAGCAATTTCTTGTGGATTAATCTCATCAAAAGGCAGATATTTATTGGCAAGAGCAAGCCCTTTTACCACTAACGGGTGTTCAAATACTGCTTGAATACCCCCATGAGTTACCCAGTTATAGGTATTTTGTGAGAAAACCGAACCCTGTTGTACTATCGCTGAAAAAACAATCAGTAAAGGAATGACGATAATAAACGTTAATATCACGCAGGAAAGCAATGATGCGAGGTTGTTGTGGTTTGGCAATTTTTTTTCAAGCCATTGATGAATTGGAAACATCAGTAGCGAAATGATAAATGCCATGACGATGGAGTTGATATAAGGCTCTACGAGCAAGAAACAGGCATAAGCAGCTGCTAATAGAGCGACAATAAGTACCCAATGGCTAGATGTGATTTTTACTTTATTTGACACGGACTTGTCCAAAAATTCGGCGTTATACCAGTATAATGGCCCCAAATCAGAGAGTTATCAATGGAGAGTTAAAAATGGGATGTTGTAGTAAGGACAATGCCTGTGAATGTTCCTCAACGAAGAAGCGTTCGATACCATGGTTTTTACTGATTTGTGTTGGGATAGCGGGGCTTGTATTGTTTTATTGGCAATAGCGATGGCGCATTTGACAGTAAAAAAATTTGTTAAATAAAAGCTTTAAAAAAGACAGGCGCAATGAATGCAGCCTGTCTACTATGCGTTCGTTTTGCTAACAGTCGGAGATTAACTAATTGATAGTGGTTGATTTGGTACTGCTAACCAATGCCATTATGCTTCGCGAGCTAAAAGTTCAAAACAGCGATCCGCGGCATCAAGAGTTGCTTCAATTTCACGGCTACCATGAGCCAAAGAAGTGAAGCTTGCTTCAAATGCCGATGGTGCAAGGTAAACACCGTGCTGTAGCATTAAGTGGAAGAAACGCTTAAAACGCTCAACATCACACTTGGTCACGTCGTCATAGCATGTCACTGTTTCTTGCTCAGTAAAGAAGAAACCAAACATACCACCGACTTGGTTAACAACTAATGGAATACCATGTTTGTTAGCCAGTGATTTAAAGCCGTCAGCCAGCTGTTTAGTTTTTGCTGCTAGGCGTTTTTCATTGCCTTCTTCTTTTAATAGAGTCAAGCAAGCATAACCCGCTGCCATTGCTACAGGGTTGCCTGATAGTGTTCCAGCTTGATAAACAGGGCCTGTTGGTGCGATGAATTGCATCACATCTTTACGACCACCAAAAGCACCGACAGGCATGCCGCCACCAATGATCTTACCTAGGGTCGTTAAGTCAGGTTTGATGTTGTAGTGAGCTTGAGCGCCGCCAAGAGCAACACGGAAACCCGTCATTACTTCATCAAAAATAAGTAGTGCGCCTTCTTGGTCACAGATTTCACGTAGACCTTCGTGGAAACCCGCTACCGGAGGAATACAGTTCATGTTGCCAGCGACTGGTTCAACGATGATGCACGCAATTTCACCCTTGTTCGCAGCAAACAGTTCACGAACAGAGTCAAGATCATTAAATGTCGCTGTTAGTGTGTATTTAGCAAAATCAGCTGGTACACCTGGCGAGCTTGGTTGACCAAGAGTTAGTGCGCCAGAGCCAGCTTTAACTAACAAGCTATCTGCGTGGCCATGGTAGCAACCTTCGAATTTCATGATCTTGTCGCGGCCAGTGAAGCCACGAGCAAGACGAATCGCACTCATAGTCGCTTCAGTACCTGAACTCACCATGCGAAGTTGTTCCATTGATGGAACAAGTTCAGAGACAAGCTCTGCCATCTTGATTTCTAGCTCAGTCGGAGCACCGAAGCTTAAACCACGTTGAGCTGCACTGATAACAGCCTCGCGGATGACAGCATGGTTATGACCAAGAATCATTGGTCCCCATGAACCAACGTAATCGATATATGCTTTGCCGTCAGCATCAAACATCAACGGGCCATCGGCACGCTCAATAAAAATTGGTGCGCCACCAACGCCGTTGAAAGCACGTACTGGTGAGTTTACGCCACCAGGAATTATCTGTTGTGCTTTTTCATAGAGTTCAGCTGATTTGGTCATTGATATATCCTCTTTTGATTGCACGGACCAAGTTGGCTGGCATTGTACCTGTCGAACGTGATTCGAGAAATGTTTTCCGCTACATTCTGGTGAATTAGATCTACATTTCAAGGCTATTTATGTAACTTAAGTTTGCCGCTAATATGACAGATATCGGCACGGTTCTTATTCAGGATAAAATGAGAATTGATCATTCCAATTAGGAAGAATGATGGTGAATACTTGAACGTTTCACTCAGGTATTAGATAATCAGCGGATTACTACTATAAAACTGTTTTTCTAAATTTGTACATTTATGTACGAATTAGGATATTACACGAGCGAGAGAGGTCATCGTGAGCGAAGTAAATGTACCATTATCCTTTTCTGATGCAGCAGCAACACGCGTTCATGCATTGATCGCAGAAGAAGAAAACCCAGAACTAAAATTGCGTGTATACATCACTGGCGGCGGGTGCAGTGGATTCCAATACGGTTTTACATTTGATGAAAAAGTTAACGAAGGCGATACGACGATTGTTAATTGCGGCGTGACTTTGGTTGTTGACCCGATGAGCTTGCAATATTTGATCGGTGGTATTGTTGATTATACCGAAGGTCTTGAGGGATCACGCTTTTTCGTGAATAACCCGAATGCGACCACTACTTGTGGTTGTGGCGCATCATTCAGCGTTTAATTGTCGCTATTTAACTCAAAGCGCTTAACTCAAAGCGCTTAGGTCAACAGACTTGAGAAATCGGCATTGAGTTCTTTATGTTAATTGCTGTCACTAGCTTTTATTGTGGCAGCGAATTCCTTTCTTTACTCAGAAATGAGACCCAGCTAGAAACACTATCAGGAATATTTTATTTCTAACTGTACAGTTTATATGCTGAGTCACGCGTCATCCTCTTCAAGCACTTGCTGCTTTCTTTCTTGCAAAAAATTGGTTTGCTAAAAATTGCTTGTTCAACAATCTAACAAGGCTACATAAGCGTACTAGGAAGAAGCTTATGTATTACAAGGAATCGTTATGGCTCGATTGTCTATTATCCGATATTTATCGGTAAGACCTTATTATATCTCATTGTTTTTTGTCGTTCTGCTGGCATTTTGGCTTGGTATCGGTGCATCAGACGCAGACGAAAAACCAAGGGATGCTTCTGCTGAAGTTGTGCCGTTAGCAAAAGTCTCTTATCACTCATTTCAAGCTGAACTTACTCATAAAACGATCGACCTTTACGGGCGAACTGCGCCGGATAGACAAGCTCGATTAGGTGCAGAAATCGCCGGAAAAATATTGAGCTTACCAGTGAGAAAAGGCGACTCTGTTCGTAAAGGGCAAGTGATCTCTTCCATTGATAAAGGGGATCTCGAGATCCAACTTGAACGAGCCCAAGCCATGCTCAAAGTGCGCCAGAAAGAATTTAAAGCAGCTGAATCATTAAAAAAACGCGGTTTACAAGGAGAGGTGGCATTTACTAATGCGCAAGCTGCATTGGTTGAATCTAGGGCGATGGTGAGTAACGCTAAGATCGCATTACGTAATACATCGGTGACAGCCCCATTTGATGGCATTGTTGATCACTTATTTATTGAACAAGGTGATTTTGTTGGTATTGGTGATCCTGTTGCTTCTGTTATTGATCTTAATAAGCTTGTGATTGAAGCCGATGTGAGCGAGCGCCATATCCAAGATTTAACATTGGGCCAAATAGCTAAAGTCCGCTTTATCCACGATCAAACCGTTGAGGGACGAGTACGTTATATTTCGAGAATTTCCTCTTTGGCAACCAATACATTTCCGATTGAAGTTGAGATAGCCAACCCAGAACAAAAAATTCCAGCAGGTATCAGCAGTGAAGTGGAATTGAACTTACAAGAACAGTCTGCGGTGAAAGTGACACCTGCAATGTTAGCACTTGATGAGGTTGGTAACCTTGGAGTGAAAACATTGGTCGATGATCGGGTTCTATTTGTGCCAATTCAACTGGTGAAAGCAGAGCAAGATGGTGTTTGGCTAACGGGGTTGGGGGATACGGTTAATATCATCACGACAGGGCAAGGTTTCGTTCGTGATGGTGACCAAGTCGTCGCTGTCAAACAAGCTCAATAGTCGGAGGCATTATGTTTGCTTTAATCAATGCAGCGATGTCTCGCACGCGCACAATGCTGGTTTTGTTGGTGTTTATCTTATTTGCTGGCATTGCTACTTATATCACCATCCCCAAAGAATCGAGTCCTGATATCACCATTCCGATTATTTATGTTTCCGTCGGCCACCAAGGTATCTCTCCCTCGGATGCGGAGCGGTTATTGGTCCGCCCAATTGAGCAAGAATTACGCTCAATTGAGGGAGTTAAGGAGATGACTGGGGTTGCATCTGAGGGCCATGCTTCGGTAACCCTAGAGTTCAGTGTTGGAGTTGATCTTAACAAAGCAATGGCAGATGTTCGCGAGGCGGTTGATCTCGCCAAAACTAAGTTACCAGAAGACAGCGATGAACCTACCGTCAATGAAGTCACTTTAGCTTCTGAAGAACCGGCTTTGTCCGTGGTTCTTTATGGAACGGTACCTGAGCGAACTATTGTAAAAATTGCCCGTCAATTACGCGATAAGCTGGAAAGCTATCGACAAGTTTTAGAAGTAGATATTGCCGGTGATAGAGAAGATATCGTCGAAATCATCGTTGATCCGCTCTTAATGGAAAGCTACAACTTGGATCAGGCTGATATCTATAATCTGATCGCATTAAATAATCGTGTGGTTGCCGCTGGGTTTGTCGATACCGGCTATGGTCGATTTTCTGTAAAAGTCCCATCAGTTTTTGATTCTCTAAAAGATGTCCTCGAGTTGCCAGTTAAGGTTGATGGGAAGCAAGTGATTACCTTTGGAGATGTGGCCACGGTTCGACGCGCTTTTCGCGACCCAGATAGTTATGCTCGTTTAGACGGTAAACCCGCGGTGGTATTGGACGTTAAAAAGCGAGCTGGCGAGAACATTATTGAAACCGTCGATCTGATAAAAGTCGTTATGGCTGAGGCGCAAAAATTGCCTGAGTGGCCGAATAACTTATTGGTAAAGTACACCTGGGATCAGTCGGAAGACGTTAAGATTATGCTTAACGATCTGCAAAACAATATTTTGTCTGCCATCATTCTGGTCGTTATTGTGATTATTGCGATCTTGGGAGTTCGAACCGCACTGCTGGTAGGTATTGCTATTCCGGGGTCATTTTTAACGGGCTTACTGGTGCTGGCATTATTTGGTTTCACCATCAATATTGTGGTGTTGTTCTCGTTGATTATGGCGGTCGGTATGTTGGTGGATGGAGCCATCGTGGTCACCGAGTTTGCTGACCGACGTATGCAAGAAGGTACCCCGAGAAAAGAAGCATATCGAGATGCGGCAAAGCGGATGGCTTGGCCGATTACCGCATCAACAGCAACCACGTTAGCAGCATTTGCTCCGTTACTGTTTTGGCCTGATGTCACGGGGGAGTTTATGAAGTATCTCCCTCTAACCCTCATTGCTACCTTAACCGCTTCCCTTGCGATGGCTTTATTGTTTGTGCCGGTATTAGGTAGCTTAATTGGCCGTCCGCAGAATGTGACTCAAGCGAGTAGAGCGCGCATGGTGGCATTACATGATGGTGATTTCACTCAAGCCAAAGGGCTAACAAAGCTCTATTACCACACTTTAAAAATTGCGATTCAGCATCCGATTAAAATCCTACTCTGTGCCATCGTACTTGCGGTTGGGGTGGGCTTTAGCTATAGCAAGGCTGGGCTGGGTGCTGAGTTTTTCCCTGAGGTTGATCCTCCATTCTTTACCGCCAAAGTGCGCTCCTATGGTGATCTTTCTATTGATGAGAAAGACACGATTATGCGAGAGATAGAACAAGTGATGTTTGATCACGATGAGTTCGAAAGTGTTTATACCCGTACTGGTGGCAGTGATGAAATCGGCCAAATTCAAATCACGCCAGTTGATTGGCAATATCGTCGCCAAGTAAAAGATATTATTGAAGATCTCAAGACAACCACGGATCAGTTTTCTGGCGTAGAAATTGAGTACAAGTTCCCCGACGCAGGTCCACCGGTTGAGCATGATCTTGTTTTAGAGCTTTCAGGAGGAACCCTTGATAGCTTAGATCGAGGAGCGAAGATAGTTAGACAGTGGGCTGATAAAACCCCGATGCTTACTAATCTCAGTGATACTTCGAGCAAAGAGGGCATTGATTGGCAAATTGATATCCGTCGGGATGATGCATCTCGCTTTGCTGCTGACGCGACATTGGTCGGTAATACCGTCCAGTTTGTTACCAATGGTTTAAAAATGGGGGATTACTTACCGGATGACTCGACAGAAGAAGTCGATATTTTAGTTCGTTACCCCGAACACAAACGGGATATTGGTCGATTTGATGAACTGCGAGTGAAAACAGCGGCGGGTATGGTGCCGATCACTAACTTTGCTAGTATCGTACCGGATCATAAGCAAGATACGATTCGACGTATCGATGGGCATCGCGTGATCAATATTATGGCGGATATGAAAGAGGGATATAACCTCACTAATGAGCTGCCAAATATTGAACGAGCATTAAATGAACTGAAACTTCCCGATGGTGTGGTATTTAAGGTTCGTGGGCAAAATGAAGAACAACAAAATTCTTCTGCGTTTTTGCAAAATGCGTTTCTTGTCGCTTTAGTTGTTATGGCCCTGATTTTGATTACTCAATTTAATAGCTTTTACCAAGCCTTTCTTATTCTGAGTGCGGTACTGTTTTCAACGGTTGGTGTTTTTGTCGGTTTGTTGGTTTTCCAAAAACCGTTTGGCGTCGTCATGTCTGGTATTGGGGTGATAGCGTTAGCGGGCATCGTGGTGAACAACAATATTGTGTTGATTGACACTTATAACCAGTTAATGCGACGCGGCTTGTCCAAACAAGAAGCGGTATTACGAACTGGAGTGCAGCGTTTACGTCCAGTTTTACTAACAACAGTCACGACGATTCTGGGACTACTACCTATGGTATTAGAGATGAATATCGATCTGATTAACCAGAAAATTGAATTTGGTGCGCCGAGTACACAGTGGTGGTCACAACTATCGATGGCGGTAGCGGGTGGGTTGGCGTTTGCAACGGTGCTCACCTTGGTGCTGACTCCGTGCTTATTGATGCTGGGTAGAAATAAAACAATAACAGTAGAGGCGCAGAATTAACCAGAGTTCAGATAAACAAATCTGGTATAAAAAAATGACCCGCTGAATAGCGGGTCATTTTTTATTATTAGGTGATGGTAGGGTGGTTACTGCATCGCAAGTAAACGACCATACTTTTCTAAGTTATCTAAGCGAATTTTTGCGTTAGCAATAAACGTTGCTTTGGTTTTACCTGTTAACGATTTCGATTGAGGTAACTTCACCGTTCGAGCATTTTTGTGAACGCCGTTGACCAAAAATTCATAGTGAAGATGTGGCCCGGTAACTCGGCCTGTTCCGCCAAGTGTACCAATAGTTTGCCCTTGTTTAACTCGTTGGCCTGTTTTCACGTAGCGACGCGTTAAGTGCAAGTATTTGGTAATGTATGTATTGCTGTGTTTAATGAATACATAGTTGCCGTTAAATTGGTTGTAAGCTGATTTTTGAACAACACCATCACCCGCAGCCCAAATTGGGGTACCAACAGGAGCAGCATAATCCGTACCTCGGTGTGCACGAACCTTGCCGGTCACCGGGTGGCGACGAGTTGGGTTAAAGTTCGATGTTACACGACGAAAATCAAGCGGTGAGCGTAAAAACGCTTTCTTCATCGCTCGGCCTTCTTCATCAAAATAATTACCAGTGTTGTCATCTAAAATGGCTTTAAATGTATCACCTTGGTTGGTAAAAATGGCGGCGATAATCTTACCTCTGCCAATCACTTCACCCTCAAAGATCTTCTCTTGATAGAGGATCTTGAAGCTGTCACCTTTGCGAATATCAAGAGCGAAGTCGATATCCCAACCAAAAATCCCAGCGAGTTCCATTATTTGGTTCGCAGTTAATCCGGCTTGAATACCAGCATTCCAAAAGTTTGATGAGATATCCGCTTGAGCATAATTGTATTGATATTGAATTTCTTTCTCTTCAATTGATGAGCGATAGCCTTGGGCTGTTTTATCAATGACAAAGGTTTCATAGGGATTGATCTTATGAGTGATTTTCGTCAGCTCATTTTCAGAATTAAAACCGAAAACAAAACTATCACCGGGTCTGATATTGGTGAGCTGTTGTTGAATTGCTTTGCTACTGGTTGTGAGTTCGTACAAGGTTCGAGAGGAAAGGCCTGCTCGCTGGAATAATAGCGCAGCACTGTCACCAGATCCCACGGTTTGCTTGTCCCAGCGCAATACTGCCGTAGAAGGTTCATAGTCATCACTGATGAGTTTCTCTGGCGCGATAGCAACATCATAGGATTGACCAACTTGATATAGAGTCTTGTTGGGCGCCAATTGTTTTGGTTCTGGGAGCAAAATGGCTATGAATATTAGAACAACAAAGAAAATAATCAGAGCTCGGTGAATCCTTGGGAGTCGAGCGAAAATCGTGAACATCTTATGTCCGTAGTAAAAAAAGAATAAAAATACTAATCGAATAGTCTAACTGGTTTCAAAAAGCATCGCTATTCAAGTAATATGGCAAATCATGAATTTTTTGCCAAATCTGTGGGAGTGAACAAGAATGGCGAGCATTGAAGCTGCACTAGCAGAGATTAAGCGCGGTGTCGAAGAGCTGATTCCAGAAGAAGAGTTGATTGCGAAACTAAAAGAGGGTCGTCCTCTTCGCATTAAACTTGGTGCCGATCCAACAGCGCCAGATATCCATCTGGGTCACACTGTTATTTTTAACAAATTACGCGCTTTCCAAGAGCTTGGCCATGAAGTGACTTTCCTTATCGGTGATTTCACCGCTATGGTTGGTGACCCATCAGGCAAGAACACAACACGTCCACCGCTAAGCCGCGAAGACGTATTGAAGAATGCGGAAACGTATAAAGAGCAAGTATTTAAAATCTTAGATCCAGCGAAAACTGAAATTCGCTTTAACTCTGAGTGGTTATCTGAGCTTGGTGCTGAGGGGATGATCCGTTTAGCATCAAACCAAACAGTAGCTCGTATGCTTGAGCGTGATGATTTTAAAAAGCGTTATGCTGGTGGCCAACCAATTGCAATTCACGAATTCATGTACCCGCTACTTCAAGGTCATGACTCTGTTGCGCTGCAAAGCGATGTTGAACTTGGCGGTACTGACCAAAAATTCAATTTGCTAATGGGTCGTGAACTGCAAAAATCAGCAGGTCAAAAACCACAAGTTGTATTGATGATGCCTCTTCTTGTCGGCCTTGATGGCGTTAAGAAAATGTCTAAGTCAGCACACAACTATATTGGTATCAGTGAAGCACCAAGCGAAATGTTTGGTAAAATCATGTCGATTTCTGATGAATTGATGTGGAGCTACTATGAATTGTTGTCGTTCCGCCCATTAGAGGAAGTGGCACAGTTCAAAGCTGATATCGAAGCGGGTAAAAACCCTCGTGATATCAAGATTCTTCTTGCGAAAGAGATCATTGCACGTTTCCACTCAGAAGCAGACGCTGAAGCAGCTGAGCAAGAGTTCATTAACCGTTTTGCTAAGAATCAAATTCCAGATGAAATGCCTGAGTTTGAATTCGAAGCAGGTTTACCAGTAAGCAACTTGTTAAAAGAGACAGGTCTATGTGCGTCAACATCTGATGCAATGCGTATGGTTAAACAAGGCGCGGCTAAGATGGAAGGTGCGAAAATCGAAGACGCGAAATTTGCGCCAGAAGCGGGCACTTATGTGTTCCAAGTTGGTAAGCGTAAATTTGCTCGTATTACGATCAAGTAATTACCTCAGAAATGAAAACGAAGCGCCGTAATGGCGCTTTTTTTATACCCAAATCCAAGAAACGCTATACCACATTAATCTGATTAGCCGAGAGCTTGTCGATTTCTTCATGTCTATTGAACCGCGTTAAAATCTTTGCTTTGAACTGACAAATTAGCTGAAAAATAGTCGGAATTACGGCGAAGATTTTGCTATCATTTTAGCGCTGCCAAATGAGCAGTATATCGGAGATTTTTATGAACAATATCGACCATCCCCCTAGTATTAAGGGAGAAAAATAGCTGATTTCGGTATTGTCATTCTTTGCTCTGCCTAATCGGTAGGGTGTCTTTCACCATCCCTTGTTTTTCTCCTCATTTCTAGATTTCAGTTATTACACAGCAACATGGTTTGTTTGTGTCGTAACTCGATGGTCGTTACCTATTGCCAATCGGGAGATTCGCCATGACGGTAATGAACAATACATTTATTGAAAATACCCCTGCCTTTTCTCAAGAAGAGATCGGGGCTGCACGTAATGCCTTTTTGAAATACGATAGCGAGCAGCAAGTACACCTGCTAACCGTGATGCCCATTGAAGAAGCAGTCGCGATTTTGCATCACTGTTCTGTGGGGTATGTACAACAATTGATCTCGCAATTGGAAAGCAAGGGCTATGACAAACGTGCACGCCACTACGCCCATCGATTAGGATTTATCCATTCGGAAGCGGAGTTGGCGAAAAGTTATTTGTCGACCACAGTATTTGAGCATGTTAAGCAACGGATAGGTTGGATCATTGGTCTTGCACTACTTGGTATCGTTTCTGGGCTGATCATTGCTCAATATGAAGATACATTGAGTCAGTTAGTCTTGTTGGCGATATATATGCCGGTGATCGCTGCTGCTGGAGGAAATACAGGGACGCAAGCTGCAACCTTAGTGATTCGAGCTTTGGCGACTGGAGAGTTGAAAAAAAGACAATGGATGGCGGTTTTTTGGAAAGAGAGTCGAATCGCATTGTGCCTCGCTTTTGCTATCGCATTAGTCATTATTGGGCGAGTGCTTTATTTCAGCGATCCATCGTCACTGGGTGGGTTCGATATTAATACCATCGCACTGTCGATTGCTGTCGCCTTGTTTATTCAAGTGACAATTTCCACCACATTGGGTGGATTGCTACCGATACTAGCTCGGGTATTTAAACTGGACCCCGCCGTTTTGGTGAGCCCAGTTTTAGCTTCGATTGTGGACATATCAGGAATGTGGATTTATTTTTCTGTCGCCAATCACTTCTTAGGGATTGCTTGACTAAATCGCACGATATCTTGATAAAACAAGGTTTCAAATGCAGTGATAGGAGCGACTGTCGCAGGGCGGTCGCTTCTTTTTTCTGGATGATAATCAGCGACATATTGCACGAACAAGGTGCTCGGTTGTCCGTTAGTGTTCAGACCGTACCCCGCCATGTTGTAGCTTCCATAAAGTGACCCACTTTTTGCTATGATCTTACCTTTTATTGGCGGCTTTCGCATGCTACTGCGATATTTGAGTGTGCCATCTGTTCCTGCGGTCGGCATTAGCTTAATTAGCTGGAGTGTTTGGTCATTACGCCAGATGTAGCGAAGAATTGCTGCCATATCTTTATTGGTAAAACGGTTATTGCGAGATAAACCTGAACCATCCACCATTTTACTGTGGCTAATATTAACTCCGGTATTGGATAAGATGATTTGCTTGATCGCTTCCGTACCATTAGTGAAGTTACCTGCCTGATGAAAGAACTCTCGACCAATTGTTTTGGTGAGGTTATCTGCAATGAGGTTATCCGAACGTTTGAGCATCAAATCTAGCAGCTCAGGAAGCTTTGCAGATTGGTGCGTTGCAAGTTGGGTCATTTTTTGCTGACTTTTTTGCTGATTTGGCGTGCCAATTCTAATTTGACCTAATAGTTTTATGTTCAGTTGTGAAAGCTGGCTGCTAATAACACGCTGCGCATATAGATTTGGGTTTTGAACGGCAAATTTGAGTGGCAAGGGTTTGCTGCGTTCTTGTAAGCAACCGGAGAGTTGATAGTGGTTGTCCTGCGATGGGATGAGTTCTAAATCACAGCGAGTACTTTCTCGTTCAATTTTCGATACGGTTTTCGCCTCTGTTGTCACATACACAGGGTAGTGTTGAGGAACATTAACGCGAGTGGTGCCATCAGTTTGGGTATAAATCGCCGCTTGTATGCAGTTGCCATCCAAGGTAATGGCAGAAGATGGGGCACTATAGCAAACACCTAAAATATCCCAAGGCCAGCCGATAGCGCGGTCGTAGCCATTGAAAGCACTGACATCTAACCACAGATCACCCTCAATCGTGTTACCTAATTGCTGTCGGGCTAGTTTTAGTAAATTGCTCAGATCTTGAGTTGTGAGGGTTGGGTCGCCATCAAATTGAATGACGAGGTCATTGCCCGATCTCAACAGTTTGGTTTGAAATGAGAAATCATTGCCGAGTTCAAGTTTTGCCGCTAGCGCAGTGACCAATTTTAGCGTACTGGCGGGAGGGAAAAACTGCTCACGGTTTGGGGTGGATTCGAGCACTTTGTTGCTGGCTAAACTTTCGATTACCACTGATGTGCGGCTTCCGTAAGGCAACTCATCGATTGGTGAATAAGCTTGAGAGGTCGTAGATAAAAGACTCACGATGAGTAACAGCAGAATACGCAATGATGAGGAACGATGTAATAACGGAGTGTTTCGCAACAACATAGTGTTTGGAGACTCGGTTTGATGGGTGATGAATTGAGTATAACGAGTAAAAAAAACACCCGCTAGTTTAGCGGGTGTCTTATATTTTCGACAGACATTAAGTCTAGTGGCGAAAATTAGAAGTCGTAACGTAGACCAAATGCTAGCTCATCTTCAGCATCAGCTTTAGTTGCTTTAACGTTGCCGCCAGCTTTACCTAGATCATCACCAGTGCTGATTAGGTTAAAGTTGTATGAAACGTAACCACGGAAGTTTGGCTTGAAGTAGTAAGAAGCATCAATTGCAAAGTTGTCTGCAGATGTTGCTTTGTTAGTTTCAGCATTGTTGTACGTAGATGTGAATACAGTTTGACCTAGCGTGTAAGCTGCTGCTAGTTCATAACCTGTGTAGTCACCATTGTTGTCTTGTAGTTGACCATCAGTAAATACACCCGCGAAGTAAACATCGCTGAATGCATAAGAAGCAGACAACATGTATTCGTTTGCTTGATCTTGATCTGCGTAACCCGCACCAACGCGAGCACCAGTATCACCTAGTGCATAGATAGCAGATAGTGAGTAACCGTCTTGTTTGTCGTCAGAATAGCCACCAGTTGTTTTGTTATCAGTTCGGTCTGCGAAACGGTAGCTTGCTTTAACACCTAGGTCAGCAAATTGGCCTTTGTACGAAATCATGTTATCAGTACGGTCAGCAACTGCAATTTTATCTGCTGCAGTGTTGCCTGCGTAAGCCATGATATCAGTGAAGTCAGTGATTACGCCTAGTGCACCGTCGTTTTTACCGTAAGTGATTTCACCAAATGCACCGCCAAGTCCAGCGTATGCATAACGGTTATCAAGAGAATCAAATGTTGTTTCTTTACCGTCTAAACCTTTAATAGTTGTAGGGTTAGTAACAAATTCACCTTCGTAGAAGCCAACACCGTATAGACCGTCAGTGATTTGAGTTTTACCTAGGAAGTTTAGACGTACACGAGTTTTGTCTTCAGCTTTGCCATCTTTTAGAGATAGACGAGCTTCTGCGCGACCACCCATGTCTAGCGTAGTACCATCTTGGTTGTATAGTTCAGCCGCGTTTGCGCCAGAAGCCATTGCAGCAGCTGATACTGCTAGAGCAATCAGAGTTTTGTTCATGTTATTAATCCTAATTCACTGTCCATAAATCAATGTTTTGTAAAGCAACCTACGTAAGGTGTTTGATTGCTTTCGATGTTTGCTGCAAGTAGGCACAATGGTCAGGTCGGCTTAGATAAAAGGGTACCAACTGACTCTATGCTGCGAGCAAATCGTGAGTTCAGTTTTACCGTCAAAGTTCCTCCTCAAGTTAGTAAAATGATATAAATTAGATTATTGAACGATGTTTTATTAATGGTAAAAAAAAATCAACAAGCTGATTTGATTGGGGTATTTGTCGTTTTGATGAAGTAAAAAATGCGACGAATGTTTATTTTTTTTTAGTTTGCATGGTGTGAGACTGAGCAATGAATCAGTCAGTTAGCAATTATTTTTAGCTAATATTTGGGAGATCTTGTGCACTGGATTGGCTATTAGCGGACTCATATTGAATTAAGATGATTTAGTCCCCAACTTTGTTTACACTAGAGTAAATTGATTAATTAACCCCCCACCTAGTCTCTGATTAGGTGGTTTTGTATTGTCCAAAGATTAGTTTGGCATTGAGGTAGATGATGGAAAAGGTTCCAATGACACTACGTGGCGAACAGCAGCTACGTGAAGAACTAGAACGACTACTTAAGCTTCGCCCGCTTATTACTCAAGCGATTGCTGAAGCTCGTGAATTGGGTGACTTAAAAGAGAATGCGGAATATCACGCTGCGCGTGAAGAGCAAGGCATTTGTGAAGCGCAGATTCGCGATATTGAATACAAGTTATCTGTTGCTCAGGTCATTGATGTAACAAAAATGGATAACACAGGTAAGGTTATCTTCGGTTCAACAGTGACGTTGATCGATTGTGATACCGATGAAGAGAAAACTTACCAAATCGTAGGCGATGATGAAGCTGATATTAAACAAGGCCGAATCTCAGTAAGCTCGCCGATTGCCCGTGGTTTGATTGGTAAGATGGAAGGCGATGAAGTTTCCATTACCACTCCTGGTGGTGCTAAAGACTACGAAATTGATAGCGTAAAATACATGTAACGCTAAACAATAAAATCAAAAAGGTCGCCATTGGCGACCTTTTCTTGTTAGTAAATAAAGCAAAAGCAATTATTTACGTGGAAGCTCGATCTTACGCTCTTCTGTTTGACGGTAAAGAACAAGTGTCTTACCGATAACTTGCACTTTTTCAGCGCCAGTTTCACGAATGATAGCATCAACAATTAAAACTTTAGTTTCGCGATCTTCAGATGCGATCTTAACTTTAATCAGTTCGTGATGGTTTAAAGCGATTTCAATTTCCGCTAGAACAGCTTCAGTAAGTCCATTTGCGCCTAGTAGTACAACAGGTTTTAGACTGTGTGCTAGGCCTTTTAGGTGCTGCTTTTGTTTGGTGCTTAGGTTCATTTCGCGGCCAATTTTCTTTAATATAAGGGTTGAAAAAAGTTATTTTAACGCCATCTATTGCGGAAGACTATAATTTATTGAGCAATAGGCTGGGCCTATTAAAACTATAGCTCCTTTTTGTAGCTTATTAGGATTAGAATGAGTAAACAAAAACACTCGGCAAGTTCAGGCCGCTGGTTGAAAGAACACTTTGATGATAAGTATGCGAATGAAGCGAGAAAAAAAGGCTATCGTTCACGTGCATATTTCAAAATGGAAGAGATCCAAACAAAAGATAAATTGCTATCTTCTGGTATGACGATTGTCGATTTGGGAGCTGCACCCGGTGGTTGGTCTCAATATGCTGCTAAGATAGTAGGGGATAGTGGGCAAATAATTGCATGCGATTTGTTGCCTATGGACCCAATCGCTGGTGTGAGTTTCTTACAAGGCGATTTTCGTGACGAAGCTGTATTAGAAGCTCTTTTAGAGAGAATCCAACCAGCAATGGTTGATGTAGTGATGTCAGATATGGCGCCTAATATTGCTGGTAACAATTCTGTAGACCAGCCAAGAGCCATGTATTTAGTTGAATTGGCATTGGATATGTGTCGACAAGTTCTAGCCACAAATGGTAGCTTTGTTGTTAAAGTCTTCCAAGGCGAAGGGTTTGATCAATACGTAAAAGATGTCCGCGATATGTTCAAAACCGTAAAAGTAAGAAAACCAGATTCTTCTCGAGCTCGTTCCCGTGAAGTGTTTATCGTAGCCACTGGTTACAAAGGTTAACTATTTCCTTTGTATAAGAGAGAGTTAACACTATAGCTACAGTTTTCAAACTGTAGTACCCTACCTTTAATTACAATTAGTTATCGAGAGGCTGACACCTTGAGTGACATGGCAAAAAATTTAATTCTGTGGCTTGTTATCGCCGTCGTATTGATGTCGGTTTTCCAGAGCTTTGGCCCTGGTGAGAGCAATGGCAGAGCAGTGGATTACACCACTTTTGTACAGGAAGTTGGCCAAGGCCAGATTCAAGAAGCAACCTTTAAAGATGGCGAGATTTCATTTATTCGTCGTGGTGGTGGTGCTAAGTATGTAACTTACATGCCTGTGTACGACCAGAAGCTACTTGATGATCTTATTAACCAAAACGTGAAGGTACAAGGTACACCGCCAGAAGAGCAAAGCTTGCTTGGCACTATCTTTATCTCATGGTTCCCAATGATCTTACTTATTGGTGTATGGATTTTCTTCATGCGTCAAATGCAAGGCGGTGGCGGTAAAGGTGCCATGTCTTTCGGTAAGAGCAAAGCGCGTATGATGAGCGAAGAGCAAATCAAAACGACGTTTGCTGACGTAGCTGGTTGTGATGAAGCTAAAGAAGATGTGAAAGAGCTAGTTGATTACCTACGTGATCCAAGCCGATTCCAGAAACTTGGCGGTAAAATCCCAACAGGCGTACTGATGGTGGGTCCTCCAGGTACAGGTAAAACTTTGCTTGCTAAAGCGATTGCTGGTGAAGCAAAAGTACCGTTCTTTACTATTTCAGGTTCTGATTTCGTTGAAATGTTTGTGGGTGTTGGTGCATCTCGTGTACGTGACATGTTCGAACAAGCGAAAAAAGCCGCGCCTTGTATCATCTTTATTGATGAAATCGATGCTGTAGGTCGCCAACGTGGCGCTGGTGTTGGTGGCGGTCATGATGAACGTGAACAAACACTAAACCAAATGTTGGTTGAGATGGATGGTTTCGAGGGTAACGAGGGTATTATCGTTATCGCTGCAACTAACCGTCCTGACGTACTAGACCCAGCGTTACTTCGTCCTGGTCGTTTTGACCGTCAAGTAGTGGTTGGTTTGCCAGATGTGCGTGGTCGTGAACAGATTCTTAAAGTTCATATGCGTAAAGTACCGCTATCGGGTGATGTTGAACCATCACTGATTGCACGTGGTACACCTGGCTTTTCTGGTGCAGACTTAGCTAACTTAGTTAACGAGGCGGCTCTATTTGCTGCGCGTGGTAACAAGCGCAACGTTTCTATGGTTGAGTTTGAGCTAGCGAAAGACAAAATCATGATGGGTGCAGAACGTCGTTCAATGGTTCTTTCAGAAGAAACCAAAGAATCGACAGCATATCATGAAGCGGGTCACGCTATTGTTGGTCGTTTAGTACCAGAGCACGATCCAGTGTACAAGGTGTCGATCATTCCTCGTGGCCGTGCTTTGGGTGTGACTATGTATCTGCCTGAGCAAGATCGTGTGAGCATGAATCGTCAACACCTAGAGTCTATGATCTCTAGCTTGTACGGCGGTCGTCTAGCTGAAGAGCTAATTTACGGCAAAGACAAAGTATCAACGGGCGCATCAAATGATATTGAGCGCGCAACCGATATTGCTCGTAAAATGGTAACGCAGTGGGGCTTCTCTGAAAAACTAGGTCCTCTGCTATATGCAGAAGATGAAGGTGAAGTTTTCTTAGGTCGTAGCGTAACTCAGACTAAACATATGTCTGAAGATACGGCGAAGTTAATTGATGATGAAGTTCGTATTATCATCGACCGTAACTACGCTCGTGCTCGTCAAATCCTAGAAGAGAACATGGATATTATGCATACGATGAAAGATGCATTGGTGAAATATGAAACCATCGATGCAGGTCAAATTGAAGACCTAATGAATCGTAAAGCAGACATCCGTGAACCTGCTGGTTGGGGAGATAATCCATCTAACCAACCAACTGAGAAGCAACCTGAAGCGAAAGCAGAAGAGAAGCCAGTAGAAGCAGCAGAGACAAACTCTGAAACTGAAACTAAAGCAGCCTCTCAGGAAGCTCCAACTAGTGAAGTGTCAGAGAAAAAAGACGCTGAATAATTGAGTTTTATTTAATAAACCCCGAGGAAACTCGGGGTTTTTGTATTTATGATGAAAATTAAAGCTAATAACAAAACCCTCGATTTAACCACTCCCCAAGTGATGGGGATTCTCAACGTAACCCCGGATTCATTTTCTGATGGGGGGCAATTCAATTCTTTAGACAATGCACTGCGACAAGTGGAGCGAATGATCGCCGCTGGTGTCACTATTATTGATGTCGGTGGGGAATCGACGCGTCCAGGAGCACCGGATGTTTCGTTAGAAGATGAGTTAATGCGCGTTATCCCCGTGATTGAGGCGATTCGTGCGCGATATGATGTTTGGATATCGATAGACACAAGTAAAGCAGAGGTGATGCGCCAAGCAGCACTCGCCGGCGCTGACATTATTAATGATGTTCGAGCATTACAAGAACCCGGAGCCTTACAGGTGGCCGCGGACGCAAAACTGCCAATTTGTTTAATGCATATGCAAGGGCAGCCGAGAACCATGCAATCCAATCCAAGTTATGATGATTTAATCTCAGAGGTTGGTGAGTTTTTACGAGAGCGAATTGCCGTTTGTGAAGCGGCTGGGATCGATAAGAGTCAATTGATCCTTGATCCTGGCTTTGGTTTTGGCAAAACTCTTGAGCATAACTATCACATGCTCGCTCATCTTGAACAATTCCACCAATTTGGATTGCCAATCTTAGCTGGAATGTCGAGAAAGTCGATGGTATTCAAATTGCTAGAAAAAGCGCCTGCCGATTGTGTCGCGGCCAGTGTAAGCTGTGCGACAATTGCTGCAATGAAAGGCGCTCAGATTATTCGGGTTCACGATTTCGAACAAACAATCGATGCGATAAAAGTGGTTAAAGCGTTACACGATAATCGTTGAGTAGATAATAAAAAGGAAAACTCATGTCTGATAAAAGACGTTATTTTGGTACGGACGGCGTCCGTGGGAAAGTTGGGCAGTATCCAATTACACCAGACTTCGTTCTTAAACTAGGTTGGGCTGCTGGACGTGTGCTTGCTAAGCAAGGCACAAAAAAAGTGATTATCGGTAAAGATACACGTATTTCTGGTTACATGCTTGAGTCCGCTTTAGAAGCAGGCCTTGCCGCAGCAGGTCTTCAAGCAACTCTTACTGGCCCAATGCCTACACCAGCAGTGGCTTATTTAACACAGACGTTTCGTGCTGAAGCGGGTATCGTTATTTCAGCTTCTCATAACCCGTATTATGACAATGGCATTAAATTTTTCTCATCAGAGGGGACCAAGCTTCCTGATGACATCGAGCTAGCGATTGAAGCAGAGTTAGACAAAGCTATTGAATGTGTTGAGTCGAGTGAATTAGGTAAAGCGACTCGCTTAAACGACGCCGCCGGACGCTATATTGAATTCTGTAAGAGCACATTCCCGACAGAATTAAGCTTATCTAAACTAAAAATCGTTGTAGATTGTGCACACGGTGCAACTTACCACATTGCTCCTAATGTCTTTACCGAGTTGGGTGCTGATGTTATTGCAATGGGTGTGGAGCCAAATGGTACTAATATTAACCATGAAGTGGGTGCAACTGATGTACGAGCGCTGCAAAAGCGTGTCGTTGAAGAGCAAGCGCATCTTGGTTTAGCATTTGATGGCGATGGCGATCGCATTATCATGGTTGACCATTTAGGTAACAAAGTTGATGGTGACCAAATTGCTTATATCATCGCACGTGATGCTCTGCGCCGCGGCGAATTAAAAGGCGGTGTTGTCGGAACATTGATGACCAACTTAGGTATGGAAAATGGCCTAAAACAACTGGGTATTCCATTTGTGCGTGCTGCTGTCGGTGACCGTTATGTCATGGAACAGCTATTAGCCAAAGGTTGGAAAATTGGTGCTGAAAACTCAGGCCACGTTATATTGTTAGACAAAGTGACCACAGGTGATGCCATTGTAGCGGCGCTACAAGTATTAGCATCTATTGTTGGTAGCGATATGTCACTGAACGATCTATCACAAGGCATGACGCTATACCCGCAAGTATTGGAAAACGTTCGTTTCTCTGGTGATTCCAATCCTCTAGAAGCGCAAGCAGTACTTGATGCCGTTACAGAAGTGGAAACTGAACTTGCAGATAAAGGTCGAGTCCTGTTGCGTAAGTCTGGTACTGAGCCTCTAATCCGAGTGATGGTTGAGGGTGAAGATGCCGATTTGGTGCAAAGTTCAGCGTTGAAAATTGCGGATGCGGTAAAGGCAAGCTTTTGATTTATAGCGTTAGGCGTTTGAAATAGAAGCCTAATTCGCTTATTAAACAGGCTAAAGGGCGAAAGATAGATACTTTTGCCCTTTTTTTAAGCAGTTGAGCATCGAGTTATCAAAAAGTGTGATTTTTCGCTTGTCAGGAAGAGTTCCATTCGTTAGTATTGCTCGGCCTTCAAGATGGAGGGCGCTAGCCTTGTTCTGGAATGTTATTCTGAACGGCGCTGGCTCAACAATTTGGAACATAGGTGGAAATAATGTTTACTGTTCTACTTGTGATTTACCTGTTGGCGGCGATTGGTGTAATCGGCCTAGTGTTGATTCAACAAGGTAAAGGCGCAGATATGGGAGCCTCATTCGGTGCAGGCGCATCAAACACAGTGTTTGGCGCAAGCGGCTCTGGCAATTTTTTAACCCGAATGACTGCAATTTTTGCAACAGTATTTTTCATTATTAGCTTGGTGCTTGGCAACATGTCAACGCACAAAACTGAATCTCAGTGGGTTGACCCTACTCAAGGTACAGTTGTTGAGCAAGCTGGTAGTGTGAGTGATGTTCCTGCCCCAACGGGTAATGACATTCCTCAATAAGCTAAATATGCCGAGATGGTGAAATTGGTAGACACGCTAGCATGAGGTGCTAGTGCCTTAGGTGTGAGGGTTCGAGTCCCTCTCTCGGCACCATTGGTTTACAAACTTGTAAAACAACTTGGAGAGCGTATAATTGCTCACAAGTCGGACGCGGGGTGGAGCAGCTTGGTAGCTCGTCGGGCTCATAACCCGAAGGTCGTCGGTTCAAATCCGGCCCCCGCAACCAATCCTTTTAGGATGTTGACAGGTTTGCACAGTTATTAGTGATAGCTGTGAGTCAAGCATTTATGTTTGACGCATCAGGGTCCAGCAATTCTAAACCCCGACTTTCGGGGTTTTTTATTATCTGAATTTTCTTGACGAAAATTCAGAGCTTGCTTGGAATTTAAATTGGGCTCTGTGCCCTTTTTTTGTTTCTGGAGTGGTTGAAATGACTGGTTTAGAGAAGCAACTAACTGAATTACTTGAAGCTCCAGTAGCTGCATTAGGTTATGAGTTAGTTGGATTAGAATTTATTCGCGCTGGCGAGCACTCAACGCTACGTATTTACATTGATCATGAAGATGGCATTAATGTGGATGCTTGTGCAGAAGTTAGTCACCAGGCGAGCGCTGTATTAGATGTTGAAGATCCAATTTCTGTAGCATACTACTTAGAAGTGTCTTCTCCAGGTTTAGAAAGACCACTTTTTAAAGCTGCACATTATGAGCAATTTATTGGTCACGAGGCCAACATTGTTTTGAAAATGGCTGTTGGCAACCGTCGTAAATGGAAAGGTATTATTCATTCTGTTGAAGGCGAAACCATTACGGTTACTGTTGATGGGCAAGAAGAATTCTTTGCCTTAAGCAACATTTCAAAAGCTAACTTGATCCCTAAATTTTAGTACCCCTAAAAAAATTGAAGCTTAGAGGCTAAATAAAATGAGTAAAGAAATTTTAGCGGTAGCAGAAGCAGTATCGAACGAAAAAGCGGTACCTCGTGAGCGCATTTTTGAGGCACTAGAAATTGCTCTGGCTACATCAACTAAGAAAAAACATGAACTAGAAATCGATGTTCGTGTTGAAATCGACCGTAAAACCGGTGAGTTTGTAACTTTCCGTCGTTGGTTGGTTGTTGAGGAAGTTGAATTCCCAACAAAAGAAATCTCTCTTGACGCTGCGCGTTATGAAGACGAAACGCTTAACCCAGGCGACTTCGTTGAAGATGAAATTGAATCTGTAACGTTTGACCGTATTACGACTCAAACTGCGAAACAAGTAATCGTACAAAAAGTACGTGAAGCTGAGCGCGCACAAATTGTTGAACAATTCATCGACAATGAAGGTGAGCTAGTTACTGGCGTAGTTAAGAAAGTAAACCGTGAAACGATCGTACTAGATCTTGGTAACAATGCTGAAGCTGTTATCCTACGTGATGACCAGTTACCTCGTGAAAACTTCCGCCCAGGTGACCGTGTACGTGGTCTGCTATACAAAGTAGCTCCTGAAGCGCGTGGTTTCCAACTGTTTATTACACGTTCTAAGCCAGAAATGTTGGCTGAACTGTTCCGCGTAGAAGTGCCAGAAATCGCTGAAGAAATCATCGAATTGAAAGGCGCTGCTCGTGATCCAGGTTCTCGTGCTAAAATCGCAGTGAAAACAAACGACAAACGTATCGACCCTGTTGGTGCATGTGTTGGTATGCGCGGTGCGCGTGTACAAGCTGTTTCAAGCGAACTTGGCGGCGAGCGTATTGATATCGTCCTTTGGGATGACAATGCTGCACAATTTGTGATCAATGCTATGGCACCAGCTGATGTTGCGTCTATCATCGTCGATGAAGATACACATTCAATGGATATTGCTGTTGAAGCTGATAATCTAGCTCAAGCAATCGGTCGCAACGGTCAAAACGTACGTCTAGCTTCTCAACTAACTGGTTGGGAACTGAATGTAATGACAGTGGCAGATCTACAGAAGAAACACGCAGAAGAATCACAAGCGTCTATTGAGAACTTTATGAAGTATCTAGACCTTGAAGAAGATTTTGCTCAACTTCTTGTTGAAGAAGGCTTCTCTACATTAGAAGAAGTTGCCTATGTACCACTGCATGAGCTTTTAGAAGTAGATGGTCTAGATGAAGATCTTGTTGAAGAGTTACGTAATCGTGCAAAAGATGCACTGACTACAATCGCTCTTGCTCAAGAAGAATCATTCGACGGTCTTGAGCCAGCAGAAGACCTTCTTGGATTGGAAGGCCTTGAGCGCGAAATGGCATTTAAATTGGCAGCAAAAGGTGTTATTACACTAGAAGATCTTGCTGACCAAGGCATTGACGATATAGAAGGTATTGAAGGACTGACAGAAGAACGCGCAGGTGAGCTAATCATGGCTGCACGTAACATCTGCTGGTTCGGCGAAGAAGTTTAATTCAGCAAGGAGGAAGCGGCATGACACAATTAACAGTTAAAGCACTGAGTGAAGAGATTGGAACTCCAGTTGACCGCTTGATCGAGCAACTTGCTGACGCTGGTATGAAGAAAGCGGGTACAGACAGTGTTTCTGATGAAGAGAAGCAGACGCTTCTCTCTCATCTAAAGAAAGAGCACGGTGATACTTCAGGCGATTCAGAGCCTACTCGCTTAACTTTACAGCGCAAAACTCGTAGCACACTAAGCGTTAACGCGGGTGGCGGCAAGAGTAAAAATGTTCAGGTTGAGGTGCGCAAAAAACGTACATACGTAAAGCGCAGCACAATTGAAGACGAAGCGACACGCGAAGCTGAAGAAGCAGCTCAGCGTGAAGCAGAAGAAGCAGCACGCCAAGCTGAAGAAGCAGCAAAGCGTGAAGCTGAAGAAGTAGCAAAACGCGAAGCTGAAGAGAAAGCTAAGCGTGAAGCTGAAGCAAAACGTGAAGCTGAAGAAAAAGCGAAACGTGACGCAAAAGACAAAGTATCGCAGAAGACTGATGAAGAAGTTAAGCGCGATGCTGAAGCGAAATCTAAGCAACAAGCAGCACGAAAAGAGGCCGACGAGCTTAAACGTCGTCAGGAAGAAGAAGCTAAGCGTAAGGCTGAAGAGGAAAGTCAGCGCAAGCTTGAAGAAGCTCGCGAATTGGCTGAGAAGAATAAAGAGCGTTGGTCTGCTGCAGAAAAGAAAAAGGGTGATATGGAAAATACAGATTACCATGTAACGACTTCAAGTTACGCACGAGAAGCCGAAGATGAAGCAGATCGTCGTGAAGAAGGCGGTACTAGTCGTCGTCGTAAACAGAAGAAAATGTCTTCTAAAAACGACAACCAAGAGCGTGGCTCACGTGGTCGCAAAGGCAGAATGGCTAAGCCAGCGTCTATGCAACATGGTTTTGATAAGACAGCAACTGTTGCAAAACAGGCAGTTGTGATCGGTGAAACGATCGTGCTTTCTGAACTGGCAAGCAAAATGTCAGTAAAAGCAACTGAAGTTATCAAATCAATGATGAAGATGGGTGCTATGGCAACCATCAACCAAGTGATCGACCAAGAAACAGCACAACTTGTTGCTGAAGAGTTTGGCCACAAGGTTGTTCTTCGTAAAGAGAACGAACTTGAAGAAGCGGTACTTTCTGATCGTGACGTGAACGCAGAGGCAGTTCCTCGTGCTCCAGTTGTTACTATCATGGGTCACGTTGACCACGGTAAAACTTCGACACTTGACTACATCCGTAAAGCACACGTTGCTTCAGGTGAAGCGGGCGGTATCACACAGCACATCGGTGCATACCACGTTGAAACTGAAAACGGCATGATTACGTTCCTTGATACTCCAGGACACGCGGCATTTACTGCAATGCGTGCTCGTGGTGCTCAAGCGACAGATATCGTTGTTCTAGTTGTTGCAGCAGATGATGGCGTTATGCCACAAACAATCGAAGCTATCCAACACGCGAAAGCGGCTGGTGTACCTCTGATTGTTGCTGTGAACAAGATCGATAAAGAAGACGCAAACCCAGATAACGTTAAAAATGAGCTTGCTCAGTACGACGTAATTCCTGAGGAGTGGGGCGGTGAGAACATGTTCGTTCACATCTCTGCTAAACAGGGTACAAACATCGAAGGTCTGCTAGAAACTATTCTTCTTCAATCAGAAGTTCTAGAGCTAACTGCTGTTAAGCAAGGTATGGCATCTGGTGTTGTAGTTGAATCTCGTCTTGATAAAGGTCGTGGTCCAGTTGCTACAGTACTTGTTCAATCAGGTACATTGCACAAAGGTGATATCTTACTATGTGGTCAAGAATATGGCCGTGTTCGTGCAATGCGCGACGAAAATGGTCAAGAGATCACTGAAGCAGGTCCATCTATTCCAGTAGAGATCATTGGTCTTTCTGGTGTACCAGCGTCTGGTGATGAAGCAACAGTAGTTCGTGATGAGCGTAAAGCTCGTGAAGTTGCAAACTACCGTCAGGGTAAATTCCGTGATGTGAAACTTGCTCGTCAACAGAAATCTAAGCTAGAGAATATGTTCTCTAACATGACTGCTGGTGAAGTAGCTGAACTAAACGTTGTGCTTAAAGCTGACGTACAAGGTTCTGTTGAAGCAATTGCAGATTCTCTACGTAAACTTTCTACTGAAGAAGTAAAAGTTAACATCGTAGGTTCTGGTGTTGGTGGTATTACTGAAACTGATGCAGTTCTTGCTGAAGCTTCAAATGCTATCATCCTAGGCTTTAACGTTCGTGCAGATACTTCAGCACGTCGTGCAATTGAATCAGCTAACGTTGATCTTCGTTACTACTCAATCATTTACCAATTGATTGACGAAGTGAAACAAGCGATGGGCGGTATGCTTGCTCCAGAATTCAAGCAAGAGATTATTGGTCTTGCTGAAGTTCGTGACGTATTTAAGTCACCAAAACTGGGCGCAATCGCTGGCTGTATGGTTACTGAAGGTACCATCAAACGTAGCAACCCAATTCGCGTACTACGTGAAAACGTTGTTATCTATGAAGGTGAGCTTGAGTCACTACGTCGCTTTAAAGATGACGTTCAAGAAGTTAAGAATGGCTACGAATGTGGTATCGGCGTTAAGAACTACAATGATGTTCGCGTTGGTGACCAAATCGAAGTATTCGAAATCATTGAGATTAAACGTACTCTAGACTAATTGACTAATATTACTGACATCAGTCAGTGATAGGTTGTTGAATACGCCATGGGGGGCTGGTATTAACCATCCCCCCATTCTTTCATTTTCAGTGTAGGTAAATCATCTACATTGAAGTTTAGTGAGAAAAGATATGTCAAAAGAATTTAGCCGCTCGCAACGTGTTGCGCAGCAATTACAGAAAGAATTAGCACTTATCCTACAACGTGAAGTTCGTGACTCTCGTTTAGGTATGGTGACTATTTCTGACGTAGAAGTGTCTCGTGACCTTGCATACGCAAAGGTATTTGTGACGTTTCTATGCGTTGGTGAGCAAACACCTGAAAGTTGCCTAGCTGCTCTTAAAGAGCATGAAGTGCCAGTACGCATGATGCTTGGTAAACGCATTCGTCATCGCCTAACTCCAGAAGTTCGTTTTACTTACGACAATACATTAGTCGAGGGTATGCGTATGTCTAGCCTAGTAAGTGAAGTACTGAGCGAAGACAAGCGTAAGAAAAAAGAAGCTGGTCGTGAGGACGAAGAGTAATGGCACGTCGTCGCAAAGGTCGTCCAATTGATGGTGTGATCCTACTGGATAAACCAACGGGTATTTCTTCAAATGATGCGCTTCAAAAAGTAAAACGCATCTACTTTGCTGAAAAAGCCGGTCATACTGGCGCTCTAGATCCACTTGCAACTGGCATGTTGCCAATTTGCTTGGGTGAAGCGACCAAGTTTTCCCAGTTTTTGCTCGATTCGGATAAACGCTACCGCGTGATTGCAAAGCTTGGCGAGCGCACTAACACCTCAGATTCTGATGGTGAAGTTGTTGAAACTCGTCCTATCGATGTTGATTTAGCGAAACTGGAAGCGAGTATCGAAACTTTCCGTGGCGAATCGGATCAAGTGCCATCTATGTTCTCTGCGTTAAAATACCAAGGTAAGCCTTTGTACGAATACGCACGAGCAGGTATTGAAGTCCCTCGTGAGTCTCGCAAAATCACTGTGTACGAAATTGTCCTACATCGCTTTGAAGGTGATGAAGTTGAGATGGAAGTACATTGCTCAAAAGGCACCTACATTCGCACAATCGTTGATGATTTAGGCGAACTATTAGGTTGTGGCGCACACGTGACGATGCTTCGTCGTACCGCTGTGGCTAAATATCCTTATGAGAAAATGGTGACGCTTGAGCAATTAAACGAATTGCTAGAACAAGCTCATCGTGACGAGATTGCTCCTCGTGAGCTACTTGATCCATTGCTAATGCCTATGGACAGTGCGGTAGAAGATTTACCTGAAGTGAACTTGAATGCTGAACTGACTGATTTAGTTCAACACGGTATGCCAGTTCAAGTCACCGGTGCTCCTGTTGACGGAACTGTGAGAATGACAAGCGGTGAAGAGAAACTCTTTATTGGTGTCGCTCAGATTGACGACAATGGTCGAGTTGCACCGAAACGCTTAGTGGTATTTCGCGAACCAGTTGATGTCGAATAAGTTCGCGTAACGAAATCGTAGAAAACAGTTTCGTACTAAAACTGAGAATTAAAAAAGCCATGGTAATCACCATGGCTTTTTTGTTTAGAATTTTTGCTATTCATTGCTGTTACTCATGCGGGCAGTAGGTTGATTAATCGGCTAACAGATCTGCTTGTGTAAGTAATTTTCTTAATTGTTCAGCACGCTTACGGTTAACTCCAAAGTCGGAATAGCCGACACGAGATTCTGATCTTACTGTGAGTTGGTTATCGTTAATTTCTAACTCTAAGTCATCAACAAAGCGCATGATTTTGCTGGTGCATGCAATGTGTAAATAGTTATCTTCACTAATGATCGTTTTGGCTCCAGGGAGCTGCAGAGCGACTTGTTCGATATCTTTGATTGTTGTATCAGATCGTAATAGAAAAGGCGCTAATTGGTGCTGTTCGCGCTGATCCATGGTCGACACACAGTTGGGTTTGTCGCCGCAAATTTGATTAATTTTGCTCGTCATTATCGTTCCCCCGTGGCTGCATCCGGTCAGAATTAAGCTACCAATGCATGAAAATAGCGCTCGTCTCATAGTATTTGTCTTTGAATTTATAAGTTTTTTAGTTTAGCAGACTCGGTTAAAGAGATGAGAAACGTTAAATCACAGAAATGAAAAACAATTAGAAATAAAATAGTAAAAATAAAAAAGACCAGCCTATATGACTGGTCAAAGGTTTAGACGGAAGGAACCGTTTATGGCGAGACAGGGCCTCGCCAAATTTTGTTAAGCAGAAAGCATTAATGAATTCGCTTTTGCTTCAAGATTTGAGTTACCCATAAGGTAGCGATCAATCTCAATTGCACACTCTCGACCTTCGTTAATACAACGAACGACTAAAGATTGCCCAGTACGCATGTCACCAGCAGCGAATACACCTTTTTGGCTAGTGGCAAACCCTTCAGTAGCCACGTTTCCACGCTCGTCGAGTTTTACGTCAAGTTGAGCAAGGACACCAGTAGGCTCTGGATGTAAGAAGCCCATCGCAAGGAATGCCATATCACATGGAATAACTCTTTCGGAGTTCGCGACTTCGTCAAATCCAGGGCGTTCACCTGGCTTAGCATCTTGCCAGACGATGTCAGCAATGCGTAGCCCGGTTACTTCACCTTTATCATTACCGATAAACTCTTTAGTCAGAATATTCCAATGACGCTCACAACCCTCTTCGTGTGAAGTGGTGGTTTTCATGATCATTGGATATTGCGGCCAAGGCATATTAGCAGGGCGCTGTTCTGGCGGAACTGGCATTATTTCTACTTGAGTGATGCTCGTTGCTTTATGACGGTTTGATGTGCCGACACAGTCAGAGCCCGTATCACCACCCCCGATAACCACAACATGCTTGTCTTTCGCATGAATTTCTTCAGCCTTCAGATCCATGTCGTTAGCTCGACGATTGTTTTGGCCTAGGAATTCCATAGCAAAATGAACGCCTTTAAGTTCACGGCCAGGAATTGGTAAGTCACGAGGTACTGTAGAGCCACCAGTGAGCAATACGACATCAAACTCTTGACGAAGTTGTTGTGCATTTACATCAACACCAATGTGTTGATTCACTTTGAATTCAATACCAGCATCTGTCATTAGATTAATCTTACGATCAATGACATCCATACCGAGTTTGAAGTCAGGGATACCAAAACGTAGTAGACCACCGACTTTTTCATCACGCTCAAACACTGTGACGCAATGGCCAGCACTATTGAGCTGCTCAGCGGCAGCTAGACCCGCAGGGCCTGAACCTATGATAGCTACGGTCTTACCAGTACGAACACGTGGTTTTTTTGGTTTGGCGTAGCCCTCGCGATAGGCGGTTTCTACAATGGTTTTCTCGATGTTACAGATAGTGATTGGATCTTGGTTAATACCAAGTACACACGCACTTTCGCAAGGTGCTGGACATACACGACCAGTAAATTCAGGGAAGTTATTGGTTGAGCTAAGAATGTTCCAAGCCTCTTCCCAACTATCACGATAAACCGCATCGTTAAACTCAGGAATGATGTTGCCGATAGGGCAGCCGTTATGACAAAACGGTACACCACAGTCCATACAGCGAGAAGCCTGAGTGTTAATTTTGTCGCCGAACTCTTCGTTGAGAACGAACTCTTTGTTATCTTCGATGCGAACCGATGGATCGAGCTTCTGTGGAAGCTCGCGACCATGCTCTAAAAATCCAGTAGGCTTACCCATTATACTGCCTCCACTTCTTCCGTTTGTGTCTGCTCAGTGTTCGCTTTACGCTTTTGAAGTACGGCTTTGTAATCACGCGGCATGACCTTAACCAATGAGGTTAAACTCGCTTCAAAATTGTCTAGGAAAGATTGAGCCACTTCACTTCCTGTGAATTCGACATGCTTAGTTAGCATGTCCAGTAGAAGATCTTTATCTTCTTGCTCGATAGGATCTAGGTCGACCAGTTCAGGGTTCAGCTTAGTTTCAAAATCACCGACTTTATCCCAGACATAGGCAACACCACCGCTCATACCAGCAGCAAAGTTGCGGCCTGTCGAGCCAAGGATAATAGCTGTACCGCCTGTCATGTATTCACAGCCGTGATCACCAATACCCTCGACGACGACTTTTGCTCCTGAGTTACGAACACAGAAACGTTCGCCAGCCATACCGCGAATGAAAGACTCACCCGAGGTTGCTCCGTAGAAACAGACGTTACCTACAACGATGTTGTCTTCGGCTACGATGGTTGATTTTGCATCTGGGTAAAGTACCAAAGTACCGCCAGATAAACCTTTGCCCCAGTAGTCGTTCGCATCACCTTCGACTTCAAACTTAACTCCTTTCGCAAGGAACGCACCGAAAGATTGTCCCGCAGAACCGTAGAACTTAACGTTCATTGGTTGCGGAAGACCTTGGTCTTTGTACACTTTCGAAATCTCGTTCGACAGCATAGTACCCACAGAACGGTCTGTGTTAATGATTGGGAACTCAGCGGTAACCGATTCGCCTTTTTCAAGCGCCGGTATAGCGGCTTGGATTAGCTTACGATCCAATACGTTTTCGAGGTTGTGATTTTGTTGAGTTTGGTTATAGACACCATCTTCTTTACGTGCATGTTCAATGTGCAAAACAGGTGTAAGATCGAGGTTTTTGTATTTCCAGTGGCCAATATCTTCACGAACTTTAAGTTTGTGAGATTGACCTACCATTTCTTCAATCGAACGGAAACCAAGTTCAGCCATCACTTCACGCAGCCCTTCTGCCATGTATTGGAAGAACGTCACCACGTCTTCTACACGACCGTCAAAGCGTTCACGTAGTGTTTTATTTTGAGTTGCGATACCAACCGGACAAGTATTTTTATGACACTTACGCATCATGATACAACCTTCAACCACAAGTGCTGCGGTAGCAACGCCCCATTCCTCTGCGCCCAGTAGCGTCGCTACGGCAAGATCTCGAGGGGTTTTCATCTGTCCATCTGACTGAACGACGATACGGTTACGTAGACCGTTTTTCAGTAGCGTTTGGTGAGTTTCTGCTAGACCTAATTCCCAAGGAAGACCTGTATGACGAATGGATGACATCGGAGATGCACCTGTACCACCATCAAAACCGGCAATGAGAACCACATCAGCTTTGGCTTTCGCAACACCTGAGGCAATCGTACCAACGCCAGCTTCCGATACTAACTTCACGTTAACTCGGCCTGCTCGGTTGGCATTTTTCAAATCGTAGATCAACTGAGCCAAATCTTCGATTGAGTAAATGTCATGATGTGGTGGTGGGGAAATAAGACCCACTCCTGGCGTTGAGTGACGTGTGGCCCCGATCCAGTCATCGACCTTGTCACCAGGTAGTTGACCACCCTCACCAGGTTTTGCCCCTTGAGCCATCTTAATTTGTAGCTCATCAGCATTGGTTAGGTAGTAAGAGGTCACGCCAAAACGGCCAGATGCGACTTGTTTAATCGCTGAACGTTCCCAGTCACCATTATCTTTCTTCTCAAAACGGGCTGGATCTTCGCCGCCTTCGCCTGAATTTGATTTCGCACCGATACGGTTCATCGCGACCGCAAGCGTAGAGTGCGCTTCATGGGAAATCGAACCAAACGACATGGCACCAGTAGCAAAGCGTTTGAGAATATTTTCAATCGGCTCTACATCTTCTAGCGGGATTGAACCTGCCGGATTTTTGATGAAATCTAGTTGGCTGCGCAGTGTTGCTGCGTTATCACCTTGATCATCAACAGCTTTCGCATATTGCTTAAATTGAACGTAGTCTTTGTTACGTGTTGATTCTTGCAGTAACGAAATTGTCTCAGGGTTAAATAAGTGTTTTTCGCCACGTTGCTTCCATTGGTAAACACCACCCACATCAAGAACCTGTACTGGGATCTCACGGGTTGGGTAACCAACACGGTGGCGTACCAGCACTTCTCTCGCGATATCGTCGATCGTCAGACCTTGGATTCGTGAAACTGTACCAGTGAAATATTTTTCTACCACTGATTTGCTGATGCCCAGAGCTTCAAAAATTTGCGCACCATGGTATGACTGTAACGTTGAAATACCCATCTTAGAGAATATTTTCAGTAGACCGCCATTAACGCCTTTACGGTAATTATTGAAGTACTCTTTCGCTGAAATAGTTGGGTCTAGTTTCTTTGTACGCTGTAGCTCAACGATCGTTTCAATGACTAGGTATGGGTTAACTGCGTTTGCGCCATAACCAATCAATGTTGCGAAGTGATGGGTTTCTCGTGCGTCACCCGTTTCAACAACGATGTCACACTTAGCACGTAGACCTTTGCGAATTAAGTGGTGGTGAACGGCACCGACCGCTAGCATCGCTGGAATCGCAGCGTGGTTAGAGTTGGTTGCACGATCCGTCAATAGAATGATTGAGTAACCGTCGATCACAGCATCTTCTGCATATTGACAGATACGTTTTAGAGCTCGCTCTAACTTACCCGCATCTCCATTGGCTTGGAATACGATATCCAAAGTTTTCGCTTGAAGGTGCTCATTATCGATAGCACGCAGTTTTTCTAACTCAGAGTTAGAGAGTACTGGAGATTCAAGTTCAACCTTTTGGCAGTGTTCAGGGGTTTCTGTCAGTAGGTTCTGATCCTTACCGAGATAAGTATTCAGAGACATCACCATCCGTTCACGGATCGGGTCGATCGGTGGGTTGGTTACCTGTGCAAATAACTGTTTAAAGTAGTTTGATAGGTGTTGAGATTGATGCGAAAGAATTGCGAGCGGCCAGTCTGCACCCATTGCAGAAAGTGGCTCGTAGCCTGTTTTTGCAAGAGGAAGAATGATTTCGTTGACTTCTTCAGAGCTGACACCAAATGATTGTTGCTTGTGTAGTAGCTTCTCTGGTGATGGTTGGCTAAATTCGTTGCTTGCATCCGGTAGCTTGTTAAGGCTAAGTAGATTTTCTTTTACCCATTGCTCGTACGGCTGTGAGTTAGCAATGCTATCTTTTACTTCTTCATCAGAAATAATACGGCCTTGCTCTAGGTCGGCAACGAAGATACGGCCTGGTTGCAAACGACCACGAAATTCCACATTTTCAGGAGCGATATCGACTACGCCTGATTCAGAAGCCATCACTAAGAAGTCATCTTTAGTGACTGTATAGCGAGATGGACGTAGGCCATTACGGTCAAGCGTTGCACCAACTTGTACGCCATCGGTGAAACAAACAGAGGCTGGGCCATCCCATGGTTCCATCACGTTAGCATGGTACTGATAGAACGCACGACGGGTCGGGTCCATGTTTTTATTTTCTTGCCATGCTTCAGGAATCATCATCATTAATGCATGTGGCAGGCTACGACCAGAGAGAACTAGGAGCTCTAGTGCCATATCAAAGTTTGATGAATCTGAACTGCCTTCCTGACAAATAGGCAGCAGCATGTCGATTTCGGCTTGAGTGAATAGATCGGATTCGATGATCGCTTCACGAGCTTTCATCCAATTCAAGTTGCCGCGAACCGTATTGATCTCACCATTATGAGCAATGTAGCGGAAAGGTTGAGCTAAACGCCAGCGCGGGAATGTATTGGTTGAAAAACGAGAGTGCACTAGAGCCAGTGCTGTAACCATGGTTGGGTTTTGTAAGTCTAAGAAGTATTGTGGTACTTGCTCAGTCGTTAACTGACCTTTATACACCAAGGTTTTGTATGACATTGAGTTGATGTAAAAATCATCCCCAATGTTCGATATACTCTCTAAACATACACGCACCGTGTAGTTACGTAGTACATATAGCTTACGCTCTAATTCTTCTGGTGATGTACCAGGGCCACCCGACACGAAAACGTGTTCAAATTGAGGTTCAGTACTGAGAGGGTCAGCACCAATCATAGAGTTGTCTGTTGGCAACACACGGTAGCCAATTACTTCTAAGTCTAAACGCTTAGCGTTTCGTTCTAAAATATCACGACATTGCTCGCGTTTGTGTTGGTCTTTAGGGAAAAGCACCACACCGACGCCATATTTTTCAAAAGAAGGCAGCTTGATACCAAGCTTTACCGTTTCTTCTAAAAGAAATTCATGAGGTTTTTGAAGTAGAATACCTGCGCCATCGCCACTGCATGGATCGCAGCCTTGACCACCACGGTGTTCCATTCGTGCCAGCATATCAAGAGCTTGAGTAACTACTTCATGAGATTTACGGTTTTTTAAGTGAGCAACAAAACCGATACCACAAGCGTCATGCTCCAGTTCAGGAGTATACAGACCTTGTGTGCTCTGCTCTCTATCTACCATAGATACATCCTTCCAATCTAATTTGGACGCACTTCGATTAAGCGAACCTAATCACACGTCACTTCCTTTTATTATTTGATTCGCACCTGAACGAGGTTGCTCAGGTTTGATTCCCTTCTTCTTCTCACAGGAAAAATGTTGCGAGAAAGACAATCCTTGGTGATATCCATTTTACTGCATCACTAAAGTAGTGATTTATATAGGTGGGGTTTGTCTATCACCGATTTTCTTGCAGTTAGTCTTTTAATTGGCACGAAGCCGAGCAAGTAAAACCTGTAAGTATCCTACAATTTACTCGGACTAAAAATCAATCAAAACTCCGCAATGTAACGCAGTTTTTTTGCCGGATAAGTAGATTTTATGTTTATTTTTTGCGTAATTTTCAGTCTGAAGCGTTAATTTTTGCATGTTTATTGATTTGTGATAGGGATCAAATTAATAAATGTGGTTAGATTATGAACGCTTTAAAAAGCCTCCAAACGTGTAATCAAATTACACTGATCTTAATGATTTTTATTCTCATCGAAAGCAAATGCAATTACACGAACTTGTTAATACTATTGGTCAAGACCTTCAACGCCGCTATGGTGAAAAAGTCCATAAACTTACCCTTCATGGGGGATTCAGTTGCCCCAATCGTGATGGCACGATAGGCCGCGGGGGTTGCACATTTTGCAACGTCGCTTCGTTTGCCGATGAACAAACTCAAGTAAAAAGTATTGTTGAGCAACTAACAGATCGCGCCGGTGAAATTAGCCGGGCGAAAAAATACCTCGCTTACTTTCAAGCCTACACCAGCACATATGCTGAAGTGCAAGTGTTGAAAAACATGTACGAAGAAGCTTTAAAAGCGGCGGATATTGTTGGGCTATGTGTGGGTACTCGTCCTGATTGTGTTCCCGATGCTGTGCTTGATTTATTGTCAGAGTATGTTGAGCAAGGCTATGAAATCTGGCTTGAGCTTGGTTTACAAACCGCGAATAACGACACCTTAAAGCGTATTAACCGTGGGCACGATTTTGAATGCTATGCTGAGATCACCAAGCGAGCTCGAGCATTGGGTATCAAAGTCTGTACGCATTTGATTGTGGGGCTACCAAAAGAAACCCAAGCAGACAACCTCAAAACTCTTGAACAAGTGTTGGAAGTAGGGACGGATGGCATTAAGTTGCATGGCCTACATATTGTGGAAGGTAGCACCATGGCGAAAGCTTGGCGTGCTGGGCGTTTGGAAGCTCCTGAGCTAGAAGATTATGTGGCAATTGCCAGTGAGATGATTCGCTTAACCCCGCCAGATGTGGTTTTTCATCGGGTCTCTTCAGCTGCTCGTCGTCCAACCTTGTTATCGCCACTATGGTGTGAAAACAGATGGTTAGCTATGACTGAGATAGGAAGAGCGCTAAACCGTGATGGAGCCCAAGGTTCGGCTATTAATCAATCGTTTGAATATATAAAACCATTACTTAAACAAGATTAGTGCCAGATAACAGCGTATGATAATCGTATAAAATAGCGTACGTTTTATTAAGAGCAAAATAATGGGATATTCGTTGGACTGGTTTTGGGAAACTGCCCATGGACATGGGTTCGATATCGCCATTATTTTGTTGTTCTGTTTTCTTTTTTTCTTTATTTGGCAATATAGCCAACATCAAAAGCAATTGGATGCCATCGTGCAAGATGCGCCTATGCCATTGCTTCTTGTCGAGGCCCGCAGCGGCCGAATTCTGGTTACCAATATTTATGCGATGCAACTGTTAGGAATACGGTTGGTCGGTAAATCTTATCTTCTGCCAGAGTCAATTCCACCGAAAATGATGACGTCTTTGATAGAGCAATTCTCTGGAAAAGGATTTTCTGGTTATCAATTTGATTGGCCTGTATCGGTAGGTCAATCTATTGCGGTTGAAATGACTGGACGTCGAACCCTTTTCAAAGGCCGCTCCGCATGGTTTCTTTATGTAACGCCATATCGGGCTACGGACGCGGAAACCGCGAAAAAGATGAAAGCACTTTCTATTGTTAATAGTGTATTTGATACGCTATCAGAGCTGATTTTTGTTAAAGACAATCAGGGCGAACTTATTGCGACTAATCGTGCGTTTAACCGTTATTGGGGAGAGCGTATTGATGAGGGATGTGCGGATATCCATGGTTTTATGAAAGGACGTGCGAATAACAACCGTTGGTCTGTGAATGCTGATGGGCAGAGCTGTCTACTTGAAACTAGCCAAAAAGTACTGATGTCTTCACAAGGTGAAAAGCTTGGAATGCTAAGTATTAGTCATGATGTGACTGATTGGTACAACGTTCAGCAAAGCTTGCGTGATGAGATGGATAAGCGAAAAGATACTGAGGTAGCATTGGCTCAGCGTGATACCATTTTACAGAACATTTTAGAATCAAGCCCAGACTCGATTGGTATTTTTAATGAAAATCGAGTTTATCAAGCGTGTAATTTACCCTTTGTAAAAGCATTAGGTATTTCTGATGTTAATGATCTAATCGGCAAGCGTCTTGAAGATGTTGTGCCGGATAAGATGTATGGCCGTTTTTCTTCAACGGATGATGAGGTGTTGACGTTAGGACGCTCACTGCGCTACATCGATCAAGTGCTTGGAACCGATGGCGAACGTGCTTGGTATGATGTCGTTAAATCACCTTTGAAAGATCCTGTCTCTGGGACTAATGGTGTATTGATCATGGCTAGGGATGTGTCTGAGCGTTACTTAGCCGCACGTAAATTAGAAGAAGCAAACCAAGAGCTGCAGCGTTTAAGTTTCATTGATGGGTTGACTAAAATATCCAATCGCCGCCGTTTTGATGAACAACTAGAAACCTTATGGTATTTACATGTCCGCGAGCAACAACCGCTGACCGTTATGCTATGTGATATTGATTACTTTAAGGGATATAACGATTTGTATGGCCACCAAAAAGGCGATGAAGCCCTAATACAGGTAGCTAAAGTCTTTGAAAGTGTACTTTCTCGTTCAAGTGATTGTGTGGCTCGATATGGTGGTGAAGAGTTTGGCTTTATTTTGCCACACACAACCCTTTTAGGGGCTCGCTTGGTCGCTCAGAAAATACACGAACATATCGCTCAATTATCCATTGAGCATTTACAATCCAAAGTCGCTCCCATCGTTACAGTGAGTATCGGTTTAGTTTCAACTATTCCTCAAGCACAGAACAAGTGTGAGTCTATAGTGGCCTTGGCTGACGAAGCCCTATATCAAGCCAAAGCTGACGGACGAAATCAGACAAGTGTACATCACACATCTGATATTTAAGCACTTTCTCCTGCGGGATTAATTTACCCATTTTGGCGAACAAGGTAGACTCTAACGACAGTTGTCCACGGAGCGCTTAATGAAACCTATCAAAAATCTTGCCCAATATTATGTTGATCTGTTGGTCAAATTGGGGATATTGCGTTTTTCTATTCTTTTGGCTTTAGCGCTTGTTGCGCTTGCTGTCGTCGTTCAAGTCGGTATCACTCTAGTATTAAGTGGACATGTTGATGATATCGATATTGTTCGCTCAGTTTTCTTTGGTCTGATTGTTACTCCTTGGGCGGTTTATTTCCTTTCTGTTGTTGTTGATCAGCTCGAAGAATCACGGCAACGTCTTTCTAAGCTGGTCTCAAAGTTAAAAGATATGCGCTCTCGTGATCTTGAGTTAAATAATAAGCTGCAGCAAAACATCACGAAACTGAATCAAGAAATCGAAGAGCGAATTAAAGCGGAAGAAGCTCGTGAAGAGGCGATGAACGATCTAGAAAACGAGGTTTTCCAGCGTGAACGCACACAAGTTGAGTTAGCAGAACGTACCGCTCTGTTACGTTCATTTATCGATGCCTCGCCAGATTTGATCTATTACCGTAATGCAGAGGGTGTTTTTTCTGGCTGTAATAGAGAAATGGAAGAATTAACCGGTAAGAATGAATCAGAATTGGTTGGTTTGACACCTTGGGATGTGTACAGCAAAGAGATCGCTCAGCAAATTGTAGATACCGATCAGACGGTTTTTGCAAATAATGAAGCCTTAACATACGAGCAGTGGCTTGAGTATCCCGATGGTCGAATGATTTATTTTGAATTACGTAAAGTGCCTTTTTACAACAAGGATGGTCGACACCTTGGTCTTGTTGGTTTTGGTCGAGATATTACAGAGCGTAAGCGTTACGAAGAATCATTAGAGAAAGCCAGTCGCGATAAAACCACATTTATCTCGACGATTAGCCATGAATTGCGAACACCACTGAATGGTATTGTTGGCTTAAGTCGGATGCTATTAGATAGCCAGATGACTGATGAGCAGCGCAAGCACATGCAAACGATTAATGTTAGTGCGATCACCCTTGGACATATCTTTAATGACATTATTGATATGGATAAATTTGACCGTCGTAAATTAGAACTATATCCATCGATATTAAACTTTGAAGAGTTTGTAGCAGAGATGGAAAGCATCTCTGCACTAATGGCAGAACAAAAAGGCCTACGCTTTGATCTAGAGCGATTGACGGATTTACCTGCTGCAATTGAAGTGGATGCGACACGACTAAGACAGGTACTGTGGAACTTGATTAGCAATGCGATGAAATTCACCAAAGAAGGTGGCGTCGTAATGTCGGTGAGTGCCGATTATGAGGATGGGTTTGCTCATATTGTCATGGAAATTGAAGACAGTGGTATCGGTATCCCAGAGGGGGAACTCGAGAATATCTTCGCGATGTACTATCAAGTGAAATCAAATAAACATAATTTACATGCGGTGGGTACTGGTATTGGTTTGGCTGTCTCGCAACAACTAATCCATATGATGGATGGTGAAATTATCGCTTCTAGCGAAGAGGGATTTGGTAGCACATTTACGGTGACCATTCGCGTGCCCCTTGCTGATATTGAACAGCAGACGGCGCCAGCATTGCAAACGCAGTCGAAGATGAACATCTTCATGGTTGAAGACATTGAGTTGAATATTACAGTTGCTCGTTCTTTGCTTGAGAGTATGGGCCATAGTGTCACGGTTGCGATGACTGGTGCAGAAGCGATAGAAAGGTTCGATCCAAACCAATATGATTTGGTCTTCCTAGATATCCAGTTACCGGATATGACCGGGTTTGATATTGCTGCTTATTTCCATACTCACTATAAGACGTTACCGCCTTTAGTCGCGCTAACGGCCAATGTGCTCAAAGACAAGAATGAGTATTTGAATAAAGGGATGAGTGAGGCGATCAGCAAGCCGTTATCGGTGACGGCAGTGCAAGATGTCATCGCCAAGTTCGGTCATACACAAGAACCCCAAGAGGTGATCGTAATGAAAGAACAAGAAAAACCATTTGATAACATAGATTGTGCTGAGATCTACACACGTTTACTCGATATTGACATGTTAGAGTCTTATATTGGTATCGTTGGCACCAAGCCCGTGTTTGATAGCGTAACCATGTTTGAAAATATGATGCCGGAATATATGGCCGTTCTTGAATCAAATATGATCGCAAAACATCAAGAGGGCATAGTGTCAGAGGCACACAAAATCAAAGGTGCTGCTGGTTCGATAGGCTTGAAGCATATTCAGAGTGTTGCTCAATTAGCGCAATCGCCAGAATACCCAGCTTGGTGGGAAAATATCGATGATTGGGTTGAAGAGATTAAGAACGAATACAGCAATGATATTCAGATACTAAAAGAGTGGTTAGCAGCGCAGAGGTAGAGCAATGAAAAGCAGAGTAATGATGGCATTGGGTGTGGTTTTATTGGCGGGGTGCAGTTCTCATTCATCCACGCAGCAGTGGGCGCAAGATAATCAGATTGTGATCTCCGGACAAACCATCGAACTAAAAAGTAATCTTTGGCTAAATAAAATGCCGACAATCGGTGAGGTACAAGATCAAACGCTTCACGGTGCTCTCTATTTGGAATCTCAACAAACGTTGCCTGCCGAACTCGGCGTAAATGCGATTATGATTAAGCAGGGTGATGAAACTTGGTTGATTGATGGTGAGCAGTTAGATTTACGTACGCATGATGAAAACCAATGGGAAGTCGCATTCGTATGGCAGTTAGCGGTGGATCCTGAACAGCCTGTAGACATCGCAATAAGCGTTGATCATGGTGACAAGCAAGAGTGGTTGGTAGAGAAAGAAGTATTAATTGATACTGTGTATTAAGTTAACTTGCTCTATCGAGTTCCGCTTTAGTTAGTATCAAATAAAAAGGGTTGCCGTATGGCAACCCTTTTTGATCTTTCATTCAAAAAGAAAGATGAATACTTAGCTAGCAGGGCGTAAGCCCGCATTTATATCCATAATATCTTGCTCACTTAATGTGCCTACTGCTTGACGCAATTGAAGAACACTAATGATGTAGTCATAACGAGCGTTTGATAGGTTTTTGTTTGCATCGTACAGGCGACGAGTTGAGTCTAGAACGTCAACAATCGTACGAGTACCTACATCAAAACCAGCTTCAGTGGCTTCAAGTGCAGATCTTGCAGAGATTACGGTTTGCTCATAAGCTCTTAGTGCACCGATTGACGCGCTGATGTTGTTATTAAATGCTCGAACATCTTTTACAACACTACGGTATGTCGCTTCAAGTTTTTGGCTTGCTGCAACGTAGTTATATTCAGCTGTTTTCGTTTTTGATGTGATGTCGCCACCAGTATATAGCGGTACGTTTAAGTTCACGCCAACATTGAAGTTGTTGGTTGTGCCATCCATAGTATCACTGCTAGAAATATCGCCAAAGTTGTAGCCTCCATCTAGAGTTAGTGATGGTAAGTGACCTGAGCTGGCTAGCGAAATGTTATCTTTCGCAACGTCTTGAGAAATACGAGCATTCAATAAGCTCAAGTTCTTCTCTTGCGCTTCTTTTAGCAATTCATCAATTGCAGTTTTGGTTTTGGTCGCATCAAAACGTTTTGTATCCAACACATCAAGATTAGCGTGTGCTTGACCGGTGATTTCACGCAGTCCTTCATAGCTGTTAGTTAGTGCATTTTTAGCTAATACTTCATCAGCTAATACACCATCGTATTGTGCTTGCGCATCATGGACATCAGTGATCGCTGATAGACCTACTTCAAAGCGTTGTTTGGTTTGTTCTAATTGGCGGCCAACCGCTGCTTTTTCAGCTCGGACGAATTCCAAGTTGTCTTGAGCGCGTAATACATCAAAGTACGCGGTTGCAACACGTAAAATTAATGCTTGTTGAGTAGCTGCATAGGAAGCATCAGCTTGACGCGCTGTTTTCTCTGCCGTGTCTAGCGTGATCCAGCTAGAACGTTGATATAGTTCTTGAGAAAAATTAATGCCAGCGCTGAGAGCATTCTGGTCGTTGTTACGATCCGGCGCTGCATCTAGCTTTGTTTCACCACGAGTCAGGTTATAGCCCGCGGTCAGGTTGATTTGAGGTAGCAAAGTTGAACGACTAGAAGTAACTGCTTCAAATGCCGCATCACGTTGTGCAGCCGCACCTAGCAATGTTGGGTCGTTATCTTTCGCTTGGTTATAAACTTCAGCTAGCGTATCAGCCCAAGCACTTGTCGATAAGCTACCTAGAGCTGCACTAATAAATAGTGGAAGCAGTTTTTTCATGGATTTGATTCCTGCCAATCAGATTAAAAGAATTCTTCTGTTCAAGAGTTTAACTCAAATTGACGCTAATTCACTCTAAACTTTGCAAAGTTTTACACTTAATTGTCCACTTGTACAATATAATTGCTGGGTTATTTAAAAAATTTTGTAAAAATTATATGAAATGTTGAGCCATATCCTTGGAAGAAGCGTCGCTCTCTGAGTAAACTATGCACCTTAGTCGCCAGTACCTTAAATATAGTCACCAATATGACCGTTAATATGCGTAGAGTCATTAAAGGTCGGTTTATATTGGTGAGTGCTATTTTGCTAAGTGCACCGGTTGACGGAAGTATCACCGTCTGAGTTAAGCTCATATAGTGGTATCTTTTTCCATGGAGGTGAAAAATGCAACAGCCCGACCATCAAGGTATCGACTTTACATTACAAGATGTCGAAATAATCTCAAAAGAGATACTCTATTCAGGCTTTTTTAAAATGGTGAAATACTGTTTTAAACATCGATTATTCGAGGGCGGTTGGAGTGATATCATTGAGCGAGAGATGTTTGAACGCGGGCATGCAGCGGCAATGTTGCCTTACGATCCTCAACGAGATGAAGTGGTTATCATTGAGCAGATTCGAGTTGGAGCATTAGAACATAAGCATCCTTGGCAGCTGGAAATAGTCGCTGGCATTATTGACTCTAATGAGAGTGCGGATGATGTTGTACGACGAGAAGCTCAAGAAGAAGCCGGTATTGATGTTTCTGAATTGGAAAAAGTGACCTCCTATTACCCCTCATCGGGAGGTTGTTCGGAAATGCTAGATGTTTATGTTGGTCGAGTGGATGCTACTTTAGCGCAAGGTGTTCATGGTTTAGACTATGAGGGTGAAGACATCCGAGTTCATGTGGTAAGTCGTCAACACGCTTATCAATGGGTCGTTGATGGGAAAATTGAAAATGGTGCCTCTATCATTGCACTACAATGGTTAGAGTTGAATTATCAATGCTTGAGACAAAAATGGCTGAAATAGCACATAAAAAACCGTATCACGTCGACTTTGTTGAATTGATGCGTATGTATGAAACGAATTATGCCAAACTGAACGCTTTGCTTCCGAAACAGCCAAGCGTCGGTGATGTTCGTTGTTATCAAGCTGCAAACAATTCGTATCAAATTCAAGTGGGAGAGGTCACAAAGTACACAACTTTGGTCGATATCTGTCAAAGCGATGACGTTCCCATGTTTCCATTGCCTAAAATGTCTGTCAGGCTCTATCACGATGCTCGAGTAGCAGAAGTTTGTAGCAGTGCGAATCTAGGGCGTGTAAAGCCTCGTTATGAGTATCCCAATGACAAGATGGTTCAAAAAGACGAAAAAGCGCAATTGAATCGTTTCTTGGGGGATTGGTTATCTTTTTGTTTAAGGCATGGTATCAGTAGAACGCCATTGAATATTTAGGTTTATTATTTTGAAACTCATGTCTAGTTCACCAGACACTAACAGTATTACGCTATTACAGATCACCGATACCCATCTGTTTGAACCAGCGGATGGTACTTTGTTGAGCGTAAATACCCACGATAGTTTTCGTGCGGTGGTTGATAAGATTGTTGAAAGTGGCGATCACTTTGATGCTATTGTGGCGACTGGTGATATTTCTCAAGACCACAGTGCCTTTTCATATCAACGTTTCGAGCAAGGTATTCGTCCTCTTGAGAAGCCGTGTTTCTGGTTACCAGGAAACCATGACTTTAAGCCTAGCATGGGTTCTGTTATGCCATCTGAGCAAATTCAGCCACATGAACATGTGTTGCTGGGTGATCATTGGCAAATGATTTTATTGGATTCTCAAGTTGTCGGAGTCCCTCATGGTAGAATGAGTGATCAACAATTAACTTTGTTAGACAATAAATTAAGTGAGCATTCAAACCGAAATACTATCGTTCTTCTTCATCATCATCCATTACTTGTCGGCAGTGCTTGGTTAGATCAACACACGTTGAAAGATGCTGAGAATTTTTGGAATGTGATAGAAAAGCACAATAATGTAAGTGCGGTTTTGTGTGGTCATGTACATCAAGATATGCAGGTGAAGCGTGGCCATACGACCGTTATTGCGACTCCCTCAACTTGTGTGCAGTTTAAGCCAAACAGTGATGACTTTGCTTTAGATAACCTCTCTCCGGGGTGGCGTGAACTTACGTTGCATTCGGATGGCACATTTGAGACGCAAGTTCATCGTTTAAGTGATGGACAGTTTCAACCGGATTTCAATTCAGCAGGTTATTAAATGAAACCTTCTTTACTCTTATATATTCATGGTTTCAACAGCTCTCCACTTTCCCATAAGGCGAATGTGATGAAGCAATATTGTGAAGAGTATCGCTCGGATATCAAGGTAGTCGTTCCACAACTTCCAAGCTTTCCGCAACAAGCTGCGGAGTGTTTGCTCGCTTTAGTTGAGCAATATCGAGATGATTATAAAATTGGCTTAGTCGGTAGTTCTCTTGGAGGCTATATGTCGACATGGCTAAATGATCAGTTCGGGTTTAAAGCAGTGTTAGTTAACCCAGCAGTAAAGCCCTATGAGCTGTTAGTCGACTATCTTGGTCCGCAAGAAAACCCTTACACGTTTCAACACTATGTATTAGAGCCACATCATATTGATGAGCTTAAAGCTCTCGACGTAGTGAACTTAAAGCAAGCAACAGATTTTTGGTTGCTACAACAAACCGAAGATGAAGTGCTTGATTATCGCCAAGCCGTTGAAAAGTTCCAATTGGCAAAACAAACCGTAGAGCAAGGCGGGGACCACAGTTTCATTGATTTTGAACGGTACCCTGAATTGATCGTTGAGTTTCTTGAACTATAGTTTCGTTTGCCATTCAGTTTCATGATGTAGTCGTCAATAAATGATCACTTGATTTATGAGTGTCATGAGAAGAGTCATAAATTTACCTGATACTCACTGATGTCGCTTGACATAAACAGGTCTCTTCCAGACTATGTTCCATCTATACTTTTGCAGTAATTAAACGCTCACCGATTCAACATTTGGCTCGTTTTTTAGCCTGAATCATAAAAACTTTCATAAGCTGCCTGCAAAGTAACCTAACTAATTCTAAAACGAAATTCCGTATTATGACTGAACAATATAATGCAGGAGCCATTGAGGTTCTTAATGGTCTGGAGCCGGTACGTCGCCGTCCTGGGATGTATACGGATACAGCGCGACCTAACCACTTAGGTCAAGAAGTCATCGACAACAGTGTCGATGAGGCGCTCGCTGGGCATGCTTCGAAGGTGCAAGTCATCCTTCACGCCGATCAATCACTTGAAGTTATTGATGATGGTCGTGGTATGCCAGTGGACATTCACCCGATAGAAAAAATTTCAGGTGTGGAGCTTATCTTTTGTAAGCTACATGCTGGTGGTAAGTTCTCCAACAAAAACTACCAATTCTCCGGTGGTTTGCACGGGGTAGGTATCTCTGTAGTCAACGCCCTATCTAAGCGCGTTGAAGTGACGGTACGTCGTGATGGTCAAGTGTACGAAATGGCATTTGAACACGGCAATAAGGTTGAAGAATTGACGGTAACGGGGACATGTGGTCGTCGTAATCGCGGTACAAGCGTACATTTTTGGCCAGATACATCTTATTTTGACTCTGGTAATTTCTCGGTCACTCGCCTTGTTAATAACTTGCGTGCTAAGGCGGTGCTTTGTCCTGGTTTGAATATTTCGTTTTCAGACAAAGTAAATGGCAAAGATTATGAATGGTACTACGAAGATGGTCTGAAAGATTATCTTGCAGAAGGGGTGAAAGGTTACACCTTATTACCTGATGTACCATTTACAGGGGAATTCACAGCAGAAACTGAAGCCGCTACATGGGCGATTATTTGGCAGCCTGAGGGCGGCGAAATGATCACTGAAAGTTATGTGAACCTAATTCCAACCGCTCAAGGTGGTACGCACGTTAACGGCTTACGCCAAGGCTTGTTGGATGCTATGCGTGAGTTCTGTGAATTCCGTAATTTGCTTCCTCGTGGTGTTAAGTTGACGGGTGATGATGTCTTTGACCGTTGTTCTTACGTGCTATCAGTGAAGATGCAGGACCCACAATTTGCGGGGCAAACTAAAGAGCGTTTATCATCTCGTCAGACAGCCGCGTTTGTTTCTGGTGTAGTTAAAGATGTCTTTAGCTTATGGCTAAATGAAAAACCGCAATTAGCGGAACAACTTGCCGAAGTCTGTATTGCTAACGCCCATCGTCGTATGCGTGCAAGCAAGAAAGTAGTGCGTAAAAAAATCGCATCAGGCCCAGCTTTACCGGGTAAATTGACAGACTGTTCAGTACAAGACTTGAGTCGAACCGAAATCTTCTTTGTCGAGGGTGACTCGGCAGGTGGTTCAGCAAAACAAGCTCGTGATCGTGAGTTCCAAGCTGTCATGCCACTGCGCGGTAAAATCTTAAACACTTGGGAAGTCGCTGCGGACCAGGTTCTGGCATCTCAAGAAGTTCATGATATTTCTGTTGCGTTAGGTATTGATCCTGATAGTGATGACCTTGATGGTTTGCGCTACGGAAAAATATGTATTCTTGCCGATGCGGACTCGGATGGTTTGCATATCGCAACCTTGTTGTGTGCACTATTTACACGTCATTTCCGTTCATTGGTTGAAGCGGGGCATATCTATGTTGCCATGCCGCCACTTTATCGTATCGACTGTGGTAAAGAAGTTTTCTATGCCCTAGATGACGATGAGAAAGATGGTATTTTAGAACGTCTAAGTAAGAAGAAAGCCAAAATCAACGTACAACGATTTAAAGGTCTGGGTGAGATGAACCCTCTTCAATTACGTGAAACGACCATGGATCCGAATACTCGTCGCTTAGTTCAGCTAACCATAGATGACGATGAAGCGACGATGGAAATGATGGATATGCTATTGGGCAAGAAACGTGCGGATGACCGCCGTGCTTGGCTACAAAGCAACGGTGATATGGCAGAGGTTTAACGAATGTCCACAGAAATTACATATGATGGCGTTGAACAGTTGCCTATGCGCAAGTTCACCGAAGACGCTTATCTAAACTATTCAATGTACGTGATTATGGATCGTGCATTACCTTATATTGGTGATGGTTTAAAACCCGTTCAGCGCCGTATTATTTATGCGATGTCAGAACTGGGGTTATCGGCATCAGCAAAATATAAAAAATCAGCACGTACCGTTGGTGACGTATTGGGTAAATATCACCCACATGGCGACTCAGCGTGTTATGAAGCGATGGTGTTAATGGCTCAGCCATTCTCGTACCGCTATCCGTTAGTGGATGGTCAAGGTAACTGGGGTGCTCCTGATGATCCGAAATCATTTGCTGCAATGCGTTATACCGAGGCAAAACTGTCTAAGTTTGCAGAAGTCCTGCTTGGCGAACTTGGTTTAGGTACGGTTGAATGGCAACCAAACTTTGACGGCACAATGAAAGAGCCGCAAATGTTGCCAGCGCGTCTACCGCATATCTTGTTAAACGGTATCACAGGTATTGCGGTTGGTATGGCTACGGATATTCCACCACATAACGTTCGTGAAGTGGCGGAAGCTACGGTTCATCTTATTGATAACCCAACGGCAGAATTGTCGGATGTTATGCAATTTGTGAAAGGTCCAGACTATCCGACTGAAGCTGAAATTACCTCTCCACAAGCGGAAATCGAAAAGATTTACCGTACCGGGCGAGGCAGTATCAAGATGCGTGCTGTTTGGCACAAAGAGAGCTCTGATATTGTTATTACCGCTCTTCCTCATCAGGTTTCAGGTGCTAAGCTATTAGAGCAAATTGCTAACCAGATGCGCGCGAAGAAACTACCAATGGTAGAAGATCTTCGTGATGAATCGGATCATGAAAACCCGACACGTATTGTTATCGTGCCGCGTTCAAATCGTATTGACTGCGACCAATTGATGAACCACCTGTTTGCATCAACGGATCTTGAGAAAAGCTTCCGTGTAAACTTGAATATGATTGGTTTGGATAATCGTCCGCAAGTTAAAGGCTTGGTTCAGATTCTTTCTGAGTGGATTGAATTCCGTCGTACAACGGTTCGTCGCCGTTTGCAGTACCGCCTTGATAAAGTCATGGCTCGTTTACACATCTTGGAAGGTTTGTTAGTCGCTTATCTAAACCTTGATGAAGTTATTGAAATCATCCGTACAGAAGATGAGCCAAAATCGGTACTGATGGCTCGTTTTGGTGTTTCTGATATTCAGGCTGATGCGATCCTAGATATCAAACTTCGCAACTTGGCTAAGTTAGAAGAATTTAAGATTCGTGGTGAGCAAGAAGAACTTGAGAAAGAGCGTGAGAAGTTAGAGCAGTTATTAGGCTCTGAGCGTCGTTTAAATACACTGTTGAAAAAAGAAATCAAAGCTGATGCTGAGAAATATGGCGATGATCGCCGTTCTCCTTTGGTTGAGCGCGCTGAAGCGAAAGCGTTAACTGAACGTGACCTCATCCCTAGCGAAGCGATTACAGTTGTTCTGTCTGAGAAAGGTTGGATTCGTCATGCGAAAGGGCATGAGGTTGATCCAGAAAGTTTAAGCTATAAATCAGGCGATAGTTATCTAGCGAATGCTCGAGGTAAGAGCAACCAGCCAGCGGTGTTCATCGGCAGTGATGGGCGAAGCTATTCACTTGAATCACACTCGTTGCCATCTGCTCGCAGTCAAGGTGAACCGATTACCGGGCGCTTGAATGTAAATCCAGGTACAAGTATTCGACATGTTGTTATGGGTGAAGAGCAGCAACTTTGGCTTGTTGGTTCTGATGCAGGTTATGGCTTTGTATGTAAAGGTAGTGACTTGTTATCGAAGAACCGTAGTGGTAAAGCTCTAGTGAGTTTGCCGCAAAACTCACAGGTTCTCACACCACAAACAATTGGTAACTTAGACAGCGATGAAATACTAGCTATCACTAATCAAGGTCGAATGTTGTTGTTCCCAATCCGTGATTTGCCTCAATTAGGTAAAGGTAAAGGTAACAAGATCATTAATATCCCTGGAGCTAAGGCGAAAGATAGAGAAGAGTTTGTTTCTCATCTAATGGCCTTACCTCAAGGGTGTACCGTTACCTTGTATGCGGGTAAGCGTAAACTTGGTCTAAAACCAGCTGATCTTGAAAACTTCCGAGGTGAACGAGGTCGCCGTGGTGGTTTATTGCCTCGCGGTTTGCAGCGAGTTACACGAATTGAGATTGAATCAGCAGATTCCTCAATCATCGACGCTGAATAGTCGAGCATAAATTCTTGATATGAAAATCCCAGCCTAGGCTGGGATTTTTTTGATTCATGCTGATTAAAGCTTGTCTGCTCAAAGCTATGCTCGATGAGAAACGACTAATCGTGTCAGTGTTGAATCATCCTAGGTTGATTAACGTAGGTTGAACAACATGGGTTTATCGTTATATATAACTGCCACTTAATTACTGACGGCCATCTTCTTCTATGGTCACAGAAAGATTTTTTTCGACACCTTTACGAAGAATTAAAACATCAACAACCGTTCCTGGGCGCAAGTCAGTGACGATGTCCATGACGCTTTGTCGTCCATTTATTTTCTGCCCATTAATTTTCAAGATGATGTCTTGAGCTTCAAACCCAGAGTCGGCTGCTGGACCATTAGGATCAACACCAAGTACCACAATACCACCAAGGTGCTTATTCCCTAGTAACCGTGCGGTGACCGAAGTTATATCTTGTCCATCGATGCCGATGTAACCTCTAATCACTCTGCCATCGGCAATGATTTTTTCCATGATCTTATTGGCTAAACGATAAGGAATAGCAAAAGAGATACCATAAGTTTCTAAGTCGGTAGCTTGTTGAAAAGAAGCGGTGTTGATACCCACAAGCTCGCCACGAGTATTGACTAATGCACCACCGGAATTGCCTTGGTTAATTGCGGCATCGGTTTGGATAAAAGCTTGGCGACCATCGGCACTAATTGATGAGCGACCAGTTGCGGAAATAATACCAAAGGTCGTCGTTTGGCCAAGATTATAGGGGTTACCGATAGCAAGAACCACATCGCCTACTTTTGGCGAGTATTGCTGATTTAATGGTATGACAGGAAGGTTCGTCCCCTCCACTCGTAAAATGGCAATATCAGTTCTACGGTCTTTACCAACGAGTTGAGCGGCAGCAACACGGCCATCTTGCAAGGCAACTATGATTTGGTCGGCCTGAGCGACGACATGGTAGTTGGTAATAATATAGCCTTTTTCACTCACAATGACGCCAGAGCCTAAACCTTGAGTTGAAAGTTTAGAGCGGTCGTTCTCTGAATATTGACGGCTATAAATATTGACGACAGCAGGGGCGGCTTTTCTAACTGCGCTATTAAAGGAAACAGGTAGAGGGCCAATATCATCGTCCGTGATAGAAATGCTTTGAGGAATAATATTTGAACGTAAAGATGGGACGGCAAGTAATAAAATTAAAGCGGTCGCAAGGCCAAGGCCTATCGAACGCAACCAAAAATTGAGCATATTTTCCCCAGTCAAAATCATTAACTTACCAAACGCTGTAGAGCCGTAGAATAGCATTAGATGACTAAATAACAAAAGGACAGCGATATTGAGCGCTGTCCTTTTTGGGGAGCTTACCTCACAGGATTAGCGAACCACTAAGTATAAAGTGCGATCGCCTCGTTGAATATTAAGCGCAAGTACACTTGGTTTTTTATCTAACACTTGTCTTAAGTCGGCTAAATTTTTAATTCGCTGACGGTTAACACCAATAATGATGTCGCCTTTTTGCAATTGATAAGATTCTGCGATTGAACCTTTTTCAATCGCAGTGACTTTCACACCCTCTACTTTATCACTTGATGCCGTATTACTTAGCTCTGCACCAGATAAGCCCTCATGCAATTTATCGGCTGTGGTCTTGGCATTTTTTTGTTCACCAAGGGTGACATTAAATGATTTCTCTTTTCCATCTCGAATCACACCGAGTGTGATTTTTTTACCAGCACCGAGTGTGGCAACTTTAGCGCGAAGCTCACTGAACGTATGGATTTGTTTACCATTGATAGAGAGGATAATATCTCCCGCTTTCAACCCGGCTTTGTCTGCGGCGCTGTCAGGAACAACTTGACTAACAAATGCACCTTTACTTGATTCATAGCCTAGAGCTTCTGCTAGTTCTGAGGTGACTTCACCACCTTGAACGCCGAGCATTCCTCGCTTAACTTCGCCAAATTGAAGAATTTGTTCAGTTAAATTATTCATCATATTTGATGGTATAGAGAAACCAATACCGACGTTGCCGCCGTTAGGACCAAGAATGGCAGTGTTGATACCGATAAGCTCACCATTTAGATTGACGAGAGCACCACCAGAGTTTCCTGAGTTGATAGCAGCATCAGTTTGGATGAAGTTTTCAAAGTTTTCGATATTTAAGCCACTTCGACCTAAAGCCGAAACGATACCTGATGTGACGGTTTGACCTAGACCAAAAGGATTGCCGATGGCAACGGTAAAATCGCCCACTCGAAGTTTATCTGAATCAGCAACCTTAATTTCAACAAGGTTTTTTGCTTTTTCTAGTTTAAGTAGCGCAATGTCAGACATCTCATCGCCACCAATTAGTTCTGCATCATACTCACGGCTGTCATGCAACTTGACGCGAATTTTTTCAGCGCCGTTGATAACATGGTAGTTGGTGACAATATAGCCTTTTTGGGCATCAATGATGACGCCAGACCCTAAGCCTCTAAATGGTCGTTCTTGGACTTGCTCGGATGGAAAGTTTGGACCGAAGAAAAAGCGGAATTGTTCTGGAATATGCTGCGTAGAAACTTGAGTACCTTCTACGGCAATACTAACCACAGCGGGCGTGACGCGTTCAAGCATGGGTGCAAGGCTAGGAAGCTGTTCGCCATCAATAGAAAAAGGAAGTGCTGCGAAAGTCGTTTGTGGGGTAATGACAGAGGTTAATGCCAAAGAAAGGACAGTTAAAGCAAGCAAAGGTTTTTTCATCAAATAACTCCTATTTAAGCGAATGCTCAATGTCTATTATTCATTTGAAAAATAACAAGACAATGAGCACTTATGGGAGTTATGACTCAAAAACCTATGCAAAGTTCACTAACAAATGAAAGCAAAGCGTTTTTACGATGCTTTTGAAGTGACTACCTCATCAGTATTGAGGATTTCTTTTGTTTGTTCACGCAGTAAACCTGTTGCGCCGGATGCATAGTCTTTTGGAGCTTCATCTAATGGCGTTTCCGCTTTTGCGCTGTCACTGACTTTTTCGCTATTTGCCTGCTCAGCCACTTTTTTAGTAAATGGATTATCCTGTTCAGGAATATTTGGCAGTAGCTCTTTTGACGTTTTCGTCATGTGTTGATAAAGCTTTGTGTACTCTCTGCCAATTGAATCAAGCATTTCAGCTGATTGTGCAAAGTGATCGGCAAGATCTTGTTTTTGTTGCTCTAGCTCAAACTTTGCCGTTTCTAAGTCTTTTTGGATGGTTTTCTGTTTTTTGTATCCCGGAGTAGTAATGCGCGAGATAACGATTCCTAAAACAGCACCAACAAGTACGCCAACTAGGGCATAAATCCAAGGCATATTCGCTCCTTTATGTTTGATTTAACATGTTGTTTACTAGGTGGTTACACATGTTCAAATGACATGGTACTATGAGAACCTTAACCAATAAAGAAAAATGCGTGTGCTCTGCATAGCAGTTTTGTCTCTTCTCTGGTGGGCAATGGAACGATGACTCCTTTAGAAATATACCAACGAGATATTAAGCATAATGGGTTTCAAAAAGATGATGCTCAATATGAAGCCGTTTATGCTCTTGATAGACTTTATCGAGAATTTGTCGACTATATAAATACACCGACTCAAGAAGTTATCGGTTGGAAAAAGCTTTTTGTCAAAGCTCCCTTACCACCAGAACCACCACAGGGTTTGTATTTTTGGGGTGGAGTAGGGCGTGGTAAAACCTATTTGATGGATCTTTTTTTTCAAACGCTACCAACAGAAAAGAAAATGCGAGTTCACTTTCACCGTTTTATGCATAGAGTTCATGATGAACTTAAGGCGCTAGGTGAAGTGGAAGATCCGTTAGAAAAAGTAGCGGATAAGTTTAAGCAAGAAGCTGAGATTATTTGCTTTGATGAGTTTTTTGTGTCGGATATTACTGATGCGATGATTTTAGGTACGTTGTTCCAAGAGCTATTCTCTCGCGGCGTGATATTGGTGGCGACATCCAATATTCCCCCTCACGATCTTTATCGTAATGGCTTACAAAGAGCCCGCTTTTTGCCTGCAATTGAATTAATAGAAAAAAACTGCCTCGTTATGAATGTCGACAGTGGCGTTGACTATCGTTTACGAACACTTGAGCAAGCTGAAATTTATCACTACCCATTAGATGAACAAGCCAATATCAACTTGCATCGCTATTACACGCAATTGGTGGGCGATGAAAAGGTAACGCAGACCGAGATAGAAATTAATCATCGAGATATAGCCGTCGTTAAGGCATCGGATGGGGTTTTATTCGCAACTTTCTCTCAGCTTTGTCAAACCGCTCGAAGCCAAAATGACTATATAGAGATCTCTAAGATTTATCATACTGTGCTCTTAGCTGATGTTGCTCAAATGGGCGGAAGCCTAGATGATGCTGCGAGACGCTTTATCGCGTTAGTGGATGAGTTTTATGAGCGTAATGTGAAGTTGATTATTTCAGCGCAAGTCGCATTGCCAAATTTGTACACTTCAGGCCAATTGGAGTTTGAGTTTGCACGCTGCCAATCTCGACTAACTGAAATGCAAAGTCATGATTACCTTATGAGTGAGCATTTAGCCTAATAGTATCTTCAAGTGGTTTGGGTCTTTATCATCAAGTCACTCAAGTAGAGAACTTGGGTGATTTTAGAAAAGAATAGAAAAAGAGTGCGTTAAATCGAAAAAAAAGGTGATTTTTTCAGCTCACTTCTCTATAATCCTGCGACCCACCGTTACTGCAGACCAATTTCTGTGGAAATTCGAGTCGAGAGAACCATCCACTCGAAGGGGTGATGACTGGGCTCTTAGTCAGTGGGAGCTATGCTCCTTAAGTGTAAATTTAATTAACGGGTTATTATTAGCATGAAAACTTTCGTTGCTAAACCAGAAACTGTAAAACGCGACTGGTATGTTGTAGACGCTGAAGGTAAAACTCTTGGCCGTCTAGCAAGTGAAATTGCATCTCGCCTACGTGGCAAACACAAAGCTGAATACACTCCTCACGTTGACACTGGTGATTACATCATCGTTATCAACGCTGAGAAAGTTGCTGTAACAGGTAACAAGGCTAAAGGTAAAGTGTATTACCGTCATACTGAGTTCCCTGGTGGTCTTAAATCAATCACTTTTGAAAAGTTGATTGTTAAGAAACCAGAGATGGTTCTTGAACTTGCTGTTAAAGGTATGTTGCCACGTGGTCCTCTAGGCCGTGCTATGTACCGTAAGCTTAAAGTTTACGCTGGTGCTGAGCACAACCATGTTGCTCAACAACCACAAGTACTAGACATCTAATCGGGGATTTCGAAATGGCAGAGAATCAATACTACGGCACTGGCCGTCGCAAAAGCTCAGCTGCTCGTGTTTTTATCAAACCGGGTACTGGCAACATCGTAATCAACAAGCGTAGCCTTGATGAATACTTCGGTCGTCCAACTTCTCGCATGGTTGTTAAACAACCTCTTGAGCTAGTTGAACTAACTGAGAAACTAGACCTATACATCACTGTTAAAGGTGGTGGTATTTCTGGTCAAGCTGGTGCGATCCGTCACGGTATCACACGCGCTCTAATGGAATACGATGAGTCATTCCGTCCTGCTCTACGTGCAGCTGGCTACGTTACTCGTGACGCTCGTTGCGTTGAACGTAAGAAAGTTGGTCTACGTAAAGCACGTCGCAAACCACAGTTCTCTAAGCGTTAATCTTTTTTCGAAAAGAGATGCTTCCAGTTTTATACTGGGGTGTGGATTCAAAGCCTGGCTATATGCCAGGCTTTTTGTTTTTCTACACATAGCAACATCTTGATTTATCTGCTTCCTCTCTCTCCTTTGTTTCTCAAATTCTTCTTTTGTGACCTCATAGGCGCTTTGACTTTACAAATGTTACAAAAAAGTGGCTTTATCTTGTCAAAAAGTAGGGTTTTATTTATCATTTGCCATCAAATAAATACAATTAAATTCGTGTTTTGTTAGCCATGCTCTTTGGATAGGGATATTAACAATCCATTAGAAGCAAATGGGAGAATGTTTGGATGAGCAATGCGCCTTTAAATAACGGACGCAGACGTTTCTTAACCGCCACAACAGCAGTAGTGGGCGGACTAGGAGCAGCTGCGGTAGCAGTTCCGTTTATAAAATCTTGGAACCCAAGTGAAAAAGCAAAAGCTGCCGGTGCGCCGGTGGAAGTCGATATCAGTAAACTCGAACAGGGACAAATGGTCCGTGTTGAATGGCGAGGCAAACCTGTTTGGGTTGTACGCCGAGCCCAATCAATCGTCGATACCCTAAATAGCCTTGATGGCGATCTACGTGATCCGAGTTCGGGCGAAGCCCAGCAACCATCTTATGCCCAGAACGCTTATCGTTCGATTAAGCCAGAATACTTCGTCGCCGTTGGCATATGTACCCACCTTGGTTGTTCGCCAACTTACTTGCCTGACAGTTTTAATGAGCAAGTTCAAGGGGTTAAATCAGGCTTCTTTTGTCCATGTCATGGTTCAAAATTTGATATGGCTGGACGTGTATTCCAAGGAGTGCCTGCGCCATTGAACCTCGTGGTTCCAAAGCACATGTATTTAAGCGATACCAAGATCATGATCGGTATTGATGAAGAAGGGGAGGCATAATGCAAGGTCTACTTGATTGGGTAGAAAAACGCATACCCGCAATGAATGCGTATAAGAAGCACCTTTCAGAGTATCCGATGCCAAAGAACTTTAACTTTTGGTATCTTTTTGGCTCGTTAGCGATGCTGGTTTTAGTTAATCAAATCTTAACTGGTATTTGGTTAACAATGAATTATATTCCGTCTGGTGATGGAGCGTTTGCCTCTGTTGAATACATCATGCGTGATGTGGAATATGGTTGGCTACTTCGTTATATGCACTCAACGGGTGCTTCGGCATTTTTCGTTGTGATTTATCTGCATATGTTCCGCGGCCTAATTTATGGCTCGTACCAAAAACCTCGTGAGCTACTATGGATCTTCGGTATGTTGATCTTCTTAGTTCTGATGGCTGAAGCGTTCATGGGCTACTTGCTACCTTGGGGACAAATGTCTTACTGGGGGGCACAGGTAATTATTTCGCTATTTGGTGCGATTCCTGTGATAGGTGATGACCTAACACTATGGATTCGTGGTGACTACGTTATTTCGGGTGCGACACTTAACCGTTTCTTTGCATTACATGTTATCGCGCTACCGATTGTGTTGTTGTTGCTGATCGTATTACATATTTTGGCTCTTCATGAAGTTGGCTCAAATAACCCGGATGGTATCGAGACTAAACTGCCAAAAGGTAAAATGGGAGATGACTATAAAACACAGTTCAAATTCCATGATTACTATTCGAAGAAATACGACATTATTGATTCTGTCCCATTCCACCCATACGGTACGGTAAAAGATCTTGTCGGTGTTGCTGGTTTCTTATTCCTATTCTGTTATGTCTTGTTTTTTAACCCTGAGATGGGCGGTTACTTCCTTGAGCCACCTAACTTTGAAGCAGCGAACCCGTTGAAGACACCAGAGCATATTGCCCCTGTTTGGTACTTCACACCATTCTACGCCATATTGCGTGCAGTCCCTGATAAGCTACTCGGCGTTATCGCGATGGGCGCTTCGATTGTTATTTTGTTCGTCCTACCATGGTTAGATCGTTGTAAAGTTCGCTCTTATCGTTACCGTAGTAAGTTCCATTTGTTCAATATTATTCAGTTCACCATCTGCTTTGTCGCATTGGGTATTCTAGGTGCGTTGCCAGCAACGGCGCTGTACACATTGCTAGCGCAGATCTTTAGCTTGGGTTACTTCATGTTCTTTGTGTTGTTGTTCTTCTACAGCAAAAATGAAGCAACGAAACCATTACCAGAGAGGGTGACATTCAAATGAAAAAATGGATTTTAGTATTGTTTGCCATGCTGCCATCTCTGGCGATGGCGGCTGGAGCCAACGTTCCCTTAGATAAGGCGAACAATGACTTGAGCGATCAGGCATCACTGCAAAATGGTGCGAAACTATTTATGAATTACTGCTTCGCTTGTCACTCAACGCAGTATCAACGCTATGAACGTGTCGCGACGGATATTGGTATTCCACTAGACTTGATGCAAGAAAATCTAATTTTTGACTCAAATGCTAAAATTGGCGACCTAATGGAAAATGCGATTCCAGATGCAATGGCGGCAAAATGGTTTGGTGCTCCACCACCAGATCTGACTTTGGTTGCTCGTGTTCGTGGTGCTGATTGGCTGTATACTTACTTACGTTCTTTTTACGCTGATCCGTCAAGACCGTTTGGCGTTAATAACGTTGTATTCCCAAGTGTAGGTATGCCTCACGTGCTGGAAGAGTTACAAGGGATCCCAACGCCAGTATACGAAACTCAGACAACTGAGAATGGAGATGTACAAGTTGTTGTTGGTATTGAAACGAATGGTACAGGTGAGCTAAATGCGGAAGAGTACGATAGTGCAGTTCGTGATTTGGTTAACTTCTTAGAGTACTCTGGAGACCCAGTAAAACTGGAACGACATACATTAGGGTGGTGGGTAATGGGTTTCCTTGTTATCTTTACTATTGTAGTCGTGCTTCTCAAGAAAGAGTATTGGCGTGATGTGCACTAAATATGCTATAATACCGCGCTAATTCCAAAATTTATTGTTCATAATGGAGGCTAAGCCTCCATTATTTTTTTTGTTTCTGTAAGTGTGCTGGAGGACTCCATGGCTGTAGCTGCCAATAAACGTTCTGTGATGACTCTTTTTTCAAGTGCATCTGATATGTATAGCCATCAGGTACGTATTGTGTTGGCTGAGAAAGGTGTAAGTGTTGAAGTTGAACTCGTAGATGAAGTTAATCTACCAGCTGAACTGATTGAGCTTAATCCTTATAAATCAGTTCCGACGCTCGTTGATCGCGAGTTAGCACTTTACGACTCTAAAATTATTATGGAGTACCTGGATGAGCGTTTCCCTCATCCACCGCTAATGCCGGTTTACCCAGTAGCTCGTGGTAATAGTCGTTTGATGATTTACCGTATCGAGAGAAACTGGTACTCGCTAGCAGAAAAAGTAGTTAAAGGTAATGTAGAAGAAGCTGAAGCTGCTCGTAATAAGCTTCGCAATGATCTTCTGACTCTAGGTCCAGTGTTTGCTGAATACGAATACTTCATGAGCGAAGAATTCAGCTTGATTGATTGCTACCTAGCTCCGTTACTATGGCGTCTACCTCAGTTAGGCATCGAGCTAGTAGGTCCTGGTTCTAAGGAACTTAAGATCTACATGAATCGTGTATTTGAACGTGATTCATTCCTTGCTTCGTTAACGGAAGCTGAACGCGAGATGCGTCTTAGTCGTTAATGGTTAAGTAATGGATAATTCTGTAATGACAGCTCGTAGACCGTATCTATTACGTGCGTTTTACGAGTGGTTAGTAGACAACGATTTGACTCCACATCTTGTGGTTGATGCAATGCTACCTGGCGTGCGTGTACCACAAGAATTTGTGCAGGACGGTCAAATTATTTTGAATGTTGCGCCTCGCGCGGTTGGCAATTTAGAGTTGGGTAATGAGGCTGTTAGCTTCAGTGCACGCTTTAGTGGTCGACCTCATTCTGTCATCGTACCTATCTATGCTGTTCAAGCTATTTATGCCCGTGAAAATGGTGCAGGAACTATGTTTGAGCCAGAAGAGGCTTACATGACAGATATCGAGGATGCAGATGCTTGGTTAGAAGAGGAAGACATGGCAACAAGTGGTCTTTCTTTGGCTTCAGAATCAGATGCGCAAGAAGATTCGCATCCTGAAGATGAGCCACCAAGACCAAGTGGCCGTCCTAGTTTACGAGTCGTAAAATAGAAAAAGCAGCGCTAAGGCGCTGCTTTTTATTTATCTATTGAAAGCGGTTTAGCTATCGTACTGAAATGCTTTAATAACTTGTTTGACACCAGAAATGTTTCTCGCAATGTCTGTCGCAATATTTGCTTGTTGTTCTGTGACTAAACCAAAGAGAAATACTTCTTTATCTTCAGTAATCACTTTTACTTTCACACCATTCAATTCTTTATTTGCTAGCAATGCAGACTTAACTTTCGTCGTGATCCAACTATCATGGCTAATCTCACCGAGAGTAATTGGCGGTTTGATACGAACTTGCGTATGTACATCCTTTACGCCTTCAAGTTGTCGTGTTTGTTGAACAAATTGATCGAGTAACCCATCATTTTGTGCTTGTCCCATCAAAACGACGGTACCATTGTATGAACTGGCAATGATACGAGCCTGTGAACGATAAGGTACTTTATTACTAAGTCCCGCTACTTCAAACTCAACGTTATTGTCATACCAGATTTCTTGTGTAGTACGTGTGTCAGTCACAATATTGGCGGTGGTTGCTGCGCCAGCAACAAAGAGTCCTGCGCACCCAGTTGATGTAAGCAGGAAAGCAGACAAACATAACGTTGGTAAGAATTTCATTAATTTACTCTTCGTGGGCTGGGAATAGAACTTGGTCGATAAGATCGCATAAGCAATGTAGCGTCACCATATGCACCTCATGAATTCTTGCTGTTCTGTGAGATGGAATGCGAATTTCAACATCATGCTCACCAAGTAAGCCAGCCATTTCACCGCCATCTTTACCGGTTAACGCAATGATCGTCATATCTCGGGTTACTGCTGCTTCCATTGCTTTTATGATGTTCTTACTGTTACCACTCGTTGAGATAGCAAGCAAGATATCGCCAGCCTGACCAAATGCACGAACTTGCTTAGAGAAAATCTGCTCGTAATGGTAATCATTAGCAACAGCGGTCAAGGTTGTTATATCAGCAGTGAGAGCCATTGCAGGAAGGCTAGGGCGTTCTGTTTCAAATCTATTGAGCAAGCAAGAGACGAACTGCTGAGCATTAGAGGAAGAACCTCCATTACCACAGCAGAGAACTTTGTTTCCGTTAAGTAAACTGGAGACCATCGCTTGAGCAGCGTGTGTAATGGCATCTGGTAATGCTTCTGCTGCTGCAATTTGGATTTGGATGCTTTCTGTAAAACTTTCTTTAATGCTCTCTAGCATGTTTATCCTTGAGTTATCGCGTTCTGTATCCAATCGATCTCTTTGCCGTCATTATGAATAGCAATCAAATCAAATCGGTAATCAGTGGTGTAGCTTGATAAGCCTTGCTGTTTTAACCAGACATTTGCAGCACGAATGATGTTGTTCATTTTGCTTTTGGTAACGGTTTCCGCAGCATGACCATAATGTTGTGATTGTCGGTAGCGCACTTCAACAAAAACAATAGTTTGCCCATCTCGCATGATAAGGTCTATTTCCCCACCGCGAGCATGGAAGTTGCGCGTTATTATACTCAAGCCGTCGCCAGAGAGATATCTTTCGGCGACGGCTTCATAGTGTTTACCTTTGTGGGTTTTACTTATCATCCCCATGTGCCGCCCAGCTCATTTCTCTATGTACAACACAATGGTTGTCTATCGAAAGGACGCCAGTATTACCGTTTAACTGGTAATCAGGTACCAGTTTCATTTGCGGTAATTGCTCAATGAGTAAGTAGGCATCCATACCTAGTGCTTGCAGACGTTTCTCTGCGTTGTTGCCTTTCGGCCAAGCCTGATTCATTTGTGATTCAAGTGATGCTTCAGGATCAATCAACAGTGGTATATCGCTATAAATAACCCCAGTAAGGTCTTCAAATTGCTGACGACCATTGTTACTTCGTGAGTTAGAGAAAAGCTTTGGTGGCGTAGTATCTGGATTGATAGCAACTTCAATGAAAGGTTTGATTAGTGTTAATTCGCCACTGCTTGCGACAATATAAACAGCATCCACATCACGACGGCTACGAGGCTGGCTCTCTAGTGGAATATTTAGTAGTGATTCCATTTGCGCAATATGTTGTTGGCTATCTTGTAGGCCAAACGCTTTATTGATGCTGCGTTGCAGTTGGCGTTTGTCCCCAAATAGATCGACAGAAACTTTATTGTTGCTGTATTTCGTCCATTCATCTTCGAAAGCTTGTACGACGCGAGAACCTAGGCGACCTTTAGGTGCGAGGATCAGTGGGTAACGGTACCCTTCTTTAAATAGGTGTTTTGCCGCTTGTGCTACTTCTTGATCTGGCGACAATGATAGGTAACACGTGTTATTGCCATATTGAAGATCTTCAGGGATATTCAGCGCTAACATCGGTAAAGTTGAACCCGATTCATTTAGAACACTTTGCAGTGTTGCAACGTTCTCTTTCATCAGAGGGCCAACAACGAAATCAATATTCTTTTCAGCGAATGTTTGTTTTAAAACTTCAATGGTCGTTGTATTGGTATCTAATACAGTGAGCGTCGCATTTTCATCACGTTGCGGGTCATTCATCATTTGCAAAATAAAGCCATCACGGATCAGTTTTGCTTGCTGACTGAATTTACCCGTTAGTGGCAATAGTAGTGCGGTATTTTGTGGCTTGACGATATTCAATGCCAGAATGTCAGTAATCGATTGTGGAGTATACAGAGCAGCAGGGTGGTTAGGGTGTTCTAATAACCATTGCTCTAACACACTTTTAAGCTGGTTGAGGTTGCCTGCAAAGGTTTTTTGGTACACAGCAAGTTGAACCCAACCTGAAAAAACAGCATCGTTCTGGCTCAGCGTGAATTCAGTTAATTGATTCAGAGGGGTTAGCTGTAAGTTAGCCCAAATAGCTTGAGAAATTGAGGCCTGTTCAGCACTTGGTGCATATTTACTTAACTCGGTAAGTTCGTAAGCGGCATTAAACTCATCATTACTCGCTAAGTAGCTATCGACGCGAAGTTGATGATATTGCTTCCATTGCTCATTAGAAAGCTGCCAAGATGGACGGAAGTTGAGCATTTCAACAATTTGTGCTGTTTGGTTCTGTTTTTTTAGTAACTCAGCACGAGTGAGTTGCCACTCAGCTTGCTGTGAGTCAGAAAGCGTTTGGCGAGCAATTCGTTGGGTTAATAGCTCAGCTTGTTGTTCGTCACCAGCAATAACCGCAGCTTTGAAAGCCATGATTAACCAATCGCTTTGAAGACTGCCTGTGGAGCTATCGGCTTGCATTAGGTAACTCTGAGCCGATTGCGTTGGAGCTGTCGTAATATCAACCGAGTTTGGTGCTGATGGTGTCGTTGAACACGCTGCTAAAGTGACAGCGAGAGCTACAGGAGTCAGTAAGCGTGTTACACTTAGGCGCTTTTGGTTTTTCATAGCCATGAGTTCTTCATTAAGTCCGTATACAATTGTGTCTATATTAATCGTTGAAGTGATGCTAAACAAATGACAGATAACAAAACCTTACCAGACCAGATCCCAACTTTATTCATCGTACCCACCCCTATCGGGAATTTGGGAGATATAACGCAACGCGCGATTGAGGTCTTATCTAGCGTGGATCTGATAGCAGCCGAAGACACTCGTCATACCGGAAAATTACTATCACACTTCAATATTCAAACTAAAACCTTTGCTCTACATGATCACAACGAACAACAAAAAGCACAAGTTTTAGTCGAAAAATTATTAGAGGGACAGTCTATCGCATTAGTGTCTGATGCGGGTACCCCTTTAATTAGTGATCCAGGATACCACTTGGTAACAAAATGTCGTCAAGCAGGCGTAAAAGTTGTGCCACTTCCTGGCGCATGCGCTGTTATCACTGCGTTGAGCGCTTCAGGTCTACCGTCAGATCGCTTTAGCTTCGAAGGTTTTTTACCAGCGAAAAGCAAAGGTAGAAAAGATAAATTTCTTGAAATTGCGAAAGCTGAACGCACTTGTATTTTTTACGAATCGCCACACCGTATCCTTGATTCGTTGAAAGACATGTTGGAAATTTTAGGTCCAGATCGTGAAGTGGTTCTTGCTCGTGAGTTAACAAAAACATTTGAGACTTTCCAAGGTTTACCGCTTGGTGAGTTATTTGAGTGGGTTCAAGCAGATAGTAACCAGCAACGTGGCGAAATGGTGTTACTTGTTCATGGCCACCGTGAAGCAGTTTTAGAGTCGTTACCTGATGAAGTGACCCGCACTCTGGCTATCTTGAGTAAAGAGTTACCGCTAAAAAAAGCCGCGGCTTTGGCGGCTGAAATCTATAATTTGAAAAAAAATGCACTTTATAAGTGGGGTTTAGAGAATTTAGATTAATCGATTTGTTGACTATTTAACCAAACAGTCGAGATCTGTGAGCTATGCGATGATCTTGCTAGACTCTGCTCTCACTTCCCTATACAATCCGCCTCGGAGTTGACTGGGTAGTCGCTGCTTCATTGATGTCCCTTAGCCTTGTGCTGGGGAGACTGATGGAGGGGAGGAAAGTCCGGGCTCCATAGAGCAGGGTGCCAGGTAACGCCTGGGAGGCGCAAGCCTACGACAAGTGCAACAGAGAGGAAACCGCCGATGGCTCCTACTTTCGGGTAGTGATGCACAGGTAAGGGTGAAAGGGTGCGGTAAGAGCGCACCGTGCGTCTGGCAACAGTTCGTAGCAAGGTAAACTCCACCCGGAGCAAGACCAAATAGGCTTCCACATTGCGTTGCTCGCGTAAGGAAGCGGGTAGGTTGCTTGAGCCAGTGAGCGATTGCTGGCCTAGACGAATGGCTACTGCCGCGCAAGCGGAACAGAACCCGGCTTATACGTCGACTCCACCTATTCGAGACCCACCATAATCCTACGGTTATGGTGGGTTTTTTGCTTTTTATTGACGAAAATTTTTTTGTAAGCAATAAACTTAGCGCAATATCACGTGATCCTACCTGTCAAAGGTAGCGATAAGCGACTAAATCAGTACACTGGTTAGTTTCACCACGTCAATGCGATAGCTAGATGAGATAACTATGACCGAAGCATTTAAACACGTATCAGTACTTTTGCATGAATCTATTGATGGCCTAGCTATTAAACCTGATGGCACCTATATCGACGGGACATTCGGGCGTGGTGGTCATAGCCGAACCATACTATCTAAATTGGGCGAGAATGGCCGTTTGTTTAGTATCGATCGCGATCCACAAGCCATTGCTGAAGCAAAAACGATTGATGACCCACGCTTTACTATTATCCATGGTCCTTTTTCTGGTATGGCGCAATATGCGCAAGAATATGACTTAGTTGGTAAAGTAGATGGTGTACTGCTAGACCTTGGGGTTTCATCACCACAACTTGATGATGCCGAGCGTGGTTTTAGCTTCATGAAAGATGGCCCGCTTGATATGCGTATGGATCCAACATCAGGTATCTCAGTTGCTCAATGGTTAACTGAAGCGGATTTGGATGATATCACTTGGGTAATTCGTGAGTTTGGTGAAGACAAACATGCTCGCCGTATTGCCAAGGGGATCGTTGCTTATCGTGAAAACGAAGAGAATGAGCCATTAACTCGTACTGGTCAGTTAGCAAAACTGATTTCAGATGTTGCTCCAAAAAGTTTCAAAGAGAAAAAACACCCAGCAACACGAGCATTCCAAGCATTTCGTATTTACATCAATAGTGAACTAGAAGAAATTGATACAGCGTTGAAAGGTGCGGCAAGTATTCTTGCTCCACAGGGCCGCCTATCAGTGATCAGCTTCCATTCTCTAGAAGACCGCATGGTTAAACGCTTTATTCGTAAAGAGAGCAAGGGACCAGAGGTTCCACATGGTATCCCAATGACTGAAGCTCAAATTCGAGAATTAGGCAGTGCGAACATGAAAGCCGTTGGCAAAGCCATCAAGCCGACCAAAGATGAAGTTGAAATGAATACTCGCTCTCGTAGCTCAGTGCTTCGTTTGGCAGAAAAACTGTAACGAAGAATGAGTCAGAAAAAAATAAATCTCGCCAAGATTATTCTACTCGACCTAATTTCTGTAGGTCGAGTGCCCCTTATTTTAATGTTAATGATTTTTGTCAGTGCAATGGGGGTTGTGTTTACCACTCACCATTCGCGACAAGCGATCACTGAAAAAGATCAGTCATTGGTTGAACGTGAGCGGTTGGATAATGAATGGCGAAATTTATTATTAGAAGAAACGGCTCTATCGGAGCATAGCCGAGTTCAAGCTGTTGCAAAGCAGGACCTTGATATGAAGCGCCCAGATGCCGACAAAGAAGTGATAATTGATCTACCATGACGTCATCAAAATCTAAACCAACAAAAAGTAAGCCAGAACCGGAATCGCCACAGCTGATACGCTGGCGGTTTTATTTGATTTTATTTTTTGTTTTCTGTGCTTTCGCCGTTCTGGTGGGCCGTATTGCTTATATTCAGATCATTGAACCAGATAACCTTATTAAACAAGGTGACATGCGTTCCGTTCGAGCCAAAACACTCCATTCCGCTCGCGGTATTATTTCTGATAGAAATGGGGAGCCCCTCGCTGTTAGTGTGCCTGTTGAAGCCGTTTGGGCTGATCCTGTCACTATTTTTAAAGAAAATAATGGTGGACTTAAGGATATTGACCGTTGGCATGCTCTTGCTGATGTTTTAGGCCTCAAACGACAAGACCTGCTCGATAAAATCAATGCGAATAAAACTCGTCGATTTATTTATCTCCAACGCCAAGTTAGCCCAGCAATGGCTAATTATATCCGTGAGTTAAAGCTAGCGGGGATAGGCTTGAAAGCCGAATCTCGCCGTTATTACCCAGCGGGTGAAGTAAGTGCTCATATTGTTGGTGTGACCGGGATTGATGGCCATGGTTTGGAAGGGGTTGAGCGTAGTTACGATAAATGGCTAACGGGTGAAGCGGGTAAGCGAATTATTCGTAAAGATCGTTATGGTCGTGTGGTTGAGAATATCTCCCTTGAAGAGCGTGAAGAGGGTAAACCATTAGAATTAACCATTGATCAACGCTTACAGGCGATTGCCTATCGAGCAATTAAGCAGGCGGTGGCAGATTATCGTGCAACTTCGGGTTCTGCTGTTATTTTGGATGTGAAAACTGGCGCGGTGCTTGCGATGGTTAACGCTCCGTCATACAACCCAAATAATCGCTCTGATCTTCAATCGGCCAAAATGCGAAATCGTGTGATTACTGATGCGTTTGAGCCAGGTTCAACAGTTAAACCATTTGTGGTACTCGCTGCACTTGAAAATGGCACGGCAGATAAAAATACCGTGATTGATACGGGTAACGGCATCATGCAAATTGGTGGTAGCCGAGTCCGAGATACTTCAAAAGTTGGCAAAGCCGATTTGACGACGATCCTAAAGAAATCCAGTAATATTGGTGTGGCGAACTTAGCATTGGGTATGCCTTTAGAAGCGTTATTGGGAATGTACAGCTCAGTCGGTTTTGGCGAAGCATCAGGCTTGAATTTGATCGGTGAAAGTACCGGTATTTTCCCAAACCGTCGTCGCTGGTCAAAATTTGAAATCGCTACTCTTTCATTTGGTTATGGCTTAACGATTACGCCTCTACAATTAGCACATGCCTACGCCACATTGGGTAACTATGGTAAATATCAACCTGTGCACATTATCGAAAATAACCAACAAGATTTTTCTAAGCAGGTTATTGGCCGTGAAAACGCACAAATGGTGTTAACCATGTTGGAAACGGTAACGCAGCCTGGGGGCACGGCGACTAAAGCCGCGGTTCCTGGTTATCGCGTCGCAGCAAAAACAGGTACATCCCGTAAAGCGATAGCGGGTGGCTATGGCGATGAATATTTTGCTTATACTGCCGGCGTAGCTCCTGCAAGTGACCCTCGTGTCGCTCTCGTTGTTGTGGTTAATGAGCCTCAAGGTGATAACTACTACGGTGGTTCGGTAGCCGGCCCGGTTTTCTCTGAAATAATGAAAGGTGCATTACAGATTCTCAACGTGGCACCTGATGAAAACAAATTCAAACAAGAATAAATAGGAACAGTTATGTCGCACGGACTCTCCTTAATCACATTGCTTTCTCCTTGGTTGGATATTTCCACTCAATGCTGTTCAGATGTGACGATCTCCGAGTTGGAACTTGATAGCCGAAAGGTTATTCAGGGAACGACGTTTGTTGCAATCAAAGGCCATGCTGTTGATGGTCGTCAATTTATTGATGTTGCAATTGCGCAAGGAGCGAATGCAATTCTTGCTCAAGCTTGCGATGACCATCCTCATGGTGAATACCTTGTTCAAGATGGAGTGGTGATCGTCTATTTAGATCATTTAGGACAAATCTTGTCTGAACTTGCTGGCCGTTTATATTCCTTGGGTTCTTTAAAGCTGATTGGTGTTACTGGCACTAATGGTAAGACAACCATTACCCAAATTATTGCTCAGTGGTTAGAGTTGCTTGGCCAACGAGCTGCGGTGATGGGGACGACGGGCAATGGTTTTTTAGACACATTGCAACCCGCAGCAAACACCACAGGAAATGCGGTTGAAATTCAAAGACAGCTTTCAGAATTTGCCCAGCAAGGGGCAAGCTATACTGCATTAGAAGTTTCGTCACATGGCTTGGTTCAGGGGCGTATTAAAGCGTTGCCTTTTTCGGTCGGTGTATTCTCAAACCTAAGCCGAGATCATCTTGACTACCACGGTTCAATGGAAGAGTACGCGCGAGCTAAATTGAGCTTATTTACCGAACATCATTGCGAACATGCTGTGATTAATGTCGATGACGAAATTGGATTAGCGTGGAGCGAATCACTGCCGACTTCTTTAGCGGTATCATTACAACCTAACGTTTTGAAGCATGGAGTCTGGGCGACAGAGGTTCATTATTCTGAAGCGGGTATTTCATTGGCGTTTGATGGCCATTTTGGTCAAGGGCATTTTACTATCCCACTGATAGGTGAATTTAATGCCTCCAATGTGTTACTCGCATTGACGACCTTACTCGCGTTAGGTTTTGATAAACAACAGTTGTTAAATAGTGCACCAAACCTCGTTCCTGTATTAGGTCGAATGGAGTTATTCCAAGCCGATGGGAAAGCGAAAGTGGTGGTTGATTATGCACATACTCCTGATGCATTAGAAAAAGCGCTAATGGCATTACGAGTGCATTGTCATGGCAAGTTATGGGCTATTTTTGGTTGTGGCGGAGACCGAGATAAAGGTAAGCGTCCTATGATGGCTTCTATCGGCGAGCGTTTGGCGGATAAGGTTATTTTAACCGATGATAATCCTCGTAGTGAAAACCCAGCCATGATCGTCAATGACATGCTTGAGGGAATGCAGAAGCCAGGTAACGCACAAATTGAACATAGCCGATTTAATGCGTTGCAATATGCGTTAGCTCAGGCTGAAGAAAACGACATTATCTTGTTGGCTGGTAAAGGCCATGAAGATTATCAAGTGATGGCTAACGAGACCATACACTATTCAGATCGTGAGTCAGCGATGCAGTTGTTAGGAGTCACACTATGATCACACTTAAGTTAAGCCAGTTGACTGATGTGTTAGATGCGACGCTCGTGGGGACTGATGTCGAAATTAATGCAGTATCAACAGATACACGAACAATCGCACCAGGTGCGATGTTTGTTGCTTTAATTGGTGAGCAATTTGACGCTCACGATTTTGCTGAAAAAGCGGTTGAAGCTGGAGCTAGCGCATTGTTAGTTAGCCGTCAGTTGCCTTTTGCTATTCCACAACTTGTGGTAGCTGATACAAAAATAGCTTTAGGCTTGCTTGGGGCATATGTTCATCAAGCGTGTCAAACCCCGACCGTCGCCATCACGGGAAGCTGTGGTAAAACCACGGTGAAAGAGATGGTCGCCAGCATTATGGCTCAGCAAGGCCAAGTTCTTTTTACAGCGGGCAACTTTAATAATGAGATTGGCGTACCCTTAACATTGCTACGTTCAACACGTGAAGATGATTATGCGGTTATTGAGTTAGGGGCCAACCACATCGGTGAAATTGCATACACCACACAATTAGTTAAACCTCAAGTTGCGTTGGTTAACAATGTGGCTGCAGCACATTTGGAGGGGTTTGGTTCGATTGATGGTGTTAAACAGGCAAAAGGTGAAATTTATCAAGGCTTACCACCAAGCGGTGTTGCGGTTGTTAACCTAGATAGTCATGGTGATGAGTTTTGGATAGATGTTCTTGCCGATAAACAAGTGAAGACCTTTTCATTGACTGACCGAACAGCTGACTACTTTGCTGATTCAATCGTGCTCAATGAGCAAGGGGAAGCGACGTTTACATTGCATACCTCCCAAGATTCTGAAGTCATCAAGCTAGGGATTATTGGCAAGCATAACGTATCGAATGCGCTTGCTGCTACAGCGCTTTCAGTTGAACTGGGTGCAAGTTTAGCCATGGTTCGAGTCGGCTTAGCGAACTTAGCTAAGATAAAAGGCCGAGTTGAGGTGGTCGATCTTAGCGACACCATTAAACTTATTGATGACAGTTATAATGCCAGTGTTCCAGCGATGAAAGCAGCAGCAGATTTGTTGAGCAGCTTTAATGGAACCAAATGGTTAATTTTAGGCAATATGGCCGAGTTGGGTGATGAAAGTCTTGCACTTCACCGCCAAGTCGGGGAACATGCTGCCCCACTCAATTTCGAGTACGTGTTAACGTATGGGGCTGATGCGAAAGCGATCAGTCAAGTGTGTAATGGTACACACTTCACCTCACATGAAGACATGGTTGATTTTATTAAGCAGCAGATGCATCACCTATCCGGACCGCAAGTACTATTAGTGAAAGGCGCAAATAGTGCAGGTATGAGTAAAGTGGCGACTGCGTTGAAGGAGATGTATTCATGATTATTTGGCTTGCAGAGCTGCTCCAGCCATACTTTTCATTTTTCCGTTTGTTCGAATACTTGTCGTTTCGAGCCATTCTTAGTGTTATCACTGCATTAGGCATCTCTCTTTGGATGGGGCCGCGTCTAATTAAGCGTTTACAACTATTGCAAATTGGTCAAGTCGTTCGAAACGAAGGGCCAGAATCCCACTTTAGTAAACGTGGTACGCCGACGATGGGCGGCATCATGATTTTATCGGCTATTTTGATCACGATTTTATTGTGGGCAAACCTATCAAACCCATATGTTTGGGCTGTCATTTTTGTTTTGCTTGGATATGGTGCGGTAGGCTTTGTTGATGACTATCGTAAAGTCGTGCGTAAAAACACAGACGGTTTGATTGCTCGCTGGAAATACTTTTGGCAATCAGCGATCGCACTGGTTGTCGCTTTTGCTCTATATGCACACGGAAAAGATACCGCAGCAACACAGCTAGTTGTTCCTTTCTTTAAAGATATCATGCCTCAACTTGGCTTGATGTATATCGTTTTGACTTATTTCGTCATTGTTGGCACCAGTAATGCGGTTAACTTAACCGATGGATTAGATGGCTTAGCGATTATGCCGACCGTTTTGGTTGCGGCTGGTTTTGCGGCTATCGCATGGGCCACAGGTAATGTAAATTTTGCTAATTATTTGCATATTCCTTATGTGCCAAATGCATCTGAACTCGTGGTGGTCTGTACGGCGATTGTTGGTGCTGGTTTAGGTTTCTTATGGTTTAACACTTATCCTGCGCAAGTATTTATGGGCGATGTAGGCTCTTTGGCGCTAGGTGGCGCACTGGGTACGATTGCAGTATTGGTTCGCCAAGAGTTTGTCCTTGTTATTATGGGTGGTGTTTTTGTGATGGAAACACTATCGGTTATTTTGCAAGTTGGTTCGTACAAACTACGTGGTCAGCGTATTTTCCGTATGGCTCCAATACACCACCACTATGAATTAAAAGGTTGGCCTGAGCCACGTGTTATCGTACGTTTTTGGATCATCTCAATTGTATTAGTGTTGATCGGTTTAGCTACGCTAAAAGTTCGTTAAAGGAAGTTTGCATCAATGGAACAATGGCAAGGCATTAACAATGTCGTCGTGGTAGGGCTGGGTATTACAGGCCTTTCTGTGGTTAAACATCTGGTTAAGTTACCGCATAAGCTCCAGGTGCGTGTTATTGACACACGAGATATACCACCAGGGCAAGAGCAGTTACCAGAATCAGTTGAACTGCACAGCGGTGGTTGGAATGTGCCTTGGTTACTCGATGCTGACTTAATTGTCGTGAATCCGGGTATCGCATTAGCGACCCCAGAAATTCAGCAAGCTATTGCAGCAAATATTCCTGTGGTTGGTGATATTGAGTTGTTCGCATGGGCAGTCAATAAACCGGTAGTGGCTATTACCGGATCAAATGGTAAGAGCACAGTAACCGACTTAACAGGGGTTCTTGCAAAAGCTTGTGGTTTAAGTGTCGGAGTTGGTGGCAATATCGGCGTGCCAGCTTTGGACTTGCTTCAAGATGATCGTGACCTTTATGTCTTGGAGCTCTCTAGCTTCCAGCTTGAAACGACATCTTCGTTAAAATTAGTCGCTGCGACATTCCTTAATTTGTCTGAAGACCATATGGATCGTTACGATGGTATGGCGCAATATCGCCAAGCTAAATTACGAATCTTTAATCATGCGCAAACATGCATTGTGAATGCTCAAGATAAGGAAACCTATCCTGATAGCAGTGATAGCGTAGGCAAAATTGCTGAATTTGGTCTTCATGCAGGAACTGAGTTTGATGTGATTGAGGTCGATGGTGTTGAGTATTTTTCACATAACCAAAATGTCATTTTCCCTGTTTCTGAACTCGCTCTTGTTGGCAGGCACAATGTCGCTAACGCGCTAGTGGCTTTGGCATTGTTAATTGAAGCGGGTGTGAATGTTCAAACTGGTTTGAATGCATTAAAAACTTATAGTGGCCTGACACATAGATGCCAGGTTGTAGCGGATAATCGCGGCATAAAATGGGTCAATGATTCTAAAGCGACAAATGTGGCTAGTACACTGGCAGCACTTTCAGGCTTAAATATTGCCGGTAAGCTCTATTTGCTAGTTGGTGGAATGGGTAAAGGTGCCGATTTTTCAGAACTCGCTCCAATATTAGCGACCCTAAACGTTCAACTTTGCTGTTTTGGTATCGATGGTCATGAGTTTTTACCCTTGCATCCGTCAGCCAAGCTGTTTGATTCGATGGCTGAAATCATTGAATGGGCTCAACCTCAGATGCTAGCGGGGGATATGATTATGCTGTCACCTGCGTGTGCGAGTTTTGATCAGTTCAATAACTTCATGGCAAGAGGCGATGTGTTTACTGAATTAGCACAACAATACGCTTAATAACTTAGATTATTGGAAAATGCAGTTAAAACTCTTATTCACTGGCTTCAAGGATTGGTTTAGTACACCAGCCCCAAAAGCACTGTATGACAGACAATTGGTGTGGATCTCTTTGGGCTTAATGTTAACAGGCCTAGTCATGGTGACGTCTGCCTCTTTTCCAATAAGTACTCGTCTTACCGATCAGCCTTTTCACTTTATGTTTCGCCATGCGACATTTTTGATTCTTGCTCTGGGGACGTCAGCGGTGATATTGCAAGTGCCGCTGTCATTGTGGTTTAAAAAAGGCCACTACTTGCTCGTTCTCTCCTTTGTACTGCTGATCATTGTGCTTCTTGCCGGTAAATCGGTGAACGGAGCATCACGTTGGATTCCTCTAGGGCTGTTTAACTTACAGCCAGCGGAGGTCGCTAAACTTTCCTTGTTCATATTCATGGCTGGCTACCTAGTAAGGAAGCAAGACGAAGTAAGAGAAACATTCTTTGGCGGCTTTATGAAGCCCATCATTATTTTTGCTTTTCTTGCGGGTTTGTTACTGCTTCAACCTGACTTAGGTACTGTCATCGTTATGCTGGTGACTCTATTTGGTATGCTATTTATTGCCGGGGCCAAATTAACCCAATTTATTGCGCTTATGATAGCGGGCATTGTATTAGTCGTGGGGCTTATTATTGTCGAGCCTTACCGAATGAGACGTGTTACTTCGTTTATGGACCCATGGGAAGACCCATTTGGAAGTGGCTATCAGCTGACGCAGTCTTTAATGGCATTTGGACGAGGTGAGTGGTTTGGACAAGGGCTTGGGAATTCAATCCAAAAACTAGAATACCTTCCTGAGGCTCACACCGACTTTGTATTCGCAGTATTGGCTGAAGAGCTCGGTTTTGTTGGCGTTGTACTTGTTCTAATGTTGATATTTAGCTTAGTGTTTAAAGCAATATTCATTGGGCGCAATGCGTTTGAACGAAAGAATCTATTTGGTGGTTATCTCGCGTTTGGTATTGGCATTTGGTTTGCTTTTCAAACATTAGTCAACGTCGGTGCTGCTGCGGGTATCGTTCCAACCAAAGGCCTTACATTACCGCTGATAAGTTACGGTGGTTCCAGTTTAATTATCATGTCGATTGCAGTATCGATATTGCTGCGGATTGATCATGAATGTCGTGTCGCCGAATTAGCCGATGAATCGAAAAAGATAGATACCGATGAAGAAAAATAAAAGATTAATGGTGATGGCTGGTGGTACTGGAGGACATGTTTTTCCAGGGCTAGCGGTCGCTAAAAAACTTCAGCAACAAGGTTGGGAAATCCGCTGGTTAGGGACAGAAGACCGCATGGAAGCCGACTTGGTACCAAAGCATGGTATTGAGATAGATTTTATTAAGGTAAAAGGTCTACGCGGGCAAGGTGTAACTCGTTTATTAGCCGCACCATTTCAAATAGTAAAAGCCATTATACAAGCGCGTCGCTACATGAAATCTTGGCAACCTGATGCAGTTCTGGGAATGGGTGGGTATGTCAGCGGACCGGGGGGTATCGCGGCATGGCTGAGCGGGATCCCAGTAGTATTGCACGAGCAAAATGCAGTCGCAGGTTTGACTAACCAGTGGTTAGCAAAAATAGCCAGCAAAGTGTTTCAAGCATTTCCAGGAGCATTTCCAGACGCAGAGGTTGTAGGTAACCCGGTTCGTGAAGATGTGACACAAATAGAAGATCCGGAATTACGTATGGATGAGCGTAGTGGCCCCATTCGCATTTTAGTGATGGGTGGCAGTCAAGGTGCTCGTATCTTAAACCAAACGATGCCGCAGGTAATGGCTGCATTGGGTGGTGATTATTGTGTTCGCCACCAAGCAGGGAAAGGAAGTGCTGAAGAAGTGCAGCAGTCCTATCAAGCTCTGGGCGTATCCAATGTACAAGTTACCGAGTTTATTGATGATGTCGCGCAAGCTTATCAATGGGCAGACTTATTAGTTTGTCGCTCTGGTGCGCTAACAGTATCAGAAGTGTCGGCTGCAGGCGTTGGGGCTATTTTTATTCCCTTTATGCATAAAGACCGTCAGCAAGCATTGAATGCCGATCACCTTGTTGAATGTGGGGCAGCTAAAATGATTGAACAACCTGACCTCACAGTAGAAAAGTTAACAGAACAAATTTTAGAGTTAGACCGTCCTCACTTACAAGTGATGGCAAGCAAGGCGAGAAAGGCTGCCAAGTTAGAAGCCGATTCCGTTGTGGCTAATGCCATTATCGCTCTAACAAAATAATGAGAAGATTTCATGACAGTTAAACATACTCAAGATTTAGCTCAGATCAGAGCTATGGTGCCAGAAATGCGCCGCGTAAAATGCATTCACTTTATCGGTATCGGTGGCGCAGGGATGAGCGGCATTGCTGAAGTGCTGCTCAATGAAGGTTATCAGATTACTGGTTCAGATATCGCTGAAAATCCAGTCACTGAGCGTTTAGCTGAAAAAGGTGCGACCATCTATATTGGTCATAAAGCCGAAAACGTAGCCCAAGCTAGTGTTGTTGTTGTTTCGACAGCAATTAACGAAGAGAACCCTGAGATCATCGCCGCACGAGAAAATCGTACGCCTGTGGTTCGTCGTGCTGAAATGCTAGCGGAATTGATGCGCTTTCGTCACGGCATTGCAGTGGCGGGAACACATGGCAAAACCACAACAACGGCTCTAGTGACTCAGATTTATTCAGAAGCAGGTCTAGATCCGACTTTTGTAAACGGTGGCCTAGTGAAAAGTGCTGGCACCAATGCACGTTTAGGTTCTAGCCGTATCTTGATCGCAGAAGCTGACGAGAGTGATGCATCATTTCTACACCTACAACCAATGGTTAGCATCGTTACTAATATTGAAGCTGATCATATGGATACTTATGGCGGCGACTTTGAAACGTTAAAGCAGACGTTTATCGATTTCCTACACAATCTGCCATTTTATGGTCAGGCTATCGTTTGTATTGATGATCCGGTTGTGCGCGAACTGATACCTAAAATCAGCCGCCAAGTGATCACCTATGGTTTCTCTGAAGATGCTGATGTCCGTATTACCGATTACCGTCAGCAAGGTCAACAGGGGACATTCACTGTTTTACGTCACGGTAAAGCGGATCTGAAAATTACCTTGAATATTCCAGGTCGTCATAATGCTCTGAATGCATCCGCTGCGATTGCGGTAGCGACAGAAGATGATATTGCTGATGAGGCTATTTTGGCTGCAATGCTAGGCACTCAGGGTACAGGTCGACGTTTTGATCACTTAGGTGAGTTTGATACTGGTGTTGGCCAAGTGATGTTAGTTGATGATTATGGTCATCATCCGACTGAAGTTGACGTTACCATTAAAGCAGCAAGAGATGGTTGGGCCGAAAAACGCTTGGTCATGATTTTTCAGCCACACAGATACAGCCGTACTCGTGATTTGTACGATGATTTTGCAAACGTACTAGAGCATGTCGATGTATTGATCATGTTAGATGTTTATGCGGCTGGTGAGAAACCTATTGCTGGTGCAGATGGACGTTCATTGTGCCGCACTATACGCAGTCGTGGCAAAGTTGACCCTATCTTTGTCCCAGATAGCCATACATTACCTTCTGTTTTAGCAAATGTTTTGCAAGATGGTGACCTAGTGCTAACGCAAGGTGCTGGGGACGTAGGTAAAGTGGCAAAGCAACTAGCAAGTTTTAAACTTAACGTAAATAAAATGCTCAGCGCTTAATTGAATAGGTGAGATTTTGGATATTTGACGCAATAAATGTGTTTTATTGATGATTTCTCATTTTCAATGTTTGATACTTTTAGTGACCCCAGTATAATCCCAAGGTTCAAGTAAGTGCTTTTTCCTCTATTTGATAATGGAATAGGAAGTGGGGTTGCGAATTAAAGGCAAGGACTATCGGCTTTGAAACAAGTGACACTTACGAAAGGCCGTCGTATATCCAACTCTCCGTTAATAAGAAAACATGCCGTTGGAGGCGCTTTTCTTTTAGTGGTGACGTTATTGATAGGTTCGCTTCTTTACAGCACCATATCTTGGATGTGGGATGACCAGCGCCTTCCGTTATCAAAAATAGTGCTACAAGGTGATTTAAAATACGTTAGTGCAGCAGATGTACAACGTGCTTTTGGTCATTTAGAGCATGTGGGAACGTTCATGTCACAGGACGTCGATACACTACAACAAACCATAGAATCCATACCTTGGGTTTCCCATGCTTCAGTTCGTAAGCAGTGGCCAGATACGGTAAAGGTTTTTTTGACTGAGTATCATGCAGAAGCAATCTGGAATGGTAACGCATTATTAAATGACCAAGGGGTCATTTTTAATGGTGATATTGGCGAGCTTGAAGGCGATCGCGTTAAACTTTACGGGCCAGAAAACACCAGTAAAGATGTCTTAACCGTTTGGCATGAAATTAGCCCTAAATTTAAAGCTCTTGATTTGACGATTACGTCATTGGTACTTAATGACCGCCGAGCTTGGCAGATTATTCTCGATAATGGTATTCGATTAGAGTTAGGTAAAGAGTCGTTACAAGAGCGCATCGATAGATTTGTATATTTATATAAAAACCTCGATAGCAAAGCTCAACGAGTCAGTTACATTGACCTTAGATACGATACCGGCGCTGCCGTTGGGTGGTTTCCCGAACAAGACTTAGAACAAGAGAGTACAGATGACTAAGACCGCTGATGACAACATTATTGTTGGTCTTGATATAGGTACCGCTACCGTATCAGCTCTCGTTGGAGAGGTTTTACCCGACGGTCAAATTAACATTATTGGCGCAGGCACTAGCCCATCTCGCGGGATGGATAAAGGTGGCGTCAATGATCTTGAATCGGTCGTTAAATCGGTTCAGCGTGCGGTAGATCAAGCGGAATTGATGGCTGAATGTCAGATTAGTAATGTCTTTCTTTCACTGTCAGGCCGACATATTGCCAGTCGTATAGAAAAAGGAATGGGAACTATCTCCGATGAGGAGGTATCTCAAGAAGATATGGATCGTGCGATTCATACCGCCAAGTCAATTAAAATTGGTGATGAACAGCGCATTCTTCATGTTATTCCGCAAGAATTTACAATTGATTACCAAGAAGGTATCAAGAATCCGCTAGGATTATCTGGCGTACGTATGGAAGTTAGCGTGCATTTGATTTCTTGTCATAGCGATATGGCAAGAAATATTATCAAAGCGGTAGAGCGTTGTGGACTGAATGTTGAGCAACTGGTTTATTCCGGATTAGCTTCGAGCAACGCAGTTATCACCGACGATGAACGTGAACTTGGTGTATGTGTTGTCGATATCGGTGCTGGTACGATGGATGTTTCCATTTGGACTGGTGGCGCATTACGACATACAGAAGTTTTTTCTTACGCAGGTAATGCAGTGACGAGTGATATCGCCTTTGCATTCGGCACTCCAGTAAGTGATGCGGAAGAAATAAAAGTAAAATATGGCTGTGCTCTTAGTGAGCTAGTTAGCAAGGATGATACGGTTAACGTTCCTAGCGTGGGTGGCCGCCCATCAAGAAGCCTACAGAGACAAACTCTGGCTGAAGTTATCGAGCCACGTTACGCTGAATTAATGGGATTAGTTAATCAAACTATCGATACGGTTCAAGAAAAATTGCGCGAAGATGGCATTAAACACCACTTGGCCGCTGGGGTTGTATTAACCGGTGGTGCCGCGCAAATTGAAGGATTGGTAGAGTGTGCGGAACGAGTTTTCCGCAACCAAGTTAGAGTCGGCAAACCTTTAGAGGTGAGTGGCTTAACAGATTACGTTAAAGAGCCGTATCATTCTACGGCAGTTGGTTTACTTCATTACGCAAGAGATAGCCAAATAAATGATGAGACAGAATACAATGAGCCTAAGCGCCAATCTGTAACGTCATTGTTTGATCGCTTACGTAACTGGATACAAAAAGAGTTTTAACCTGAGCAGCAGGAAAAACGGAGAAAACACATGTTTGAACCGATGATGGAAATGTCTGACGATGCAGTAATTAAAGTCGTTGGGGTTGGTGGCGGTGGCGGTAACGCCGTTGAGCACATGGTACGCGAATCAATTGAAGGCGTTGAATTCATTAGTATTAATACTGATGCTCAAGCACTTCGTAAAACCAGCGTAAGTAGTGTAATTCAGATTGGTGGTGATATGACCAAAGGTCTGGGTGCTGGCGCGAATCCTCAAGTAGGACGTGATGCTGCTCTCGAAGACCGTGATCGAATTAAAGAAGTGCTGACGGGTGCCGATATGGTATTTATCGCAGCAGGTATGGGTGGCGGTACTGGTACTGGTGCAGCTCCTGTTATTGCAGAAGTTGCCAAAGAGCTTGGTATTCTAACTGTAGCTGTTGTGACTAAGCCGTTTAGCTTCGAAGGTAAAAAGCGTTTAGCGTTTGCAGAGCAAGGTATTGAAGAGCTATCGAAACACGTAGACTCTTTAATTACTATTCCAAACGAAAAGCTACTTAAAGTACTGGGTCGTGGTATCACTTTACTCGAAGCTTTTGCTAGTGCGAACGATGTACTTAAGAATGCGGTTCAAGGTATTGCAGAACTGATTACTCGTCCTGGTATGATCAACGTGGACTTTGCCGACGTAAGAACGGTAATGTCTGAAATGGGTCATGCAATGATGGGTAGCGGCGTGGCAAAAGGCGAAGACCGAGCTGAAGAAGCGGCTGAAATGGCGATTTCTAGCCCGCTACTAGAAGATATCGATCTTGCTGGTGCTCGTGGTGTTCTTGTGAACATTACAGCCGGCCTTGATATGCGTCTTGATGAGTTTGAAACTGTGGGTAACACAGTGAAAGCATTTGCATCTGACAATGCAACCGTTGTTATCGGTACTTCACTTGATCCAGATATGGCTGATGAAATCCGAGTTACTGTTGTTGCGACAGGTATTGGTAACGAAAAGAAACCTGATATCACTTTGGTAGCAGGCGGAAAAGCAAAAGTAGCACCAGTTGCTCAACCACAACATCAAACACAACAACCTGTTGTTACTCAACAAACCGTTGTGAATAAAGTGGAAGAAAAACCAGCGACTTTGCAAGAGAAGCCACAAGTGAATACACAGACAGCGTCTTCAATGGGATCGAGTGCTGGAGCAGCACAAAGTGCAGCACCTAAGGCTGAAAAAGAAAGTGGGTATCTAGATATTCCTGCATTCTTACGTCGCCAAGCTGACTAAGTTTTCGCCATTATTTGACTGCACGCGTAATTGTGGTAGGATCCACGGTCGATACTGAATATCGGCCGTGATTTGTGGCATTTATACTGAGGCAAGTAGATGATCAGACAACGTACTCTGAAAGAATTAGTGAAAACAACTGGTGTGGGTCTCCACTCTGGTCGTAAAGTAACGCTTACTCTTCGCCCAGCTGCTGCAAACACAGGTATTATTTATCGTCGTACTGATGTTAATCCACCTGTTGATTTTCCAGCAGATCCAGAATCTGTGCGTGATACTATGCTGTGTACAGCATTAGTTAACGATGAAGGTATTCGTATCTCAACGGTTGAGCACTTAAGTGCAGCACTTGCAGGTATGGGTATCGACAATATTATTATTGAAGTTGACGCTCCTGAAATTCCAATTATGGATGGCAGCGCAAGCCCGTTTGTTTTTCTTCTACAACAAGCAGGTATTCAAGAGCAAAACGCATTAAAACGTTTTATCCGTATTAAAAAGCCAGTTCGTTTTGAAGAAGACGATAAATGGGCAGAGCTATTACCATACAACGGCTTCCGTATGGATTTCGAAATTGAGTTTAGCCACCCAGCGATTGATGCAGACCAACAGCATCTTAAGTTTGATTTCTCGTCTCAAAGCTTTATCAAAGATATCTCGAGAGCTCGTACTTTCGGTTTTATGCGTGATATTGAATTTCTTCAGTCTAAGAACCTAGTTCTTGGTGGTAGTTTTGACAATGCTATTGTATTGGATGATTACCGTATTCTGAATGAAGAAGGCTTACGTTTTGATAATGAATTTGTCACTCACAAAGTCTTGGATGCTATTGGCGATTTATACATGTGTGGTAACGCTATTATCGGTGAATTCCGCGCATACAAATCAGGCCATGGTTTGAACAACCAGCTTTTGAGAGCAGTACTTGCAGACCAAGAAGCTTGGGAGTGGGTAACGTTTGAAGAAGAAGCTGTTTCTCCAGTCGCTTTTGCTGAGCCAAATATGGTATTAGCGTAAGTAACACCAGTTTAAAAAAAACCAGACTTTTTAGTCTGGTTTTTTTGTATATGGACTTTGGTTAACTGGGCGATACGATGAAAACGAACAGTATTCGAACCATGTCACTATTTACATCATCATTGCTCTAATAGGGTAACGGTATAGTTAAACCTGAAAAGGTTACCGTGATTATTGAGTTCAGTTCTAATAGGCTTGATTCTCCAGATATCGAATTAACGTAAATTCAGTCTATTTGGGCCATCTAAAGCGAACTAAATTGCCGAAAATTGAGTGAAAACGAATAAACTTACGGCAAACACCGATAAAAAATAAAGAATAGTTCAAACAAATTCATTTGTAGTTGGTTGTTACCGCCAAAATTTTTTAAACTAATGCCAACCTAATATGGATGAAGCCTTGAAATTCAAGCTTCTTAACACAATATCCGTACTAAATGATTTATCTCAGTATTCTTAGTTCAAAACTGGTAGAGACTGAAAGCATTAAGGCATTTAAGAATAGGTCGTCCTCGATCTAGATCTAATTGAAGAGAGATTCAAAGAAAATGATAACTAAGCTACTGACAAAGGTAATTGGCAGTCGAAATGACCGCACATTGCGCCGCCTTAGAAAAATCGTCAAAGAGATCAATAATTACGAGCCGACATTCGAAGCATTATCTGACGAAGAACTAAAAGCGAAAACTGTCGAGTTTCGTCAACGCTTAGAACAAGGTGAGACGTTAGATAAACTTCTTCCAGAAGCTTTTGCAACTGTTCGTGAAGCTTCTAAGCGTGTATACGGCATGCGTCACTTTGATGTACAGCTTATTGGTGGCATGGTATTGAATGCTGGCCAAATCGCAGAAATGCGTACGGGTGAAGGTAAAACGCTGACAGCGACCTTGCCAGCCTATTTAAATGCATTACCAGGTCACGGCGTACATATCGTGACAGTGAACGATTACCTTGCTAAACGTGATGCTGAGACAAACCGTCCATTATTTGAGTTCCTAGGAATGTCAGTTGGTATTAACGTGCCAAATATGCCTCCTCATGAGAAAAAAGAAGCTTACTTAGCCGATATTCTATACGGAACAAATAACGAATTTGGTTTTGATTACCTACGTGACAACATGGCATTTAGAGCAGAAGACCGCGTACAACGTGCTCGTTTCTTTGCTGTTGTGGATGAAGTTGACTCAATCTTAATTGATGAAGCGCGTACACCTCTTATCATTTCAGGCCCTGCAGAAGACAGTTCTGATCTTTATACTCGTATTAACATTTTGATTCCTAATCTGAAGCGACAAGATCAAGAAGATTCAGAAGAGTATCGTGGTGATGGTCACTACACGTTAGATGAAAAATCAAAACAAGTATATCTAACTGAGACAGGTCAAGAGTTCGTTGAAGAGCTCATGGTTCAAAATGGTATGATGGAAGAGGGTGATACTCTTTACTCACCAACAAACATTAGCCTGCTACACCATGTCAATGCGGCGCTACGCGCTCATGTACTATTTGAAAAGAACGTTGATTATATCGTGAATGATGACGGCGAAGTGGTCATCGTTGATGAGCATACAGGTCGTACCATGCCAGGTCGTCGATGGTCTGAAGGTCTACATCAGGCAGTTGAAGCGAAAGAAGGCGTAAAAATTCAGAACGAGAACCAAACTCTCGCTTCAATTACGTTCCAGAACTTCTTCCGTTTGTACGACAAACTGTCAGGTATGACTGGTACTGCAGATACAGAAGCATTTGAATTCCAATCTATCTACGGTTTAGAAACAGTTGTTGTTCCTACGAACCAACCGATGATTCGTAACGATATGCCTGATATGGTTTATCGTACTGAAGCTGATAAATTCGCAGCAATTATTGAAGATATCAAAGAACGTGTAGCAAAAGGTCAGCCATCGCTTGTTGGTACTGTCTCGATTGAAAAATCTGAACTGTTATCGAACGCGTTGAAACAAGCAAAGATCAAGCATAACGTTCTTAACGCTAAGTTCCACGAAAGAGAAGCGGAAATTGTTGCTGAAGCAGGTACACCAGGTGCGGTGACTATCGCAACTAACATGGCTGGTCGTGGTACTGATATTGTGTTGGGTGGTAGCTGGCAGATGAAAGTTGAGCAGCTAAGCAATCCAACACCAGAACAAATCAGTGCGATTAAAGCTGAATGGAAAGTGGTACACGATCAAGTACTAGAAGCTGGTGGACTGCATATTATTGGTACAGAGCGTCATGAATCTCGTCGTATCGATAACCAGCTACGTGGTCGTTCTGGTCGTCAAGGTGATGCTGGTTCTTCTCGTTTCTACCTATCCATGGAAGATTCACTATTACGTATCTTTACTTCTGATCGTATGGCAAGCCTAATTCAAAGTGGTATGGAAGAAGGTGAAGCAATCGAATCGAAAATGCTCTCTCGTTCAATCGAAAAAGCACAGCGTAAAGTAGAGGGTCGTAACTTCGATATTCGTAAGCAATTGCTTGAATACGATGATGTAGCTAACGATCAACGTAAAGTGGTTTACGAGCTTCGTGATGAACTAATGGTTGCTGAAGATATCAGTGAGATGATTGAGCAAAACCGTGCCGATGTTTTAGCGTCAATCATTGATGAATATATTCCACCACAATCTTTGGAAGAAATGTGGGATGTACCAGCACTAGAAGAACGTTTGAAGAACGACTTTGACCTAGATGCGCCGATTGCACAATGGCTTGAAGAAGACGATAAGCTTTATGAAGAAGCTTTGCGCGAAAAAGTGCTAGATCTTGCTACGAGCGTTTATCGTAACAAAGAAGAAGTTGTTGGCGCACAAGTGCTACGTAACTTCGAAAAATCTGTGATGCTACAAACGCTGGATACATTGTGGAAAGAGCACCTTGCTGCGATGGATCACCTTCGTCAAGGTATTCACCTACGCGGCTATGCTCAAAAGAACCCGAAACAAGAATTTAAGCGTGAATCATTTGAGTTGTTCGAAGGTTTACTGGACTCTTTGAAAACTGATGTCGTGACCATCTTGTCTAAAGTTCGAGTGCAGCAGCAAGAAGAAGTTGAGCGTATGGAAGCACAACGTCAAGCTCAAGCTGAAGAAGCAGCGCGTCGCGCACAAGCTCAACATGCAACAGCACAAAATCAGCTGTCAGATGGTGAAGAGTCGCAAGATTCTCAGCAACCAGTTGTTCGTGATGAGCGTAAAGTCGGCCGTAATGAACCTTGTCCTTGTGGCAGCGGTAAAAAATACAAGCAGTGCCATGGTCAGATTGGCTAAACCTGTTTGAAAACAGCTTAGCTTGCAAATAAAACATAATAAATTGAGAGTCGCTTAGGCGGCTCTTTTTTTAAGTAAATTCTGGTGTTTTGGTTGTTATCACTTAAGAGTGAGGTGCGCACGAGATGGTGCTCTTGATAGAGATTAGCCCCTAGATGTGGTACTTGATAGTCCAAAGCAACTTGTTAGGAAAAAGAATCGATGAAACGTATACATATCGTTGCTGCGGTGATCTTTAACCAAGATAAATCGCAGATTTTTATTACGAAGCGCCCTGATGATAAACATAAGGGTGGTTTTTGGGAGTTTCCAGGCGGTAAGGTTGAGGTCGATGAATCAATCGAAGACGCGATGGCTCGTGAGCTCTATGAAGAGATTGGTATCACAGTTACTAAGCAATACTTATTTGAGCACCTTGAATATGACTATCCAGATAAGTCACTTAAGTTTGATTTTATCGTGGTTGATGGGTTTGAAGACCTGCCTTATGGTAAAGAAGGGCAGCAAGGTCTTTGGGTTAACATTGAAGAGTTAATCAACTACTCCTTTCCTGAGGCGAACGTACCAATCTTAAATCGAGTAGTGAAAGAGTTTGCTCGTCAGTCATAGTATTGGTAGTTTACAGTAACAAGTTTCTTAAAGATGTTGTTCCAACATGGATTTGTTGGAGCAACGATTGAACATAACGGAGAGAGTGCAATGGTTCGTATTGCAATTGCAGGAGCTGCAGGCCGAATGGGCCGAAACCTAGTCAAAGCAACATACTCAAATCAAAACTCTGAAGTGGGGGCTGCGTCAGAGCGTCCTGAATCTTCACTTGTTGGTGTCGATGTGGGTGAGTTATGCGGAGAGGGGAAATTTGATATTTTCCTAACTGATGACTTAAGCAAGAATATTGATAACTTTGATATTGTTATTGATTTTACTACCCCAACAAGCACTCTTGGTAACCTTGAGTTATGCAAAAAGCATAAGAAAGGTATCGTTATTGGAACAACAGGGTTTTCTGAACAAGAACGAGAGTTTATCGAGCAAACTGCGCTAGATATTCCAGTGGTGATGGCGCCTAATTATTCTGTCGGTGTGAATTTAGTATTCAAGCTTTTAGAAAAAGCAGCAAAAGTGATGGGAGATTATTGCGATGTAGAAATTGTGGAAGCTCATCATCGCTTTAAAGTAGATGCACCATCAGGAACTGCCATTGGTATGGGAGAAGCGATTGCTGGTGCAATGGGTAATAAGTTGAGTGACGTAGCTGTTTATGCGCGTGAGGGCATTACAGGTGAGCGTACTAAAGATGAGATAGGATTTGCAACAATCCGCGCTGGTGACATTATCGGGGAACACACAGCAATGTTTGCTGATATCGGTGAGAGAGTCGAAATTACTCATAAAGCGACAGATAGAATGACGTTCGCCAATGGCGCGGTTAAAGCTGCGGTATGGTTAAACGGGCAAAATGCAGGATTCTATACCATGACTGATGTACTTGGTCTTAACGATCTTTAATACATAAATATGCGCTAACGAGAGTTGGCGTTTTTTATAAAAGTCGAATTTATCTTAAAAATTTAAAAGGTCAAAAACAGTTGATTACAGCTTGGTAATCTTGTGTTTTTGGCCTTTTTTTGTTGTTTGCTGTATGTGATTGTCAAAATTCAATGTTATTTTGGTGTTAGCAACGTTTGCGTCAGGTTGGTATTGTTTTTTATGCCGTATGGTAAATTGTTATGATCTCTAAGTTCACTAAATACATTTTTTGAGTGCTATTGTTGCGTCTAAAGTTGCTATTTTGGCGGCTTAGTGATGTTTTATAGCTATTTGCTCTTAAATATTGAATTTAATTTCGAATGTTTATTGACACATATCACAAGCGTAATTAGAATACCGCCAATTTGTCTGGATACCCTAAAAGCGCATGGTTATGGCTTGATGTAAGGCAAAGTTGCAATTATATTTATTATTTATGCATTTTTATTCTGGAGGTTGTCTTGAGTAAATCAGCACTGTTAGTCCTAGAAGATGGGACAGTGTTCCGCGGTGTTTCCATTGGAGCAGATGGTTTTTCCGTTGGTGAAGTTGTTTTTAATACCTCGATGACGGGGTACCAAGAAATTCTCACTGATCCTTCTTATTCACAGCAAATCGTTACTCTTACTTACCCTCACATTGGCAATACCGGAACTAATTCCGAAGACGAAGAATCATCCTCGATTCATGCACAAGGCCTTGTGATCCGCGATCTTCCTCTTATCGCTTCTAACTTCCGTAATGAACTTTCCCTTTCTGATTATCTTAAGTCGCAAAACATTGTAGGTATTGCTGATATCGATACTCGTAAATTGACCCGTATTCTCCGTGAAAAAGGTGCTCAAAACGGTTGTATCGTTGCTGGTAATAACCTTGATGAAGCTTTTGCTTTAGCAAAAGCAAAAGAATTCCCTGGCTTGAAAGGTATGGATCTTGCGAAAGAGGTTACAACAAAAGAAGCGTATCAATGGAAACAAGGTTCGTGGACGCTTACGGGTGGACTTCCTGAAGCGAAAGATGACAGCGAGTTGCCATATCACGTTGTTGCCTACGACTTCGGCGCAAAACGAAACATCTTACGCATGTTGGTTGACCGCGGTTGCCGCCTAACAGTTGTTCCAGCAGAAACGAGTGCAGAAGAAGTTCTAGCACTTAAGCCTGATGGTGTCTTCTTATCGAATGGCCCTGGCGACCCTGCGCCTTGTACTTACGCAATTGAAGCGACAAAAGTTTTCCTAGAAAAAGGCCTACCACTGTTTGGTATTTGTCTTGGTCATCAAATTCTTGCGCTTGCGTCTGGTGCGCAAACAGTAAAAATGAAATTTGGTCACCATGGTGCTAACCACCCAGTAAAAGATTTGGATCGCGGTGTGGTTATGATTACCTCTCAGAACCACGGTTTTGCAGCGGATGAAGCTACCTTACCAGAAACGCTACGTGCCACACACGTTTCGTTATTTGATGGCTCTTTACAAGGTATTCACCGTACTGATAAGCCAGCATTTAGCTTCCAAGGTCACCCAGAAGCGAGCCCTGGTCCTGAAGACGCGGCTCCACTATTTGACCATTTCATCGAACTTATCAAAAAACACAGCGCTTAATTCGGAGTAGTAGATAATGCCAAAACGTACTGACATTCAAAGTATTCTAATTCTTGGTGCTGGTCCGATTGTAATCGGTCAGGCATGTGAGTTTGACTACTCTGGCGCACAAGCGTGTAAAGCCCTACGTGAAGAGGGTTACCGAGTTATCCTTGTTAACTCAAACCCTGCAACGATTATGACTGACCCAGAGATGGCCGATGCAACTTACATCGAACCTATTCAGTGGGAAGTAGTACGCAAGATCATCGAAAAAGAGCGTCCAGATGCGGTACTGCCTACAATGGGCGGCCAAACCGCGCTGAACTGTGCACTAGACCTAGAGAAACATGGTGTTCTTGCTGAGTTTGGCGTAGAGATGATTGGTGCAACGGCTGATGCGATTGATAAAGCAGAAGACCGTTCTCGTTTTGATAAAGCGATGAAGTCGATTGGTCTTGAGTGTCCAACGGCTGATACAGCAAAATCCATGGAAGAAGCTTACAAAGTTCAAGAGATGGTTGGCTTCCCTTGTATCATTCGTCCATCGTTCACCATGGGTGGTACGGGTGGCGGTATTGCATATAACAAAGAAGAATTTGAAGAAATCTGTCGCCGAGGTTTGGATTTATCTCCAACGAATGAACTTCTTATCGATGAATCATTGATTGGTTGGAAAGAGTACGAGATGGAAGTTGTTCGTGACAAAAACGACAACTGCATCATCGTCTGTGCGATTGAAAACTTTGACCCGATGGGTATTCACACTGGTGACTCTATCACAGTGGCTCCAGCGCAAACGCTGACAGATAAAGAATACCAATTGATGCGTAACGCATCGCTAGCTGTGCTACGTGAAATCGGTGTTGAGACAGGTGGTTCGAACGTACAGTTTGGTATTAACCCGAAAGATGGCCGTATGGTTATCATCGAGATGAACCCTCGTGTATCTCGCTCTTCTGCTTTGGCATCAAAAGCAACAGGTTTCCCTATTGCTAAAGTGGCAGCGAAACTGGCGGTTGGCTTTACTCTTGATGAGCTAATGAATGACATCACAGGTGGCGCAACTCCAGCATCATTTGAACCAACTATCGACTACGTTGTGACAAAGATTCCTCGTTTTAACTTCGAGAAATTTGTTGGTGCTAACGATCGTCTAACTACGCAAATGAAATCGGTTGGCGAAGTGATGGCTATTGGTCGTAACCAACAAGAATCATTGCAAAAAGCATTACGCGGTTTAGAAGTGGGTGCGACTGGTTTTGATGAGATGGTTGACCTAGATGCGCCAGATGCTTTGACTAAGATTCGTCATGAATTGAAAGAAGCAGGTTCAGAGCGTATTTGGTATATCGCTGACGCATTCCGTGCGGGAATGTCAGTTGATGGTGTATTCAACTTAACGCAAATCGACCGTTGGTTCCTTGTTCAAATTGAAGATATCGTTAAGTTAGAAGAAGAAGTTAGAGCAAACGGTTTTGCTGGCTTAAACAAAGATGTATTGAATAAGCTTAAGCGTAAAGGTTTTGCCGATGCGCGTTTATCTAAGATTCTTGGTGTAGCTGAAAGTGAAATTCGTCGTCTACGTGACCAATTCGATATTCACCCAGTGTACAAGCGTGTAGATACTTGTGCAGCTGAGTTCTCTTCAGATACAGCTTACATGTACTCAACGTACGATGAAGAGTGTGAAGCAAACCCAACAGACAAAGAAAAAATCATGATCCTAGGTGGCGGTCCAAACCGTATCGGCCAAGGTATTGAATTTGACTACTGTTGTGTTCACGCTTCACTAGCACTTCGTGAAGATGGTTATGAAACCATCATGGTAAACTGTAACCCTGAGACTGTTTCTACAGACTACGATACGTCTGACCGTTTGTACTTTGAGCCAGTAACTCTGGAAGATGTACTTGCGATTGCACGTGTAGAGAAGCCAAAAGGCGTTATCGTTCAGTACGGTGGTCAAACACCTCTTAAACTGGCGCGCGCACTAGAAGCGGCTGGTGTACCAATCATTGGTACGAGTCCAGATGCGATTGACCGTGCAGAAGACCGTGAGCGTTTCCAAGTTGCAGTTGACCGTTTAGGTCTGTTACAACCACAAAACGCGACAGTAACGACAATGGAACAAGCTATCGAGAAATCTCGTGAAATTGGCTTCCCACTTGTTGTACGTCCATCTTATGTTCTTGGTGGTCGTGCGATGGAAATCGTTTACGATGAGCAAGACTTACGTCGTTACTTCAATGAAGCTGTAAGCGTATCAAATGAATCCCCAGTACTACTCGATAGCTTCTTAGATGATGCAATTGAAGTGGATGTTGATGCAATTTGTGACGGTGAACGTGTCGTTATCGGCGGCATCATGGAGCATATTGAGCAAGCGGGTGTTCACTCTGGTGATTCAGCATGTTCTCTTCCTGCTTATACGCTAAGTCAAGAAATTCAAGATGTGATGCGTGAGCAAGTTGAGAAACTGGCATTCGAACTGGGTGTTCGTGGTTTGATGAATACGCAGTTTGCGGTTAAAGATAATCAAGTATACCTAATTGAAGTTAACCCTCGTGCTGCTCGTACGGTTCCATTTGTATCAAAAGCAACAGGTGCTCCAATTGCGAAAATCGCAGCGCGTGTAATGGCTGGTCAATCTCTAGAGTCGCAAGGCTTTACCAAAGAGATTATTCCACCTTATTACTCAGTGAAAGAAGTGGTGTTGCCATTTAATAAGTTCCCTGGTGTTGACCCTCTGTTAGGCCCAGAAATGCGTTCTACAGGTGAGGTAATGGGTGTTGGTGCCACGTTTGCTGAAGCGTATGCAAAAGCAGAACTAGGTTGTGGCCATGTTTACCCAGAAGGTGGTCGAGCATTACTCTCTGTTCGCGAAGGTGATAAAGAGCGTGTTGTTGATTTGGCTTCTAAGCTAATTAAGCTTGGTTACCAGTTAGATGCGACTCACGGTACAGCCGTTATCCTTGGTGAAGCGGGTATCAACCCACGCTTGGTTAACAAGGTACATGAAGGTCGTCCTCATATTCTTGACCGAATCAAAAACAATGAGTACACCTACATTGTAAATACAGCTGCAGGTCGTCAAGCAATCGAAGATTCAAAAGTACTTCGTCGTGGTGCTCTTGCTGAGAAAGTGAACTACACCACAACGCTAAATGCGGCATTTGCTACTTGTATGGCTCACACTGCGGATGCAAAAACAACAGTAACTTCTGTTCAAGAATTGCATGCAAAAGTGAAAGCAAGCTTAGAAGCATAACTAAGAACTTACTTAGATCTACGTGTAAGTCGAAGTAGTGCTTGATTCGACACTTACACTGTAGTGAAAAATCATGAAAATAACGAAGCCCACTCTAATGAGTGGGTTTTTTTATCTATTGAGAGTTGAAGTAACCCAAACAATGGTCATCAACAAATGTGTTTTTACTGATGAATAATTGGAATAGATTAATGTCTTGGTTTTCGTTAGCTCTTGAAAAAAAATAGTGATAGCTTGTGCAGAACAATAACTTAGATATGGAAAGGACATGGATCTTTCTTTCGAAATATTAGCAATTTTGTTTGCAGTCGCGAGCGTGGCGGGATTTATTGATGCAATGGCTGGTGGCGGTGGTTTGTTGACTCTTCCTGCATTATTAGCGGCAGGTGTGCCTCCTACTCAAGCTTTAGCGACCAATAAACTACAAAGTTCGTTCGGCAGTTTTTCAGCGAGTTGGTATTTTGTTCGCAATGGCATTGTAAGCCTAAAAGAGATGCGTTTAGCGATTGTTTGTACTTTTATTGGTTCAGCTATTGGTGCAGAAGCGGTTCAACATATTGATGCTAGTATTTTAACCAGTTTGATTCCGCTACTTCTTATCGGTATCTCTACGTATTTTTTACTCGCTCCGCAAACAAAGAAAAATCAAGATCAAGCTAAAATGTCAGAGGCGGCTTTTGCTTTAAGTATTGGTGGCGGTGTCGGTTTCTATGATGGATTTTTTGGTCCAGGTACGGGCTCGATTTTTACTGTCTGTTTTGTGGCGATTGCAAATTTTTCATTGGTCGATGCGACAGCGAGAACTAAAGTTCTTAATTTTACTTCCAATATAGCAGCATTGATTTTCTTTATTATCGCGGGTTTACCGATATGGGAAATTGGCCTAGTCATGGCGGTTGGTGGCTTTATTGGAGCACAGTTTGGAGCGAAAGTAGTCGTAACCAAAGGGCAAAAATGGATTCGCCCATTGGTGATCACGATGTCGATGTTGATGGCGATGAAATTACTTTGGGAGCAGCATCAACAATGGCTGCTATCAATTTTTTAACTCTAGGATTTCGAGAAGTGTTGGCCCGAGTACAGAGGTGAATTGGTCGGAATAACGGTTGTAACTCGACAAATTCGAAGCAATATTGGGCATCGATGTTGAGTGTGTTGACGATTGATTTTGGAATAATAGCAGGTGCGACGCCAGCGAGCGCGAGCTGAGCACTTGCTACGTAAGAATCCATTTCCATTAATGGCACAATTCCGAGTTTTTCGAGAATAGCGAATTGATAAGTATTGGCTGGGTTGTTTAGATCGTTGGTGATCAAGTGAGAGGGTATGGAAGTCAGGTGTGTTTTACTGATCACAAAGAAAGGCTCATCAAATAGATGTACAGTATGTAGTCCGTGGTGTGGAGGGAGATGACCCGCACAAAAGCCAATCGTCGCTTTACCAGACTGCACATGCTCTACGATTCGAGGAGTATGGTTGGTAGTGATAGTAATATAAGGGTCCATTTGAAAATGGTGGCTCATCACTTCACTTAAATAGCCAGCAACCAGTGTTTCAGAGCAATCAATGCGGATAATTGAATCATCTTGCAAGGTTTGCTGGTCGAACATTAAACCGCGTAATTCATTAAAACTTGGCCCTATATTTTCGATTAAAGCGAGTGCATCAGCAGTAAGTTTTATGTGGCGCCCATCTGGTTCAACCAATTTTTTACCGAGCTTATTTTCTAAATTAGTGATTCGCTTGCTTACAGCTGACTGACTGATATAAAGCAAACTACCCGTTCGGCTCATTGTCTTGGCTGTGCTTAAAGTGATCAGTGTTTCAATGCCTTCCAATAACATGCTAATCAATGACAAAGTGGAATGATTATTTCAATCTAACTCAACTCTTAACATAATGCACATAAAAAACGGCACCCATTATGGGTGCCGTTTTGATGCTATGTATCAATCTTAAATTGGGTTAACAACTCTGATTGGTATTAGTTCACTTTGTCCCAAGCCATTGTCCAGTGAGAACCTGTTGCTGGAGTGTAGTGAGTTGCTGTCTCTGTCCATTGTGAGCAGTAACCGGAGTACGGGAATGGCTTACATTGGTAGATCTGACCATCGCTGGCCAATACTTTTGTACCCGCGGTGTAGCTCTTAACATTCTCAGGGAAAACAAACTCATACTCGCCAGCTGGTGGCGGTGTTTGCGCTTTAACTAGATGGAAATCATAGTTAACCTGATCAATGAGATTACCAGCTTGATCTTTAATACGGTTTACCAGAATGTGATGACCTTGCTCTGATTTAGATAATGTCATTGATACTGGTAGGTATTGACCATCAGTCAGTTTACCATTCCAACTTGCGAGTGCTTCACGGCCATGATTGTAAACAGTAAGTTCAGCTTCAATATCACCTTCTGCTGCTAGCGTCAGATTCAGTTCGGTTGCTTGTTCTGTCATTGTGTACTCAGTCTCAAGACCATCAACTGTTAAAGAGTACTCTGGCTCTGGTGTTTCAATCTGGTAACCAATTTCAACACGCTCTAAACCGCTGCCCGCTTGAAGATAAACAGGATTGGTACCGTATGCTGGCGTAAATTTGTCGTCGTTGTACTGGCCTGCTTTGATTGAAGCTTGCTCTTGGTTGATTTTAGTTGCCAGTGCATGCGACCAGTTTTTCGCTTGCGTTAGGCTTTGATTATTAATGGTTAACTCAGTGCGGTAAGTACTGTTTTCACCCGCTTTGTCGAATACGCGAGTAAACACTTTATCGCCGATGTTAAGAGTCATTGTCGGATTAATTTGACCTGCTTGACTCCACTCAGGAACAACAGGACCTTGACCATCAAACTTAACGTCAATTACGTTGTAAAAAGCAGCCGCAGTATCGCCCACATCCCATACGGCGAGGATCACATGGTAGCCCTCACGTTCAGGTACATTACATTCGTGGCTAACTTGCTTCGGTGGTTGCACCATGTTGCCATCGATTACACAAAAAGGATTGAGGTCAAAAGAGTCACGTGAAAGGACTTGATTAGAGTTCCAGTTGGGCTTGGTAATGTAATATTTCCAGTCACGAGTGATATGGTTTGCGGTAAACGTCCACTCAAAGTTTTGTAAACCAGCTGTCATCGGGCGTTTTACCCAGCGATCTGCTGTTTGCTCATCAAGTGCAGTCGCAAGTGCAGATTGTGCACTCGCTATTTTACCATCAGCAGGACCAGCTTCAGGAAAGCCTTCAGGGCCTTCAACACTTTGTGGTTCATATTGAATAGCACCACAGTTGGTGTTTTTTTCATTGGTATCGGCGGTTGGATATTTACATAGCGCAGCGCGGCTGCCAGCGATACCACCGTCGAATTCAGAAACGTAGCCGTGAGCTGCTACTTGAGTACTTAGCGCAGTCAGAGAAAGCGCCAGTAGAGTTTTATTTGGCAGTGATTTCATCACATGTTCCTTTATAAGGTTGACTAAAAGTCCCACCTCGGCGCATGCGAAAGTCTGTTTATCAAGTTGGCTTGATAAACATCCACAACACTTGTTCGATAATGAGCAAGTGGCGGCCCCGCTATCGTAGATGATGACCATCGTTAGACCGGAAGCTTTGCGTCCCATTTTTTCAAATGGTTTGCCGAAAGTGTGATTGAGCGACAAATAGAGCGAGTAATGAACAAGATTTATTTTCGACAAGAGTGGTGAAACACAGCTCTGTGGATTAAAGATCACAAGTCATACTGTACTATCAGAGATCCCAATGGATTGTTTTTTTTATTGCCATTTGGGATAGAATTTCGTCAGTTTTATGCTGACAAAAATAGGGAAAGCAGGCATTCGCCTGCTTTCTAAATTAGGAGTTAATTTTCGTTGCCTTAACGGCAATTAAAATTATAGAGACTCAGTAAAAGTACGTGCGATAACGTCTTTTTGCTGTTCTGTTGTTAGAGAGTTAAAACGTACAGCGTAACCCGAAACGCGGATTGTTAGCTGTGGGTAGTTCTCTGGGTGCTTAACTGCGTCTTCTAGAGTTTCACGACGAAGTACGTTCACGTTTAGGTGTTGACCACCTTCAATGCGTGGAGCCATTTCAATTGCTACTTCACGGCTTTCGTATTCGCCTAGGTCGCTGATAGCAACAACTTGGTCTGCTTCGAAAGCAGTCGCTGCAGCAACACAACGTGCTTCATTTTTCTCGCTATCTAGTAGCCAGATTGAGTTTAGTAGGTCGTCGTTAGCTGCTTTAGTAATTTGAATACCTTGGATCATCACTATCTCCTAGTCCACTTAAGTGGTTTTATTGGTGTTAATTTTCGAATTTTTGTTGAGCTAGTTATTATATAGCCAATGTTCGATATGATAATATTGATTTAGGTCAAAAAACAACTAAAAACCGCATTTTTTTCAAGGTGATTTTATTGAGTTAAATCAATAAACCGTTTGAAAACATCGTAGTTACAAAATATTTGATAAAATAAAAAATAGTTAACAGGGGTAAATGTTGTAATTTTACAACATTTAGTGGTTAAAATAGCATCAAATCTGGTCTGGGTCGTGCTCAGTGTTATGACAGAAAATATGAAGAGATAAAATGAAGAATGAATCTAGAATAAAGTTTATTGGTGCCCATGTGTCGGCCGCTGGTGGCGTTGATCAAGCCCCAATGAGAGCCAGAGAAATTGGCGCGAATGCGTTTGCCTTATTTACTAAAAATCAACGTCAATGGGCGGCAAAGCCTTTAGAGGCGAGCACGATCAGTGCTTTTAAAGCAAACTGTCAAATGCTTGGTTTTGGTACGGAACAAATCCTCCCACATGATTCTTATTTGATCAATTTAGGTGCGCCGGAAGAAGAAAAATTGCTTAAATCTCGCGCTGCATTTATTGATGAAATGGCTCGTTGTGAGCAACTCGGTTTGACCTTGTTGAACTTTCACCCGGGCAGTCATTTGAACAAAATTTCCGAACAGCAATGTTTGGCAACGATCGCAGAGTCTATTAATCTCGCGCATAAAGCTGTTCCTAATGTTATTGCGGTTATTGAGAACACCGCAGGACAAGGCAGCAATCTTGGTTGGAAATTTGAACACCTTGCAGAAATAATTGAGCAAGTTGAAGATAAAGAGCGTGTCGGTGTATGTCTTGATACCTGCCATACCTTTTCCGCTGGGTATGATTTACGGACAAAAGAGGCGTGTGATCATACTTTTGCAGAGTTTGACCGTATTGTTGGAATGCATTATTTGCGTGCAATGCACATCAATGATTCAAAAGTGAAGTTAGATTCTCGTGTCGATCGTCATCATGCATTAGGTAAAGGTGAAATAGGTTGGGCATGTTTTGAATATATAGCGAAAGATCCTCGCTTTGATGGTATCCCACTGATTTTAGAAACAATTGAACCGGAGTTATGGCCTGAAGAAATCAAGCAATTGCGTCAATTTCATCAGCAAGCCCTATCTGATAGTGATGCATAAATAATAGTGTATAAAAGCGGTTAGACGTAAAGCACATGATATGTAAGAGCAGTTACGGGCATGAAAGGTACTTTAGAGTTATCACTAAAACTAATGTTATGTAGCATTGAAGTTTTTATCGCTAATAAGTGGTGATTTTTGCAAGCAAAATCACTACTTAGATAAATAACCACTAATATTTTGTGGTTTCTAGCTGGTGGTCTGAAAAACGTTTTTCAAGAGCTGATATAAAAGTGGCATCAAAATTTCATGATTGACGTTGTCTAAATCAAAGAAAAGGATGCCCTATGCTCAACGCTCATAGTTCTACGCCCGCTCGCCCAGTTCGTTTACCTATGCCAAATCGCCATATTCTCGGCCCTGGTTACCATAGAACACCTCAAAAGCACTGATCCTATTTAACCACCAGATTAGTGCTCACTATTATAAGTATTAGGAGGGGATTCTCTCCTAGTACTTTGTTCCAGTGTTTTTTTTTGCGACAATTCCTTTATCAAGCGACGAATAGCTCTCGCCTTTATTGAAATGGAACTATCAGCAATGCAGTCACTAACTTGGGAAGCCTTGATTGGCGAAGAAAAACAGCAAGAATATTTCCAGCGCACCTTGAGCTTTATTGAGCAAGAGCGTGCATCTGGAAAAACAATCTTTCCGCCACAAAATGAAGTTTTTACCGCGTTTGAAATGACGGCTTTTTCTGATACGAAAGTTGTCATTCTCGGCCAAGATCCGTATCACGGTCCTCATCAAGCCCATGGTTTAAGTTTTTCTGTTCTTCCTGGGGTAAAGGTTCCGCCTTCACTTGCCAATATGTACAAAGAACTTGCTAGTGATATAGATGGTTTTCAGATACCAACTCATGGCTACTTGCAAGAGTGGGCCTCACAAGGGGTATTGTTGCTAAATACAGTGTTGACGGTAGAGCAAGGCAAAGCCCATTCTCATGCTAAGAGTGGCTGGGAGACTTTTACTGACAGGATGATTGAGGCGATTAATACTCATCGCTCTGGTGTGGTTTTTTTATTGTGGGGGGCGCACGCACAGAAAAAAGGCCGCCTTATCGATACATCGAAGCATCATATATTACATGCTCCTCATCCATCGCCATTGTCCGCTCATCGTGGTTTTTTCGGTTGTAAGCACTTTTCTTTAGCTAACCAATGTCTTGAAAAACAAAATCTTAAACCTATTGATTGGCATCTACCTTTGATGGTGTCACGATAAGATCTTAGTTTTCTGATGAGTTTCAAGGCGCTTTCACTCCAGATTATATACACTTATAAAGTGTAGGTGTTTAAGGAGAAGCGCAATGATGATAGATCGAATTAGACGTGAACATGGGTACATGATTCGCTTGTTGGCTATATTGGAAAATAAAGTGGCTAATTTGAAGCAGGGACAGAGCATCAACTACAGCCTTATAAAGGAAATCGTCGATTATTTAGGGGATCATTCGGAGCGAGTCCATCACCCTAAAGAAGATCTTCTCTACCACTACTATCTCGCCCATTATGGTGAGCAACAAGAGATTGAGAACCTCGAATTAGAACATCAAGAGCTTTCTATCAAAACTCATGCATTTTTAGATGTTGTAGAGATGATTTTGAAAGATGCAGTCGTACCAAGAGATCTTTTTTTGAATCAATTGGAAGATTTTCTTAGTGCCCAGAGAAAGCATTTACAGCTTGAAGAAAGAAAAGTTCTGCCACTTATATGTCAACAATTTACCGTAGAAGATTGGCAAACGGTTGAGAGTCAATATAGTGCGAGTGAAGACGATCCTGTTTTTGGCGAAACGATAGCAGAACAATATATACAGCTAGCTCAAAGGGTTCGTATCGCTGACGATGAAGTTTCTTAGTGACAGAAATGCATTAAAAAAGAGGCCTTAAGCCTCTTTTTATTGATTTAATCAAATTTCATTTATAGTTCAAATTCAGTGAAGTCGTCTAAGCCGATATCCATATCTTTCAGTTCACGTTGAAGGCGTTGACGATCCTTTATTGCTTCTATTTCACGCCAGCGACGCTTTACTGGTTTTGAACGACTAGCGCGTATCTTTCGGGTGTCCATTTCCAAAATATCTTCATAGTTAAAGCCATCCATATGCTACCTCTTCTAATTATCTATTTTGTTGCTAAATCACGCTCCGCTAATGATGCTCATTTTTAGGTACGCAACGTGGATTCTTAACGTGGATTCTTAGTTTTACATTGGTGTTCAATTCTAGAATCGAACGGTGTCGCTGATCTCCACCAACTTAGCCAACCATAGTTTTAGGGTAAACTGCCATTCACTCCTTTAAGGCAATTAACAAAGGGGGAGTTGATTAAATACCATTGCACGAGAAGAGTATCTTTGATTCGTTTCTCATTTGTTGCGATTCGATGACGTTTTCATGGCGATTTGCAAATTGAGTTCACATAAAAGCAGTGCTACAGGTTAAAAAAACAGCATTCGTTTGAAGTTAAGTAAGAAAATTTGGTTTTTCTGAATGTTAACTGGGTGGATAAAAAAACAGCAACAATTTACGTAACCTAGGGTGTGCAATGCTCTGTTAGCTATTAACATTATGGTTAGGACATTTGTAATGTCTTCGTTAGTAGCAAATGCTGATGGCGTAAGGTGTGTCGGCAAATTTAGAGTATGTTGTTTTTATTCCGATTGTCGATTTTTGAATGTTGTTAACTTTCGATATTATTGTGCTGGTTGTGTGGTGTTTTTGTTTGTTGGTGTGTTAATTTCTGGTGACTTTATAGTGAAAAATAACATCAAAATGCATCCTAATGCATATTGATTTTTGCTATTCTTCGCTGCATTATCCAGCCGGTCAAAAAAGTGCTGATACGTAAAATGGAAGCATTGATGCGTATTTTACAGATCTCAGCTGCACATAATCAGAACATAAATACTAAGCTTGTTGACACTTAGTAGGGCAGCTAGATGGATGGCTAGGAAGCACAGATCAGCCAGAAACTCACTATGAGGATGTTATGACAGACTTAATTAATTTAATGAATGACCTGCTTTGGGGTTCCATTCTAGTTTATCTGCTTGTCGGTGTTGGGATTTACTTTACGGTTCGACTCGGTTTTATCCAGTTCCGCCACTTTGGTCATATGTTCTCCGTGCTAAAAAACAGTCGTAAAGCTGATAACGCTGGTATTTCTTCTTTTCAAGCGCTTTGTACCAGCCTTGCAGCCCGTGTTGGCACAGGTAACATGGCAGGTGTTGCGGTTGCACTGACCGCTGGTGGTCCGGGTGCAATCTTCTGGATGTGGTTGATTGCGATGCTAGGTATGGCAACGTCGTTCGCAGAAAGTACATTAGCCCAGTTATACAAAACCAAAGATGATGATGGCAACTATCGTGGTGGCCCAGCTTATTACATGGAAAAAGGCTTGGGTATGCGCTGGATGGGCGTTCTATTCTCCATTTTCCTTATCATCGCCTTTGGTTTGGTATTTAACGCAGTTCAAGCTAACTCAATCGCTAATGCTATGCACAATGCATTTGGTTGGAGCGATCTTTATGTCGGTATTGCTGTTGTTATCATGTCGGCGATCGTTATTTTTGGTGGTATTAAGCGTATTGCACGCGTCGCTGAATTGATCGTACCTATTATGGCTTTGGCATACTTGCTACTTGCGTTATCAGTGATGGTAATGAATATCGAGAAGCTGCCGTCTATTTTGATGCTTATTTTCAAAAGTGCATTTGGTTTACAAGAAGCGGCTGCTGGTGGCTTAGGTTATGCGATTGCACAAGCGATGATTAACGGTATCAAACGTGGTTTGTTCTCAAACGAAGCTGGTATGGGTTCTGCACCTAATGCTGCAGCTTCAGCAACACCGTATCCACCTCACCCTGCATCTCAAGGCTATGTTCAGATGCTAGGTGTGTTTATGGATACTATCGTGATCTGTTCGGCTACTGTCGCGATCATTTTAATGTCAGGCGAATACGTACCACATGGTGAATTGACCGGGATTGAATTGACCCAAGCTGCGTTAAGCTCTCAGGTTGGTCATTGGGGTAGTGTCTTTGTAGCAGTGGCGATTTTCTTCTTCGCTTTTACTTCTATCATTGCCAACTACTCATACGCAGAAACCAATTTGATTTTCTTAGAGCATAATCATAAAGCAGGCCTTGGTCTTTTCCGCTTTATCGTGCTTGGTATGGTTATGTTTGGTGCCCTAGCGTCTCTTCCTACAGTATGGGCGTTAGCGGATGTATCAATGGGTATGATGGCGATCGTCAACCTTATTGCGATTATCTTGTTGTCCGGGACAGTTATTAAGCTGGCGAAAGACTACAACCGTCAGCTTTCTGAGGGTAAAGTGCCAACGTTTGATGCCAATGATTATCCTGAGTTGAAATCTCAGCTTGAAGAAGGCATTTGGTATAACCAAGATAAGTCTTAATCGTTCTTACCTATGGGTATGATGTGTAAAGCCATGCAGACAATGCATGGCTTTTTTTGTACCCTATAAAAATATAACCAAGTAACTCAGTGCGTATCGTCGAGAGTTTATGGTTTGGATAAAAAAATAAAGGATTGAGTGACTGCCATGTTAATTGTTGTTTCTCCAGCTAAGACTCTGGATTATGAATCTCCTCTTGCGACGCAAAAGTTTACTCAGCCAGAATTGGTTGACTATTCAAAGCAACTTATTGATGTGTGCCGTCAGTTAACGCCGGCAGATATTGCAAGTTTGATGAAAGTGAGTGATAAGATCGCCAGTTTAAATGTAGCGCGTTTTGAGCAGTGGAGTGAAGAATTCACAACAGAGAATGCTCGTCAGGCTATCTTGGCTTTTAAAGGTGATGTTTATACTGGGCTAGATGCTCAAACCTTATCTGATGCTGATTTTGAGTATGCGCAAAAACATTTACGCATGCTGTCTGGATTGTATGGCTTACTTAAGCCTCTCGATTTGATGCAGCCTTATCGTCTCGAAATGGGTACAAAACTGGCGAACGAGCAGGGGAGTAACCTCTATCAATTTTGGGGTAGCACAATCACTGAAAAGCTCAATGCAGCGATTGAAGCCCAAGGTGATAATGTTTTAATAAACTTAGCATCGAACGAGTATTTTAAAGCGGTAAAACCGAAGTTATTAGATGCTCAAATTGTCACGCCAGTCTTTAAAGATTGTAAAAATGGTCAATATAAAGTGATCAGTTTCTACGCAAAGAAAGCTCGAGGCATGATGGCCAGGTACATTATTGAAAACCGTATCGACAGTGTTGCGGATCTTACTCAGTTTGATAGTGCGGGTTACTATTTTGTCGAAGAAGAATCGTCACCGACAGAGCTTGTATTTAAACGAGAAGAGCAATAATCAGAATTGATCGTTTTTGCCGACACAATGAACAGCGAGGTTGATTATGTTTGCCATTTTGAAACGTTGGATTCAAAAATATGATGCGTGGTGCCATTCGATGGGATTGACGGTTGAACAAAAACGAAGTTGTGTGCCTTATCGTCGAGAAGACGAATCATAAAGGCCCAGTATAGGTTTTGATCACAAAATACTTGATGAGTGCTTACTAGCGGCGATAAAAAAGGAAACAGGACTACCTGCTTCCTTTTTTTGTTTTAGCGCCGCTGAGAGCGTTGTACGGCGTTTATTCTGGCTAGATAGCCTAGTTTACTCGCGTTCTTTTGTATAAGGGACGCCAATCGCTTTTGGAGCAATGGCTTGCCCGATAAAACCGGCGAGCAAAAATACCGTGAGAACATAAGGGATGGCTTCGATCGCTTGAACTGGTATTGGGAAGTCACCAATCGATACTCCTTGCATGCGAATTGCTAACGCATCTAAGAAACCAAATAACAGACAGGCCCCCATTGCCGTAAATGGACGCCATTTACCAAAAATAAGTGCGGCCAGTGCCATGTAACCTTTACCAGCACTCATATTTGGAATGAATTGTGCCGTATGTGCGACGGATAAATATACCCCTCCAATACCAACTAAAACTCCACAAATAATAACGGCGGAGTAGCGCATACGGGCGACAGAAATACCGGCCGTATCCACCGCTGATGGTGATTCTCCCACCGCTCTAAGACGCAAGCCAAAGCGGGTTTTGAACATTAAATACCAAGTCGCTGGGACAATGAGGATGAGCAAATACACCAGCATGGAGTGGCCACTGATCAGTTCAGAATAAATCAAACCGATGAAAGGGATATCAGCAAGCGCATCTGCACCGGGCAAGGTGATAGGCGCAAAGCGAGCATCACCTGAGAGTGCGGGTGTCTGGCCACCCTGATGAAACCAGTGTCTTCCTAGTGTAATGGTTAGACCAACCGCAAGAATATTGATGGCCATGCCGCTGACTACTTGATCGCCTCGATGGGTGATTGAGGCAAAACCATGTAGCAGCGAGAGTAGAATCGAAATTCCAATTCCCCCAAGCAGGCCTAGCCAAGCAGAGCCGGTTACATGCGCTGTTGCTGCGCCGACAAATGCCGCCGCTAGTAATTTCCCCTCCAATGCAATATTTACAATACCAGCACGTTCGCAGAACATACCGGCTAATGCAGCAAGGATCAGCGGCGTCGCGACACGAATTGTGGCATCAAGCATTAAAATAATGGTTTCAAACATAGTTAGGCTCCTTGTTCAGTAGGTTGTTGCTGCTGACTGAATAGTTTGAGATAAGCCCGTTCAAGGTGAGGGCGGAACATGTGTTCTAGCGCACCGGAAAACAAAATAACTAAGCCTTGCAATACCACGACAATATTGCGGTCGACCCCATACTCAAAACTGAGCTCGGCCCCACCCTGATAGAGGAAACCAAATAATAAACTAGCCAATAGAACGCCAATGGGATGATTGCGCCCCATAAGTGCAACGGCAATCCCCGTAAAGCCAAAGCCCTCAACGAAATTAAGTTTGATTTGGTGTAATTCGCCTTGCAGTACATTGAGTCCAAAGAATCCGGCTAACATCCCTGAAATCAGCATAGTCAGTACAATAACTTTGACGTATTTGATGCCGGCATAGCTGGCGGCTGATGGGTTTGCACCCACGGCACGAATTTCGTATCCCCAACGTGAATGCCACATCAATAACCAAACAAAGAGACAGCACAATAAAGCAAAAAAGAAGCTTAAATTAAGAGGGCTTTTGGCTACCTCGATACCAAATATAGCTAGTATTTCATGCATTTTTGGTAACCAGCTACTCACTGCAAAGACTCTGCTTTCTGTCGCCATGGTGTTATCTGGTTTGAGCACATCAACCAGCAAGTAAGCCATGAGAGAGGCGGCGATAAAGTTAAACATGATGGTCGTGATAACGATATGCGAACCACGCTTTGCTTGCAGGTAAGCGGGAATAAATGCCCATGCCGCGCCAAATAGGCCTCCGACTAGGATGGCGACAGGAAAAACAATCCACCAAGAGGCGTATTCACCTAATGTTAAGCAGACTAAGCCGACGCCTAACCCTCCAATATAGGCTTGTCCTTCACCTCCGATGTTAAATAGACCTGCATGAAAGGCAATGGCGACAGCAAGACCTGTAAAAATAAAACCGGTAGCGTAATAGAGCGTGTAGCCAAACCCCTCAGCGTAGCCAAATGCTCCAACCCACATCACTTTAGCTGCATCGATAGGATTAATATCGATATAGATAAACAGCAAAGCTGAAACTAAAAATGCGATTAACACATTGATGGCGGGCAATAATGCCATTGTTACCCAAGCGGGCACTTTTGCTTGGCTCATTGAGGCGCTCCTTGTGCATCTTTTCCTGTTAAATGTTCCGGCATGATATTCGCCATCATCAAGCCCAGCGTTTTTTCATCGGCATCGTTGATATTGACTTCGCCAACGATAGACCCATCAAATACCACCAAGATACGGTCAGACAGACTGAGAATTTCATCAAGCTCAACTGAGACTAATAAAACAGCTTTATCGGCATCGCGGGCGGCGATAATCTGTTGGTGAATGTATTCGATAGCACCAATATCGACTCCTCGTGTCGGTTGACCAACCAGTAACACGTCGGGGTTTTGTTCCATTTCACGAGCAATCACTAATTTCTGTTGGTTACCACCAGAGAAGTTAGCGGTTTTAAGGGTGGGATCGTTAGGCCTGACATCCCATTTATCCATACTGCGTTGACAGGCTTCTACAATGGCGGCTTTGTTTTGCAGTAAGCCATGGTTGTATTGAGGTAAGTGGTGATGACCGAGAATGAATGCTTCTTGGGCTTCAAATTTATTGATTAACCCTTGTTTATGTCGATCTTCTGGAATATGGCTGATACCAATGGCTCGAATTTGTTGTGGGTCGAATGGTGAAGTTGCGTCTATCTGGTGGCCATTAAGCTGAATTTGTCCTGAATAGGGTTTTAAGATGCCAGATAGCAAGCCAAGAATTTCAGATTGGCCGTTACCTGAAACGCCAGCAATACCGACGACTTCCCCTTGATGAACCGAAAATTTAATACTTTTGACCCGTTCAACACCAGCGGCATCGAAATATTGAAGTTCATTCACACGAATCAGCTCTTTTTTGGGATTCGCAGTTTGCTTATCGACTTTTAAGCGGACTTTTCTTCCGACCATCAATTCTGCAAGTTGTTCTTTGTTTGTATTCGCCGTCACGACATGCGACACCATTGCTCCTTGGCGCATAACGGAAACATTATCAGTAATCGCTAATACTTCACGTAACTTGTGAGTAATGATCATGATGGTTGTGCCTTGAGCACGGAGTTTATCGAGGATAAGGAATAGGTGATCAGCTTCTTGTGGTGTGAGCACGCCAGTGGGCTCATCGAGTATTAGTACTTTTGCCCCTCGATATAACGCTTTTAAAATTTCAACACGCTGCTGAAGACCAACGGGGAGACGGCCAACTTGTGTATCGAGAGGGACATCGAGTCCGTAATCTGTGGCAAGCGCAGCCAGTTTTTTTCGAGCATGGGATAACGTATCACTGAGCTTCCAGCCGTTTTCAGCGCCTAGAATTATGTTCTCCAGAACAGTAAAGGTATCCACTAACATGAAGTGTTGGTGAACCATACCAATCCCAGCTTGAATCGCTTCTTGTGAATTGCTCGGCTTGTAAGGGGTACCATCGACCAGCATTGAGCCTGAATCAGCGTGATAAAAGCCATAGATAATACTCATTAGAGTCGATTTTCCGGCCCCATTTTCCCCAATAATGCCGTGAATTGTTCCTTTGGGCACTTTTAAGTCGATATCGCGATTAGCATGAATATGACCAAACCGTTTATCGATGTTGTGCAGTTCAATTGCATTAACTTGTGCTTGTCTCACGGAATAGCGCCTTATTTAGATAATTAAGCGCCGCTGCTGGAGCAGCGGCGCATGTCTAGTAGCAGAAATAGCCGACATCGAAGTGAAGTCGGGTGTTATCCGGAAAGGACGATGTGATTAAATATCACATGAGTTATTTGACATGTAATCGTGAACCGCAATTTTTCCGTTAATGATGTCGGACTGAATGCTATCTAAGTAAGCTTTGGCTTCTTCGTTAATGAGATCTTGGTTAAATTCATCATAAGACCATTCAACCGCACCCTCTTTAAGGCCTAGAACTTTGATTCCTGCCTGCCATGTTCCTTTTTCAGCTTCTTCCCAAGAGTTGTATGCAGCGACGCCTACTTTCTTAACCATAGAAGTCAACATGGTTCCAGGTTGGAGATGGTTTTGGTTTGAATCCACACCAATCGCGAATTTATTCGCATCTTTTGCTGCTTGGTAGACGCCCATACCAGTGCCACCGGCAGCAGCATAGATAACATCAACACCTTTAGAGAATTGTGATTTAGCCAATTCAGAACCTTTGGCTGGGTCGGCAAAGGCTGCTGGCGTAGAGCCTGTCATATTTTGGAATGTTTCAATTTGTGGGTTGGCGTATTTTGCACCTTGACGATAGCCACATTCGAATTTACGAATCAGTGGGATATCCATGCCGCCAATAAAGCCGACCTTTCCATTTGCTGATGCTTTGGCGGCTAATGCGCCAACAAGGAAAGATCCCTCATGTTCTTTAAATACAATGGATTGAACATTTGGTTTATCAACGACCATGTCGATGATAGTGAATTGAATATCAGGAAATTCCGTCGCGACTTTTTCGACCGCTGAAGCCATATTGAAGCCAACGGCTACGATAGGGGTAAAGCCACGATTTGCTAAACGACGTAGGCCTTGCTCACGTTGAGCCTCATTTTGAGGTTCAAATTCACGTACAGTAATGCCTTTATCTGCGTTGTAAACTTTCACGCCATTTTGATAAACCGCCTCATTGAATGATTTATCAAATTTACCAGCGGTATCGTAAACTACAGCGGGTTTTGCAGCGATGACATTGAATGAAGCAATGGCGATGGCCAATGTTGAAAGTTGAAGAATTTGTTTTTTCACTATCAGTTCCTTAGTAGTGCTAAATACGAGAGCAGAAGCCGTTTGAGTTTTCATGCTGTTAACAAATATGAAAAACATCCCTTAGCTATATAAACCACGGCGGGACAAACTTTAGACAAACAAGTATGACCAGTAATTGTTCATTTTATCGTTTGCCTAAGCGAATGGAAACCTGTGAGAGGGGTAGAAATGTGAAACATATCAAGAGAAAACGTTACCGTTGCTCAAGGTTAAGTCATAATTGTGACGAGGGTGTTTGTTGTGGATACATTGAGTATTTGTAATTAACAATAATGGAAGGAATAAGAGTTTGTTACTTTGCGACACACATTGTCATTTGGACTTAATGGCTCAACGCGGGGTGGGTATCAATACCGCGATCAAATCGGCTATGGATGTTGGTATCGAGCAGTTTGTCGTCCCTGGCGTTTCTCCTGAAAATTGGCCAGTGGTCGCTCAATTGGCAAAACAGTTTCCACCAGTCCATTGTACTTTTGGGATACATCCTTTGTTTATAGACTCACACAGTATCGATGCTTTACCTGAGTTAGAAGTGCGCATTGAAGATTCGTTATTGCATAGTCATGGCTGTATTGCGATAGGAGAGTGTGGGCTCGATTTTTATCAGGGGAGGGAAAATGAAAAATTACAGTTCATGGTGTTGGAAGCTCAATTAAAAATGGCTCAACGCTTCGAGTTACCAGTGCTTTTGCATGTTCGTAAAGCGCATAATGAATTAATTCAAATATTAAAACGCCACCCTTTACCTAAAGGGGGAGTATTACACGGTTTTTCTGGTAGCTATGAGCAAGGGATGGAATTCATTAAATGTGGTCTCTGGCTAGGCATTGGAGGAACGATCACTTATCCAAGAGCCAATAAAACGCGCATGGCAGTGAGCCGTTTACCGTTAGAACGTCTATTATTGGAAACGGATGCGCCAGATATGCCACTGAATGGTTATCAAGGGACAGTTAATGAACCTAAGTTCTTGAATGAGGTACTATCTACCTTGATCACATTACGGAGTGAAACAGAGCAAACGATTGCGCAGAAACTGAGAAATAACACTTATAACGCGTTGCAAATATAGTGTTATTTGGTTGTTTTTATGTTTAAAATCACGCGTTAACGTTTGCTATGTGTGATCGCTGTCACAATAGTGTGTGTACACCCTATGTTCTTTAGTTAGAAATGTGAATCGGGTACTATTTTTAATCTAGGGGATTTGTATAATCCTCGGCGCTTTTTCGAGTTCCATTTTGTAACACGCCAACAAATAACTTATAAGGAAGTCATAAACTATGAGCCTGTTTATGAGCCTAGTCGGTATGGTCGTGCTTCTTGCAATCGCAGTCGCATTCTCATCTAACCGCAAAGCTATCAATATTAGAACAGTGGGTGGCGCATTCGCTATCCAATTTATCCTTGGTGCATTCGTTCTGTACGTACCATGGGGCCGTGATCTTTTGAACGGTTTTTCACAAGGTGTTTCTAACGTTATCAACTACGGTAACGAAGGTATCGCTTTCCTATTCGGTAACCTAGTTAACTTCTCGGTTGAAGGCATCGGCTTCATTTTTGCTTTCAAAGTACTACCGACTCTAATCTTCTTCTCTGCTCTAATCTCGGTGCTTTACTACATTGGCGCGATGCAATGGGTTATTCGCATTCTTGGTGGTGCTCTTCAAAAAGCACTAGGCACTTCTCGTGCTGAATCTATGTCTGCAGCAGCAAACATCTTCGTAGGTCAAACAGAAGCACCTCTAGTGGTTCGCCCGTTTGTTCCTAAGATGACTCAATCTGAACTATTCGCAGTAATGTGTGGTGGTTTGGCATCAGTTGCTGGTGGTGTACTAGCTGGTTACGCATCAATGGGTGTTCCTCTAGAGTACCTAGTTGCAGCGTCATTCATGGCAGCACCAGGTGGCCTACTTTTCGCTAAGATTCTTTACCCAGAAACTGACAAACCTCAAGAAGACATCGAAGATGCTCTTGCTGGTGGTGATGATAAACCTGCTAACGTTATCGATGCAGCAGCAGGCGGCGCAGCAGCTGGTCTACAACTAGCACTAAACGTAGGTGCAATGCTTATTGCATTCGTTGGTCTAATTGCACTAGTAAACGGTATGCTTGGTGGCATCGGTGATTGGTTCGGTATGCCTGACCTAACACTACAGCTAATCTTGGGTTATGTTTTTGCTCCACTTGCATTCCTAATCGGTGTGCCATGGGAAGAAGCGATTACAGCTGGTTCATTTATCGGTCAAAAACTGGTTATCAATGAATTCGTTGCTTACTTGAACTTCACTCCAGTAATGGGTGAGCTATCAGCTAAGACTGTAGCAATCATCTCATTTGCATTGTGTGGTTTCGCGAACCTTTCTTCTATCGCGATTCTACTAGGTGGTCTAGGTTCTCTTGCTCCTAGCCGTCGCGGTGACATTGCGCGTATGGGTCTTAAAGCGGTTCTTGCTGGTACATTATCTAACTTGATGGCAGCAACAATTGCAGGCTTCTGTCTAAGCCTATCTGGCATGTAATTCGAGCCCGATAATATAGACGCCACGTAAAATTATGCCCTGTAGCAAGATTGCTGCGGGGCATTTTTGTTTGAGCTGACATAAATGCCTCACCTTTGTTTACTGGTGGTGAGTGGCATAAAAGTTCGACATGTTTTTTTGAGATACAAACCGTTTGCGTTCTCTGTGGCACTACAGTTTCAACGCGAATGTCGATAATGTAGTAGCCATCAAAGCGATTTTGGCTGAAATGAATTCAGCTTCGCGATGGATTTTCACTGATGGGTCAATCAATGACCCAAAGCACCTTATAGAGCAAGTAGAACAAGCGTTTTACTTCACTATATGGTATTAAAGACACTGCAATCATAGATTGTTGTGCCATAGGCCAAACTGGTACTGTGCGGTGACAAGGATAGCAATTGGGGGCAGATTCGCTGTTTGCCACCGAGTCTTCAAGGAACCAAGTCCGTTCATCAATAACTGCTTTCTCTACCTATACTAAAAAGGCAAAGAAACAGTCACATTTTTGAATACTGATCGGAGATAGAAATGAGCGATTTAAAAGCAGCAGCGTTACGTGCACTTCAACTAATGGATTTAACGACGCTAAATGATGACGACACAGACGCGAAAGTGATTTCACTTTGCCACGATGCAAAAACGGCAGTAGGTAACACAGCTGCGATCTGTATCTACCCTCGCTTTATTCCTATTGCTAAGAAGACACTTCGTGAACAAGGTACGCCAGAAGTACGTATCGCGACAGTAACAAACTTCCCTCACGGTAACGATGATATCGAAATCGCAGTAGCGGAAACAAAAGCAGCTGTTGCATACGGTGCAGATGAAGTGGACGTGGTATTCCCATACCGTGCGCTTATCGCAGGTAATGCGGAAGTTGGCTTTGAGTTAGTTAAGCAATGTAAAGCAGCATGTGGTGAAAACGTTCTTCTTAAAGTCATCATCGAAACAGGTGAGCTAAAAGAAGAAGCACTTATTAAACAAGCATCACAAATCTGTATTGAAGCAGGTGCTGACTTTATTAAAACATCAACAGGTAAAGTGCCAGTTAACGCAACTCCTGAATATGCACGTATGATGCTAGAAGTGATTCGTGACATGGGCGTTGCTCAAACTGTTGGTTTCAAACCTGCTGGTGGTGTGCGTACTGCTGAAGACGCACAAGCTTACCTAGCAATGGCTGATGATATTTTAGGTGACAACTGGGTTGATGCTCGCCACTACCGTTTTGGTGCATCAAGCCTACTAACTAGCTTACTTAATACATTAGAAGTGACAGACGAGAAAGCTGACCCTACAGCTTACTAATATACCCGTCATATTTGACGCTGCAGCGTTGTTGACTTCGTAAGTTCATCCTAATCACATAGTTGTCTATGTTCATTGGAATGAACTTACTTGTCGCCTAGCTGCAACGCCAACTATTTAGGGTATGACTGACCAAATCAGTTGATGTCTGAATTAAGATAGGTCGGTAGAACGCCGTCCTGTCTCTACTTCTTTACCTTACAACCTTACTCGGAATGAGTTTGGGAGGATCTAATGTATTTACCTCAAGAGATCATTCGTAAAAAGCGTGATGGCGAAGTGCTAACCGCTGACGAGATCAACTTCTTTATTCAAGGCGTAGCAAACAATACCGTTTCTGAAGGTCAGATTGCTGCGTTTGCTATGACAATTTTTTTCAACGAAATGACTATGCCAGAACGTATCGCCCTTACGTGTGCGATGCGTGATTCAGGTATGGTGATTGACTGGAGCCACATGAATTTTGGTGGTCCAATTGTTGATAAACATTCAACGGGTGGTGTTGGCGACGTTACCTCATTAATGCTTGGCCCAATGGTGGCAGCATGTGGCGGTTTTGTTCCTATGATCTCAGGTCGTGGTCTTGGCCACACTGGCGGTACACTGGATAAGCTTGAAGCGATTCCTGGTTATAACATTACCCCAACCAACGACGTCTTTGGTCAAGTGACGAAAGACGCAGGCGTAGCGATTATTGGTCAAACAGGCGACTTAGCGCCTGCTGATAAGCGTGTTTACGCGACTCGCGATATTACAGCAACCGTCGATAACATCTCGTTGATCACGGCATCCATTCTATCTAAGAAATTGGCGGCAGGCCTTGAATCTCTAGTGATGGATGTCAAAGTCGGCTCTGGCGCATTTATGCCAACGTACGAAGCATCAGAAGAATTAGCAAAATCGATCGTTGCTGTTGCTAACGGTGCTGGCACTAAAACGACTGCCATTTTAACGGACATGAACCAAGTATTGGCTTCATCTGCGGGTAATGCCGTTGAAGTTCGTGAGGCTGTTCGCTTCTTGACTGGCGAATATCGCAATCCTCGCCTGCTTGAAGTAACGCTAGCTTCTTGTGCTGAAATGTTAGTACTCGCTAAGCTCGCTAAAGATAGCGAAGAAGCTAATGCTAAACTGATGGAAGTACTGGACAACGGTAAAGCAGCTGAGTGCTTTGGTAAGATGGTCGCGGGTCTTGGTGGCCCTGCTGACTTCGTTGCAAATTACGATAACTACCTAGATAAAGCTGAAATCATTAAACCTGTTTTTGCTGAGCAAAGCGGAGTTGTATCTGCGATGGATACTCGTGCAATTGGTATGGCTGTTGTCTCTATGGGTGGTGGTCGCCGAGTTGCGACTGATGAAATTGATTACGCTGTTGGCTTTGATCAGTTTATTCGTTTAGGCGAAGTCGCTGATGAGAGTAAACCTCTAGCTGTGATTCATGCCCGCTCTGAAGAGCAGTGGCAAGAAGCGGCGAAAGCACTGCGCAATGCAATTCAAATTGGCGGAGAGTACACACCAACGCCAAACGTATATTGTCAAATTCGCGCTGAAGACGTTTAAATTTAATTAAGGCCTACTTAATAACAACGAATTCCAAGTGGGCCTGAGGAACGAGTAATGAAAAGAGCATTTATTTTAGTCCTAGATTCATTTGGTATTGGTGAAACGGCAGATGCTGCGCAGTTTGGTGATGTTGGCGCAGACACCATGGGTCATATCGCTGAGCAGTGTGCAAATGGGTTAGCAGACAATGCTGATCGTAGCGGAGCACTAAAACTGCCAAACTTATCTAAGCTAGGCCTTGCGATGGCGCATAAAGAATCAACGGGTAGCTTTGCTGCTGGTCTTGAAAGTGATGTGGAAATCATTGGTGCTTACGGCCACGCTGCTGAATTATCGTCTGGTAAAGATACACCATCAGGCCACTGGGAAATTGCAGGTGTACCAGTGCTGTTTGATTGGGGTTATTTCACTGATAAAACCAACAGCTTCCCGAAAGAGTTGACTGATCGCATTCTTGCTCGCGCAGGACTCGATGGTTACTTAGGTAACTGTCATGCATCGGGTACACAAGTACTCGACGATCTTGGTGAAGAACATATGAAAACCGGTCTGCCAATTTTCTATACTTCAGCAGACTCAGTGTTCCAAATAGCTTGTCATGAAGAGACATTTGGCTTAGATCGTCTACTAGAACTATGCCAAATTGCGCGTGAAGAATTAGCGGATTACAACATTGGACGCGTTATTGCACGTCCGTTTATTGGCCCTGGTAAAGGTCAGTTCGAACGTACGGGTAACCGTCGTGATCTTTCTGTTGAGCCGCCAGCGGCAACCGTTTTACAAAAACTGGTTGAAGAGAAGCAAGGTAATGTTGTTTCTATCGGTAAAATTGCTGATATTTACGCAAATTGTGGTATCACCAAGAAAGTAAAAGCGACAGGTATTCCAGCACTATTCGAAGCAACGCTAGAGCAGATCAAAGAGGCTGGTGACAATACGATCGTATTTACCAACTTTGTCGATTTTGACTCTGCTTACGGCCACCGCCGTGATGTTGCAGGTTATGCTGCGGCACTTGAATACTTCGATGGACGTATCAATGAAGTGCTTGAATTGATGCAAGAAGATGACATTCTGATTCTAACTGCAGACCATGGTTGCGATCCAACATGGCAAGGTACTGATCATACTCGCGAACATATCCCAGTGATTGTTTACGGACAGAAAGTACCAGCAGGCTCATTAGGCTTGCGTGATACATTTGCTGATATCGGCCAGACTTTAGCTAGTTACTTTGCTACATCTCCGATGGATTATGGCAAAAGCTTCTTGTAAATTACTTAATGGCGTTACGGATTGCCGTGACGCCTTATTTATCTTTTGAAAAGGAATACACAAATGGCAACTCCACATATTAATGCTGAAATGGGTGCTTTCGCTGACGTAGTACTAATGCCGGGTGACCCGCTACGTGCCAAGTACATTGCAGAAACGTTCCTAGAAGATGTAGTTCAAGTATGTGATGTTCGTAATATGTTTGGTTACACAGGTACATACAAAGGTCGTAAGATCTCTGTAATGGGCCACGGCATGGGTATTCCTTCATGCTCGATCTATGTTACTGAGCTAATTAAAGACTTTGGTGTTAAGAAAGTAATCCGTGTTGGTAGTTGTGGCGCAGTAAGCGAAGACATCAAAGTACGCGATGTTGTTATCGGTATGGGTGCTTGTACTGACTCTAAAGTAAACCGTATTCGTTTTAAAGATCACGATTTTGCTGCAATTGCAGATTACAAAATGGTTCGTGCTGCAGAAGAAGCAGCAAAAGCTCGCGGTATTGACGTGAAAGTAGGTAACCTATTCTCAGCTGAATTGTTTTACACACCAGATCCAGAAATGTTCGATGTAATGGACAAGTACGGTATCGTTGGTGTTGAAATGGAAGCAGCAGGTATTTACGGTGTAGCTGCTGAGTACGGTGCTAAAGCTTTAACTATTTGTACTGTATCTGACCACATCAAAACTGGCGAACAAACATCATCAGAAGAGCGTCAAAATACGTTCAACGAAATGATGCTAATCGCATTGGATTCAGTATTAATTGGTGACAACGATTAATCGTTGAATCACATATAGCGTTCAAATAAAAAGCCCCCAGATTAATGCTGAGGGCTTTTTTGTATCTTTAAGGTATGCAAATCAAGTGATTAATTAAACATTCTTGAGCAGTAAGTTCTCGCCTTTGTTTCTTGTTCTGCGTCTGACTACGAGGTTCAACAGTAAACCAGCGATAAAGCTCATGCCCACCATTGAATACATATAACGATCACTCTTTCGATAAAAGTGATCTGAAACCGCGGTGACACGACCGGTTTCGAAGGTGATACGTACAAAGCCGATAATTACACCATCATGGAAGACGGGTTCAACTAATTGTTGTTTGCCGATCCGAGCTGTTTCGAGAGGAGTATCTAACCCAAGAATTTCTCGGACAGATTTGGCTTTATCACTGGAAGCGAGTCGAATGCCTTCAGAGTTATATATAGCAGTATCAAATACCAAATTATCGATGGCTAATTGATTGGTCAGTTTCAGGAGTCGCTCCTGATCTTGTTGCATGATCATTTCACTGGCCGAAAGAGCGGCTTGAGAAATTAAAACTTTAGTTAGAGTCTCTAACTGATTGGCTTGAATCTTTTCATTACCTTTTGTGATTTTTACACTATTCACGGCAATGACACCAACCATAGCAACTAAAGCGAGGATCGCTAACACACGTAATGCATTACGAAAAGAAAACAGGGAAGTGTCCATTTAACACCTAAAAGAGGTTATTTTCGCTATAGTGAATATTGAGACTTGCGTTAGTAAATTGCAATAGGTTAACGTGATGAGAGATTTTTTAGGGATGAATTACATGGATATGTTGAAAATTTTACCTATTCGCAAACACATGACGTTAGCCAAGCGCTTACCAGAAATACGCCTTTCCAATAATATAGATAAGGCGAAAGCGAACTGGATTATCTTTTCTAATTCTCTGTTTGCAGAGCAGTTTGATGAGATTGATCATTATACAGGCGAATATAATGCAGTGATTGATGCTTGGAAAGTAGGCCAATATGAGGTCGCATTAATGGCTGGTCACTTAACTCCTCAACTGGAGAAAATACTTCAATCATTGAAACTCGATTATGCACGATTACGTGATATTCCAGATCTCACTAAGCCAGGCTTGGTGGTGATGGATATGGATTCAACCGCCATTCAAATAGAGTGTATTGATGAAATCGCTAAATTAGCTGGAGTGGGTGATGAAGTATCAGAGGTGACGGAACGAGCAATGCAAGGAGAATTAGATTTCGAGGAGAGCCTACGTCAGCGTGTTGGGAAGTTAGCCGGAGCTGATGAGTCTATACTTGCTACCGTTCGAGAAACTCTGCCCTTGATGCCTGATCTTGTTGAGTTGGTAAATACATTGCATCTTCTTGGTTGGAAAACTGCAATCGCGTCCGGGGGTTTTACCTATTTTTCTGATTACCTTAAAGAGACCCTTGGTTTAGACCACGCTCAGTCAAACCAATTGGAAATCGTCAATGGCAAACTCACAGGTAAGGTACTTGGTGATATCGTTTCAGCACAAACCAAAGCCGATATTTTAGAAGATCTTGCTGAGCATTATGATATTGAAACGCACAATACCGTCGCGGTCGGCGATGGGGCGAATGATCTTGCTATGATGTCTGTTGCTGGGTTGGGAATTGCGTATCACGCTAAACCTAAAGTGGAGCAACAAGCGCAAGCGGCAGTGAGATATAGCGGTTTAGGTGGAGTGTTATGTATCTTATCTGCAATGCTCGTTAAGCAGCAAAGACTAAGTTATACACCGAAGCCGAATCAGAGAATGCAATAAAAATGATGATCAGGTTGGCGTATCAATCGATGACGTTAACCAGAATTGCTTAACGTCATCGAGAAGAATAAAAAATAGCGAGAATATCTCGCTATTTTTTATTGTGTAAGTTCCAACCGAATGAGAACTTCCTCGGTAATATCTGTGATCTCACCGTAACCACAAATCGAGGTGATCTCTTTTTCGATACTACGAGCTTGATACAGGCTGATTTCAAGCAGTTCATCTAAGTCTTTGCGAAGTAGTGCTGTGACCGGATCAAATACAGGTGTTCCACAGATGCGTAAAGCGTAAAACTCCCCCATCATCTGCGCTTTTTTTATGAACAACAATCGTAATTTTGTTGACTCAAATTCGCTCGAGAGTTTTGTTTCCAGAGACTGAATACGAGTTCCAAATTTTGCAGCCGAGATATACAACTCATGGTATTGAGGTGCAGAGCCGACGATGCGCTTCATTGGTGTCGCTAATAGAGTATTAGTACGCCCTTTATAAATAGGATCCATTGAGAAGCTTTTTTCTTGTCCGAGTTTGGCTAGCAGCATCAAATGAGGCAAAAGAGGATAATTAACCCCAATGACCTTAGGTCTTAAATTAGCACCTCGCTTTTCGATAAAGAGCGGTGTACTGACCATTTTATCGAGCAAAATATTGTGTAAGCTTTCAAGAATACCATTGCTTGGTAGTAGCTCATGTTTCTGATTCAGTTTTTCTTTATTGTGTTCAATTAGGCGTCCAAAAAAGGTGACCGTTTTGAGTAACTGGCTATTGCCATCCATCATAAGCTGGATCTGAGTATTATCTGAACTGACTCGAACTACTTGGTATGGGATCTTACTTAACGGAATGCTCTTATCGTAAAGTTGCAACTCTTTAAAGTTAAGGTGGCATAGTTCCCCGGCTCGAATTGATAGAGGTTTGTCGAGCTGAATACTGACACCACGTTTAGATATATCGATTGTTTTGCCAGTAATGACTTGGTCGCTGAGTATCACTTCAATTGGAGACTTAAAAATGAAACGAGGTTCATTACGACGGCTCTGAGCATCGAAGTAGACACAAGCTGGTGTACTACTTGCTTTTAAAGCGTGACGAAATGGATTTAATTCGCTCGTCGCTATTCGTGGTTTTTCACACAGCAAATAATCTTTGCTTGCACTCAAATCCGCAATTTCTTGAAGAAACCCACAGTGAGTTAGACGATCTGTCTCTACATCAATATCGTTACGTTGTTCTGCGAGCAGTTCTTTTTCTTCGTCAGATAGTTCAAAAATGGAAAGACGAAATGCTTTCCAGCTCTTTTTTCTTGCTCCAACATGCCAAAATAAGTGACGTAATTCACGATCTGCCTCGGGCATCATCATTGAAAAAAACAGTTCTCGCCCTTGGTGTTCATGCTTAAAGGAATAGAGTACATTGCTACATCCACGCATACCTGGTGCGGTGAGCATGCTCATTCGTTCTTTGTTGAAGAGGTTACTTAACATTGGCTGGTTACGTTCATCATGCCAATATTGCCAAATTGGGAGATTGTTATCCGTAACTAATACCATCTTTAGTTCATTACCACTAAAGAAGATAGGGAGGTTACATGTGTGCTTTAAATATGCGTGTTCATAACCGCGTGTCCGTGTACGTATGACTTTATCTTGATTATCATGACGTGTTTTTTTAATTTCACTTTCTAGACAATAAGTAATCACTTCTTCGATCACCGTTGAGTGATTGAGACAAAGTAAGCGAAGAAATCGAACCGCGTCATTTTCATGAGATTCATCGATGCCAACAATTCGGTATGAGAAAGGTTGAGCAAGCTCTGCAATCGGACAGTTTTGACTTAATTCGATGAATGAGACTTGAACGATTTCGCCGAGCTTATAATCAAATGCAGTAGGAACTTTGAATTTAGCACCAGATGGTGAGATGTCGACAGTGACGGCATGAACAAGTTGATCATTGGCGAGTTGAATCTCGATTTGAGAAATAACCCTCAAACGATTTTCTCTACGCTTAAGATCGTAGCCCATTGTTATTGGTTCAACATCAAATTCTGTGCTGGTTGCAGGCACGTGGTTTAACGATGCTTTATTGTTTTGACTCATTACTCGGAAGTTGTTTCGAGTGTTGCACAGTGCTTCCCATACACCTTCGGTGTAGCTGCCAAATTTTTGAGTATTTTTGTGATAGGCATTAAAAGCCACATCATCAAGCCAATGTTTCAGCCCATCAAGTTGATATTCACGGCATTCTCCTTGCACACGACCACGTAGGTCGATGCTTTTTGTGCAAGAAGCCATCACTCGATTGAGTTCAATTTTGACCAAGATTTTGACCGACGGAGGCTCGCCTTCTGTCATTTGAGAAAGAAGATAGTTAAAATCGTCTGCTTGGTAAGCGGGAATTAACCGCTCGACTATAGATAGAATTTCCGGTTGTTGCATGCTTTTGGTTTTTAAGTGCCTTTAGCTCTCATTATCGACTTCGAAGTGCAGATCTTTAGCGATATATAACGTTGAATCAAGTTCAAATAACCCGTAACTAGATAACGATCGTGATTAATAAATAAAAGAGGTGTTATGGCTAAGGTAAAACGAGCATATGTTTGTAACGACTGTGGTGCTGATTTCCCACGTTGGCAAGGTCAATGTAATGCTTGTGGTGCTTGGAACACCATTAGTGAAGTTCGTTTAGCGGCTTCTCCAGCTGCGGCTCGAAATGAACGTTTAGCGGGTTATGCTGGTGGTGTTAGTGAAACGCAAGTACAAACTTTATCAGAGATTAACCTCCAAGAAGTACCGCGTTTTAGTAGTGGTTTTAAGGAATTAGATCGAGTGTTAGGTGGTGGTGTTGTTCCTGGTGCGGCCATTCTTATTGGTGGTAATCCGGGGGCGGGTAAATCGACATTGCTACTGCAAACCATGTGTTATCTCGCATCACAAATGCCAACACTTTACGTCACTGGTGAAGAGTCCCTCCAGCAGGTAGCGATGCGCGCATCACGATTAGGATTACCGAAAGATAATCTTAAGATGTTGTCAGAAACTAATGTCGATCGTATTTGTCAGATTGCGGAAAAAGAACAACCAAAAATCATGGTGATCGATTCTATTCAAGTGATGCATGTGTCGGATGTTCAATCCTCGCCAGGTACAGTCGCTCAGGTTCGTGAATCAGCGACGGCGCTAACGCGCTATGCAAAACAAAATAATGTCGCAGTATTCATGGTTGGCCACGTGACCAAAGATGGCACATTAGCTGGGCCAAAAGTACTTGAGCATATTATTGACTGTTCGGTATTACTAGATGGCAGCACAGATAGTCGCTTTCGTACACTGCGCAGCCATAAAAACCGATTCGGAGCGGTGAACGAACTCGGCGTTTTTGCAATGACAGAACAAGGGCTACGTGAAGTCAGTAATCCATCCGCTATTTTCCTATCTCGAGGTGAAGAAGAAACCGCAGGAAGTTCAGTTATGGTGGTTTGGGAGGGAACTCGACCTCTCTTGGTTGAAATACAGGCTCTTGTTGACTATTCACAATTAGCGAACCCGCGCCGAGTTGCGGTTGGTCTCGAGCAGAACCGACTATCATTACTTTTGGCTGTTTTACATAAGCATGGTGGTTTACAGATGGCAGACCAAGATGTTTTCGTTAACGTAGTTGGCGGTGTTAAAGTCACCGAAACTAGTGTGGATTTAGCATTGGTGATGGCGTTACTTTCTAGTTTTAAAGATCGCCCGCTTCCTAAGGATGTCGTGGTTTTTGGCGAGGTTGGTCTTGCTGGGGAAATACGTCCGGTGCCAAGTGGTCAAGAACGATTAAATGAAGCATTTAAGCATGGTTTTAAACGAGCAATTGTGCCCGCTGCAAACATGCCAAAAGGTGGAATTTCGGGAATGCAAATTCATGGAGTGAAAAAGCTTTCAGAAGCATTGGCAGCTTTTGACGAGATTTAAGTGAATTTAACCTAAATAATTTACTTTAATTAGAAGTTAAATACTGGGATTTTCCATTACTAAATACTACAATTGGCTATTATTTTGGGGTGAATTCACCCATCAAAAATTTTTTTTACATAGCAGCATGCAAGGGTATCAGTCTTGACAGAATGTGATATACTCTGCGCGCATTTTATATCCTATTAACAGAGTAAGACAATGGCAGATTTATCGAAATACAGAAACATTGGTATTTTCGCGCACGTTGATGCGGGTAAGACTACGACCACTGAACGTATCCTTAAGCTAACAGGTCAAATCCACAAAACTGGTGAGGTTCACGATGGTGAATCTACTACTGACTTCATGGAACAGGAAGCTGAGCGCGGTATTACTATCCAGTCTGCAGCTGTAAGCTGTTTCTGGAAAGGCCACCGTTTTAACGTTATCGATACTCCTGGACACGTTGACTTCACAGTTGAAGTTTACCGTTCTCTAAAAGTACTTGATGGCGGTATCGGCGTATTCTGTGGTTCTGGCGGTGTTGAACCTCAGTCAGAAACTAACTGGCGCTATGCGAACGACTCAGAAGTTGCACGTATCATCTTCGTAAACAAACTAGACCGTATGGGTGCAGACTTCCTTAATGTTGTAGAACAAATTAAGAAAGTACTGGGCGCTACGCCTCTAATCATGACTCTACCAATCGGCCGTGAAGATGACTTCGTGGGCGTTGTAGACGTTCTTGAGCGTAAAGCGTACGTTTGGGATGATTCTGGTCTTCCAGAAAACTACACTGTCTCTGAAGTTCCAGCAGACATGGTAGATGACGTTGAAATGTACCGTGAAGAGATGATCGAAACTGCTGTTGAGCAAGACGATGATCTAATGGAAGCGTACATGGATGGTACAGAGCCATCTATCGAAGAAATCAAACGTTGTATCCGTGCTGGTACTCGTACTTGTACTTTCTTCCCAACGTTCTGTGGTTCAGCGTTCAAGAACAAAGGCATGCAGCTAATTCTTGACGCAGTTATCGCTTACCTACCTTCTCCAACAGAAGTAGATCCTCAGCCGCTAACTAACCCAGAAACTGGTGAGCCAACTGGCGAAGTTGCAACTGTTTCTGCTGATGAGCCACTAAAAGCGCTAGCGTTCAAAATCATGGACGACCGTTTCGGTGCTCTAACGTTTATCCGTATCTACTCAGGTGTGATGAACAAAGGCGACACTATTCTTAACTCAGCGACAGGTAAAACTGAGCGTATCGGCCGTATGGTTGAGATGCAAGCTGATGAGCGTACTGAACTAACAACTGCACAAGCTGGTGACATCATCGCTGTAGTTGGTATGAAGAACGTTAAGACTGGTCATACTCTATGTGATCCTAAGCACGAGTGTACTCTTGAGCCAATGATCTTCCCAGAACCAGTAATCTCAATTGCTGTAACGCCAAAAGATAAAGGCGGTTCTGAGAAAATGGGTATCGCGATCGGTAAAATGGTTGCAGAAGATCCAACGTTCCAAGTTGAGACTGACGAAGATTCAGGCGAAACTATCCTTAAAGGTATGGGCGAACTTCACCTAGACATCAAAGTAGACATCCTTAAGCGTACTTACGGTGTTGACTTGGCTGTTGGTAAACCACAGGTTGCTTACCGTGAAACTATCACTAAAGAAGTTGAAGATAGCTACACGCATAAGAAACAGTCTGGTGGTTCTGGTCAGTTCGGTAAGATCGATTACCGTGTTAAACCAGGTGAGCCAAACTCAGGCTTCACGTTTAAGTCTTCAGTTGTTGGCGGTAACGTACCTAAAGAATTCTGGCCTGCAGTAGAAAAAGGCTTCGCTAGCATGATGGAAAACGGCGTACTAGCTGGCTTCCCTACTCTAGACGTTGAAGTAGAACTACTTGACGGTGGCTTCCACGCAGTCGATTCATCTGCAATCGCATTTGAAATCGCAGCGAAAGGCGCATTCCGTCAATCTATGCCTAAAGCTGGTGCACAACTTCTAGAGCCAATCATGGCTGTAGACGTATTCAGCCCAGAAGATCACGTTGGTGATGTAATCGGTGACCTTAACCGTCGTCGTGGCATGATCAAAGACCAAATGGCTGGTCTAACTGGCGTTCGTATCAAAGCTGACGTACCACTTTCAGAAATGTTTGGTTACATCGGTACTCTACGTACAATGACATCTGGTCGTGGCCAATTCTCTATGGAATTCGCACGTTACGCACCATGTCCAAACAACGTAGCTGAGCAAGTAATTGCTGAAGTTAAAGAGCGTAACGAGAAGAAGTAATTCTTTAAGTTAACTCTATAACGAAAAAAGCCCCATGAGCGAAAGCGAGTGGGGCTTTTTGTATTCTAATGATTCCATTAAACGGGTTTATTTCATCAGAATGATTAGATTAACTTTCTGTATTATGAACGTTTTGGTAGCAAAGTCTCCTGGTGACAATCGATCTCTGTCTTTAGCCACTGAGTGAATGCTTTGATTCGGACTTGTCGCGGAGAGCTGGGTTCAGTGAGTAGGTGGAAACTGATTCCTGGCTGCATAGCCAGATCAAACGGTTTTACTAACATGCTTCTTTGGGTAAAGTCATTAGCTAGACTATCTGTTGCTAAGCATGCTCCATGCCCAGCCATTACCGCGCTCATTGCTAAGTCAAAGGTTTCGACTTCCATCCACTTAACGGACTCTTTGTTCATAGATATACCTGATTGAGTAAACCAATCTTGCCAAGAAAAAGATTCACATTTGAAGTGAATAAGCCAACACTCTAATAGCTGTTCTGGCCTAGTAAGCTTTAATGAGTTAGCTAAAAGCGGTGAGCAAAATGGGTAGAGCGGCTCTGAAAATAACAACTCTATATTAAGTCCACCTTTGGTTTCCATGGTGTCACTTTGCCAAATTGCTACGTCCATTTCCCCATTGTTAAGCCTGATCTCCTTACATGTCGTATCGACCTGAATTGGAATATTGGGATATTGCATTGAAAATTTCCATAACCTAGGAAGTAACCACCGAGAAGCGAAAGAAGGGGGAGCACTGACTTTCAGCAGACCATCAATGGGTTCTGATTGAATATGGTTAAGCCCTTTTATTACCTCATTAAAACCGAGAGAAACTTGCTGAAATAGCATTTGACCGCTCGGTGTTAACTGCATATCCCTGCCTTGTCGAACAAAGAGTTTACAATCCAGTTCTTGCTCCAGTTGGCGGATTTTCTGACTAACCGCAGCTTGGCTGACAAATAGCTCTTCAGCCGCTTTACTGTAACTTTTTTTCCTTGCTGCAGCTTCAAAATACCTCAGACCAGCGAGGTGACGTAATCTATTATCCATAATCTCTACTTATACAGCGCCGAATAAATAATGGTTCAATTCTTGTTCATTGACTGAACATAATAAAGACATATAGAAAAAAAGTGCAACTAGGGAGGAGAGCGTAATGAGGGCTCATTTGCGATTTAGTATCGAGATTAGTTTATTCCAACGGGTATTTACATGGAGGTTTTATCAAAATAAATCCGTTAAAACGCCGCAACAGTTACCATATTTAAATCGATATTTACTTCAGGATATTGGGCTAGAGTGTGAAAACTAGTATTGAACGAATTACTAAAAGAATAAGGTTGGCTTATGATGGATAGCTCAATCTGATAGCTTAAGGTTAACTAAGGGTAAAACAACAGTTTCGATGATTATGGCTAGGTTCTCATATTGAAATAGCGATAAGGGATCGAGAAAAATCCCTTATCGCGAAACACCGCCCATTTGAAGTCGTCGATTTATTTGCTTGTCATCAGCCTGTGACTTCAATCGTTTAGTTAGGAGTTATTATTCCTCCCAAACCACTAATTTGTCTTTAGGCCAGTTATGGCCAATATCATGGTATCGTTGTTCTAATACATGACGTTTGATTTTCAGGGTTGGTGTGAGCACGCCATTTTCTATGCTCCAAGGGTCCTTAATCATAAGAACACCTTTAATACGCTCATGTGATGCTAAGTCTTTGTTCATTCGCGCAATGACACGCTCAGTGGTGCGTGTATAACGGTCGTGATCGAAGTCAGGGAAGTCATGAGGGACCACTAAAAGGATAGGTCCCGGTAGCCCCAAGCCAATCAAACACATCATTTCAACACGGCTGTATTCAAATAGTTTTTTCTCAATAGGAACAGGGGCAACAAACTTACCTTTGGCCGTTTTAAATGTATCTTTTTTACGTCCTTGGATGGTTAAGTAGCCATCACTGTCAATTGAGCCGATATCGCCAGTATGCAGCCAGCCATCACTATCGAAAGATTCTTGAGTCGCAATATCATTTTTATAGTACCCAGAGAAAAGGCCTTGCCCTCGAACCATAATCTCTTCATCAGGGGCGATTAGAAGTTCTATTCCCGGACCTGCATTACCAACAGAGCCTATTTTATCGGCACGAAACGGATAGTTAATGGTGCTATAGGCAAATGATTCAGTCATCCCCCAAGCTTCAGTTATATTGAGGCCAACGCTGTGATACCACTTTAATAGTGCAGGAGAGACTGGAGCAGATCCGCAGCCAAGCACTCGAGCTTGATCTAACCCTAGGCCATCTGCTAGTTTCTTCTTAATCAACGAATTAACGAATGGAATCTTGAGTAAAAAGTTGAGTTTTTTCTGTGGCAGTTTGTCTTGAATACGTTGTTGAAATAGTGTCCACAAACGAGGAACTGAAATAAACAACGTTGGGCGCTGCATTTTCACATCTTCGATAAAAGTATCCAAAGATTCTGGGAACGCCGTTTCTACTCCTCCCATCACGGATGTGCCAAAAATATAAACACGCTCAGTGATGTGCGCCAGTGGTAGATAAGAGAAGAGACGGTCTTGCTCTTGAATACCAATATGGTTAATGAGTTGCTGTACCGACCAATTAAATGCGCCAAAAGTTAGCATGGCTCCTTTCGGTAACCCTGATGTCCCTGATGTATACACAATGGACATCAGCTTATCATCGTAATGTTGAGGACGTTCTTGACTCGGTTCAGAATTTTTGACTAGCGAGGTGAACTCGTGCTGACATTTTGGTGCGGTCAAATAAGGTAATGAAATACTCACCAGTTGAGGCTGGTTATCAATGACTTGTTGAGTTGCGATCGGATCATCTAGTTTCCCGGCTATGATAGCTTTACTTTCACTATGGGTAACACAATATTCAATCGTGTCGGCGCCAGCCGTAGGAAAAATAGGCACACTGATAAAGTCACCTAGCATCATAGCCAAGTCACAAATAAACCATTCAGCACAGTTTTTGGATACTAAGGCAACTTTGTCTCTTGGTTGTAGACCAAGCTCTCTTAGTGCCGTGACTAGTGACAGTGCTTGTTCGGCCACTTCAGCGTAAGTGAACTCGACAAATTGTCGATTGATAATCTGCTTTAGATAGATTTCATTGGGGCGTTCCTTAGCCCACTTTAAAATCATTTCATTTGGTGGCGGGAGAGCGCAGGTCGGTTGATTTAACTCGTTAGGTGTAATCATTCTCTAACTCCATGTTATTGACCTAGTAATCAGGATTATTATTGTTGTTTGTTATGTATTTGTTAAATAATAACATGTTTTTCAAACTCGGGAATCTATGTTGTTGTATTTTTATTCATATCAGTGAGCGTGCTAACAGAACTCTATACTTAAGAGGTATGAAAATGATGGATACAAATCCTTGGGGATGCAGGGAGATGGATAATGACCATACCCATATCGGTGGAAAATAGTTGGTCGTGAAACGTGTTCTGTAGGCGTGTGTTCGGGGCTCATTAAACTCAAAAACTGGAACCCTGTGTAAATAAAAAAGAGACGCGATTAGCGTCTCTTTTTTGTTTATAAACCGCTGATAACGCCAGCTGTCATAAAGAAAATAACCATCCAGATGATAGGCAGCTTCAATTGTTTAAGTAGGTAAAAGCCCACTAGAATCAATGCAAAATCCAATGGCTGATATACCGCACTAGTAAAGACAGGTTGGTAAAGCGCTGAAATCAATAATCCGACTACGGCGGCATTTACACCACTAACCGCACCTGAAATCATTGGTTTTTGAGCTAAAGATTGCCAATTCTTTAGCACACCAAGAAGTAACAGGAAGCCGGGTAAAAACACGGCGATGGTCGCAACTAATGCTCCAAGAATCGGCGTTTGCGGCAGCAACTCATAACCAATATAAGTAGCAAAAGTAAACATTGGCCCCGGAACCGCTTGCGCTGCGGCGTACCCAGTTAAGAATGCATCCTGACTAAGTTGGTCGCCCACAATGTTTTGCAATAACGGTAGAACGACATGACCGCCACCAAATACCAAACTACCAGCTTGGAAGAAGTCGTTGAACAAGGCTAACAATGGGAAATGACTAGCAATCAGAGGCATACCAAGTAGTAACACAGCAAATAAAACCAATGGCATGATGCTAGGTTTAAAGGGGGCATTGTCTCTGGCATCTTCTCCTCGTAGCAATCGAGCACCGATACATGCAGCAATGGCAAGCACAACCATTTGTGTCCCGATACTCGGTAATACCAGTAGAGCAACCGCAGTAACCAGGCATAAACTGATAGAGATCTTCTCTTTACAGAAATTTTTATACATTCCTAAAATTGCGTCTGCAACGACAACCACCGCGAGTAGTTTCAAACCATGAACAATATTTTGGAATAATTCAGTTTCAGTGATTTGGCTACTGACGATTGCCAGAGCCAGCATGATTAAGATGGAAGGTAGTGTAAAGCCAAGGAAAGCCGCGCAAGCGCCGAGTAATCCGCCTCGTTTATAACCAACGGCAAATCCGACTTGGCTTGAGCCTGGGCCTGGTAAAAATTGGCTCAGCGCGACAATCTGTGCGTAATCACTATCGTCCAACCATTTTAGTTTTTCGACGAATGTTTGACGGAAATAACCGATATGAGCCGCTGGCCCACCAAAGCTGATCCAGCCTAACCAAAAGAAAGTTTTAAAAATGTTGAACATGTAGAGCCATTACGAATAGTTAAGAACTGCCGTTACTGTATGAAATGCACTAGAATGATTCAAATTGATAATTTTAATCTTATCTATGAATTAAATGGGATGAGTGTGATATGGGTGAAAAAATGGCAGAAGACGTGTCGTGGCGAAATGTAGATTTAAACCTACTTGTCTCTTTTTCCTATTTGTACCGATACCGGAGTGTGAGCATTGCGGCTGATAAAGCGTTTGTGAGTCAATCAGCAATGAGCCACAGCCTAGCGCGTTTACGTCTTTTACTTGATGATGCTCTGTTTGAACGTAAAGGGCATAGGATGGAACCTACTGAGCATGCTCATCATATTGCTCCCACTGTTCATTCTTTATTGGATTCTATCGCGACCAATTTACTGACTAAATCGGTGTTTGAACCAAGTAAATATACAGGGGTATGCCGTATTGGTTTAACTGATTACGCTGAGTTTATTTTTGCGCCGATGCTTTATGATGAGATTAGACAACGTGCGCCGGATGCTCAAATCAGTTTTATCAACGTCAACCGTAGTAACTATATCGCTGTAACCGAGCAAGAAAAGTTGGATGTGTTGATTGGCAGTATGCCAGTGCTGGATGATAACTTTGATAGCCAGTTTCTTTATACCGAAAAGCATGTTTGTTTATGTGACCGCTCGTGGGTAACAGAGGAATACACACCTCTTTCTTTAGCGCAGTTTGCTGATATAGAACAAGCCTTGGTTAGCCCTGATGGGAGCTTAATGACACAAGTAGACAAAAAGCTTGCAGAGCATGGCTTAAAGCGCAAAGTAACCGTGGCATCACGTAATTTTTTGACGGTGCGAAACTTATTAAAAAGCCGCCGTTTGATAGCGATTGTGCCTGAAAAAATGGCATTAGCTGAGGGGTTTGATGATCAGTTAATAGCGATTCAACCACCAGTAATTGTGCCTGATTTTGATATCGCTATGCTCTGGCATACCAGTCGCAGCAATGAAGATAAAAATATCTGGTTACGAGAAGTAGTTGAGCAAGTAATTAATAGTACGCCTGATTAGTCAATTTTCGGAATCAAATGAGAGGTTGATGGGGTTAAATAGGCGATAGCACTTTATAGCTACCGCCCTAAAAAAGGCTTGTTTTAAGTTAGTTGGTAACGAGTCCATTTTTTACTACGCCAGCGATAGGCCATAACGATACCTCGGAACCATTCATCCATAGCAATAGCAAGCCAAGCACCCAAGGCTCCATATCCCCAATGAACACCAAATAGGTAGCTTAAACATACTCCCAGTCCCCACATACTTAAGATTCCCATCTGAACTGGAAATTTAATATCACCAGCGGCCTTGAGCGCGGAGATAAAAATTAAATTAAATACGCGTCCTGATTCAAGCAAAATTGAGCCGGCGATAAGGCTAGCTGTGAGTGCTGCGATTTCCGGTTCTTTCGTGAACAGAGGAATGATGCTGTCTCGAAGTAAGTAAATGAGCACGGTGACTGATGTTGAAACAATAAAACCGACAACGAAATAGCGTTGTACTCGCTTCAAAATTGAGTCTATCCAACCTCTACCAATAAAATAGCCGGTCTGAATTTGGCTGCCTTGACCCACGGCCAATGCAAAAGCAAATGACAAGCGGGCAATATTTTGTGCGTAAGTATAAGCAGCTAAGGAAGCGGTTCCCATTTGCACCACAAAGTAGATGATAACGATCTGCGCAACATTGTAGGAGAGAGCTTCTCCGGCATTCATTACACCGATACGAACAATACGCTTATAAATAGTGCTTGGAATGATTCGCCACTCTCCAAACGGTAATTCAATTGTTGTTTTTCGAATCTTCACCCAAAGTAGTAGCGTACCAATAACTTGGCTGGTGACTGTCGCTACCGCCACGCCTGCAACACCAAAAACTGGAATACCAAATGGTTGGTATAAAGCGATGTAGTTACCGGTGATGTTAATCACCCCTGAAATTAAGTTAATGACCATTGGTGAACGTGAAAAGCCATGGCTGCGCAAAATAGTCGTCAGTACGATACCGATGGTTATGTTAAACGTCATCGCCCCACTGATCACTAGGTACTCCTGAGCATATTGTTCAACCTGAGTTTCGAGCCCATAAAATGGGAGAAACTGATAGGCAGCAACTACTGAGAAAACGCTAAGAAAGGCACCGACCATTACGGACATGATTAGGCTGGCAATCGCAACGTGCGCTGAATCTTGAGCGCGACCTGAACCATTATATTGTGCGATTAAGATACCCGTACCACTGCTGACCATAGTGGAAATAATGATCAGGAAAAAGGAGAGTTGTGAAATGACGCCAACAGCGGATACCGCTTTGTCTGAATAGCCACTGAGCATAAATACGTCACTGGTATTTAGTGCAGTACGAAGCATTATTTCTACAAATAGCGGCCAAGTTAATGCCACTATGCTCATGCGTTTATCTAGATCTGAATTGTGCGATGCCATGGTTTGATGCTCAAAGAAGTTAGTACGGGAACAAACAACCAAGGTGAGTAAAAAAAGGACAAAAGCTGGTGGTTTGTTGGTCGCGTATTATATAGACAATATGTGATCTGTATAACACTTTTTCTTATTGAGTGATAAAAGGGCAGCTGTTTGTTTTCTGCCCATTTATTTGAATTGATAGAGAATATGAAAGTGTAAAATGAGGGGGTATGAGAGCTATAACTTGGTGATGACTGGAGCGACAAGTCGGTCAATGGCAGAATGATGCTCAGTCGTTACACCGGCAAGGTTGCCATACTTTGGTGCATGACGATCATTTTCTAATGGGTGATGCCAGCCGATGGTATGTTCGACGAACTGGAGAGCGAACTGTTCGGAAATTTCTAAACATCCCGCTATGACGGTATCGACATAAGTTTGCATAATTGGACTCAATTCACACGGAGGTACAGCATCATTTTTGATGTATACCCAAACCTCATCTTCATCTTGAATCATGAGCTGTGATTCGATCTGTTTTGTCATGACGGCAACTCTATGATAGCCACGTTCTCTGCGGTCAAACTCGATCAACTCTTTTTGATCAACTTTGAGTAAGACACCATTGACTAGGCCATCACCTCGAGCAACAACAAGAGGAGATAAGCTATAACTATCATCAATCTTCCCCCAAGAGCGACGAAAGCCGTGGATAATACTAGGAACTGCTGCTGATGTTTGACCGGTAAGTTGGCGAGAAGCGGAGTTCATTAAACTGCCATAACCAAAAATATAGATTGCCATTATTTTCCTCTCGCAGTGCTTTGATTGAGTTTAGATTACGATTCACGGCCTCAACTATTTTGGTGAGTATCGTGTTGAATGCCATGATATTTATGACTGTATAACAATAGAACGAATAAATATCTTTAGTTAAAAAGACCTCAAAGAGTCAAAGTGACCTATATGTAATAGGTCTAAATGACTTCTTATCATCCATAACTAAACTTAACATATTGATTTAAATAACTTTAAAAGTTGGAACGAAATATGCTCTACGCTTACATAGAATTCTATGGGAGAGTTACGTTTTGCTCAATATAACAGATAAAAAAGTGGAAGAAGCCATTCCTGCCGTGCTTAGACTCGGATTTCGTCCTTTCTTCTTACTCGGTTCCGTCTACGCAATTTTTGCGATTGCGATGTGGGTATGGATGTTCCAAACAGGACAACCACCGCAATTACATGTTCCAGCATTGTGGTGGCATGTGCACGAAATGTTGTTTGGTTTTGCGATGGCAATTGTAGTGGGTTTTGTTCTTACGGCTGTTCAAAATTGGACGGGAGTGAATGGGACGAAGCAATATCGATTAGCTATGCTCGTGGCCCTATGGATGTTGCCGAGGTTGTTATTTTGGACTGAGACACCGCTTTGGATTATCTCTAGTATTGAAGCGTTATTTCTTGCTTTAACTGCTTATGAGATTGGCTGGCGCGTGATTCGAGCGAAAGGGTGGAGAAATCTCTTTTTTATTCCATTATTTGTATTAGCAATCGTGGCTAACTTTGCCAGTTATGCGACGATAAAAGGTATGCCACCGTTTACGTCATCAGCAGTTTGGCAGGCGATGTTATGGTGGTTTACGTTATTACTCTCAGTCATGGGAGGTCGAGTCATTCCATTTTTTACGGCTCGTCGATTTAACTTTGAAAAAGCGCAGCCTATGGCGTGGTTAGAATGGGCTGCGAATCTTCCTTTAGTCGGCTTATTTTTGCTAAGTTTTTTCCCGATTACGTTTTCTGAAATCGGTCAGCCGTTGATGATCTTCGCCGGGATTGCGCAGCTTGTTCGTTTGTTACGTTGGAAGCCTTGGCGTACTTTGTCAGAGCCGTTGGTGTGGTCTCTTCATCTGAGTTATTTGTGCATCCCAGCTAGTCTGTTGATTCGAGGCTTATGGGATAATCCATTTGCAACACACAATATGTTGCATCTCTTTGCTATTGGCGGACTGGGTGGTTTGGTTTTAGCTATGATCTCTCGTGTCACCATGGGGCATACTGGGCGAAATATCTATCAGGGGCCGACGATGGGAATTGCTTTTGCAGCAATTATTATTTCAGCGGTCGTTCGAGGTATTGGTGTCGCATTATGGCCTGAATATTTACTGATGTTTATTAATATCAGTGGAGCGCTTTGGATTCTTGCATTCGGTTTGTTTGTGATGAAATTTGGTTATATGTTGATGACACCGCGCGCTGATGGACATCCCGGTTGATGGATGAGATGTGATCATTTGATTTAAATTAATACACGTTAGGACGGGAAAAAATTAGATGCAAAAAGGCTTGGGAATCCCAAGCCTTTTTTATGCAAATAAGCCAGTGCTTACGAGAGAATCGTAATAAGCTAACGACTACAGTTTCCCTTCACTAAAATCTTTCTGGAAGTAGAGTACTTTTTGCAAATAGCGACGAGCTTCCCCTTTAGGGTGCTTCGTTGTTAATGCATCGTACACTTGATTTGGCGACAGATTGTTTAGCTTGACCATTGCTCGCTTACGATCGCTATCAAATGTTGATAACACACCACCAGTTCCGCCGTTATATGCTGAAATCATACTAAAGTGCATTGATGTCGGATGCTTAACATCTTTTAGATAGCGATTTTTCAATATATAAAAATAAGCAGCGCCTGTATCAATGTTGCTCGCCGGATCAAATAAGTATTCCTTGGTTGGAATTCCAGGCTTTTTCTTTACTAGGTTAAATACATCTGCACCGGCAGTTTTTGGAATAACCTGCATCAAACCATAAGCTCCAGCATGGCTAACTGCGTAAGGGTTAAAGCTACTTTCTGTTTTGATGATGGAATAGATCAAATCTTCCGATAATCCGTAACGTTGAGCCGCATCACGGATAAGCCCTGCATATTGGTATTCACGTTGCTCTAGGTGATCTTTCACCATGGTGATTTCCACGTAGTAGGCGTTGCCACGTTTGATGCTTTTCGATTGTAACTTATTCGCCATTAGGTAATCAGCGTAGCGATTAGCACGCCATTCCCATTCAATCGGTTTACCCTCGTGATCAACAACTTGACCCAGCAAGAATGGTTTACCTTTTATTATTGCTTCTTTATCACTAAAGAGTTCAGCGTTAGCAGGATCTGCTGGCATTAAAAGCGTCTGAACAATCGCTTTTTGTAGTTTATGTTCAGGTTGATATTGAGAGATTGTCGATACATAAATCTTACCCGCTTCAAAGTCGATATGAGCACGAGTGGTATAACCATCAAGATATTTTACGTATCGGTGTTTACCCGCTTCAACAAAGTCATCTTCTCCCCAGCGGTCTTTTGCCACTTGAGCAATATAAGCCAGCAGTTGATTAACGCTTTCTTTATCGTTGTTTGGATTGACAGGGGCTGTTGTCACAGGAGGTAACGGATTGCTACATATGCAAGGTTGTTGAGGCGCAGTGGAGCAGCCGCCAAGCAACAGAAGAAGTAAAAGGTACTTTGCTTTCATTATTATTTATCGGGAATAGATTAAAGGCGACAAGCGAATTTCGAAAGTCATTGAGGCGAGCATTTTAACTTATTCGTACGGTAAATACGTAGTCTTTATTACTCAGGAATGAGTGGCGATGAGCATTTCTAATAAGTGTAGGTATTTGGTGTAGGCTTCTAATGCAGAAGCCACTTTGTGACAGCTTTATATAGATAGTTTCGTTTTTCGTCAGGGTTTAATTGAGTTGATGAAACTAAACCCACAGCAATGCAAGAACAAGTACAGTCACTGTCATGAATGCGATCATTTTGGCAAAAGAGAGCGCTTCAGAAACCCAAGATGGTTTGGTTATTTTGGTTTCTTGAAATAAAGGTTGTGTAGATGCAGTTGATGAATTGTTCATTAATAACCCCAAAGCTGACTAAAAAGTAATAATTAATAGTGATGTTGGTCTCAATTTTAATCAGCATTGTGAGCTTAATCAATATTTGTTTTGTTGTTTTATTACCGTTATGTTCTTTTCGCTCATTGGGTGAGAAAAAGGCAGTATTAGTCGTTGAGCTTTATTAACGAGCGGGGAATAAGAAACATAAAAAAAGGCAAGCCAATGCTTGCCTTTGATTCAATTTAAGAAATTATTGACCTAATTGGTGTGCAGTTAAAATCGCTGCGTAGACATTGTCTGCTGTTACTGGGAATGGCATGTTATGGATAGTTTCGCCTTCCGCTGTAGCACCAAGAGCAACTTCATAAAGTTTTTCGTGGTTCAGTTCTTTCACGCCCATTGCAAATAGGTTAGTTGGCAGGCCAACTGAGCGGCAGAAACCGAGTACAGTATTGATTTCTTCAAGAGATGCGTTTTCTAGTACCAATTGAACTAATGTACCAAATGCTACTTTCTCACCATGGTAAAGGTGGTGACACTCTTCAAGCTTAGTTAGACCGTTATGGATCGCGTGAGCACCAGCAAGACCACTACTTTCAAAACCGATACCACTTAGATAAGTGTTTGCTTCAATAATATTTTCTACCGCTTTAGAGCTCACACCATTTTCAACTGCAATTTTTGCTTTTAGGCCATCTTCAAGCAGTGTTTCGTAACATAGTTTCGCTAATGCTTGAGCTGAGCGCGTAGGTGCACCGCCAGCCATTGTTGCTTTACCAGAAGTCATGTTTGCACGAGCTTCAAAGTAAGTAGATAGCGCATCACCCATACCCGCAACCAATAGACGAACTGGTGCTTTCGCGATTACAGCGGTATCCATGATGACCATATCTGGGTTTTTAGGGAATAGTAGGTATTCAGCGAACTCACCTTCAGGAGTGTAGATTACAGCTAATGCTGAAGTTGGAGCATCAGTTGAGGCGATAGTTGGTACCACAACAACAGGAATTTTAGTGTAGAAAGCGACAGACTTAGCTGTATCTAATGTTTTACCACCGCCGATACCGATGATGACGTCATTTTTTTGAGTTGCACAAATATCGGTTAGGCGATCAATTTCAACGCGAGAACATTCACCGTTAAAAACATCCATCGCCAAAGGCATTTCTTCTTTTGCAAAACTCTCTTTAACTGTTGTGCCTACTAGGCCAGTTACAAACTCGTCAGCAATCGCTAAAGGGTTTAGACCTAAGGTTTTTACGTAGCTCGCGATTGAGCCTAGAACGTTTTCACCTTGTACATATTTACTTGGGCTAATAATGATTTTATCCATGATGCATTCAGACCTTTTAGTAGAGTTTGTTGTGTTTCACCGTTAAAGCCATCCTAAATAGGCGAGGGAGGAATGGTGAAGAAAAAAGCGGATAAAAACCCCTGATATTTGATGGCGGTATCAAAGCGTGAAGGTTGCGAGAATGGCTATAGCCCATTTTGTTAATACCGATCACTATTCGGGTTTTAGGTGGGAATTAATGTTCCATTTTGAAACGTTGTTGGTGGTTGTTTTGTTTCAAAATGGAACGCTGAAAAAAATTTATTGAGCAGGCGAAGAGTCAACATAATATGACCTCAGCCCTACGATTATGGATTTTAAATTACAGAGATCTGAACGATGAAAAAATTAATTAATAATGTTGAAGACGTTGTAAAACAGCAAATGGAAGGCTTAGCGATGTCTCGTCCAGAGCTTAAAGTTAGCTATGAACCTCGCTATATGTGGCATGAAGAAACGCCAGGACAAGTTGCCTTAGTTTCTGGTGGCGGTTGTGGACATGAACCACTTCACGCAGGTTTTATTGGTAAAGGCATGTTAACAGGTGCTTGCCCAGGGGAGGTTTTCACTTCACCAACACCAGACCAAATGTACGAGTGTGGCAATCAGGTCAACAGTGGTGAAGGCGTTCTGTTCTTCATTAAAAACTACACCGGCGATGTGTTGAATTTTGAAACAGCAGTAGAACTGCTTGATGCTGATGGCATTAAAGTCGGCTCTGTTCTTATTGATGATGATGTTGCAGTAAAAGATAGCCTATACACAGCAGGACGTCGCGGTGTTGCTGGTACCGTTTTAGTTGAAAAAATTGTCGGCGCAGCAGCGCAAAAAGGTTACTCACTAGAAAAATGTGAAGAGCTAGCTCGTCGCATCAATAATAACTGCCGTTCATTCGGTGTTGCTTTGAGTGCATGTGTGGTTCCAGCTGCAGGTAAGCCTTCGTTCATTCTTGCAGATGATGAAGTGGAGTTTGGTGTTGGTATTCATGGTGAACCAGGCATTGAGCGTACTAAATATACTGGTGCTGATGAACTTGTTGACCGCATGTTTGCTGAGCTCATCGAAAACATTTCATACACTCGTACTTTGCGTATTTGGAACCGTGAAGAAAGCATGTGGGATGAAGTGGAATCAACTATTGAAGATTTTTCTGCTGACAACGACTACATCGTGATCGTAAATGGTCTAGGTGCGACTCCAGAATCAGAGCTGTATGGCGTTTACCGTCGCTTGGCTGAGAACTGCCAAAACTCAGGTTACCGTATCGCACGTAACATGGTGGGTAACTACTGCACGTCTTTGAATATGGAAGGCGTATCAATCACTCTACTGAAAGCAGACGCAGAAATGATTGAACTGTTTGACGCACCAGTAGATACAGCAGCAATCAAGTGGTAATACGGGGGACGACAAATGCAAATTGAACAACAACATATCCTAAACTGGCTTGAACTGTGTGCTCAGGCTTATGAAGAAAACCAAGATTATCTAACCGATCTTGACCGTGATATCGGTGATGCAGACCATGGCTTGAACATGAACCGTGGCTTTAAGAAAGTCGTTGAAAAAATGCCAAGTAAAGAAGATAAGCAGCCTATCGGCAATATTTTCAAAACGACAGGTATGACGTTACTTTCGAGCGTTGGTGGGGCAAGTGGTCCTTTGTACGGCACGCTATTTATCCGAACAGCAGCAGCATTAGGTACTCGTGAGCAACTTTCTTTTGAAGAGTTAATCGATGGCCTGAAAAGTGGCGTCGATGGCGTGGTTTCTCGCGGTAAAGCACAAGCGGGTGATAAAACCATGTGTGATGTTTGGTTGCCAGTACTAGCATCAATGAAAACATCATTAGAACAAGGTGTAAGTCCTGATTACTTGATGGATGAAATGGTTGATATTGCAGAGAAAAGTGCGGTTTCAACAATTGAGATGCAAGCGAAAAAAGGCCGCGCAAGCTACCTTGGCGAACGCAGTATTGGTCACCAAGACCCAGGTGCGACATCTTCTCTTATGATGATTAAAGCTCTACGTCAGGCAGTTACAGGAAGCTAAAAATGGTTGGGATTGTTGTTGTTTCTCACAGTCGTCGTTTAGCTGAAGGGGTGGCCGAATTGGCCATCCAAATGACGCAGGGTAAAGTCAATCTAGCGATTGCCGCGGGTATTGATGATCCAGAAAACCCAATTGGTACTGATGCGATTGCGGTCATGGCTGCGCTTGAAGAAGTGTGTGATGAGCAAGGCGCCGTTGTATTGATGGATTTGGGCAGTGCATTACTTAGTACTGAAATGGCTCTTGAGCTACTCGACGACGAGATGCGCGACAAAATTGCCCTTATCGCAGCGCCAATTGTTGAAGGTACGATGGCAGCATCAGTTGCGGCAGCGGCTGGTCTGCCAATCGAAGCTGTCATTGCAGAAGCACGTAGTGCTTTAGATGTTAAACGTGAACATTTAGGCGAAATGAGTGATGACGAAAATCATGCGAGCCAGCCTCATATGGATGCGTCATCGCTTCAAAATGCACTTGATTTTACATGGCATGTTCAAAACCCACATGGTATTCACGCGCGTCCGGCGGCGGCGATTGTTGGCCAATTAGCGACGTTTAATTGTGATATGTGGCTAGAGAAAGGCGAACAACGCGTTAGCGCTAAAAGCTTGAATAATATCGCCAAACTGGGTGTTCGATGCGGAGATTCGGTATGTTTCTACGCCAGTGGTAGTGATGCTCAAGCAGCCGTTAATGCATTTGCACAATTGGCGAATGATCATTTCGGTGAAGCGGATGCCGTTCGCTTAGGTGTGCAAGAAGAAGCTGAAGATGTACAAGAGTCGATGCAAGAGCTAGTTGAAGCTCATGGGATTTCAGGTGCGATTGCTGGATTAAGCGTTAATGGCGGCATTGTTTCAGCGCCTGCTGTGTTGTTTGCTCAAGAAATGCCGGCTATTCCAGTTCGTGAATTTGAAGCAGAAAGTGCTGAAATTACACGAATTCAGCAAGCGATTGAATTGGTAAAATTACACCTGAGTGCGCAAGCTAAACTGCCTCATGGTGACATTTTCCAAGCTCATTTGATGATGCTGTCTGACCCAGAGTGGTGGCAAGCGATTGTCGAGGGTATTAAACAAGGCGCGATTGCTGAACAAGCATGGATGGACACGGTTAATACTCTAGCGACGGATTACCGCAATGCTGACAGCGTGTATATGCGCGAACGTGAAGCGGATGTATTTGATATTGCTCGTCAAGTGATGATTCAAATGACGGGTGAGAAGCCAGCCGCAGTAGAAATTTCTCAGCCAAGTATTTTGTTAGCACGAGATCTTATGCCATCTGATGTGGCTGGTTTAGATAAAAACAAAGTTTTAGCGATTTGTTTAAGTGAGGGTGGTAAAACTTCTCACAGTGCTATTCTTGCTCGTGCAATGGGTATTCCTGCGATTGTGAAAGTTCAAGGTTGTTTGGATCAGGTGAAGCCAGGTCAAGTAATCACAGTTGATGGTTTTAGCGGTTTATTATGGTTTGCGCCGTCGGCTGAAGTTGAAGCTGAGCTAGAACAAAAACGCAGTGAATGGCTAGAAGCGCAGCAAGTTGCGCAGCAAAGTGCTCAACAGCAAGCCATCACTTGTGATGGAACAGAAATTCAAGTTCTCGCCAATATTGGTGGCCCTGAAGATGTTAGTTTTGCACTGCAAAATGGCGCGGAAGGTGTCGGTTTATTCCGCACGGAGTTCTTGTTCCAAACTAGTGATGAGCTACCAAGTGAAGATGAGCAATATACGGTATACCGAGATATTGCTAACGCTTTTGGAGACAAACCGCTCACGATTCGCAGTCTTGACGTCGGTGGGGATAAACCGTTAGCGGCTTACCCTATGCCTGAAGAGGAAAACCCGTTCCTTGGTTTGCGTGGCGTGCGTTTATGTTTGCAACATGAAGAGTTATTCGTTACTCAGATTCGAGCGGTACTAAGAGCACATCAAGAGCAAAGTAATATTCAATTGATGATCCCAATGATCGCAATGGTGGAAGAAGTTCGACGAGTGAAAGCTCTGATTGCGCGTGAAGCTAAAGTTTTGGGTATTCAGTCATTAGATTTGCCTGTGGGAATTATGATTGAAGTCCCTGCTGCGGTCTTGAATGCAGATGCACTCGCGCAAGAAGTCGACTTTTTCTCTATTGGTACCAATGATTTAACACAATATGTTATGGCTGCCGATCGCGGTAACACAGCGGTTGCAGAATTGGTGAACTACTTTGAACCTGCCGTTATTCGAGCGATTGAAATAACGTGTATTGCAGGAAATAAAGCGGGAATTCCAGTCAGTATGTGCGGCGAAATGGCCGGTGATACTAAGGCGACAGATTTACTTCTGCAATTAGGTTTACGTAAGTTCAGTGCCAGTGCCAGTGTGCTTCCTGCATTAAAAGAACAAGTACGAACAGTCGATTTAAGCGTACAAGCTTAAGCTTCTCGTTCTAGCTTATAGCTTTAGACTTATGATGATCAAAAAGCCTTCGATAGGAATATCGAGGGCTTTCTTATTGGTCGATATCAGAATTGACCCTTTGATCTTTCAGTTGTACTCAAACGAGCTCAATCATTTCACTTAGATTGTACTTATTCATTTTCCGCCACAGCGTCGTACGACTAATTTTCAGCGCTTTTGCCATGTCTTGGACTTTTCCATCACATAAACTCCAAGCTTGGATGATCGCTTTCTTCTCCACTTCTTCAAGTGAAAGAATCACTTGGTTTTCAAGTTGACTGCTATCCGCCAAGTTGTGACGAATCTCCTCAGGTAAATCTTCGATCTTTATTAGGTTGGAGCTGCGGTTGAGGAGTATACGCTCCATACGGTTACGTAATTCTGAATTATTGCCTAGCCAAGCGAAGTTCATGAGCGCGTCAATGACTACCTTTTCCATCGCAATCACGACATTGTGGCGTTTCTCATAGTTATTGATGATCTTGAACATCATATGTTCAATGTCTTCTTTTCGTTTTCTCAGCGGTGGAATGTTGAGTTCATTGGATGAGATTTCGTAGTAGAGTTGGCGACCAAAAGAACGTTGAGCTACGTAAATACTAATATCGGCACAACTGCTGGTGATGAGCTGAATATTGACCGGAATGAGTCGTTGGCTATCACTGCGACTAATCAATCCTGTTTTTAATAGCTTCAGGATCACCGATTGCAATTCAGCACTTAAGTATTCGACTTTTTCTAAATACAAAGTGCCATTGTGTGCTAATTCAAATTTAGAGGGTAAACCTTGGCCCTCATCATAACCTAATGTATCTCGAACCATTTGGTCGGTATTAATTGATCGACAGTTGAGGGTAATGAAAGGACCATTTTTATAATCGCTCTCATTGTGTACCGCCATGGCCAAGTCACTTTTCCCGACTCCCTCTTCTCCGGTAATGAGTATTGGAGCTTTTGATTTTGTAGCTCGTTTGGCGACCGTTATGATGTGCTTCATTTTTCGAGAGACTGCCGGTAACGTTGCGAACGTATATTTGGCACTACCACCGATTTGTTGTTGGGCTAATTCACGGATCTTATCGATTGGGTGAATGAACATCAGATTGGAACCATCACTTAAAGGATAAAGAGTGATGATTGCTTCAATAAACACGCCATTGACTTCAACTGTGGTTTGTCGGCGCCGCACAATTTCGCGAGTTTCAATATTTTCTAAAATGAGTGGTGCAAAGCGAACTGTGGAAAAAACGTCTTTCTCGATAACCTCTGATGTAGCGATGCTGAGTAACCGTTCAGCTTGATGGTTGAGCATAGTGATACGGTTTTCATTGTTCCAAGCTAATATGCCATCGTCCATACACTCTAATGTCGCATTATGTGCTGACAACAAGCGGTTCATGTTTTCTTGTTCGCTTTGGATATGCAATTGCAGGGCAATTTCTTTGGCGCAGGAAGTTATGATGACAAGGTTTTCTCTGTGGTATTGAGTAGCGCGCTTGATCATTGAAATCGTGCCGCGTAGTTTACCGAAAGTATCAAAAACAGGGGCGGCGACAGCAGCGTAGTCATGTAAGTGACGATTGAAATGCTCAGCACCAAACACTTCTACAGGGGTATGGGCATCAATACAAAGGCTGACAGCATTTGTTCCAATTTTACCCTCGGAGAGAAAACCACCCATCTTAAAGCCGAGATCATTCATTTCCTGTTGCGTTGATTCATGACCGATACTAAATAAAATACAGCCATTATCATCTGTTACAAACAGAACTAGCTCTTCTCCCTTTAGGAGATCGTAAGTATCTTCCACAACGGTTGTTGCACAACCAATGATACGTTCATTACGCTTAATCAGAGAAGAAAGGGTGTAACCAGACGCAATGTGTGGCTTTGACCAGTTGTAAGGGCTGCATTGTTTCGTGCAGCGTTCCCATGATTTTAGAACGGGAGAGAGAGTAAACTCAGGTGACACCCAGTGGTGTTTTTGATAAAAATCCCACTTTTTTTTATTGTCTTCGATAGAGAGCATAGAGAACAGCCGCTAAAACTTGGCATTACCGACATCGCGGTCACGAAATTTTAAGATAATATCTTTTAGCGATAATTGAGAGTGTGATGGTTTTCACGTCATTGGTTTTCGTTGCAGGGTTTGCTTTGTGGATATGATGTAGGTCAGCTTTCTTTGGATGAAAAAATAAAAATCCCCCGCGTATCGATGAAATATCATGATAATTGCGGGGGATAGTCATCACGATTGAGAACAGTGATGGACTCTAGTCGTGAAGAGCAAGCTAATATAATTAGTTATTCTTATGCAGCTCACTGTTTAGTTCTACTGCTGATTTGTTTGCTAGGCATTCAATCTGACCTGTTACTGAGTTGCGACGGAACAGTAAATCAGAAACACCAGCAAGATCGCGTGCTTTTGCAATTTCAACTTCTTGACCCGTTGAATCTAGCATGCGTACTTTTGAACCTGCAGTGACATACAGACCTGATTCAACAGTACAGCGGTCACCTAGTGGGAAACCAAGGCCAGCATTGGCACCAAGTAGAGAATTCTCACCGATAGAAACGATCACTTTACCGCCGCCAGACAGTGTACCCATGATAGAAGCGCCGCCGCCGATATCAGAGCCATTGCCTACAACAACACCCGCAGAAATACGACCTTCAACCATGCTTACGCCAGTCGTACCCGCGTTGAAGTTAATGAAACCCTCATGCATAACTGTCGTACCTTCACCCACATGTGCACCAAGACGTACGCGAGAAGTATCTGCGATACGAACGCCAGTTGGTACCACGTAATCCACCATTTTAGGGAATTTATCGACACAATCGACAGACAGAGCACGACCTGCAAGACGAGCTTCGATTTGACGGTCAGCAAGTTCTGGTAGGTCGATAGGACCTTCGTTTGTCCATGCGATGTTATGCAGTAAGCCAAAAATACCATCAAGCACAGTACCGTGTGGTTTTACTAGACGGTTAGAGATCAATTGCAGCTTTAGGAAGCCTTCAGCAACGGATTGAGGTTGCTCATCAGTGGCGAGAATAACTAGTATAAGAGGTTGTGCTGATTCTGCCGCTTTTGATGCGAATGAAGCATTAGCAGTATCACCGTTTGCAGTGAATGCAGTAGCAAGTTCTGCGCTTTGCGCTGCAGAGATCTCAATAGCTTGGTTGCCTTGTTCGTAACCTGCAACTGCAGCAAGTGCATTTACGAGTTCGTCTGTTGGGTTAACAATTGGGTTTGGAAAAAATGCTTCGATGATTTTACCGTCACGATTTTTAGTCGCAGTACCAAAGGCTAGAGAAAAGAAAGCCATAGTTGATCTCCATGTGTTGAGTCTTGGTTCTCTTGCTCAAAGGCAAGAGATTAAAATAAGTCTATCTGTCCAAGTAACTTGGTTATGGACATCATAAAGAGACTATACAGGAGTGAAAAGGGGGAGAAGAGATAAAGTCTATCGGCGGATACGCTTTGTCTTTTTAGCGATACATTTGTCTTATGAGAAATGCTGTTCAAATAATTACGATCAATGATTAATCAGCTAATAAGTAAAGATGAGCAAGGTGACTCATCTTTACTTATTATTCGTTCTACTCGTGGCTCAACCTTAATGACAAGTTGATGATGTTCGTTGTTCATTGACTGCAACGGCAAGAGCAACGGTAGCCCCTACCATTGGATTATTACCCATCCCAATAAAGCCCATCATGGCCACATGCGCGGGAACCGAAGAGCTACCTGCAAATTGGGCATCAGCGTGCATTCTACCCATAGTATCGGTCATCCCATAAGAGGCCGGTCCTGCGGCAACGTTATCAGGATGAAGTGTTCGGCCCGTACCACCGCCAGAAGCTACAGAGAAATAAGGTAATCCTTGGCGAATACGTTCCGTTTTGTAAATACCAGCAACAGGGTGTTGGAAGCGGGTTGGGTTGGTCGAGTTACCGGTAATGCTGACGTCAACCTGTTCTTTGTGCATGATAGCGACACCCTCGCGCACATCATCTGCGCCATAGCAAAGAATATCACCGCGTAAACCTTGGGAGAAACGGCGACGTTCCACTTCGACTAATTCACCAGTATCGTAATTGTATTGGGTTCGAACGTAAGTAAAACCATTGATACGAGAGATTAAATAAGCGGCATCTTTACCTAAACCGTTTAAGATGACCTTAAGAGGTGTTTGACGAGATTTATTAACGTTTAGTGCAATTTTAATCGCCCCTTCTGCGGCGGCAAATGATTCATGGCCAGCCAAAAAAGCGAAGCAACGACTGCTTTCATTGAGTAAACGGGCGGCTAGAGCACCATGACCAAGGCCGACTTGACGCTGTTGCGCTACGCTGCCTGATTTAGTAAATGCTTGTAGACCTTCACCAATAATATTTGCTGCTTGTTCTGCGTTTTCCGCATTGCGGTAAAGAGCAAGGGCAGTCCCTAATGTGTAAGCATCGGCTGCGCTTTCAAAGGCAATAGGTTGAGTATCGAGAACTAGGGCTTTAGGATTGATATTTCTCTCGAGGCAATATTGATAGGCTTGCTCAAGGGAGGTCAAATTCATTTCATTTAATATGCTGAGTACGGATTCGTTGGATTGGGTTGTCATGATCTTTTTCCTCTACTAGTGCGAAGTAATGTTGTCGAAAAATTACTGTTGGCGTGGGTTAATGGTTTGAACGGCTTCATCAAAACGTCCATAGGTACCCGTCGCACTTATCAGTGCTTGATCGGCAATAATCCCCTCACTGAGGGCTTTCATCATTTTGCCTAGATTGAGATATTCGTAACCGATGACTTCACTATTTTCATCGAGGGCAAGTTTGGTCACATAGCCCTCAGCAAGCTCCATATAGCGAACACCTTTGGCTTTTGTTGCGTAACTGGTGCCAACTTGGCTGCGTTGTGTTTGACCTAAATCTTCGAGTGCGGCACCGATTTCTAAACCACCTTCGGAAAATGCAGATTGCGTACGTCCATAGACGAATTGTAAAAAGATTTCTCGCATTGCGACATTGATGGCATCACAAACTAAATCCGTATTGAGCGCCTCTAAAATGGTTTTTCCTGTCAGGATTTCTGCCGCCATTGCTGCAGATTGTGTCATGCCTGAACAGCCGATGGTTTCGATCAGTGCTTCTTCAATAATGCCATTTTTCACATTGAGAGTGAGCTTTGCGGCTCCTTGCTGCGGCGCACAAGCACCGACGCCATGACTAAGACCAGAAATCGAAATTACGTCTTTAGGATTGATCATGGCCCCTTCAATAGGAATGGGAGCAGAAGAGTGCAAGTTGCCACGTTGAATAGGGCACATTGATAGAATTTCATGTGAATATTGCATAGTGTTTTCCCAGTGTGAGATCGCCAGATAAACTCTCTGCTTACAGAGATTATTGGAAATCATCAATATTGTTTTGAGAAAACAGGTGGGGTTGGGAGGTAGGTTGTTCACTACAGATCTCTAATATGGGTGTATAGATACAGCCACATACCCAACAGGTATACCTGTTTTCGATTCTGTAGGAGTCATCAGCATTTTCGCGGTTCCAAGCTTGCGCTTGTGGTGGCACCCCATCACCTTATTTTCATGATAACGCCAAAAAAGTGTGAACGACAACCGCTTACTTAGACTGTATTTATCTAAAAAAATGCGTTGCTATACTCGTTTAGCTGTGAAAAAAAGGTGAGATTATATTTACTTGGTCTGTGAGTGAGCTTATTTGAACGGATGAACTGAGTTTGTGGTACTGAAAATCATATAGAAAAAGCCCAGTGCGGTGCACTGGGCTTTAATAAGGACTTTACTTTTAACTGATTGGCGGTGTGCGCTTTGCGCTTATGCTTTATATGTCCAACCATTTACCTGTTTGAGCGCAGGCATTAAAAGGTTTTATTTTGCTAGGTCACCAGCGTGCTCAGATAGGAACGCTGCTACACCTTTAGGTGATGCATCCATACCTGCTTTGCCTTCTTCCCATTGTGCTGGGCAAACTTCACCGTGTTTTTGGTGGAAGTTTAGAGCGTCAACCATACGTAGCATTTCGTCGATGTTACGGCCTAGTGGTAGGTCGTTAACGACTTGGTGACGTACTAGGCCATCTTCGTCAATTAGGAAAGAACCACGGAAAGCAACGCCTTCTTCTGGGTGCTCAACATCGTAAGCTTTACAGATTTCGTGCTTAACGTCTGCAACTAGTGGGTATTTAACTTGACCGATACCGCCATCTTCGACAGCAGTGTTACGCCATGCGTTGTGCGAGAATTGTGAATCGATAGAGATACCGATAACTTCTGCACCTTTAGCTTGGAAATCAGCTAGGCGATTGTCAAAAGCGATTAGCTCTGATGGGCAAACGAAAGTGAAGTCTAGCGGGTAGAAGAAAACAACCGCTTTCTTACCTTTAGTGAATTCTGCAAAGTTGAAATTATCAACGATTTCACCATTACCTAGCACTGCTGCTGCAGTGAAATCAGGGGCTTGACGACCAACTAGTACCATTTTTTTGCTCCTAGAATATCTGATAGTTCCAAACCATCTCTATTGTTTTGGTTTGGGTCCGTGTTTGTACGAGACAAACTATAGTACAGATTGTAGTATTGAAAAAAGCGAAATAAATAGATTAAGTTAATCGAGAAAAGCGATTAACTCAAAAGTATAAACTCGATCACTAGAAACGGCAGCGATACCTATAGAATTATGAATAAATGGCCAAGTCTTAAACAGTTACATTATTTAGTCACCTTGCATGAAACTCGACATTTTAGTGAAGCCGCACAGCGCTGCTTTGTTAGTCAATCTACATTGAGTAAAGGCATTCAAAACTTAGAAGAGTTGATTGGTTGCCCACTCTATGAAAAAAAAGATAAGAAAAGCCCGCTAGTATTCACTCACGCTGGCGAACTAGTGGTTCAGCAAGGCAGAGAATTACTGGCGAAAGGGCAAGATTTAGTGGAGCTTGGTCGTTTGTGCCAGGGTGAAGATATGGAAGGGCGCTTACGTTTGGGGTGTATCCCCACCATTGCCCCTTTTCTTTTGTGTGATTTAGTCCAACAAGTTAACTCTCGCTTCCCTAAACTCAACTTACTGCTACGCGAGGACACGACCACTAATTTACTCGCGGCCTTGCGTCATGGCGAACTCGATGTATTGATTCTCGCTCTACCGGTTGAAATTGATGGAATGGAGAGTTGTGTTGTAGGGCAAGATCCATTTCGTATGGTGATCAGTCGTGAGCAAGTGGATGGAATCCGAGTTCCAATTCAATATGATGACTTACCGAATGAATCCGTATTCTTATTAGAGAAAGAGCATTGTTTAACGCAGCATGCCGTTTCCGCTTGTCAGCTGACTGAAAAAGAGAAGATTAATCCGTTCTCTGCAACTAGCCTGCATACTTTGGTTCAAATGGTAGCGAATGGATTAGGCACGACATTCATTCCTCAAATGGCGATCGATCATGGTTTATTGAACAACCAAAATTTAGTCATTATTGATCCACCGGGCCAGCAAGCATATCGTGACATAGGTCTTGTTTGGCGCCCTAGTTCCTCAAGAGTGAAAACATTTAATCAGCTGGCAGAATTAGTTTCTGAACTGTTGTAGCAATAAGTATTAGCGTTGAACCTACCAACTTAGCCTAAAAAATACACTGCAAATGGTGTGTTTTTTAGCATTTAATGCTTTCCGTCTTTTTTGACTTGTAAAATTTTACAAGCTTTCTTTGATGAACCTTTCATTAAATTGTGAAATTTCACAGTGTGAATTTCACAGAACAAATCTAATCGCACATTCAATTTTTGATTTGCTTGTTGTTTTAACCTTTTGATCAATAAGTAATTAGTTATCAATATCCCTCTTAAGTTTATGGGTGTTATTTTTTTTACAGGGTCAATTTCACTGTAATTAAATTACGTAATAACATTCATTTTTATGGCCTAGATCAACAACTTATTGGCTACCGAATAATCCTTTGAATTTAACGATTCCTTAACTCTAGGGGTTTAGCTTTGATGCCGCTTGAGATAAGTTAAATACAGACGTTGTAAGACTTATGTCTAGATTGAAAAGCATCATCAAGTCAGAGAAAGTAGACCGACGAACAGCACTTGGTAGTGAAAAGCAGCGCAAAGAATGGAAACCTGTGACGTTGTTTAATAGTTACAAATGTAATTTTAGTGCCGAATGAATTTAAGGAAGAAGCCATGTTTGCTCAAACACCTGATAGAGAACAGAAACCAGCCGAAGCCCAAGAAACTTTAGCTAGGCTTAGTGTAAATGGTCATGTTTCACCTGATCACCAAGCCATTATTCCAAAGGAAGCCCAAACTTTCTTATCTCTATTGTGCGATCGCTTTGCGGGACAAATTGAACAACTATTATCAACCCGTGAAGCGAAGCAAGCTCGTATCGATGCTGGCGAACTACCAGACTTTCTTGAAGAGACGCAAGATATCCGTGAAGGCAGTTGGAAAATTCTAGGTATTCCTCAAGACCTACAAGATCGCAGAGTGGAAATTACGGGCCCGACAGATCGCAAAATGGTCATCAATGCTTTGAACGCGAATGTGAAAGTGTTTATGGCTGATTTTGAAGACTCTATGTCACCAGCGTGGGGTAAAGTGCTAGATGGTCAAGTGAACTTGCGCGATGCGGTAAATGGCACAATCAGTTATACCAACCCAGGTAATGGTAAACACTACCAGTTGACTGATGACCCGGCAGTATTGATTTGCCGCGTTAGAGGGCTTCATTTAAAAGAGAAACATGTCACCTTTGATGAGCAAATTATCCCAGGCGCGCTGTTTGATTTTGCCCTTTATTTCTATAACAACTACAAAGCCTTGCTTAAAAAAGGCAGCGGTCCTTACTTCTACTTACCAAAACTACAGTCTCACCATGAAGCGAAATGGTGGAGCGATGTCTTCCATTTCACTGAAGAGTACTTTGGTTTAGATACCGGCACGATTAAAGCGACAGTATTGATTGAAACGCTACCAGCTGTATTTGAAATGGATGAAATTCTATTTTCACTAAAAGAGCATATTGTTGGTTTGAACTGTGGTCGTTGGGATTACATTTTCAGCTACATCAAAACATTGAAGAAACACCCAGATCGCGTTCTGCCAGACCGCCAAGTAGTCACCATGGATAAATCGTTCCTTAATGCCTATTCACGACTACTGGTTCGAACTTGTCACCGACGTGGTGCTTTTGCAATGGGAGGCATGGCAGCCTTTATCCCAGCAAAAGACCCGGTGGCGAACCAACAAGTGTTAGACAAAATTCAAAATGATAAGTCATTAGAAGTGCAAAATGGCCACGATGGTACTTGGGTAGCACACCCTGGTTTAGCTGACACTGCAATGGACGTATTCAATCAAGTCCTTGGTGAACGAACCAATCAATTAGATGTAAGCCGTAGCACGGATGCGCCAATCACAGCTGAAGAGCTTCTCGCCCCTTGTGATGGAGAACGTAGTGAAAATGGAATGCGTCATAACATCCGTGTTGCTTTGCAATACATTGAAGCATGGATTTCAGGCAACGGTTGCGTACCTATCTACGGTTTGATGGAAGACGCTGCAACAGCAGAGATTTCCCGCGCATCGATTTGGCAATGGATTCAACACGGCAAAGCACTTGATAACGGTCAGGTTGTAACGAATGAATTATTCATTCAATACCTTACAGAGGAAATTGAGGTCGTTAAGCAGGAAGTAGGACAAGAACGCTACCAAGCGGGTCGTTTTACTGAAGCGGCTGACCTGATGACAAAACTGACCACCAGTGATGAGCTAACAAACTTTTTAACAGTCCCAGGGTATGACTACTTGGACTAAAGATTTCAACCTACACAGCAATAACGAAACAACCACAACGTGATGAATTTTCAAGGCAGAGAAGGATGTCCTGCCGGAGAAAAAAATAAATCAAAGCATTAACGTGCTGATAATAAAAGAGGGATAGACCAATGACATTAACTCGCCGTCAACAAATTGAAGCTCTAGAAAAAGATTGGGCAACCAATCCTCGCTGGAAAAACGTAAAACGTCCATATACGGCTGATGAAGTCGTAGAACTACGCGGCTCAATGGTACCTGCAAATACTATTGCCCAACGTGGTGCGGATAAACTTTGGTCACTGGTTAACGGCGATGCGAAGAAAGGCTACGTAAACTGTCTTGGTGCTCTAACTGGTGGTCAAGCGGTTCAACAAGCAAAAGCGGGTATCGAAGCCATCTACCTATCAGGTTGGCAGGTAGCAGCAGATAATAACACTGCTTCAACTATGTACCCTGACCAATCGCTATATCCAGTTGATTCAGTTCCATCAGTGGTTAAGCGTATCAATAACTCTTTCCGTCGTGCTGACCAAATTCAATGGTCTGGTGGTAAATCACCACAAGACGAAGGTGGTATCGATTACTTCCTGCCTATCGTTGCTGACGCAGAAGCCGGTTTTGGTGGCGTTCTAAATGCTTACGAGCTAATGAAATCAATGATTGAAGCGGGTGCGGCAGGAGTTCACTTTGAAGATCAGCTAGCTTCAGTTAAAAAATGTGGCCACATGGGTGGTAAGGTTCTTGTTCCAACACAAGAAGCTGTACAGAAACTGGTTGCAGCACGTCTTGCAGCGGATGTATCTGGCACGACAACATTGGTTATTGCACGTACAGATGCGAACGCAGCAGACCTAATTACTTCTGATTGTGATTCATATGATGCGGACTTCATCCAAGGTGAGCGTACGCAAGAAGGTTTCTACCGTGTTCGCGCAGGTATCGACCAAGCAATCTCTCGTGGTCTTGCTTATGCACCATATGCCGACCTAATTTGGTGTGAGACAGCGACACCTTGTCTAGAAGAAGCGCGTAAGTTTGCAGAAGCGATTCACGCAGAATACCCAGATCAACTGTTAGCATATAACTGCTCACCGTCTTTCAACTGGGAGAAGAACCTAGATGCAGAGACTATCGCGAAGTTCCAACAAGAACTTTCAGATATGGGCTACAAGTACCAGTTCATCACTCTAGCGGGTATTCACAACATGTGGTTCAACATGTTTGAGCTAGCACACTCTTATGCACAGGGTGAGGGTATGCGTCATTACGTTGAGAAAGTACAGCGTCCAGAGTTTGAAGCAGCAGATAAAGGTTACACGTTCGTTGCTCACCAACAAGAAGTCGGTACGGGTTACTTTGATAAAATGACCAATACTATTCAAGGTGGTAACTCGTCAGTGACAGCATTGACAGGTTCTACTGAAGAAGATCAATTCTAGTCTTGGATTCGATATTCATCTGCTAGAAGATAATAAATCCCCCCCTAATTTCGCATTGCCGATGAGGGGGTTATGTAGAAGTTTAGGTATGAACTTTGACATGTTTTGAGCGGCCTTGGCCGCTCTTTTTTTAGTTTATCGACAGTATCTTTGTCTATGGGATAGCTTTTGTAGATTGCAGCTTAGATTACATTTGTATCTTTAGGCTTTATCTATGCTTTGCACGGTCGTCTTAACGAGCAGCTTGTTATGAGTCGCCTCAATTTGCATCTAGCTCCTCAGTATCTAAATCCAACTCTCCAGGTTCGACTTCTTCTTGAAGCTCTAAGAGGTTGATCGCAATACCGACAAAGTCACTGTCAGTAATGATTCCAACTAAATGGCCTTTTCTTACCACGGGTAAGCAACCTACCTTGTGCTTTTGCATATAAGTTGCGCTTTCTTTAAGGCCAGCTTGAGGTGCCACAGACATCACGCCGGTACGCATGACTTCGTATAGCGGCGCCGCTAAAGTAAATGATTGTTCATCTGGGACTTTCTGTAGGCTAGAATCTTGAGCGGCAAGCACATCCCGCTGAGTGACTAATCCGAGTAAACGGTTGTCGGCATCAACAACTGGAATATGACGAATATCCAATGCTTCCATGGTGCGTTTAGCATCAGCGAGTGTATGTGAACGCAACAATGTGTGCGGGTTACGAGTCATCATATCTTCGACTTTTATCATGGTAACCTCCTTTACCTATGTCTGGTCTCAAATGCTTCCCAGATAAATTATCTTGATAGACAAAACGTCAGGAACATTTGCTTCTACTAGTAACTATAGAAAGATTTTGGCGGTAATTTTGGGAGCTGACTCGTTTTTCTCCACTAAAAAAGTAAGGGAATTGTTAACACGTGTTTTAGGTAGGAAAACCTGCAAAATTTTCTCGGAAAAGCTTGATATTCACCACTTAAGAACTATCGGATATTTCACTCTTTCATAATGGGTGGTGAAGAGTAAGTTTGAGTGGTTCGTATTGATGAAAAATTCGATTACAATATCTCCCCTTGCTATTGACCATTGGCAGCCTATACTAAGCGGCTGCGAAAAACTCATCGCATAGCATTTATCACACAGTATTCATCGCTCTATATTTATAGACAACGACACAAGTAAGTAGCATGCAAGTATCTGATTTCCATTTTGACCTTCCAGACGAGCTAATCGCTCGCTACCCTCAACCTGAACGCACATCGAGTCGTTTATTACAGCTCAATGGTAATAGCGGTGAGCTGGTGGATGGCACGTTTACCAATGTTCTAGATCACGTACAAGCTGGTGATTTGGTTGTGTTTAACAATACTCGCGTTATTCCTGCTCGTATGTTTGGTCGTAAAGAATCAGGCGGTAAGCTAGAAGTGCTCGTTGAGCGTATGCTCGATGAAAAGAGCATTTTAGCTCATGTTCGTTGTTCTAAATCACCAAAGCCGGGTTCTACCATCATTCTAGGTGAGGGTGATAACTACCAAGCCGAAATGGTCGCTCGTCATGATGCTCTGTTTGAGTTGCGTTTCAACTCAGATAAAACGGTATTAGAAATTTTGGAAGAAATTGGTCATATGCCGCTTCCTCCTTATATTGACCGTCCAGACGAAGATGCAGACAAAGAACGTTATCAAACGGTATACAACCAAAAGCCGGGCGCAGTTGCTGCACCGACGGCTGGTTTGCACTTTGATGATGCTCTGCTTGAGAAAATGAAAGCAAAAGGCGTTGAGTTTGCTTATGTCACGTTGCACGTTGGTGCGGGAACATTCCAACCAGTTAAGGTTGATAATATTCTAGAGCATCATATGCATGCGGAATATGTTGAAGTGACTCAAGAAGTCGTGGATGCGGTGAATGCAACTAAAGCGCGCGGTGGTCGTATTATCGCTGTGGGTACAACGTCAGTTCGTTCACTAGAAAGTGCAGCTCAAGATGCAGTAAAAAATGGTACTGAGCTAAAACCATTTTTTGGTGATACTGAAATTTTCATCTTCCCTGGTTATGAGTATCAGTTAGTTGATTGCTTAATTACTAATTTCCACTTACCAGAGTCTACCTTAATTATGTTGGTGAGCGCATTTGCTGGTTACGATCATACCATGAACGCGTATCAGCATGCGGTGGACAACAAGTATCGCTTCTTTAGTTATGGCGATTCGATGTTCATTACTAAGAAAACCGACTAAAATCAAAACGCTGAAATGCTACGTAAAAATTACATTTCAGAGTAAAATGACGTGGATTTGAATCAGGTCGCCTTTGAATGGCGGCCTGTTTGTTTCTTTCATCATGAAAGAACACATTATTTAACGAGTGCTAGCATTAGGCTAGGTTGTGCAAAGGGGCTCCCGATGTACTTCTCGCATGGAATTTGCGACCGCTCCTCATAGGGCACAGCTTTGCCCTAAATTAAATCGTCAGACTGTTTCTCTGACAATTGGAGGCTTCGTGAAATTAAAATTTGATCTTAAGAAAAAAGACGGTGTTGCACGTCGTGGTCAGCTGACCTTCGATCGTGGCACTGTTCAAACACCGGCTTTCATGCCTGTAGGTACTTACGGTACTGTAAAAGGTATGACCCCTGAAGAAGTGAAAGAAACTGGCGCAGAAATTCTGCTTGGTAACACTTTCCACCTATGGTTACGTCCTGGCCAAGAAGTGATGAAATTGCATGGTGACTTGCACGATTTCATGAACTGGCAAGGTCCTATTTTGACTGACTCAGGCGGTTTCCAAGTATTTAGTCTTGGTGCCATGCGCAAAATTACTGAAGAAGGTGTGCATTTCCGTAACCCGGTAAACGGTGACAAGATTTTCATGGACGCAGAAAAGTCGATGGAAATTCAAAAGGACCTAGGTTCTGACATCGTGATGATCTTTGACGAGTGTACGCCATACCCGGCGACACACGATGAAGCGAAAAAATCGATGGAAATGTCACTTCGTTGGGCTCAGCGTTCACGCGATCACTTCGATAAGCTAGAAAACGAAAATAACCTATTTGGTATTATCCAAGGTGGTGTTTACGAAGATCTACGTGATGTATCAGTAAAAGGTCTAACTGACATTGGTTTTGATGGCTACGCAGTAGGCGGCCTAGCAGTAGGCGAACCAAAAGAAGATATGCACCGTATCCTTGAGCATACTTGCCCACAACTTCCTGAAGACAAACCTCGTTACTTAATGGGTGTTGGCAAACCGGAAGATTTAGTAGAAGGTGTACGTCGCGGTATCGATATGTTTGACTGTGTTATGCCAACGCGTAACGCACGTAATGGTCACCTATTTGTGACTGGTGGTGTGATCAAGATCCGTAATGCGAAACATAAAACGGATACAACACCATTAGATCCACACTGTGACTGTTACACTTGTAAAAATTACACCAAGTCATACCTACACCATCTAGATCGTTGTAACGAAATCTTAGGTGCGCGCTTGAATACTATCCATAACTTGCGTTACTACCAACGCCTAATGGAAAGCATTCGTACAGCGATTGATGAAGACCGTTTTGATCAGTTTGTGACAGAGTTTTATGCTCGTCGTGACCGTGACGTTCCACCAGTAGGTAAGTAATAAAAATTAAAGCCTTGGGGTTAGTACTCAAGGCTTTTGCTAATAAAGTAGGCAATAATCGATTATTTTTGGGATAGCGATCTCTATTACGAACGCTGTGACTTGAAACTAAAAGATTAGAGCCCAACTTGTTGGATTATCTAAAAAAATAATAGAGGATGTTTTAATGTTTATTTCTAAAGCTCACGCAGCAGCTGAAGGCGCACCTGGTGGCGGTTTTGAAATGATTATCATGCTTGCGATGTTCGCTGTGATTTTCTATTTCATGATTTACCGTCCACAAGCAAAACGTGTGAAAGAGCACAAAACGCTTATGTCTTCCATGGGCAAAGGTGATGAAGTTCTAACAAGCGGTGGTCTAGTGGGTAAAATCACTAAGATCTCTGAAGAGAATGACTACATCTCAATTGAGCTAAACACAAATAATGAAGTGGTACTTAAGAAAGACTTCATTACTGCAGTGCTGCCAAAAGGTACACTGAAGTCTCTATAAGACAGCTTAAGGATCCTCGCTGTGCTAAACCGTTATCCGTTATGGAAGTATTTAATGGTGATGCTGACGATTGCCGTCGCTGCCTTATACGCACTTCCAAATATATACGGTGAAGATCCGGCGATTCAAGTTACAGGGGCGCGTGGCGCCTCTGTAGATATGTCAACGCTGGATTCTGTCACTAAAGCCCTTGATAACCAAGGCCTCTCTCATAAATCCATTGCTCTCGAAAATGGATCAATTCTTGTTCGTTTCAACGACACTGACACGCAAATTAGTGCGCGTGACATTATCAGCGAAGCACTTGGCAAAGATAAAATTGTTGCATTAAACCTTGCTCCAGCTACGCCTAATTGGCTTGAGTCTATCGGTGCGTCACCGATGAAGCTTGGTCTTGACCTGCGTGGTGGTGTGCACTTCTTGATGGAAGTGGACATGGATGCTGCGATGGAAAAATTAGTCGGACAACAGGAAGAAGCTTTCCGTAGTGAATTACGTGAAGATAAAATCCGTTACCGTGCAATTCGTCCGTCAGGTAAAGAAGCTGTAGAAGTATTGCTACGTAATGAAGAGCAATTAGCTGAAGCAAAAGCTTTACTGCAAAAAAATCATCCAGATATGAACTTTGTGGATTCTGAAACACAAGGTCGCTTTTCTCTGGTTGCGACATTTACCGAGCAACGTCTACAAGAAATTCGTAACTACGCTGTTGAACAAAACATCACTATCCTACGCAACCGTGTTAACGAGCTTGGCGTAGCAGAGCCTTTAGTTCAGCGCCAAGGCGCAAGTCGAATTGTTGTTGAGTTACCGGGTGTTCAAGATACCGCTCGCGCCAAAGAAATTTTGGGTGCGACAGCGACGCTTGAGTTCCGTGAAGTTGACGATAGCGCTGATTTAGCAGCGGCTGCAAGTGGCCGTGCGCCAGTCGGTAGTGAAATCAAAACGGATCGTGATGGTCGCCCTGTTGTGTTGAAAAAGCGTGTCATCCTTAGTGGTGCAAGCATCACAGATGCAAGCTCTAGTGTTGATGAATACGGTCGCCCACAAGTTAACATCTCACTTGATAGTGAGGGTGGTAGCAAGATGTCAGCGTTCTCAAAGAAAAATATTGGCTCGCTAATGGCGACAGTATTTGCTGAGTACAAAGACAGTGGTCGCAAAACACCTGAAGGCAAAGTGATTCTTACCAAGCATGAAGAAGTGATTAACCAAGCGACGATTCAGTCTGCACTTGGCCGCAACTTCCGCATTACGGGTATTGATTCAGCGGCTGAAGCGCACAACCTTGCACTACTACTTCGTGCTGGTGCCTTAATTGCGCCTATCTCAATTGTTGAAGAACGTACGATTGGTCCATCAATGGGTCAACAGAACATCGACATGGGTATTCAGGCTTGTATCTGGGGTATGTTAGCAGTAATGCTATTTACCATCGTTTACTACCGTAAGTTTGGCATGATTGCGAACGTGGCATTGATGGCGAACCTAGTACTTATTATCGGTATTATGTCGATGATTCCAGGGGCGACAATGACGCTACCAGGGATCGCCGGTATCGTATTGACGGTCGGTATGGCTGTTGATGCGAACGTACTGATTTTCGAGCGTATTCGTGAAGAGATTCGAGAGGGGCGTAACCCTCAACAAGCTATTCACTATGGTTACTCGAATGCATTCAGTACTATCGCTGATGCCAACATCACAACGCTTATCACCGCAATCATTTTGTTTGCTGTGGGTACGGGCGCAGTGAAAGGCTTTGCCGTTACACTGTCTATCGGTATTCTGACTTCTATGTTTACCGCGATTGTCGGAACACGTTGTATCGTGAACTTGCTATACGGTGGCAAACGCATTGATAAATTGTCGATCTAAGGCTGGGAATTAATATGTTTCAGATTCTAAAAGCAGAGAGCACGATCGACTTTATGCGTTGGTCAAAATTCGCCTTTGCTTTCTCAATTCTAATGATTGGTGCATCGATCTTTACTCTATCAACCAAATGGTTGAACTGGGGTCTAGATTTTACGGGTGGTACGCTAATCGAAGTAGGTTTTGAGCAACCAGCAAACCTTGAAGAAATTCGTACTGCACTAGATGCAAAAGGTTTTGGTGATGCGATTGTACAAAACTTCGGTAGTGCTCGTGATGTTATGGTACGTATGCGCCCACGCGACAATATGTCGGGTGAAGCGTTAGGCAACCAAATCATTGCCGCTATCCAAGAGGGTACAGGCGAAAACGTTGAAATGCGTCGAATTGAGTTTGTTGGCCCTAATGTGGGGGATGAACTAACAGAAGCAGGTGGTTTGGCGATTTTAGCATCGCTAATCTGTATCTTGCTTTATGTTTCAGTGCGATTTGAATGGCGTTTGGCGGCTGGTGCTGTAATGGCGCTTGCGCACGATATCATCATTACACTCGGCGTGTTTTCGATGATGCAGATCGAGGTTGACTTGACGATCGTGGCGGCATTGCTGACCGTAGTTGGTTACTCGCTCAACGATACGATTGTAGTATTTGACCGTATTCGTGAAAACTTCCGTAAAATGCGCAAAGGTGATCCAGAGGAAGTAATCAACAGTGCAATTACTCAAACATTGAGCCGTACCTTGATTACCTCTGCGACGACACTTTTCGTAGTTATCGCGCTATTTGCACAAGGCGGCGCCATGATCCATGGTTTCGCGACAGCTCTACTATTAGGTATTACTGTAGGTACTTATTCGTCAATCTATGTGGCTTCGGCACTAGCATTGCGATTGGGTATTACTAAAGAACACCTAATGCCACCACAAGTGGAAAAAGAGGGTGCTGAGTTCGACGAAATGCCGTAGAACTTAATACTAACGAAAGAAAACCGCTGCAAGTCAGCGGTTTTTTTGTCGCTACACTCTCAGGTTTTTGAACAAATTCTCTAGCCTCTTGCTATCTTGTTATGATGAAAGATTCGAAACATAACAAGGACGTCGTTATGCCACATCTCCGCTTTCGTGCTGTTGAACCCTCAATGGTGCAAACCCTGTCAAAAACGCTTATTGATGAGCTTGAGCCACATATGGCTTGCCCACGAGAAGATTTCACCTTTGAATACCTTTACACCACTTTCTATCATGAGGGAGAAGTTTCTCGTGCTTATCCATTCGTCGAAATTCTTTGGTTTGATCGTGGCCAAGAAGTTAAAAATGCCGTTGTGCAAATAATCACTCGACAAGTACGTGATGTGATTGGTGAAGATATCGATGTCGCAGTTATTTTTAGTGCGCTAAATAAGCAAGACTATTATGACAATGGTGAACACTATTAAGGGCTAAGTAATTAAGGATTTGATAATGAAACAACCATGGCAATGGATATGGCTTGGGTTACTCCCGTTTTTCAGCTTGGCTTCCCCTTGGGAGTCGTTAAAGCGCCCATCGATTGATCCAGCAGAGTCGGTAGGCAGTTATGCCAATGGTTGTTTGATTGGTGCTAAAGCCTTGCCACTAAGAGGGGTTGGTTACCAGGTTTTACGTAGTCAGAATAAGCGTTATTACGGTCATCCAGCGACGATTGAGTTTATTGAACGTTTTTCCCATCGGGCACGAATTGAGCTCAAAACTCATGTGCTGATTGGGGACATGTCTTTACCCCAAGGAGGGCGATTTTCTTCTGGGCACTCGAGCCATCAGACCGGACTAGATATTGATATTTGGTATCGTTTAGCGGATACCAAGCTTTCTGATGGGCAGCTAAAAGTCCCTAAACCTCGCACCTTGGTTAACATGCCAAAATACCAGTTAATGGAAAAAAACTGGGATTCTCGACATTTTAATATGGTGAAAATGGCGGCGAAAGATTCTGATGTCGCGAGGATTTTTGTTCATCCTGTTATCAAGGAAAAATTGTGTCAAACAGAAACTCGAGACCGTAGCTGGTTAAGAAAAGTTCGCCCATGGTGGGGTCATAATTATCATATGCATGTGCGTTTAAATTGCCCTAAGGATGATTTGAATTGTGTTCCTCAAGCCCCTCCACCAAAAGGAGATGGCTGTGGTAGCGAAGTGGCTAGTTGGAAACCTAAATCAAATTCTAAGGTAAAAGAATTGAGGCCGAAAACGGATTCAAAAAAGAAAAAAGAGAAGCCAGTAAAAGCGAAGCCGAAGAAAGTTTTACCTCAGCAGTGTAGTGAGTTGTTGGCTCGCTCAAATTAAGGTTTCAACTTAGGTCTGATAACTACCGATAAAATTATCATTGGAGAATATCTAAATCTTTGCCTAGATTTAAAGAGACAGTTCAATTGATATGTATCTTGATGCGCTTCTCTACATGTCATACAAAAACAATAGTGAATTCGTCGACCGGCTAGCTAGTGCGTAGACACAAGCATCGAGGATAAATTGGTGTACGATTCTATAGGGTAGGCTTAATCTCTGTAGATATAACGACAAGGACACTCCAATGACTATGGTATGTGCAAAGGATTTCGCTGACTGGCTAAAGCAAAGATTTAGTAGTGATGCAGGTGCGATTATTTTATCGCGAGATGATGTGAATCATTTAACAGGTCGACAACGCTTTGATTTGGGTTTTGTTCATGATGTGCATTATGAATTGATGCAACATGGCTTAGCGTTTGTTACCGATATGTCGCGAGAGCAGTTTTTCCTTATTCCTGTTGGGAAAGCAGTAAATTGGCGCGATCAACTTGAGCTTCAATATGAGAAAGAGTTGTATTGCAATATTTTCCCAATCGCAAAATCAGGCTAAAAAAAGGCTCATCATGTGATGAGCCTTTTCTTTTTAATATGCGTACAGCCTAAGTCAAACCTTGAATGATCACGAACTTTTCGAGTAGTTCATCATCACTTTCAATGTGGTTTGGATCGGTGATAATGCATTTTGTAATTGGACAAACTGACTGGCAAGTCGGTTTGTCGTAATGGCCCTTACATTCAGTACACAACATAGGGTCAATTTCAAAAATCGAATCCCCCATTGTGATAGCGCCATTTGGGCACTCAGGGTCACACATATCACAGTTGATGCATTTATCGGTTATCAGCAGAGCCATTTTTTCTTACCAAATCAGAGGTTACTTACCAGTTGGGTTACGAGTATCCTGACCATCGTTAAGGTTACGCATCAGTAGACCGTATTCTAAATCCATGTCTTGTGGAACAGGAATAAAGACAAAGTGGCCATTACCTTTTGCGTCATCAATGACTTCTGACTTACGGTTTTCCATCACTTCTAGTGTGAAGTTAACGTTACCTTTTGGTGTCATTAACTCTAGGCTATCACCCACAACAAATTTGTTTTTCACTTCAACTTCAACTAGGTCGCCACGGCGTTTGCCAGTGAACTCACCAACAAATTGTTGAGCATCAGAAACTGAGTAACCGTAGTCGTAGTTTTGGTATGTATCGTGTGTGTGGCGACGTAGGAAACCTTCGGTGTAACCACGGTGCGCTAGGCTTTCCAGCGTACCCATTAGGCTCTCGTCAAACGGTTTGCCTGCGACAGCATCATCAATTGCTTTACGATAAACCTGCGCAGTACGTGCACAGTAGTAGAATGACTTAGTACGACCTTCGATCTTCAAAGAGTGGACACCCATTTGAGTCAGACGTTCAACGTGTTGAATCGCACGAAGATCTTTTGAGTTCATGATGTAAGTACCATGCTCATCTTCAAACGCTGCCATTTTTTCTTCAGGGCGGTGACTTTCAGAAAGCAGTACCACGTCATCGATAGGCTTGCCGCGACCAATTGTCGTTTCAGGACGCTCATCAGCAACTTCAATTGCTTGTGCTTCTTTTGGATCGAACGCTTCAACGATTTGGCCGGCGTCGTTCTCTTTCGCTTCTTCGACCTTGTATTCCCAACGGCATGCGTTAGTACAAGTACCTTGGTTTGGATCGCGCTTATTGATGTAGCCAGATAGTAGGCAACGACCAGAGTAAGCCATGCACAATGCGCCGTGAACGAATACTTCAAGTTCGGTCTCAGGGCAGTGTTCACGAATTTCTTCGATTTCTTCTAGAGAAAGTTCACGAGAAACGATAACGCGTTCAACACCATAGGCCGCCCAGAATTTAACGGTTGCCCAGTTTACCGCGTTCGCTTGAACCGATAGGTGGATTGCCATGTCTGGAAAAGCTTCACGAACCATCATGATAAGACCAGGATCTGACATGATTAGAGCATCAGGGCCCATTTCAACAACAGGTTTAAGATCGCGAATAAACGTTTTTAGTTTTGAGTTGTGCGGTTGAATGTTGCACACCACGTAAAGCTTCTTGCCTAGAGCATGAGCTTCATTAATACCAATTTGTAGGTTCTCGTGGTTGAACTCGTTGTTACGTACGCGAAGGCTGTAACGTGGTTGACCTGCATATACCGCATCTGCACCGTAGGCAAATGCGTAACGCATGTTCTTAAGGCTACCCGCTGGTGATAGTAGTTCTGGTACGAATTTTTTCTCAGTCATTGCTCAATTCTCTTGTTATCTGATCTCAAGTCAGGCCAATTCCACCATATGGAATTAGGGGCGCAAATTTTACGTCAAAATGAGATCATTGACCAGTAGATATGCGTTTATCCCTCTGTTACCTGAGTATTGAGTATGTTAGATAATAAAAAAAATGCCCTTTAGGTAAGGGCATTTTTTATGAAGTATTGGATACGATTAAGCGACTAAGTTAATACATGCTCAAAAGCTAGCGCACGTTGAAGTTAGTGCGCTAGAGCATTAGTGCATTGGAGTATTAATGCATTAGTGCATAGTTAAGTTATAAAAATAGAGGATCATCAGTAACGCAATTACGTAAACCGACCAATGGTCTTCTTTGTAACGACCAGTCACAACTTTTAGGAAACCGTAAACCAGCATTGCTGCTGCAATACCGTTGCCCGCATTGAACGAGAAGATAGAGATCACGACACAAACAAACGCAGGTAGATACTCTGTTACATCATCGAAGTTAACTTTGCGAATAGAGCTCATCATCGTAATGCCAATAAACATCAGTACTGGTGCAGTCGCAGCTGTTGGGATCATGCCTGCTAATGGCGCTAAAAATAGTGTTGCTGCAAAACAAATTGCAGTGATCACTGCAGTAAATCCAGTGCGGCCACCCGCTTCAACACCTGCGGCACTTTCTAGGTAAGTGGTCATCACAGGTGTAGAGAATAGTGCACCAAATGTTGTCGCACATGAGTCGACGTGAAAGTTTTTGTCGATTCCCGGTAAGTTACCATCTTTATCTAAGTACCCAGCTTGGCTACCTACACCTAGAAGTGTGCCTAAAGTAGAGAAAAAGTCAGGAATAAAGAACGCCAGTAAGAATGGTAAATACTTCGGGTCTAATGCCCCAAGAATATCAAGCTCAAATGCAAGGCCACTGATGCTCGCTGGAAAGCTAAACATGTTCTCTGGAACATGGGCAATACCCATTGGAATAGCGACGATTGTCGTGACCAAGATAGATAAAATGATGCCGCCTTGAATTTTGCGAGTGGTAAAGAACAGCACCAAGAAGAAACTCGCAATCGCAAGTAGCGTTTCTGGTGTGGTTAAATCGCCAAAGATCAGGACATTTTTACGTGCGTCAGCAACAATAATACCAGCTTGCTTGAAGCCAAGTAGAGCAATGAAAAGGCCAATACCCACCCCGACTGAAACTTTAATGCCATGGGGGATCACTTTTACAATAAAGTCGCGCACGCCAAGGAAAGAGACCAGCATAAATAACACGCCAGAAATAAACACGATGCCAGAAGCTATGCTAAGAGGAACGCCATTGCCGAGCAAAGTGTAAGAGAAAATAGCAACACTCCCTAAGCCAGGCCCAAGCACAAAAGGGCGATTGGTGTAGAAAGCCATAGCTAGAGTGGTTATTACCGTCATTAAAATCGTGGCGGTTAAGGTAGCATCAAATGGCATACCACTTTTGCTGAGCATTCCAGGTACAACAGCAATGATGTAAGCCATTGTGGTAAAAATAGTTAATCCAGCAATGATTTCCTTTTTAAGATTAGTGCTATTTTCTTCAAACTTAAAAAACTGAGCAATCTTGCTTTGTGATTGTTGTGCTGCGATTTCCATGGCTAAATTTCCTATTTACTCAATCTTTGGTAAGGCGTGTAAAGAGACGCTTCTATCGTTGGCTCTTCGATGAGTTGGGCGCGCAAGTGATCAAACTCAGCTAACCATTCTTTTTTCCATGTCACTTTCTGCTGCTCAGAAACCCAAGCTGCATCAATACTGTTTTCAATCATTTGGCGAATCGCATCGAGATCGAAGCCGAGTTCTTCCACCATAACGCGATAGCAGTTGGCACTGTCGGTATCGTGAATGTACCAATCATCAGTGCATGGAATGATGTTGAGACCAGCTTTTGCCATCTGACGGATCGGCTGTTTTTGCTGCCATTCGCTGTGATCAGGCCACTGCATTAGAAAGTAGGTGTTTGATGGAATAACCGTAAATGGGACGCCTGAAAGAGCGTATTTGTGCATGAGTTCTGGATTGTCGACGATAGAGTAGCCATGATCGATTCGGTCACAGCCAATTAGTTCAATACCGGTCTCTACATTTCGCCAATGCAAACCAAACTCTGAACAGTGGGCTGTTTTTTTCAGGCCATTAAGTTCTGCAATACGGTAGGTTTTCCAAAAACTCTCAACCGGTGCATTTTGTTCTTTATAGTCAATGCCAACACCAAGCACATAAGGGTGAGGGTGCTGGATAACTTCTTCAATCATAGCGACTGCGATTTCAGGGCTTGTCTCTCGATTGATGGATGGAATATAACGAATGATGACACCAAAGGTTTGGTAGGCGAGATCGGCTGCTTCAACCAGTGCAGGGTGTAATATATCGTAAGCAATAGCGCTATCACTTGGGTTCCAAAAGGTTTCGATATAACGTAAACCAGACACTTTTGCCGCTTCGGCAACTTCCAATACGACCGTTTGATAGTCGACGGTTTCACGCATAATTTGGTATAAGAAAGTGAGGGCTTCAATTCCCCCTTTTCTTTTCGCGCCAGGGGTTTGGTATTGGCGGTAATAGGACTTTGCATCTTCCTCAGAAAGTGGAACTTGGTACTTGTTTGCAAGAGCTTGCATGGTGCTGAGCTTTACACCACCTAATAAGTGATAGTGCAAATCGAGTTTGGGAATATCTTGATAAAATTGGGTAAGAGAGCGAGTTTTCATTCTGATAAATTTGATAGCAAACGATTGCGCGCACTATGCATAGCAATCGTTTGCTTTGTGAAGTGCCAAATTTTCACTTGCTATGCCGAATCGGCATCGTTATTCCTGTAAGCCTTTATTTTTCGCACTGCCACTGTTTAGCCAAGGAGTACAAAAAGGGTTTGGTAGTGAATATTTATCTTCGATGAGTTGCCAAACATGTTCAGCTTCTTGGGTGATTTTAGTGTTGTAACGGTAAAGTCGAACAGCAAAAGGGATATTAAATTGGTGTGGGTCGAGGGGAACAATCGTGCCTTGATCTAATTCGTTCTTAATCAGTAAATCGGGAAGCCAAGCGATGCCTTTACCCAGTAAAACCATTTCTTTATGCAATTGACACATGGATGATTCAAAAATGGAGACGAAATTGTCAGGCACTTGAGAATAATGTTGCTCAAGTAAACGGGCGGAGTAAGACTCACAAGTATAACGAAGATAAGGTACTGACTTATCTTCGAGCGAATAACGTGCTTGGCCGTTGTCTGCGACTGACACCAATAGATAGTGCCCATGTCCTAGTAATTGATTTTGAAAAGGTGGCTGAAGCAAGGCGATATGGTCAAAACCCATAAAGAAATCGCATTGACCATCTTTAAGCGCCTTAATACCGAGATCGACTCGGAGTACATCGACCGAGTAGGGAATTTGCTGCTCTTGAATGCTGTCTAATAATTGAATTAAAGCGGGCGATGATAAGGTGTGTGGGCTAGCAATTGAGACTGGTGAAAGCATCGGCTGAGCATTATTTTTTAACTCTGCGACACCATGTTCCATTTGCTGAATCATCGCTTTAGCAGTGAGGCGAAATAGCTTGCCTGCTGGTGTTAGCTTTATTGGATTAGAATTGCGGTCAATCAATTGTTGGCTGACCGCATTTTCAAGAGATTTGATGCGACGTCCGAAAGCGGGTTGAGTTATGTGACGTAATTTTGCTGCTTTAGAAAAATTACGAACCTCGGCCAGAGTAAGGAAGTCTTCTAACCAACGAGTATCAAAACTCACGTTCATCAATATATCTCTTTAATAATCATCGCTAAAAACCAAATACCCCAGACAGACTTGAAGTTGCCAATGCATTGTTATAACGCCAAGCTATCTTGGGGGAGTGATTAAGCATTAGGGTGTGGTAAGCCACCAAGTACATCGTACAAGTTAGGTAGAAATGCGCTCATTTCACCACACATCAGAGAGAAATCAGCGTCAAAACGTGCCGCTTGATCTTCACGAGGAATATCTTCGTTTTGATCTTTGAGTTCATCTGAGAATTTCAATCGTTTGATACTGCAATCATCAGCAAGAATAAATTCGATTCGATCTTGCCAGTTTAACGCAAGCTTGGTCACTACTTTATCGGCGTCGATGTGACTACGAATTTCGTCAGCGGTAAGTTCTTGCTTTTTACAGCGGATCACACCACCTTCTTCTAATACTGATTTTAACTCAGCTTCGTCAAGCATGGTGATGCCAGCCGGAGTATTACCGGTTTTGACCCATTCAGTTAGCGTTGTTTCTACCGCTTGTTCTGGAATTGACGGTACAACAGGTAGGCTGCCCATCGTTTTACGTAGTAGTGCTAAGACATCTTCTGCTTTTTTGTAGCTGCTCGCGTCGACTAAAATAAAACCTTCTTTCGGCAAAATAAGCACAAAAGTCAGTTGGCTTTTACTGAATGCACGAGGTAAAAGATCAATGATGATGTCTTCTTTTAAGCCATCTTTTTCTTTTTTCTTAAGAGGACGGCCTTCTTGAATTTCAAGTGCTTCTATCTTGGCGTTTAGCGAGTCTTTAATCACAGACGCGGGCAGCATTTTTTCTTCTTTTTTAGCACAGATAAGAATACGGTCTTCAGATACATGCGTCATCATGTCGCCGTGTTTACCCATTGCTGTAACCCAACCAAATTTCTGCTTATCTTGGCTGCCACAAGGGGAGAAACGAAACTCATCGAGTTGTTTTTCTAATTGTTCCGCATTGAATTCAATCTCACGATTGAAGCGATAAACAAGACAGTTCTTAAACCACATAATTTTTCTCTTACCTGAAGTTTGGTTGCCAATAATAGGAAATTTTTGTGCAGATGTCTTACTTGAATTGCACAATCGTGCAGAGAAACATCGCTATTGAATGTAATTTGCTCTTAACCCAAGGTCGATATCGCGACATCAATAGATAGCTTTTTTAAATATAAAAGTATTTTCATATGCGTAATTAATTTCATAGGTTAGAGGAAGAGAGGGTGTTTTTCTGCTTACTTTTAATGAAACAGAGGCAAAATCGAGTGAAAGATCAAGGCTTGTCGCAAGAATGTTGTATGAAAATTTGTTTTCAAAGGTCACAAAAGTGTCATAATCACTAGGGATAATGCTTGCTGTTGCAAGGGTTTAAGGCCCTCTTAAAACTACACGAATATAAGGTTTTTAGTTATGTCTAGAAGGATTCTGGTTGTTGAAGATGAAGCACCCATTCGCGAAATGCTGTGCTTTGTTCTTGAACAAAAAGGTTATCAAGCGGTAGAGGCAGAAGATTACGATACCGCGGTAACGAAATTGACGGAACCTTTCCCTGATTTAGTTTTGCTTGATTGGATGTTACCTGGTGGTAGCGGCATTAATTTCATTAAGCATATGAAGCGCGAAGAACTTACCCGTAATATTCCAGTAGTAATGTTGACGGCTCGCGGAGAAGAAGAAGATAAGGTTCGTGGTTTAGAAGTGGGTGCAGATGATTACATTACTAAACCTTTTTCTCCTAAAGAGCTTGTGGCTCGTTTGAAAGCTGTGATTCGCCGTGTGACTCCAACTGCGTTAGAAAACGTGATTGATGTGCAAGGTTTAAAGTTGGATCCTGTTTCTCATCGTGTAACCGCGAATGATCAGCCTCTAGATATGGGGCCGACCGAATTCAAAATGCTGCACTTTTTTATGACGCATCAAGAGCGTGTTTATAGCCGTGAGCAGCTATTAAATAATATTTGGGGTACCAACGTTTACGTTGAAGACCGCACCGTTGATGTCCATATCCGTCGTTTGCGTAAAGCACTTGAAGTGGAAGGGCACGATAAATTAATCCAAACCGTTCGTGGTGCTGGGTATCGTTTTTCAAGCAAAGCGTGAATGGTGTGTTTGATACTGGTGGCGAGTGATTTGAGTTATTCGATATAACGATTCGATACGAATAATTCAATCTGAACTATGCCATTGGCTATCGGCATTTCCATTTATGGAGATTTAAGTGGTAGAAAGGTTAACTTGGAAAAAGCTGGTCTGGGAACTGGCTTTTTTTTACACCCCTTGGGTGATCGTTGGTTTGATATTTGGCTATATGCCGTGGTTGCTTTTGGTGGCCACGGTTTTGCAGCTATTTTGGCACCTGCACAATCAAATGCGTTTAGCCGCATGGCTATGGGATGAAAAACGTCTAACACCGCCTTCCGGTAGCGGAAACTGGGAGCATTTGTTTAATGGGATTTATCGCTTACAGCAGCGCCAGCGTAAAAAGCGCAAAGAGCTGACAAACTTGATTCGTCGTTTCCGCAATGGTGCAGAATCACTACCCGATGCGGTTGTCGTATTCCGTAGTGAGGGGAACATCGTTTGGTGTAACAAACTTGCTCAGCATATTTTGGGTTTCCATTGGCCAGATGATTCAGGTCAGCCCATTTCTAACTTAGTTCGTACGCCTGACTTTATTAAGTATCTAAGTAAGCAAGATTTTGCTGAACCTCTTGAGATGCGTTCACCGCTTAATGTCGAACGTATGTTGGAGTTACGTATCGTGCCATATACCGAGGGTGAACACCTGATGGTAGTACGTGATGTGACTCAGGTTAAACAACTAGAGGGTATGCGCCGCAACTTTTTTGCTAACGTTTCTCACGAGTTACGTACCCCAATGACGGTTCTACAAGGTTATTTAGAAATGACTGAAGATCCCGATATGCTTAATGGACCTATGTGGGAAAAAGCCCATGGTGTGATGACAGAACAGCTCAATCGTATGAATAGCTTGGTGAATCAACTATTAACCTTATCTAAAATTGAAGCCGCTCCGATGCATGAGCTTGAAGATGTCGTGAACGTACCCGCGATGTTGGAAATTTTAGAAAAAGAAGCTCGAAGTTTAAGTGGCAGTGGCAATCATCAATTATCTTTTGATGTGGATACGCAGCTTCAAGTGTTTGCTGATGAAGATCAGCTACGCAGTGCAATTTCTAACCTAGTGTACAACGCGGTGAAATATACCCCTGATGGTGCCGATGTTTGTGTCCGTTGGTATTTAACCTCGCAAGGAGCTTGCCTGGAAGTAGAAGATAGCGGTGAGGGTATTGAACCTCAGCATTTACATCGTTTAACTGAGCGCTTCTATCGCGTAGACAAAGCCCGTTCTCGGGATACGGGTGGGAGTGGACTCGGATTAGCGATTGTAAAACATGCACTGACTCACCATGACTCACACCTTGATATTCACAGTGAAGTGGGAGTGGGCAGCAAGTTTTCTTTTGTTCTGCCAACACGTTTAGTCGTAAAGTCATAGCCGTAAAACAGCGGTCATAAAGTAAAGACGTTAAGTAAAGTCAGAGTCGTCACAAGAGCCGTAAAGGCATAACCGTATACTGTAATAATGGTGAATAAATGAAGTTAGTGCTTACTCTTGTTTTGACCTCAATGTCTTTACTTTCGACATCGGTCGCTATTGGTGAGGAACTGGATGTTTATCAAAAAGTTCCGGGCATCAGTGGCAACTTAACGAGTGTAGGCTCTGATACGCTAGCTGGAATGACGACTCTGTGGGTAGAAGAATTTAAGCAACTCTACCCAGGAGTTAGTGGGCAAGTTCAAGCTTCTGGGTCATCAACCGCGCCACCTGCTTTAACGGAAGGGACCGCGCAGTTTGGGCCAATGAGCCGTCCAATGCGTATTCGAGAGATTGAAGCTTTTGAACGCAGCCATGGTTATAAGCCTACGGCGTTGCGCGTTGCTATTGATGCGATCGGTATTTTTGTCCATCGAGATAACCCAATCTCTGGGCTTAACTTTATTCAGCTCGATGCGATTTACTCTTCAACCTTGCGCTGTGGTGCAACACAACCGATCACAAGTTGGTCTCAGCTTGGCCTAGACTATCAATGGGCGAAACGTAGCATTCAAATGTTTGGCCGTAACTCTGTATCAGGGACATATGGATACTTTAAGAAAAATGCCTTGTGTGGTGGTGATTTTAAAAATGATGTGAATGAACAGCCTGGATCGGCATCGGTCGTTCAATCTGTAGCATCAGCCATTAACACTATCGGATATTCAGGGGTTGGTTATAAAGTCTCGGGAGCAAAACGGTTGCCGATCGCGAAAACCGGAACGGATTATGTGGATGCGACCCGAGAAAATATTCTATCAGGTGAGTACCCACTCTCTCGTTACCTCTACGTTTATATCGATAAACATCCAACTAAGCCGTTGTCACCTGTTGAACGGGAATTTATTCGTTTTATTTACTCAAAGCAGGGGCAAGCCATGGTTGAGAAAGATGGCTATGTCGCGATTTCACCAGAATTGGCTCAAAATGAATTGGAAAAAGTCGGTATTTTAGTCAACGAATAGTTAGGATTCTCATGGCTGCAAGTTGGATCTTCTTTAATTGTATTTCGACTAAGAATCGTCATGTACTTGAGCTTCTCTGGTAAGGTTATCCATGTAAGATCCTCGTTATATTGCTATTGTTAATTGAGTATCGATACTTTTCTTTCTTTTATGGTTTTTCTCTGCCACAGTGTTCCACTCAACACAATTCTTATACTTTTGTTACTATTTTGCCCGAAAAGTAACGACAGCCCCAAAAGAGACAGAAAATCTCGCGGAAACAAGGGAGTGTAGGTAGTTTGAACGGCGATTTGTAATATAATCGTCATCTAAACGAAATAGTATAAGCTCGGGCATAAGTAGGTAGCGGATTAAGATGGGGACAGCAGAGTTTTCTTTGAAAGAAAGGGATCGTAAACGATTGATGAAAGATCGTTTGGTTCGATTTGCTGTGTCTGCTGGTGGCGTGGGGGTTTTAGCGGCCCTAGTTCTGATTTTTGTCTATCTCGCCATGATGGTTCTACCGCTCTTTTCCGACGCGAAATTCACACCAGACATCGCTCAACAAGCGATTTCCACACCAGATCCAGTTGCGATTGGTATTGATGATTATGGTGAGCATGCGTACGTGATCTCCCAGCAAGGTCAGGTCGATTTTTGGCACCTCAATACCATGGAAACACAACCTACGGAATCAGTGGATTTAGGCAACGAATACACGCTATTTTCCCGATCTTTGCCTGAAAATGGTTGGTATGCTTTCGCGACTCCCCAAGGTCAAATTACTTTATTTCAACCATCGCTCAATAGTATTGCGAATGGTCAAGGACGGACATTTGCGCCTGAAGTTGTGGATGTTTCGCCATCTTTTGACTTAAGTACACCTCAATCTTCTTTGGTGAGCTTTCAGTTTTCTTATGACCAACAACTCACATTAGTGGGTTTCTATCAAGATAAGCAAGTTCGTGTTCGTTGGGAAAATGAAGATGGCTCGCTAGAGTCTTATCAGTTCCCTTTGCCGTTTGAACATCTTGATCAGATGCTATTAACACCGGATGGCAAAACGCTGTACCTGCTATCGGCATCAGAACTGGTTGTGGCTAAAAAAATACAGCAACGATTTGAAGTGAGAGAGATTGTTGATTTAAGCTTGGGCCAAAGCAAGCACAAAGTCGCGCATATGGACTTGCTGTCAGGGGCGTATTCTCTATTGGTTACCCATGATGATGGACTGGTTTCCCAATGGTTTGATGTGCTGAGTGATGGACAACGTCGCTTAACGCATATCCGCGAATTTAAACTAGCCTCAGAGCTACAATTTTTGCTGCCAGATACCTATCGTAAAGGTTTTTATAGTTTCTATACCAACGGAATGGTTCAAAGCCACTATACCACCAGTGAAAAATTGGTAATTTTTAAGCGTGCATATCAAAAAGTTCCGCAGATGGCAGCAATGTCTAAGAACGAACAGTTTTTACTCGCGCTATCAGGTTCAACGCTTAATCTTGCTCATTTAGATAATCCCTACCCAGAGATTTCATTGTCATCGTTATGGCAAAAAGTCTGGTACGAGAGTTATCCAGAACCGGAATTTGTGTGGCAAACCACTTCCGCTAGCAATGAATTTGAGGCTAAATTTAGCCTAGTGCCAATTGCATTCGGTACCTTAAAAGCGGCAGCTTTTGCTATGTTATTCGCGATTCCTATCGCCGTGTTTGGTGCGATTTATACCGCTTACTTTATGACGCCGACAATGCGTCGTATCGTTAAACCCTCGATAGAACTGATGGAAGCATTGCCGACAGTGATCATTGGCTTCTTAGCCGGGCTATGGTTCGCACCGATTGTCGAAAGTCATTTGCCATCTGTGGTGGCGTTATTCTTCTTGCTGCCCTTATCCATGTTAGCGGTTGGTATTTTCTGGCATAGCTTACCTCGTCGTTGGTTGAGCCGATTACCTAACGGTTGGCATGCTGCTATTTTAATGCCGGTATTGGTTTTAGTTACTGTGGTCACCATCAGTCAAAGTGGCAATATCGAATCTTGGTTATTTGATGGTGATGTGCGAGTTTTCCTCGCTCAACACGGTATCGACTTTGACCAACGAAATGCGTTAGTTGTCGGTTTTGCGATGGGTTTTGCTGTCATTCCGACCATTTTTACTATCGCTGAAGATGCCATTTTTTCTGTACCAAAACATTTATCGGATGGGTCACTCGCTTTAGGGGCAACCCAGTGGCAAACATTAACCCATGTGGTGTTATTAACGGCGAGTCCCGGTATTTTTTCAGCCATTATGATGGGGTTAGGTCGAGCTGTTGGTGAAACCATGATTGTTTTAATGGCGACGGGTAATACGCCAATTATGGATTGGAATATTCTTGAGGGGATGCGGACATTATCTGCAACTATCGCTGTCGAAATGCCAGAATCGGAAGTGGGCAGTTCTCATTATCGGATTCTATTTTTAGCCGCATTAATTTTGTTGATGTTCACTTTCGCTGTTAACTCAGTAGCAGAGTGGGTACGCCAACGACTAAGAGACAAATATCGTGCACTGTAATATTCAAATGATGGAATCGAATTCAGGTGTTTAACTGGCTAAAATCGGGTTCGCCTTGGATATGGCTAACTGGTGGGGCGGTGAGCATTAGCTTGCTGTCTGTACTAGGGCTATTACTCCTCATTGGCTGGAAAGGGCTATCTTATTTTTGGCCGGCACCACTATATCAATGGAAAACCGATCAAGATGAGATCTTAATTGGTCAACTTTACGCGCAAGAATATGTTCCGATTAGTCATCTAAGAGAGATGAATATTACCCTGCCTGAAGCAGTGGTTGAAAAAGGGCTGGTGAAGCGCCTGAGTATTAAAGTTGCTAATCGCGATCTCTATCCTGCTGATTTTGTGTCGATTTTGGAAATAGATGTACTAGAAAGAAGCAAGCCTCAAGGTTGGGCCGTTATTGAGCGTTCTCGCGGTGGGGATTTTTACGGCTACCCTGTCGGATATAAACAAGCCAATGGGCACGTGAGTGATGAAATTACACTTCTGACGGATCAAGGCTTGATGTATGCAGCGAGCGTTCGTGAAGAAATCACTAAAATTATTAATCAACAGATCCGCCAGTACAGTGCTCAAGCAGAACAATTACGCTTTGAACAGCGCCGACGTAAACTTAATTCCGAGTTAGATGAAGCATTTAATCAGCGTTTCGACCAACAGACTAATGCGTTAAATCAGAAGCTATCAAAAGCAGAAAATGAGCTCGATGAGTTGCGAAATAAGCTCAAGCAGCAAGGTTTGCTAGTTCGAGATATGACTGGAGCCGTTACCTTTATTCCTCTCGATCAAATGTTGGATATTTGGTACCCAAACCATTTGTCATTGGTAGATAAAGTCAGTTTGTGGACAAAGCAAATTTGGAAGTTTTTATCAGAAGATCCTCGTGAATCAAATTCGGAGGGGGGTGTTTTCCCTGCGATGTTTGGTACGGTTTTGCTGGTGATTATCATGTCTGTGATTGTGATGCCACTTGGTGTAGTTGCGGCGGTATACTTGCATGAATACGCGAAAAACAATGCGCTGACGAGAGTTATTCGTGTTGCAGTGATTAACCTCGCAGGGGTGCCATCAATCGTTTACGGTGTATTTGGTTTAGGATTTTTTGTTTATACCTTAGGTAACTCAATCGATCAGCTTTTCTATGCCGAGCGATTACCTGCTCCAACGTTTGGCACTCCGGGGTTGCTTTGGTCTGCATTGACTCTTGCGGTACTGACGCTGCCGGTTGTTATCGTGGCAACGGAAGAGGGCTTGAGTCGAATACCTTCTTCAGTACGTCATGGTTCATTGGCGTTAGGGGCGACTCAATTTGAAACCATGTGGCGAATTGTATTGCCAATGGCAAGCCCTGCGATTATTACAGGCCTGATTTTGGCGGTCGCTCGGGCGGCAGGAGAAGTGGCACCTTTGATGCTAGTTGGAGCGGTTAAGTTAGCATCGAGTTTACCTGTAGATGATCAATTTCCATTTTTGCATTTGGAACGTAAGTTCATGCATTTAGGCTTCCATATATACGATGTCGGCTTTCAAACTACGAATATTGAAAGTGCGAGACCACTGGTTTATGCCACTGCCTTTTTACTTGTTACAGTGATTGTCGGGCTAAACTTAACCGCAATCAGTATTCGTAATAATTTACGTGAAAAGTATCGGACACTAGGACAAGATTAACTATGTTTTCAGTCAACCAAACCTTGGGCTATGAAGACCCTATTGATGTGAATAATCTGACCGATAAACAAACCGCGATTTCTATCGAAGGACTGAATCTTTTTTACAAAAACAGCCAGGCGTTAAACGATATATCGATGCGTATTCCCAAAGGGCAAGTAACGGCGTTTATTGGCCCTTCTGGTTGCGGTAAGTCAACACTGCTACGCTGTATTAATCGTATGAATGATCTCGTCGAAGGGTGTCGTGTTGAGGGGAAAGTCAAACTGCATGGTACTAACGTTTACGATCCTGAAGTGGATGTCGCGACATTACGCCGACGAGTCGGTATGGTGTTTCAACGTCCCAATCCATTCCCGAAATCGATTTATGAGAATGTCGTGTATGGATTGCGTTTACAAGGGATTAAGAACAGTCGAGTATTAGATGATGCGATGGAACAAGCCCTGCGAGCCGCTGCTCTGTGGGATGAAGTAAAGCATCGCTTACATGAAAACGCGTTTGGTCTATCTGGTGGTCAGCAGCAGCGATTAGTCATCGCTAGAGCAATAGCGATTGAACCTGAAGTATTACTGCTCGATGAACCGACATCGGCTCTGGATCCTATTTCAACCTTAACGATTGAAGAGTTGATCAACGAGTTAAAAACCAAGTATACCGTTGTTATTGTTACTCATAACATGCAACAAGCCGCACGTGTGAGCGACCATACCGCCTTTATTCATATGGGAAAACTGATCGAGTACTCAGATACCGATTCTATTTTCACCTCACCATTGAAAAAGCGCACCGAAGACTACATTACAGGTAGATATGGATAATTTGGAGTTGAGGAATTAAATGAATTTTGGTCGCCACATATCAGGTCAATTTAATGCCGAGTTAGAGTCAATCCGCACCCACGTGTTAACCATGGGGGGATTGGTTGAACAACAGCTATCGTTTGCGATGCAGGCGTTGCACAAAGAAGACATTGAATTAGCGAAGCAAGTGGTGCGTGACGATCATAAAGTAAACGCAATGGAAGTATCCATTGATGAAGCGTGTACACGTATTATCGCAAAACGTCAGCCGACAGCGAAAGATTTGCGTTTAATTATGGCGATTATTAAAACCATTACTGATCTTGAGAGAATTGGCGATGTATCCACACGCATTGCGAAAGGTGCGTTGAAAATGCCGACCTCAAAAGAGCGCCAATTCCATGTTTCTCTTGAACCATTATGTCGTCTAGCAGTCAATATGCTCCATCAAGTATTGGATGCCTTTGCGCGAATGGATGTAGATGCAGCAGCGGCGGTATACAAAATGGATGACCGTCTTGACGCGGAATATGAAGCAGTTGTACGTCAGCTCATGACGTATATGATGGAAGATCCAGAGAATATTCCTCACATCATGCAAGTCATGTGGTCAGCTCGTGCAATTGAACGTGTGGGCGATCGTTGTCAGAATATCTGTGAATACATCATTTACTTTGTGAAAGGGAAAGATGTTCGTCATTTAGGTGAACAAAGTATTGATGATGCACTGCGCTAGAAGCGCAGTGTGATACCAGTATTGAGCGTGGCTGATAAATTACTACTCAAAAACGTTTTATCCTTATCTATATAATTAACATCCAGTCCAGCTCGAAGACCCAAAGTATCGTTGATAGCAAATACCCAGCTAGCAGCGGTACTGACACCTGTCCCAGAACGATATCTTGAACTAAAAATGGTTCGCGAACCCTCGTATTCTACCGCTCCCAATTCAAACTGAATCCCGAGCATCGGCGCTTGAGGAAACTGATATTGAGCGCCTAAACGATAGCTCTTTAGACGGTCTTTATCGGTAAGAAATTCAGCTGACGTATGACTATAACTGAGATAAACGGCATCGAAGCCCAATGTGTCGGCAACTCCCAATTGTAGACCTGCACCTGAAATACCAGAACCCGCGTACGGACCGATTTTAACCTCTGGAGAAAAATGGAGATGGGCCGCGAAAGCAGAGCTACTCATCAGCATACCGAGTGTGAAAAGTGTTTTTTTGAGCGCCATTTTTATAACCTTTTTCAAATGAATACCTTAAAAAGAGAATGCGCCACCAATCGTCCATGTGACTTGTGAACTTTCCATGCCGAAATAAGTGCCGTTTGGCGAAAATAAACCAACCTTGGCGTAGGGATAGAAGTGCCAAATTGGTTTCATTGTGCCGATAGAGACTTCCCATTCATTCGCGTGACCTTGATTAAAATCGAGCATGTCTGATTCATCGGTGGCGTAGTGATGTTCATAACGAGCTGCAAGGTAGATGTGTTCAAAGTAACGAACGGCTCCGGTGTAAACGGAATATTTATTGGTGTCGTCGATGGTTATCCAAGTAAAGCCATTGCGGATACGTTCAGCCGTTACTCCACTTTTAAACGAATATTTTTGCCAGAATAGTGAGGCAGACAGGTCAATCATGTGGCTACTGGTTTTGATTCCGTCGATGGAAGTGACTTCCTCTATAAACCAATCATCATAAAGCCCATATTCGTAATAGGCATTGAGTCGCCAATGAGCGGCAGTTTGATACTGATATCCGACTCCAATTCCTATCCAGTCATCACTATCAGCACCAATAAATAGATAACTCTCGTCGGTCAACGGAGCCGTTAATCCAATTTCAACGAAGTCCTTTTCAATAGAAAAATTTACTGCCGCCGCAGAGTGCCCTGTAAATAAGAGGCAGGCGGCTGCTATTGAAAGTTTGTACATGAATTCAGTCCGAAATAGCCCCTGAACTTAACCAAGGGCTAGGGTAGGTTATCGATTAAGACGTGCGCGAATTGAATCTCGAACTGATTGACGGTCAATGCTATCGACTTCCGGAATAGGACGGTCAGGTACTCCAACTCCCGGTTTTGGTGGTAAAGCGCCGCAGTTCGCCCCCCCATCGGTTGAGCCACACTCACCACCCCAAGTTGGCATGTCTTCACCAAAGTCTGGGCTTGGTCGGTCTGGGGCTTGATCGGTAGGGATACCAAAGTCAGGGTCAACACTATTATCTACGCCACCCCAAGTCGGAGGGAGTCGATCTGGAGTTTCTTCGCCCTCGATGATTGGCGGTTGCACAGGGGCGACAGGAACCCCAAAATCTGGGTCAATGTTATTATCAACACCACCCCATGTTGGAGGCGTTCGATCAGGCGTTTGATCGTCCGGGACAACGGGACCGCTCCAGACTGGAGGTAATCGCTCTGGTGTTGCTTCTGTACCATTATCGTGCGCAGAACCACCAGAGGACGAACACCCCGCCAGAACTAAAGAGCTAAGTAGTGTTGCTGCAATGAGAGTCTTTTTCATAGTCATAACCTAAAGTCAGAAGAAATAATCACGTTGCCTCGTCCTAAGGCAGGGAGAAATAAGCTGACAAACTGGTTAATCAAATGAGTACCTATGATGGTGACCGCTCAGCCTTTCCTTATTCGCCATCCATAACGAAACAGTGGGAACAGAGGCTATGATACTGATAAGAATTTTTAGCTCTAATGGTCAGGAGTTATAGTGATGATAAGCAATACTTATTAGTCTTCTAATGACTTACTACTTAATTACGATTGATTTGTTGTTGTAGCACCAGAAAAATTTGCTCGTATAGCCAGTTAATCAGAGGGTTATGACGATATTTGATGTGATGGTAAGCATAGATAGGGTAATGAAAGGGTTGACCATTCACATGAGCCAGCATTGCTCTAAGCTGAGGGTATTGCTGGATAGGGAATAGATCAGAATGGGGCATAAACAGATCGCTGTGCATGATCACATCAACCGCTGCCATCGCAAATTCACTGCGGAATTTAACATTGGCTTCAATTCCCTCGCGTTTCATCACTTCTGCAGCAAGGCTAAAGTTGTCATTCCAGCCTGGAGTTATGATAGAAGCGATATCGTATCCTGAAAGATCATGAGCGGTCACAACTGGTTTATTGACGGGATGCCCTTGGCGCACAATTACTTGTGATGTGAGCTCAATTAATTGACGTGAGTAGATATGTTTTGGTGCATCGTTATCATAATTAATCCCGAGTAAAATCTCACCATTTTGAATCTCATCAAAAGTATTTTTGCTCCAACTTAGTAGTTCGATACTGCAATTAGGAGCGAGAGAGTTAAGGCGCTGGTAAAGATTACCGGATAAACAGGTCAGTACAATAGGGGCAACAGCGATACGTAACGGAACATCGATTTTGAGTGGATCAAACTCTTCACTTTGATTTAAGCTGCTCGCAAGGCCATCCAAGTGAGGCGTAATGGTATCAGCTAGATTTTGGGCAAATGGCGTTGGTTCGATACCACCATGAACTTTGACAAATAATTCGTCGTTAAAGTGATGGCGTAGTTTTTGTAACGCTTGGCTTATTGCCGGTTGGGAAACAAATAACCGTTTGGATGCCTTACGCATATTACGCTCTTGAGAAAGGACGAGAAACGTTCTTAGCAGGTTTAAATCTAAGCTGTAAAACAGATCCTTGTTCATTATCCTCTCCTTTGTTTGCTTTATCCTAGCACTGAGATATCAGCAAATAATAGATGGCTATTCGCTTAAAATGCGGCTAACGGCAGCGATCTTGTTACTATCAGTAACAGGGATGATAAAATCATCAATCGAGCTATTCCCCATTTTTACTTGTTCAGACGTGGCTTCCATTTCACTGTTACGTGTCGACTTTCCTGACAAATGGACCTGAGTAACACCAGTCTGTTGGGTAATAGATTTTACGTTATCAGCGGTTAAGCCTGCCCCAGCCATAATAGCAAAACGTCCATTCGCTTGTTTCACCATTTGCGCTAGCATTGTGACACCTTGATCAACATTGGGCGCTAAGCCTGAAGTGAGTATTCGTTCACAACCAAGTTCTGCAATTTGTTCAAGGGCTTGCTCTACATCACTACACTGATCGATAGCGCGGTGGAATGTAGTACCTAATCCGAGCTTGTGTGCTGTTTTTGTTAAGAGTTCAGCTTGAGTCATATTAATGGTCCCTTGAGGCGTTAGTACGCCTAAGACCACGCCTTGCAAACCTGCTTGGGCTGTGGCTTCAATATCCAATAACATGGCATCAACATCGTCTTGATCATAAATAAAATCACCTTGTCGTGGGCGAATCATCGCATAAACAGGGATTGGTGAGATTTGTGCCGCTTTTTGCATAAAGCCAAAACTAGGAGTGAGGCCACCAAGAGCCAGTGATGAGCAAAGTTCAATACGATTTGCGCCTCCCGCAATTGCTCGATGAAGAGATTCTAAATTATCGATACAAACTTCAATTTGGTAAGCCATGGATATTACTCAAGTAAATTAAGATATCATTATTTTAACGCAGCGAGTGGTAGAGAATAGGGTAAAAGTTAGCAGAGATGTTTCCCTGTTCAGCAAAGGGTAATGTTCGCTATGAGTTTACTTAGTTTAGATAGGATAGATATGAAAAAAGCCAGCTCAATGAGCTGGCTTTCGATTCTTTATCAAGAATATGGTGGAGGGGGACGGATTCGAACCATCGAAGGCGGAGCCGGCAGATTTACAGTCTGCTCCCTTTGGCCACTCGGGAACCCCTCCAGGGGTTTTCTTACTCTAAAAGTAAGCTTGAAAAACGTTTTCCCAACGCATCTTTCAAGGTTTTCTCACAACATATCCTAAGGATAGTCACAAGATAATATGGTGGAGGGGGACGGATTCGAACCATCGAAGGCGGAGCCGGCAGATTTACAGTCTGCTCCCTTTGGCCACTCGGGAACCCCTCCAGGGTATTTTCTTACTCTAAAAGTAAGCTTGAAAAACGTTTTCCCAACGCATCTTTCAAGGTTTTCTCACAACATATCCCAAGGATAGTCACAAGATAATATGGTGGAGGGGGACGGATTCGAACCATCGAAGGCGGAGCCGGCAGATTTACAGTCTGCTCCCTTTGGCCACTCGGGAACCCCTCCAGGGTGTTTTCTTACTCTTTACAAAGTAAGCTTAAATGAGGTTTTCCCAACACATCATTCAAGTGGTTTCTCATAACCACTCACAAAGAGTGTCATAAGAAGAAATATGGTGGAGGGGGACGGATTCGAACCATCGAAGGCGGAGCCGGCAGATTTACAGTCTGCTCCCTTTGGCCACTCGGGAACCCCTCCAGGGTGTTTTCTTATTCTTAAAAATAAGCTCAAGTGAAGTTTTCCCAACGCATCACTCAAGGTCGGAGCGCATCATAGCAAACTCATAAGTACTGTAAAGAGTTTTCTTATGATTTTGAATCGACTGATGTCTTTTTGGGCAAAGAGGGTCGTAATTGCTTATTTTTTAATAGAACTATCCTATTCCTACTGAAATTTAAGGAGGGCTGAATACTTATATTTACGCATTTAGTTAGGTAATTGAGAGGATTAGCGAGCTGTCGATCTATAACGCAAAGAAAACAAACCGGACATACGTGAAAAATCGAACCACTTGTAACCAACAGAACTTACAGTTTGTGTAGCACAATTTACATTCCTTGACGTTTGGGCTTTGTATTAAAAGGTACAATGTATGGAGTTCATATATACAGAAGTTAAGTCAGATGAAACGCAAAATTCTTTTAAGCTTATTGTCGCTTTCCATTTTGTCGGTATCACCGATGATACAAGCGAAAAAGTCGATGGGGCCTCAAGCCATCACTGTTATTACCGAACAAGTTCAAATTCATCAAGTTTCTCAATCTCTTTCTTTGATCGGTAAATTAGAAGCTGAGCAATCAGTGGTTGTGGCTCCTGAAGTTTCAGGAAAAATTGAAACCATAGCAGTGAAAGCAAACCAAGATGTTCGTAAAGGACAGCTATTGGTGAAAATGAATGATGACAAAGCGCTCGCATCGGTTGCTGAAGCTAAAGCTTATCTAAAAGATGAGCAGCGTAAATTGAAAGAGTTTGAGCGTTTGGTCTCTAGAAATGCGATCACTCAAACAGAAATTGATGCACAGAAAACACGTGTTGAAATTGGTCAGGCTCGTTTAGATGCGGCTCAAGCAGCGTTAAATGATTTGCATATCTCGGCGCCATTTTCTGGCACGGTTGGGTTTATTGATTTTAGCGAGGGCAAAATCGTTAGTTCAGGAGCAGAGCTTTTGAACTTAGATGACTTGTCAGTGATGCAACTCGATCTGCAAGTCCCAGAACGCTACCTTTCAAAGGTAGAAAAAGGGATGCCTGTTACAGCAACAAGCAGTGCATGGGATGGGGTTACGTTTTCCGGTACGGTATCTGGCATTGATTCGCGTATTAATCCTGAAACGTTGAACTTGCGTGTTCGCGTTCATTTCGATAACAGCAATAACCAGTTGAAACCGGGTATGTTAGTCGCGGCAGACATGGATTTTGCGCCAATCGAAGCGCCGATTATCCCGGTTCAAGCATTGGAGTATTCCGGTACGAAACGCTTTGTTTATGTGGTTGGTGAAGATAATAAAGCCAAACGCACTGAAGTTATTTTGGGCGCTCGTGTTGAAAACCAGGTTGTGATTGAAAAAGGCTTAGAGATAGGTCAAAAAATCGTTGTTCAGGGCATTGTTAACATGCGTGATGGGGCATCAGTCTCAGAGCTTGGTAGCGATGGTCGTGCAAAGCAGAAGGACAATAACTAATGTGGTTGTCCGACGTATCCGTTAAGCGTCCGGTCTCGGCGCTGGTTTTAAGCTTATTGCTATGCGTATTTGGTATTGTTTCTTTTTCTAAACTCGCTGTGCGTGAAATGCCGGATATTGAAAATCCGGTGGTATCGGTCAGCACCCGTTACACCGGTGCTTCTGCGACGATTATTGAAAGTCAGATTACCTCAATATTGGAAGAACAGCTCTCCGGTATTAGTGGCATCGATGAGATAGAGTCGACGACTCGAAATGGTATGTCGCGTATTACTATTACCTTTGAATTAGGTTATGACCTTAATACTGGGGTGAGTGATGTGCGAGATGCGGTGGCTCGAGCCCAGCGTTCGTTACCTGATGAAGCTGATGATCCGATTGTTTATAAAAACAATGGTTCAGGTGAAGCCTCGTTATACATCAACTTGAGTTCTTCGGATATGGACCGAACTCAGCTAACGGACTACACAGAGCGTGTTCTTTTGGACCGTTTCAGTTTGATTTCTGGTGTCAGTTCAGTGGATGTCTCTGGTGGTCTTTACAAAGTTATGTACGTGAAGCTTAAGCCTGAATTAATGGCTGGGCGTGGCGTGACAACCGCTGATATTACCCAAGCTTTGCGTAATGAAAATATGGAAAGCCCGGGCGGTGAGGTTCGAAATGACCAAATTGTTATGTCAGTACGTACCGCGCGTAGTTACAACCAAGTAGAAGATTTCCAGTATTTAGTGGTTAAGCGTGGCCAAGACAACACACCGATTTACTTAAAAGAAGTGGCGGATGTCTATATTGGCGCCGAGAACGAAAACTCGACTTTTAAGAGCGATGGCGTTGTTAACGTTAGCCTCGGTATTGTTCCACAGTCGGATGCAAACCCATTGGAAGTGGCAGAAGCGGTTCATGCGGAAGTTGAAAAAATTCAACAATTCTTGCCAACAGGAACGCGTTTAGCGATTGATTACGATTCAACGGTTTTCATTGAACGTTCGATTGAGGAAGTTTACAGCACATTATTTATCACTGGCGGTTTAGTGATCTTGGTGTTGTATATTTTCATCGGTCAAGCGAGAGCAACCCTGATTCCGGCAGTAACCGTACCCGTTTCACTGATTTCCTCTTTTATTGCGGCCTATTACTTTGGCTTTTCCATCAACTTAATCACATTAATGGCGTTGATCTTATCGATTGGTTTGGTGGTTGATGATGCGATTGTGGTGGTCGAAAACATATTCCACCACATTGAAAATGGTGAAAAACCACTATTAGCCGCTTATAAAGGGACGCGAGAAGTTGGTTTTGCGGTGGTCGCAACAACACTTGTTTTGGTAATGGTATTCCTACCGATCTCCTTTATGGACGGTATGGTTGGTCTGTTGTTTACCGAATTTTCGGTGCTCCTCGCGATGTCTGTGATCTTCTCTTCGTTGATTGCTCTGACGCTAACACCAATGCTAGGCAGTAAGATCTTAAAAGCGAACGTTAAACCGAATCGTTTTAATCAAATCGTAGATCAGATTTTCTCTCGCCTTGAGCAAGTCTATCGCAAGATGTTAGCGGGTGCGTTGAAGTGGAAGTGGATTGCTCCATTGATCATTTTGTCATGTATTGGTGGTAGTTACGGTTTGATGAAGCAAGTGCCATCACAGTTGACGCCATCTGAAGACCGAGGTGTTATTTTTGCCTTTGTTCGTGGTGCAGATGCAACCAGTTACAACCGTATGTCAGCTAATATGGACTTGGTTGAAGATCGTTTGATGCCGTTATTGGGGCAAGGTTTCCTTAAATCATTCAGCATCCAGTCACCAGCATTTGGTGGTATGGCCGGAGACCAAACGGGCTTCGTTATTATGATTTTGGATGACTGGAATGATCGCTCAGTGACAGCGCAAGCGGCATTAGGTGAAGTGCGTAAAGCATTAACAGGTTTGCCTGATGTCCGTGTTTTCCCATTTACCCCTGGTTTTAGAGGTGGTTCAAGTGAGCCTGTGCAATTTGTACTGGGTGGCTCGGACTACCCTGAGCTAAGAGAATGGTCAGAGAAACTGCAGCAATTAGCTGAAGACTCTCCGATGATGGAAGGGGCTGAGATTAACTATTCTGAGAAAACGCCAGAATTAGTGGTTACCATTGATAAACAACGTGCTGCTGAGCTTGGCATCAGTGTGGCTGATATTTCAGATACATTAGAAATTATGCTGGGTGGTAAGAGTGAAACGACCTTTGTTGAACGTGGCGAAGAGTATGATGTTTACCTGCGTGGCGACGAAAATAGCTTCAATAATGCGTCGGATCTCGGCCAAATCTACATGCGGACGAATTCGGGTGAGTTGGTAACACTAGATGCGGTAACCAAAATTGAAGAAGTGGCATCATCAATTCGTCTTGCTCACTACAATAAGCAAAAATCAGTCACGATTTCAGCGAACTTATCTGATGGTTATACCTTAGGTGAAGCGTTAGATTATCTTGATCAACAAGCGATTGAGATTCTGCCGGGTGATATTTCGGTGAGCTACTCTGGTGAATCTAAAGATTACAAAGAGAATCAATCGAGCATCTTGGTTGTGTTTGGTTTGGCATTGTTGGTGGCTTATCTGGTTCTTGCTGCGCAGTTCGAGAGCTTTATCAACCCGCTGGTGGTGATGTTCACAGTACCAATGGGGGTATTTGGTGGCTTCCTTGGCTTATTCATTATGGGGCAGGGGCTCAACATCTATAGCCAGATCGGGATGATCATGTTGATTGGTATGGTAACGAAAAACGGTATCCTTATCGTTGAATTTGCTAACCAGCTACGCGATCGTGGATTTGAGTTTGAGAAAGCGATCATCGATGCATCAGCACGTCGTCTACGTCCTATTATGATGACGGCCTTTACCACATTGGCTGGCGCAATCCCTCTGATTGTATCAACGGGAGCGGGTTATGAAAGTCGAGTTGCTGTGGGTACGGTGATTTTCTTTGGGATGGGCTTTGCTACCTTGGTAACACTGTTTGTTATTCCGGCTATGTATCGCTTGATTTCAGCGCATACCCGTTCACCTGGTCATGTGGAAGCGGAATTGAACAAAGAACTAAATCATGATGTGAAAAGCCGTAGCGCTCACTAACGATGGGTATCTAGAAATAAAAAAACCGAGGCGCTGGCCTCGGTTTTTATTGCTTGCAAAATGGTTTACAGAAATAGATTTTAGAAACAATTTGCAAAAAAGTTTAATAGAACAGCGCGATGATTCGCATCATCTAAACGGGCATTAAGCTGCGTCTTCTTGCTCTTCGTCAGCGTCTTCTACGGCTTCAAGTTTCTTTGCTTTTTTTGGCGCTGGTTTGCGCTTAGCACCAATAGCGTAAAGCAATTCTTCTTTGTTATGCGCCAAGAACATTGCTAGATCTTCTTGTTTCGCTTCGTCTTCGATCAATTCACTTTTACCTAGCAGTTGAAATAGTTCATCTGCCATATCGAGCATTTTGTCGTATGCATCAGCGTCCGCTTTAGAGGTAAAAGTCATTTTCTCTTCTCCGTTGCGTTCTACCACGTACTTGACGATTACAGCCATGGTTGGTCCTCTAGTATATTAATTGTACTGTTTATGTATACAGTTATACAGTTTTTGACCAGTTAAGTCTAGGTGATGGATCAAATGTGCGATTTAAGTGGCGAGCTTTTGCTCCTTTACGTCGAAAATATCAACGTATCTTTTGATCTTGTTTTGGCGCTTGCCATTGATGACAAAATTCAATAAAGCGTTTCAGCAATGGGTTTTGATACTTTTCCTTATGTACCAAGAGCCAAAAACGTCGCTTCATGTCCAGTGGTAGTTTAAGTTGCTTTACTCGACCGTCTTTAATCGCTGGCTCTGCAGCTAAACGCGATAAGCATCCCAGCCCCAGTCCAGCAGAAACACTGTTAATTAAGGCTTCAGTGGTGTTTAGCTGAAATGATTCATGCCAATGCTCAATGCGTGGTGCAATCGCTCGAGTAAAAAACTCCCGCGAGCCAGAGCCCGGTTCGCGTAAAATCCATTCACTGTTTTCTAGAACTTCAACATGTAACCCATCTTTGTCGGCATAAGGGTGGTTGGGGGCGCAGATAATGCACATTTCATCTTCACTAAACTGGGTAGAAATCAGAGCGGGGTGGAGGGTTTTTCCCTCTATTAATGCGATATCGAGCTCGTAATCAACAATTTTTTGGCAGATCAAAGCAGAGTTGGAAATAAATAGGCTTTGTTCTTTATGTTGAGTTTGTTGGCGAAAGTCTCGGATTAAGTAAGGTGCGACTTGATTGCCTATCGTGTCACTGGTGCCAATTCTCAGCTTACCCGATAGCCCTTGGTCCCCCTCAAACAATGATTCAATATCTTGTGCTCGATGGAGAAGTTCATCGGCCACAGGCAAGAGCTTTTGCCCTTCCTGATTGATGATGAGTCGATTATTGACTCGATCAAACAAGGAATGCCCAATCTGCTTCTCTAGTTCAGAGAGAGTCATACTGACCGCTGCTTTTGAAAGAAAGAGAGCTTCTGCAGCCGCAGTGAGAGTGTCGTGCCTTGTTATGGTGATAAAGACATTAAGTTGCTTAAGAGAAATATTGGCAGCCATAGTTTTATAGTGTCACTTTCAAAATATCGTGTTTAGACATAGTTTTTAAAGGCAGTTTGAACCAATCGAGCGCTAGAAAATTAATCGTTTAGTAAAACTGAACAAGTGTTCTAAATAATTAGATATAATTAAACGAAGTGCAAGCGTAAACTTCTCCTATTGAAGACTCCCCCACAACTTTAAGTACGGTGGGGGCGATAACACCTAGTAAAATAAGTATTCAGAGGCAAGCATGATTAAAGCGACAAAAGCAAAAGTAATGGGAGCACCAACCCCAATGGCAGGCTTAGCGTTAGGGATTGCAAGTTTAGGCTGGTGCTGGGAAAACTTTACGCCATTACATGGTTATGCACAGTGGACTGGCGCGGCTATTGCCGCAGTATTGTTGTTCATCTTAACCGTCAAATTTGCTTTTCATGGTCACTTATTACGTCAAGATATAGCGCACCCAGTTGTTGGTAGCGTTGTTCCTACTTTTGCCATGGCAACAATGGTCGTATCCAATTCTTTAGGTCATTTTTTCCCAGTTGCCGGTGACACGTTATGGCTTGCTGCTGTTGCGATGCATGTAATTTTCTTATTGAGTTTTGCTTACCATCGTATGCAAAATTTTGAATTGCACCACATGGTACCAAGTTGGTTTGTGCCACCGGTTGGCATTATCGTTGCGGATGTCTCTTTTTCAGGTACTCCAGCGTTAGCCGGTGTCGCTCAAAGTGCACTTTGGTTTGGTATTATCGCTTATGCAGTATTGTTGCCAGTGATGATTTACCGCTTTATCTTTACTCATGAGATTCCAGATGCAGCAAAACCTACATTAGCTATTTTAGCTGCGCCAGCGAGTCTCTCTTTGGCTGGTTACCTAACGGTGACATCTGATCCATCACCTGTGATTATTGGTGTGCTATTTGGTATTGCAGTATTGATGACAGCGATTATTTACTTAGCTTTCTTTAAATTACTTCGTCTTCCATTTAGTCCAGGCTATGCGGCGTTCACCTTCCCTATGGTGATTGGTTCAACGGCTTTGTACAAATTAGCGCATTGGATGGATAGCATTGGCGTTGCAACCCATTATGTAAACCAAGTGCATTGGTTAGCGAGTTTTGAACTATTGGTTGCAACAGTCGTAGTGAGCTATGTAGCGATTCGTTATTTGGCTTTCTATAAACCACATCGTGTTTTAGTTCGTCGCATGTAACAGACGATAAATAACTAGTGAAACAAGAGATTAGGGGCTTAGCCCTATGCTTTAAAACATTAGGTTTAAACCAATAGGTTTTTACAACAATCACTCAAGAAAAAAAGGCACTTATGCTAATCTCAACAGTCATTGCGACAAGATTAGTGTGAGTGCCTTTTGTTTACTGTCTACCATTCAAACCAAGTCGATGTTTTAAAGTCTTTACTCGTTGAACTTGTGCGGCTGAGCCCTTTAGAAAACCCATTCGAAAAAGAACAAATCTTGGTGCAAAGCCCGGGTATGTCGCAATGGTTGAAGATGGAGCTTGCGAAAGAGTTCGGCGTTGCCGCCAACCTAGAATTCCCTCTTCCCGCTACTTTTATTTGGAACATGTTTACTCAGGTTCTTCCTGACGTGCCTAAACGTAGTGCGTTCAATAAAGAAGCGATGACATGGAAGCTTATGCATTTACTTCCTACACAGCTTGAACAAGAAGAGTTTGCGCCATTACAGCGTTATTTAGCTGGTGATGATGACGGCTCTAAGTTGTATCAATTGTCGGAAAAAATCGCGGATATCTTTGATGGTTATTTGGTGTATCGACCAGAGTGGATCGCTGCTTGGGAAGCGGGAGAAACCATCGCTGAATTAGAGGAAGAACTCCCTTGGCAGCCTATCTTGTGGCAGACACTTTATGATCATACGGTTTCGCTTGGTCAATCTCCTTATCATCGAGCCAACTTATACGAGCACTTCATTGATACGTTAGAAAGTTTTAACGGTCAATTTGAACATCTCCCTAAACGATTGTTTGTTTTTGGTATTACTTCACTTCCACCACGTTACATGGATGCATTGAAAGCGATCGGTGAGCACATCGATGTACACCTGATGTTCACTAACCCATGTCGTTATTATTGGGGCGACGTGCGTGATCGTAAATATTTGGCGCGTCTAGCCGCTAAACATCGTCAGCAAGTCGTATGGCAAGATGATCATTCTCAGCTTGTTGGCGAAAGTGAACAACTAAAAGGCAGTATCGAAGATAATCTCGCTGACGAGTTACATATTGATGTGGTCGGCAATAGTTTATTGGCTTCAATGGGCAAGTTAGGCCGAGACAATATGTACTTATTGTCACAGCTGGAATCACATGAAATTGAAGCTTTTGTCGATGTTGACCGTGACAGTTTATTGCACCATCTTCAAGCGGATATTCTTGGGCTAGAAGAGCACCAAGATGATAGTTTATTAGACTCTAGCTACCACAAGCAGACCATCGATTCGAACGATAAGTCGTTCACCTTACATGCGTGCCACAGTGCGATGCGTGAAGTTGAAGTGCTGCACGATCAGCTTCTTGCCATGTTCGATGCCGATCCAAATTTAAAACCACGCGATGTGATCGTGATGGTTGCAGATATTAATGCCTACAGCCCAGCCATTCAGGCGGTGTTTGGTAATGCACCGGGTGAGCGTTTTATTCCTTATTCGATTTCAGACCGAACGGCGGATCAAGAGAGTCCGATTCTTGCGGCATTCTTGCAGCTGGTGAATTTACCCCACACACGTTGTTTAGCATCGGAATTATTAGAGCTTCTAGAAACACCGACCATTTTACAACGCTTTGCGTTAAACCAAGATGAGTTTGCGCAGGCGAAACGCTGGGTTGAAGAGTCTGGCATTCGTTGGGGGCTCGATGAAACGACTGCTCCAGAATTTGATCTACCAGCGACCCAGCAAAACACGTGGCAATTTGGTATTCAGCGTATGTTGCTGGGCTATGCCATGCCTGAATCAGCCGGACTTTTTTCTTTGCCTGATGGGGCGCTTGCGCCTTACAACGAAGTGCAAGGTATGGGGGCTGAACTGGCTGGAAAACTGGCGCAGTTTATTGAAACGATCAGTGAATATCGAATTAAGCTGACTCGCACACAATCGATAGATGCATGGCGAGAAGTGCTTACTCATTTACTGGATGATTTTTTCTCAGTAGAACTTGAGGGAGAAGCGGCTCTTAAATCGATACGCGATACGTTAGCGTCTCTAAAAGAGCAGTTACAAGATGCGGCGTATGAACAAGATCTCGCGCCAGCCGTTATGGCTCAGTATCTACAAGATAAGCTTTCTGGGACGCGCATTAGCCAGCGTTTCCTAGCTGGGCAAGTTAACTTTTGCACGCTAATGCCAATGCGTTCAATTCCATTTAAAACAGTTTGTTTACTTGGAATGAATGACGGCGTTTATCCTCGCTCTATGCCACCAGAGGGATTCGACTTGATGAATGGTCGAACCAAACCCGGTGACCGTTCTCGTCGAGATGATGACCGATACCTTTTCTTGGAAGCGTTATTATCCGCTCAGAAAACGCTTTATGTCAGCTACGTTGGTCGTTCGATTCAAGATAATACAGCGCGAGTTCCGTCAGTATTGGTCACGGAACTGATGGAATATTGTCATCAAAACTATTGTTTAGAAGGTGATGAGAACCAACCGAGTGATGATTCGGGTAAGCGACTATTAGATAATTTAGTGACCCATCATGCGATGGTCCCTTTTAGTGCTTCTGCGTTCTTGTCAGAAGTACCTAGTTACGCCAAAGAGTGGTTGCCTGTCGTTAATCGCTTGGGGCAGAGAAGTGGTGAATTTAACCGAGATTTGGCGGATTATTTATTGGATGTGACTTATCCAATTGAGCTAGATCTCGTTGAACTCCAACGTTTTTGGCGCTTACCTGTGCAGTACTTCTTTAATCGACGTTTGAAAGTTCAATTTGAACCGCCAATGCCAGTGATGGAAGATGACGAGCCTTTTGTTCTTAATGGTTTGGAGAGTTATCAAATGCGAGATTCATTGCTCGATGCTTTGCGTGAACAGCACATTGAAGGTGTATCTCGTGATCTAGTGATGGATGGCTTTGTAAAAGAACAACGGGCACAAGGCAAGCTACCTATTGGTGCATTTGGTGAAATTGAATTTGAAACCAACCGAGTTCAAGCGGAAGAATTAGCGGATAAGCTGGCTTATTTATGCAGCAGTGCAACTGATGATTTAGAAGTGAAGTTGACGTTTGACGTGTTAGGTGAAGCGAAACCGGTGCGATTGGTGGGGTGGCTTACTAGCAGCTATGCTTCAGGGCTTATTCGTTCTCGCAGTGGTCGCGTACGTGCGCAAGACTACCTATCGGCTTGGATCGATCATTTAGCCATGAGCGCAATGGGGCATGCAAAACCGACCCACTTAATTGGTTATGACCGCAAAGAGGGAGTCGTTCATCTCGTTTATCCTCCCCTTGCTGATGCTGCTCATGCTCAATCTTTATTAGCGGAACTGATTGGTTTATTTTACCAAGGCATGACTGCGCCATTAGCTTATTTTCCACAAACGGCATTAGCGAATATCGAAGCGGGCTTTTCTCGCGGTAATTGGGTTGACGATGAAGAAAAGTCACTCAAGAAAATGGTCGATACGTTTAACGATGGCTATATGACAAGTGGAGAGGGGAATAACGTTTATATTGCTCGGATTTGGCCGCAATGGAATGAAGCATTAGCACAGCAGGTTCGTCTATTATCCAATTTGGTCATTCAAGCGCCAAGATTGCATGCAGAACAAGCAGAAGATTGGGCTGGGAAGATGGGTGGCCGCCAGTAAATCATTATTGTGTAGGGCGTTCGCTGTACGGCCACAAGGTCAGAGGGACCATGATTCGTATGGTTTATTGCAAGTTAGTCTTGCTCAACACGTGACGCGCATACTAATGATTTAAGAGATGTTGTTCCGTGAGTCGGATCTCAGAAAAACCTCAATTGATGAGGTTTGTTAATAATAACTAGATAATTAAAGCTTGGGTCACACTTTATCTTGGATAAAAACGGCCCAAGCTAAGCAATAGTTGCGCTAAAAAAGGGTTTTAATCTATGACTTCGACATCTGTGGTGACGTCGCTTGATGCCATGACTTTTCCATTGCATGGTGCGCGTTTGATCGAAGCTTCGGCTGGTACGGGTAAGACGTTCACAATTGCAGGGCTATATTTACGGCTACTGCTCGGGCATGGTGATTCTGAAACGAAACACTGTACTCCACTTACCGTCGATCAAATTCTCGTGGTGACATTTACGGAAGCGGCAACGGCTGAATTGCGTGACCGGATTCGTGCTCGTATTCATGATGCGCGTATCGCGTTTGCCCGTGGTCAGAGCCAAGATCCTGTGATTAAGCCTTTGCTTGAGGTTGTCAGTGATCATCAACAAGCCGCCGCGATCTTACTGCAAGCCGAACGTCAAATGGATGAAGCTGCGGTTTATACCATTCATGGTTTTTGCCAACGAATGTTAACGCAAAACGCTTTTGAATCAGGCAGTCGATTTAACAATGAATTTGTCACTGATGAGAGCCATCTAAAAGCACAAGTCGTGGCGGATTACTGGCGTCGAAATTTCTACTCGCTTCCGATTAAACTTGCAGGGGAAGTGCGTCAAATTTGGGGAGCACCATCAGCGCTGCTTGATGATGTCCGTCAGTATTTAACCGGAGTGCCGGTTAAATTATCTGTTCCGGCTATGTCAGGAAGTTTACAAGATTTACATCAACAGAACCTTGAAAAAATCGATCAACTCAAGCAGTTGTGGCGTGCAAGCCAAGATGATTTTCTTAGCTTAATTGAAAACTCAGATGTGAATAAACGCAGCTACAGTAAAAAGTCATTACCTGCATGGTTAGGGGCTGTAGATGCTTGGGCGGCAACAGAAACAAACGGTTATGACTATCCCGATAAGCTAGAAAAATTTTCTCAAAGTGAGTTAAACAGTAAAACGACTAAGGGAACGAGTCCTCAACACCCTGTCTTTGTCGCAATTGAAGAATTTTTAGCCCAGCCAATCAGTTTAAAAGCTCCCTTGTTAGCTCATGCGATTGAACAGTGTCGTGACATGCTGGCAAAAGCGAAACAACAAAAACATTGGCTCTCTTTCGATGATTTGCTAACTAACTTATCGGCATCGATGGATGAAGATGAGTCTGGTTTATTGGCGGAGACGATTCGTCACCTTTACCCTGTTGCAATGATCGATGAATTCCAAGATACCGACCCGCTTCAATATAGCATTTTCAGCCGTATTTATCTGAATAATCCAGAGTGTGGATTATTTATGATCGGTGACCCGAAGCAGGCTATTTATGGCTTCCGTGGCGCAGATATTTTTACTTATATTAAAGCGCGTCAACAAGTTTCATCACACTTTACTTTAGGTACTAACTGGCGTTCGAGCGCTGATATGGTCAGTTCGGTTAACCAAGTATTTGAGCGACCATCAAGCCCATTTATTTATGACCAAGACATTCCATTTCTACCGGTTGCGCACAGCCCAAACGCAGAAAAACGCACTTGGACTATGGGTAGTCAAAAGCAACCTGCGCTGACTTATTGGCTGCAAGAGGCGGATGATAAACCATTGTCAAAAGGTGAGTATCTAGATGCGATGGCGCAAGCGTGTGCTGATCAAATTCATACTATCCTTGCCGCTTCACAAAACAGTGATGCGTTCTTCTGTGATGGTAAAAATGAACCACAAGCGATAAAGGCGGGTGATATCGCTGTGTTGGTTCGTACCGGTAACGAAGGCCGCATGGTAAAAGAAGCCCTTGCGAAACAAGGTATTGCGAGTGTGTATCTCTCTAACCGAGACAGTGTATTTACAGCTACCGTTGCTCAAGATATTCAGCGCTTGTTGCAGGCGGTCCTTATTCCTGAAAATGATCGCGCCCTTCGTGCTTGTTTAGCCTCTGAGCTGTTTGCGCTTGATGCTGGTGCCTTAGATGCGTTGAACAACGATGAAACGGAATGGGAAAATGCGGTCAACGAGTTCAAAGAGTATCGCAAACTTTGGACGCTCCGAGGTGTGCTTCCTATGCTGCGTGCGGTGATGAGCAAACGTCATGTTGCGGAGCGACTACTTGAAGAAGATTTAGGTGAACGAGTTCTTACCGACCTAATGCATATTGGCGAGTTGCTTCAGCAAGCCAGTCAAGAGTTGGACAGTGACCACGGTCTACTGCGTTGGTTGGCTCAGTCAATTAGCGATGCACAGCAGGGGTTAGGTGGAAGTGATGATCAAATTCAGCGCCTTGAATCAGAACGTAACCTCGTTCAAATCGTCACGATTCATAAATCCAAAGGGTTGGAATATGATTTGGTCTTTTTACCCTTTGTTCTGAGCTACCGTGAAGCGAGTGAAGCCAAGTATTACGATGCTGAAAGTGATACTACGATTCTCGATTTGACCAAGCAAGATGTCGCCATCGAACAAGCGGATAAAGAGCGTTTAGCGGAAGACTTGCGTTTGATTTATGTTGCCTTGACCCGTGCGGTTTACGGTTGTTTTATTGGTACCGCACCACTGAGAAATGGCCGCTCAACGAAAGAGCCGACCGGGGTTCATCAAAGTGCGATGGGGTATTTGCTGCAAGATGGTCAAGCTGGAAGTATCAGCGATCTTACTCGAGCGATTGAGGCTCAAGTTAATGGATTACCTTGTGTATTCATGACGGGGTTGCCCCAAGAGCACACCGATCTGTTGCAAATGGAGCAAAGCGACGCACAAGTACTCACCGCAAGTGAGCTCAATCAAGAAATTGATCGTAGTTGGCGAATCACCAGTTATTCCGGATTAGTAAAACAAGGCAACCAACATCACAGCAATGATGCGCTAACGGATATCATGCGATTGGATGTTGATTCTTCAGATGATCTGGATAGTGAGGAACTGCTTGAGCCAGAACGCTCTATCTTCACTTTTCCTCGTGGCGCACGTCCGGGTACGTTCTTACACAGTCTATTTGAAGAGGTGGAATTTACTCAACCCGCTAATAGTGAAGAAAATACTCAAGTTATTGTGCGTTTGATGGAGAGTGAACAATTAGATGAGCAATGGTTGCCAATTCTTCAGCAGTTGATCGATACGGTTCTTGATACACCACTTGATGGAAAATCGATGCGTCTCAATGAAACTCAACCCCATCAGCGTTTGGTTGAAATGGAGTTTCTGCTACCGATTGAAGTTTTAGCCTCTTCAGCATTGAATCGTGTGACTCAGCGACATGACCCATTATCAGCGAAAGCCGGTGATCTCGGTTTCCATACTGTACAAGGCATGCTGAAAGGTTTCATTGACTTAGTTTTTGAGCATCAAGGTAAATATTACGTACTTGACTGGAAATCGAACCATTTAGGTGATGACGTCCACTATTACCATGGCGAAGCATTAAAATCGGCGATGGCCGATCATCGTTACGATCTGCAATATCAAATCTATGCGCTTGCACTGCATCGTTTCTTACGTAGTCGACTCGCTCACTACGATTACGATCAACATTTCGGTGGCGTTTATTATCTATTCCTCCGAGGTATGGATGGAGAGAGTGAGCATGGTATTTTTTCGGCGAGACCGACATTTGAGTTGTTAGATGAGATGGATAAATTGATTGATGGCAAAACTATAGAAGCTAGAGAGAGTAGTGCAGGTCAAATGGAGCTAGATCTATGAGCGACGTTACACCAATGAATACCGCTGCTGCTTTGGAGCAGCCAAGGCTATTGTCGTTATTAAAAACACTAGCGGATAAAAAGTCGATTCGTCAGCTGGATTATCAATTCGCTCGTTTTATTCTTTCTTATAGTCACAATGAAGCGTTAGCTTTTTTAGCAGGCGTGGTCAGTGCTGAGCTGGGTAAAGGACATATTTGTTTGCCGTTAAGGGATTCAAAAGGGCAGTCGACAGACTTGGCGGCTAAGGTTGGACTCTTTGGTGACGCAGCTCTTCAGCTTAACCAAGGTTTGATGGCCATCGACTGGCAACAAGTTTTAACCGATTCGAACTTGGTTGGAAAACATGGTGAAGCGGTGCCGATGATTTTTGATGGAGAACGCCTCTATCTGCATCGTTACTGGCACTATGAATCTATGTTGGCAGAGCGTTTACATTGCTTTGGGTCACCGATGATCTTAAAGCCTACAGAGATCCAAATGCTCTCTGAAGTGCTTAATCACTTGTTTGCTAGAAACTATCGATTTCTATTTTCTGCTTTAAACGAGGCGAAACAATCCGGTGGCTTAAATGCGGGTTTGATACAGCAACTGGTGTGCGATCACCTTGATGTTATCCCATCTGCTGAACTGAATTGGCAAGCGATTAATGCTTTGATCAGCAATCTCACTAACATGGAGCAACTGAATGAGTTGGATTTACTTGTTCCTGATGTCGCTTGCGTCAATTGGCAGAAAGTGGCAGCAGCCGTTGCTTTGACTCGTCGTTTTGCTGTTATCTCAGGAGGACCTGGTACAGGTAAAACCACCACGGTGACTAAGCTATTGGCGGCATTAATTGAACAAGCTCAAAACAGCTCTGGTACGCCAACTATCAAGCTGGTGGCACCAACGGGTAAAGCCGCCGCTCGTCTGACAGAATCAATAGGTAAGGCTATTGATCAATTACCGGTTTCGCCTGAGCTAAAAAATGCGATTCCTACCGATTCCAGTACCATTCATCGTTTACTTGGCGCGTTACCTAATAGTGCTGAATTCCGACACAATCAAAGTAATCCTCTGCACCTTGATATTCTAGTTGTAGATGAAGCTTCGATGGTGGATTTGCCGATGATGTACAAATTGGTCGATGCGCTGCCTAAGCATGCTCGTTTGATTTTATTGGGCGATAAAGACCAACTGGCTTCGGTAGAAGCGGGAGCCGTATTAGGTGATATTTGCTCGTTTTATCAGTATGGCTTCAGTGCTGGGCAAGGAAGTGCCGTTGCCCAATTAACGGGTTATCAAAGCTTAGCCTCATCAAAGATGCCAAGCTCAAACAGAAGCAGTGATATAGCCGATTGCCTCTGCATGCTGCAAAAGAGCTACCGTTTTGATGCTCGCTCTGGTATCGGCCAGCTTGCGAAAGCGATTAACGCAGGTTCGGTGACTCACGTTGCTGCGGTTTGGGATAAAGGGTTCTCTGATATCGCTAAATTTGCGATTGATAGCCACAATTATAATCAGATGATTCAAACCTTAGTCTCGGAATACTCGCCTTATTTGCAGCGCATGCGTCGTCGAGAGCTAGACCCTAATACAGAACAAACCGAAACTTCAGCGCAGCAAGCGAAAGCGGCGCTCGATCTGTTTAACCGCTGTCGTTTATTGTGTGCGGTTCGTGAGGGTGACTTTGGTGTCGCAGGTTTGAATGTTCGTATTGAACGCGCTTTAGCGGCTCGTAAATTGATTCAAACTCAAGATGAGCTTTGGTATCACGGACGTCCCGTGATGGTGACGCGAAATGATCACGGCTTGGGTTTGTATAATGGTGATATTGGCTTATGTATGCTTGATGGAGAGGGAGACGAAACTCGTTTAAAGGTTTTCTTTGAATTACCCGATGGCAGTGTTAAGTCAGTTTTACCAAGCCGAGTCCCAGAGCATGAGACTGCATTCGCTATGACCATCCATAAGTCTCAGGGGAGTGAATTTGATTTTACCTTGATGATTTTACCCCCTGAATACAGCCCGATTTTAACCCGTGAGCTTATTTATACGGGTATTACTCGTGCTAAAAAACGCTTAGCTTTGTATATGGAAGATCGCGTTGTTAACCGTGGTATTAAGGTAAAGACTGAAAGGGCGAGTGGCTTGATCAGTAAGTTAATGTCGTAACAGGGTAGGGTAGTAGAGAATTCTCACCATCCTTGGTGGAGAGAGATAACTATTTGAGTAACCGTGATAATCAGTTAAAGGCGTCGGAAAAAGTAATATCGCGGATTTGGTATCGAGTGCTGTAATTGAGGATAAAGTCTTTTAGGCTATCTGTTACAGGGAATACACAATGAACATTTAAGCCGATTAAGAGTTCATTGTCAGCCATGTCCCAAAAGCTTTGTAGTGAATTACATATAATGGTTTTCATAGGTATTTTGCTCTTCATGACGTTGATAACGACGTAAAGCAATCCTTGCTGTTTAGCCAAACAAATACCGCAGTTAAGCTAAATAGTGACTGAATCCATTCCTCCATTTTAATTGGAGCGCGCAAATATTAACCAAAAAGTTTTATGAAATAAAGCGAGTATTTGGTGTAAATTAATGAAACAAAGTCTCACTTTTGAGACTTTGTTTTTGCTTTAAATATTTGATAATTCGTTTTGGTCAACCCTAGTTTACCGACAACTCACAGCTAAAATTTTTGAATTCCTTTGATAGTTGTATAGATTTTGTTTGTGTGAGGGTAGAGAGTCGACATCGACTTCATGGAACCCGTGCTCACGGAACCAGTGCAAGCTATGTGTTGTTAGAACGAATATCTGATCAATACTGCGAGCTCTTGATTCCGCTTTCATATAGTTAAGCAGTTGTAATCCACGGTTACCATCTCGGTACTCTGGGTGAATCGCAACACAGGCCATCTCAGCCATTCTTTCTTCAAGGTAGGGGTAGAGCGCAGCGCAGCCGATGATCAGGTTATCTTTTTCAATAATAGTGAATTGATGGATTTCTTGTTCAAGCTGTTCTCTTGAACGACGAACTAAAACGCCCTGTTCTTCTAAAGGACGGATCAGTTCAAGAATACCGCCGATGTCATCAATTTTTGCATTTCTAACTTGTTCGGAAATCGCTCGTACGACTTGAGTACCAATACCATCAAGAGAAAATAGTTCTTGGATTAATGCGCCATCGACCTTGTAGCTAACCAAGTGGCTACGTGGAACACCAGCTCGACACGCAGTAATCGCTGCGCGTAAGAATCGCAGGCTTCCTGAGGCATTATCACTGGCGAGATCGTTATCAAGCTCGAGTTTTTGTAGAATATCTTCCGCTTCTTTAGGGACTAATTCAGCAATGACATTTCCAGAGGGATTGATGATGCCCTGCTCGCTACAAAATCCGATTAATTTGTCAGCTTTCAAGCGAATCGCGACTTGAGTGGCGACTTCTTCTGAAAGTAGGTTAAACGACTCTCCGGTTACTGAGCTCGCGATAGGTCCCAACAGCACAATCGAACCTTGATCAAGGGAACGATTTATTCCCTCGATATCAATACGACGTATTTTTCCGCTATGACAGTAATCAACGCCATCATCGACGCCTAGGGGTTGAGAAATGACAAAGTTACCGCTCACTACATTCAATTGAGTGCCTGCCATTGGTGTATTTCTCAAACTCATCGAAAGCTGTGCTGTAATAGCAAGTTGAAGTTGCCCAGCCGCTTGCATAACTAAGCTAAGCGTTCGTTCATCAGTAACCCGAATGCCTTTATGGTATGCCGTTGAGTGCTGGTTTTGTTCCACAATAGTATTAATTTGTGGCCGAGCGCCATGCACTAAAACGATCTTTACCCCTAAGCTATGTAAGAGCGCGAGATCGCTAATGATGTTGGTAAAATTGCTATCAGCAACAGCTTCACCACCTAGCATCACAACCATGGTGCTACCTCGGTGTGCATTAACATAGGGGGCAGATTGCCTAAAACCTTTGACGAGAGCAGTACTACGTATTTTCACAGCAACATCCATGTAAGTGAATTTATATGTTTAAATATTGCAATTTTATTCTTTATTGGGCAAGTGTTTTTTTGGAAACAACATCAAGATCCTGAAAGAGAACATTGTCGGGCTATTGGCTAAATGGTATAGAAGCGGGGTGTATCATCAGCCTCTGTTCTAGGTAAGATTTTTTTAATGGTTTCAAAAGTAAATAGTCAGACAAAGCCTCGCTCCCGTTTTAGATCGCGGAATAAATTGAGCATCAAAGAGATTTTTATGTGGCTGATTATCATCGTGCTATTCGTTGGCATGTTAAAAGTAACCACGCTTTTGGCTAAAACGTATCAAGAAAACCAACATCCAGATTCAGAAGTTTATGGCGTGTGGCAAGAAAAAGATGTGGCTCCTTACGCCGCAGAGCAGCTTATTTTTACCCAAGATGGAGTTGTTTTTGAAGGTGGGGTTATCGATACCAATTTTTATTTTGATGGTAAATATTTGGAATACCAACATGGGGACACGTTACGCCGTTTTAAATTTCTCAATAAAGATCTAACCGAAATGAAGATGTTACTGTCATCCGGTTACCAACCCGTCTTTCAAATGTCAGAAAAGTTTCAAAATAACATCCGTTAACGTCTCTTTTATTGCGCAATATCGTTGAGTTTGTCATGCTCACTCCATTGCGTGAGAGGACTCTATTAGTGATTAAAAAATACCTGCCTTTAGCAGCCGCTTCTATTTTATTTGGCTGTGCACAACCGACTGAGCGAGCTCAGCAGTACCTTGATGGTGAATTTCCAGCGACATTGAATGAAGTCAATGTGGTGACATCGGATAAACCAAGAGATTTTACTGAGTTTCACAAACAAACCGAGCAAGTGATCGCAAACTCGCCATCGATGGCTAAGACCTACCAACCCCTTTACGAAAAATTGAACGAGTGGGTTTTACAAAGCGGTGACCCAGCAGATTTATCACAGTTTGGTATTCAAACTGCGCAGCTTGGTGGTGGTGATAAGCAAGGTAACGTGCTTTTCACTGGATATTTTTCACCAGTGATCGAACTGCGTCATCAAGCAAATGAAACTTTCAAATACCCGGTTTACGCTAAACCAGATTGTGATAGCAATTGCCCAACACGAGCGGAGATTTATTCAGGTGCTTTAAATGGCAAAGGCTTGGAACTTGGCTATGCAATGAATATGATCGACCCGTTTTTGATGGAAGTGCAAGGTAGTGGCTTTGTTCATTTTGAAGATGATGATTCACTAGAGTATTTCGCTTACGGTGGTAAAAATAACAAAGCTTACGTGAGCATCGGCAAGGTTTTGATTGAGCGCGGTGAAGTCACCCGTGAAAAAATGTCGATGAAAGCGATTAAAGATTGGGTATTGGCCAATGACGAAGCGACTGTTCGTGATGTGTTAGAACAAAACCCATCTTACGTCTTCTTTGCTCCTAGACAAGACGCTCCCGTTACCGGATCGGCGGGTATTCCTCTGTTAGCTATGGCTTCAGTAGCGGGTGATCGCTCTATTTTTCCTATGGGAACGCCGATTCTGGCGGAAGTCCCTTTGCTGAATGCAGATGGTAGTTGGAGTGGTGCGCATCAATTACGCCTATTGGTCGTGTTGGACACAGGTGGTGCCGTAAAACAAAACCACTTAGACTTGTATCATGGCATGGGGCCAAGAGCTGGCCTAGAGGCTGGTCACTACAAGCACTTTGGTCGAGTATGGAAGTTAGGCTTGGAGAATTCTACGACCCAATCTCCTTGGGCTAGACCACCAGAAAAGCTATAACAGCGAATACGTTTCGCGTTCGAGCGAGTCTAGACTTTTTAATGAAGAGTGCGTATAAATCGCACTCTTTGTTTTTCTACCGATTTACGGGTTTTGAGTTATGCGTGAATTAGATACACCAGCATCAGATAATTATAACCAACGTTTTGGTGGCACTCGCCGCTTATACGGCAATAGCGAAGTTGATATTTTGCGTGCAGCGCATGTGTGCGTTATTGGCATTGGTGGTGTAGGTTCATGGGCGGTTGAAGCATTGGCTCGAACGGGTGTGGGTGAGCTTACGCTGATCGACATGGATGATGTGTGTGTGACGAATATTAACCGTCAAATTCACGCCATGACAGGTACCGTAGGTAAAAGCAAAATTGAAGTGATGGCGGAACGCGTTAAGTTAATTAACCCTGAATGTAAGGTTAATTTGATTGATGACTTTATTACGCCAGATAATCAACACGAATACCTATCAAAAGATTACGATTATGTGTTAGATGCGATTGATAGTGTGAAAGCAAAAGCAGCACTATTGGCTTATTGTCGTAGCAATAAAATAAAAGTCATTACGACAGGCGGTGCGGGTGGTCAGGTTGATCCAACCCAAATCCAAGTGGCGGACTTAACCAAAACGATCCAAGATCCTCTAGCAAAGAAAATTAAAGACACGTTACGTCGTCATCATAATTTTCCGAAAAACCCACAGCGTAAGTTTGGTATCGATTGTGTCTTTTCAACGGAACAATTGAAATATCCTCAAGCCGATGGCTCGGTGTGTGCGGTTAAATCAACGGCTGAGGGGCCTAAGCGAATGGATTGTGCGAGCGGTTTTGGCGCAGCAACCGTCGTGACGGCAACATTTGGTTTTGTCGCTGTTGCACGTATCGTTGAAAAAATCATTCAAAAACACCGTAAGTAGGAATTTCACATGTCGGCGTTTCCACAAAGTCCTTTTGGGCAAGAGATCACTACTAGCGACATGATTGCGACGATGCAAGCATTTCGTGGCTGGGAAGATAAGTACCGTCAGGTTATTCAATGGGGTAAGAAATTACCTATTATGCCAGATGAGCTAAAATCGGAACTGGTCACAGTATCAGGATGTGAGAGTTTGGTATGGTTGGTTAGCGAGCAAAAAGAGGGGGTGTGGTTCTTCTGCGCCGATTCTGATGCTCGTATCGTACGTGGTTTAATTGCGTTAGTGATGGCGGCATACGATGGGAAAACCAGCGAACAGATTCAAGCATTCGACATTGATGACTACTTCAATCAATTAGGTTTGATTGCTCACCTAAGCCCTTCTCGCGGCAATGGCCTAAAAGCGATTGTCGAACAAATTAAGCAACTGACTGCTTAATCGAAATTATAACCATCAGCCCTATGTTTTGTAAGGGCTGGTGGATTGTTTGATATTTAACCATCGCTAATTTAATGCCTTAGCAAAATCAGGGTTTTGAGACTCTTGTTGAAGCTGCGTAAAGGCTGTACAATTCGCGCCCTTAATTAATGTTCCGTCTTTTGAGAGGCCACATGAGCACTGAAAAAATCAATCTACTCGACTTTGATCGCAAAGGTATGCGTGAGTTCTTCGCTGAAGAACTAGGAGAAAAGGCATTCCGCGCGGATCAAGTAATGAAGTGGATCTACCATTTCGGTGTTGATAACTTCGAAAATATGACCAACATTAACAAAGTGCTTCGCGCAAAATTGTTAGATCGTTGCGAAATTAAAGCACCGATTGTATCGGCAGCTCAACACTCTTCTGATGGCACCATCAAATGGGCAATGCGTGTTGGTGATCAAGACGTTGAAACGGTTTATATCCCTGAAGATGACCGTGCGACCTTGTGCGTTTCTTCTCAGGTAGGTTGTGCATTAGAATGTAAATTCTGTTCGACAGCGCAACAAGGTTTCAACCGCAACTTGAAAGTGTCAGAGATCATCGGTCAAGTTTGGCGTGCAGCACGTGAAGTCGGTTTGGAAAAAGAAACCGGTCGCCGTCCAATCACTAACGTAGTGATGATGGGCATGGGTGAGCCGCTACTGAACATGAAAAACCTGTTACCAGCCTTAGAGATCATGCTAGATGACTTAGGTTTTGGTCTATCTAAGCGTCGTGTGACGGTTTCAACATCTGGTGTTGTTTCTGGTCTTGATCAGATGACAGGCAACATTGATGTCGCATTGGCAATCTCTTTGCATGCGCCAAACGATGAATTGCGCAGCCAAATCATGCCAATTAACGATCGTTGGAATATCCAAGATTTCTTAGCTGGGGTTCGTCGCTATATCGAGAAATCGAACGCGAACCGTGGCAAAGTAACCGTTGAATACGTACTGCTAGATCATGTAAATGATGGTACAGAACATGCTGAAGAATTAGCGATTCTGATGAAAGACACACCGTGTAAGTTTAACTTAATTCCGTTTAACCCATACCCGGGTTCACCGTACAAAAAACCAAGTAATTCGCGTATTGATCGATTCCAAAAAACCTTGATGAAGTACGATCATACAGTAACGGTTCGTAAGACTCGTGGCGATGATATCGATGCTGCTTGTGGGCAACTTGTTGGTGACGTAATTGATAGAACTAAGCGTACCGCAATGCTAAAAGCGTCAAAAGGTGACACGATTGATGTGAAAGCAGTTTAAATTCAGACTGTTAATTTTCGAAGCCAGAGCATTGCTCTGGCTTTTTTGTCTGAATAAATGAGGCAAAATAGTGATGAGTAATGTCAAAATCAGGAAAAATGTTGACCTGTCTGTAATTTATGCACGTTTACTATGTTGTTTCATCCTTGATATCTATTAGAATTAATAGTTAAACCTCTTACCACACGTATTATATGTGTCTAGTGAGTAGCGTGGTGCAAACTACGACAAACGTTAGGCAGGGTAAATTCCGAAGAACCAAATTGTTTTAGCCTCAATATTTGCTACTAAAGAAAAACAATAAAAGTGAATTGCAGAGTAAAACTCCCAACGAGAGAAGTAATCAGATTATGAGTGAAGAAAAGCAAACCACCACCGTCGACCATTCCACTATTGAAGCTGCGGGCACCATTTTAAAGAACAAACGTATTGAATTAGGGTTAACTCAAAAGCAAGTTGCCGATCGCTTACGCTTACGTGTATCGATGATTGAGAATATCGAAAATAATCAATTTGAAAGTGATCAAGTTGCGACGTTTACGCGCGGTTATTTACGCTCATACGCAAAAGTGGTTGGTGTTCCTGAAGCGGAGGTTCTTTGTGCGTTGGAAGATTGTGGCGATGCTCAATTAGAAGAGCAACCAATGCAGAGCTTTTCTGGAAAAACCAAACGTGAACGACACGATAATCGAATTATGGTTCTTACTTGGGGCATTTTCGCCGTTATCCTCGCGATTTCATCTGTGTGGTGGTGGCAGAACCAAGAAAACGGTTTAGATGAATTTGCCGTTCCGGCTGACTCAACTGTGGCTGAAGTAGTAACAGAAGTGCAAGAACCCGCAGATATGGATACTGTATCTGATGCCGTCAGTTCTAATGAGCCAGAGCTCGCTGTTGATGCGAATATCACAGAAGCTTTGCCAGCAGAAACAGATAATGCCGCCACTGATACAACAGACACTCCTGCAACGACTGAAGCTACCGCAGAAACACCTGCGGCAGAGGTGATTGCGTCTGAAGTAGTAGAGAAGCCAGTAGTTGCTAACTTACTTGAAATGTCATTTAACGATGATTGCTGGATTCAGGTTAAAGATGCAACGGGTAAAACTCTAGCGACTGGTATTAAAAAAGGTGGCGAGTCTCTACAATTAGCGGGAACCGCGCCTTATAAAGTTATTTTGGGCGCTCCAGAAAACGTTTCAATGACATTAGCAAGTGAACCTGTCGACCTTTCTCGGTATACTTCAGGCAAAGTTGCACGATTCACCTTACCTTAGAAATGACTATGCAATACGAATCTCCTATTAAACGTCGCCCATCGACTCGTATTTACGTGGGTGATGTGCCTATTGGTGATGGCGCACCGATTGCTGTGCAGTCCATGACAAACACCAGAACAACAGACGTGGAAGCGACTGTTGCTCAAATCAGAGCATTAGAAAAAGTAGGTGCAGACATTGTACGAGTGTCTGTTCCAACCATGGACGCTGCAGAAGCGTTTAAGTTGATCAAACAACAAGTGAATGTTCCTCTTGTTGCGGATATTCATTTCGATTACCGCATTGCGCTTAAAGTTGCTGAGTATGGCGTTGATTGCTTACGCATTAACCCTGGCAATATTGGTAACGAAGAGCGTATTCGTTCTGTTGTTGATTGCGCCCGCGATAAAAACATCCCAATTCGCATTGGTGTTAATGGCGGTTCTCTGGAAAAAGAAATCCAGATGAAATATGGCGAGCCTACACCAGCAGCGCTGGTTGAGTCGGCTATGCGTCATGTCGATATTCTAGATCGTCTGAACTTTGACCAATTTAAAGTCAGTGTAAAAGCATCTGACGTATTTTTAGCGGTAGATTCTTACCGTCTATTGGCGAGCAAAATTGATCAACCGTTACACCTTGGTATTACTGAAGCAGGCGGCGCACGCGCTGGTGCTGTGAAGTCATCAGTTGGCCTTGGTATGCTACTTGCGGAAGGCATTGGTGATACATTGCGTATCTCTTTAGCTGCGAACCCAGTAGAAGAAATCAAAGTTGGCTTTGATATTCTAAAATCACTGCGTATTCGCTCTCGAGGTATCAACTTCATTGCATGCCCAAGTTGTTCACGTCAAGAATTTGATGTCATCAGCACAGTTAATGCACTTGAAGAACGCCTTGAAGATATCATTACGCCAATGGATGTATCGATTATCGGTTGTGTCGTAAATGGCCCAGGTGAAGCAGAAGTTTCACACTTAGGCTTGGCGGGTAGCAACAAGAAAAGTGCGTTCTACGAAGATGGAAAGCGTCAAAAAGAGCGTTTTGACAACGATGATCTCGTTAGCCAGCTAGAAGCTAGAATTCGAGCGAAAGCGGCAATATTAGATGCGGAAAACCGTATCGATATTAAAGTACAAGACTAATCTCAACGAACCTTACGGTTAATATTACGGTAAGTAATAACAGTTACGGTAACTATTGTGGCAAAAACTATTCAAGCAATTCGAGGCATGAACGATTGTCTCCCAACTCAATCTCCACTGTGGCAAAAACTAGAAGGCACAGTGAAACATGTTGTTAGCGCATACGGTTACAACGAAGTGCGTATGCCAATCGTTGAAGAAACAAACCTATTCAGCCGCGCTGTTGGTGAAGAGACAGACGTTGTTTCAAAAGAAATGTACACCTTTGATGATCGTAACGGCGATAGCCTAACACTTCGCCCTGAAGGTACTGCAGGTTGTGTACGTGCGTGTATTCAAAACAGCCTGATCAACCGTGACGAACAGCGTCTGTGGTACATGGGACCTATGTTCCGCCATGAGCGTCCACAAAAAGGTCGTTACCGTCAATTCCACCAGTGTGGTGTTGAGGTGTTTGGCCTAAATGGTCCAGATGTTGATGCTGAGCTTATTATGATGACAGCACGTCTATGGCGTGAGCTGGGTATCAATGAACATGTTCGTCTTGAGCTTAACTCTATCGGTTCTCAAGAAGATCGCGCAGAATACCGTACGGCATTGGTTGCATTCCTTGAGCAACATATCGATGTCCTAGACGAAGATTGTAAACGTCGCATGCACACTAACCCACTGCGTGTTCTGGATACGAAGAACCCTGACGTTCAGGCTATTTTAGGTGATGCCCCTCGTCTTTCTGAGTACTTAGGTGAAGAATCTACGCAACATTTTGCGGGCTTGTGTGAACTTCTTGACGCGGCTGGTATCGAATACAAAGTTAACGAGCGTCTGGTTCGTGGTCTTGATTACTACAACCGCACTGTATTTGAATGGATCACTGAAAGCTTGGGCTCTCAAGGTACCGTTTGTGGTGGTGGTCGCTACGATGGCCTAGTTGAACAGCTTGGTGGTAAACCAACTCCAGCAGTTGGTTTTGCGATGGGACTTGAGCGTTTAGTTCTAATGCTTGAAACATTAGAGCTAACGGAAGTTCGCCGCAGCGTTGACGTGTACGTCGTAACTGCGGGTGAGGGTACCATGATGGCTGGTATGAAACTGGCTGAGCAATTGCGTGAACAAGTTCCTGGCCTGCGAGTGATGAGTCACTTCGGTGGTGGTAACTTTAAGAAACAATTTAAGCGTGCTGATAAAGTGGGTGCTGCTGCAGCACTAGTATTGGGTGAGAACGAAGTAGCTGATGGTACTGTAGTACTAAAAGATCTACTAGGTGGCACTCAAGAAACTTACGCTCAATCGGATGTTGCCGCTAAACTGGCAGAGCTAATTTAATCAATTGATGTTTTCTAAGTGGTGGCAGTAGCCACCACTTTTATGATTTAAGAGGACAGGAAGTGGAACTCTACGATACTGAAGAACAACAAGTAGAAGCGATCAAAGATTGGTGGAAAGAGAACGGTAAAGCAGTGATCTTTGGTGCGGTCATTGGTTTAGGTGGTTTATTTGGTTGGCGTTACTATCAAGATACAGTGACTGCTGGTCAGGAAGCTGCATCTGAAACGTACACTCAAACTGTTCAAGTATTAGCACAGAACGGTGTCGATGCTCAGACTGATGTACAGTCATTTATTGATACTAACAAAGACACTGAATACTCAGTTTTAGCTGCAATGCAATTGGCTAAAGTTCAAGTAGAAGCGGGTAAAATTGAAGACGCTTTGAAGCAACTTGAGGGCGCAAAAGCAATCAGCAAAGATGCGGCACTTTCTACACTCATCTCTTACCGTATCGCTCGTTTACAAGCAGAGCTTGGTCAATTTGACGCGGCAATTACTGAGTTGAGCACGATCAAAGACGCAAGTTGGGCTGGTCGAGTTGCTGAGCTTAAAGGTGACATACTACTTCGTAAAGGCGATTCAGCGGGTGCTTACGCAGCATATACAGAAGCGCAACAGGCGAATGATGCAAGTCAAACGCTACAAATGAAATTGGATGATTTGGCCAAGTAAGGGCGATCGCGCATGAAGAAAATGCTGAATAAAGCACTAGTTACTGCAGTCGTTATTGGCGCGTTAGCAGGTTGTGCGAGTGAAGATGACACAGTCATTATGGCTCCGTTACCTCAAGTAACTGATCAGTTCACACCAAGCAGTCAATGGAATACTTCGGTAGGTAATGGCGTTGGGCAATACTTCTCGAAGCTAACTCCTGAATACGCTTATGAAAAACTGTTTGTGGCGAGTCGTGATGGTGTTGTTAAAGCGTTAAACCCAGAAGATGGTAAAACACTTTGGGAAACGGATTTAGAACAAGATACATCTGCACTTCTTTCTGGTGGTATCTCTGCAGCGTATGACCAAGTTTTTGTTGGTAGTGAAAATGGCGACGTTTATGCACTAAACCAAGAAACAGGTGAGCTTAACTGGGCTGCTAATGTGAATGGCGAAGTTTTATCAACGCCAGTGACAGACAGCAACTTTGTGATCGTTCATACCAGTAAAGGTGTTTTGATCGCTCTGGACCAATCAACGGGTGAAGTTAGTTGGGAGATCAGTACTGAAGTTCCAAACCTAACTTTACGCGGTACGAGTAAACCAGCCACCATTTCTGGCGGTATTTTCTGGGGCACAGCAAACGGTCGTTTAGCGGCAGCAATGGTTGAGCCTGGTCAATTGATTTGGCAACAGCCAATCGGAACCCCGCAAGGTGCAACTGAGATTGATCGACTAGTTGATGTGGATGCGTCTCCAATAATCCTTGGATCGAACCTATATATCGTAGGTTATAACGGCCAGTTAACGGCAATTGATTTACGCTCTGGCAAACCAGCTTGGAAGCGTAAATATTCCTCTTCTAGCGATATGGCGACCGATGGTAGCCGTTTGTTTGTTGTGACCGACAACGATCATTTAGCGGCGGTTGACGCCCGTAGTGGTACAGAGTTGTGGAACAACAAACAGCTCGAAAACCGTTTGTTAACTGCACCAGTGATTATAGCCGGCTACCTTGTTGTGGCAGATAGCCAAGGTTATATGCATTGGTTAGACCGTGACACGGGTGAATTTGTTGCTCAACAAGAGGTAGACAGCAGTGGATTTGCTGTTGGACCTGTTGCTTTGCCAGACGGTTATGTTGTTATTACGCGTGATGGCGATGTAAAGAAACTGGTGATTGAGTAGGTCTGGTTGAGTTTTCACTAGCATTTACCCCTTACCCATAGGTAAGTGATGGTAAAAACAGTTTCGAAAGCTCAACACACCCTAAATTATCGTGATATAATTCACATTCGGCTCCTGGTTGGTGACAGCTAGGAGCCGTTTTGTGTTTAACGTTTATTGTTGTAGTTATAGGTAAGCACTGGCTAAACTGTCGATATGGCAAGTCATTACCTATAACTACATAACAAAAGAAGATTGTAGAGGTTGTTATGGTACCTGTTGTTGCATTAGTTGGACGTCCGAACGTAGGTAAGTCTACGTTGTTCAACCAATTGACTCGTACTCGCGACGCATTAGTTGCGGATTTTCCTGGTTTAACTCGTGACCGTAAATACGGTCATGCAAAACTGGGTGAGCATGAATTTATCGTTATCGATACCGGTGGTATTGATGGTAGCGAAGAAGGTGTTGAAACTAAAATGGCTCAACAGTCGCTTGCAGCGATTGATGAAGCGGATGTGGTTTTATTCCTTGTAGATGGCCGTGCTGGTCTTACTGTTGCTGATGAAGCAATTGCACAACACTTACGTCGTATTGAAAAAACTGCGATGTTAGTTGTGAACAAAATTGACGGCATTGATGCTGATGCAGCAAGTGCTGAATTTTGGCAGTTGGGCGTTGATGATATGTACCAAATTGCTGCGGCGCATGGCCGTGGTGTAAGTGCATTGATTGATCGCGCATTAATGCCAATTGCTGAAGAAATGCAAAAAGAAACCGAAGGTGAAATCGAAGACCTAACGGACTTTATTGATCAAGAAGAAGAGCAAGTAGAATTTACCGAAGAAGAAGCGGAAAATGAATTCAAACGCCTTCAAGATCAGCCAATCAAATTAGCAATTATCGGTCGTCCTAACGTAGGTAAATCAACACTAACTAACCGTATTTTAGGTGAAGAACGTGTTGTTGTTTACGATATGCCAGGAACAACACGCGACTCAATCTACATTCCAATGGAACGTGATGGTCGTGAATACGTACTGATTGATACGGCGGGTGTTCGTCGTCGTCGTCGCATTAACGAAACTGTTGAGAAATTCTCAGTAGTTAAAACGCTAAAAGCGATTGAAGATGCAAACGTTATTTTATTGGTTGTTGATGCTCGTGAGAACATCTCAGATCAAGATCTAAGCCTACTAGGTTTTGCGTTAAACGCTGGTCGCTCTATCGTACTTGCTGTAAACAAGTGGGATGGTTTGGACAATGATGTGAAGGAACAAGTGAAGAAAGAACTAGACCGTCGTCTAGGCTTTGTTGACTTCGCTCGCATTCACTTTATTTCTGCATTGCATGGTACTGGTGTTGGTCACTTGTTTGAATCTGTTCAAGAAGCATACAAGTCAGCAACAACGCGTGTAAGTACCTCTGTACTGACTCGTATTATGAAGATGGCAACAGATGATCACCAACCACCAATGGTCCGTGGCCGTCGTGTGAAACTTAAGTATGCGCACGCAGGTGGTTATAACCCACCAATTATCGTGATCCACGGTAACCAGGTGAGAGAATTGCCAGATTCATACAAGCGATTCTTGATGAACTACTACCGCAAGGCGTTGGAAATTATGGGTACACCAATCCGAATCCAATTCCAAAATAGCGAAAACCCGTTTGAAACTAAAACGAATAAGATGACTCTTTCTCAAGAGCGTCAACGTAAGCGTTTGATGGGTATGGTTAAAAACCGTAGAAAGTAGTATATAATTTAGTTTGATTAAAGCGCCTTCATTGTAAGGCGCTTTTTTGTATCTGTAATAAAGGAAATTATTATGCAAATTACACCAACGCATGTTCATTTCTGTCATGGAATTTGGACGTTAAATAGCGTTGTACAGCATGTTAGTCGCAACAACGATCAGACTTATATCTTGACTGAAGCGACGCCTTTTCATCCAGTCAGTCATATTTGGCCCGATCATCCAGCTGACCGAGGTACGTTAACCGTCAATGGTAAAACTTACGCTGTTGAGAACTGTCTTGTTGGAGCTGTTGAGTTGGCGAGTCATACCTTGTATGTCGATAAAGCCATTCCAGTTAAACGAGATGAGTCAGGTTGGGCTTTTGTTGTCGTCCATTGCCTCACCGATTCTAGTGTTGATATTGAAGTAGGTATGAATATTGAGCTTAGCGTTGATAAAGAGTATCAACTTGCACTTAGCCGAGGGCATAGTGCTGGCCATCTTGCATACTTAGCTTTAAATAAGGTACTGGTGGATCAAGGCTATTGGCGCAAGTCAGCCGATCGTCAGGATCCGCATGGGAATGCCGATTTCAATAGTTACGCTCAAGTAACCAGTTTTGTTACAGAGGATAAATGCGTCGATACTTACCGGTTAGGTAAGACCTTACGCAAGCGAGGCTTAAATAGTGCCGATATGTTGAGCGACTTGACCGGTATTTCATCATTAGTCAATCAGCAGCTAACCCAATGGCTGCAATTGGGCTCAGAAGTTAAAGTCTCCTGCCATGGTACGGCATTAACCGATTCACGATACTGGCAATGTGATTTACAAGAGGAGCAGATAGCGGAGATCCCATGTGGTGGAACGCATGTGTCATCACTGCTTGAATATCAAAATATAGAAATGACGTTGATTGCTGTAGATGAACAGAACATTGAAATGCACACGCATGTAAATCGAGCATAGTTGCACTTGTAGATTTTCATTAAATGCTGAAAATTCTGATTTTAATGCTTAATGTAAGAATATTAATCTGTTTAAAATCCATATACAGCATATGTAACTTATGCTTTCGGTGTGTGGTGATATAAATATTCTTTTATAGGCTGATCGCTGATCAAATTGGATTTAGCGGAAGATCCGCAGTTGATCTTTTGCCTTTTAATCATGCTATCGGAAAGCATTGAACATAGGAATATCACGTAGCAGCGTTGTGATAAAGATCAATACTGCTCAGTGTGGATTGAGTAACATACTCGAAAATTTAATGGGTCATCATGAATATGATAACGATAAATGGAGTGACGAGAGAAAAATGAACGAAAACTCATGTCCAAGCTGTGGAAACGAGTTGATTTGGAATGGACACTATCATTGCGAAGATTGTAATGTAGATTACAAGAAAACAGGATATTGTCCTGATTGTGAGGCTGAGCTTGAAAAGCTACAAGCTTGTGGTGCAGCTAACTATTTCTGTAACCACTGCAATGAACTTAAATCAAAGTCAAAAGTACGTTTTGAATTTCAAAAACAGGCATAGTGACTGAAATGAACCATCACTAGGTGATGGTGCTCGTATATTTAGAGAACGGTGGAGTGAACTTCGCCAGTTGATAAGCGGGTGATCATGGTATCGCCCGTTTTTACCTCAGAAGCGTTAGTGATGATCTTGCCTTGCTCTGTCTGGCTAATTGAATAACCACGTTTAAGAGTCGCTAACGGACTGACCGTATCCAGTTTCTCAGCGGCAAGTGCCAACTGATGACGAGTCTTGAGTAATTTTCGATCCATTGCATCAAGTAACTTCTGCTCTAAGCGAGATAGGCTTACCTTACGCTCAGCTAGTTTGCTGACCGGGGAATGGAGCTGAAGTTTATACTGCTGGCGCTCTAACTTTTGTTGATGGCGAGCCACATAGCGGTTCATCGCTCGTTCGAGATTCAATTGTAATTCATCGAGTTGTTGATTTTGACGCTGCAATTGATGGCGAGGATGGTGACGTTCTAGTCGGTGCAAAAGCGCGACGTTGTGTTGTTTCTGCTCTGCAAGATAATAGCGAATAGCACTAAATAATTTCTGCTGGTAGTGACCAATAGATTGCGCTTTATGGCTGTTATCACGGCTGACCAATTCAGCAGCCGCGGAAGGGGTTGGTGCACGCATATCCGCAACAAAATCGGCGATCGTCACGTCGATCTCATGACCGACAGCACTAATAATCGGAATTTGACTCGCGGCAATAGTGCGAGCAACGATTTCATTGTTGAAGCACCATAAGTCTTCTAATGAACCACCGCCACGACCAACAATCAGAACATCACACTCATTTCGAGTGTTTGCTCGGCCAATTGCTTGCGCAATTTGAATTGCCGCATCTTCACCTTGAACCAAAGTAGGGTAGATGATGACTGGCAATGATGGGTCACGTCGTTTCAGGACATCAAGAATATCAAATAGAGCAGCGCCTGTTTTAGAGGTAATGACTCCGACACACTTTGGGTGCTCCGGTAACAATTTCTTGTTGGTTTGAGCAAATAGTCCCTCTCCAGCTAACTTCATTTTCAGTTCGTCAAACTGTTGCTGAAGTCGACCATCACCCTCAGGTTGCATACTTTCAATGATTAATTGATAGTCACCGCGTGGTTCATAAAGTGATAGACGAGCTTTAACTAACACTTGATTGCCATTTTGAGGCTTGAACGTAACACGATGATTATTGCCACGGAACATGGCACATTTAACTTGAGCGCGGGAATCTTTTAGCGTGAGATACCAGTGTCCGGAGACAGGGGCAGAGAAGTTTGAAATCTCACCCATGAGCCAAACAATCCCCATTTCGTTTTCGAGTAATAAGCGAACTTCTGCATTGAGACGAGAAACGGTGAAGATGTTTTGATTGGTCAGAGATGACACAGCTAATTTCCGTGGGCGTGAGTATGGAAGTTAGCGGCAATATAATACATAGCAAGGGGGTAAATGCAAGAAAAAAATTAAAAAAATTTGTGGTCAAGCGTATCTGTTGACCGTATAATCCCACCGCAATATCTAATCCAAATGTAGCTTAGTTTAAACAACTCGCTACCCTCATTATGCGAAACGATGAGACCGGATTACTTTTTTTTACTCCTCTAATTGTGAGATATTGCAAATGCTAAGAATTGCCAAAGAAGCGCTGACATTCGATGACGTACTACTCGTGCCAGCTCACTCCACTGTTCTCCCAAATACAGCTGATCTTCGCACCCAGCTGACGAAAAACATTTCTCTGAACATCCCAATGATTTCTGCGTCTATGGACACAGTAACTGAAGCGCGCCTTGCAATTGCACTTGCACAAGAAGGCGGCATTGGTTTCATCCACAAGAATATGTCTATCGAACAGCAAGCAGAGCAAGTTCACTTAGTGAAAATCTTTGAAGCTGGTGTGGTTTCAGCTCCTGTTACTGTACATCCTGATGCAACGATTGCTGATGTTGTTGAATTAACTAAGAAACATGGCTTTGCTGGTTTCCCAGTTGTTACTGAAAGCAATGAGCTTGTTGGTATCATCACTGGTCGTGACGTACGTTTTGTAACTGACTTAACTAAGAAAGTTAATGCAGTTATGACGCCTAAAGAGCGCTTAGCTTCAGTAAAAGAGGGTGCATCTCGTGAAGAAGTTCAAGAGAAGATGCACAGTGCACGTGTTGAAAAAGTATTGGTCGTGAACGATGAGTTCCAACTGACTGGTATGATTACAGCAAAAGATTTCCATAAAGCAGAAACGAAACCAAACGCGTGTAAAGATGCGCAAGGTCGCTTACGTGTTGGTGCCGCAGTTGGTGCAGGTGCTGGTAACGAAGAGCGTGTTAGAGCACTTGTTGAAGCGGGTGTGGACGTACTACTTATCGACTCTTCTCACGGTCATTCTGAGGGTGTTCTTAACCGTATTCGCGAAACGCGCGCAGCATTCCCTGATCTAGACATCATTGGCGGCAACGTAGCAACTGGTGCGGGCGCTAAAGCTCTTATCGAAGCTGGTGTAAGCGCTGTAAAAGTGGGTATCGGCCCTGGTTCAATCTGTACTACTCGTATCGTAACTGGCGTAGGTGTTCCACAAGTTACTGCTATTGCTGATGCGGTTGAAGTAGCAGATCAATACGGTATCCCAGTTATCGCTGATGGTGGTATCCGTTTCTCTGGCGATATCTGTAAAGCAATCGCAGCTGGCGCATCATGTGTGATGGTTGGTTCAATGTTCGCAGGTACTGAAGAAGCACCGGGCGAAGTGATTCTTTTCAATGGTCGTTCATACAAATCTTACCGTGGCATGGGCTCATTAGGTGCAATGTCTCAAGGTTCTTCAGATCGTTACTTCCAATCTGACAACGCAGCAGACAAGCTGGTTCCAGAGGGTATTGAAGGTCGTATCGCATACAAAGGTCACCTGAAAGAGATCGTTCACCAACAAATGGGGGGTCTTCGTTCAAGCATGGGTCTAACTGGCTCAGCAACGATCGAAGTTATGCGTACTAAAGCAGAATTTGTTCGTATCTCTGGTGCGGGCATGGCTGAATCACACGTACACGACGTTCAGATCACTAAGGAAGCACCAAACTACCGTCGCGGTTAATCTTTACTTAGCCAAAGAACCATGACGTAAACGTTTGCTTTTTTCCTTGAAGCATTGATAAGAGGCGGGTAAACTCGCCTCGATTTCATAACCTATAACCTTAGCTCAGGATAGAACATCCATATAATGTGGGTCTTCTCAAGCGATACCGCTTAGCTGAGGTTAACGATAAGATTGCCTAAAATGACTAAAAATATTCATGACCAACGTATTCTGATTCTGGACTTCGGTTCTCAATACACTCAGTTAGTAGCACGCCGTGTACGCGAAATTGGCGTTTACTGTGAACTTTGGAGCTGGGATGTAGAAGAAGCGGATATTCGTGAATTCAATCCAGACGGCATCATCCTTTCTGGTGGCCCTGAAAGTGTAACTGAAGCGAATTCTCCACGTGCACCTCAATATGTATTTGATTCAGGTGTTCCAGTCTTCGGTGTATGTTACGGCATGCAAACCATGGCTGAGCAACTAGGTGGTAAAGTTGCTGGTTCTGATGAGCGTGAATTCGGCTACGCAGCAGTGAAATTGACAGGTGAATCAGCACTTTTTGCAGACCTTGAAGTTACACAAGATGTTTGGATGAGTCACGGCGATAAAGTCGTTGAAATTCCAGCCGATTTTACCAAAATTGCTCAAACGGATACTTGTCCGTACGCAGCGATGGCGAATGAAGAGAAAAAATACTACGGCGTTCAGTTCCACCCAGAAGTAACGCACACTAAAAACGGCCTTAAAATGCTAGAAAACTTCGTACTAAATGTATGTGGTTGTGAGCGTCTATGGACTTCTGAATCTATCATTGAAGATGCTGTTGCTCGTATTAAAGAGCAAGTGGGCGATGACGAAGTAATCCTTGGTCTATCTGGCGGTGTTGACTCTTCTGTTGTTGCAATGCTTGCACACCGTGCAATCGGCGACAAACTAACGTGCGTATTTGTTGATAACGGTCTACTTCGTTTAAACGAAGGCCAACAAGTGATGGAAATGTTTGGTGACCAATTTGGTCTAAACATCATCAAAGTTGACGCAGAAGAGCGCTTCCTTAAAGCGCTAGAAGGCGAGTCAGATCCTGAAACGAAACGTAAGATCATCGGTCACGTATTCGTAGATATCTTTGATGAAGAGTCGAAGAAACTGACTAACGCTAAATGGTTAGCACAAGGTACGATCTACCCAGACGTTATCGAATCAGCTGCGTCTAAAACAGGCAAAGCACATGTGATCAAATCTCACCATAACGTAGGCGGATTGCCAGACGATATGGAAATGGGCTTGGTTGAGCCACTACGTGAGCTATTTAAAGATGAAGTACGTAAGATTGGTCTAGAACTTGGCCTACCTTACAACATGCTTTACCGCCACCCATTCCCAGGACCAGGCCTTGGCGTTCGTGTTCTTGGTGAAGTGAAAAAAGAATACTGTGACTTGCTACGTCGCGCTGATGCTATCTTCATTGAAGAGCTTCATGCTGCAGATCTTTACAACAAAGTATCACAAGCATTCACCGTGTTCCTACCAGTACGCTCTGTAGGCGTAATGGGTGATGGCCGTAAATACGATTGGGTTGTATCGCTACGTGCGGTAGAAACTATCGACTTTATGACTGCTCACTGGGCGCACCTACCATACGACTTCCTAGGTAAGGTTTCTAACCGTATCATTAACGAAGTTAACGGTATCTCACGTGTGGTTTACGATATTTCAGGTAAGCCACCAGCGACGATCGAATGGGAATAATATTCCTGTCATATTTGAAGTAGCAACGTTGTTGATTTATCCATTTCATCCTAATCACATAGTAAACCTATGCTCATTGGGCTGAAATGGCTTGTCGCCTAGTTGCAACTCCAACTATTTTGGGAATGAGTTTGCGTATTTGACGTAAAAATTAAAATAGTAAAGCCAGCCTTCGGGCTGGTTTTTTTGTATATTTTGTTAGCAATTTGGGTGGAAGTTGCTGTTTTTACGCGCAAATGCTGGGGTGGGAGGTTGAAATTTTACTGGGTTTTTCTTGTTGGTTTATTGGCTTTTCGTGAAAAATGTCGACACTTTCCTGTCTATATGACTAAGTGTTTATTTATGTAATATAAGTTTTCAGTCAATTGCTGTTGTGTTTATTCTGACCACCCTTAAAATCTGCGCGTAATTTTTATCACATTTTTTGAAAAGGTACACCCCAATGTCTACAAAACTGGCTAACCCAGCACCATTAGGTCTAATGGGCTTCGGTATGACAACCATCCTGCTAAACATCCATAACGCAGGCTTTTTCCCAATTGACTCTATGATTCTGGCTATGGGCATCTTCTACGGTGGCCTAGGTCAAGTGCTTGTAGGTATGATGTGCTTTAAGCGTGGTGATACGTTTGGTACAACAGCGTTTACCTCCTACGGTCTATTCTGGCTAACTCTTGTTGGTTTGCTAGTAATGCCTAAAATGGGTCTAGAACCAAGCCCACACAGCTTCATGGGTTGGTACCTAACATTATGGGGTATCTTCACTGGTTTCATGTTCATTGGTTCACTATGCTACCCAACAGCGAAGCAAGTAGTGTTTGGTTCTCTAACTATCCTATTCTTCCTGCTAGCTGCTCGCGATTTCACTGGTAGCACTGTAATCGGTACTATTGCTGGTATCGAAGGTATCTTCTGTGGCGCAAGTGCAATCTACTTCGCAATGGCTCAAGTTCTTAACAATGAATTCGGTCGCGTAGTACTGCCTGTTGGCGAAAAGCGTATCAAGCCAATCGTTGCAGCTGAACAAGTAGCAGCTTAATCGCTCTATTGTTCGTTATACGATGAAAAGAAAAGGGTTAGCCAATAGCTAACCCTTTTCTTTATCTTTGTGCCTAATCGTTGAAATCTAAATTAGACATTAGAACCACTGCTTTATTATTTAAGCGGATGGCTGTTCGACGATGTTGGTTTTTTCTTCTTCTTCTTTAGGTTCGTTACCGGTCTTACGTTTGTATTTCTGTTCCCAGTAATCCGCACCTTTAATCCCTAGTTTTACCGGGTTGAAAATAAACTCCGTCACACCACGTTTTTGTTGTTCTTCGTAATCAGCTAGTGCTTTTAGTGCAGGCTTCGACATGAAGAAAATAATTAGGATACCGACGATGTTTAGCCAAGCCATCAAGCCCACACCAACATCACCCATTGCCCAAGCTAAATCAGCTGTTTTTACTGCGCCGTAAAAGACGGCTGAAATCAACACGAGCTTAAGAATAAACATCATGCCATTCACTTTGAATGTACGGCGAATGTACGCAATGTTAGTTTCAGCAATGTAGTAGTAAGCCAAAATAGTGGTAAATGAGAAGAAGAATAGTGCTAGGGCGATAAATGGTTTACCGACACCAGGTAGGGCACTTTCAATCGCAAGCTGTGTAAATACAGGGCCATTCGCACCGATTTCAGGTGGCAGGTTTTGAACCAAGAATGCACCTTCCATTACTCCCTGAACATTGTATGCACCTGTGATTAAAATCATAAATGCTGTCGCAGAACAAACGAGTAATGTATCGATATAGATAGAAAAAGATTGTACGAGGCCTTGCTGGGCTGGGTGATCCACATTAGCTGCTGCAGCTGCATGTGGACCTGTACCTTGACCCGCTTCATTTGAGTAGACTCCACGTTTCACACCCCAACCAATCGCGGCACCAAATCCAGCCATAGGCGTGAATGCGTCATCGAGGATCATTCCGATGATACGTGGTATTTCACCGATATTCAGTAGGATGATGATAAACGCAGTAATGATGTAAGCTAGAGCCATGAAAGGCACGACAACCTGAGTAAAGCTAGCAATACGCTTTACACCACCAAAAATGATAAAGGCTAGGATAATACAAATAACGGTACCGGTAAGGATTTTAGCAAAACTGAATGTACCGATAGCCGTTTCGATCATATCGCCAGTACCAAATGCAGCTTCAACCGCATTACCGATACTATTGGACTGAACGCCAGGAAGTAAGACACCACATGCAAAGATTGTCGCGATAGCAAATATCCACGCATACCACTTTTGTCCCATCGCTTTTTCAATGTAATAAGCTGGACCACCGCGGAATTGGCCGTCATCTTCTTCTTTGTAGATTTGAGCCAGAGTTGATTCAGCATACGCCGTAGCCGCACCGAAAAATGCGACGGTCCACATCCAGAAAATAGCACCAGGGCCACCAAATCCGATTGCGGCAGCAACACCAGCGATATTACCTGTACCTACACGGCCAGATAGAGAAACGGCAAGTGCTTGGAACGAGGAAATACCCTTGCTCGAGCTTTTTCCAGATAAAAGTAGGCGCCACATTTCGAAAAAGTGACGGATTTGAACGAATCGAGTCGTGATGGAATAGAACAAACCTGCACCTAAACATAGGTAGATGAGCGCTGGGCTCCAAATGATTCCATTCATAAAATCAACGAAAGACTGCATAAGCGTTTTTCCCTGTTGCTGTTGTTGTGTTTGTAATGTGGGTGAAATATTAACCTTTATGTAAGTTAATTGTTAAATAAAGTATCTTTTGAGTTCAAATGTCGTGATGGTGAGCACAAAATGCTGTTGTTTTTAATTGCACTGGTTTAAATGTTTATTAAATTAATTTCATTTGGTGTTTTAAACGAAAATGATCAATTAATTCATGAGTAATGCATTTAAATTCAAACTAATAAAGGTGGTAAGTTCTCTGTATGAACGGGATACCACCATATAAAATGTTGTTGGGAGGTGGATCAGTGTGTGTAACGTGACAGATTAAATTCATCATGTTGGGTTACGACGGGCTGACACTGCGTTACCACATCCGCTAGCAACTGCGCAGAGCCACACGCCATTGTCCACCCCAAGGTGCCATGTCCCGTATTCGTATAAAGATTTGAAAACGATGTTTTGCCTACAATCGGTGTCCCATCGGGGGTCATAGGACGAAAGCCAGTCCAATATTCGGCTTGTTCAAAGTTAACACCGTTGGGAAATAAATCCTGAACGACGTGTTTGATGGTTGCTAAGCGTTTATCGGGTAAAGAGTGATCAAATCCAGCTAATTCGGCAGTACCCGCGACGCGAATACGGTCGTCGAAACGAGTGAGAGCGACCTTATAGGTTTCATCCATAATCGTTGATTGAGGTGCAAAATCTGGGTTAATAATCGGTAAGGTGAGTGAGTAACCTTTCACTGGATAAATCGGAAGATCGAGATTTAAGGGGCGCAGTAATTGGGGTGAGTAGCTTCCAAGAGCAACAACAAATGCGTCCGCTTCAACATCGCCTTGATCCGTCTGTACTGCGTAAATTGTGTCGTCATGATGCTTTAACCCTTGAATATGGGTATTGAACATGAATTTAACGCCGGCCCGCTTAGCATGTTGTGCGAGTTGTTGGGTAAATAAATAACAGTCGCCAGTTTCATCTTCCGGTAGATGCAGTCCGCCAATTATTTTGTCTTCGACGGGCAATAAACCCGGCTCTTGCTTGATACATTGAGCCACGTCTAACATTTGGTGGCGTGTACCACTTTGCTCTAATAAACGCAGATCTTTTTCTATCGCCTTGAGCTGCTGCGGGGTACGAAATAATTGTAAAGTGCCTTTCTGTCGGCCTTGATAATCAAGAGGGAGTGTATTGCGAAGCTCACTTAAGCACTGCTGGCTATGCATCGCAAGTCGTAACATACGTGATTTATTGTTCTTATAATGTGTCGCTTGACAGTTAACCAACATCTTAGACACCCAGCTAAGTAGCTCTGGGCTAAGAGAGGGTTTTATTTTTAGTGGTGCATGCTTGGAAAACAACCAACCGAGGGCTTTGGTTGGAATGCCCGGCGCAGCCCAAGGGGAGGAATAGCCATAGGATATTTGCCCAGCATTAGCAAAACTGGTTTCTTCAGCGACCTGATGTTGCCGATCAATGACAGTCACATCATGGCCTAGTTGAGAAAGATACCAAGCGGATGTCACCCCAATAACTCCACTTCCTAATACTGCTATTTTCATTTGAACGCCTCTCACTTTTAGAGTCGCCAAGAATAATTTCATTTACATGTGGTTAACAATCGATTTAAATTGATAGCAGCGTTTAGTAAAACTAAAACCGCAAAGCGATAGTGCGCGGGTGTGGATGAGTATTTTTTAGCTAGGAATAAGATGAATAACTCGATGTTGTCAGGTTTAAAACTGATTTGTTTACTCAGTAACTATACGAGTCTGAGCCGAGCCTCCCGTTCTTTACACCTGACAACAGGCGCATTGAGCCAGCAGTTGTTAGCTACCGAGCAGCAGTTAGGCTTTAGTGTATTTGAACGCCACTCCCGTGGGATCCGCTTAACACAACGTGGGCAGCAGTTAGTTTCTGAACTTTCGCCATTATTTACTTCAATTTCAAATGTAGTCGAGCAGCATTGTGCTTCTTCATCGACACAATCGATTCGTTTGAAGTTAACCCCATCATTTGCTTTTAAATGGTTAGTGCCTAGGCTCGATCAGTTTCAACGCTTACATCCTGATATTCAGATTCAAACATTTGCTGAGGGCGCCTTGGTCGATAGTGACAAAGGCGATTTTGATATTGCGATCGATTATGGACCACTGACTTATTCTAATCAGAAGGCGGAGCTATTAATGACCGAGCAGTTGATCGCTGTTGCTAGTCCGCACTATGTTGAGCAGCATCCTTGGTTGATGAACAAAACACTTCCCAGCAATTGGAACGCGATGACCTTATTACATGATGCGATGCCTTGGAAGCATGCCTCACAGGATCATGAGTGGGCATACTGGGCACGCCAGAATGGCGTTTTAGTTAACAGTGCTGATGGCCATTTTTTTAATCGTACTGACATGTCGATGTCTGCCGCAGAAGCGGGTGTCGGTATTGCTCTCGCTAGGAAAGCTTTAGTTGCTGATGAGATACAAAATGGAAAGCTCATTGCTCCATTTGATGCGATTGAAGCACAGGCGGGTTACTTTCTGTTAGTACAAGAACCCAGTGAGAGCACAGAAGCGTTTCGTTGTTGGTTGATTAGTGAAATCGCCGCAAGTAATGCGAAAGGTTAAGGCATTATCACTGCAAGGAAAAACTAATATTTGGGCCAGTAAGATATCTTGTCCTAAATCGACTTCTCTGATGAATTTCAAATCTCTTGCAGTTGGTGGTTTCTTCGCCGGGGAAAAATCGGCATTATCATAGCGGTATACTCACAACATCACGGATGATTTATGAAAGATGAAACCTTATCGATTCACTTCGGCTACGAAACCGATCCAACCACTAAATCAGTAGCTACACCGATTTATCAAACCGTCGCTTACGAGTTTGATGATGCTCAACATGGTGCAGATCTCTTTAACCTTGCGGTTCCCGGTAATATTTATACTCGAATCATGAATCCGACCAATGACGTTTTAGAAAAACGTATGGCAGCTCTTGAGGGCGGGATTGCTGGTTTAGTAGTTAGCGCGGGTAGTGCTGCAATCAATTATGCCATTCAAACCTTGGCGGGTATCGGTGATAATATCGTCTCTACCCCTCAGCTGTATGGTGGTACATACACGTTATTTGCTCATATGTTGCCAAATCAAGGCATTGAAGTACGCTTTGCAAAAGATGATAAACCAGAAAGCCTAGCGGAGTTAATTGATGAAAAAACCAAAGCGGTTTACTGCGAAAGTATCGGTAATCCGGCAGGGAACATCATAGACCTAGAACGTGTTGCTGAACTTGCTCATGCACAGGGTGTGCCTGTCATTGTTGATAATACGGTTGCGACGCCTGTTTTGTGTAAGCCGATTGAGTTTGGCGCAGATATCGTTGTGCATTCATTAACAAAATACGTGGGTGGACATGGTACGACACTCGGTGGTGTGATTGTTGATTCGGGCAAGTTCCCATGGGCTCAGCATAAAGACCGCTTCCCAGTATTCAATCAGCCAGAAGCGTCTTACCATGGTGTGGTTTATACCGAAGCCTTTGGCGATGCGGCATTTATTGGTCGAGCACGTACGGTACCATTGCGTAATACCGGTTCTGCGTTGTCACCAATGAACGCGTTTATGCTGATGCAAGGGTTAGAAACGCTTTCTCTTCGAATGGAGCGCCATACTGAGAATGCGCTGAAAGTGGCTGAGTTTCTCAATCAACATGAACAAGTGAGCTGGGTGAGTTATGCAGGTTTGCCTACTTCACCACATTACCCGTTGGCAGAGAAATACATGCAAGGTAAGCCATCGGCAATTCTATCTTTTGGTTTGAAAGATGGCTATGACGCTGGTGTACGCTTTTATGATGCATTACAAATATTTAAACGCTTGGTCAACATTGGCGATGCGAAATCTCTTGCTTGTCACCCAGCTTCAACGACGCACCGTCAGTTAAGCGATGAAGAACAAAAACGTGCAGGAGTTAGTCCTGAAATGATTCGTCTGTCAGTGGGTATCGAGCACATCGATGATATTCTGGCGGATCTAGAACAAGCATTGAGCGCATAGAAAAGAGATATAAACGTATCTAGAGAATGTAGAGAAATATAAGGAGGATATTATTATCCTCCTTTTTTATAGGTGCTAAATTATTATTCCAGCTAATTGGGTAAATAAAATAGTACTTATAGGTGTTGAAATATAAGTAAGGCTCTAATATTTTATGTGAATAGAACAGGATGTAACGTTCTGTTAATAATTAATTAACGACCATTGCGTTGTTGAATACGATATTTATAACTCACATTTAAAACGGGTTGATATGCAATAGTACCATTACTTTGTAGGAATTCATCGACCACCACTTTGGTATTGGTGATGGAAACCGATTCACGATCGGTACGATGGTACGCATGAATCAGTTCGGAAGTGAGCTGGTCACTGCTCATATCCCTATATTCTTTGATCATATTATGCCCCATCAAATAAGCAGCTTCTTTACTGCTAACAATATCACCATGGATCTTAGTGTTGTCCTTATTCCATTGGTACAACCCGGCAAAAGAAGCAGTACTCATGACAGTCGTAAGTAGCGTTAAGCTAATCAGTGAAATAATACGTTTCATAATGTTCTCCTTGTTTACCTATACCCTAGCACCTTGAGGTTACTGGGTATAAATATCGAATGGTGTAAATATTAATCAGGGTAATGATAGATTAGGTAAAAATAGAGACCATCAAGAGTGCTTTAATATTTCATGATGATTTTTAATGAAAGGCTGTTTACTTATTTAAATATTATTAGGAATAAATATTGCTTAGCTTAAATTCCGTATTATTTCGGCTGTTTAATGTGGATATGAAAGTGATATGAGCAATAAATTTGAATTTTCAAATAGCATTTAGTTATTAAAACTGTTTTTTTATCGCAAAGTTTTATCAAAAGTATGTGTGAATTCCGCGAAATAGACGAAGTTATCTGGAGGCAGGATCGGCATTACGCAACTCGACCATGGATTCCACACGAATGGCATCGTGACGCCAGCACTCGACGCTGTAGTCAATTCGTTCATTATTGTCATCATAGGTAATTCGTTCGATCATCATTGCAGGAGTTCCTGACGTTGCTCGCAGGGCTTGAGCCGTTTCACCGAGTATTGAACTGGTACTCATCCGATAGTGTACTTTTTGATATTGCACACCAAAGTGGTCTCGGTAGATATCGGTCAGTGAACCATTAAGATCGAAATCGAGTAAATTTGGGCACACGGTTGGACGTACGTAGTGAGTAACGTAAGCAACCGGTCTTTCTTCTAGATAGCGAACTCGGTCAATACGTATGACATCGGAAAAGGGCGGCAACTGAAGTTGTTGAGTGGCTTGCTTATTTGCAATCGTATTTTTCGCGGCGAGCAGTTGTGTCTGTGGTTTTCGATTTTGCGTGGTTGCCATGGTGGCAAAGTTTAACGGGAGACTCGGGTCATAGCATAAAGGTGTTGGGGAAATGAACCATCCTCGGCGATCTTCACGATAAATGCGCCCATCAGCCTCTAAAAGTGACAAAGCTTCGCGTAGTGTGACACGTGTAGTATCAAATGACTCTGCGAGTTTACGTTCGGCAGGGAGCTTCTGTCTCGGTGACAACATCCCGGTTTCTATTTGTTCGACAATCGCGTCTTTTATTTTTACGTACTGCACGAACAGTCCTTATCTAAGTATCTAAGTATCTAAGTATCTAAGTATCTGGGCATTTAAGCATCTGGGTAAAATTTTACTGGAACGATGTCGCTGAAACTATGCTACTAAAATGGGGGAGAGTGCTTAGCTTTTACTTAAAGCAAAGCACGCTTCACTCGCATATTATCGCAGAATCTTATCTTCATGCACTAACAGTAATAAATAGTGTGGTCGCGATACCATATCACTCTCAAGTCATATCAGTACGTTACCTACTAAGAAGAGCCGAATGTTTGGACGCACTCGTCATTTGGAAATCGACTAGCTGCTTTTGGAAGTGCTCTTTCTCTTCCAGACGAAAGCAAATAGGAACACGGTAAAAAGCATTGCGGCAACTAACCATATACCAAGTTGATGGTGAGTATAGAAAGTACTTAACTGATGAAGATGCTCGAACGCAAAGTTGGTGAGTAGGCTAAAAACTAAAACCCAAATGGTCGTCGCAAGAGCATTGCCAATCAGAAATTCATTTCGTGGCATTTTGGCTATGCCACATGCCAGTGGCATAAATTGTTTCATCCCCTCAACGAAGCGGCTAACGATTAAACATGCGGGGCCATATTTCTGAATGGTCGTTTGTAGTTTTTGCATCTTTGAACCGGAGACATAGCCTTTCTTATCGAGCCAGCCTTCAAAGTGGTAGCCAATCAAGTAACCACATGTATTGCCAATAAAGCAGGCTAACCATGATGCCAACATCACCATACTTAGATTCATTACATGTTGAGAAGAGAGAATAGACGCTGCGATCATCAAAGATTGACCAGGCATGGGTACACCAATGCCTTCGAGAAAAATACTAATAACGAGAGCAAGGTAGCCGTACTGTTCCAGTAGCGGTGTCATCGCAGTGAGTAAATGATTGATGTGTTGCAAAAGGGGTTCCTCGAGCAAGCTTTGAATGAGAGGTTTTAGATACACCTCTTCCCATTAAGCGTCAATTCAACTGTGCTTAGATAGGTGAAAAATGACACTGAGCTAATATTTGTCAACTTGATGTGAATGGATTGAAATTCGAAGTTATATCCAAGTGACTTCAAGAGGCTGAATTTAGCGTCTTCCATAGTTTCAACTTTAGGAGAAAACGGTCTAATTGAATGCCTCATCATAGTGATTCTATTTTCAATATTGTAGCTAAGCCAGTTATGGTTTGTGGAATTTATGTGCAGTAATCCTCGTTTTCAGCTAGATAAATGCTGATCAAGATGAGCCCTTTGATGGAATCGAGTTGTGATAGGCCTTTGTAAGGTGCGGTGAAAAATTAAAAGGAGCTCATGATTGAACTCCTTTAGAACGATGGATGAATCGCGATTTTTTTATAGCGATTCAACTTTCTTTTACAATGGTTTAATTACAGTGCGGCATCCGTTTGTGGGGTAGCTTTACGTGTTGGGTGCTTTAAGAACACAGCAACAATCGCTGCAATCGCCAACGAGAAACAGTAGTAAGAGTTCGCAACCACATCGAGTGGTGACAGATTGAAGACTGAACCAAGCAAGAGCACCTGCGCACCATAAGGTAATGTACCTTGAATGACACAAGAGAAAATATCCAGCAAGCTTGCAGAACGACGTGGCGTCACACTGTTTTCTTCGGCGATTTCACGAGCGACACTACCTGAAACAATAATCGCGACCGTGTTGTTTGCCGTACAAGCGTTCACCATGGTGACTAAGCTAGCAATGCCTAGTTCACTTGCGCGACCATTTGCTTGTTTAGAATGCGTTGAACTGAAAATACGAATAATACGGCTGACCAAATTCGTCAAAAAGACTAGGCCACCTTGGCGACGCATCAATTCACTCAAACCACCAATCAGCATTGATAATAAGAAGATTTCTTGCATGTTGCCAAAACCTGCGTAAATGTCTTTACCAAAATCGGTTAAAGCATAGTTGTCGATTGAGGTTAAGCTCACTCCGCCTGCTAGAAGAATACCGATAGAGAGCACAACAAATACATTCATCCCTGAAACCGCAAGGATCAAAATCGTTACGTAAGGAAGTACTTTTAACCACTCAATCGGTCCTGTTTCAGGCATTTGAGTCGCCGTACTATTGAATGCAAAGATCACTAATGCAAATAGTGCGGCAGGAATGGCGATACGTACGTTTTCACGGAATTTATCTTTCATCTCGCAGCCTTGAGAGCGCGTAGCAGCAATGGTTGTATCTGAGATGATAGAAAGGTTGTCACCAAACATCGCACCACTTAGTACCACACCCGCTGTCAAAGGTAAGCTCATTCCCGCTGACTCAGCAATACCTAGAGCGACAGGCGCAACGGCTGCGATGGTACCCATTGAGGTACCCATTGCGGTTGCGATAAACGCCGAGATAAGAAAGATCCCCGGCAAAATCATGCTGGTTGGAATAGCCGCTAGGCCTAGGTTTACCGTAGCATCAACGCCACCAGACGCTTTAGCGACCGCAGCAAATGCTCCAGCAAGCAAATAAATCATACACATAGCGATAATGTCAGGGTGTCCAACACCACGCATAAAGTGTTCAATGGAGCGATTTAGCGAGTCTTTACTTAGCAAAATGGCAACAACAACCGCAGGTAATGCTGCGATAGGTGCAGGTAACTGATAGAAAGCGAAATCGACGCCTTGAAGTGTCAGATAAGTACCTACACCAATAAACAATGTTAGAAAGACAAACAATGGCAGCAGAGCCAATGCTGATGGTGTGATAGGAGCTGAGGTTTTTTTGGTATCTGACATGTGATCAATAACACAGAAAATAAGAATGATGAGCAGACTAATCGCATTGATAAGCCATGTCAACGTCTAGACGTCTAAATGTCTAATTTACTGTGCGAGTATGAGTTTGTTAAGCGCCTCACCCCTCACAAGCGTAAACCGTCGTTATTGGTTTTATCTCAGCGTAACAGAAAATCTGAGTACAACAGAAAACCTGTATATACAGCAGCGGGGAGATTCTGAAATTGATTAAAATATCAACATGACTCAAATCGATGACTATCATTAGGGTATTGTGTTAGCTATCGAGTTTATTTTGAATGTCAAACGTCTTCCATCGTCATTGTCATGAAACGCTCCCGACAATTGCTCGGGGAGAGGGCGTGTACTTGTTCGATACATCAGGAAAAACATACCTTGATGCCTGTGGTGGTGCAGCAGTTTCAAATCTTGGTCATGATCATCAAGGTGTAAAAAAAGCCATGCTCGAGCAAATAAGCCAAGTACCTTTTGCTCATACTGGTTTTTTTACTAATACAGCGAGTGAGCAGCTAGCGGAAAAAATCTGCGCCACTTTGCCCACTCAGTTCAACCATATTTATTTTGTTAGCGGCGGTTCAGAGGCTGTGGAATCTGCTTTAAAAATGGCGAGACAATATTTTGTTGAACAAGGGGTAGGGCAGAAAACGCAATTTATCGCCCGTCGACAAAGCTATCATGGTAATACGTTGGGGGCTTTATCTGTTGGTGGGAATGAGTGGCGTCGAGCGCCTTATTATCCATTGTTGACTCATTCACATCATATTGATCCATGCTATGCCTATCGTGACCAAACTAGTGATGAAAGTGAACTCGATTATTCTTTACGAACGGCAAATCAACTCGAACAGAAAATTCTGCAATTAGGTGCAGAAAACGTCATGGCGTTTATTGCAGAACCGATTGTGGGTGCGACGGCAGGGGCTGTCCCCGCAACATTAGGGTATTTCCGACGGATTCGAGAGATATGTACTCAATACAATGTACTACTGATTCTTGATGAAGTGATGTGTGGCATTGGTCGAAGCGGCACCATGTTTGCCTTTGAACAAGAACAAATTGAACCTGATTTAGTCTGTATGGCAAAAGGGCTAGCGGCAGGTTATCAACCTATTGGTGCTTTAGCTGTAAGTGATGATGTATATAACGTTATTGCTCAAGGGAGTGGTTTCTTTCAACACGGACATACCTTTATGGCTCATCCTGTCGCTTGTGCGGCAGGATTGGCGACTTTACAAGCTATCGAAAATGAACAACTTCTCTTTGCTGTTGAGCAGTATGGCCGGCAATTGCAGCAGCAACTGAGTGAATCATTAGCAGAGTTTCCTTACCTTGGCGATATCCGCGGAAAAGGTTTATTTCTCGGGTTGGAATTGGTAAAAAATCGTGAAACCAAACAACCACTAGCGATTGAAACACTCGCTGCGAAGCAAGTAAAACAGATTGCGATGCGAAATGGATTGATGTGCTATCCCATGGCTGGAACGATAGATGGCACTTTAGGCCACCACATTTTGCTCGCACCACCTTTTACGATTCAAGCTCATCATATTGATGAACTCGTCACAAAGCTCACCCTGACTCTAGAGGAGGCCGCTTTGTCATGGCACTAATTCTTCCATCTGATTCGAAAGTGGCCGTTATTGTTGCGCCAAATGGTGCACGAAAAACCAAGGACGATCATCCTCATTTACCTATTAGTGAGCATGAAATTATAGAGGAAGTGATCGCATGTCGTGATGCTGGAGCCGCCATGGTTCATTTACATGCACGGGATGGAAATGGGCAACACACTCTAGCTATTGATGACAATTTACAGTTACTGGAAGCGGTAACAGCGGCGGTCGGCGATAGCATTATTGTTCAACTAACAACAGAAGCTGTTGGGAAATACACAGCCACAGAACAAATGAGCTTGATTCGAGAAACCCGCCCTGAAGCGGCGTCATTTTCTTTGCGAGAACTGATTCCCTATGACAGTGGCTATCAATCAGCAAGAGACTTTTTTCACTGGCTGGTGGAAGAAAACATCATTAGCCAAATTATTTTGTACGACCAACATGATGTGCAACGGTATTTCCGCCTACGTCATGAGCAAGTGCTGCCTAAAGAAATGCAACATGCGTTGATGGTTCTTGGACGTTATCAAGAGCACTCTCTCCCCTCGCCTTGGAACTTACGTGATGTCCAACTTGAACGTTTTGTTAATGAACGAGTGCGATGTGCGATGTGCGCTTTTGGAGAGCAAGAGCAAGCGTGTTTAGTGAGTGCGATGCTTTTAGGTATCGATGTTCGAGTTGGTTTTGAAAATAATCTTCTTAATAGTTACGGACACTTGGCGCAAAGTAACGCAGAGCAAGTGTCTCGTCTTAAGGATGTCAGTGAACGGCTTAATATTCAGTGGCATGACGCAGCGAGTTTTCGCTTAGCGTTAACTCATGACTTGATTGAATAAGAGCAAGTTAAGCTCATTTGGGTTACGCCAAATTCAGCCAATATAATTTAGCTACGGTAATTTTAGCTTTTTTAATAATGGACACACAGCATGAACGAAAAGGAATAAGCATGATACGTTTAAAGAGTTTATTGATGGCCGCTACCATCGCGACCTTAATCGGGATTCCATTAGCAGCATCAGCTCAAGATCGGTTTGTTACTATAGGAACCGGTGGTGTTACTGGAGTTTATTATCCCACAGGAGGGGCGATTTGCCGCTTAGTGAATAAAAATAAAGATGAACATGGCATTCGATGCTCAGTAGAAAGTACTGGTGGTTCTATCTATAACATCAACACGATTCGTGCTGGTGAATTGGACTTAGGTATTGCGCAGTCGGATTGGCAATATCATGGTTACAATGGAACCAGTAAATTTGAGAAAGCCGGCCCATTCAAAGAGATGCGCGCCGTATTCTCTATTCACCCGGAACCGTTTACCGTTGTTGCTAGAGCTGATTCCGGTATTAAAACTTTTGAAGATCTCAAAGGAAAACGAGTCAATATCGGTAACCCTGGTTCTGGTCAGCGAGGAACGATGGAAGTTCTCATGGATCGATATGGCTGGACTGTTGACGATTTTAAATTGGTCTCTGAGTTAAAGGCATCCGAGCAATCAAAAGCACTTTGTGATAACAATATTGATGCCATGGTTTATGTGGTTGGCCACCCAAGCGGTGCGATAAAAGAAGCGACGACTTCATGTGACAGCGAAATCATCACGGTAGCAGGGCCAACGGTTGATAAACTAGTAGATGACAATAGTTATTACCGTACAGCGACAGTTCCCGGAGGTATGTATCGTGGTAGTGATGAAGATGTGGCGACATTTGGTGTCGGTGCTACTTTTGTTTCTTCAACCGAAGTGCCTGATGATGTGGTGTATGCGATAGTTAAATCGGTATTTGAGAATTTTGATACATTTAAGAAGCTTCACCCAGCCTTTGCTAATTTGAAAAAAGAAGAAATGATTAAAGATGGTCTATCTGCACCCTTGCACCCTGGCGCAGAGAAGTATTACCGTGAAGTGGGTTTAATCGAGTGATCTTTGATAGAAAAACACGATGACAAGCTTAGCAAATGCTATTTAGGATAAAGAGCTCACCTTGTGTGAGTTTTTTTTCGTAGTTTATCTTTTCAATGGAGTTAAAACGAATCACTTTCAGGGAAGATAGAGTATCTATTTTTACCATCTTCTTTGGCTTTATAGAGCGCAACATCCGCATTTTTGACTAGTTCTAGATACTGTCTGTTTGGTGTTGGTTGCATTAATGCTCCACCAACGCTCACAGTCACATAGTCATTAATCATGTTGTAAGGGTGGGGGATTTTTAGATCTCTGACTTTGTCTAAAATAAGAGCGGCTATTTCAATCAGCCTTTCTTTATTGATATCGAGAAAAGCAAAAACAAATTCCTCACCGCCATAGCGAGCTAAAATACGATCATTTTCAGAAACGAGGTTATTTAATAAATTCGCGATCGTCTGTAGGCATCGGTCACCAGCGAGGTGGCCATGGCTATCATTGAGTAGCTTGAAATTATCAATATCAATCATTAATACAGAAACGGGTTTATTTTCAGTGCTTGATTTAATCCATATTTCTCTTAAATAAAGATCGAGAGCACGTCGGTTCTTGACCAAAGTTAAAGGATCGATAAAGGCCATTGCTTCTAATTCACTGGTTAAATATTCCAGCTGTTTGGTTTTGACTTCTAACTCAACATTAATCCGGATCAGCTTCTCTTGGTATCGGCTTCGCACTACATGTTGCGATACAACAAAACCAAGCATTTTCAATGTATTGACTTGTTTGTTTGTTAAAGGAGCTTTGGAAAGTAAATTATCACAAGCAATCCACCCGATAGGATCACTACCATCCCAGAGCGTAACATAACCATTCCAGCCAATGCCTACGTGTTCAAAGTCATGAAGTAAAGTCGTGTTCTTATTGAAGCCAATATAGGTACGATCTTGAATCATTTCCCATGCAAAAGCATGTTCTTTGATGGTTGAAGTAAAGTAACTTTCGTTGACGACATTACCTTCTGTATCTGTGCCATATGTCCCTTGTACGGAATCCTCGCCGGTAATCAAAAATATTGCCATTCGATCAATGTTTAATTTAAGAATGGATTGCTCGATAGCAATTTTGAACATCTCATCTTGAGATTTGGCATGGCCTAATAGATATGAAATATCATGCAAATCATTAACTTCATCATCATAATAATCTATATGATTGTTCATCCTACTCGCCTTGTTTCAATCTCTTTATTAAACGGTTTAGTGACAAAAAAACCGTACGACAAACTGTAATATTGCGTTCAATCTTAAGATAAAAGATAAGTTTCATATACTAGGTTTTCCTGAGATTAGGCCTAAAGTGTGACTTTAACCTCTATTTATTATTGAAACTTCAGTGAGAACAGATAGATATTTCATGAGTAGATGTGTTAATGATAAAACTGATTTTATATGGTTAAAGTTTGATCCTAATTTAGGTCTGGATTCATCCTAATTTGCCATCTCATGACAAAATCGAGCTTGTTAAGAGTGAAAAAGATGGCAACCTTAGGTTGCCATCTTATCGCGACATCATGAGTATTATTTATCCACTATGACAGAATAACTAAGGACGCTAGGTAATTTGTCGTATGCCTATACTCGCTGCGTCGTTACTGGTGATAGCTTGGTAAGGACGTAGGCCAAACATGGGCATAATCGAATAAATATGATCAAAGAGGTCTGCTTGTACTCCCTCATAAACTGCCCAGTCGACACTATTACAAAAAGCATAAACTTGAAGTGGGATCCCCTCTGGCGTGGGTTGGAGTTGGCGAACCATAATCAACATATATTGATGAATGTCTTTATTTGAACGTAGGTAGGCATTCACATAGGCTCTAAATAGGCCGAGATTTGTCATCTGGCGAAGATTGCCCGTTCCATGATCCTCTGCGTCTAGTTCATCATTGTAATCACTAATTTCGCGCATTTTCTCATAGATATATTGGCGTAAAATCCGAATTTTTTTCATCGATTCGATCTCATCGTCACTCATAAAACGGATTGATGTGACATCAATATTGACGGAGCGTTCAATGCGTCGACCACCGGAGTCAGACATTCCTTGCCAGTTAATAAATGCATTTTGTACTAAGGCATAGGCTGGCAACATGCTAACGGTGTTATCAAAGTTACGTACTTTCACGGTCGTTAATGATATCTCTTCAACAGTACCATTTGCGCCATAAGCACTCATTTGAATCCAGTCATTTAGGCTGATCATACGGTTAGCTGAAAGCTGAATGCCCGCCACAAACCCAAGTATGGTGTCTTTAAATACCAACATGACAAAACCGGTAGCTACCCCAAGGCCGGATAAGAAAATCAGCGGTGATTCGTTAGCGAGAATAGAGATGAAGATCACCACGCCAACGAAAAAGGTAAACAACTTAATGAGCTGTACGAAACTCTTGATAGGCATTTTCCGTGTAATGCCTTTGAATGTAGCGATATCGTTGAGAGCATCTAAAAGAGCGAATATCACCCAAACAATCATAAACAAAATTAGAATGCTTAATAGTCGGTCTAGGATATTGGCGAGCAAGCTATAGTGTCCAACGGATATTGGAACCAAAACATCCAGAATCATGATCGGGACAAGTAAGGATATTTTCCCGAGTAAATCGTATTTGGCTAAACTCTCGGAGAGTGGTTTATTGGTTTTTTGTAGAACATTTTTTACCGAACGAACAATTAGATGATGGACGATCAAATAGCTAATGCCGGCTGTAGCGAGGCTTGCGACTAAAAACACACTGGTTAGCTCTATGCCATAGGGATCGCTATTAATGCCTACGGTGGTTAGCTTATGTGAAATGTAATTGCGAATATGGTGCTCTAACAAAATCTTACCCTCAAAAGTTCCTCCCTATAATCATACTCCAATTTTCGTTTGTTGAACGTTTGATTCTAAAGGGATTTCGACGAACTGTTGCGTTGACCTTGTAATGGTATTTTGAAATACAGAGTTTGAAAGAGGGAGTTCCAATAAGTGCTGGTCGCGGTTAGAGTATGGCTATAGAGAAGTGCGGTTCCGCTAGGATTTTATGCTAGTTTGTTATCGAAACGCTTGCTCTTGACTAAAGTGAGAAGCACTTAGTCAAAATGATATAAGAAGCGACACATAAAACAGCCAACCGATAATCCACTATCAATCAACGGTCAGTAGTATCACGATGCTAAAAAATATTATAACAACGATTAATACCCATTTGTCGAATCAAGAGCTCGATATTAGGAAAACCAACAATGCGAGATTCATTGATCAAAAATGTACCCCAGACGTACTTTCCTCTGTTGCTGAATCGATTCTTGAGTATCTTGATACTGAACAAAAGCAAGATTTCACGATTAGAGAGATTTGGAATAGCGAATTTGCTATTGATGTGATGGTGAATAAATTCCAAAAACCGTCGCCAACGGATGTTGGATCGCGAAGCGAATACGATAAGGTTTTTTCCCAGCCGATCAAGCTACTTGATTATGCAGGCATTATTTCGGAAATCGGCACCAGAGATCGAGGCGCGCTGTTCCAACTGAATAACCGAGAAGTGCTTGAATATATCTCAGTCAGTGATGATAAAGCGTTAAAGTTTTTAATTAATTATTTAGAAAGCATCATTGAAGCGAGTGGTTTAAAAGCGTTATTTGATGGTTTTTTCCATGCGCCAAGCAAAGATTCCTTTGCCAATCTGAAAGAGAAATACATTCAATTCATTATTGATAACACACCAATTAATGGAGAGACAGAAACCTCTCGGATTTTTACCAAAATCATTAATCCATTGGCTTTTAGCCGTAAGAGTTTTGGTACGTCAAAAGGGCGGATTTCCAAAAGTGTTATTCAATACTCGGAACTGTTTTATAACCGAGTTAACTTTCGTGATGTACAAAAGCCAAAAGATCAGCCAAGAAAAGCTTATCTAATCGATCTTGGTGAAGAATCAACCTCTGAAACTTATCAAGTTGAAAAGGCTAAACGCCAGATTAAAAAACATCACAAACAGAAAAGTGAAACGCATCGATTCCTGCATGAGCCAGCTATTCATGCCCATCATATTTTTATGAAGAGCGAGTTTCGTGAGTTATCAGATACGTTAGAAAACCTGATTCTACTAACGCCATCTCAGCACTATTCCTATGCACATTTAGGCGGTAATACTCAACGAATTAGCAAGCCATATCAGCTTGTTTGTCTTTTAAGTAAGATTGACTCGATTGAAGAGTCTGAATATTGGGAAGATGACTTTTATAGTAAGAGTAAATTTGTCAATGTTGTAAATACGGGTTTAGAAAAAGAGCTGCTAAAAAACAATATGTCTTTTCAGGATATGAAAAACATTTTGGCCACTGAGTACGTCAGTTAAAAAGGAAAACAACATGGACGGAGTTCGTTTTACACAAGAGATGAGAGATGCGGCTACCAGAGAGTCGCAAAAGAGAGAGAAGTATATTAAGCATCACTTTGAAGTTAAACACCTCACATCTGAGGAACGTAATCATATCGGGTTCTTAGGCGAGTTTGCTTTTTGCCAATTAATGGGCGTTGATTGGCGAAGTAACATCAGAGAAAACTACTTAACCATTGATGATTGTGATTTCAAGCTCAATAACTTATCCATTGATGTGAAAACCGAAACCGTTCCTAAAGTGTTTTTTGAGAGAATATTAAATAGAACTATTAGAGACGATCAACCATACGGTCGACGTTTGTACAGTGAGGGGCAGTTTAATTTGCTCGAAAAGTATGACTTGGTTGTCTTTGGTTTGATCATTAGAGAAAACCCAGAGATATGGTTCCCAGTCGGCTTTGTTGAAGGCAAGTATATACAAGATAATTATCGGCCAACGACGATCACCCCATACGGCAAATCTTATCCATCACCAGGTGCGCCAGTGAGAACGTCGAGCCTACGTAGCATTGCTCAGTTAAACGCATACCGATAAAAAATAGGCCGGTAGAACCGGCCTATTTTGTTATATTTTCACACCAAAGTAGTTTACAGAGACGCTGTCAATGTTCATTGAGCGTGTTCCGTAGTTTCGAGCAATACGATAGAAGTGATTAAACTCGCTACTTGAAAAGTACTCGATATCTTCATCTCTCACTTTATCAATCGAATACAAAATCGCGGCTGAACCATCTGCGATGCTACCTTTGGGTAAACGAGCTGCGCGAGGGTTGTAAGTTAAGTTAGGTACCAAGATAACATCAGAATCTAAGTATTTCTTAACAGCAAAATCGCCGATATCATCCACATAGCAATCGTAATCTTCAATATTTTTGATTTCACCATTACCAATATTACGAGATTTTATCACGCGGTATTTACCACTGGCTTTCGTATGTTGTTTAGTAATCTGGCGGTCTCGGAATACTTTGAATTTTCCAAACGTCAATGTTTCGAAGATTTCATCAAACCAATCATTTCGGTACAAAAGCCAACTATTGAAGAACGTGTGAGTTAGGTACTCTTGATCCAGTGAGAAAAACTGTTTGTTCAGGTAAGAATAAACCGTCACTTTCTTATCTTTCTTCGATTTGATCGTGCTAAAAGTAATCGATACTGTCTCGATTTTTACATCGAATGCTTTTTCATTGTAATCATTAATGTGCAGTAACGTGTAGGACTCAAGTAGGTTTCGTGTCTTGATATACTCAGGCGCGTTCAACAGAGCTTTCGGTACAATTAGCGAGACATGCTTAGCCAATTGGCTACATTTCTCGATAAAGAAAGAGAAAATGTTATTGGTATTTTGGTTAGACAAACCACGTCTATACATTGACAGTAATTCACTATCTTTGATTTTCATGTATGGCGGGTTGCCGATAACAACATCATATTTTTTCTTTGTATCCCAAAGAAGAAAATCTTCGTGATAGAAATTGAACGTCACGCTATCGCTTGGCAAGTACTTCTCGACAAGCAGTTGGCACAGTTTGATTGAATCTTTATTAATATCGACACAATCAATGATGAGACGTTTGCCTTGATACTTTTTCACGATCTGATGCAGGAAGTTACCCACTCCTACCGAGGGTTCTAAAATACGAACCTCTTCAGCTGAAATATCAGGCAATGGTGAAATGGCCGAGAAACAGATTTCTTGATCAGTGTAATAAGCAGCAGTATGCAATCTTTCTGCATTAGCGAGTTCGCAAATTTTGAACATGTCTTGGCGGGTGTAATTGCGCCAATTCAATTCAATGAATTCACAGAGGTGATCAATTTGTTCAAGGTGATGTTGTTTAATCGTCTGATCGATTTGTTTTTTCGATAGTTTCGGCGCATCAATTTGTTGAATTTTCTGACCAATTTCACCAAAAACCGCTGTCGGAACTGCTTCGCCTAAACATTGACGAATAGTAAATTCGGTCTTTTTTCTGAACTGAAATTTGGTCTCATAATCCGCTGAGTTTGCTGGCACCATGCTATTCGGTAGCCATTGGAATGTTGATGGGATAGACATCATCAACATGAGCTCTCTAATACTAAACGCGCGATCATCGATCGGGTGAACGGTATTTTGGCTTGGCAGACAATCATTACGAGTATGGATACAAGGCGCAACTTTTTCCCAGACTTGACGCTGGTATTTGTCCCCATTTTTACTTTGGTTAACGACGATTTCACCATCCACGACTTTGTGAGGTTTTAAGTGGTCTTCTGGGTTGTCAAAGGCGCTTTTGCCATATGGGGTAGCCTTAATCCAAGGATACATATCCTCTTTATAAGGACGGAAAGAGTGGAAGATATCATCTTCACAAAATTCGCCCATGGTTTTTAGTGATGGTAGGTGACCGATCACTTCATGCAGTGTTTTTTCAGGGCGGAAATCTGGGTAAAGATCGAGTGGAGTTACGCCTTTTTGATCACGACGAACACCAATAACAAGTGTGCGAGTTCGACTAGAATTAGCACCATAGTTTTTTAAATTGATCACCTTACTTTCAATCAAATAGTCAGGTGCCAAGTTAGAATGGATCGCTTCTCGGATTGGTTTATCAACACCATCGAGATCAGTACAGATAGACTTTAAGAATGCACTCACATTCTCAAAGATAAAGAACTTAGGTTGTTGGTCTTTTACGATGCGTAATGACTCAACAACCAGTGAATTTCTTCCAAGCTCTTGGTTTTTTTTATGGTTTGCCACACTCATACCTTGGCAAGGCGGCGTCGCAACAACAAGGTCTATATCCTTGATTTTCTTTTTGGCTTTGAAAGATGCAATTTCACTGTACAAGGTATCATGTGTTTTGTGCTCAGTTAGATCACCGCATATATAGCCAGAATCGTACTCACATTTCTGGTTATATTGTTGAATTTTAATGCGTTTTTCTAAAAGTTCAGCTGTAGCTATACACTTAAAACCAATTTCTTTTAAGCCAAAGCAGCCGACGCCAGCAGAACTAAATAAACTAACGTAAGTTAACATATGATTTCCCCATTTCTTGACCGCACACTCTACCACAACGTAAAAATAATAGAAGGAAAGAAAATACAGTTAAAGTTAACCGTATGTTTTTAATTAATATATTTTTTTTTGTGGGTTTTTGGAGTGGTATAGAATGAAAAAAGCCAGCTAAAAAGCTGGCTTCTAAATATGGTGGAGGGGGACGGATTCGAACCATCGAAGGCAGTGCCGGCAGATTTACAGTCTGCTCCCTTTGGCCACTCGGGAACCCCTCCATATTGTGCTAAGGATAGTAACAGAAGTTAATCGGCGATGTACAACAAAAATGATGACATCGCGTTTAATTGATTAATATTTTACCAATTCACTTTAAGCATCTGGTAAAGGGGACAAAAGAGAGTAGGCGAGGAGGCTCGTTATGACTGATTACGCTTTAATACTCGCTCGGACTTTACTTGCCTGTGGAGGTTCAGTTCATTTTATTCATTTAGATATCTTTGAGCTGGTCTATTTTTTCAAGAAGCTCTGCGGAAACCCCCTCACCAAATTTGCTTCGTAAATATCGGTGAGGGAAAGCGGACAGTAACTCCTCGAAGCCGATATCACCACAGACAAACCACTCAGCTTCTAAAAGGTGAGCATGGGCAATTAAACGTCGAACAGAGTTACTATCATCGAGTTTTACTCGTCGACTCAAATCAACTTCTGGAGCGAAGGATTGTTCAGAAAATATGTTATTTTCGATAAACAAATCTTTAGTGTAATAGTTTCCAGTTGGGAAAAGTAAGCAACCACTTTTTAAAGCTGATGCTTCTAACTTTTTCGCTGCCTCTAGATCTGGCTGCACATTTTGTATGAAGAGTTGAGCGGGCTTAAATCGATGCGCTTCAATAGCACATGCAACACTTTCATTGGCAGCAACGTATTGGTGAGAATACAGTAGACTAAACGTGTCGAAGTAGATGATTTTCATCGGTTTCTCTATAAACATAAAGTGGCTATGCTTGAGCCTATTTGAGTATTACTTGAGAATCAAGATATACAATGCTTCGGCTACCCTCAAATACTTAGCGTGTGGCATTCTGTATAGAGTGGATTTTTAATCAGCGTTCTACATTTGAATCAGTTTAAACGAAAGAGCACTAAATCTTAGAGGATGGTGACATTCCTTTGTGACTTGAACCCATTTTTACCAATAGTTGTATTTGTTGGATGCGTTAACTAATACCGTGATCTTTGGGGCTCATTCCTGTTGTGTCTATAGGAGGGGGTTGTTGGTCGATTATTGCTGTTAGTAAAGATGCAGAACCTAAAGCCAATGTCCAGCCAAGTGCCCCATGACCAACGTTTAAGAAAAGATTATCTACACCTGTTTTACCTATAATAGGCACACTACTGGGGGTGACGGGACGAAGACCTGTCCACGTATGTATTATGTCGCTATAAACACCTGCTTTGGGAAAGTTCTTCTTACAAATATTGAGCAAATGTTCAATGCGACTTTCATCTATGTTGCTCTTATAACCAACGATATCGGCGCAACCTGCTATCCGCAGTTGGTTGCCAATGCGGCTTATAACTACTTTGTTATCAACGTCAGTCACGCAAACTTCGGGGGCAAACTCAGTGGCTGGAACCGTAATGCTGTAACCCTTTATGGGATAAATTGGCAGCTTAATTCCAATTTCGCGGGCAAGATTAAGACTTTCAGGCCCTGTCGCCAACACATAAGCATCGGCATGGATAGCGCCATTGGAGGTTTCAAGGCTCTGAATAGAATATCCACGTTTTACAATTCGATTTACACGGCAGTTAAAATGAGCTTCAAACTCCTTATCACCCTTCATTATCTCGAGAAGTTCGCAGGATAAACGATGGGGATTTCCTATTTCATCAATGGATGAATATATGCCACCGACTATCGGCTGTGACAATTGCTGTAAACTAGGCTCTAAATCTAGACATTGGCTATCATTGAGAACTTCTTGTTTGCAACCCCATTCGGCCTTCTGGTTGACGCGTATCGTCGCTTTATTTAGCTCTTCTTGGTTCGTATAAATAAGTAATTTTCCAGAAGCGCGATGTGCAAACTCAAAGTTAGACTCTGCTAGTAATGAATGTAGAACGCTTCTTGAATAAAGTGACAATCTCAAAAGAGTTTGCGTATTGAACTCTTCTTTATGATTCTGGGCATTGATTACAAACTGGCTCCCCCAAGTCACTAGATTTGGATCTGGTGAAAGTTTAATGCGAAAAGCAGGATCCATTCCCGCTATTATCTTGGGTAATTTTTTTATCAGACTTGGTGATGATATTGCGTCAATGTACGAGTAACTCAGTTGGCATCCGTTAGCAAAGCTTGTCTTTAAAGCGGGTCCATCTTCAGCATCGATCAAGATGATGCGATAGCCAGCTCTTTTTAGTAAATAGGCTGTTGTTACACCGATAATTCCAGCACCAATGATCGCAATAGTTTTTTTAGTCATTCTTCTTAACCTTATCGGATATCGTGGGTTGAAATTAACATCATTCAAATTAAACGAAATTAAAAGGACACACCATAACCATAAAGTAGGGGGGCGAAGAGATTTTGAAACCTTAAGGAAGATAACTTCTGAAATTTGTCACTGCATACCAAATTTTTTCAGGTCGGTTGCATAAAATAGGCTACTTATTACTTTAAGTGTCGATTCATCAGGTTTCATCGAATAAGCTCGTTTATATGAAATTGCAGCTTGATAGTCTTTTTTTTCAGCTTGAGATATTTTTCCTGCAATTATATTACTAGTCCATGATTCTCGAGTAGCTAGTGCAAGAGATAAATATTCTTTGGCCTTTGGAGGGGCACCTAATAAAAAAGCATGAATAGCCAATGCTTCATAGTAAATAGGAGCATGCAGTTCATCATCGATCCCCATCAAACTATCGAACAAACGATTCATTTCTGGCTCTAAAATGGCATTGGGTTGAATGGAGTTTAGAATCGTTGCAGAAATAAAACGCTCAGCTGCTGCAATCTCCAATGTTGGCTCTTTAGTTAAGACCTGATCATAGAGTTTTATTGCCGAATATAATGAACGGACGGTAATAATGTTTGATGCATAGTGAGCTTGATGTATTAAATTAAACATATCGGGATCTTTTGGATATTGACGATCTAGTTTTGTGATGATGTCATGATCGAATGGTACTTCAAGCGCATTTTCAATATCTGAGAGGATCGTGGTTGGTACTGTTGAGATAACATCATCCGTTAATGCATATTTTTGTTGAAAGACCTTTCTATTCGACAAGTTATCATAAATATAAAAAATTAAAGCTAGCTTGTTATTGTCTTCATCAATCTCTCCAGACATAACCAGTGCGGCCCTATCGGATAATTCGCTACTTTTTTCATAAACTAAAGATGAGCGGTAACGACCTTGTTGATTAACTCGATAATTGATTAAGTCACTTAGACCAAATGCAAGGTGTTCATATTCAGGCTCTGCTTTAAAAGTAACAAAAACCATATTATATGGGTCAATGGATCTTTTGTTAACAGCAGTGCGTTGAGTTAGCCACCATGTTGTACATACGATAGCGGCAATGAACGCAACAGCGCAGATCCCTAATAGCCCTTTGATATGAGAGCGTGGTTGAACTAGGAGCGTTGATGAGTCATCACCGACTGTGGCTGGCTGAGGAAGTATTGTCACAGTCGCTTCAAAGACATAGCCAGCTTTCGGGCGAGTAACAATGAGTGATTTATATTCTTGGCCAAGCTCTGCAAGTGCTTTTCTTAAGTCGCTGACTGCTTGTGTTAGTGAGTGATCACTAACAAAATCTCTACTCCAAACCGAAGTGAGAATCTCTTCTCTTGAGAGTGTTTGTTTTGGGTGTTGCACCATAAAAAGTAGCAGCTGATTCGCTTTTGGGTTGAGTAAAATACTCTTGTCATCGTAGCTGATGGTTTGTTCTAAGCTGTTGAAATTAATCCCATTTATAATGTACACGCGCTATTCCTTACTACAATCGCGTATTGTCTGAATGTTACCCCTTTACTATGAGTGAACTAAATCCCTTTTTCAAACAATGTGCCGAATACATACTCTGCTCCCAAATCGAATGCAAAGAAAAATTGATCATCACCTTTTTTAACAAGCGTTGCAGCGAGAAAATGCCCAATAACGGGAATATCTAATTTTTCTTGAGATCTAATCTGTTCTAACCAAGTTGTGGTTCTATCTCTCACTGTAAAGAGGTACTCACTTCCTGTGTGTTCCTCATATTTCAGATCGAGCCGAAAGGCAAACTTAGTATTGTCTTGCGCATGAGCGACTAATGACAATGTAATTGATTCATTCTGGATGAGCGCATTAACTTCGTAATTGATCGAACCCGTATTGGTTTCTAACTTAGAATGTCCGGTCCATACACCTGCCATACTTTGTATGGGCGTTGACAGTCTATTATGGAGCTCATGCCCAGCCCAGAAAAATACTAATGATGTCGTTAATAATGTGATGACGGTTATTACATGACGTTTTTGCATAGCATCTTCTCCTGTTCTAGTTCACAAAGCCTATAGCCTTTCTTGGTTCTTTCTATAAATAGAACGGTATTAGGAGTGTTGGTTGAAAAGCGTGCTTTTTCGACGCCATTGGGTTCAAAAAGGTAATGTGTTTGCTGACTGATGTGCGTTATCTCTTTTACAGAGGGTGCGCCAAACTGATAACCCACCACAAGAAAAAACAGTCCAAAAATGAGCCAAAAAACAAAATGAGGGAGATAATAAAACGAAATTTTAGCCTCAGGGCTAGACTGTTCTGCTTGGTACTGCACAAACTTAGGACTTGCACCTAATATATATCCAGTTTTTGGTATCGTGCGAATCAGGGTTCTGTCGCTATCGACTAAATCATCTCTTAGCGTTTTCACCGCTTGATTAATCGTCGAGTCAGTGGCGTATGAGTTACTCCATAATGCATTCTGAATAGCATCACGCGTTGCTGGCAGTGGGTGTTGTTTGATAAGGATATGGAGTAATTCGTTTTCACGGGCTTTCAAGACAATACGTTCGTTGCTTCTAACTATTACCCCTTCTGTCGGCGAGTAGCTAAACCCGTCAAACCGATAATGATCGCTCTGCAAAACTAAATTCATCTATCAACCAATCTGTTCAATTAATCTCGACGCTATTTTACGAGGTATCGAAAAGCGAGGCGTTGCCAAGCTTCACAATAACTTTGACCTTGAGATATTTTTGATAAAAAACAGAATTTGTAGCTTTAATATTCAGATATATTCACCAATATTCTCTTGATTGGAAGAATAAAAACATCAAATTGAGGTTTTTTTGAGGTCTATTATTCGCTAACCCCGCATTCTATCTCTATCGGCTTCATGCCATTACATCGTTGAGCTTGTGCCTTTGCCCAACGAATTTGTTGTTTTCGGAGATAGAAAATGAAAACAAATCGATACTTACTTACCGTTAGTGCTCTTTTGTTGGCTTCGCCGAGTATGGCCATAGAGATTGCCAAATACGATACGGCAACATTGGAATTTGGTGGTTGGATTGCTACTGAATACAGTCACAACTTTGACGATAGTCCTTACGATCTTGGTTTTAACTCCAATGCTTCTCGTCTGTTCTTTGCTGGCGAGAACAAGATTAATGATGACATTACGGCATTTGGCAAACTGGAATATGCCGTTGCATTTAGTGATATGACAGATACCGAGTTCAATACTCGTTTGGGTTATATCGGAATGCGCACGAAATATGGCTCGATTGAAGCCGGTAAAGTCTGGTCTCCTTTTTATGATATCGCCATGTATTCAGACACCGTATTTAGCAATAAAGATACGGCAACCGGTGCTTTCTTTACGCCAGCTTCAGAAGTGGCAGGGTTTGGTCGTGCTGATAACTCTGTGAAGTACTACAACCAGTTTGGCTTAGGAGAGGGCAAAGTTTTACTTGGCGCTATTGTAGGCGACCAGAGTGACCAAAAAATTACCGAAACCGTCACAGTAGGAACCACTTATGGTGGCTCACTCCGTTACGCACAAGGTGGATTCCAGTTTGGTGTTGCCCATCAAGCTGCGAATGCAGACGGGTTAAGCGACGGTGATGATGTCATCAGCGCGACGATTTTAGGCGCGTTCTATAACAATGAAAAATGGATGCTAGGTGGAAACTATACCTTTGGCAGAAATAACCAAAAAGAATTTGGCGCAGCGCCTGTTGCCTCGGATCTCGTTGATTCTGATGGTATTGAATTTTTCGCACACTATCGATTCTCTGAAAGTTGGAAAGGCTTTGTTGGCTATAACCGTTTGACCACAGAAACAGATGCTTATACGACAGAGTTTACTAACCTTGGTGTGGTTAAAAATTTCGATAAAAAACTCGCTATCTACTCTGAATATCGAATTGATCATGACTCAACTGAAAACAGTCTGTTCTACGGTGATGCTTGGTCAATCGGCATTATCTATTTCTTCTCTGAATACCCTCAATATTTCTAGAATACTAGAAGGAAAAAAATCATGGATGCAGCAATTAACAACCAAAAGAAAACGGGAATGGCTATGTGGTTTCCATTACTCGTCGTTTGTTTCGCACAGGTCGGTACATCGGGTGATAACTCGGTGCTATCGATGTCAACCAACGAATTTATCTTCCAATTGAACGCAACGATGAACCAAGTGCAATTAGCTAATATCGTTTATAGCTTGTTGGCTGGGGCTTTGATGGTGTTCGGTGGCATGCTAGGTATTGCGAAAGGCTTTAAACAAGTCTTTATGGCGGGTGCTGCACTTTGTGCCGCTGGTGAAGCATTGGCAGTTATTTCACCGAATATGGACATTCTGATCTGGGGTGCGCGTTCCCTAACTGGGTTCGGTGCTGCGCTAATGATTCCATCAGTACTTGGTATTATTGTTTCTCTTTATGAGGGCAAAGAGCGTGCAGTTGCTTTTGGTGGCGTAGGTGCGGCGACAGGTGTTGCTGCTGTCGTGATGCCAATTGGCGCTGGTATTATTATGGATGCTTCTGGTTATCAAGCTGCATTTTCAACCATGTCAGGTTGGTTTGTATTAGTATTTGTAGCGGCTTGGAGAATTATTCCAGAGATTAAACCGGCTCAAATGCGCGTTGACTACGTCGGTACGGTCATGGCATCGCTTGGTCTGCTAGCGTTCATTATCGGTTGTTCAAAAGTTTCTGAATGGGGACTGATTGAGCCAATGTCAGCACCATTTACTGTGATGGGGATGTCACCGGCATTACCGCTTGCGATTCTTGGTATTGCGATCATGGTTGTGACTATGATTGTCGAAAAGAAGATCGAGAAGAAACATGGCGCGGCACTGATTCCACAATCATTTATTAAAACTCGCCAAGTACGCAATGGTTTATATGTAACCGGTCTGATTTTTGCCGTCTTTGGATCCGCATTCTTCGTAACACTATCATGGATTATGGTGGTAGCAGGACTAGGTGGTGCAGCGACAGGTGTCGCAATGGCTACGATGGCTGCTCCAATGATTGTTTTCTCTTTGGGTATTCCGAAGAAGTACAGCTATTGGTCTCCTCGTATGGTGATATTGGCTTCAACAGCGGCTGTGTGTACAGGTGCTCTTTCAATGGCTTATTCACTACAAGCTGACGGCTTCGACCCAATGTTTATGTATGTAGGTCTATTGCTACTAGGTTGTGGTCAAGGTGGTTACGCTTCTCAATCAGCCATGATCGTTGCTTCAGCTCTTAACCCTCGTGATGCGGCTCAATCAGGTGGTATTCAATGTTCGACTCGTAACGTTTGGCAAGCAGCTGGCGTTGCTATCATCGGTGCGGTACTACTCTTTAGCTCTACATCGCTATACAAATCATCAATTGAACAAAGTGATGTTGCTCCTATCGTAAAAACGTATGTAGCTGACACTCCTGTCCATGGCTTTATGTCTAACCAAGCTTTGCTCGAGAAATTAACGCAAGCTGGTGCAGACATGCCTCAAGCTGAAGCGGCGCTTTCTATCTACAAAGAGGTTCGTATCGAATCTGCACAGTATGCATTCTGGGCGTTAGCACTGTTTGTATTGCTTCATGTTCCAGGTTTTATGGGGATCCCAACGCAAGGTTGGACTCAAAAACCATAATCGTCTGATTTAAATCTACAGCCCTGCTCTTCATCGCATTTCATCTTCAAACAGAAGAGCAGGGCAAACCCTACAAATTAATAACAAGAGATTATTTTATGAATTATCAAGCTCTATGCATGCGTCTAATCGATATTAAACAACCTGTGACAGTTTTTACCGCACAAAAAGTGATCACAATGAATCCTGAACAACCAGAAGCGGAAGCGGTTGCTGTTCAAAATGGTGTGATTGTTGGTGTTGGTACGTTAGAGGCGATTCGTTCTCTATTAAGTGCTCATCGTATTGAAGCGCAATTTAATGAAACGTTTGAGCAAAACTATATTTACGCGGGCTTTGCAGAACACCACATGCACCCACATGTATTGGGCGCTTATTTAAAAGATTCACATTACGTCGGCTACGTAGATCGTAAAGCAGCAGACGGTTCAGTGATGAAAGGCATTCAATCAGTTGAGCAGTTAACAGAACATCTGAAAAGCTTGATTGAAAAAGACCGAGCACGTTTAGAGTCAGATTCAGAGCAATGGCTAAACTGCTGGGGCTTTGATCCACTATTGCTTGCGGGTGCTGATGTTACACGTAATGTTTTAGATGAGGTAAGCAAAGAATTCCCTATCTGTTTGGGCCACGCTTCTGGTCACGTCATCAATATCAACTCAGTCGCGATTGAATTGTGTGGCTACGAGAATATGGCGGAAGATCCAAACTTGTTCCGTTATGAAAATGGCCAAGTAAACGGCACCGTTGCAGAGCCAGCGATGATGCAATTTGCATTTGCAAAAGGTGCGGCAAGAATGGACTTTTCTGAAGAGGGCATTATCCACGCAGGTGAATTAGCGACGAAAGTTGCACGTATTAACGGTTGTACCAGCGTAACGGATAAAGGCACGAACTTCCCACTAACTCCGGGCAATGTTGCTGCTGAGGGGTGGTTGAAAGCACAAGAGCAAGGTCGTCTTTATACTCGCGTCAATATGGAACCTTGGTTTGCATCGATCGATCGCTGGGTTTACGGCGACAAAGAGGGTTGGGATGCGGTTCATGCTATCCGTGACGAGAAAAACCCATACTTGTCAGTTGGCAACTTCAAAATGCTAACGGATGGTTCTATTCAAGGATTTACAGCTCACCTACTTCCAGGTCAAAACTATGTGACTGAGGGTAAGCCAAATGGCCATTTATTGATGTCAAAAGAGAAGCTGATTGAACAGATCTCGATTGGTGAATCACACGGCATGTCTTGTTCTATTCACACCAATGGTAATGGCGCAACAGAAGTCGCAATTCAAGCAATTGAAGAAATTCGTAAAACCAAGCCTAATTTTGGCTTCCGCCACTCATTAGAGCACTGCCAATTGGCGACAGAAAACCAGTTCTACCGAATGAAACAAGTGGGTATTACACCAAACCTATTTACCAATCACTTGTACTACTGGGGCGATGTGCATGCGAAATATACTGTGGGTGAGCACGGTGTAAGACGCATGGATGCTTGTCGTTCAGCAACTAATCACGGATTAATGCACGGCGTTCACTCAGACGACATGGTGACGGAAGTGAGCCCACTATTCTCTGCATGGTGCGCGGTAAATCGTCGCTCTTTGAGTGGCAAGGTTTACGGAGAAGATCAATGTCTAACCGTTGCTGAAGCAATGCGCGTTATTACTTACAACCATGCATGGCTTGCACATCAAGAAGACGTTCGTGGCTCTATCGAAGTGGGTAAATGGGCAGACTTTACCATCTTGGCAGAAGAAGCAACGGAAGAGAAACGCGAAACCCTGAAAGATATCCGTATTGTCGGAACAGTCATTGGCGGTGACGATATTTTCTTAAACTAATGCAGGGAGGCGGGGAGGCGAAATGCCTTCCCGTTTTACGTTATGGATACATTACGTGCATCATGGCGACAGATAGAACCTTGGTATCTTTTTATGGTGGTACTTGGCGCATTTAACGTCGGGTTCTGCATCATGCTTGTTCCCCAGTTTGTGGTGGCCTCTTTTGATTCAGGCCTCGCTAAAATTGGTTTGATTATGGCCGCTTGGACGGCAGGTCCACTTATTGGGCCTTGGTTTTCAAAATACATTGATAAGTGGGGAACACCTAAAACTTGGCTTTCTGGGTTATTTCTTATCAATGCATGTTTGGCATTTGGTGTTCAGTACTCACACAGTGTGTTGAGTTTGTTTATCAACATGTTTATTCAAGGGCTGATATACGCAATTGGTTATTCCATTCTTAATTTGCTCATAGTGCGACGCTATGAAGAAAAAGAGTGGCATGGACGAACGGGCATGTTAATCGCGGCATTTATCATTGGTGAAGTCATTGGTTTTGGTATTGCCGGACGCATTGAGTCACCGGGTGCGGGATTTGTAGGTGCGAGCGTTGTTATGGTTATCACAAGTGCACTCGCACTGTTACTCGTGCCTGACTTTAACAGTTCTTTCATACGTAAGCGCAACCAAGAACAACAGTCTCAACAAGTCAGAAAGCTACTATTGTCTCCGTTTGGCATTATGGCGTTAGGGTGGGGGTTACTGTGTTTCTCTGCTCAAATTCTATTTTTACCATTTCCAGTATTGATGCGTGAAGTTTTTCAAATAGCACCAGAATATTCGAGTTTTGTTGTGAGCATTAGTGGGATTATCGCACTCAGTTTCTACCCTATTGTGGGTAAATTAACCGAGCGATTCGGGGCCGATAATGTGCTGATAAGTTCGAGTGCCGTCAAAACACTGGTTTTTATTGTATTGGCCTATTGTGCGTTCGATTACCACCCTGAACTTGTCTTTGTTGTGCTGAGTATGGTGTTTGTTAACCGTTGCACATGGCCCTTTATGATGGCCAGTTCACAAATTCAAGCAGCACAGCTTTCTGGTGAATGTTCGAAATCGATGGCATTGACCATTTTCATGGCGATTGCTGGTATCGGTAACTTCCTCTCAGGCGTAGTTAACTCCATGGTAACGGCGTCTTTTGGCATGAGTTCTATCCCTTTAGTAGCGGCCATGACGGCTTCAGTCGGTGTTGTTTTACTGTTTGGCAACAAGTACCGCGAGCTTAGACATGACCAACACATAGACCAACCTAAACATTACCCTTAAGGAAACATAATATGAATACAATGGATAAAGCAGTCCTTGCTGGAGTGCTGGCTTTTCTCAGCCCTTTTTTTATTTTTGACTCAGTTTATCAGACATTTATCACCGTCACCGATCAACATGGGTTCGCTATGTCGGGCGTTAAATTCGCGATTTTAGCCACGTTCGGCGAGGTATTAGGGCAACGAATTCGAACCGGTTCTTGGTCAATCAAAGGGTTTGGCGTTATACCTAAGATGATTGTGTGGTATGTATTAGGCGTTATGATTAAAGCGGCTTTCGTGGTGTTTGCTGTCGGTGATCCTGTGGTATTGAGTAAGTTTTTACCAGAAGCAGGACCGGTTCTAACTGCGTTATCTATTAGCCTAGGGTTAAACTTGATTTTTGCGCCAATATTTATGACGTTACATAAAATTACCGATTTGCATATTGCTGATCACAATGGTTCGATGATGGCTTTGCTAAAGCCAATCGATATGGCTCAGAAATTTAACCAAATTGATTGGAATGTTCAGTACGGTTTTGTATTCAAAAAGACCATTCCACTGTTCTGGATTCCAGCACATACCATTACCTTTTTGTTACCATCTGCTTTCCAAGTGGTGTTTGCGGCAAGTTTAGGCGTTGCTCTTGGTGTTATTTTGGCTCTGGCAAGTGGTAAGCCTCAGGTAATGCCAACCGATCAACCAGCATAAGATGTATTTGTATCGCCTCTATGACAATGTTTGTATAGAGGCGTTTTCACATGAATTTAATTCAGCTCTTCTTATCAATTTAATTTTTATGATAGTTGTCCCTAGTCTGAGCACAGGAGGCTGGAGTTTAGGAACATAAATGTAGTGAGCTTGGAGTTTTCGCTAACAAGGAGTGTCGTTCTCTTTTATAGAGAGAAGAACGGAGATTTGGTAACAGAAGCGTTGATTTCGGTTTTTGGTGCTTATATTTGACCCAAATAGTCGAAACCTAGGTATATAGATACAAAAAGGGCCAACTCTTGCGAGTTGGCCCTTTCCAAACGTTTGGTGGAGCTGGCGGGAGTTGAACCCGCGTCCGAAAACCTTTCATCATTGGTACTACATGCTTAGTCGATCTTTAAATTCACCATCCACCTGCGAACCGACACGCTAGTAAATGACTATCCTGAATTATAATTCGAACTTCATCTCTCAGGCGGGAGAATCCGATCTAGCTAGTTTGGGTTTGACTCTTTGTTGTTCCCCGTCTTACAAGCGGAAGCTAGGGCAAAGAGGCTCTTGGCAGGTTATTAAGCTGCTAGTGCGTAGTTTTCGTCGTTTGCGACTATTTTTTTGCGGTTTATTAACGAGGCCTACCGCACCTCGGCATGCACCTCAGACTTCTGAATTCCCGTCGAATCCTAAATCAGCCCCAAGTGTTTGATGCATAGTAACAGAAAAGCGAGGCCTGTCTAGTACTCTGCGTCTAAGTGGTCAAGTTTAACGCAATGAGCTCTTCATTACGCGCGCTTTTTCACGTGCCCAATCTTTTTCTTTAAGATCAGTACGTTTGTCATGAAGTTTTTTACCTTTAGCTACGCCGATCTTAATCTTCACCCAAGAGTGAGACCAGTAAAGCGCTAGTGCAGCCAAAGTCATACCTTCACGGTTGATTCTGCCAGTTAGGTTGTCGAGTTCGCGGCGGCTCATTAGTAGCTTACGCACGCGTGTAGGGTTCGCGACAACGTGTGTTGATGCCTGATTAAGAGGAGTAATCGTCATTCCGCTGACAAAGGCTTCTCCGTCTCGCATGAACACATAGCTCTCTGCGATATTGGCTTTGCCTTGGCGAAGTGCTTTCACTTCCCAGCCCTGTAGCTCCATGCCGGCTTCAATTTCATCATCGATGAAGTATTCGTGGCGAGCTTTCTTATTAAGCGCAATGGTATTGCTACCCGCTTTTTGTTTTGATTTTTTCTTTACCATAATGGAGCCATTATACGGCGACCTTTTCGGATAGGAAATCCTTTTATTTGCGCATTTTGCGAATAAAAGTAAAATTGTCGTGCGCCTTGTTATAAAAACCATAAAAGCTTAGGAGTGTGTATGAAGCAAGTAAGCCGTTCTGCGTTGGTGTCATTTAGTGCAGAACAGATGTTTGATTTAGTGAATGATGTCGCGCGCTACCCAGAATTTTTACCAGGGTGTTCCGGCTCTCGTGTCATTGAGTCAACAAAGTCTGGCATGATTGCTTCGGTCGATGTTTCTAAAGCGGGTATTAGTAAAACGTTTACGACATCAAATGAGCTTCATCATGGTGAAGCTATTTTGATGCATCTGGTAGATGGCCCATTCAAAACATTGAAAGGCGGCTGGTTTTTTACCGTGTTAGACGAGCAGGCATGTAAAGTTGAACTTAAATTGGAATTTGAGTTCTCAAGTAAAATGATAGAAATGGCTTTTGGTAAAGTTTTTAATGAGTTAACCAGTAACATGGTTAATGCGTTTACCAAGCGAGCAAAACAGGTGTATACGTGCTATGAGTATTGAATCGACGATGATTCACGTTGAGGTGGTCTACGCACTGCCTCTTGAGCAAAGAGTGTTTACTTTAGTGGTAAACGAGAGCATGACCGTTGAAGATATTATTAAACAGTCTGGCGTGTTAGAGCTATACCCTGAAATCGATCTTGCGAAAAACAAGGTAGGTGTGTTTAGCCGAAATGTAAAACTTGATGCGACGGTCAGAGATAAAGATCGTATCGAGATTTATCGTCCATTGCTTGCCGATCCAAAAGAAATCCGCCGTAAGCGTGCAGAGCAGGCTAAAGCATCAGGAGTTGCTGATCCGGTGACGGGTGGAAAACCTAATCTGATGAGAAAAGATTAAGGTCTGTTCGTTAGATAAGAACAATAAAAAAGCTCGCACTGCGAGCTTTTTTTCTGCCTGTTATTTTGCAGTATTAACCTTAGTTAATACCTTCAAAAAAATCAGAACTGGCAGGGAAGTCACCAGTAATTTTCACTAAACGACCTTGATCGTTAAAGTCAGCGAATAGATTCTTTTGGATCGGAGCATTGTGCCCTTCCGTGTGGTAATAGATGTAATACCACGTATTCGGGTATCCATTCTCGATTAACATCGGTGAACCGAGTACGAATCGCACCTGTTCCTTGGTCATACCAAACTTCAATTGGTTCACTGCACTTTGCTCAACATAGTTACCTTGGTTGATATCGATGCGGTATACCAATTTCTCTAACAGTGAACACCCTGTCAGCATCGTCAATGCGAGTGGTACTGCGACTAGCCACTTTCTTAATTGCATACTTTAAATTCTTGTAACTGTTTATTGTTAAACTGGGCTGATAATAAACAAGCTTGAGGCTAATGTAAAAAGCTCATCTCCTTTTGAATTAGTTCAGACCGTTATTTTTGAGTTTGGTTGCAAAGTCGAGCCAAATTTTCGTACCCTAAATTTATTTTTCTGCAAAACGCATTGACTGGGTCAGTTTGGGCTGAGTGATTTTAAGCAGCTATCAGCAATTCACGAGCGTTAGCACGGGTTGACTCTGTGATTTCACTGCCGCCAAGAAGACGAGCAAGTTCAGAGACGCGCTGTTCTTTATCAAGCGTATGCATTTGTGTCTCTGTTTTTCCATTTTTAGTTTGTTTAGCAACGAACAATTGTTGGTGCCCACATCCGGCGACTTGAGGTAAGTGTGTCACGCACATCACTTGGGTTGATTCTCCCAACTTACGCAGCATTTTTCCGACAACAGCGGCCGTTGGTCCACTGATGCCGACGTCGACTTCATCGAAAATAAGACTCGGAGTATCAATTTTTTGAGCGGTGATCACTTGAATAGCTAATGAAATTCGTGAAAGTTCACCACCTGAAGCAACTTTTGCGATTGGCTGCATTGGTTGACCCGGGTTGGTTGAAACCACGAAACAAACCGTATCCATACCCAGTGGCGATGGGTGGCTATTTTGGTTGTTGATTTCAATACAAAATTGCGCTTTTTCCATACTGAGTTCATGCATGCTGTCTGTGATTAATTTATTCAGCTCTTTTGCGTATCGATTGCGCGATTTGCTGAGTTTTTCTGAGCGAGTGATAAATTGTTGGTATTTCACTTCGACCTCTTGCGCTATCTCGTCGAGGCGCTCATCAGAACAATCTAGAGCTTCAACCTGCGCCAATAGATCTTGATGGTGTTGGTATAGGTCATTGGGTATTACATGATGCTTTCGTGCGGTCGACATGACTTTCGAAAACCGTTCTTCAACATAGTTCATACGAGCAGGGTCGACATCGATATTGTCGAGGTAGTTACGTAGTTCGCTATTGGCTTCTTCAATTTGAATAATGGCTTCAGTTAGCATATTCGGTAGTTCAGCTAATTTATCATCAAGCTCAGCGAGTTGAATTAGAGATTGGCTTGCGGATTGTAAAATTCCAAGTGCATTAACGTCTTCGCCCTCATAAATGAGTTCGATAGCGTGCTGGCAGGTTTGTGCTAGTTCACCGCTATTGGATAAGCGTTTGTGTTCTTGATCTAGCTCTTCAAATTCATCTTCCCCTAATGCAAGATCGTTTAGTTCTTTGATTTGGTATTCAAGAAGTTGTTTTTGAGCTTGATTTTGGGAGCTGTTTTCACGAAGTTGCTTTAAGGCATTATCCGATTGTCGCCATTCTTGGTATGCATGACGAGTATTTTTTAATAAGTTTAAATGCCCGGCATACTGATCAAGCATTGCCATCTGATAGTCACTTTTCATCAGTTGGTGATGAGCGTGCTGACCGTGGATGTTGATCAAAAGTTGCCCAAGGTTTTTAAGCTGAGATAAGGGAACTGGACTACCATTGATAAAAGCGCGTGAGCGACCATCTTTGCCGATGGTACGACGTAAAATACACTCGTTGTTGTCGAGTAATTCGTTATCTTCCAACCAACGGGTTGCATGAATATTGTTTTCGAGTGAGAAAGCCGCACTAACTTCGGTTTTCTCTTCTCCTTGTCTTACCATGCTGGCTTCTGCACGGCCGCCTAAGCATAGACCGAGTGCATCTATCGCTATCGATTTACCGGCGCCTGTTTCACCGGTGATAGTGGTCATGCCTTTGGCAAGCTCCAACTGTAAAGATTTAACAATCGCAAAATTATTAACGCTTAGATGAGCCAGCATTTTTAGATACCTGTTTAAATGAACAATACTGTATATGTAGTCAGTATATACTGTTTCGATATACAGTAAAGTTGCACAGGTAAATTATTTTATTCAACAGATTGATTTGTGAGCAGAATCAAAACAGTTTGCTTGACCATCCGAGTTTATTTCTAAGTACATGATAGTAGCTATAATCTTTTGGGTGGATCAGTTTGAGCACATTCGGGCTTTGATAAATGTGGATTTCGTCGCCAGGTGAGACAGGAAGAGAAACCTGACCATCGCAACTGACTTCTTGTGTTCCACGGTTATCTGGCGAAACGACTAATTTAATTTTTCGCTTACTGTCCACCACTAAAGGGCGGCTTGAAAGTGTGTGTGGAAACATGGGTACGATTGAAATTGCATTTAGGCTTGGCGAAAGAATCGGCCCACCGCCAGAAAGTGAATAGGCAGTTGAACCGGTAGGGGTCGCAACAATAAGTCCGTCAGAACGCTGTGAAAATGCGAAACTTTCGTCGATATAAACTTCAAATTCGATCATGTGGGCGACCTGCCCAGGGTGAAGAACGGCTTCGTTTAGCGCGGCATTGTGGCTTTTAATTTGGCCATGTCGGTGAATTTCAGCCTCAAGCAAAAATCGTTCTTCTTCGATGTATTCGCCATTTAATACGGCTTGCAGAGAGGTTTTAAAATCTTCTGGATTGAGATCGGTTAAGAACCCAAGGTTGCCTCGATTGACACCAATGACAAAGATATTGAATCTGGACAAAATACGTGCGGCACCGAGCATGTTTCCATCACCTCCCACAACAATGGCGAGATCGGCATGTTGCCCTAGTGAGACTAAGCTGGCGAAATGGTCATCTGGAATATCGGACAATATGTCACGTAAACGATCATCAATGAAAACCCGATAGCCTTGTTCCATCAACCAAACATACAGCTCTTTGTGGGTCTGAATGGCTTGTTGATCTCGGGGTTTACCGATGATGGCGATCACTTCAAAAGGTTTTTTCATAGTTTTTCCGCACGAAATAGGCTTGAATCAATAATCTTCATCCCCATAATAATGGCAAGTTAGTAATTTATGCGAATTTTTATGTCTGCGGTCACCTATAAGCGTGATTCGTCGGAGGTATTTTGAGTTGAATTCAGGAGATATCATGAACAACGAAGAAAACAAGATCAAAGATGAAGAGCAAAAACAGCAGCCTGAAACTGTCGAGCAAGACGTTGAAGCGGTTGGTACTGATGCTGATATCGAATGGAATGAAGAGAACGCTCTAGATGAGCAAGAAGCGAAAATTGCTCAACTAGAAGCAGCTCTGCTTTCAAGCGAAGCTAAAATCAAAGACCAGCAAGATGCGGTTCTACGTGCGAAAGCAGAAGTAGAGAACATGCGCCGTCGTACTGAAAGTGAAATTGATAAAGCGCGTAAATACGCTCTGAACAAGTTTGCTGAAGAGTTGCTGCCAGTGATTGATAACTTAGAGCGTGCGATTCAGTCTGCAGATGTAGACAATGAAGTGATCAAGCCAATCATTGAAGGTGTAGAACTGACGCACAAAACATTTGTTGGTGCGGTTTCTAAGTTCGGTCTAAAAGAAATTAACCCGGAAGGTGAGCAGTTTAATCCTGAATTCCATCAAGCGATGTCTATTCAAGAAAGTGCTGATCACGACTCAAACACAGTTATGTTTGTGATGCAGAAAGGTTACGAGTTAAATGGACGTGTTATTCGCCCAGCAATGGTTATGGTTGCTAAATAATCGTTGAACTCAATTCGTAAAGTAACGCTCGCCAATTTAGGTGGGCGTTTTTTTGTACTGAATTTGAATCTACTGCTACGAAAATCATACTCATAACGTTGTGTATGCCTCACTGAGGGCGCGAAATATCCAGCGATTTTTTTCCATTATGTCACCTCTATATTTGTCCCACTATCTCTCCTATCTATTTTACGCCAAGGATTTGTAATCTAAATGATTTGGCGGGTTATTCTTCTAATTCACGCTTTGTTAGGTGAAAATTCCATTCGATTATAATTAACAATTCTATAAATAAGAACTCGAAAATGTAAATGAAATGTGTATTATTTGCTTCGTTCGCTAATTTATTTGGTGAATAAGTTGGTGTGAAAGTGAATGTGATACACAAAATTTGGAGTTATGAGATGGATAAATCACTCTCAAGTAAGATATTTATAGGTTTGTTTGCTGGTTTGTTGTTAGGAACTTCAATTCAGTACTTGTTTAGTGGCATCGCGATATTTGATGTTTATCTGTTAGGGGCAGCAGAGGGGGCAGGCGGAATGTTTGTTTCTCTGATTAAACTGTTAGTTGTGCCATTGGTTTACGTTTCTATCGTGTGTGGCATTGTCGAACTGAAAGACATTCGATCATTTGGTCGTTTAGGCGGAAAAACTTTTGCGTTATACATTTTCAATACCGTCATAGCGATTGTTGCAGCTCTAACTGTAGCGATGATTCTTCAACCCGGTGCAGGTGCTAACTTAGCGGGGACGATCTCAGAGTCCATTACGTTAAAGTCTACAGAGACACCGAATATCTTCGACATGGTGGTGAACATTGTCCCGAGTAATCCGGTTCAAGCCTTTGCTAACGGCGATATGTTGCAAATCATTTTTATGGCGATTTTAACAGGACTTGCCATTCAGGCTCTTGATTCTAAAGGCGGGCCGGCGATTCGTACTTTTAAAGTGGCCAACGAAATCATGATGAAGCTGATAGGCTTGGTGATGAGTTTGGCTCCATATGGTGTTTTTGCTCTTATGATTCAATTGGGTGCGACACTCAATGCGGGCACACTAGCGTCAGTCGCGGGTTATGTTGCGTTGGTCGTTTCGATGCTGGTTTTCTGGATTTTTGTGGTTTATCCAATCGCAGTGCAGTTATTTACTGGGATTTCAGCTCGAGAGTTTTCGCGTAAGACTCGTGAGCAGGTTCTTTTCTCTCTTTCAACCGCCAGTTCAAATGCGACTATTCCTGTCACGATGCGTACGCTGACAGACAAAATAGGCGTTTCAAAATCCGTTGCTGGTTTTGGTGTGCCGCTGGGCGCCACGATGAACATGGCCGGTGCTTCCATCTACATTGCGATCGCAGCGGTTTTTTGTGCCAACGCATTTGGCCAACCTATCGCTGTGACGGAGTTAGTGACGCTAGGCTTTACGGTTCTGCTTCTTTCTATCGGTGCTGGTGGTGTTCCTGGCGGAGGTGTGGTTATGGTGGGAGTGATACTTCACCAACTTGGCTTGCCACCAGAGGGCTTAGCGATTGTTGCCGCTGTTGACCGTATTAACGATATGTTTTGTACATCTTCGAATGTAGTAGGGGATACTGCAGTGAATACGATAGTGGCGAAATCCGAGGGGGAATTGGCCCAAGGAGAGCAGGGATACGATCGTGACTTAGTACAAACAACGAGTTAGGTTCTAAAACAGAATAAAAGTATGTTAAAGCGAGACCTTTGGGTCTCGTTTTCTAATTTATGACGTCGAAATACGGAAAAAACGGTTTTTTTTTGATTTTCCCCTTGAAAAGTCATTTGACGCCCTTATCTAAGGGGCATACGAGAAGCAAACATTGATTATTTTAGTTTGTAAGCAAGGGTTGAATCCCTATTCTCCACCCCCACATAGTGGGTATAACCAAACGAAATTAGAATTTATTCGGAGATAGCCTGATGGGTAGAATCATTGGTATTGACTTAGGTACTACTAACTCATGTGTTGCTGTATTAGACGGTGACAAACCTCGCGTAATCGAGAATGCTGAGGGTGAACGTACAACAGCATCAGTTATTGCTTACACAGACGGTGAAACATTGGTTGGTCAACCAGCGAAACGTCAAGCAGTAACAAACCCAACTAACACGCTATATGCAATTAAGCGTCTTATTGGTCGTCGCTTTGAAGACGAAGAAGTTCAGCGTGATATCGAAATCATGCCTTACAAAATTGTTAAAGCAGACAACGGTGATGCTTGGGTAGAAGCGAAAGGCCAAAAAATGGCAGCTCCTCAGGTTTCAGCTGAAATCTTGAAAAAAATGAAGAAAACTGCAGAAGACTTCCTAGGTGAGGAAGTAACTGGTGCAGTTATCACAGTTCCTGCTTACTTTAATGATGCACAACGCCAAGCAACAAAAGATGCTGGTCGTATCGCAGGTCTAGAAGTAAAACGTATTATCAACGAACCAACAGCAGCTGCGCTAGCTTACGGTCTTGATAAGAAAGGCGGCGATCGCACTATCGCAGTATACGACCTTGGTGGTGGTACATTCGATATCTCTATCATCGAAATCGATGAAGTTGAAGGCGAGAAAACATTCGAAGTTCTAGCAACTAATGGTGATACTCACCTTGGTGGTGAAGACTTTGATAGCCGTCTAATTAACTACCTAGTAGATGAGTTCAAAAAAGAGCAAGGTATCAACCTTAAAACTGATCCACTAGCAATGCAGCGTGTAAAAGAAGCAGCAGAAAAAGCGAAGATTGAGCTTTCTTCTACTACTCAAACAGACGTAAACCTACCTTACGTAACTGCAGATGCAACTGGTCCTAAGCACATGAACATCAAAGTGACTCGTGCTAAATTGGAATCTCTAGTTGAAGATCTAGTTCAACGTTCTCTTGAGCCACTAAAAGTTGCTCTAGCAGATGCTGATCTTTCTGTAAGCGACATCAACGACGTTATCCTAGTTGGTGGCCAAACTCGTATGCCAATGGTTCAAGCTAAAGTAGCTGAATTCTTCGGTAAAGAAGCTCGTCGCGACGTAAACCCTGATGAAGCAGTAGCAATGGGTGCTGCAGTTCAAGGTGGCGTACTAGCTGGTGAAGTAAAAGACGTTCTACTACTAGACGTTACTCCTCTGTCTCTAGGTATCGAGACTATGGGCGGCGTAATGACTAAGCTAGTTGAGAAGAATACGACTATCCCAACTAAAGCGAACCAAGTTTTCTCTACAGCAGAAGATAACCAAAACGCGGTAACTATCCACGTTCTACAAGGTGAGCGTAAGCAAGCGTCTTACAACAAGTCTCTAGGTCAATTTAACCTAGAAGGCATCCAAGCTGCACCACGTGGTATGCCACAAATCGAAGTAACTTTCGACCTAGATGCGGATGGTATCCTACACGTTTCAGCGAAAGACAAGCAGACTGGTAAAGAGCAGAAGATCACAATCCAAGCTTCAGGCGGTCTAAGCGATGAAGACATCGAGAAAATGGTTCAAGAAGCAGAAGCTAACAAAGAAGCGGACAAAAAGTTCGAAGAGCTAGCAACTGCACGTAACCAAGCTGACCAAATGATTCACGGTACTCGTAAGCAAATTGAAGAAGCGGGTGAAGCGCTTCCAGCAGACGAGAAAGAGAAGATTGAAGCAGCGATCTCTGAACTTGAAGTTGCTCGCAAAGGTGACGATAAAGAAGCGATTGATGCGAAAGTTCAAGCTCTAATGACTGCAGCTCAAAAGCTAATGGAAATCGCTCAACAGCAAGCACAAGCTCAACAGGGCGGTGAAGCTGGCGAACAACCTAAGCAAGACGACGATGTGGTAGACGCAGAGTTCGAAGAAGTTAAAGACGACAAAAAATAATTTTTCGTCGCTATAACACGTGATTTCTACGTCGAAAGTGCTCACTTACATCCGTAAGCTCCGTGCTTTCTCCTTGAACTAACGTGTTTTAGCTTAGAAAAGTCGTTTTTCGATTTCTAAATATACGGGCGTCAGAGGTAACTCTTACGCCCGTAAATTTGTATTTAGACTTGTCAATCTAGATAATAGCTTTATTCGGTATTCGAACCGGCAGAACTTTTATCTAGATTGATACACAGACTACTGATGCGATCATTCGGTAGTAGCAATTATTTTGGTGACCTAGAACATGTCAAAACGTGATTTTTACGAAGTATTAGGCGTTGGCCGCGATGCCTCTGAGCGCGATATCAAGAAGGCGTATAAGCGTCTAGCAATGAAATTTCACCCAGACCGAAATCAAGGTGATGAATCGGCAGCGGACAAGTTTAAAGAAGTAAAAGAAGCGTACGAAGTATTAACTGATTCGCAAAAGAAAGCCGCTTATGACCAATATGGTCATGCAGCCTTTGAACAAGGTGGTGGCGGTTTCGGCGGTGGCTTTGGCGGCGGCGGTGCTGACTTTGGCGATATTTTCGGTGATGTTTTTGGCGATATCTTTGGTGGTGGTCGTCGTGGTGGCGGTCAACGTGCACAACGTGGTGCCGATCTACGCTACAACATGGAATTAACGTTAGAAGAAGCCGTTCGCGGCGTTTCTAAAGAAATTGAAATTCCAACTTTAGTCCACTGTGATAGCTGTGATGGCAGCGGTGCGAAGAAAGGAACATCAGCAGATACTTGTGGTACTTGTCATGGCCATGGCCAAGTTCAAATGCGCCAAGGTTTCTTTGCTGTTCAGCAAGCTTGTCCTACCTGTCATGGTAAAGGGAAGATCATTAAAGAACCATGTAACTCTTGTCATGGTCAAGGTCGTAAGCAGAAGAATAAAACGCTTAACGTTAAAATCCCTGCGGGTGTTGATACGGGCGATCGTATCCGTCTATCTGGGGAAGGCGAAGCGGGTGATATGGGGGCACCAGCAGGTGATCTTTATGTTCAAGTTCATGTTAAAGAGCACCATATCTTTGAACGTGAAGGCAACAACCTATACTGTGAAGTACCAGTAAGCTTCGCGATGGCGGCACTGGGTGGTGAAGTTGAAGTTCCGACATTAGACGGTCGCGTTAGCTTGAAAGTACCATCAGAAACGCAAACTGGTCGTATGTTCCGTATGCGCGGTAAAGGCGTAAAAGGTGTTCGTGGCGGTGGTGTTGGTGACTTGATCGTTAAATTGGTGGTTGAAACTCCAGTTAACTTGAGCTCTCGCCAAAAAGAGTTACTAAAAGAATTTGAAGAGTCATGCGGTGGTGATGCGGCAACGAAGCATAAGCCGAAATCTGAAGGTTTCTTCAATGGCGTTAAAAAATTCTTCGACGACTTAACAAGTTAATATCGTCCACTTTAATCTGACGTTTGATTTTGAAAGCCTGCATTTATGCAGGCTTTTTTGTTTATTAGGACTTCTTAGAGCTTAGAGCTTAGAGATTAGTTGTTTAGTTAGAGATTAGTTGTTTAGATCGCAGTGACTTAAAATTTTAGATCTTAGTTATCTGGAAACGAATGATCGCTTAAGGTTCGTGGGTATCTTTTTAATTCCAGCATGGGCTTGGGGAAGTCTCGTTGTGGACATTGAGCGTCATTTTTTTGTCTTGCTCTAAGCAAGTGTCCTCGCTTTGCGCCTTGTTGGGAAGGGCGGTGACGGTAATTTTGTAAGCCATATGCGCCGAACTTGAAATAGAAAAAGAGAACCTTTCTCTGTCTGAATCACAGATAGTGCAAATGCCGGCTGAGACAAGAGTATTCCAGTCATAACGACGATGGTAGTTGTGCTCAAGCTGAAGTTGCAGCTTTAACATATCCGTTTGAGCGACAGTTCGGTGAGATCTTAAAATGTATTGAGTGATGTTTGGGTAAGAGAAAAGAGTTAATAGCGTAATTAGCACAGTAACAAGTAATAATTCGATTAACGTCATACCAAATACGCTTTTATTTTTTCGGTTACATTTAAATCTTCGAATCATAACGAGTTGTTCCTTTCTTAATACTCCACTCATTTTTGGTAGGTGTTAGCATTCTGGCAAGTTTGATTTAGCGCGTGAGGGGGTATTACATGAAAAAGTGGGAAACACTTCGTGGGTTTTCATTACTTGAATTGGTAGTCACTTTTTCTGTGTTGGTTGGGGTGTTTCTTGCCGTGATTCCAAGTTTTATTCGAGTCATTGAAACCGGTGAGATGAAGCGGTTAGCAACGGAAATAAAGGGATTTATTAGCTACGCCAAGTCGCAAGCGGTGCAAAATAATCAGACATTGTATGCCCACCTTACGTTTTTGAAAGATATAGATTATACCAAGTCAGATTGGATCATTACTTTAACGGATTCAGATGTTGTTGGAATGGGAAAGACAATCAGTGTCTTGACTGGGAGTAGTTTTGAGAACGTGACTGTTCGGCACTCCTATACATCGGATCAGATTTCTTTCGATGGCGTTCGTGGGCGGGCTAAGTCGGGATCATTCCACTTTTTCCCCTCAGGAAATAGCAGTAAAAAATTGGAGTTGAGAACATCTAACCCTCCAGGGAGAGTTAAGATTTGCGGGTCGCAGAAGGCATTGTATGGCTATAAAAGGTGTTAACCTGCCTCGCTTTCAAGGTGGAGCAATGTTAGTTGAGGTTCTGATCGCATCGGTACTGGGTTTGACCGTGATTGGAATGATCGTTGGTATTTTTCTATCAGGTTATCGGATAGCCAGTAACCGAACTTTAGAACTGCTGACATTGCAAAATTTAACGATAACCACGCAAATGATGCGATCTGATATTCAAAGGGCAGGTTATTCTGGAGGGCTAGGTCATTCCTTAACGCTACTAGATGAAAGTGAAATAATCGCTGTCAGTGGATCGAGTATTGGATTTGTCTATTTTGATCCTCATTCAGCTTTGTTTCAGCATGTGAAATACAAACTGTTAGGTAATCAACTTTACACCTGCGAAAAAAAATCGGCAGCCATCCAGTCATTTTCAAGCTTATCTCGTTGCCATCATCTGTTTGATCAAAACATGCTTGTTGTTCCCTCTTTTGCTGTATCCACCGTCCCTTTATCTAGCAGCTCAGCTCAAAGTGCGATGATTCATTTCTACTTAGAAGCAGAATTGCGTGATGGTCGTTTTAATCATTCGGTTTCAATGAGTGTTAAGCAAAGGAACTGGCAGTGAGTAGGGCAAGAAACTCGCCGATTCATAAGGCAATGTATCGATATGAACGGAAACCTGAGGGATTCGCCGTTTTGACGATGAGTACCATTTTACTCGTGGTGTCATTGGCGTATTCACTCAGTGCTTACCGAGGCGTTTTCTATCAAATTAAAGTGGCGAAAAATGAGATACAAGCGAGGCAAGATCATTGGCAAGCAGAGGGTGGGTTGGAGTGTGGTTTTAGTTTTATGGTTAATAACCATGAAAGCGTCATTCCGAACAACCTGAATACGGCTTGTCAGTGGTTAGAATTACAGTCATTGGGAGAAAGCCCATCTGAGCCCAATGTACTGCAAGCAACATCAGGCTCGGTCAAAATCACCAAAGAAATTGAGTTTTTAATTGGGGGAGGTGGTGGTGTGACGAATCCACGCTCTCCAAGCTTAAATATAAAATGGAAGCAAGGATCGTGGAATGATCAATAAGCAACGAGGAATCGCGTTGATTGAAGTTATGGTGGCTTTTGTGATTCTTGGGGTAGCGGCTTTGAGTTTAATTAAGCTACAAACCTATGTAGAGCAGAAAGCGGATTTTGCTCAAAAGAGCATTGAGGCGTTGCACCTGGCTGAGTCTCAACTCGAATGGTTTCGCCAGCGAGGATTCTCTTCTCCTACTTATCCGTACCTCTTAGTTAATGTCCATACAGATTGTAATGCAATGATTAAGCAGCCTATTACACGAGCGATTCAATTGACCTGTACGGCGCTGCTTTTTTCTTCCCATTCTCTTGCTGCGATTGAAATTAAAGCGTACTGGCTTGACCGATTGAATGTTGAACAGGAAGTGGGGTTGAAGACCATGCTTTCTGCTTTCAGCGAGTTTGATATCTAACTCAGTATATAAAGGACGCTTTGTCCGTTCGATGCCAATTTGAGGGTAGGTTTCATTTAGGTGTATTAATTGTTTTTATTAGTAGATCTGTTCTGTTGGTTTTTTGTTATTACTCATTGGTGGTTTTGCAAAATATGTCACTAACAATGCAAATTCATGCAGAATGTTGTGCTTTCCCATTCGCTTTTGAATAAAATGCTCAGTCGAATATGGACCCTTATAATTATTAAACTTGGTCCACGACAACAACATCACATTATGGAGTTACCTATGAGTAACCAAGCTGTCAAACAGACGCCTCCCACTAAGCCGAGTGGTATGGATCGTTTCTTAAACGCTATTGAACGCGCCGGCAACAAAATTCCAGATCCAGCAATTTTGTTCTTCTGGGCTCTCGTTATTACTTGGGTGCTATCTGCGCTTTTATCTAACGTATCGTTCGACCTTGTTAACCCTCGCACCGGTGAAGCACTTTCTGTGACTAACCTTTTGACCGGTGAAGCTCTAGCTAGCTTTCTAGCGAATATGGTAACAACGTTCACAGGTTTTGCTCCACTAGGTATCGTATTGGTTGCGATGCTAGGTGTTGGTGTAGCGGATTCTTCAGGCTTTATTACTACTGGCCTTAAGAAAATGCTGAACTTCACACCTGCGAAACTATTAACGCCAATGCTGATTCTGGTTGCGATCGTATCACACACAGCAGCTGATGCGGGTTACGTATTGGTAATCCCTCTTGGTGGTATCATCTTCCACGCAGCGGGTCGTCACCCTCTTGCGGGTATTGCAGCAGCATTTGCTGGTGTATCTGGTGGTTTCTCTGCAAACTTTATCCCATCTGGTATCGACCCATTATTGGCAAGCTTCACGCAATCTGCCGCTCAAGTTTTAGATCCAGAGTACATTGTTAACCCACTAGCGAACATTTACTTCACTGGTTTGTCTTCAGCAGTAATCATCTGTATCGGTTGGTACGTGACTGAGAAAATCATTGAACCACGTCTAGCGAACATGCCTGTTGATGCAGACGCAGAAAGTGCACCAGATCTAGGTACATTTACTGAGATTGAATCAAAAGCATTCCGCGCTGCGGGTTGGGCGATGGTAGCGGGTATCGCACTATTGGTTGCGGCTCTGATTCCAGAAACGTCAGCATTGCGTTCTCCTGAGGGTGAAATTACATCATTTAATGCACCAGTAATGAAGTCGATTGTTCCGCTGATCTTCATCTTGTTCATTATCCCAGGTTACGTATACGGTAAAGTTGCTGGCACGTTTAAAACAAGCAACGACATCATTAAAGCAATGGCGACAACAATGTCGACCATGGGCGCTTACATTGTAATGTCGTTCTTCTGTGCACAGTTCCTATCGGTATTTGCTCAGTCAAACATCGGTACTATGCTTGCGCTGTACGGTGCTGAAGGTCTGAAAGCGATGAACCTACCAGGTGAAGCAACGATCGTTGGTATGATTCTACTAACAGCATCTGTAAACCTTCTAATCGGTTCTTCTTCAGCGAAATGGGCTCTGATTGGTCCTATCCTAGTTCCTATGCTAATGGCTGTTGGTATCTCTCCTGAGCTATCTCAAGCAGCTTACCGTGTAGGTGACTCGGTATCGAACATCATTTCTCCACTGATGGTATTCTTCCCACTTGTTGTGGTTTACTGTCAACGTTACGTTAAGTCGACTGGTATCGGTACGCTAGCATCAATGATGATGCCATTCTCTATCGCAATGCTAATTGGTTGGTCAATCTTCCTAATCGCATACTGGATGATTGGTATTCCTCTAGGTATCCAAGCGCCATACACTTACTCAATGTAAGTAACGACTAGATGTAATAGATACAAATGCTTACAAGCCTACCCTATTGGGTAGGCTTTTTTTTATTTGCGACACGTATTACACTCTGCCCAGCGGTTGTATTGTTACCGTAATCAATTAGGAAAAAATAACCATCTATGAAAATTCTGCTTTTAGTAGGGTTAATTGTTTTAAACGGTCTATTTGCGATGTCTGAAATCGCATTAGTCGCAGCCAAAAATAGTCGACTTAAACGCTTAGCTGAAAAGCATCGTGCCGCTCAAGTTGCACTAGAACTTAAAGAAAATCCCACTCGTTTCCTCTCTACCATTCAAATTGGTATTACCGTTATTGGTCTACTAAGCGGCATTGTTGGTGAAGCAACGTTATCCGTTCCTCTTGCTGCGCAATTGGAAGTTTGGGGCTTAGATGCCACTCAAGCAAATATTCTCTCTACCGCAGTTGTGGTGGTGGGTATTACCTATTTTGCCATTGTTATTGGCGAGCTTGTGCCTAAACGATTTGCTCAATCACAAGCTGAAACGATCGCAGTCTTAGTCGCGTTGCCTATTTACTGGCTTTCAAAGATTACGACACCATTCGTCTTTGCACTTTCGGCATCAACGGAAGGCATTTTAAAATTGCTTGGACGTGGTAATCATGAAGATAGTGTGACGGAAGATGATATTCATGCCTTAGTCAAAGAGGGCTCTGAGTCAGGTGTGATTGAGCGCGGTGAACAAGAGATGATCCGCAACATTTTGCAACTTGATGATCGCTTGGTTGGTTCTTTAATGACGCCACGCCGTGATATCGATTTTCTGGATATCGACCAACCAATTGAGCACTTTCTAAAACGCATTCGCTCAACTAAGCACAGTGTCTTCCCACTTTGCCAAGGGCACATGAATAAGATTGTCGGTACAGTATCGGCCAAAGCGCTTTTGAACCAAGCGAACAATCTCAGTATGCAAGTGATTATGGGGTTGTCTAAAGCGCCGGTTTATATCCCCGAATCGATGAAAGGTTTACGGTTACTGACGTACTTCAAAGAATCAGGAACCGAGATGGCGTTTATCGTCGATGAATATGGTGATGTGCAGGGGCTTGTTACCCATTACGATGTGTTGGAAGCGATTGCTGGTGAACTATCGAATAACCCGAACGAATTATGGGCTGAAGAAGTAGAAGATGGCTTGGTTATTGATGGTTTAATCCCAATCAGTGAACTGAAAAATCGCTTGGAGCTTTCTGAAATGGATGGGGAAAGTGAAGGCTTTCAAACTTTAAATGGTTGGGTGACATGGTCAATGGGGCGTTTGCCTGAAGAGGGTGAAAGTATTGACTGTCAGCAGTGGCATTTTGAAGTTATTTCGGTCGAAAATAACCGCATCGTCAGTGTTAAAGCAACTCCAATCGTGCAGGAACTCAGCGAGTAACCTACGGCGTGTTGTTCATTTTGGTTAAGATTAGGTATGCTTCGCTGCATACCTATTTTTTTGCTTTTTGTTTAGGAGCGAACCTTGTCTCATCCCCAGTCTCAATTTACTGAACAAGATGAAATATTCATGCGCCGCGCGATGGCGTTGGCAGAACAGGCTGAACAAGAGGGGGAAGTCCCCGTTGGTGCTGTTTTGGTCAAAGATGGCCATATTATTGCTGAGGGGTGGAATCAATCAATTGGTCAACATGATGCGACAGCTCACGCTGAAATTCAGACGTTACGTAAAGCAGGGCAAGAATTAGAGAACTATCGATTACTCGATACGACCTTATATGTCACCCTTGAGCCTTGTCCAATGTGTGCAGGGGCTTTATTGCATAGCCGTGTAAAACGTGTTGTTTATGGCGCCCCAGATTTAAAGGCTGGAGCAGCAGGAACGGTACTGAATTTATTTGATAGCCAAGCTTCTTATCACTATGCGGTGATAGAGAGTGGTTTGTTGGTTGATGAATGTCGAACTCAGCTACAAGCGTTTTTTAAACGCCGTCGTAAAGAGATAAAAGCACAAAGGGATTTGAACACTGCCGCTCAAGAGAAGCGATAAGCTGATAGGAAAATGATCGACGAGTTTAGGCGGTCTAATTTTCAGCGCAGATTGCTAGCAAACATCTGTATAGTCAGATGTTTGCTCATTCAGAACTTATGTAGCATTAATTAGCAGAATTATGTAACTGAGTGAATGCTCGATGGCGACCCATCACTTTTTTCTTATTGTTATAGATCTTACGCTTGCGTCGGTTCGCTGAAACCGTTTTTGTTAAGCGTTTAGATTGTAATCGACGTCTTCGCATAAAATAACCTCCAATTATACGAAAAATACCTATGGCAAAACTGCCACTACCATAAATCTCATCTCGCTATTTTTACCTCGAGCGCGACAGTGCACCGCCCAATGGCAATTGACTCTTTTACAAAAAGTGAAAAGTGCGAGGTATTAGTGTCAGCAAAGATATTACTGAATCCATGAGCCCATCAGCATGTAAAAATCATGCGCGATGTTGGTCAATGATCGCAATTTTTATGAATATACGAATGATGACAAATAGTGTGATGAAACAAATCTTAGTGGTTCAATATATATGGGTTGTACACAATATTTTCAAGGGGAATAGTGCGCTTAATAAGATGGTATTCTGTAATATTTGATCGACAGCACTGTTTTCTTTTATGAGTGCTAATTATGAGCACCTAGAAAGCAAAAGGAGCTCCTATCGTAGGTGCTCCTTTTCATTACCATCAGGTAATTTTCTTATTCGGATTGGTTAAGTTTAAGGTTGCGTAGTCGCAGAACTTGAAACTGCAGCAGAAGCTTTTTCCTCACTTGGTTTTGCGCCTGATTGTGTTGTCGGTAGAGCCGATGATGCAGCTCCTGATAACGCTTCAGGTACTTGGATAACCGTCAATTCTTCTATATTGACTTCACCCTCGTCTGGCGCTTGTTGCTCAACATGGCCAATGATACTTTGATAATAGCGACGTATGTTTTCAACGTAATTTTTCGCTTCATCACCTCGGGCATACCCGTAGCGAGTTTGTGAGTAGTATTTTTTCTGGCGCAGTAAAGGAAGGCGATCTTTAACATCAGCCCAAGAATCTGGGTTCGCCCCTTGTTTCTTGGTTAAACGGCGCGCATCCATTAAATGTCCGTAACCGACATTATATGAAGCCAGCGCAAACCAAATCTTCTCATGCTCATCGACAGAGTCTGGAATTCGAGCCACCATGCGTCGTAAATACTCAACCCCACCTTTGACCGACTGTTCAGGGTCGAGACGATTGGTTACGCCAACACTTTTTGCGGTTGGCAGTGTTAGCATCATCATGCCACGTACACCGGTTGGTGATTTAGCATAAGGATTCCAGTGAGATTCTTGGTAACCTAAAGCGGCCACCAAACGCCAGTCAAACTCTTCTGAGTACTCTTTAAATAAAGGAGACCATTTTGGTAGCTTGCTATCGAGTGCACGGATAAATGCGCGGGTATCAACATAATCAAAGCTGCCAATGTGACCAATATATTTTTCCTCAAGTGACGCTAATTGCCCAGACTGTTTTAGGTTGCCAAAAAATTCAATCACTAAAGCGTAAAGGCTTTCATCTTCAGATTGGCGAAGGAACCATGAAATAGGTTGGTCTTCGGTTAATTCAAACGCTAAAGCAATATCAGGGTAGACGCGTTGAGATAGGGATACTTCAATCGAGTCAGCGACTGTAAAGCGCACTTTTCCCTCAGAAACCAACTTCAGCAGATCGTGGACATCGGCATCATCTTCTACGCTGTATTGAAACTCAGGGTATTGATTTTGGATGTTTCTCAGAGTTTGTGTGATATGTGAATCACTGACGATAGTTACAACGGGCTTACCATCATTCTCTTTGATCAATTCAGCTTCTCTGTCGACTAGCTGTTTTACGTTTCTAGGGCGCCATTGTCCTTTTTTATACACCATTTGTTGGCTTACATAATAGTAAGCTGGCCCTGCTCGGAATCGGCGAACGCGCTCTGCGGATTGAGTTAACCCCGCCGCAATAATATCAATCTCTCCCTTTTCTAAGGCAGGATAGAGGCTTGAAATACGATAAGCTGGCTTCATTTCTAAGCGTACGCCGAGTTGATCGGCAAATTCGCGCGCAATCTCATAGTCCAACCCTGCTGGTCCATCAGGACCAATATAGTAGGAGAGTTGGTTGTTCAACGTGCCAACACGTAGCACTCCGCGCTCGCGGATTTGTTCTAAATCGCTTTTTGGCTCTGACTCAATTTGACAACCCAACAATAAAAAAGAGGTCGTCAGCAGTAGGAAAAAGGATTTGAATCGGTTGAGATAATAGTTATTCATGTTTAAGAGTCTCATGCATCTGTACGGCATTTATAACAGAGTGAGGTGACAAGGCAAGATCACAATAAAATCAACGCGACTACCACATAGATTTTTTCACATTGTTGCTGTATTTCAAATTTGACGAAAAAAATGACGCAAACGTTTGCATTTGCTGTTACATCACAAAAATAAATGCTTTATAATGCGCTCAAAGCAAGGAGGTAAGATTGGTATGAGTTTGATGTTTTTTAATTAAACATTTGAATTTATTGCAATATTACCTTAACCAATTGCAGAAGAGACCTAAGCACATGAGAATTTTGCGTGGCTCCCCAGCTCTATCAGAGTTTCGTACTAACAAACTACTTGAACTTTGCCGTGAACAACATTTGCCTGTTAAAGGTGTTTACGCTGAGTTCATGCACTTTGCTGATCTTAAGTCGGAGCTAGATGCTCTAGAGCTTGAAAAGTTAGAGAAACTGCTGACTTACGGCCCAACCATTGAAGAGCATAAGCCAGAAGGCTTGCTTCTGCTAGTGACGCCACGCCCGGGTACGATCTCGCCTTGGTCTTCTAAATCAACTGATATCGCAAAAAACTGTGGTCTAGACAAAGTGAAGCGCTTAGAGCGTGGTACGGCGTATTACGTTGAACTGGCTTCGGAGTTAACGTCTGAACAGTTAGTCTTACTGAAAGCTCTAATCCATGATCGCATGATGGAAGTTGTGATAACTGATGTTGAGACTGCTTCTGCATTGTTTAATGTCGCTGAACCTGCTCCTGTTGCAGATGTCGATCTTCTTGCTGGTGGACGAAAAGCGCTTGAAAAAGCAAACGTTACCCTAGGCCTTGCTTTGGCTGAAGATGAGATTGATTACCTACTAGAAAGCTTTGTTACTAAGCTTGAACGCAATCCAACTGATATTGAATTGATGATGTTTGCTCAAGCGAACTCAGAGCACTGCCGCCACAAAATTTTCAATGCTGATTGGACTATTGATGGCATCAAGCAAGATAAGTCATTGTTTAAAATGATTAAAAACACCTTTGAAGTTACGCCAGATCATGTGTTGTCAGCTTATAAAGACAACGCAGCGGTGATGGTTGGTTCTGAGGTGGGGCGTTTCTTCCCTAATCCTGAAACTCGTCAGTATGGTTACAGCCAAGAAAAAACGCACATTCTGATGAAAGTCGAAACGCACAACCATCCAACGGCTATTTCTCCATGGCCAGGTGCTTCAACGGGTTCTGGTGGTGAGATCCGAGATGAGGGTGCAACGGGTATTGGTGGTAAACCAAAAGCGGGTCTTGTCGGTTTTACAACATCAAACTTACGTATTCCTGGTTTTGAGCAACCTTGGGAAACCGATTTTGGTAAACCAGGTCGTATCGTTACCGCACTTGATATTATGTTAGATGGTCCATTAGGTGGCGCTGCATTTAATAATGAATTCGGTCGTCCAAATTTATTGGGTTATTTCCGTACGTACGAAGAGAAAGTGAATTCTCACGCAGGTGAAGAAGTTCGTGGTTACCACAAGCCAATAATGATTGCTGGTGGTATGGGGAATATTCGTGATGAACACGTTCAAAAGAAAGAGATCCCAGTTGGTGCTAGCCTAATCGTTCTTGGTGGGCCAGCGATGAATATCGGCCTGGGTGGCGGTGCCGCTTCTTCAATGGCTTCTGGACAATCAGCTGAAGATTTAGATTTCGCTTCAGTTCAACGTGAAAACCCAGAGATGGAGCGTCGTTGTCAGGAAGTTATAGACCGTTGCTGGCAATTAGGTGATGCAAACCCAATTGCATTTATCCACGATGTGGGTGCGGGTGGTATCTCTAATGCGCTTCCTGAACTTGTTGATGATGGCGAACGTGGTGGTATTTTCCAGTTACGTGACGTACCTAATGATGAGCCGGGCATGAGCCCTCTTGAAATATGGTGTAATGAGTCGCAAGAGCGTTATGTTATGGCCGTTGCGCCAGAACATATGGCGACATTTGATGCAATTTGTAAGCGTGAACGAGCACCGTATGCTGTAGTTGGTGTCGCTACAGAAGAACGCGAATTGAAACTACAAGATTCACATTTCGACAATACGCCTATTGATATGCCGATGGATATCTTATTAGGTAAAACACCGAAGATGCACCGCGATGCAACGACGTTAAAAGTTAATAACCCAGCAATGGATTGCAGTGGCATTGAACTAAACGATGCTATTGAGCGCGTATTGCGTCTGCCAACGGTTGCAGAAAAAACATTCCTTATCACCATCGGTGATCGTTCTGTGACAGGTCTTGTTGCTCGTGACCAAATGGTAGGTCCATGGCAGGTGCCAGTCGCTAACTGTGCGGTAACTGCGGCTAGCTATGATACTTATCATGGTGAAGCTATGTCGATGGGCGAACGCACCCCAGTGGCTCTGCTTGATTTTGGTGCATCGGCGCGTTTAGCGGTTGGTGAAGCCATCACGAACATTGCTGCAACAAACATTGGTGATATTAAACATATCAAACTCTCGGCGAACTGGATGTCTCCTGCCGGTCACCCCGGTGAAGATGCTGGCCTTTATGAAGCAGTAAAAGCCGTCGGTGAAGAGCTATGTCCAGCTCTAGGGCTAACAATCCCAGTTGGTAAAGACTCCATGTCGATGAAAACCAAATGGGAAGAGAATGGTGAACAAAAAGAAGTGACTTCGCCGCTCTCTCTTGTTATTACGGCATTTGCTCGTATTGAGGATGTTCGTAAGACAGTGACGCCTCAGCTAAGAACTGATAAAGGGGACACTAGCCTTGTTCTTATCGATCTAGGTAATGGTAAGAATCGCCTAGGTGCGACAGCTCTAGCTCAAGTTTACAAACAGCTTGGTGATAAGCCGGCGGATGTCGACAGTCCAGAGCAGTTAAAAGGCTTCTATGAATCGATTCAAACCCTAGTGGCTAAGGACCAAGTGATTGCTTACCACGATAAAGGCGATGGCGGCCTATTTGTCACGCTGGCAGAGATGGCATTTGCTGGTCACTGTGGTGTTCATGCCGATATTGCTGAATTGATTTCTTCTGATAATGGTAACGGCTCATTAGCTGCGCTATTTAATGAAGAGTTGGGCGCGGTGATTCAGGTACGAAATGAAGATTTAGATGCGGTACTGTCAACACTTGCAGTCAATGGTCTTGAAGCATGTTCGCATGTCATAGGTAGAGTTGAAGATTCCAATGAAATCATCATTAAATCCGGTGATACAGTAGTGCTAGAGCGTAACCGTACTGAGTTACGTACGATTTGGGCTGAAACAACGCATAAGATGCAATCTCTGCGTGATAACCCAGCATGTGCTGATCAAGAGCATCAAGCAAAAGCGGATAACTCAGATCCGGGCTTAAACGCTAAATTAAGCTTTGATGTTCATGAAGACATTGCGGCGCCTTACATCGCTGCAGCGATGGTAAACACTGGCGCGAAACCTAAGATGGCTATCTTACGTGAGCAAGGTGTTAACTCTCATGTTGAAATGGCAGCTGCATTTGACCGAGCTGGTTTTGAAGCGACAGATATCCATATGAGCGATATTTTAACGGGTCAAGCAGTGTTAGAAGAGTATAACGGCCTTGTCGCTTGTGGCGGCTTCTCTTACGGAGACGTGCTAGGTGCCGGTGAGGGGTGGGCGAAGTCTATTCTGTTCAACGAACAAGCACGTGACCAGTTTGAAGGTTTCTTTAAACGTCAAGATACGTTCTCTTTAGGTGTGTGTAACGGTTGCCAGATGCTGTCGAATCTGCGAGAACTCATCCCTGGTGCAGAATATTGGCCACGATTCGTGCGCAACGAATCTGAACGTTTTGAGGCGCGTTTTAGCTTGGTTGAAGTTCAAAAATCGGATTCGGTTTTCTTCAATGGTATGCAAGGTTCACGTATGCCTATCGCCGTTTCTCACGGTGAAGGCCGAGTGGAAGTACGCAATAGTGAACACCTTAATGCGATTGAAGCATCAGGTACTGTCGCATTGCGTTATGTTGATAACCAAGGTAATCCGACTCAGCAATACCCGAACAACCCAAATGGTTCGCCAAATGCCATTACCGGTTTAACGACCACTGATGGTCGCGTTACTATCATGATGCCGCATCCAGAACGAGTGTTCCGTACGGTTGCGAACTCATGGGCTCCTGAAGGTTGGGGGGAAAATGGCCCTTGGATGCGTATGTTCCAAAATGCGCGTAAACATCTCGGTTAGTCAAACGATAACACCTCATGATATTTGCCGATAGGTGAGTCGAAGTGAGATAAGCCGCCTGAGCTAACGTTTGGGCGGTTTTTGTTTTACAGCCATAAATAAAAAACCTCATTTTCGCTAAAAAAAGTACAGCAAAAATGATTCATTTGTGCTCTAATACCGCGCTTGCCAAGGGATGGCATACAATCCTCAACGCACGTTGACCTATCCCTTAATACCAATATGGATAAGCTGTAGTTAGGGTGTTATTCAGAAAATCGCGGTAATCATGGCGGAGAACAAGTCACTAATGGGCTTAAATCGAATATCTCCAATACTGATAAAGCGACTTTAATTGGCGACAATAATTAAATACTTATCTAAATTGGTATAGTAATCCCTTAGGAACATTAGAAATGTCTAAAAATAAAAAATTTGCTATTCGCGTAACTGAAAAACGTAACGCTTGGACAGCAGAAATCACTCGTCAAGTTACTTCTCGTAAAACAGTAGTTTCAAAGCGTGAAGCAGGCTTCGAAAGTGCAGAATTGGCACAAGCTTGGGCTGAAAAAGAGCTAGCAGGTTTCGTACAAAACCAAGTTGTACGCAACGAGCGTAAAGGACAGCAACGTCAAGAGCGCCAAGAACGCGAAGAGCGTCAAGCTCGTGAAGCAGCTGAAAGACGTGCTCGTTACGAAGCAGCAGCTGAAGCTGAAGAAGAATTCGAAGATGATGCAGAGTAATTACTGCACTGAGATTTAAAAAAACCGCCTACTGGCGGTTTTTTTGTATTTCGATGTTTTGAATATCTATCTGAGCAAAGATGTCGTTTGCTTAGCGAAATTGCCCGACTTCAGGTAAAAACTCAAATCCTGCGGTTGCAAGCTTGCTTTCTAAAGCGGCTTTATCAATATCAAAAAATACAGCGAGTTCGTTTAGGTCACCGTTGAAATCATCACGTAGCTTTAAGTTGACGATGCTCATCAGCATGATGGTGTCCATACTCTCAAAATTGGTTAAGTTCATTCCTTATCCTCGAAATCTGAGATGAGTAGATTTGCTGCAGCAAATGCCGCTTTTTCGCGAGTCTCTTTTGATAAAGACTCGTCAGCTGCAATCTCGTTTAAGGTTTTAACAACACAAGAAATCGCTTTAGGTATGTAGCCTTGATCGCCACTACCAATTTGAGCATAAAATTCACGAACTAAATCACAACAACCATATACTTGCATGTCAATATTCCAATTTGATAACTGTTCTCAACTATACCTCTGTCACATTGTAAACTCAAAGGCGTAAGTTTGTTCTGGCTCAACCCAATGAATAGCATGGTCGATTTTTAAACAACTTGTCTAGTGGAGCTGTTTGGCTAACTGTTCAGTGACTTGTGGTGAGAGTTGCATTTGCTTAGCGAGTTCTTGTAAGTAAGCTTTCTCCATGAAGTTTTGTTCATCGATGACCAGCAATGACGCCAAATAAATTTCCGAAGCTTGTTGCGGCGTTGTGGCAAGTCTGGCTATTTGCGTTGGGTCTAATGGTTTATTAAGTTCTTGATGAAGCATTTGCTGAAGCTGTGAATCTGCGCCCGCTTTTTGTATCGCTTGTTCAATATGACTCATTTCTTGGGGATCGACATGCCCATCAGCTTTGGCCGCTGCAATCATTGCTTTGAAGATTAATTCACTATGGATTGAATCATGTTCATTGAAAGTACTTGGTGCTTGGGCTGTCATGTTTGACTGTGATTGCTGCCAGTCATTATAAACTTTGTAAGCTAAGGCCCCGAGTGCAGCAACTCCTCCCGCTTTCAGTGCGGTTTTGCCCATACCTTTGCTTTTTTTTGAGCCCATGAGTAAACCAATGAGACCGCCCCCCAATGCACTCGCTCCTAAAGCACCATTACCGAAAGAATGAGCACTTTGATTCTTCTTGCTTGAAGAAGCGTGGCTGGTCTTGTTTGAGTGTTGTTTTAGCTGTTCTTTACCTTGACGAACAAGGTCGGAATTGAGTGCTTGATTAAGCAGTGTTTTAAGGTCCATCGTTATCTCCTTATTTTTTGGCTAGTGTAGCCAGTAGGGGATGAACAGAGGATTAATGGACGATGAGAAATAAAAAACGAGCCAATTGGCTCGTTTTAAACATCACTATTTATGCTTTCTTTATTCTTCAGCGTAGCCATACATGCTAAGCAAAGTACCATCGAGGTAGGCGCTCTTTCCATCTCGCATTTCTAAACGCCCCTCAACAAACCACTTAGTCACCATAGGGTAGATAAGGTGCTCTTGAGTTTGCACGCGTTGAGTAAGAGTCTCGACCGTATCTTCATCGAAGATGGGTACTTTAGCTTGTAAGATCACTGGGCCACCATCGAGTTGTTCAGTGACGAAATGGACACTGGTTCCATGTTCTTCGTCACCTGCATGGATAGCACGTTGATAAGTATTTAACCCAGGGTACTTTGGTAGTAGCGATGGGTGGATATTGATCATTCGCCCCATATAGTGGCGAACAAATTCGCCACTTAAAATACGCATATAGCCGGCTAAAATGAGCAAGGTTGGCTCATACTCATCAATTTGACGCATTAGCTCTTGATCGAAAGCATCACGAGTATCGAAGTCGTTAGGATCTAGAAATATACCTGCGGCACCAGCTTTTTTCGCACGCTCTAGGGCAAAAGCCTCCGCTTTGTTTGAAAACACAGCTGTGACTTTTCCGTTGCTGATGTTGGTTTCACAAGCATCGATAATGGCCTGTAAATTGGTTCCATTTCCTGAAACTAAAACGACAATACTCTTCATACTTATTTTATCTCTACTTGTTCTTCTTCGGCTTGAGCTAGTGCAATCTGACCGATTACCCATGCGTTTTCGCCTTCTTGTTGTAGTAGTTTGACCGCTGCATCGGCTTGCTCTTGTGGAAGAGCAATGATTAGACCAACGCCACAGTTAAATGTACGGTACATCTCGTGTGTCGTAACATTGCCTTTTTCTTGAAGCCACTTAAAGATAATTGGCCATTCCCAACTACTGCCATCAATCACAGCTTTTGTTCCTTGCGGCAATACGCGTGGAATGTTTTCCCAGAAGCCGCCACCAGTAATGTGCGAGATAGCATGAATGTCATGTTGCTCGATCATTTTTAGTGCAGATTTAATGTAGATTTTTGTTGGTTCTAGTAAATGTTCGCCAATGGTACGGCCTTGAAGTTCTTCGTTTTTATCTGCGCCAGACACTTCAAGTATTTTACGTACGAGAGAGTAACCGTTTGAGTGAGGTCCGCTTGAACCGACAGCGATTAACGCGTTACCTGCCGCTACTTTGGTTCCGTCAATAATGTCTTCTTTTTCGACAACACCGACACAGAAACCAGCGACATCATAGTCTTCACCTTCGTACATACCTGGCATTTCAGCGGTTTCACCGCCGATCAGAGCACATCCAGCTTGAACGCAGCCATCAGCAATACCAGAGACTACATCAGCGGCTGTATCAACATCTAGCTTGCCTGTTGCGTAGTAATCTAGGAAGAAAAGAGGTTCGGCGCCTTGTACAATTAGGTCGTTGACACACATGGCGACGAGGTCGATACCAATAGTGTCATGCTTTTTCATATCCAGAGCTAAACGTAACTTAGTACCGACACCATCAGTACCAGAAACGAGAACGGGTTGTTTGTATTTTGTTGGTAGTTCGCAAAGAGCACCGAAGCCACCAATGCCACCCATAACTTCAGGGCGACGAGTACGCTTTACAGCACCTTTGATTCGATCAACCAGTGCATTGCCTGCATCGATATCAACACCAGCGTCTTTATAGCTTAGAGAAGTGTTATTGCTACTCACGGGAAGTCCTCAGTCTAGTTAGTTGGATATGAAAACGGCGCTATTCTACCAGTGGATAAACGCAAAGAGCAAACGTTTGCGTAACTTTTTATCTCACGCTCTAAAATTAATTTCGTCTCTGAATGTTTCAAGGTGAATGAACAACAACAAATCGCGAACTTAGACTGTTCAAAATGGCAAAAGATGAAAGTGATGTAGGGCACATAGCACTCTGGTTTTGATTGTGTAACTAAGATGTATCACCTTGGGCTGTCAAATGTTGGCGTTCATGGGTGAGTGCTTAAATTCCGCGCTATCGGACATGATGATGATATCTATGGCAAGATCTTCAACGAGAAGTCGATTATACTCTGAGGGTTTATTTGAAAATTGCCTATTGCCGGAGATGGAAATGAAAGTTGTTGAAGTGAAACACCCTCTTGTTAAACATAAAATTGGTCTAATGCGAGAAGGTGACATTAGCACTAAGCGCTTTCGTGAGTTAGCAACTGAAGTCGGTAGCCTACTGACTTATGAAGCAACCGCGGACTTTGAGACAGAGAAAGTAACGATTGACGGTTGGAATGGTCCAGTTGAAGTTGACCAGATTAAAGGTAAAAAAGTAACAGTAGTGCCTATTCTACGTGCTGGCCTTGGCATGATGGATGGTGTGCTAGAGCATATGCCAAGTGCACGTATCAGTGTTGTTGGTATTTACCGCGATGAAGAAACACTTGAGCCAGTACCTTACTTCAACAAGTTAGCTTCAAATATCGATGAGCGTATTGCATTAGTTGTAGACCCAATGCTAGCAACAGGCGGTTCTATGATTGCAACAATCGATCTTCTTAAAGAGAAAGGTTGTCAGCAAATCAAAGTTCTAGTATTGGTTGCGGCTCCTGAGGGTATCGCGGCACTAGAAAGAGCACACCCTGAAGTTGAGCTTTACACTGCTGCTATCGATGAAAAACTGAATGACAAAGGCTACATCGTCCCAGGTCTTGGTGATGCTGGTGACAAGATCTTCGGTACTAAATAATATCCAATTTTAGTTTATCGGTCGTGAATACGAGAGGTTTGCAGACTGGTGACTAAAAGAGAATATAAAAAGGGAAGCTTAGCTTCCCTTTTTTGTTACCTAGTTAATATCAACGTAATTCAACCGCGATTATTTTTTTAGGCTGAGAGTGCCACCACTGCGTGGTTTGCTTGCTGGGCGTGGTGCTGAGCGATCACGACTGAACTTAGAGGCGTTTTCTGAACGGCCATTACTATTTGATGCTTGACCACTGCGTCCTTTCTTCGAGCTTGGCGCGTGACGGAATTCATCGGCATTGCGGCCTTTAAATGTGCGTTGCTTTTGGTTGCGACGCGCTGTCGATGTTTGATTTTCTTCACGGCTATCGAATAGCTTCGCATCAGTTGCTTTGCGAATTTGACGGCCTTGTTGATCTAATTTTGAGGCATTTTCTGAGTTCGTTGATGTTTCACACATTGATAGAATCGTTGTGATTTCTTCATCAGAGAGATAACGCCATCGACCATTAGGAATTCCATCAAGGCTAATGTTCATAATACGTACGCGACGGAGTTTAAAGACTTCGTAACCGAGTGCTTCACACATACGGCGGATCTGACGGTTCAAACCTTGTGTTAATACGATGCGAAAAGAGAACTTGGTTTCTTTAGTGACAGTACAAGGCAGGGTAACCGTATCTAAAATAGAAACCCCTGAGCCCATTTGACGAATGAATTCATCAGTGATCGGTTTATCGACGCGAACAACGTACTCTTTTTCGTGATTATTGCCGGCACGCAAAATTTTATTCACGATATCACCGTCATTGGTCAAAAAGATTAAACCATCAGATGGTTTATCAAGACGGCCAATAGGGAAGATACGCTGCCTCAACCCGATGAAATCAACAATATTGCCAGGAATATCTCTTTCTGTTGTACATGTGATACCTGTCGGCTTGTTCAACGCGATGTATATCGGTTTTTCTTTTTCTTTGACAGGTTTACCGTCGATAGAAACATCATCGCCAGGAAGGACCTTTGTACCCATTTCTGGGATTTGACCATTGATGGTCACGCGTCCTTGATCAATCAGTTTGTCGGCTTCTCGACGAGAGCAGTAGCCAGTTTCACTAATGTATTTATTTAAGCGTTTTGCGCAGTCTTGTGTCATTGTTTTGTTCTCTTAACGTTTCACAACGGCAGTTGCAGGAATCGAGTTATGGAATAACGATATAGGTTGTTCCCGGTTTCTTTTGTAACTGATTTGCCATCGCAGGAAAAATTGCGGGCGCGAATAGTACCATTCGATACCAATCTAACCCAATCGTTTTTGGTGTCTTTCCCAGTTTTCATGTTTTTTAGCTGGGCTCTTTTTCAATAGCACGTAAACAGCGCCCGTCCCGCCATGAAAACGCTGCGCACTATGAGCGCATTGTACATCGTTGATCTGTGACAGCCATTGGGCAACATAGCTTTTCATTAATGCTGGTGGATTCGAACGCTCTCCACGGCCATGAATGATGATGACGGTGCGCACATCCATTTTCATACATTGTTTTAGGAACTTAACAACTTCATCACGCCCTTCTTTGAGCGTTCTTTTGTGTAAGTCTAATCGTGCTTGAAGTGGGTATTTACCGAGGCGAAGTTTACGATAGACACCATCTTGGACCCCATCACGTTTGAACTCAATAATATCATCGGGTTTGAGCATCGGAGCGTTGTCGATTGAGAGGTGTTCGGGATTATCATCACCGAGCCAGATGGCAGCTTCACGCTTTGCTAATTGCGCTTGGGTGACTTGGTGCTGCTTCTTGTGTGTCGCCGTATCGTTATGAAGTGGTGTTACATCTCCCATCATCGCTTGGAAGAGGGATAGGTCGTCGTCTTGAGACATAGCTGCATCTCAGAGAAATCAATCAATGAAAAGATTATATACTGAAGTTATCGATGGGTGCACATTGCTTCTTTATAAAACAGCTTCGTTATAAAGCTGTTTCGCTACAAAATGGTTTCTCTGTTAAATAGCTTCTTTATAAAAATCGTGCCATCACAAAAAAAAACCAATAAAAAACCGAAGCAGACAAAGTTATCTACTTCGGTGCGTAGCATTTTCCTAATCGTATATCTTGACTCGTCGAATAGTGAGCTATGCGATGTTAGTGAGGAGATTTGTCATTCATCACTTTATAAAGGATGAAGCCGCCGTAAAACAGCATCAGACCAAGAGCGCTGAATATAACGAGCATAGACGATAGTCCAACTGCATTACCAAATAGAAGGTCGAGCCAAAAGTCCATATTCTTATCCTCTCAAGTTCTGATGACTTATCTACGTTAAAATATGGATAACAAAACATCACTGATCTGGATCAATTGTATATATTTAGTGTAATAATTGTTTGTTATTGTGTGCGCCAGATCGTGCGAGACTCATTATTGATGGTCTTTTGAGCGGTTGGAGTGAAATAAGGTAAAAGTTGTAGAAAAGCGCTTGCGTTAAGGCGGAGAATCCGTAATATACGCTCTCGTTGACGGGCAATAAGCCTTATGAAACATCTCGGTGAATAGCGCAGCTTGGTAGCGCATCTGGTTTGGGACCAGAGGGTCGGGGGTTCGAATCCCTCTTCACCGACCATCTTAGAGAAAGCCGTAGCAGAAATGCTACGGCTTTTTTGTATGTGTATTTTTTAAAGTTGAAGCACTATTGCAGTGCTATCGAATGAGTACAGAAAAAACTGGCAGGAGTTTTAAACTAATATTTAAACTCACAGTTAGCCGCGGTACTTTTAGATAATTGACGAATCGAAAATCCTTTTGATTGCAGTAAATTGATTAAATTATCTGGTCCAATAAGATGTAATGTCCCAACCACAACGACATATTCTCCTCTCTGTTTAGGTAGAAACTGCCTATCGGATAGTTTCTTTGCCCAATCATGATTCCGATCGAATAGAAAACGTTGTTCAAGTTCCGCTGACATTTCGGTTAACTGAGCAAATTCATTGAGTTTATTAATATCACCAGATTTCCAGCTTTTTATTAGACAATTCATCGCATTTTCTGAATGGTCAAACTCTTCAAGCGCACTTACTAGTAACTCTTTTCCGCCCTGCGGTTGGCTGGTCAGAAGATTAATTTGAAATTGTGTGGTTTCCAGACCATATATTGGTTTTCCTTGTCGAGCTGCCTGCATAAGTAACCACATATCGACGCCATCTTGAGCCTTATAGCCTAAATATTCGAGTTGGCGCATTTGTATGGCGAGCGCGCTAGACCAAGGCGGCATGCGAAATAGCTCATCAATATTTAAATTGAGTAGTGAGGCGATACCCGCTAGCTCTTTTCTCTGATGGCTATTGAGTTCTTGCTCTGTGGTGGTTTGATGTTTGGGGAATGTCAGTGAACTATTGTTTCGTATGTCAGCTTCCACAATTAAACCATTTGATTGCGCAAGTGTGTCTGTGATCTCCGCTGGAAGCGGATACATAGAAACATCTCCAACATGGATAGAACCGACAATCATTAGTTTGAGTGCCCCTTTCTGTGCACTCCAATAGAGAGGTTCAGCGTTTGCTAGTTGAATCGTAGACAGCTGAATGGTGAATAACGTGAGGAAGATAGAAAGCGTTCTCATCGTTCACAGATCCTTGTTGTGATAAGTATATATGTGCGGGAATTTTAGTGCTTCGATTAAAAAACAACAAGTTGTGCGGTTTTTTAATCATCTAAGTTCGCGTTTTTATATTTCTAATTTTATGCCGATATACTTAATGATAGGATGGAAAAAAAAGTTGGCTGAAGTGGCATATGAAACAGTGGTATTTACTTTACTGTAAACGAGGGGAACAGCAGCGAGCAAAACAGCACTTAGAGAACCAAGGTGTTGAGAGCTACTATCCTCAAATTGAAGTAGAAAAAATCTTGCGTGGAAAGCGCCATAAAAAGTTAGAGCCGCTATTCCCATCTTATATGTTTGTTCGGTTTGATTATGAACAGGGGCCATCTTTTACGACGATCCGCTCGACACGAGGTGTCGTGGATTTTATTCGTCAAGGTAGCTATCCGCAGCCAATAGAGGGTGATTTGATATTTACCCTAAAACAGCTCGAAGCTCAGATTGAACCGAAAAGTGAGGTTGTTTTACCAGAGAAAGGGCAGATCTTGCGTGTAGCAAGTGGTCAATTTGCTGGTATTGATGCCATTTATCAAGAACCAGATGGCGAAACTCGCTCTATCTTATTGGTCAACATGATCAGTCGTCATGTTCCTATGAGTATAGATAACAAAGATTTAGGTTTGAACTAGCCTTTAGTTTCTAGTTTCTAGTTTCTAGTTTTTAGTTTTTTATCGATCAAAAGAAGCCGCTTCCTTTATAAGTACATATAAGGAAGCGGCTTTTTATTTTTTGATTTCTCGTCATTAAGTTTTTGGAATGCGCTTTTCGTTTAACGATCGCGATTTATCCTTAAATACTCTCACCTTCAGTGATGTTGTATCCCATATCAACAAGGTTTTGCGTTGTTTTTTCACCTTTTAAGCGCGCGATAAGCAGCTGAGCACTTTTTTCGCCAATCTCAAAACGAGGTGTATCCACACTGGTGAGTTTCGGGGTGATAGTTTGGCCGATATCCAAAGCATTGTAACCGACGATAGAAAGTTGCTGAGGAACTTTAATACCACGACGTTGGGCATCTAGCAGGGTACCAATCGCAATATCATCATTAGTACAGAATATGCCATCTAAATCAGGATATTCATTTAGGGCTCGTTCAAGTAGGTCTGAAGCTAATGAGAAACTGGAGTGTTCACCGGTCAGGATATGAATTGGCTCTAGGCCAGCATCTAACATTGCTTTGTCATACCCCTCCATCCTTAATCGTGTACGAGTATCTAAACGCGCACCAAAATAGGCGATGGTGGTTTTTCCCGCGGCGATGATGCGTTTAACGACATCATACGATGCATCAATATGGTTAAGACCGACGGCCATATCAATTGGGTTTTTAGGAAGCTCCATCGTTTCAACGACAGGGATGCCTGCGTTTTTGATCATCTGCAGTGTACGCGGAGTGTGGTGACTTTCAGTTAAGATTAATCCATCCACTTGATAAGAAAGTAATGATGCAATTTTGCGCTCTTCTTCGTGTTCGTCATAGCTAAAGTGAGCGAGTAATGTTTCGTAGCCATGAGCATTGGTAACCGTCTCTATTCCTTGAACAAAAGAAGCAAAAATTTGGTTAGATAGGGATGGAAGTAGGATGCCAATAGCATTACTGGACGACTTAGAGAGCATGGCAGGAGCACGGTTCTCTATGTAACCCATCTCTTCAATCACAGCAGCAATTTTTTCTCGAGTTTTCGCTGCTACGGAATCCGGATTACGCATATAGCGTGATACGGTCATTTTTGTTACGCCAACTTGGTCTGCGACATCCTGCAATGTCGAGCGACTCTTTTTATTATTCGAGGTCATGATTATGATTATTATTGTTAATGTTACGTGTAACAGTATCAACAATCATGGTTCTTATCACAAGCGAAGAAATATTTGCGTAATCAAAATATGATCACACGCAGTGATATCAATAAATTTAGAACAAAATATCAGCGAGAAATAAAAAAGGTGAGCCATTTTATTTAAATGTCTCACCTTTCAATTAGTTATATGTCTTAAGTATACGTCTTAGTTATATGGTTCTGCTTTCGTTATACGATAAAGCTCGCGCCTTCTTCTGCGCTTGAAACACTTTGGCGCATGACTTTAAATAGACCGCGTCCCCACGTTTGCTGGCCAATTTCAGTATCAAAATCGATAGCTTGACGGTCAGCCATATCATTTAGATTGTTCAACTCACCGGTTTGACAGTCAAGACGGATGATATCGCCATCGCGAACTAAACCAATCGCACCACCACGTAATGCTTCTGGTGAAAGGTGGATAGCAGATGGAATTTTACCGGAAGCGCCAGATAGACGACCATCAGTAACTAGAGCTACTTTAAAGCCTGCTTTTTGAATGTTACCTAGAATCGGCATTAGTTTGTGCAGTTCAGGCATACCATTCGCAGCTGGGCCATTGTGAGTTACAACAACGATACAATCTTTGTTGAGTTCACCGCGTTTATAAGCCGCTTCTACTTCATGCTGACATTGGAACACCACAGCAGGTGCTTCAACGATGCGTTGGTCTTCTTTTACTGCTGATACTTTGACAACCGCGTTACCTAGGTTGCCTTTGAGCATGCGAGTACCACCCGTGCTTTGGAATACATTACCAGCATCAGAAATGACTTCTTTATCAAGTGAACCGTTGCATGCAGCCCATTCTAGTTGACCCTGGTTTAGAACTGGTAAGGTCATTTGGTCTGCAAACTCGCCGAATGCAGGTGTAACGTCGCGGTGTAGTAACTCAGCTTCGTTAAGGCGATGTAGTAATGCAGGTACGCCACCGGCCTCTTGGAAAGCGTTCATATCCGCAGGGCCATTTGGATAAACACGAGCCAATAGCGGCACAACTTCAGAGAGATCGCTGATGTCTTGCCAAGTCAACATGATACCGGCAGCGCGTGCGACCGCTAACATGTGGATTGAGTGGTTAGTACTACCACCCGAAGCCAATAGTGCGATAATGCCGTTAATTAAGCTCTTTTCTGTCACAACTTCAGACAGTGGACGGAAGTTTGCTGAACCACTCGTCATTGATGCGATTTTCACCGATGCATAATCAGTTAATGCTGTACGCAATTCTGAGTAAGGGTGAATAAATGCCGAACCCGGTAGCATTAAGCCCATCGCTTCGAAAACAAGCTGGTTGGTATTCGCTGTACCATAGAATGTACATGTACCAGATGAGTGATATGCGCGGCATTCCATATCTAAAAGTGCGTCTTTGCCGACTTCACCAGCAGCAAATTTTTGGCGTACATCGACTTTTTCATCGTTGCTAATACCCGTCGACATTAAGCCTGCAGGAACAAACGCTGTCGGCAAGTGAGCATAAGCAAGTGCGCCCATTAGCTGGCCTGGTGCGATTTTATCGCAAATACCAAGCAGTAGCGTTGCATCAAATACGTTATGACTCAATGACAGTGCAGTTGATTGTGCAATAAGGTCACGGGAGAACAGAGACATATCCATACCCGCTTGGCCTTGAGTTACACCATCACACATCGCCGGAACACAACCAGCAACTTGTGAAGTATGACCATACTGAGCAAGTGTTTGTTTAATTTGCGCAGGGTAGGTTTGATAAGGATGGTGAGCACTCAACATATCATTGTATGCACTGATCAAAGCCACATTTGAATGAGTGAAGTCGAGAATGTTCTGTTTTTCAGTTGAACAAGAAGCCGCTACTGCGTGAGCAAGGTTGCCACAAGTCAGGTTAGCTCGGCCTTTGCCCATTTCAGCTTGCGCTTGAGTGCGTGCTAAAAACTCGTTGCGAGTCGCTAAACTACGCTCGGTGAGTCGTTGTGTTACATCTAGAATAATAGGATGGGTCATAGTACCGCCTCATTTTGCGCAATCAGTTTTTGAGCTGCTTCTTCAATAATATTTTCGATTGTTGTGTCAATGCTCACCACAATAGTTTGAGGTTCAGCATCTGGGCGCTCTAACGTTTCGAACTGGCTGTTAACCATGTTTTCTTTCATGAAGTGGCCTTGACGTTTACTCATGCGATCAAGGATCAGCTGTTTGTCACCATCTAGGAATAGGAATGTCACGTTCTCATTTCCCTCACGGATTTGATCGCGATACACTTTTTTCAACGCTGAACAAACAATAATGCCGTGTTCATTTTTGCTTTCTAAGCTGTATGAGGCGTCTCGAATTCGTTCTAGCCATGGCTTGCGGTCTTCGTCATTGAGCGGCTGTCCTGAGGACATTTTTTGAATGTTAGCTCTTGGATGGAGATCATCACCATCAATAAATTTGCGACCAAGCTTTTTTGCTAATTGCTCGCCAATCGTGCTTTTTCCACAAGCACATACACCCATAACGATGACACTACTACCCGCCATAACCAATCCTCATTAGTAAATTTGCGCACGATCCCAATTTTGGAATTCACTTTAAAATATGTGTTTATCTTATTGGTGTTATCGGTAACATGTTACCGGTAACTTAAATAAATGTGATCTATAACACAAACTAAAATTGAAGGTGAATCTATGGAACAGTTAGCCCAAGCTTCTGACCCGACCTATTTGTTAACTATTGCGGTCCTCGCAATTGTCGCGTTACTTGTTCTTATTATTAAGTTAAAAGTTCATGCATTTGCATCTCTAACTATTGTAAGTTTAGGTACTGCTATTGCGACAGGCGTTACGTCTGATCAAGTTGTACCAACCATGATGAACGGCTTCGGTGGCACATTGGCATCGGTAGCACTACTTGTTGGCCTAGGTGCCATGATCGGTAAAATTTTAGAAGTAACAGGCGGTGCTAAAGTACTGGCTGATACACTAATCGGCCGTTTTGGTAAAGAACGTGCACCATTTGCACTGGGTGTAGCATCACTTCTATTTGGTTTCCCTATCTTCTTTGATGCGGGCCTAGTAGTAATGATGCCAATCATTTTAAGTGTTGCAGCTCGTTTTGGTGGCTCTCCAATTAAATACGCATTGCCATCAGCTGGTGCTTTTGCGGTAATGCACGGTTTCGTTCCTCCACACCCTGGTCCTGTTGCTGCTGCTGAGTTCTTAGGCGCAAATATCGGTCTTCTACTAGTGGTAGGTATTCTTGTTGCAATCCCAACATGGTACTTCGGTGCATACTTGTTCGGTCTGTATGCTGGTAAGAAATTTGATGTTCCTCTTTCTAAAGCATTTTTCAACAGCGACACTGTAATTGACGAAGCGAAGCTACCAAAATTCAGCACAGTAATGACGATTCTCGTACTACCTGTTGTTTTGATCTGTTTAGATACAGGCCTAAATACTCTAGCGGTTGCTGGTGTTATTGATGGTAAGACAGCGTTAGTTGAGTTCCTACGTATGTTAGGTAAAACACCAGTAGCACTACTGATTACTCTGCTTGTGTGTCTGATGGTTTTTGCAAAAGATTACGGCATGGCGAAGCTTGAGAAGCTTTGTGGCGATTCTTTGGCTCCAATCTGTGGCGTTATTCTAGTAACAGGTGCGGGCGGCATGTTCGGTGGCGTTCTACGTGCGAGCGGTATTGGTGATGCACTTGCTGGTGTGTTAACAGATACAGGTATGCCAATCATCGTTGCTGCATTTGTTATTTCTACATGTCTACGTGTTGCTCAAGGTTCTGCAACGGTAGCTCTTACAACAACAGCTGCTTTGATTGCTCCAGTTGTAGCGACAGCAACAGGCCTAAGTGAACTAGACCTTTGTTTCATCGTAATTGCGATTGCGGGTGGTGCAACAGTACTATCTCACTTCAATGACTCTGGTTTCTGGTTAGTTTCTCGTCTACTTGATATGGATGAGAAAACAACCCTAAAAACTTGGACTGTAATGGAAACGTTACTAGGCGGTATCGCATTTATCATTGTTGCTACACTAAGCTTTTTCCTTTAGAGGTTATTTATGAACACCATTGAACAACGATTAAGAGAAATCAAAATCGTCCCTGTTATCGCTATCAACGATGTCGCTCAAGCTTTGCCATTAGCTAAAGTATTGGTAGAAAATGGTTTGCCATGTGCAGAAGTTACATTCCGCACAGAAGCAGCTGCTGAGTCGATTCGTGTTATGCGTCAAGCATACCCAGAGCTATTGATTGGTGCTGGTACGGTGTTAACCTCTGAACAAGTAGACATTGCTATTGATGCAGGTGTTGATTTCATTGTTAGCCCAGGTTTTAACCCTACGACAGTAAAATACTGCCAACAACGCAATATGCCAATCGTACCGGGTGTGAACAACCCAAGTTTGGTTGAACAAGCGATGGAAATGGGTTTGCGTATGCTGAAGTTCTTCCCAGCAGAGCCATCAGGCGGCGTTGCAATGCTTAAAGCGTTGACAGCTGTTTACCCAGTAAACTTCATGCCAACAGGCGGTGTAAGCCTTGCGAATGTTGAAGAGTACCTAGCAATTAAATCTGTAGTTGCTTGTGGTGGTACTTGGATGGTTCCAACAGATCTAATGGACAAAGGTGATTGGGAAGCAATCGCACAACTTATCCGTGACTTGAAATAAGTCTTAGATTAAGAATAGAAAAGGGGCATCGATTTCGATGCCCCTTTTTATTGGTCTTTGAATGTCATTTCTGATTCGAACTAGGATTTAATATCGATTAAGCAGTTGCGTTAAATCACATTAAATCAAAATACACGCACTCTACTGATATGAATCGTTGTGAACGTTTTGAACCGCACGGCCTGATGGGTCAACACAATTTTTAAATGACTCATCCCACTCAATAGCTTTTGCTGATGAACAAGCAACCGATGGACCACCAGGAACACATTCAGCAGCTGATGGCAGTGGGAACAGCTCTTCAAAAATCTCGCGGTATACGTAGCCTTCTTTAGTACTTGGCGTGTTATACGGGAAGCGGAACTGCGCTGTTTCCATTTGCTGAGCCGTTACTTTTTCTTCTGCAACGGCTTTTAAAGTATCAATCCAGCTGTAACCAACCCCATCTGAGAACTGCTCTTTTTGACGCCATGCAATTGATTCCGGTAGATAGTGTTCAAAACATTCACGAAGAATATGCTTCTCCATCTTACCGTTGCCACACATTTTATCAGCAGGGTTCAAGCGCATTGCAACGTCGATAAACTCTTTATCTAGGAATGGAACGCGACCTTCAACACCCCAAGCTGCAAGCGATTTGTTGGCGCGAGCGCAGTCAAACATGTTAAGAGCGAGTAGTTTACGTACCGTTTCTTCATGAAATTCTTGTGCATTTGGTGCTTTATGGAAGTAAAGGTAACCGCCAAATATTTCATCAGCCCCCTCACCAGACAACACCATTTTAATGCCCATTGCTTTGATCTTACGACCTAATAGGAACATTGGAGTCGAAGCACGAATCGTGGTGACGTCATAAGTTTCAATGTGATAGATAACATCACGAATCGCATCGAGACCCTCTTGGATGGTATAGGTCATTTCATGGTGAACAGTACCAATTTGAGCAGCAACTTCACGAGCGGCTTTTAAATCAGGTGCACCGTCAAGGCCAATAGCGAAAGAGTGTAACTGAGGCCACCATGCTGCTGACTTTTCGTCATCTTCAATTCGCATTGCCGCGTAGCGTTTGGCAACCGCAGAAGTAATAGAAGAATCTAAACCACCAGACAACAGAACCCCATAAGGTACGTCTGTCATCAACTGACGTTTAATGGCGGCTTCTAATGCTGCTGTGAGTTCCTCTTTACTGCTGTGGTTGTCTTTAACCGCAGCATATTCATTCCAATCGCGAATATAGTAACGTTGAGGCTCCGCATCTTCAGAACCATAGTAACTGCCTGGAGGGAATTCGCTCACAGTTTTACATACTGGAACCAGTGCTTTCATTTCCGAAGCAACATAGTAGTTACCATGCTCATCGTAACCTTGATAAAGGGGGATGATCCCAATATGGTCACGACCGATTAGATATTGATCTTTTTCTTCATCATAAAGAATGAAAGCAAAAATGCCGTTCAATTCTTCTAGAAGATCAGCGCCGAACTCTTGGTAAAGCGCAAGAATGACTTCACAATCAGAATCGGTTTGAAAGTCGTATCGGCCCTCGTAACGAGCTCGAATTTCTTTGTGATTATAAATCTCACCGTTGACCGCAAGAACAAGTTTGCCATCAGGGCTATAAATAGGTTGTGCGCCACTATTTAGACCAACAATAGCTAGACGCTCATGGGCTAAAATCGCTTTGTCTGAAGCGTAAATTCCAGACCAGTCCGGTCCACGATGGCGTAGCTTTTTAGACATTTCCAATGCAATCGGGCGCAAAGCCGCTGCGTCACTTTTAATCTCTAAAATACCAAATACTGAACACATACAACTTCCTTTTAAATATTTATACTCACTCAATAACTTAAATTTGCCAGTATGATTAAAAAAATCAACAGTTCTCGATAAAAAAAATCACAAATAGTATGTATTGGTGAATGCCATCTAATTAAATTAGCATTTAGGTGAATAAAATCCATGTTTAGCTTATATTTTGTTCATCCTGGTCGATGTTTCAACAAATTGAGCTATGTCGTGCTCATTGTTTATCGGAGTAAACTCCGGTTGCAAATGATCGCAAACGTTTCGAGCAAAACCACTACCGGCTTCGCTGTAGATATTAAATGCAGCATCAACACCTAGTTGATAAAGTGCTTCTAATTGGTCAGGATATTCAGCAATGGCCGCTATTTGTCCTTTAAATTGACGTTGTTTTAACTGATCAAGGGCAATTTGGTTTCCTTGGTGGTGTGGCATCGCAAGCAATACGAGTTTTACGTTATCAGTATCAAGAATACGTTCCCAAAAGTCTGAGTCAGTTGCATCACCGCAGATAACGTTTCTACCTTGTTCTCGATGCTTTAATGCGGCTTCTTCTCTTACTTCAATCCCTAAGCTTACTTTGCCATAGCGCGTTCTCAGTTCATCGTAAGCACCAGTGCCGATCCGACCCATACCTAGGATTAAGATCTGAGCATTGCCAGGATTGATAAGTTGATCGCGAATATTGAGCTTTTCTGCTGCATGTTCTTTTAGCCATCGACTGGAGCGACGATATAAATCGTGTCCTTTGTTGTTGATAGGCGAGGCGAGAACAAATGAAATGGATACGGCCATTGCAAGTGCGACCAATATATCCCCACTCATCCAGCCCATTTTGAATGCGAGGCCACCGACGATTAAACCAAATTCACTATAATTGAAGAGGCTTAACGTCGTTAGTAACGAAGTACGTACACGGAATTTGAAAGTATTTAATACTAAAAAGTACAGAATGCCTTTTAGCGGAAGTAACAGTAAGAACAAAATAGCTAAAGCAAATCCGGCGATCGTTGGCTGCTCTAACAAACCGATATTTAAGAAGAAGCAGACTAAGAATAGCTCCTTTAGATTAAATAACGCTTTGGATAACTCAGAGGCTTTTTTATGGCCGGCGAGCAACATTCCAAGAATAAGAGCGCCCAAATCAGGCTTCATACCGACGAATTCAAATAACCCAGCGCCGACAACGAGCGCGAAGAAAATGCCGAAGAGAACCAGCATTTCTCCATGGCCAACCCAGTCGAGTAATTTGTAGAACAAAGGTCGAAGTAATGGCAGGGCAAAAAGTGCGATGGCATACCATTCAGGTAACTTTCCGGTCGATGCGGTTAGGAAAACGACAGCGAAAATATCCTGCATGACGAGGATACCAATCGCAATCGTGCCATACGTCGCGTTTAATTCCCCTTTTTCTTGTAGAGATTTAACCGCGAATACAGTGCTAGAGAAAGAGAGAGCAAAGCCAAGCAAGAGAATTTGATCGATAGACATGGCAGCGAGTGAACTGATGCCTAGGACCTTGAAACAGAGCAAAGCAACACTAAAAATAGCGGTTGAAAGGAGGTTATGTATTGTTGCGCCAGCCCAAATTTCTTTTGAAAGTAGGGTTTTGATATCGAGCTTCAAACCGATTGAAAATAGCAGTAATGTGACCCCAAGGTCGGCGAGTAAAACGATAGATTCGTTGCTTTCGTAACCCATAGCGTTGAGACCAAAGCCCGCTAGCAAGAAGCCAACGAGAGGAGGGAGGTTGCACTTTAGTGCGATAAAACCCGCTAGAAAAGCGGTTGAGATCAATATTAATTCCATACGAGGGTTGCTTCTTCCTACTAAAACGGGCCATGTGTCAAACACATAGCCCGTTATATTAACGCAATTGCCGCATTAAGCGATCAATCTTCTAACAGTTTTTGTAACAGGACACCGTTTAACATCGCTCGTTTGATCATTGCAAAGGCGCCCATCGTTGGTCGTTTATCCATTTCTGACGCTACGATAGGAAGATCGCTATGGAATGTTGGCAAAGATTGATTTTCAACATTTCGACGGATAGCAGGGAAGAGGATCTCTTCACTACGAGTCACGTCACCAGCGATGATCACTTTTTGTGGGTTAAACAGGTTAACGGTTATCGCAATGGCTTTACCTAGCTGATTACCAACGCGAATCAAACTTTGTTGAGCAAGCTCATCACCGAGATTAGCATGCTCACACACATCATGAATAGTAATGCTATCAAGTCGGCTGAGACTTGATTCGTAACCTTGCGAGATGAGTTTTTTAACCCGTTCAATGATTGCTGGGTTCGCAGCGATGGTTTCAAGACAGCCAAAATTACCGCACTGACATTGTTCACCAAGCGGATCAATCTGAATATGACCGATTTCCCCAACATTACGGTTGTAACCGAGAAAAACTTGGCCATTAACAATGATACCTGCACCTGTACCACGGTGTACGCTGACCAAAATCGAATCTTGGCAATCACGACTAGCACCAAAATAATGTTCAGCTAAAGCCATGCCACGAATGTCATTACCAACAAAGCACTCGACGTGGAATGTATTGGTAATTAGATCTCCGAGAGCGAGGTTATCAACATTGATATTTGGCATGTATTCAACCACACCATGCTCTGGGTTGACCAGTCCAGGTAGGGCGATGCCAATAGCGATTAATTGGTTGATAATATTTTGATTTTCTTGGATGAAACCTTTTAAGAAAGTCAGTAAGCCATCAACCAATTCACCTTGAGTGGTGTAATAAAATTCGTGATATTGGCTAGCAAGCTCTTTGCCGCCTAAATCGTAAAGGCTGAATTGGATATAATCACGGCCAAGTCGAACTGCCACTGAGTGGAAAGGTTCGACTTCGGTAGTGAGTGATATAGCGCGTCGACCACCGGTCGAAGCTTGTTGCGCGACTTCTTTAATTAAGCCGCGCTCTAGAAGTTGGCGGGTGATTTTAGTAACACTGGCTGGAGCCAGTTGGCTTACGTCAGCAACTTGGATCCTAGAGATAGGACCTTGCTGATCAATAAGTCTATATACTGCTGCCCCATTTAGTTGTTTAACTAAATCTACGTTACCTATTTGTCCGCCATTCATGATTAGATGTGCTCGTAATGTCCATTAACAACATTCGCTAGGATGTTGAAGTCACGATCGAAAGCAGTCAAGTTTGCAACCATGCCTTGTTTTACTCGGCCTAGTTTATTGTCTACTCCAATCGCTTTTGCTGGGTATAAAGTTGCCATGCGTAGTGCTTCATCCAGTGCGATACCAACGTGCTCAACAGTATTTTGTACTGCTTCAATCATAGTAAGTGCTGAGCCTCCAAGTGTGCCATTTTCGTCAACACACTTGCCATCACGGTAATATACTTTCTTACCAACAAAAATAAAGTATTCCATCTCAGCACCTGCTGGAGCTGTGGCGTCCGTCACTAATACTAATTTTTCACCTTTAATTTTGTGGGCGATTCGGATGTTTGCATAATCAACATGGAAGCCGTCAGCAATAATACCAGCGTAAACATCTGAAGTATCATAGATTGCACCAACAACACCTGGCTCACGACCGACCATTGGTGTCATGGCATTGAACAGGTGCGTAGCGAATGTGATGCCCGCTTCAAAACTTTGACGAGCTTCAGCGTACGTTGCATTAGTGTGGCCGATTGAAACTACGATACCTGCTTCTTTTAGACGGGTAATGTGTGCCGCATCGTTGTGTTCTGGTGCGAGTGTTACTTTAGCAATCACGTCAGCATTGTCACACATGAAATCGATCATGCTGTCATCCGATGGACGAATGTAATCAACGCTGTGAATCCCTTTTTTTGCGACATTTAAATATGGGCCTTCTAGGTGTAAGCCTAGTGATTGGTTATCATATTTCGCTTGGTATTCACGAGCTGCAGCTACGGCTTGGCGCATATCTTGATCAGATGATGTGATCAGGGTTGGCAGGAAGCTGGTACAGCCTGATTTTAGGTTGGCAAGGTGCATGATTTGCATTGTGTCTGCGGTGATTTCGTCATTTAACATCACTCCGCCACAGCCGTTTAACTGTAAATCGATAAAACCAGGACTTAGGTTGGCACCGTTGAGATCACGAGTCTCGATACCCTCTGGAAGCTCAGTCATTGGACATACAGATTCAATCAGATCGTTTTTAATGATAACGGCGTGATTAACGAGTACGTCATTACCGGTGTAGATTTTACAGTTAGTTAGCGCATACATGATTTAGCCAATCCTTATAGTCAAAGTCTTTAATCTTTATCCGCCTAACGGAGCATTATTGACCACTTTTGTGGACTTTATTTGTGGGCTTCAATTAGGTCGTGAAATATGTTTAACAAACGAACAAAAAGTACGTTCTTATCCCCTAAAACAGATGAACGATAGCTTCTAGGGGCCGTAAATATTTAGATGCTCTAAAAAACGAGACAAGCCTTTATAGGAAAGAGTTCATCGAATTTAACGTGAGCTTATAATACCTTGTATTTTACTCGCAAAAAGGCATTTTTTTTAATTGTAAAATAAGTTTTATGATCTCGCTAGCAAAAACCTTGGCTTATGGCCTTTTCTGGTGATTATGATCACAAATGATAAGGTTTTAATTTGCGGAGCAAAATTAATATCATAAACTGAGGAGGACTAAATTGAGCAACCAAAAAAAGTTGTTCAAAAAAAATACAGAATCCTATAGGGGGAACTTAAGGTGAATATTCTTGGATATGCGCAAAAGCTAGGTAAAGCTCTTATGCTACCTATCGCAACGCTTCCCGTTGCGGCACTTTTACTACGTTTAGGTCAGCCTGACCTACTAGATATTGCATTTATGGCATCTGCTGGTAACGCAATCTTTAGTCAACTGCCACTATTGTTTGGTCTAGGTATCGCGATTGGTCTTTCAAAAGACGGTCAAGGTGCTGCTGGTCTAGCTGGTGCAGTCGCTTACTTTGTACTTACAGCAACAGCAGCAACAATCAATGCTGACGTAAACATGTCATTCTTCGGTGGTATCATTGCTGGTATTATCGCTGGTCACTCGTACAACGCTTTTCATATGACCCGTCTACCAGAGTGGTTAGCATTCTTCGCTGGTAAGCGTCTAGTACCAATTATGGCTGGTCTATTTGCTCTTGTTGCTGGTGCGGTTTCTGGTGTTGTATGGCCAGTTATCCAAAGCGGTCTAGATGCTCTAGCACACGCTGTTTCTACTTCTGGTTACATCGGCCAGTTCGTATACGGTACTCTTAACCGTGCGCTTATCCCTGTTGGTCTTCACCACGTTCTTAACTCATACTTCTGGTTCGGTATGGGTACGTGTCAAGAAGTGCTTGTAACGGGTGCTCAGGCTGCTGGTCAAGCTTTACCATCACTACAACAGCTTTGTGTAGACCCTGCGCTTGCTAAAACTCTTGTTGCTGGTCAAAGCCACACATTTGAATTCGCTAACTCAGTAACACCTGAAATCACAGCAACTGTTAAAGAAGTGACAGAAACTCTGAAATCTGGTGACCTACACCGTTACTTCGGTGGCGATAAAGGCGCTGGCGTATTCATGAATGGTTTCTTCCCTGTAATGATGTTTGGTCTGCCAGGTGCAGCACTAGCAATGTACCTAGCTGCTCCTGTTGAAAAACGTAGCCAAGTTGGTGGTGCATTATTCTCAGTAGCATTCTGTTCATTCCTAACTGGTATTACAGAGCCTCTAGAATTCATGTTCGTGTTCCTTGCTCCTGCTCTATATGCAATGCACGCAGTGTTCACTGGTCTATCTCTAGTGGTTGCTAACTACTTTGGTACGCTACACGGCTTTGGTTTCTCAGCGGGTCTTATTGACTTCATTCTAAACTGGGGCCTAGCAACTAAGCCATTTGTTCTTCTACTGATTGGTTTAAGTTTCGGTGCTCTATACTTCGTAACATTCAGCTTTGCAATCCGCGCTTTCAACTTGAAGTCGCCAGGTCGTGAAGATGATGACGAAGCGGTAGCAGCAGCTCCAGCTGGTGAAGCGAAGAGTGGTGAGCTTGCTCGTCAATACCTTAAAGCACTAGGTGGCCACGATAACCTAACGTCTATCGACGCATGTATCACTCGTCTACGTCTTACATTGAAAGACCGTACAGTGGCAGATGAAGTTGTTCTTAAGAAATTAGGTGCAAAAGGTGTGGTTAAACTTGGTGAAAACAACCTTCAAGTTATCTTAGGCCCTCTAGCTGAAATCGTTGCTGGTGAAATGAAAGCAATCGGTGCAGGTGAAGACCTATCTGACGTAAAACTTCCTCAATAACGAATAGTTAGAACGAAGTTATAGAAAGCCTCCTTTTGGAGGCTTTCTTTCGTTTTGTGACAAGTAAAATCAAGAATTGTCGGAATAACGTACCTAGGCGAAATAAATTCGCAATAAAGTAGGAGTTCTAGTTGTGTATTCCCTGATAATTGTGGATTATTAGAACTATTCTGCTCTACTAACATTAAAAAGTTCGTAGAGCACTTTTTTTCTCTGACAATACTAATATTTGAGGTGCTTTAGATGAGTGAAGCAGATGCTCGTCCATCAAACTTTATTCGCCAGATCATTGATAAAGATCTAGCGGATGGCAAACACACTAGTGTGCATACTCGATTCCCGCCGGAACCAAATGGTTACCTGCACATCGGACATGCAAAATCTATCTGTTTGAACTTTGGTATTGCTCAGGACTATCAGGGTAAATGTAATCTACGTTTCGACGATACTAACCCTGAAAAAGAAGACATCGAATACGTTGAGTCTATCAAGACAGATGTAAGCTGGTTAGGCTTTGAGTGGGATGGTGAAGTTTGTTATTCATCAGATTACTTTGACAAGCTTTACGAATATGCAATTGAATTGATTAATAAAGGCTTGGCGTATGTTGAAGAGCTAAGTCCAGAGCAGATTCGTGAATACCGTGGTACGTTGACTGAGCCAGGAAAACTGAGCCCGTTCCGTGATCGCAGTGTTGAAGAAAACCTAGCGTTATTTGAAAAAATGCGTGCAGGCGGTTTTGAAGAAGGTAAAGCGTGTCTTCGTGCGAAGATCGATATGGCATCATCATTTATGGTTATGCGCGATCCTGTACTTTACCGTGTGCGTTTTGCTTCTCACCACCAAACGGGTGATAAGTGGTGCATTTACCCAATGTACGACTTCACACACTGTATTTCAGATGCACTTGAAGGCATTACGCATTCAATTTGTACGCTTGAGTTTATGGATAACCGTCGTCTTTACGATTGGGTATTGGAAAACATCACGATCGACTGTCGTCCTCATCAGTATGAGTTCAGCCGTTTGAATCTTGAGTACACAGTGATGTCTAAGCGTAAGCTAAACCAACTTGTCACTGAGAAATTAGTTAATGGTTGGGATGATCCACGTATGCCTACAATTTCAGGTTTACGTCGTCGTGGTTTCACTTCAGCGTCTATCCGTGAATTCTGTAAGCGCATTGGTGTGACGAAACAAGACAACATGATTGAGTTCGGCTCTCTTGAGTCTTGTATTCGTGATGACCTAAATGAAAATGCGCCACGTGCAATGGCTGTTTTAGATCCAGTTAAGATTGTGATTGAGAACTTTGACGCAGACAAAGTTGAAACATTGACTGTTGCAAATCATCCAAACAAACCAGAAATGGGTGCGCGTGAAGTTCCATTCACTCGTGAAGTTTGGATTGAGCGTGAAGACTTCCGTGAAGAAGCAAACAAAAAGTACAAGCGTCTTGTACTTGGTAAAGAAGTTCGTCTACGCGGTGCTTACGTTATCCAAGCTGAGCGCATCGAAAAAGATGAAAACGGCAACATTACGACTATTTACTGTACATATGATGCAGATACGCTAGGTAAAAACCCAGCTGATGGCCGTAAAGTTAAAGGCGTAATTCATTGGGTATCAGCTGATAAAGGTGTTCCCGCTGAAATTCGTCTATACGACCGTTTGTTCACTGTAGCAAATCCTGCTGCTGCGGATAACTTCGCTGAAACAATTAACCCTGAGTCACTGGTTGTACTCAATGGTTTTGTTGAAGCAAGCTTAGCATCAGCTCAAGCTGAGCAAGGCTACCAATTCGAGCGTATGGGTTACTTCTGTGCTGACATCGACTCGAAAGCAGATGCGCTAGTATTTAACCGTACTGTTGGTTTACGTGATACTTGGGCTAAAAACGACGCTGAGTAGTCATGTGAGTTAACGATTTGCAAGTGATGTAAAAAGCCAGTCGAATGACTGGCTTTTTTATGTCAGGAACAAAGTAAAAAAAACGCCCTGAGCAGGGCGTTTTTTTATTTTGCTTTGTGGGCATCTGGATTATTTTTACAGCTGCCATCACCACATTTACCGTAGAGATAAAGGCTGTGATTAGTCAATGTCACGTTGTATTTCTCAGCGATCTCTTTTTGGCGCTGTTCGATAACATTGTCTGAAAACTCGATGACTTCGCCGCAATCAAGACAGACTAGGTGGTCATGGTGGTGTTGAGTCGATAATTCGAATACAGATTTTCCGCCTTCGAAGTGGTGTCGAGTCACAATACCGGCATCATCAAATTGGTTAAGTACACGGTAAACGGTAGCAAGACCAATCTCTTCACCAAGATCAATCAATTTTTTGTACAGTTCTTCAGCACTGATGTGTTGGCATTCTGGTTGCTGTAATACTTCTAAAATCTTCAGTCTAGGTAGGGTAACCTTAAGACCAGCATCCTTTAATGCTTGGTTATTGTCTGACATATACTTTCCCGTTGATGATCTGCAGTAAATAACAGAATTCAATATTGTCCTCATTATAGGGTACAAGGGAATAACAATAAACCCGAACTTCAAAGGGTTACTCAAAATTTAATAAACTTGTGGGGTGTCACGGATAAAACAGATCTTACCAGTTACAATTTGTTAACATTGAAGAAAGTGAGAATATCCCATATGGAACAGTGGTTAGCGAAGATCTATCGCCCCAATTATGTACGACGAGCCTTGAATTTGTGGCCTCCTTTTTGGGGATCCGGTATTCGAATTGAATCGATCAGTGATGATTTTCTCGAAGTAAAAGTGAAGTTAAAACTGCGCTGGTGGAACAAAAATGCAAATCGAACCCAGTATGGCGGTAGCATTTTCTCTTTGACTGATCCTGTCTATTCTTTGATGCTGATGGGGGTGTTAGGTGAGCAGTTTTATGTGTGGGATAAAGAGGCAAGTATTAATTTTATCAAGCCGGGAACAAGTGAGTTATATGCAGATTTTATCTTAACTCAGCAACAACTGGATACCATTTATCAAGAAACCATGAATGGTGATAAGAGCTTCCCTGAGTTTGTGATTTATGTGAAGAATGCTAAGGGTGAGGTTGTTTCTGAGGTACAACGTAAGTTGTATGTACGGAAAAAACCGCAGTATCGTGATATCGTTAATGATGACGACTTGGTTGAACGAGAGTCATAAAAAAACCTCCGATTGGAGGTTTTTTAATAGAGAGCAATTAGCCTTCTAATTCCGCTAAGCACATTTCTTCGTGAATTTGCTTACACCAATTAGTTACACGTTGCTCTGTTAGTTCAGGCTGACGGTCTTCGTCAATGCATAAACCGATAAATTGGCTATCATCGCCTTCAACAAGTGCTTTAGATGCTTCAAATTCGTAGCCTTCTGTTGAAGTTTGGCCAAGAATCGTTGCACCTTTTTCTTCAACGATGTCACGTACAGTACCCATCGCATCACAGAAGTATTCCGCGTAGTCTTCCTGATCGCCGCAGCCGAAGATAGCAACAAGTTTGCCAGAGAAGTCGATTTGCTCAAGCTCAGGGAAGAAGTCATCCCAATCACATTGTGCTTCACCGTAGTACCAAGTTGGGATGCCTAGTAGCAATAAATCGAAGTTATCGATGTCTTCTTTGCTGCTTTTCGCAATATCTTGTACATGAACTAGCTCTTTACCTAGTTGCTTTTGAACCATCTTTGCAATAGCTTCAGTGTTACCTGTGTCGCTTCCAAAGAAGATACCTACACTTGCCATAGATTCGTTACCTTTAATGATGTTTATTTTGTGTTAGGGAATCAGCTTAAACCGCCTTCCCAAGTTAGCTGAATAATGCCTTTTGCAATAAAACCAGCACAACCTAAGAAGAGCACTAACCATACGATACGGCGACCAAATACAGGTACATTACCGGCTTTTAGTACATCTTTTATTGCCATCCCTATTAAGAAGAAGATAGCAGCAAAAAGTAAGTCGAGACCAATGGACTCGAGCGTGTTCATATAGTCGTATAGCATATGTTCCCTTTATGCCTAATCACTTGCGCAGAACTATACCATTGTTATTTGATAAAGTTAATGCGTGAGTCGCTATTGAGATCGCATTCTGTACTGCGTTTATCTACCGATAAATTACAGGAACTTTTTAATTGCTCGCAGTACTTCTGCTGGTTTTTCTGCATGTAACCAATGCCCTGTATTTGCGATGACATGGGCTTTTGCCTGACTGAATTGCTTTTGAATATCAGCTTGATGTTCGGCTGTTAGGTAATCGGACTCACCACCTTTAATAAACAGGGTCGGGGTAGCAATACGTCTAATTGGCTGCCAGTCTAAGATATTTTGGTAGTTGTTGAACAAGTTCGTGACACTGAATCTCCATGCCACATAGTCCCCCTCACTATATAACGACTTGCCGAGGAATTGACGAACCCCTTCAAGCTCAATGTGGTGACTCAATATCTCCATCGCTTGTTTTCGATTTGCTGGTTTTTGTTGTTCAACCGCTTTTAAGCCGGCGAACACGTTGTCATGTCGATTTTGATGGTATTTCACCGGTGCCATATCGAGTACGATCAATCGTTCCACTTGATCTTCGATGATTTCGCTCAATTTAACTGCAACCTTGCCACCCATTGAGTGACCGACAATACTGACCTGCTGGATGTTGAGGTTTTTCAGTAGATCAGCGACATCTTGAGCGAGTGATTCGTAGTTATGGCAATTCGAATGGAATGAGAGACCATGATTTCTTAGATCAACGCTAAGTACCTGATAATCTTCTTTTAATGTTCGAGCAAGTATTCCGAGATTATCGAGATTACCGAACAAGCCGTGGATCAGAACAATGGTGTGACCCTCACCTTCTAGTTTGTAGTTGAGCTGATATGACATTTTATCTTATTCGTGACTGGTTTAACGTAGAGTCTCAGAGAAGATCTCGCTATAATCCCCCAGAGTTTAAACATAGAGATTGTGAAAAGCGAATGAAAACAATTGAGGTTGATGAGGATCTATACCGTTACATCGCAAGTCAAACCCAGCATATCGGTGAAAGTGCTTCAGACATATTGCGTCGTCTTCTAAGTGTTGATGCTCAAAAAAGCTATGTAGCACCACAGGAAGTTATTATTGAGCCTAAAGGCATTATTGTTAGCAAAGATGCGGTAAAAGAAGAAAAGTTCGATAGCGTAAAAGAAATGCGTTCACTGCTTATTTCTGATGAATTTGCAGGGCTAAAAAAAGCGATTGATCGATTCATGCTAGTACTGTCAACCTTGCACCGTATTGACCCGAATAGCTTCTCAGAGGCTACTCAGGTGAAAGGCCGTAAGCGTGTTTACTTTGCTGATAATGAGCAAACGTTATTAGCAAGTGGTACGACAACAAAACCAAAAGCGATTCCAGCTTCTCCGTTTTGGGTAATCACGAATTCAAATACTAGCCGCAAACGTCAAATGGTTGATCAATTGATGGGTCGGATGGGATTTCCAGCGGATCTTGTAGAAAAAGTGACAAACTCGATCTAAGTTTCCGCTAAGCCCCATATTCTCAATTAATCGAGCTCTATGGGGTTTTTTATTTTTTCATGATTTTAAAAAGGATGTCAAAATGGCTATGCACCCACGAGCGGGACAAAAAGCTCAACAACAGGACTTACATAATATCCCCGCGCTAGTTTCCAACTATTTCCTACTCCAACCCGACGCAAGCAACTCTGCACATAAAGTAGAATTTGGTACATCTGGTCATCGTGGTACTGCTGACAAGTCGACGTTCAATGAGCATCATATATTAGCGATTGCACAAGCTGTTGCTGACGTTCGTGCAGAAAAAGGTATTACAGGGCCGTTATTTATCGGTAAAGATACACACGCTTTGTCGGAGCCTGCTTTTTCTACTGTATTGGAAGTATTAATCGCTAATGGCGTTAAAGTCATTGTTCAACAAGATAATGGCTATACACCAACACCGGGCATTTCTCATGCCATTTTAACTTACAACATTGCGAATCAAGATAAAGCAGATGGTATTGTTATCACACCATCACATAACCCACCACAGGATGGCGGAATTAAATATAATCCACCACATGGTGGACCTGCTGAAGCTGAAGTGACGCAAGCGATTGAAGATCGTGCCAATGGCTTTATTGCGGAAGCGCTGCAAGGCGTAAAACGTATGCCGCTCGCTCACGCAAAAGCATCTGAGCTTTTTGTTGAACAAGATTTAGTGAAACCTTATATCGATGACCTGGTTAATGTTGTCGATATGGAAGCAATTCAAAAGTCGAATTTAAAGATAGGGGTTGATCCGCTAGGTGGCAGTGGTATTGAATACTGGCGTCAAATTGGTAACACGTATGAATTGAATTTAACGCTAGTTAGCGAAGCGATTGATCCAACGTTCCAGTTCATGTCATTAGATAAAGATGGTGCAGTGCGCATGGACTGTTCATCGCCTTATGCGATGGCAGGATTGCTAGCATTAAAAGACGAATATGACTTGGCATTTGGTAACGATCCTGACTTTGACCGTCATGGTATTGTGACACCAAAAGGCCTGATGAATCCGAACCACTTCCTTGCTGTTTGTATTGATTATTTATATCGCCACCGTGAGGGTTGGGCTAAGGAAGTCGCAGTAGGCAAAACCTTAGTATCAAGTGCGTTAATTGACCGTGTGGTTGCCGATTTAGGCCGTGAGCTTTGTGAAGTTCCGGTAGGATTCAAATGGTTTGTAGATGGCCTTTATAACGGTACCTTTGGCTTCGGTGGTGAAGAAAGTGCAGGGGCATCGTTCCTTCGCAAAGATGGTACACCATGGGCAACGGATAAAGACGGCATCTTGTTGTGTCTGTTAGCGGCTGAGATTACAGCGGTTACGGGTAAAAACCCTCAAGAGTATTACGAAGAGCTGGCTGCTAAGCATGGTGAATCGAAGTATAACCGTATTCAAGCGGTAGCAAATGGCCCTCAAAAAGAGGTACTGAAAAAGCTATCTCCAGAAATGGTTGCGGCAACGACACTAGCTGGTGACGAAATTACAGCGCGTTTAACTCATGCTCCAGGTAATGGTGCGGCGATCGGTGGTTTAAAAGTGACGACTGATAATGGTTGGTTTGCAGCTCGCCCATCGGGTACTGAAGATGTTTACAAAATTTATTGTGAAAGCTTTAAAGGTGAAGAGCATTTGAAGCAGATTGAAGTGGAAGCACAAGAGATCGTGAATCAGGTGTTTGCGCAAGCTGGTTTATAATGTTCAGCAAGAAGTAGTGAAAGAGAGGCGGCCATTCGGTCGCCTTTTTTATTGAAAATAATATGTCATGTCAGCATTTAACCCAAGTTTTAGCCATTTAAGAGAGACTTGATTAAGAGACGCTTGATGCAGGCCAACTATCAGGAACAATGAACCAGAATTTCCCTTGTTTGGTTTGAGCATGGACGAATCTATTGGCTGGTTGAGTGAGAGGTTCATCAAAGGCAGTGAGCCCAGTGGCCCAATGGGTTTTATCTAATGGATATAAGGGTTCATTGATCAGGTTGAATTGACTTTGAAAGCACCAATGTCCGCTAATTTGGCTTGGGTTGAGAGTGTAACCTAAACATTGATTCGGTATTGCTTCGTCTATAAATGGGTTGATGTATAGTCGACCTTGCAGCAAAAGGTGTTCGGAAACGTCCTTAAAATCAGGGAAACGGGAGAGAAATTCGGATGTTTTACTCATTTTTAATTGATGGGTAAGCATGCGGTCAAGTTTCTTGTCCAACTGATCATGCGCGTTAGGTCCGTACCAAACTCCTTGATGTAACAGGTAAAATTTAATGGCGACTTCCCAATGTTCGTACCGCATGGTTTGGTTGTTTTTTAAAATTAGGTCGATGGCACCGAGAGTTTTCCCCGTATGATCATTTACCTGCGCTTCTTCGATGACGACATCATACTGACTACTTGTTTCGAATAATTTTGTGCACAGGTATTGATAAAGAAAACCGAGCCGTGGATTACCCGAATAGTCATCTGAGGCGACTAAAGGCGTTGTAGGCAAGTGTGCAATGGACGCAAAAGGTTCTTGGTTCTCGAAGAGTAACGGTGTCGTCGCGATCCATTGGTAAAAACGTTGCAACTGATTCATTTATTGTCCTTTTTTTGCTTGTGTTCATTGTAGCGTAATTCCGCTTTACACTGGAATTGTCGTAGAGGTTAGGTATACACTTTGACAATAAATTGGGAGTAGCTAGCAAAATGAATAATTTACAACTGGAAGTGGTTCTTAATCAAAAACTATCGCCACAACTGATCAAAGATTATTGCCCAAATGGTATGCAAGTTGAGGGCAAAAAAGAGATTCAACGTATTATCACTGGAGTGACGGCATCTCAAGATCTGATTGATAAAGCGGTCGAACTAAACGCTGATGCGATCTTAGTTCACCACGGATACTTCTGGAAAGGTGAACCTGAAGCTATTCGCGGTATGAAAGGTCAGCGTATCCGTACTTTGATTAAAAATGATATCAACCTCTATGGTTACCATCTGCCACTCGATATTCATCCTGAATTAGGGAATAACGCTGAGCTAGCTCGTTTACTTGAAATTAATGTGGAAGGTGGCCTTGAGGGGAATCCACAATCGGTGGCGATGTTTGGTCGATTAGCTCAGCCAATGAGTGGTGTTGATTTTGCTGATCGCATAAATAAAGTATTAGACCGTCAGCCATTGCATATTGCACCGAATCAAGCTGATAAGATGATTGAAACGATTGGCTGGTGTACCGGTGGTGGTCAAGATTATATTGAACTGGCGGCGCAGCATGGATTGGATGCCTTTGTCTCCGGAGAGATTTCAGAGCGCACGACTTATAGTGCTCGAGAGTTAGGAATTCACTACTTTTCTGCTGGCCATCATGCAACTGAACGCTATGGCATTAAAGCTCTTGGTGAGTGGTTAGCTCAAGAGTATGGTCTAGAGGTTACATTCATCGATATCGACAATCCTGTCTAACATAGATGATCTGCATGAAAAATGAACTAAAAAGGCTTACCAGTGGTAAGCCTTTTTCATATCTAAACATTAACTAGTTAATGTTATTCACGTTCGTGCAGTGGTTTAAACTCACGTAACTGTTCACCAGTGTATAGCTGACGAGGACGACCAATACGGTTGTCTGGATCACTGTGCATTTCGTTCCAATGAGCGATCCAACCAATAGTACGAGACATCGCAAAGATAACCGTAAACATAGAAACTGGAATACCAATCGCTTTTAGAATAATACCCGAGTAGAAGTCGACGTTAGGGTAGAGTTTCTTCTCAACAAAGTACTCATCTGAGAGCGCAATTCGTTCAAGTTCCATCGCCACATCCAATAGTGGATCTTGAATGTTTAGCTCTGTTAAAACTTCATGACATGCTTCACGCATAACCGTTGCGCGTGGATCGTAATTTTTGTAAACACGGTGACCAAAGCCCATCAGGCGGAATGGATCATCCTTATCTTTTGCTTTAGCAACGTACTCTTCAATATTGTCGACACTGCCGATTTCTTCAAGCATACGCAAACAAGCTTCATTGGCGCCACCATGAGCCGGCCCCCATAAAGATGCGATACCCGCCGCAATACATGCAAATGGGTTAGCACCCGATGAGCCTGCAAGACGCACAGTCGAGGTCGATGCATTTTGTTCGTGGTCAGCATGTAGAGTGAAGATCTTATCCATCGCTCGCGCAACAACAGGGTTTACTTCGTATTCTTCACACGGGTTAGCAAACATCATGTGAAGGAAGTTTTCTGCGTAATTTAGGTCGTTACGAGGGTAGATGAACGGCTGGCCGATCGAGTATTTGTAACACATTGCCGCCAGTGTCGGCATTTTAGATATTAGACGATACGCCGCAATCTCACGGTGAACATCGTTATTAATATCAAGTGAATCATGATAGAACGCGGCTAGCGCGCCAACCACACCACACATTACTGCCATTGGGTGCGCATCTCGACGGAAACCGTGGAAGAAGCTCGCAATTTGCTCGTGCACCATAGTGTGACGAGTTACTGTGGTTTTAAATCTTTCGTATTGCTCACGAGTAGGGGCTTCACCATAAAGAAGAATGTAACAAACTTCTAAGTAATCAGCATTATTAGCCAATTGATCGATAGGGAAACCGCGATGCAATAGCACGCCTTTACCACCATCAATGTAGGTAATTTGAGATTCACAGGATGCAGTGGCGAGAAAACCAGGATCAAAAGTGAAAAACCCGTTTGCTCCCAGCTTACGAACATCGATTACTTCAGGGCCAATACTGCCCCCCATAATCGGCAGTTCGATCGGTGCTTTACCTTCAATATGAAGGGTTGCATTCTTATCTGCCATAACAATCTCCTTTGTTTATTATTAATCCATCCAGGATGTTTATGTGCCATTTTTGTACGTTGGTTCGTTAACAAAGTCAATTATTCTACTCTGATGTGTGCACTTGTTATTATTTTTCGAGTAACTAGCGCTAAAAGTCTGGTCTGTGTAGCAAAAATTGTTACATCAATTGTATTGGAATGTTACCAGACGTATAGTGTAGCTGTGAAATTTGGTAAAAGCCTTTAAAATCAAGGTTTGAAAGAATTTTGAGGTATCCTTTGAATTCTTGTTGTTAACAAGTTGTTTACAAATAAAAATGAGTAATCACGAGTTATTTGTTAACTAAATGTTAACTTTTAGATGGTTTGCTACCAAATTCCGATGATAACTATAAATGCTCTATGGAGCTGAGTGAGCAAGCCCGTGAAAGAAAGAAAGTTAAGACCTGTTAATTTAGATTTACAGACCATAAGCTTTCCGATCACTGCAATCGCATCCATCCTGCATCGTGTATCAGGAGTGATTACGTTTGTATCGATCGGTATTTTGCTTTGGTTACTATCTATATCCCTATCCTCTCCCCTTGGTTTTTCACAAGCTGTCGATATCGTCGATGGGTTCTTCGTGAAATTCATTCTGTGGGGGATTTTAACTGCTTTGGCCTACCATATTGCTGGCGGCATCCGCCATTTGCTGATGGATCTTGGTCATTTTGAAGAGCTGGAATCTGGTGCAATGAGCGCCAAGGTCGCCTTTGCAGCCACTGCAGTCTTGTCGTTAATGGCGGGGGTTTTAGTATGGTAAAGAATATCTCATCATTTGGTCGTAATGGTGTGCATGACTTTTTATTGATTCGTGCCACAGCGATTATTATGACGCTTTATACCATTTATCTGATTAGCTTTTGTGCTTTTTCAGATATCTCATATGCATCTTGGACCCAATTTTTTGGTGGCACATTTACTAAAGTGTTCACTATGTTGGCTCTCGTTTCAGTATTAATCCATGCGTGGATTGGTTTGTGGCAAGTGCTAACCGATTACATTAAGTGCTCTGCATTACGTGCAGGTCTACAACTTGGTGTTGTCGCTATTCTTCTAGGGTACTTCTTCTCTGGTCTATTTATTCTGTGGGGTGCATAAGTGTCTATTCCAGTTCGCGAATTTGATGCCGTAGTAATCGGTGCTGGTGGTGCGGGTATGCGCGCTGCATTGCAAATCTCAGAGCAAGGCCTTTCATGTGCTTTGCTATCAAAAGTTTTCCCAACTCGCTCTCATACTGTATCAGCTCAAGGTGGCATTACAGTTGCGCTTGGTAACGCGCATGAAGATCATTGGGAACAGCACATGTACGATACCGTTAAAGGTTCCGATTATATCGGTGACCAAGACGCGATTGAATACATGTGTAAGAACGGTCCAGAATCTGTAATTGAGCTTGAGAAGATGGGCTTGCCTTTTTCTCGTTTCGATAATGGCACAATTTATCAGCGTCCATTCGGCGGCCAATCTAAGAATTTTGGCGGTGAGCAAGCGGCTCGTACTGCGGCAGCTGCTGACCGTACAGGTCATGCGTTGCTACATACTCTGTATCAGCAAAATATTAAACACAAGACAACCATTTTCTCTGAATGGTACGCCTTAGATTTAGTTAAAAATGAAGACGGCGCTATTTTAGGCTGTACGGCATTGTGCATGGAAACCGGTGAGGTTTGCTATTTCAAGTCGAAAGCGACGATTCTAGCAACGGGTGGTGCAGGACGAATTTATGCCTCAACAACTAACGCTCACATCAATACTGGTGATGGCGTCGGTATGGCGATTCGTGCAGGCGTGCCAATGCAAGACATTGAAATGTGGCAGTTCCACCCAACAGGTATTGCCGGAGCTGGCGTATTGGTGACGGAAGGTTGTCGTGGTGAGGGGGGCTACCTTCTCAATAAAGACGGCGAACGTTTCATGGAACGTTATGCTCCTAATGCGAAAGACTTGGCTGGTCGTGATGTTGTTGCTCGTTCAATGATGATCGAAATCCGTGAAGGTCGTGGTTGTGATGGCCCATGGGGTCCACACATTAAATTGAAACTAGATCACCTAGGTAAAGAGACATTAGAATCTCGCTTACCAGGGGTTTGTGAGTTATCTCGTACCTTTGCTCACGTCGATCCAGTTAAAGAACCAATTCCAGTTATTCCAACTTGTCACTATATGATGGGTGGTGTACCTACTCAAGTTTCCGGTCAAGCGATTAAGCAAGATGATGCCGGCAACGATGTTGAGATTCAGGGCTTGTTCGCCTGTGGTGAGATTGCTTCAGTGTCCGTTCATGGCGCCAACCGTTTAGGCGGTAACTCTCTACTTGATTTAGTTGTTTTTGGTCGCGCGACAGGTTTACACCTTGGTGAGACACTAAACAAACAAGCAGAAGCGAAGCCAGCGACAGAAGCTGATATTGAACGTTCACTGGAACGTTATAATCGCTGGGAAAATAGTACTGGTGGCGAAGATCCGGTTCAAATTCGTAAAGACTTACAGCAATGTATGCAAAACAACTTCTCGGTATTTAGAGAAGGCGATGCAATGGCTAAAGGTCTTGAAGAGTTGAAAGTGATTCGTGAGCGTCTAAAGAATGCGCATCTATCGGATAAGTCTACTGAGTTTAATACTCAGCGTATCGAGTGTTTAGAGCTAGAAAACTTGATGGAAACGGCTTATGCGACAGCTGTCGCGGCAAACTACCGTACAGAAAGTCGTGGAGCACATGCCCGTTTTGACTTCCCAGATCGTGATGATGAACAGTGGCTATGCCATTCCATTTACAACCCTGAGACAGAAAACATGTCTAAGCGTGGTGTAAATATGGAACCTGTGTATCGCGAAGCGTTTCCACCTAAAGCACGTACGTACTAAGGAGAGGATAAGACAATGAAACTGAATTTCTCTTTGTACCGTTATAATCCAGATGTCGACCAAAAGCCGTACATGAAGGATTACATTCTAGAGGTAGATGAAGGCTCAGATATGATGCTGTTGGATGCTTTGATCCTGTTAAAGGAACAAGATCCGACAATCGCATTCCGTCGTTCTTGCCGTGAAGGGGTTTGTGGTTCTGATGGCCTAAACATGAACGGCAAAAATGGATTAGCGTGTATTACTCCGTTATCAGCATTGGTGGGTGACCAAATTATCATCCGTCCGCTGCCTGGTTTACCTGTAGTACGTGATCTTATCGTTGACATGACTCAGTTCTATGATAACTATGAGAAAGTTAAGCCATTCCTAATTGCAGATGGGGCTCAACCGCCATCACGTGAGAATTTACAGTCTCCTGACGAGCGTGCCCATCTTGATGGTCTTTATGAATGTATCATGTGTGCATGTTGTACCACTTCATGCCCATCTTTTTGGTGGAATCCGGATAAATTTATTGGCCCTGCAGGATTGCTTGCAGCCTATCGCTGGCTTATTGATAGCCGCGATACGGCAACTGATGAACGTTTATCAAACCTTGACGACGCATTCAGTGTTTTCCGTTGTCACGGAATCATGAACTGTGTCAGTGTTTGTCCTAAGGGACTAAACCCAACGAAAGCCATCGGTCATATTAAGACCATGTTGGTGAACCGCTCGGTTTAAATTAATAACTAGAATTGCCGGCCAAATTATTGGTCGGCTATTTATAGCTCGGCTTAGACCGTAGCTAATGTGAAACTACTGGTTAAGGGAAAATATGCAAAACGGCGTGATGAAGGCATGGCTCGAGTCTTCACACTTGGCTGGCGCCAATGCAACATACGTAGAAGATATCTACGAACTGTATCTAAGTGATCCCGATCTGGTAAGTGAGGAATGGATTCGTGTATTTGATGAGTTGCCTAAGCACTCAAAAGAAGTGGCCGATCAGCCACACTCACGCGTCCGTGATTACTTCCGTCGTCTCGCTCAAGAAACAAAGCATTACAATGTCCAAGTTAGTGATCCAGATGTCGATGCTAAGCAAGTAAAAGTACTTCAGCTTATTAATGCGTACCGTTTTCGCGGTCATGAAGCAGCTGAATTAGACCCACTCGGTCTGTGGCAACGCCCATTCGTGGCTGAGCTAGAACCCTCATTTCATAACCTTACCGAAGAAGACTTTGAAGAATCATTTAACGTAGGTTCCTTTGCCATTGGCCAAGAAACTATGCTGTTGAAAGATATCTACTCGGCTCTGAAAAAAACCTATTGCGGTTCGATTGGTGCAGAATATATGCACATTATTGATACCGAGCAAAAGCGTTGGATTCAACAGCGTTTGGAGTCAGTAACTGGCCAACCATCTTTCAATAAAGATGAAAAGCGCACTTTTCTTGAAGAACTGACCGCAGCTGAGGGGCTTGAACGTTACCTTGGTGCGAAGTTCCCTGGCGCTAAACGATTTTCGCTAGAGGGCGGTGATGCTCTTATCCCTATGATGAAAGAAATGATTCGTCATGCGGGTAACAGCGATATGCGTGAAGTTGTGATCGGAATGGCACACCGTGGCCGTCTGAACATGCTCGTCAACGTATTAGGTAAGAAGCCACAAGATCTATTTGATGAGTTTGCTGGTCGACATGACGATACTTGGGGAACTGGTGACGTTAAGTATCACCAAGGTTTCTCTGCGGATTTTGCCACTCCAGGTGGGGATGTTCACCTAGTTCTTGCATTCAACCCATCACATCTTGAGATTGTAAATCCGGTAGTTATTGGTTCTGTGCGAGCTCGTCAAGATCGCTTGAATGATAAAGACGGTAGTTCAGTATTACCAATTACGATTCATGGTGACTCTGCTATTGCAGGTCAAGGGGTTGTGCAAGAGACGTTTAACATGTCTCAAGCTCGCGGTTTCAAAGTGGGCGGAACGGTACGTATTGTCGTCAATAACCAAGTTGGTTTTACAACATCTAATCCGACCGATACACGTTCAACCATGTATTGTACTGATATCGCAAAAATGGTTCAGGCTCCAATCTTCCACGTTAATGCGGATGATCCTGAAGCGGTTGCATTCGTTACGCGTATTGCACTTGATTACCGTAATGAATTTAAACGTGATGTGGTGATTGATTTGGTTTGTTATCGTCGTCATGGTCATAATGAAGCCGATGAACCAAACGCGACTCAGCCTTTGATGTACCAGAAAATCAAAAAGCACCCGACGCCGCGTAAACTTTATGCTGATGTATTGATTGATAAGAATGAATCAGACATCGAAACGGCGACACAACTCGTTAATGAATACCGTGATGCACTGGACAAAGGTGAAGTGGTCGTTAAAGAGTGGCGTCCAATGGCGATGCATTCCGTAGACTGGTCTCCTTATCTTGGTCATGACTGGGACGTTGAGTGGAATAGCCAATATGAGATGAAACGTTTAGTTGAACTCGGCAATCGCCTTTGCCAATACCCAGAAAGTCATAAGCTGCAAAGTCGTGTAAACAAACTTTATAATGATCGTACGGCGATGATGTCTGGTGAGAAAGCGATCGATTGGGGTATGGCTGAAACGTTAGCGTATGCGACTCTTGTTGATGATGGCAAGCGTATTCGTCTTTCAGGTCAAGATTCAGGCCGTGGTACGTTTTTCCACCGTCACTCGGTATTACACAACCAAAGCGATGCGAGTACCTATATTCCATTAGCGAACATTCATGATAAACAAGGGCCATTCCAAGTGTTTGACTCTGTTTTATCAGAAGAAGCTGTGTTGGCATTTGAATATGGTTACGCTACAGCAGAGCCTGGTGGCCTAACTATTTGGGAAGCTCAGTTTGGTGATTTCGCCAACGGTGCTCAAGTTGTTATTGACCAATTCATCTCTTCTGGTGAGCAAAAATGGGCACGTTTATGTGGTTTAACCATGTTGCTACCTCATGGTTATGAAGGTCAAGGCCCAGAGCACTCATCGGCTCGTTTAGAACGTTATCTTCAATTATGTGCTGAACAAAATATGCAAGTCGTTGTTCCATCGACTCCTGCACAGGTTTATCACATGATTCGTCGTCAAGTAGTACGACCGATGCGTCGACCATTGATTGTTATGTCTCCGAAGTCATTACTACGTCATCCACTTTGTACTTCTTCGCTAGAAGATTTGTCGCAAGGCACATTCTTAGCCGCGATTCCAGAAATCGACAATTTGGAAGTGAGCAAAGTGAAACGCGTTGTGTTCTGTTCCGGTAAAGTTTATTACGACCTACTTGAACAGCGCCGTAATAATGAGCAAGAAGACGTTGCGATTGTTCGTATTGAGCAGCTTTACCCATTCCCAGTGGAAGAAGTGAAAGAAGCGATTGCTCAATATACAAACGTGGTTGATTTTGTATGGTGTCAGGAAGAGCCACAGAACCAAGGTGCTTGGTACTCTAGCCAGCATAATTTCAGAGCGGCTATTCCTAATGGTGCCGATCTTTATTACGCGGGTCGCCCTGCCTCTGCTTCACCAGCAGTTGGCTACATGTCGGTGCACTTGAAACAGCAAAAAGCGTTAGTTGAAGACGCTCTGACTCTAGTTTCTAACGAAGCAAATTAAGAACTAGAAGCATAAGGAAAAGATAAAATGACGATTGAAATTCTGGTTCCAGATCTACCTGAATCCGTTGCAGATGCGACAGTTGCGACATGGCATAAGAAACCAGGCGACATGGTTCAGCGTGATGAAGTTTTGGTGGATATCGAAACGGATAAAGTAGTACTTGAAGTTCCGGCCCCAGAAGCGGGTATCTTGGAAGGCATTCTTGAAGAAGAGGGGGCGACAGTACTATCAAAACAGTTGATTGCTAAATTAAAACCGGGTGCCGTTGCTGGTGAACCTACGGCTGATACGACAGTAGCTTCAGAAGCATCTCCAGATAAGCGCCACAAAGCAGCATTGACTGAAGAGTCAAACGATGCACTTAGCCCAGCGGTACGTCGCCTTCTTGCTGAACATGGTTTAGAAGCGAATCAAGTTAAAGGTACTGGTGTTGGTGGTCGTATTACTCGTGAAGATATTCAAGCTCACTTGGACAATGCTAAAGCAACGCCTGTAGAAGCAGAAGCTGTACCAGCACTTGCGACTGCGCGCAGTGAAAAACGTGTTCCAATGACTCGTCTACGTAAGACCGTAGCTAACCGTCTACTTCAAGCGAAGAACAGCACAGCGATGCTGACTACGTTTAATGAAGTGAATATGAAGCCAATTATGGATCTTCGTAAACAATACCAAGAGCACTTCGAAAAGCGTCATGGTATTCGTCTTGGTTTCATGTCGTTTTATGTAAAAGCGGTGACGGAAGCTCTAAAACGTTATCCAGAAGTGAACGCTTCTATTGATGGCGATGACATCGTTTACCACAACTACTTTGATATTAGTATGGCAGTGTCAACACCTCGTGGTCTGGTCACTCCTGTTCTAAAAGATTGCGATACACTAGGCTTTGCTGATATTGAAAAAGGCATTAAAGATCTAGCAGTTAAAGGTCGTGATGGAAAACTCACTGTCGATGAATTGATGGGGGGGAACTTCACAATCACTAATGGCGGTGTATTTGGTTCACTGATGTCAACACCAATCATTAACCCACCACAAGCGGCAATTCTTGGAATGCATAAAATCCAAGATCGTCCAATGGCGGTTGATGGCAAAGTTGAAATTCTACCAATGATGTATCTCGCTCTCTCTTACGATCATCGTTTGATTGACGGTAGAGAATCAGTAGGTTTCCTAGTGACGATCAAAGAGTTACTAGAAGATCCTGCTCGTTTACTTTTAGAAGTTTAAAGCAAGATGCCCAGATATTTGGTTATATCTGGGCATTCGCTTTTTAAAGGCTGGATATGCTCACGTCTAGCCTTCAACTAAACCAATTTGGTTTATGTGCAAGCTGGTTTATTTGAGAACCCCCTACAGACGGAAGCAGTATCAATCTGCAACGTTATGGAAATTATAAATCCCATCAGGGAAGAACAAACGGAATATCACAATGAATTTGCATGAATACCAAGCCAAACAGCTGTTTGCAGAGTTCGGTTTGCCTGTACCAGAGGGTTACGCATGTAACACTCCACAAGAGGCATTTGAAGCTGCGGGCCGTATTACTACCGTTAAAAAAGTCGTTAAATGTCAAGTTCACGCAGGTGGCCGTGGTAAAGCGGGCGGTGTAGAACTTCATGAGACAAAAGAAGGTGTCAAAGAGTTTGCACAAAAGTGGCTAGGTAAAAATCTAGTGACTTACCAAACCGATGCAAACGGACAACCAGTTACAAAAGTGCTTGTTGAAGAAGCGTCTAACATCGCTAATGAGCTGTATCTAGGTGCGGTTGTTGACCGCGCAACACGTAAGATTGTTTTCATGGCGTCGACAGAAGGCGGTGTGGAAATTGAAAAAGTGGCAGAAGAAACTCCTGAGCTAATCCACAAAGCTGCGATCGATCCTCTTGTTGGCCCTCAAGCTTACCAAGGTCGTGAGTTGGCGTTTAAGCTTGGTCTTCAAGGTGACCAAATTAAGCAGTTCGTTAAGATCTTTATGGGTCTAGCAACGATGTTCGCTCAGTATGATTTGGCACTACTCGAAATTAACCCACTTGTGGTTACCGGCGAAGGCAACTTGTTGTGCCTAGACGGTAAAATCAATATTGATTCTAACGCCCTATATCGCCAACCAAAACTACGCGAAATGCACGATGCATCTCAAGAAGATGAGCGTGAAGCACATGCTGCGCAGTGGGAACTAAACTATGTTGCTCTTGATGGCAACGTGGGCTGTATGGTTAACGGTGCTGGTCTTGCTATGGGTACCATGGATATCGTAAATCTTCATGGTGGCAAGCCTGCAAACTTCCTGGATGTAGGTGGTGGCGCGACAAAAGAACGAGTTGCTGAAGCCTTTAAGATCATTTTGTCAGATGACAATGTTAAAGCCGTTTTAGTTAATATCTTTGGTGGCATAGTACGTTGTGACATGATTGCTGAGGGGATTATCGGCGCAGTTAAAGAAGTCGGTGTTACTGTCCCAGTCGTTGTTCGCCTAGAGGGAACAAACGCTGATTTAGGCCGCGGTGTATTAGCAAATTCTGGTCTAGATATCATTGCAGCTGAGTCTCTAACAGACGCTGCTCAAAAAGTTGTTGCAGCTGCGGAGGGCAAATAATGTCTGTACTAATTAATAAAGATACGAAAGTTATTTGCCAAGGTTTTACTGGCGGTCAGGGTACATTCCACTCAGAGCAGGCGATTGCATACGGCACTAATATGGTCGGTGGTGTATCCCCTGGCAAAGGTGGTCAAACACATTTAGGTCTTCCTGTGTTTAACACTGTTCGTGAAGCCGTGGAAGTTACCGGTGCAACGGCTACGGTTATTTACGTGCCAGCTCCGTTTTGTAAAGACGCTATTTTGGAAGCGATCGATGCTGGTATCGAGTTGATTGTTACCATTACTGAAGGCATTCCAACTATCGATATGATCGATGTGAAAGTGAAGCTGGAAGAAACGGGCGTTCGTATGATTGGCCCTAACTGTCCGGGTGTTATCACTCCTGATGAATGTAAGATTGGCATCATGCCGGGTCACATTCATAAGAAAGGTAAAGTTGGTATTGTTTCTCGCTCAGGTACGTTGACGTATGAAGCCGTTAAACAAACAACGGACGAAGGTTTTGGTCAGTCGACTTGTGTTGGTATCGGTGGTGACCCTATTCCGGGTTCAAACTTTATCGACATTTTGAAACTATTCCAAGAAGATCCAGAAACTGAAGCTATCGTAATGATTGGCGAAATTGGTGGTACAGCAGAAGAAGAAGCTGCCGCATTCATCAAAGAAAATGTGACGAAACCAGTTGTATCTTATATCGCTGGTGTTACTGCGCCCCCTGGTAAGCGTATGGGCCATGCTGGTGCAATTATCTCTGGTGGTAAAGGTACTGCTGAAGATAAATTTGCAGCACTAGAAGCAGCGGGTGTTAAGACAGTGAAATCACTGGCTGATATCGGTGCAGGTCTACGTGAGATTACAGGTTGGTAATCGACTAGGTTGAACTAAAAAGGCTTGTCATTTGACTAATGCCACTCGCTTAAGAGCGAGTGGCATTTTTATCTCTAGAGCGTGAGGGGTATTTTTGCGCTTTTTTTAGCACAGCTCTGGGGTAAGGCTTTCTTTTTCTCTTTTTAGGAAGTATTAGCCGTTTGCCATTGTCCCTCAACTC
>NZ_QVMU01000001.1 GCF_003605645.1 Vibrio sinensis | reverse complement strand
ATTGAGATGATGTTCTTGGCAAAACTCAGCGGTAATCTGTAACTCTTTAGAAAACTCAGACATAAAAAAATCGGCCTCAACTATGTTGAGACCGATTATGAACCCTGCTCAGGATCGTTCAATTATTTAAAACGATCAGCATTAAGCTCTTGCTGGGTATTTTTAAATCATCGAATGTTGCTGTTGATGTTTATTCGATAGGGAGTGAGTGGTCTTGTCCCCATTCTGTCCAAGAACCATCGTAGACAGCAAAGTTGTGATAGCCACAAATTGCCGCCGCGACGAGTACAATGCACGCGGTGACTCCAGATCCACAACTAAAGATATACTGCTGCTTATTATCTGGAATATTGGCTTCGATGATGGGTTTTAGTGCCTGTGGAGATTTGAACTTGTGTCCATCCATCAGTTCAGCAAATGGCTGACAAACGGCATTGGGAATATGTCCAGAACGTAACCCCTCACGTGGCTCTGCAACTTCGGCATTAAATCTTGCTCGTGAACGCGCATCGACGGTTTGGCTTTCATCGTTAGTGATTTGTTCAGAGACATGTCGAGCATCGACAAAGTAAGTTGGGTTCAAGCTACCAGCGAAGTGACCTTGTGTAGTGACGGCTTTATATTGCTGAACTAAAGGTTGCTTTGCTTCTTTCCATGCGGTTAGGCCGCCATCGAGAATATAAACGTCTTTATGCCCCATTGCCTTGAACATCCACCAAGCTCTTGGTGACGCAAATGTGCCGCTGTTGTCATAAACAACGATGACAGAATCTTGATTGATCCCTAGAGCTTGAGCTTGCTGATTGAAATGCGCTTCTGTCGGCATCATATGTGGGAGAGGAGAAGCCGCATCACAAAATACGTTGTCATAATCAAAACGTAATGAATTAGGAATTAGATTCTCTTTGTCTTTTGGGCCTTCGGCTGGGATTTGAAAATCGATACTACAATCCAGTATCACAAGATTTTCTTGAGCTATGTGTTGAACTAACCAGTCGACAGAGATAAGTGGGTTCATTGCAGTTCCTTTGTCATTCGATATTAAGGGCATGATATAAATTGGTAGTTAGAGCGATTAAAGAGATCTTTTTTTAGTCCAAGTGTGGCCTGTTGGCTATTTGAACAGTCGATATGATTGGGTACGCTGATGACGATATTTTCATATTGTCCATTTTGTTTAAGTGATACCGTTACGAATCGACGCTGTCCGTCGAGCGATTGAGTAAGCGTGGTTTCAATGATCTTGGCACTCAACTGTGTTTGTTCTTTAGGGGTCACAAACAGTAATCCTAACAGTAGGATACCCATCAGTACTAAAGCGCTCAAAAAAATAATCGGCTTATCCACTTTAAACTTTTCCTACCTGAAATCGTCCGACTTGAAATCGTTCTGCTTGAAAATGTAGCGGTATGATTATGCTATACCATCCATTTTGCTATACCTGTCCTATCTAGAGTAGCGGAAAAACGAAAGATTTAGAGCGCTGTCTGCCATTGACGCGTCAAAGAGTCGAGAAAAAGACAAAAGCCAGCGTGATGCTGGCTTTGAAATCGTGCTACGGAAAGTGAATACCTTAGAGTGGCGCCTTTATTGAGTCGAGCAAACCACGCAACTTGGCATCTTCATCAAGTTCATTTCACGCCATGACATCGTCAGGGCATCTAAGATGAGAATTTTCCCTTGCTTTGGTTGGCCATAATTGGCAATCACTTTAATCGCTTCCATTGCCTGAACTGCGCCGACAATGCCAACGACAGGAGCCATAACACCCGCTTCGACACAGGTAAGGGCACCTGAACCGAAAAGACTACTTAAACATTGGTAACATGGCTCGTTGGGATCTTGATAGGTAAAGACACTGATTTGCCCTTCCATGCGAATTGCTGCGCCGGAGACTAATGGCGTTTTATTTGCATAGCAAAGTCGGTTGAGTTGGTTGCGCGTGTCTACATTATCACTGGCATCTAACACCAAAGAGTGCTGAGAGATTAAAGCGGCTAGGGCATCATCATCTAAGCGTTGATCAATGGTATCGATTTGAACGTGTGGATTTAACTCACGCAATGCTTCAGCAGCCGAATCGACTTTTTTCTTACCGATATCGCCGTCATGATGCAGGACTTGTCGCTGCAAATTCGATAGCTCAACGGTGTCAAAATCCACTAACGTCAACTTGCCAACACCTGCAGCCGCGAGGTATTGGCTCGAAGCGCAGCCCAAACCGCCAGCGCCTAAGATCAGAATGGAGCTCTGCTTTAACGCTTCTTGACCGTCAAAATCAAACTGCTTAAGAATGATTTGACGGTTATAGCGTAACATTTCCTGATCGGACAAAATCTCCAAGGCTTGCTCCTAGTACAGCGTTGAGTTAAATAGTTGAATGTTGACTGTTTCGCCAACTTCAACACGACCACGTTCTCGTTCTAACACGACAAAGCAATTAGCAAGGCTCATTGAACGGAATGCACCAGAGCTTTGGTTTCCAGTTGTTTCAACGACAAATTGACCGTTTTCAATGGTGTAAACACCACGTTGGTAATCAGTTCGACCGGGTGCTTTTTTAAATGCAGTCTTGGTAATAGCAGGGATTGATTCCGGTTCTTTCCACTCGGTGTGGCCGGCCAGTTTCGCAAGCATAGGTTGAACCAATACGTACATGGTTAATACCGCAGAAACCGGGTTACCCGGTAGACCACAGAACCATGCTGTCGATAGTTTACCAAAAGCGAAAGGTTTGCCTGGCTTGATGGCAAGCTTCCAGAAACCGATTTCACCTAATTCTTCTAAAATATCTTTGGTGTAGTCCGCTTCACCAACACTCACGCCGCCAGAGGTGACAACCACATCCGCCAAAGTTTGAGCCTGTTCGAATGTCGCTTTTAAAGTTTCAGGGCAATCAGGAATGATACCCAGATCGATCGCTTCACAGCCAAAGTTTTCGATAAGCGGTTTAATGCCATAGCGGTTGCTGTCGTAGATTTGACCATCTTCTAATGGCTCACCTAACGGTTTTAATTCATCACCAGTAGAGAAGAACGCGACTTTAGGTTTACGAACCACAGTGACATGGCTAACACCGAGCGTTGCGATCATTGGAATATCACGAGGAGTTAATCGCGCACCTTGCGGCAAGACCAAATCACCAAGGTTGATGTCATCACCTGTTGGTCTGATATTGTTTTGAGGCTTAACGTCAGTTTGATTAAACTGAATACCGTGTTCAGTGACTTCGGTATTTTCTTGCATGATGACGGCGTCACAACCCTCTGGGATTTTAGCGCCAGTCATGATGCGGATACATGTGCCTACAGGCCATTCACCATCGAACGGTTGACCTGCAAATGATTTACCCGCCATTGGCAGCGTTGTTGACTGTGCAAGGTCTGCAATACGAATGGCATATCCATCCATTGCAGAATTATCAAAAGGTGGTACGAAAATCGGCGACAAGATATCTTCAGCCAAAACGAAGCCCAAAGCTTCAGCGACTGGTAAACGTAATGTGGTTTGGATAGGTTTAATCCGCGATAGCATGTTTTCCATCGCATCTTCGAGAGGCATTAAGCCTGGAGCGTCACAGCAGCCCATGATGATTTCCTAACGTATTATAATTTGAGTGAACTTTATCATAAATTCTGCCTTGGCAATAATTCACTTTGTTGAACTCGTAAAAAGTGATGAACAAGGTATCAAATCATCAAAGAAATTAGGGATGTAATTCATATTGAATCCGAGTATCCTTACCACCCGCCGTTAAGGGGTTAGTTAAGAGGAAGTGGAATGTCAGGTCTTAGCAAGTCTGCACAATTGGTGAAAGCCGCCTTACATCAACGTGGTTTAGAAACGCCTATGGCGCCAAACCAAATTAGCCGTGAAGAGAAAAAAGAAAAAATTCAGCACCATATGCGTGAAATATTAACGCTATTGGAACTTGATCTTACGGATGATAGTTTAGAAGAAACGCCACAGCGCATCGCAAAAATGTATGTGGACGAAATTTTCTCAGGTTTGGATTATACCAACTTTCCTAAAATTACCGTTATCGAAAACAAAATGAACGTGAGTGAAATGGTTCGTGTGAAAGACATCACTGTAACCAGTACTTGCGAACACCATTTAGTTACGATTGATGGTCGCGCCGCTGTTGCTTATATTCCTCGTGGAAAAATTATTGGTCTTTCTAAGATCAATCGCATTGTTCGCTTTTTTGCTCAGCGTCCGCAGGTTCAAGAGCGTATGACGCAGCAAATTTTGGTGGCATTACAGACATTGTTGGAATCCGATGATGTTGCCGTCACTATTGATGCGACTCATTATTGCGTGAAATCACGTGGGGTGATGGATGCAACGAGTGTCACGACTACAACTGCACTTGGCGGGATTTTTAAAAGCAACCCAGCAACACGTGCTGAGTTCTTACATGGTTTACGTTAAGCTAACACACTAAATTTTTATTAAACCGCTTCATTGAAAGCGGTTTTTGTTTTTATTTCACAATAACTCGGTATAGTACGCGCCCCTATACCAAAAATTTCCATTAAGGACACCATTTTGACTGCTCCGTTTACTACGCTTTCTCTTAAGCCTGAATTGATTACCACTCTAGATTCTTTGGGCTACACCCAAATGACGCCGATTCAAGCTCAAAGTCTGCCTCTAGTGCTTGAAGGTAAAGACGTGATTGGTCAAGGCAAAACCGGTTCTGGTAAAACAGCAACGTTTGCATTAGGTGTGCTTAGCAACCTGAACGTGCAACGTTTCCGTGTGCAGTCATTAGTACTGTGTCCTACACGTGAATTAGCGGATCAAGTTGCGACTGAAATTCGTACATTGGCACGTGGTATTCATAACATTAAAGTACTGACGCTATGTGGTGGTATGCCAATGGGACCACAAATTGGTTCATTGGAGCACGGTGCACACATCTTAGTGGGTACACCGGGCCGTATTCTTGACCACATGACACGAGGCCGTATCAACCTAGACGAGCTAAATACGCTAGTACTTGATGAAGCAGACCGTATGCTTGATATGGGCTTCCAAGATGCGCTAGATGCGATCATTTCTCATGCACCAGTTCAACGCCAGACACTACTATTTAGTGCTACTTTCCCTAAAGAAATCGAAAAGATTGCTGCGAAAGTGATGCAAGAACCAGAAATGGTGAAAGTGGAATCGACTCACGAGACATCAACGATTGAACAACGTTTTTACCAAGTTGAAACTCAAGAAGACCGTGACGAAGCATTGAATGCTTTATTGCTAACGCTTCGCCCTGAGTCTTCAGTGATCTTCTGTAATACCAAAAAAGAAGTTCAAAACGTGACTGACGAACTGCATCACCGTGGTTTTAGCGTGATTGAACTGCATGGTGATATGGAGCAACGTGAGCGTGAGCAAGCGTTAACTATGTTTGCTAACAAGAGTATTTCAATTCTTGTTGCAACGGATGTAGCGGCACGTGGTCTGGACGTAGACAATTTGGATGCGGTATTCAACTTTGAATTATCACGCGATCCTGAAGTACACGTACACCGAATTGGTCGTACTGGTCGTGCGGGTTCAAAAGGTGTAGCAATTACTTTCTATAGTGAGAAAGAGCTACATCGCATCGCTCGTATTGAAGAGTACATGGGTATTGAAGCTCATCCAGCGACTCTACCAGAACCGACAGAATACAAACCACATTACCCAGCAATGCGTACTATTCAGATTCTAGGTGGCAAGAAACAAAAAGTTCGCGCTGGTGATATCTTAGGTACGCTGACTAAACAAGCGGGCATTGATGGTAAATTGATTGGTAAAATCAATATATTAGCGATGGTTTCTTACGTAGCCGTTGATAACTCAGTCGTTAAGTTGGCTGAGCAATCTCTTCAAAACGGTAAAATGAAAGGTCGTAGCTTTAGAGCTCGTATCATGAAATAGTATTGATAAAATCTATTTTGTAATAGAAGAAAGGCTCCGAGATGGAGCCTTTTTTGTACTTTTTAGTCTTTACTGATTTGCTGATTTGCCGATTTACGCACTTAAGCTTGGCTACTGCGTTAGTAAAACAAACCACGACCAAAACAACCACGACCAAAACCAACTACCCCAAGATATACCCGTGCTAGCGATGCTTTAGCCATAGTACTTTAATGACACAATATCAGTGGCAGCAGCTGCAATTGCGTTTGTATTTGCTCATCATTCCAATGCCCGGATTAAACGTATTTGTCGGGTCTAACTGGTGGTAAAAATCTTGCAATGATTGCTCAGCTTCATAGAGATGGCCCACATTGTGCTCCGCTGGGTATTTCGCCCCTTTTTGTGATAATAGCTCAAGCATTTGCGCTTTAATTTTCTTGGTATCAGCCCCTTTTTTGAAAATATAATCTTGGTGGAACACATGGCACATAAAGTGGCCATAGTAGAGTCCCATCACCAATTGTTCAGATATCTCTTTTGGCAATTTTTCGACCCAGTCAGGGTCATTGCGGCGCAGAGCGATATCAAGGGCAAGAATATCTTCTACATCCTTAGCGTGAATGGTTCCATATCGAATAGCAGCGCCCGCGGCAGCAAAGCGATGTAATAGAGCCTTTTTCCCCTCATCTGCGCTACACGCAAAGTAATCGGCACCTTGCTGCTGACTCCACTCATCTAGGTAAAGCTCGGCCTCTTTGATTCCCTCGTCACTCATTTTGAGAATCAAATGATGTTCGTACTGATCGCGGAAAGTCAGCATCCTTTCAGGTAAGTGCTGTGGAAATAACTTACTCAGATAATAGAGAGTAGTGTCGGGTAAAGTTTTTGATACGTAAGGTAGCCGTTCGAGCAGACTTTCGACTTTTGCCTTTAATGCAAAGAACTTAGGTAAGTTGTCGGTGCCAAGATGATGAATCGAGAGGAATACATCCTTGCCATACACCTGAGCGAGATTGAAAATATCACGGTGCATGTATTCACCCATTTCAGGCAACTGAGCAAAGTTTGCCAGCATATGGCGTCTCAGGTCGGTCAGTTTTTGTGGATCATCTGTTCCGATATAAAAAATTTGTTCTTTTTGCGCGACAGGGTAGCTGTCGACCCGAACCGCAAAAACGGCAAGCTTGCCAGCACAGCCACTGGTTTCGAAAAGGCGTCTTTGGTCAGCATTAAATCTTGATGGAGTCTCTGAATCCACATCACGAACCCGCTCTTGGTATTCACGATCGGATGCCATTCTGTCATCGTGCTGAATCTGAGTTACGTCAAATTTACCGTGTTCGACATTGTGGAGAATCTCTTCTGGGGTTGAACCTAATCCATCGATCCCTAGGTGATTGATGAGTTGTAATTCTCCCTTGCTATTCACTTGAGCATAAAGAGCCAACTCGGTATATGCCGGGCCACGTTTGACCAATGCGCCACCGGAATTATTGGCAATCCCCCCGACCACTGTGGCACCAATTGAAGAAGAGCCGATAACTGAGTGAGGGGTTCGGTTGACCGACTTCAGTGTTTTTTCAAGTTTGTGTAAACTACAACCGGGTAGGCTGATTGCTTGTTTACCCTCATCAATGAGATGGAGTGTGTTAATTCGAGTGATATTGATGATGACAACATCGCGATCATAATCACTACCACTTGGCGCAGAACCCTCAGTAAGACCGGTTTTAGCAGCCTGCATAATAATGATGCAATTTCCATCAACCGCAATTTGTAATAGCTTCCACTGCTCAATAAGTGTGGAGGGGAAGAGTACGGCTAAGGCTTCACCTCGTCCAGAACGAAAGCCGGAACGGTAGTACTCGGTTTTTTTGTCTTCGGTCAGAACATTCTCTGAACCGACAACATCGATAAACTGGTTGATTAGAGGGTGATTGTTCATGAATGTCCTTATTCGTAGTTCACTGCTTATTAATAGCGAGCCTCCAGTTTAGAGACAATAAAGAACTCAATCGAGGACCAAGCTCAGATATAAATTAAATTATTTTTATTGGTACATCGTTAATTTCTCAATAAGTTTTTATTATTCAAATGGTTAAAGTAGGGTTTGTTGATGATTATGGCATTTATACTAAAAGATAATTTCCAAAAATGAGATAAAAAAGAGCATTGATTTGCAATATAGAACGAAAAAATAGTATGACGTTAATCTCATTTATATCGAGTCAGTATTAATGTATTTTCACTATTTCAAGATGGAATTGGATAATGTGACGGGCGGATGACGCGACTGGGTCTGAAGTGGCAAAAAATAAAGCGCCCTTATATTGAATAAACCTGAATTTCAAAATAAGGGCGGTAAAGCGTTAACTTGTCAATTAGGCATATCGTGCCATGAGCATTTCCCAATGACGCTGTTGTTGTTGTAAGTCTGATTTTATCTGCTGATAACGTAGCTGTAAGATCGAATGTTCATACTTTTTCACAATATCATTGGTTTTACTCTCAATGACTTGTTTCTTAACGTCATAGTAGTCAGACAACCTTTGAACTAGGGTATCAAACTCTTTATTTAACGCATCGCTAAGCTGTGTACTGTTCGGTAAGGTACGTATTTTTTCTGTCGCTTCAGTAAGTGACTTCTTAGCCCGTGCCTTTTCTATTTTCAATGGCGGTGTAATGCGCAGTTTTTTCGCCAATCCTAGCCAAGAACAAGTTTTTATTAGCCATTTGGTCGGGTCGTATTGCCACCAATGAATGCCATTACGGTAATCATTTTCAAAAATATGGTGGTAGTTGTGGTAACCCTCACCAAACGTGAAAAAGGCTAAAATACCATTATCACGAGCGGTATTTTTATCGGTGTAAGGTTGTGTTCCCCAAATATGTGCCAGAGAGTTAATGAAGAAAGTGGTGTGATGACACAAAACCAAACGAACGACGCCGACCATCAATAACATGCCCCAGATATCGTTATAAATAATGCCTAGTAGCAGTGGAATACCAACATTGGTTGCGATAGCAAGTGGAACATAATATTTATGTTGCCACATCACGATAGGATCCTTTTGTAAATCACGACAGTTGCTGTAATCAGAGTAAGTTTCTCTGTGGTAGTGACGCAGCATCCAACCAATGTGGGAGAACCAAAATCCACGTTTGGCGGAATATGGGTCGACATCATTCTTATCGACATGCTTGTGATGGACTCGATGATCTGAGCTCCAATGAAGTGCACTATTTTGAAGTGCAAAAGCGCCACCTAACGCAAAAATAAAGCGTATTAACCAATGGCCTTCATAGGTTTTGTGTGACCAAAGACGGTGATAACCTGCTGTGATCGATAAATTGGTAAACGAAAACGCAACCACTAGCCACAACCAGTGCTCGGCGTGAAAACCGTGTTCAATGCCAAACCATGGGACACCGATCACAGCGACAAGAAATGAAGACAAAAATATTAGAACATTCAACCAAATAAATGGTGGTTTTTGGGTTTGTGACATCTGAGGACTTCCATTCAGCTAACAGATGTTCGCTAGAATATCAGCGAACAACTGTAAGTCAAACGAAAATTATTGAAGAATGTGAATAGAATGTTTGGCTTTTGATTAACTAATGAATAGTATGAATAGCGAGCAAATCCTTACAGGAAGTAAGAAGGGAACCAATAATGGAAATAAAAATAGCCGAATATAGTGATTTTGAGCAAATTGCCCAGCTTCACGCAAAAAGTTGGCAAACCTATTATCGCGGAATTTTGGGCGATGAATATTTAAGCCATGACGTGTTAGATGAGCGTTCTGCCGTTTGGCAAACTCGACTAATCAACCCACCTTTTAACCAACATGTGATTATTATTAAGGAACAAGATGAGCTGCTAGGTTTTGTCTGCGCCTTTGGTAACCATGACTTTGAGAAAGGGTCCATCATCGATGCCTTACACGTGAACTCAAAATGTCGAGGCAAAGGTCTAGGGCGTAAATTACTGGAAGAAATCGGACTGTGGTTAGAACAGTATTTCCCAGAAAATGGTGTGTATCTTGAGGTGTTAGCTGAAAACCAACAAGCCGTAGACTTCTATGAACATGTTGGTGGAACACACTCATTGGAACGTTTGTGGAAAGCACCTTGTGGGACTCATGCCACAGAATTAGTTTATACATGGGAGTCTCCGGTAAAACTGCGTCACCAGTTAGTGCTAAATAGAAATTCATCAAAAGTAACAAGTTGAAACAATACTGTACTCGAGCTTGATAATTCTCGGACATAGTAGCGAAGACCGTTAGATAAGGTTTTGATATCACATCAATACACTTTATCTAATGGTCTATTTATGAAAAGAACATTACTTATAACCGCTTTATCAAGTTCGCTATTTTTGGTTGGTTGCGGTGAAAAGGAAGAAAGCCAACAGGATGTTGCTATTCCTTTGGTTATAGCGAAGCAGGTCACGACAACCTCCCACCATCAAAGTAAATCCTACATTGGCCGCGTTCAAGCGGTAGAAGACACAACCATCCTCGCACAAGTTTCTGGTTATTTGAAATCTCGTGAATTTGAAGAAGGGCAAATGGTTGAAAAAGGGCAACTGCTGTACACAATTGAACCCTCATCTTTTCAGGCTCAACTCGCCAGTGCTCGCGCTTCGATAGCACAAGCCAATGCCGATCTTAAAAAGGCACAGCTCGATTTTGAAAGAGGCAAAACTTTGTTGCCACAAGGGAGTATCTCTCAGTCGGAGTTCGATGCCTTAACCGCTAATCTTTTAGGTTCAGAGGCACAAGTGAAAGCGGCGAATGCGCAGTTTAAACTTGCCGAAGTCAATTTATCCTATACCCAAATTCGCGCTCCTTTTTCTGGTCGCATTAGCGAAAGTATGGTCAGTATTGGTGATTTAGTCTCTCCGCAGTCGGGTATTTTGACCACCATCGTTAGCTTAGACCCTGTGCATACCAGCTTTAGTGTCAGTGAGCGTGAGCGGTTAGAGCTTGGCATGGATCGTGTTCATGGAGATGCAGACAGTGAAGCGAATGCGGTTGAAGTTCGCGTGATCTTGGAAAATGGGCAAGTTTTTGAACAACTGGGAGAGTTAGATTATTTGGGTAATCGTATTGATGTAAACACGGGAACCATTGCTATGCGGGCTGTAGTTCCTAACCCAGAACATCGCTTACTTCCTGGCCAACATATTCGGGTTGAACTTCGCGAGAAAGAGCAGCATGACGTTATCGTTGTGCCTAGAAAGGCGGTTCAAACGGATCTTGAGGGGCACTTTGTGATGGTTGCAGTTAGTGATGGCATGATTGAGCAAGAGTATGTTGCTGAGCGACATAATGTCACATTAGGACCTCAACTCGATCAAGGCGTGATCGTCACCAGTGGTCTTGATAGGCAAGATACGATCATTACTCAAGGCTTACAGCGTGTGCGCAATGGTGTGTCTGTTCGTATAGATTCACCAGCCACTGAAAACCATAAAGGGGGATAAATGCTCAGTCGTTTTTTTATTCAACGTCCTAAATTTGCCTTGGTGATATCAATCATTTTGACTTTGGCTGGCTTGATTTCCCTTGCCATTCTCCCTGTTGCGGAATATCCCAAGATTAGCCCTCCATCAGTGAGCGTCAACGCGTACTACACAGGCGCCAGTGCAGAAACAGTCGAACAAGCGATCGCTGATCCAATAGAGACATCAGTCAATGGTGTCGAAAATATGATTTATATGTCATCAAAGAGCGCGAATGATGGCTCATACAGTTTGAATGTGACCTTTGATGTCGGTACGGACCCTGATATGGCTCAGGTGAATGTTCAAAACCGAGTATCTCAAATTGAGTCAAAACTGCCTCAAGAAGTTCGCATGGTTGGCGTGACGGTCAAAAAGCGTTCTCCTGATCTTTTGATGGTGCTGAACTTCTATTCACCGGATGGCAAATTCGATGACCAGTTTCTGATTAACTACATTAATTTGAATGTAAAAGATCAATTGGCACGGGTTAAAGGCATCAGTGAAGTTAATGTGATTGGTGGTGGCGAATACGCAATGCGCGTGTGGCTTGATCCGGAAAAGATGGCTAACTTACATCTCACTACTTCAGATGTTTACGCCGCATTGGCTGAGCAAAACGTCCAAGTAGCAGCAGGGCGAATCGGCGCTGCACCATATAATGATGCGCAGGAAGTACAGTTTAATCTGGTGGCCAAAGGGCGATTAGAATCGGTTGAGGAATTTGAAAAGGTCGTTTTAAGAGCAAATTCTGATGGTTCCAGTGTTTATTTGGCTGATGTTGCCAGAGTTGAGTTGGGTAAGAAGTTCTACGACGGCAGTGGTTTATTCCGTGGACAGGATGCTTCTATCGTAGCGTTGTCACTTCAATCTGATGCCAATGCATTGGAAAGTGGTCAAGCGGTGATGGATCTATTAGAAAATCTGAGTGTCAATTTTCCTGATGGGATGAGTTACGAAACCAGTTACGACACGACGTTGTTCGTCGCCGAATCGATTAAAGGGGTAATTAAAACCTTGATTGAGGCCATCTTACTGGTGATCGCGGTGACCTATCTGTTTCTAGGGAGCGGACGAGCTACACTCATCCCCGTTGTTGCTATTCCAGTTTCACTGATTGGTACTTTTGCCATCATGCAAATGACGGGGTTTACCATTAATACCGTCACATTGTTTGGTTTAATTCTCGCTATCGGCATTGTGGTTGATGATGCCATTCTGGTCATCGAAAATGTTGATACAACCATGGCAAAAGACCCGACGATCACTCCTCGTAAAGCGACCTTGCTGGCAATGAAAGAGGTGACGGGTCCAATCATTACCTCAACCTTGGTTCTATTAGCGGTGTTTATTCCAGTCGCTATGCTGCCGGGTATTACAGGAATCATGTATCGCCAGTTTGCGTTGACAATCTGTATTGCTGTGGTTATTTCATCCATCAATGCATTGACGCTATCTCCGGCATTGTGTTCGTTAGTATTGAAACAAGGCGGTGGTAATACATCCAACTGGTTCCGCGCATTTAACCGAGGATTAGAGTCAGTTACCAACAAATATGGTCAAGTAGCGGGCTATTTGGTTAAGAAATCCTTATTACTAGCGGCTTTTTTTGTGGTGGCGTTGGCGGCAGTGACTTTCTTTGCAAAGACGACGTCCACGGCATTCGTACCACAAGAAGATAAAGGTATTTTGCTGGTTAATGTGCAGTTGCCTGATTCGGCTTCGCTATCTCGCACGGAAGCGGTTACTCAAGATCTTATGGCGTTGGTGGAACAAGAACCCGGTGTCGATGGCGTGACAGTTGCCAATGGCTTTGCCTTTATGACGGGAGCAGCAGCATCGAATGGTGCATCCTTGTTTATAAAGTTACATGACTGGGAAATGCGCAATGCTTTAAGTGGGGAACATTCCGCCAGTGCTATTGCTCAACGGATTAATGCCGAAGCGGCTAGAACACTACCACAAGCGATTGTGTTTGCAATGGGACCGCCAGCGGTTCCGGGCATGGGAGCAGCATCAGGTTTTGATTTCATTTTGGAAGATGCGCTCGGGCGTAGCCGAAATGATTTACAAATGGTGATGAATCAAGTCATTCAAAAAGCTAATCAGCAACCTGAAATCGCTTACACGTTCAGTACATTTCGTGCCAACGTTCCTCATTACTATGTAGATATCGATCGCGAAAAAGCCAAACAGCTTGGCGTGCCTTTATCCAGCATTTTCCAAACATTACAAGGTAATCTTGGCTCCTTGTACGTTAATGACTTTACTATGTTTGGTAAAAACTTCCGTGTGACGATGCAGGCAGATAGTGAACATCGCAGTAGTATGGATGATCTTGAGCGTTTTCATGTTCGTACTTCGGGTGGGGAGATGGTGCCGCTAAGTACCTTGGTTACTTATGAGCAAGTCTTCGAGCCGGATGTAGCGTGGCGCTATAACATGTATCGCAGTGCAAGTATCCAGGGGCAACCGGCTGATGGCTACTCTAGTGGTGATGCAATTGCAGCCATGGAGCGTGTTGCTGCTCAAGTACTGCCACAAGGCTACCAATATGAATGGACTGGAATGGCGTATCAGGAAGTATTAGCGGGTAATCAAGCGATTTACGCTTTTGCATTAGCGCTTATCTTCATTTACCTGTTTATGGTGGCTCAATATGAGAGTTGGGCGATTCCGTTAGCGATTATTCTGGTGGTACCCGTTGCCACATTGGGATCGTTTTTAGCGCTCAATTTAGCGGGGATCCCACTCAATCTTTATGCACAAATAGGATTGGTACTCTTGATAGCACTTGCTGCAAAAAATGCGATTTTGATTGTCGAGTTTGCTAAGCAAGAGAGGGAAGAGCGTGAAATGAGTATTGATGAGGCAGCGGTTAAAGGAGGGATGTTGCGTTTTCGAGCGGTGAACATGACCTCTTGGTCGTTTATCTTAGGGATTTTTCCATTACTCTTTGCTTCCGGTGCCGGGCATATCAGTCAAAACTCACTCGGAGTTTCACTAATCGGCGGTTTACTCTGTGTGCTGCTGGCGGGAACGTTTCTAATCCCCGGTTTTTATGCGTTGGTGCAACGTAAGCGTGAAAAATTTCATGGAGGAAGCACAAAACTAGTCCCACTAGATGATGAATAAATGTGTGGTTATCTAGGTTAACTAAAGTGCTGGCGATGCAATGTCTTCGCCAGCACTAATGATACGTTTTTTTGCGGTAACTTAAGATAAATCACGTCCTGAGATTGGAGGGTGATTGTTTACGACTTTCGCAATATTAACGGCTTCTCTACGTTTATGGATATCAAGTTTTCGGTAGATTTTGTAGATGTGTGACTTTACGGTGCTTTCAGATAAGAAGAGTTGGTTGGCAATTTGCTTATTTGAATGTCCATTGGTGAGTTGGTCTAATACTTGTCTTTCACGAGAGGTTAGTGAATCGTACATTGCACAACGCTGCAAGCTTGGATCTCGTTTGAGCATAACCAGTTTTTCTAAACATATTCGTGGTAACCAGAGTCCTCCTTTCAATATGTACAGAACACTTTCACACAAATGCTTTATTGGAGCTGAGTTAAGTAACAATCCTTTTATGGAACGCCAATAAATAAAAGCGTGATCCAACTTCTCTGTTGGTACGTTATGAACTAATAGATTAACGCCTAAAAGGTCAAAATTAGGTAACGCATCCTGTGAGAAAAGTTGCTCTAAGTAATCAAAATCAATCAACACCAAATCAATGACGGATTCACCGCAGACATCGGAAAGCTGGTGGTGGGGTTCGATGATGATATTGGCTTCAACATTTTGTTCTAGCTGCTGCTCAATGAGACTTGCTTGAAGATTCTTTTCGCCAAGTATTACAAGGTTTTTGAGTGGCATACCGACTGGCTCCATTGTCAGTTTTAATAATGAATAAAAGAAGTTAACGATAGTTTTATTTAAGAGACTGGGTAAAGTATAAGCAATATTGGCGTATGACGCGCAAATATCATTAATGGTAGTGATATAAATGTCATTACATGTAAACGTAAGTATTAGATCGTTTATCTAGGATGGCATCCTTTATTACAACTAAGTGCCATTAATTTATTGATATTTCGCCGTGTCGTGTTCTTTTTGATTCTTTATCTGAAAACTATTTTGAGAAAAGTGCGAGGTTATTCTTGGAATAGATAAGCTTTCAATACAACCAATCTCACAATTAGGTTCATACTATCATCATGATTAATTTGAATATTTTTCATAACCACATGATTTTACGAAAGTAACTTACTCCCCTTGTTATTCCGTTTTGGTCCTTATCTCGACAGCTAGTCGTGTTGTCTCAATTGTGAGAATTATGCATCTCGAGCCCTACCTATACTCAGTTTGCTTTCGAGCAAGAATCGAATAATTCAGACAAGGATATACAACGGAGTGAATGTTATGAATCTTAAGAAAACAGGTCTAGCTATCGCAATGGCAGCATTGGTGATGAGTGGTTCAGCATTGGCAGGTGGTGGTGGTCATAATGACTATAAAAGTCACAACGACGTGTTAAGTAATAACACCTCAAATGTAGGTGCTGGTAATGATCATAATGGTGCGGGTAACGACCATAACACCGCAAACATTGGTGGTGGTAATGACCACAACACCTCAAATGTAGGTGGTGGTAATGACCATAACGGTGCTGGTAATGACCATAACGGTGCGGGTAATGACAATAACACTGCAAATATTGGTGGTGGTAATGACAATAACCACAACGGCGCTGGTAATGACAACAACACCTCAAATGTAGGTGGTGGTAACGACAACAATAATAATGGTGCTGGTAATGACCATAACACAGCGAACATTGGTGGTGGTAACGACAACAACAACAATGGCGCTGGTAATGACAACAACACCTCGAATGTAGGTGGCGGTAACGACAACAATAATAATGGTGCTGGTAATGATAACAACACTGCAAATATTGGTGGCGGTAACGACCACAATACCTCAAATGTAGGTGGTGGTAACGACAACAACAATAACGGTGCTGGTAACGACAACAATACTGCAAATATTGGTGGCGGTAATGATAACAACCACAATGGTGCCGGTAATGACAACAACACCACTGAAGAAAATGGTGATGATGGCAACATGAGTTGGAAAAACAGCGCTAACACCACATCTGGTGGTGGTAACGACAACAACAAAACTTGGAATGGTAGTGCAAACACGACAACTACAAATACGATGACTAAGCATGAGTTGAACTTTGAAGTTGATATGGTGGTTGCGAAGTCAGATCTTGAAGGTTCAATTACCAAAGTGTCTACTGAGTACGGTGAAGCGGGTTCTATGTATAAAGGACGCGGTTGTGGTAAATGTGCGGGTGCAGGTGTAAGCGTACGTAACACGAACTCAATGGACGGATTTGGTGGCGCAGCAGGTATTACAACAGTCGGTCAAAATGCCGGTGCGAACTCTATGGTTCAACAATCTGTTGTGACTAACGCGTCTGTATTCACTAAGTAAAACTGGAGAATGTCATGCGCTTAGCACTAATCGCATTAAGTAGCTTGTTAATGGCAAATGCTTATGCAGCAGATCTAGTGCTGACGAACGAACTAGAGCTATCCGAAGAAACAATGGATAGCTCTCGTGGAGGTCAGTACGTAATTGATATTGATAGTGTGACAGCGTCTTCGGAAATTGCAGGTTTGAGTGCGGGCAATACAGCCTTGAATACGGTGAATGGTGATAACGTCATAGCAGCAGGAGCATTAGCTGCTAGTTCAGGAGTCACCAGTGTCATCCAAAACACAGGTAATAATGTCCTCATTCAAAACTCAATGGTCGTAAACCTGACACTTAAATGATATGGATCTTTCGCGAATGTTAGCAATGGGGATGCTGGTTTTTTCAGCATCCTCTGTTGCACTTGATTATATGCCGAATCGAGGCGCTTACTCAGTGCAAGTCAAGAGCTACAAGGAAATGATGTTTGGTGATGTAATCCGTCAGCAATTTGATTTTAGTTGTGGCTCTGCTGCTGTAGCGTCTCTTCTGACTTACCACTATGAAAATCCTGCCGATGAAGACACGATTTTCAAAGCGATGTATGAGAGAGGAAACCAAAGTAAGATTAAGAAAAGTGGTTTCTCACTACTTGATATGAAAGAGTATTTAGAAACACTTGGATATAAAGCGGATGGCTTTAAAATTCCCTTAGCTAAAATGCGAGACATTGCGGTGCCTGGTATCACGTTAGTGAATTTTGATGGCTATATGCACTTTGTGGTGATTAAAGGCATGAATAGTCATTCGGTCATTTTAGGTGACCCGTCGCGAGGAACCGTAAAAATGAGGTATAGCGATTTTGAGCAGTACTATTCTGGTATTGTTCTTTTAATTCGTAATTATACCGATGTGGCAAAGAACGGTTATATTTCCGATGACAACTATACGTTATATGCGCCTTCACCACTTGCAGCTGGTATCCCTCGGGATTCCTTAGGCGTGTTCAGTATCACACTGCCAGAAAGTGGAGAATACTAATCATGTCCAATTTAACTTGGGTAGGAGGTGTGCTTTGTGCTTGTTTATCAAGCTCGACATTAGCTGCCTTACCTCACCTTGATCGACTTGAACCTTTGGAAAGTCACGAGTTAGCAAGTTATCGTGCTGGGTTCAGTTTTGATGATGATTTTTTCATCAATATTGGATTAAACATAGCTACATCCATCAATGGTGATACATTATTTACTAATGAAATCGCCAATTTGCTCATTCAAAATGGTCAATTAATCGCGACCAAACCGATTGAGGAGACCTTTGTTACAGTTGTCCAAATTGGACAAAATAACACAATTGAGATACCAACCCCTGTGTCACCGAGTACGCCAGCAGCACCTACTACACCAACTCCGTCTGTGCCATCAACGCCAACTGGAGGAAATGGAAGTGGTAATGCAGGATCTTCGGTAGCAAGTACCCCAGCGAATAATGGCGGTAATGGAGGCGGAGCAACGACTCCTGTCGTAACGCCGCCAACGGCTCCAACGGCACCGACGTTTACTCAAGTAAGCATGCCAAACTTGGGGATTGACCCAACCGCAATATCAAGAATCATCCAAAACTCTTTGGATGGCACTGTTCTTGGATTAGGGACTGTCATTAATATTGATGCGCAGGTTGGTGGGGTTATTAAACAATTAGAAAGCAACAGTAAGCTACAGCAAGCGTTACAATTGCATTTGCAATAACCACAATAGATAACGAGTTTGTTGATTTAAATTACGGTTGAATAATGAAAACGCAAAAGAGCCAAACAGATGTTTGGCTCTTTTTATTGGTCTTAAAATTTGCAAAACTGCAAAACGCTTTAAACTCTAAATCTCTTTAAACTTGAAGTTTCTCTACAATATAAACTTCTAGATGATACTAAGCCGCTCACTAAAAACTAAATGGTGCTCTAACCGTGAGCTGGAAATCAGGACTGTCCTCAGTAAGCCCAGCTTGTGCATTGATATTGATCGATGAGGTTGGGCTAATCGCATAGTTGATACCAAAGTTTAGCGTATCAAGCTGGAGAAGTTTGGCTTCGTCGCCTCTAGAACCGTTAATTTTACTTTCAAGAATAGTACGGTGAGTTAGCCCAATAGATAAGGAAAGATCGGGGTTGATCGCGAAACCGAGGCCACCACCAATAGAAATGGTGTCACCTAAATCAATTTCTGCGGATTGACCGCCTAAATCAACATCGTCTTTGAAATTATAGATATAAGAAAGGTTGGCAAATAACACAGCAGGATCGGTTGGGTAAACCATTGAAATATTTGGCTCGATACTCCAAAAACCAGAACCTGTTGGGGCGTCTGTTAGAGAGTTTGAGGTTGGATCAATGTCAATGTCGTAGGGAGATTTACCTGTGTCTGATTTGACTCTAAGACCACCAATCCAATAAGGGGTCGTATCAAAATTAAATTGATGTCGTATTGCGAACTCAATGTCCCCTAAGCCACCACCATCGATATCTGCATTGATAGTATTGCCGGAAGAACCATCTTGTATAGGACGGGTAGAGATTTGGTCATTTCGATAAACAAAAGGTACCCGTAACTCAAGCTCTGTTGCATTGGTTAGGCCGTAACGCGTGGTGAAGCCCGCTGTTAACGTGGTTCTATCTGTATCACTGACCTCAATACGACCTACGATCAATGTTGGCAAAATAGTATAGCCAATGACTGAAACTTTATTTGATGAGTTTTGTGTGTAACCCAGTGAAACTTCAAACCCAACATTACCAGCAGGCGTTAGAACACCGGGTCGGTCAATAATATCTGTCACGGTTTGGGCCCGTTGAGGCTGTGATGAACCAGATTCATCCTCCGCTATTACAGGTGTAGCAAGTACCAGTAGTGGCAGCGTGTAAATCAACGATTTTGCCATAGTGAATTCCCTATTATTTTTATTTGTCCCTACTTTTAAATAGATGAACAATGGAGGAAATTCCAATTTAATGTTCATTTGTTGACCATGTTATTACTAATGAGATGGTACTCAATAGCTTGGTGTATCAAGCTTGAAGGTTAATTTTGATAATTTTAATTTATTCTCAGGGAACGAAAGGTCATCGGATTTTTATTCAGGAATCCATGTGAAATGAGGGCACGTTTTTGTCGACCATAATTAGTCTTGGTTAAAAGTGAGAGCAAAGCTTGAATTCAAGATTACGTGCAGGGTAGCCGGATAGATCAAATTACATTAATGAATTTGGTGATAGGCTGTTGTTTCGATACGTGGCGAGACTGAATGTAGATGCTCGCAATCGCCATTAAATCAAACTAATACGAATGGAAGAAGAAGATGTTTAATATCGAAGACAGTGTTGTCGCAGACAAATTTATCGCAGTAAGTCACATCGAAACTCATTATGACGCGTTGATTTTCGACATGGATGGAACCTTGCTTGACACCATGCCTGCCCATCTCGAAGCATGGGCAATAACAGCCAAGCACTATCAATTCGACATTTGTTTAGATTGGCTTCATGGTTTGGGTGGAATGCCAAGCTCCAAAATAGTCGTAGAGATTAATCGAAAATATGGTTTGGAATTGGATCCGAAAGAAGTCGCAAAACATAAAATGGAAACATTCATTCATTTTGAAGACCATGGCGGCATTATCGATTCGACTTACAATATTTTAAAGCACTACCAAGGCATCAAAAAAACCGCGATTGGAACAGGGAGCATGAGTGAAACAGCGTTGAAGTTACTCGAAAGTTCAGGTGTCTTACCACTGTTTGATACTGTCGTGACTGCTTCTGATGTCGATAATCATAAACCAAACCCTGATACTTTCTTATTAGCTGCTCAGCGACTCGGTGTAGAGCCTAAGCGATGTGTTGTGTTTGAAGATACCTATCTTGGCCTGCAAGCGGCTCACGCAGCGGGGATGGATTGTATTATGGTCGTGGCTGATGGACTTGAATTCCATGCTGTGCCATAACGCATTTACAAGCTTTCGCTTTCAGTATTGGATAATCAGTTCAAAGAATTAAATCGAAAGAGCCTGCATCTTGAACGGTAGCACCAGTTAGTTTTTGAAGGTGCTATTGTTTTAAGAAGTGTTTTAGAAGCGTTTCAACAAGAGACTAGCTAGATGTCGTCTCAAGAAGCTACTTTCAACTCACTGAACCACTTCAACGCACACTAGAAATCCTGTGTCATTATTTGGTCTTTTGTAATTCGCCTGCTTGTAAAATAAGTTTGCGCATTTTTAGCATGGTGTTCTAGCATTAGAAGCATACATCGGAAGTTAGTATAATCAACCATTTGAATAATTGTTCGATAGTAATCAAGTCGATATGACGTAGGGATTGTAATTATATTATGCAGAACAGTGAGTTGAATGATTATTGGAATCGAGTCGGTTTAGTGAACTCAGAATTTATTCAAAACGGTGAGAAGAGTTTACAGTTTCTCAAAATAATACATCAAGCACAACATAGACATATTCCGTTCGAAAATTTTGATATTGTTCTTGGAAATGAAGTCAAGATTTCGGCTAAAAACATGCAAGATAAGCTACTTTCTCAGCAACGAGGAGGTTACTGTTTTGAACTTAATGGCTTACTGTTGGATGTACTTCAAACCATTGGTTTTAGTGTTCGACCACTCCTAGGGCGAGTTCATTTAAGTGGTGAGCCATCAGGGCGTACCCATCAGATTTCGCTGGTGGAACTAGAAGGTGAACAGTGGATCGTAGATGCTGGTTTCGGGTCTCAAACCCCAAGAGAGCCCATCCCATTGGTATTAAATCAAGAGTTTTCAACTGACTTGCAAGTATTTAGAATTATTGAAAGCCGTCAATTTGGTGTCATGTTACAAGTTAAAGATCAACAAGATTGGCAGGATCTTTATAGCCTTGATTTGGCATATGTGTGTCAAGCGGATATTGAAATGGGTAATTACTTTACCTCGACCAATTCTAAATCGGTGTTCACTGGATCTCGAATCGCAGCGAAGCCAACTAAAAATGGTATTGTGACACTACTTAACTCAACGTTAAAAGTTACATCAAATGGCGTGGTGGAAGAAACAATATTGCCCGATGATGAACGCTATGTAGAGGCGCTTGAGCAGTACTTTGGTATTGTTCTTAACCATACCTATCAAGATTTTAAATTTTAACGAAATCAAGAAAAGAGCGATGTGGCAACTACCTTGAAAATACCGATAGTGTTGACACAGCAATCATTCGATACCGTGGAATTCGTTCTTTTATCAACAAGGTAGTTGTATACCAGTCGCTACATTGACTATTTGATAGGAAGCGTTAGCTATCAAATAAGTAGAGATACTCCGCATAACCTTCTTTTCTCATATCTTCCTTGGCAACAAATCGCATAGCAGCGGAATTCATGCAGTAACGTAATCCAGTTGGTTCTGGCCCATCTTTAAACACATGTCCTAGATGAGAATCACCGAACTTACTTCTTACCTCAGTACGAGGATAAATCAATTTGTAGTCTGTAGTAGTAATGACAAATGCATCGCTGATTGGTTGTGTGAAGCTCGGCCATCCAGTACCAGAGCGGTATTTGTCCGTCGATGAAAAAAGAGGTTCGCCAGTGACTACATCGACGTAAATACCGGCTTTCTTGTTGTCCCAATATTCATTGTCAAAGGGGCGCTCTGTCCCATCTTCTTGGGTGACGTAGTATTGCAGTTCATTTAACGATGCTTTGATTTTGTCTTGTGATGGTTTCAGATAACGTTTTGCACCTTTACTTTGTTCGATCATCTGACGCAGTGTTATAGGATTCGATTCACGATCATCACCAAAGATCTGGTCAAGATAGGCGTCACGCCCAGATGCATAGCGGTAGTAGTTATAGCGAACCTTATTGTTTTTAGCGTAATCCTGATGATAGTTCTCTGCCGGCCAAAACTGTTCAAACTTGATGAGCTCAGTGTTTAGCGGTTTTTGGTAGATACCCAATTCGTCAATTTGTGCCATAAATTGAGTCGCAATCTGCTTTTGCTGCTCATTGTGATAGAAAATAGCAGGGCGATATTGAGGTCCTCGGTCGACAAATGAACCGAGAGCATCTGTTGGATCCATGTGTCGAAATAGTTGGTCTAGTACTGCTTCATAGCTCACAACATCTGGGTCATAAGTGACTTGAATAACTTCGATGTGCTCCGTTTTTCCCGAAGCGACCTGTTTGTAGGTGGGTTGTTTGAGCTTTCCCCCTGAATAGCCTGAGACGACATCGATCACCCCATCGAGTTTCTCGAGATCGGATTCTGTACACCAGAAACAACCTCCCGCTAGGGTTGCAATTTCGGTTCTTCCTTGCTTCGACGATGCTGGCATTTTCTCTTCAGCATTTGTCATAAACGCGAAACTTGCAGCCAGTAAGACGAGAATGACTAATGGGTAAGCAAAAATGGCTTTCATAATGACCTCTGTGTCAAATTGCTATGTTTGAGTATTAGAAAGGCAAATCCGAATAAAAATTGCATGGAGTGGTGTTTTTTGTAACTTTTAGATTTTCTTAGGGGTAAAAAAGCACTAAAAAACGGACCTAAGTCCGTTTATTGTATTGGGCGCATTGAGAGTGTTTCGATGATGCCGCTTAGCGTAGACGACTCAACTTACTCGACTAACTGAGACCGATGATATTGCCATCATCATCAAGGTCTAGATTCATAAAGGCTGGTTTTTCAGGCAGGCCAGGCATAGTCATGACATTGCCACACAGCGCGTAAATAAAACCGGCACCGGCACATAACTTTAATTCTCTGATAGGCACATCAAAGCCTTTAGGTGCACCTTTTAACGAACCATCAGTGGAAATTGACAGTGGGGTTTTCGCTAAACAGACTGCTAAGTCATCAAATCCTTGCTGTTTGAATTGTTGGAGTTGCTGTTTAGCGATGTCACTCAAGGTGACGCTTCCAGCGCCATATCCAACTTCAGCAACTGCCATCAGTTTTTCTTCTGTCGTTTGGTTGAGCGTATAAAGAGGAGTAAATGTGGAGCTTACTTCACATTGCGTAATCACTTTTTCGGCAAGTTCTTTCGTACCGTTACCCCCGTTAGCAAAGCCCTCACTGATAGCAACAAGAACATTGTTAGGTAAGGCTTCGATCATCGCTTTAAGTTGAGTGAGTTCTTCTTCACTGTCTTGTGGGAAGCGATTAATTGCAACTACCGCAGGTACACCGTATTTATTGACGTTGTTAATATGCCATTGCAAATTTTCAAATCCAGCAACTAGCGCTGCGTGATCGTTGGCAAAAAGAGAGTCGGGGATAGGCTGACCAGGTAGCAAGTCATAATGACCTGAGTTAGCTTTCAGACCACGTAGTGTTGCAACAATGACGGCGCAATCCGGCGCTTTTCCTGAAGCTTGCGATTTGATGTTACAGGCTTTTTCAAACCCCATATCAGAGCCAAAACCACCCTCTGTCACTGTGTAATCACCCAGTTTTAGTGCAATATTATCGGCGATAATCGAAGAATTACCATGAGCAATGTTGGCAAATGGCCCAGCATGGATCAGCGTTGGTACGCCCTCCAATGTCTGCATCAACGTCGGTTCGATAGCCTCTTTCATACTCACGGCCATTGCTCCAGCGACTTGTAAGTCCTCTGTAGTAACAGGTTCACCAGAATAGGAATAAGCGACGACAATGCGGCCAATTCGTTGGCGAAGATCTTTGAGATCATTAGCAAGGGCTAAAATTGCCATTAATTCAGACGCGGCAGAAATATCGAATCCATCTTCACGCTCATAACCGTTTATCGTTTTGCCTGTTTCATTCTTACCCACAGTCACCATGCGTAATGCACGGTCATTATGATCCATGACGCGTTTCCATACGACACGTGTTGGATCAATTTTGAGCGCAGTCAGGCCACTTCTGGTTTCGAAGTCGTCATAGCCTAGGCGTTGTTCATGGTAAATTCGGGCGTCAATCGCGGCAGCAGCAAGGTTATGCGCAGCGGTCACTGCGTGAATATCACCGGTTAAGTGCAGGTTGAGCTCTTCCATTGGCGCAACTTGGGAATAACCGCCACCGGCAGCCCCACCTTTAACACCAAAAACAGGCCCCATAGAGGGTTGGCGGATACATGCGGTAACCATATGGTTGAGCTTGGCTAAACCTTGAGCGAGTCCAATAGTGGTTACGGTTTTTCCCTCACCTAGCGGCGTTGGGGTAATGGCGGTAACAAGGATGAGTTTACCGGATTTTTTTGGCGCAAGTCTTTTTAGGCAATCGAGAGAGACTTTAGCTTTGTATGTGCCTTGAGTATCAAATTCTGTATCAAGCAAACCAGCTTGAGTGGCAATAGTGGAAATAGAAGCGAGTGTGGTGGTACGGCAGATTTCGATATCAGGCAGCATAAAACCCTCTTAATAAAGAATAAAACGGTCACGTAAACGTTTGCGTGAGAATAATAACGCTAAATTGTGCTTTGTAAAGTCTTATATTTAGGGCGAGGATTATTCGCGCTATGGTCGCTGATAGCAAGTGAAAAATACGTCAATTTTATAACATGTAAAAACGGTGTAGATGGATGGCATAACTTGACGAAGTTGAAAATGCAGGGTTTGAAAATATTTAGACCGAATGGTAAAAATTAAAGCCTCATGAAGAGGCTTTAATTATTTGGTACTTATTGTGACCAATAATAGTAATTTATAGGAATCAATTAGTTAGTGGCAAGTTGTGCATTTTGTGATTTTAACGTTCTGTTGTAACGCACTTTCTTAAGTACGATGGCAACTGCGGCTGTTGTTATTACACCAATGGCCATTGCGACGAGTGCTAGTACAGGTTTATTGAACGCTCCTAATAGGACAACAATTGGACCGCCATGTGCGACGTTACACGTTAGGCCGAAAGTAAAGCCAAGCACACAGGCTACCGCTGAACCAATCATGTTGGCTGGAATAACCGCAAATGGGTCACGAGCTGCAAATGGAATGGCACCCTCTGAAATTCCTACCATACCCATTGCTGTCGCCGCTTTCGCATTTTCGACTTCTTCGCTTTCAAATAGTTTCCAACGGCTACCAATAAAGGCAGCAAGAGCCATACCCAGTGGTGCCACAGGAATAGCAGCAGCTTGAGCGCCCATAAACTGAGTTTGACCCTCTGCGATAAGACCAACGCTGAATAAGAAAGCGACCTTACCAAATGGTCCACCCATATCAAAACCTTGCATCAAACCAATGACAAGGCCAATGAGAATGACGTTACCTGTTGATAGGTTAGCCAATACATTGTTCATGGTTTCCATGATGCCTGCGATAGGGGCACCGATGATGAAGATAAACACGCCAGCGATGAATAAAGAGCCTGCAATAGGAGCAATCATGATTGGTACAAGCGGCTGAATCATCTTGGAATAGTTGAAACTAACAATCCATTTAACGAAATAACCAACTAGAAGACCAGCAATGATTGCACCGATGAATCCGGTACCAGCTCCTGCATCGTAGAACGAACCATTGTTTGCGATCCAGCCACCAATAAGTCCAGGAGCAAGACCTGGACGATCGGCTATCGCGTATGCGATGTAACCTGCAAGGACAGGAATCATTAAAGTAAAACCAACAACACCAACATCTAAGATCTTGTTCCAGAAACTACCCTCAGGTATAGCAAGACCGCCTGGTGTTGGTTGTCCGCCAATCGCTAGTGATAAAGCGATTAGTATGCCCCCGACAACAACGAATGGAATCATATGAGACACGCCATTCATTAGATATTTGTATAAATCTTGTCCAGAACCCGTTGTCATCGTTGATTTTTGACTGTTAGATACTTTGCCATCACCTTGATAAAGTGGTGCTTCTAGTGCTTGCTCAATAAGTTTATCAGCATCTTTTATGGCTTTTTTTACGCCTGTGATGATGACTTTTTTGCCGGAGAATCGGTTTAAGTCAACTTGTTTGTCACAAGCGACGACAATCGCATCCGCTCGTGCGATTTCTTCTTCTGTTGGTATATTTTTAACACCGACAGAACCATTTGTTTCGACTTTACATTCATAGCCCATTTGAGCTGCTGCATTTTCAATACTTTCGGCAGCAAGGTAGGTATGGGCGACGCCAACGGGACAACCAGTCACGCCAATGATGAAACCTTTGCTAACAGCTGGTGTTACTTGTGACGGTTCATCATCACTTGTAGTCATGAGAGCAAGAGCTTCTTCGCTAGTCGTTGCAGTAAGCAATTCTTCAATAAAAGTGGGCTCGATAATTTTAGAAGACAGCTTGGCCAGTACTTGTACGTGAAAATCACTCGCTTTCTCAGGTGATGCGATCATGAAGAAGATTTTTGATGGTAAACCATCTTCCGCCCCATATTCGATACCTTGTTTACTGACACCGACAGCAATTGCAGGAGAAACGACGGCTGAACTTTTCGCGTGAGGCAGAGCAATACCATCTTCAAAACCGGTATTACCCGTTGCTTCTCGGTCCCACACATCTTGGATAAACTGTGTTTTATCAGAGACTTTACCTGCTGCCACTAGTACATCTGCAAGCTCATTAAATACAGCGTCTTTGTCGCAAGCATTCAAGTCTAGCTTGATTAACTGTGCGTTTAGGATCTCTTTCATCATAATGTAGATCTCTTATTGAGTAGGGATTTATGTATTTACAAATTTTGCATAATGTTAATAACGCATCGATTAAACAAAGTTGATCTAAATCATTAATATAGTGCCACAGCTCTATGTCTGTGGTAATTCGTGAGCTGAGTATCGAAAGTGGGGATATAGATTGTGCGTGAATTCACATTTTAATTTGTTATGTCAAATGTTGAGGTGTGGTTGCGGCTTGATAATAAATTAAGACCGCAACTTTGTTTTATATGAACTGGGGATAGCCGCGCTTAGCGAATGGAAACGGAAGTTAATTCGTTTGAAACAAGTGTTTCTATGGTTATCTGAGCTAAGACGGAGTGGAGTAGATATACGTGATGTTGAATAGATAGGCATAAGTGATTCGGTTCAACACGTAGTAAAAAAGCCTCTTTCTCAGATAGGGATTTAGCTGAAATAGTTTTCGCATCATAACTAATGTTATATCCAGCTTCATGTTCAATGAAGTGAAGCACTGAATGCTCACAGTGGTTTTCTGCGAAATTAGGAAACAGTTTAACTGGCATCCAAGTTTCTTCTAGGATGGTAGGTTCACCATTGATTATGCGCATTCTTTTGAAATAAAAGAGTTTTTCAGATTCAGATAGGCGAAATTTCTCGGCAAGATTTGGCGTAGCTTCGACAGTGCTGAACTCTAAAACGATGTTCTTTAAATCCGTATCTTTGTTGATGCGTTCAGAGATACTGGTCAGATTATTGTCTTGGTAGAATTCAGGTGGATTAACAAACACGCCTGAACCTTGCCTAGAGTGGAGGAAAGATTCCTGTTTTAATTTCTCTATGGCTTTGCGCAAAGTAGGACGACTAACTTCAAATTGGGATGACAGCGCATGCTCGCCCTCTAACTGAGACCAGGCTGCGTAATGCCCATTGATAATATTGGCTTTAATTGCTTGATAGACTTCGATGTATTTCATTTGGACTGCTGCAATTTCAATTTTAGATGAGCTATCGATCTGAGCTGTTAACACATATTAAAATGTTAATACATCAGATACGAGCGGAATACAGCGATTCTAACAGAAAATATGTTATTCAAACAAAGCTATAAGCAATAAATCACGATGCATGATCCAGTTCATGTTTTTGTGGAATCTTGAATATTTGTATTTACATATTTTATGTGTGGTTTTATCGTGTTGGGAGAAAGACTAATAGGAGCTTTGCCATGTCATCCAAAATTGAGAACAATCCGAGTCAAGTTGATGTCAATAAAAAAATCCCATGTGAGAAACCGTTGCAAATGCAATTGGGTATCATGGAGGCTTATACGCAAGCTCATCGTAGTGAGGCCGATGTGTATCAACGAGAGGTTGCCTGTTTAGGTCAACTATATCCGGTGTTGTTCCGACAAATGGAAGCAGAAGACATTATCGTTGGTCGCTTAGACGCACTTCCAATCGGTTTTGGCTGTGTGACATCAGTGGGGGGCGTAGGACATTACTGTAATTTTGATAAACTTGAGCAAATCAAAGAGGCATTACCTAGTAAAGAGCATGCCCGTATTGATGCTTTGTTAGAGTATTGGAAAGAACACGACACACGAACAATCTACTTTAGTCAAACTCTGACAGAAACAACTCTAGGTAAATTCGTAGACGTGAATTTTCCTGCAATAGCAACAGCACGTCTTAGTGGTATGTACTTAGATTACAACAAATTGGTTGATCTGGGTATTTCAGGGATGCGTAGACTGATTTGTGAAAAATTGAACTGTGTTGAATTGGTCAATGATGATAAAGCGATATCGTTACATCGAGCATTTCTTGGTAGTTTAGATATTTTAGAGAACGTCATTGATTTTCATATTTCTCAATGCAGCAAAGAGTTGTCATCAACGACTGACTTAACACGAAAACATCAGATGAATGATTTAATTGATGCTCTGAGTGTCGTACGTTCTGAAAAACCACAAACCTTTCTACAAGGTATCCAACTGACTTGGCTATATAGTTTATGTTCAGGTGTAGTGAATTTTGGACGTATGGATGACTATCTTGGTGACCTTTTAGTTGCTGACTTGCATGCTAAGCACATTACTGAGCGCCAAGCGATTAACTATATACGATCGCATTATCGATTGATTGAGGCGAGAAAAACGACGGTAAATGGCCGTGTTATCGTTGGTGGGCTAGGCCGCCGAAATCCAACTAACGCCGATGTTTATTGTAAGTTGGCGATACAAGCTGTTCGTGAAAATAAAGATACAGAACCACAGTTTACTCTACGTGTTTATAAAGATATGGATCAGGGGGTTTACCAAGATGCCCTTGATGCTATCGGTGAGGGGCTCACGTATCCCATCCTTTATAATGATGACGTCAACGTCCCTGCTGTCATGAACTCTATGCAAGTCTCTCAAGAAGATGCAGAGCAATATGTTCCGTTTGGTTGTGGTGAGTTTGTTTTGTCTGGAAGAGGCGTCGGAACGCCAAATACTTGTATCAATATCCTTAAGATTCTAAATATCGCACTAACTGGTGGTATTGATTTTTGGGATGGCCAAAATAAAACTGGTGGGACCCAGTTACTTCAGCCATCGCAAGTAACCTGTTTTGATGACGTAATGTCGAATTATAAAGATCTGTTGGACTACTACATTGAGTTGACATCAACAGCGCAGGCATTCTCTTATCAAGTGATGAATCAACAGGTCGGCTTTTTGTTTACGAGTATGCTGACAGATGACTGTATTGGACGCAGTAAAGCGCTGTTAGATGGCGGTGTATATAAGCTTGGTGGTACCAATGAAACGTATGGCAACACTAACGCATATGATTCATTAGCCGCGATAAAGAAAGTTATTTTTGACGATAAAAAGTACAGCTATACAGAGTTAATAGAGGCGCTACGAGTTAACTTTGTAGGTCATGAACGTTTACAGTACGACCTGATTTGTGCCCCGAAATTTGGTAACGACGATACTTATGTCGATGATATTGCGGTCGAAATGCATGAATACGTTTGTAATGGGATCAAAGACTCAGCGGTTAAGGTCGGGATGGATAGTTACCTTGTCGTCATTATTAACAACCAAGTTAATACTGAGTGGGGACGTGCAACTAGTGCTTCCGCAGATGGACGACTACGTGGTGTCTACATGAGTAACGCAAACAATCCGCAAAGTGGAGCAGATAAAAATGGTCCAACTGCGATGTTGAATTCGTTGGTGAAGCTAAAGGCAGATGTTCACGCAGGTTCTGTGCAGAATATAAAATTCAGTAAAACAATGTTCCATAATAAGCGCATGATTGTTGAAACTTTAATTGACGGTTACTTCGAACAAGGCGGGCCACAATTGATGGTTAGTATTGTTGGTAAAGGTGAACTCGAAGATGCATATCATAACCCTGAAAAATACCCCAACCTTGTTGTGCGTGTTGGCGGATTTAGTGCCAAATTTGTCAATTTGGATAAAGATGTTCAACTTGAAGTATTAAGTCGAACTCTTAACGATTAGTTGTTTAAGGTGGTTCTAGAGTTCACTGGGACCGCCTCTTTTCATATAGGTAAGTTTGATGATGTATGAAATGATGACCTCGAATGCCAACAATATAAAGGGCATTGTATTTGATATACAGAAGTTCAGTGTGAATGATGGCCCTGGCATACGTACAACAGTGTTCTTAAAGGGATGCCAAATGAAATGTGTTTGGTGTCATAATCCTGAATCTTTAAGCACAAAGCCGCAATTAGGTTTTAATCAGGATAAATGCATCGGATGTCGCTCATGCGAGCGTGTATGTCCTAATGGCGTTCATCGATTCGATGAACAAGGGAAGCACAGCGTTGCGTTTGAAGATTGTGTCGCATGTGGGCTTTGTGTCGATGTATGTATGAATGATGCCCTAAAAATCTATGGCATAAGCATGAGCGTAGATCATGTATTTGCCGAAATTATCAAAGATAAAGTCTATTTTGATAAATCAGGTGGTGGCGTTACGCTTTCAGGTGGCGAAGCTTTAAAGCAATTTGACTTCTCTCTCGCGCTCGCAAAAAAATGTAAGCAGCATGGTATTCATGTTTGTATTGAAACTAATGGTGCATCGAAAACCGAATATTATGAAGAAATAGCACCATTCGTTGATCTGTTTTTGTTTGATTACAAAGCCACGGGGGATCAACTTCATAAAACACTAACTGGCATGAATCGACGTTTGGTGGATTTAAATCTAAAACGTCTAGATGACATTAATGCTGCGGTTATTTTAAGATGCCCAGTAATACCAGGGTACAACGGATCTGATGAACACTTTAAAGCTATAGCTGAAGTGTCGAAATCGATGGCAAACATACGTAAGGTTGAATTACTTCCTTATCATAATCTTGGTAAAGGTAAGGCAACAGAAGTAGGGCGTGATTATACTGTAAATACCACCGTTCCTACGGATGATCAGGTCAATAGTTGGCTAGCCAAACTGAAACGTTATGGTGTAGTGCAAGTGGCACTTGGTTAATGCTAATTTTTAAATGTTAGTCGATGATTATTTAGTTATAAAATAAGAAAGCCTCCAATCTCTAGGAGGCTTTAATGTCGTGATATAAAGGCTAAATCAAGGGCGAGTCATACTCGGTCTATTGGATGATTACCAATCATTATCTTGATATAGCTTTCCTTCAGGTGCATAAGGATCATCATCAAAAGGGTGCTCTGCTTTACCGCGTAACATTTCTAGCTGATGTTCCAGCATGTTCACCGTATCGTAGTCCCCTTCTGAACAAGCGACATAGATCTCCTGTTCGATTGCTTTAATGTTGTCTTTGATACTCATACCTACCTCCCTGCGCATCGTGTGCGCTTGGTTGTACGGTTCTACCTATTCTCAAATCTATTGTAGTCAAGTAATCCAAATTCGATCGGTTGATTTTGTTGATACCAGCGATGAACTTGATCGCTAAATGGCCAAAAATCAGCGCTACTACGGCGAATAGCGAATTCATCCAACAGCTTAACGTAATCTTGTTCGGTTTCGATTTGGTTCAACATTTTTACTAACAGTGGAATTTGATTCTCTTGTAAGGATAGATACGCAGCAGGGTAACTTCCGATCACTCCTTTTACCAACGTTAGTGTGTCGTCTTTTGGATCGCGGTTACTTTCCTCGTCGAATAGGCTAGAGATGTTGGTGTGGGCGTTGTTATGTAGCAAAGTGAATAACTGCTGATCACCTTGGTCGCTTTGTATCATCAACATCATTATTTGGGGCACATGCACCAGTCCTGCACCTTGAATGTTCGCGACAGCTTGGAGTTGTTGTTCATTGGCTTGGGTAAAGCCAGTGCCGACAATATTAAAACGGTCGTTCAGAACGGGCTTTAGCTCGCTTTTGAGTAATTGGTACAATTCTGCCTTCGGATTATTCGTGTGGTAAGGAACTTGAGTTGGTTGATCGAACGGCTGGACATTTCGTTGAAGAAAACTGCTAAGCTGAGGGCTTTGATGCTCATACCAGCTTGATTGTTCAACGTGGCGCACATTACGGGGAAGTAGGGCAACAAAATTACTCTCACCTTCGAGACGCAAAAAATCCATAAACATGCGTGTCATTAATTGATGGCCAAAGTTACCGTATACGTCAAAGCCTGCAACCAAAAGATAATGAATACGCTCTAACAAGGCATAATCCAAAACCCATGCTGTTTTTGGTGGTTCTCCAACTAGCCCTTGTACAACAGATGCGCTGTCAAAGTGACGAAATACGGTCAACGCTGCGTTCGGGTTTGTACCATTGCCATCCCAGATGATATCTGTCGTGAGATGGCGACCATCTTTAAACCATTGGTTAATAAAATCAGATTTTGCGGTTAAGTAACGAGCTTGTTGGCGTGAGAAAGCGACCCAATTACCGATAGGGAGGGTGTTACTCTCAAGTTCCCCTGGGAGCTTTAAGTTAGCTTCTTGGGATTGATAGAAAGCATTAACCGCAGGGATATCAGACTTGTCAGGGTCAATAAAGAACACCCAAAAATGGTCGTTGATGACATTCAACGCCAATTGGCCACGACACACAGGGCCTTTAATAAAGGCATTAATGGTGTTTTGTGCATCTTCAAGCATGAACTTAAAGCGCGACTTCACCGGCATATCTGTGAATGCTGTCATTGGGTTTGCAGCAACATCAGCTTCATAACTTGGTAATTGGGTGACGGTATAGTCTGCATCAAAAAACCATTGCTTCCAATCTTGCATGCGCTTTTGATTGAGCGCGTAAGGCATATGAGTTTTATCAACAATCGTTCCTTGCTCTGGAATGATTCGATAATAAACTCTCGCTACCTGCGGATCGTCATAGGGTCTGCGCGTCGCAATGCGTTGTACGGGTTCACCGGGAGGGGTTGCTGAACGCACCAGTGTGAAAAACCGTGGCTTTGCCTCTGAGAGATCAGAAAAATAGAGGTGAGAAAGATAAAGGTGCTCATAAATATAGCGAGCGGCTAATTGGTTCTTTAATGCATCCAGATTGAGCGCTCGCTCATATTGGGCGACGAGTGCTTGCTGTTCAGAAGAAAGAGGGATGTGCTCATTCATGGCCGCCCCATTTTCTAACCACTGCATCAGAGTTGAATACTCTACTGGAGTAAGGTTTGGCATGCCATAAGGCATTCCCCATGTCGGATTGTCATGTTGGTATTGCTCATACTCTTCGATCGTCGGACATGTTTCTGCTCGGTCGATGGAAAAATCGAACCCCTCTAACTGAACTTGATTAGGCAAAGGATGCTGTTCTTTCTGCATTAGCATACGTGCGATAAGTCCGGCTTGAGTATTAGCAACGGGATTTTGAACACGTTCGTTCAACACCGGATGAAATCCAAACTCTCGCCATTGCTGTGTCGTTTGGGCATCTTCAAATAAACGAGTGGGCTTGCTGGCCGTCAAACGAGTCCCTTGATAGACCTTCTCTTTAGTCGCGCCACGATCAATCCCTTCAACTGAAGAGAGTTTCAGTTGGCAAGGCGCATCATAGCAGGCATGACAAACCACACAGCGATTATCAATAATAGGTTTGACATCCGCCATAAAGAAATCGCTATCAGGGCTGCTTAGAGACACGGTTCTATTTTGAACTTGGCTTGGGCCGAACAGTTGATCGTAATTGAATCCGGCGTAGGTCGCACAGCCACCAATAATGGCGAGAGTAAGAAAGATAACAAAAGGGCGTAAATTCATAAGATGTTGTAAGTTATTCGAATTTATTTATTAGTATACCTAATTGTTGTCAAAATGCAGGAAAAGAGCGCAATAGAGAATTCTGTTAGTGGAAATATAGGAGAGGAATACTGGGGGTTTGGGTTGCTTGTAAAAAGAAATCTGCTGTAGATAATCAGACTCCAACCCTTATTTTTGTGACAATGTCACATTTTGTTTTTTTAAACATAATCCTTAGCAACCAAGTTCAGTTTAAAGTTTAAGATCTTGGTAAACAAATAAAGAAGGGGCTTAATCTAAAGATTAAGCCCCTTCTTCTAATTCAGATATCGAATTATGCGGTAGCTTGCGCTTCTTCTGTAGCTGCTACTTTCACAGGTTTTGTGAAGAAAGCAAGGAAGATACACACACCCATCATCGCAGCTGAGATAGTGTAAGCTAGGTTGTAACCACCGCCGTTAGTCATTGAGTAACCAACGATAGCCGCACCGATCGCGCCGCCGATACCCCAAGATGTGTATAGTACACCGTAGTTTGTACCGTAGTTTTTCAGGCCGTAGTATTCAGCTGTAATTGATGGGAATACAGCTAGTAGCGTACCGTAACCAACTGCCGCAACAGCTGTACCGATAATTAGCGTGAATTCAGAATCAAATGTCGCGAACAACACCATGTTGATGCCTTGCAAAATGAACGCAAGTAGTAGAGTGCGGATACCACCAATCTTGTCAGATAGGATACCTGCAGCCACACGACCACCAGAGTTAAAGATAGCAAGAAGTGAAGCAAGGTAAACCGCGTTAGGTAGGTTTGCTTGAACACTAGCGATGTTGGTGATGTTACCAATGATCATTAGACCAACAGAAGCTGCGAATGCATACATAACCCACAGAGAGTAGAACTGTGGTGTTTTTAGCATTACTTTCCAGCTGATGTCGTTTGACTTCTTAACAGCTTTAGGTGCTTCGCCTTCTTTCGTTTTTGGTTCTTCAGGTGTGTAACCTGCTGGTGGGTTATTGATTGTGCACGCTAGTGGAACAGCAATAACAAGAACACCGGCACCAAGAATCATAAACGCAGTCTCGATGCCTACGTTTGTAATTAGCATAGACGTCAAAGGTGCTAGGTAAATAGCTGCAAGGCCGAAACCTGCCGCGATAAGACCGTTAACCATACCTTTCTTAGAAGAGTGGAACCATTTCATTGCTGATGGTGCTAGACACGCATAGCCGAAACCGATACCAGCACCAGTGATTACACCAAAAGTGATGTTTAGAATCATTGGAGACTCTACAAAGCCAGATGCAATCAAACCTAGGCCAGTAAGAACAGTACCTAAAATAAGGATTTTACGTGGACCCATGCGGTCTTGAAGAATACCAGCAACAAGTAGACAGATAGAGAAAGTGATAGTTGCTGTTGCGTATGGTGCAGATGCTTCTGCAGCACTCCAACCTTGTGTCACTAACGCTTTATTAAACACACTCCAAGCATACAGGATGCCAAGACAAAGGTTGATACAGAATCCTGCCAACAGGATGCTTTTTGCTTTATCAATCTTGCTCATTTCTTTTCTCATTTGTCCTCAAAAAGAGGATGGGTTAACAGACTAAATCTTAAAAATAAGTTTGCGTTTATCAACATAAATCGCAATGGGCGCGGATTATAACCAATAAATATGTGATTGGAATCTCTTTTTTCCAAAAATAAACAAATTAATTGGTGATGTTATGAAATTGATGGAACCGAATGAATAGATTGATGGTGATTAAAGATAAAGAGGGCGGTTGTTGCGATGGTGTAAAAAATAGAAGGGCAAACCGTTTGCACAAATGTTGTACATTTATTTTGCCTTAACCGACTAATAGTCTGAAAATAAACAATAAAATAAAGTAAGTAATTTTTGTGTCAATTAAGTCAATTTCTGCTTTGAAAAAGTGACCGACGCAGGTAGCATCCTGCGACTTTTATTTTTTGGTAGTAAATATGAAACTTAAAGCACTTAAAACAGCGGTTGTAGTTGGCCTTGGTATTTCTTCACTAACAGGTTGTATGGGCCAAATGGCAACAACAGGTCTAGTATCTAAGTTCAACCTAGAAATCGTAGATAACCGTTACGCACGTGAGGGTATGTTCCTTCTTTTATCTCCTGTATACGGCCTTACAGGTACGGTGGATCTATTCATTTTCAACGCAATTGAATTCTGGACTGGTACTAACCCAATTTCTGGTAAGTCTCCTGCTGTTGTTGATATGCCAACTAAAAACTACATCAAAGTAAATGGTCAGCTTGATCCAGCACTGAAAAACGTACCTCTATCAAGCAATGTTGAAATCGACAACGCGACAATGATGCAGATTGATGAAAACACCATGCAAATGGACATTTCTTACATCGACGGTACAACTAAGCAACTACGTGGCGTAAAAGGGGAGAACGATGTAGCGTTCTACGTAAACGATCAGTACGTTACAACTGTTTCTAACCAAGAGTTAGAGCAGTACGTACAAGCAGCAAATATCTAATTTATTGCTTTCGTAATAGAATATTGTCCCTCGATGAAAATCGGGGGATTTTTTTATCTCTGCAATATACCTGTCGTCAATACAACCGTCATACTTGAAGTTGTGGCTGCATTGCCTACGTTCGTTCGTCCTATCACGTAGTTCTCCTTACTCAGCGAACTTACTCACTAACCCGCAACCATTTTTCTACGTTACGTGGCGATACCCTGTTTTGCTATTCCCGTTTTGCTATTGATGGAGTTTTCTGGTGATTTAAAAATAACCACTCAGAGCTAATAAGCTTTTAAATTGATCGATTTGTTTAAATTCCAAGCATTTGAATCACTTAATCGAAAAAAACGCTTTTCATTTTTCAAAATTGTGGCATATTAGCTGGGTCTTCAAGACATAGCGTACTTCGTATAATGGCTATTACCTCAGCCTTCCAAGCTGATGATGCGGGTTCGATTCCCGCAGTACGCTCCAATCTCTCTTGAAGCTTCCCACAACACCAAGTTATTGAAAAGAAAGCGCTTAACGGCGTGTTTTTTCGTATCTGTCATTTAGCCAGCTACTTAAGTTATCAGCATTTGAGCGGTAAACCGTTGAGCCAACTCGATATTAATCATGCTAACAATTAAATCCTCGACAGTGGACTTGTTACTCCTTGTGCACCATTTTGTAAGATATGCGTATAAATCTGTGTGGTCTTAACATCTGAGTGACCGAGTTGTGATTGTACAGTGCGAATGTCGGCTCCAGATTGAAGCAAGTGTGTCGCGAATGAGTGCCTTAATGTGTGTGGCGTTACATGTTTATTGATTTTGGCGAGCTCGGTCGTTTTTCTTACGGCCCTTTGGACTTGTTTTTCATCAATATGGTGTCTGCGCAGTAAACCGCTTTCAGGATCGGTGCTTAAGTTTTGCGATGGGAATAGGTATTGCCAAGGTAGAGTTTGTGCTTGTGACCGATACTTGTCTCTGAGCCTATTTGGCATCCAAACACCGGAAAAGTTTGGATTGTTGTTATCAAGGCTCAGCACATAACTCACATGATTAATTTGGGCTCGTAGCGCATGGAATAGTTCGGGCGCAAGTGTGACTATGCGGTTCTTTCCTCCTTTACCGTCGACTATATTGATGCAATGGTAATCAAAGTTAATGTCTTTGACGCGCAAGCGCATGGTTTCCATGAGCCGTAATTCGCTGCCATACATTAATGCGCAAGCGAGGTAGTGTTTAGGTGAACAGTGATCTAAAAAACGCTTTATCTCACTGTGTGTTAATACTTCGGGCAGCTTTTGTTTTTTCTGACTCGAAACAAAATTAAGCGTTTGCGATAATGGTTGCTTAACGATTTCTTTATAGAGAAATACCAAGGAATTAAGAGCTAGTGATTGAGTGTTTGCTGCCACATTCTTTTCATTAACAAGATGGTTGAGAAATGCCTCAACTTCTGTGTCACCCATAGTGGATGGATGACGCATGTGATGAAATCGTATGTATGCTGATATCCAGTAAAGGTATGTTTCTATCGTTCGTTTGGCATAACGCTTGAGATACATTTTCTCTTGTATCATCTTTAGGAATGGAGATTTCATGTTTATTAATGGCCTACTTAATACTGTAAATATATCCAGTTTAATTTATTCTGACGTATAATGTGTATCAAAGGCGTTTTGGTGTTTTACATCTTAACTGTTTTGAGAGAAGCATTATAAAAGCTATGAAAACAAGATGTTGCTCACTAAAGTGAAAAATGAATAGAATATTATGAGACATTGTGGTGGATTTAATTGCACCATTTTGGTGTCTATTACAATGTTAGGTTTCATATCAAATTCATCACTTACAAGGAATGTATCAAGTGATCACCAAAAATAGAATTGTAGAAATTTTCTCATATCTGGAGAACGGTAGACCAGAAGACTTTTTCGCACATGTCAGCGATGACGTTAAGTGGGAAGTAACCGGCAGCCATCCACTTGCTGGAGTCTATTATACAAAACAGTCATTTATCGATGGGACTATAGCAAGATTAAACGAAGTCTTGGAATCAAAGTTAGCACTTAAAGTTCTCAACTGTTTTACTGATGGTAATGAAGCGGCGGTTGAACTGGTTGCTGACTCATATACAAAAACGCAAGTTCACTTTAATAATCGTTACTGTTGGGTTTGCCAGTTTGAGAATGAGAAAATCATTAACGTTAGAGCATACCTAGACTCAGCTTTAGTGTCTTCGGTGCTTGTTGCCAAATTGAGTACGGGGAAATAATTAAACCTAACAAAGCATTTAAGACGGATTCCCAACGCTTGGCGTTTTCGGCTTACTTCAGTATAAGTGTTTATGTAACAATGGTTTAGTTTTGGTGGCTAGCGTTGCTCACCACTTAATGCGGCGTTATGTTTTACTGAGGTTTCAATGGCTTAAATGCCTTTGAATCGTTCTTTGCCCCTTTAGCCATTCGTTCTGAATAGACTCAGAAAAACACTATTGTCTGCCTAAATTCTTGAATCACTTCACTCGTAAGACATGCCAAGGTTCGCGGGTTGCTTCATTCAAGTTTTCGGGTGGTTTGGTCGTCGAGTTTCTCTGGCTCAAAGTCGCTTTGGGCATATTTCCCAATCAGCCAATAACCTTGGCAGTTGCCTCGGCAAATCGCCATTGTTCTGCGCTGTTGCTGCTAAGAAAGGGCGCTTGTTGAGACTTGGTCGAGTTGCCTCATTAGCAGGGAAGTGGGCTTACTCGTTTTTGGCTTTGGCGCATCTGCCGGTCAAGTGAGCTCGAGCTTGTGACTTGGTTCAGAAATCTAGGTCTGCATCGCAGTTCTTTACCTAGTAAATCAACGAATTGTGCTAAAACATAACAAAGCATTTAAGACGGATTCTCAACGCTTGGCAATTTCAGTTTAGGTCAGCTTCAGTGCTAAAAGTGGCAAGGTTTAAGGTTGGGTGATCGCGTTGTTCACCACTTAATGCGGCGTTATGTGCTTGGAGGAAATATGGAAATGGAGTTAGTCCGAAATACTGAAAATTCATTCAGTTATATCCTCTATGAAAGTGGTTCCAATGTTGGGCGTATTCATGTTTCTTTAACTGGAAATGTCGCAAAAATCGAAGATATCATCGTTGATGAAATTGAATATACTCCTTGGTGGTTTCTTCCTTTTATCAAGTGGACTAAATCATTTCGCGGCAAAGGCTATGGTACAGCCTTGCTCACCCAAGTAATCCAGCATTGTAAATCTATTGGATCTTCGGAAATTATCGGTGAAGTGCATGGAGATGAACAAAAGTTAACTGTTTGGTATCAACGATTTGGTTTCACCGTAAATGAAGATAAAAGTATTTCACTCAGTCTCTAGTACGCACATAACAAAGCGTTTAAGACGGATTCCCAACGCTTGGCATTTTCGGCTTACTTTGGGTTAAGTGTTTATGTCACAATGGTTTAGGTAGGGTGGTTGGCGTTGCTCACCACTTAACGCGGCGTTGATATGACCCCCATTGTCAATTAAAACGTAGAAGTTTCTGCTCCCACATTTCCAGAGCCTTACTTGTAAATCAGTAGTAGTGTTACCGCATAGGTGAAGCAAGTAATGTCGTCGGTTCTCATGCTGATATACGTGGATTACTCACCACTGGTGAGCAGAGCCTACCTTACTTATTCCGTCGTAGCACCTGTCTTCAGTCTATGCTCGTGATTCAATACAGCTTACGCTCTATTGCCGTCCTAACGCCGTCGGTGGTTGTGCCACACCCGATGCTTCATCCTTTGCGATAACACTAATTCGTTGTTCATGCAGGTAGCCTTGCGATGCGCGTTTTGGGATCAACGTCGCTTACGACAACCTCTCTTGCGATAGCCCAGATATAGGCGATCATTTCTCTAGCGATAGCCACGACCACAACATTCCTATGTTTACCTTTTTGAAGCAGTCGTTGGTAACGTCGACATAATCGTTGCTGTGCTTGCCAAGCAATATCAACGATCTCCTTGGGCAGTCCTTCTTGCCGCAGTTGGAGCTCTACAGAGATATTGGCTTTATGCTTGTAGGTATGTGCACCCTCCACCAATAGTCGTCTTGCTCGACTGTTCCCGCACTTGGTTAAGCTGCCTCGTCGAGTTTTGCCGCCACTAGAGCTTTCGGTCGGAACGAGCCCAAGGTAAGCCATCAGCTTTCTGGGATGATCAAACCGCCGTAAATCACCAAGTTCGGCGATGGTGCCGAGAGCGACCAGCAATCGCACGCCTCTCATGGCTTGAACCGCTTTGACCACAGGGTAGTATCGCCAATTTTTTACCTGATGGAGCAGTTCATTATCGAGTCGCTAAAGTCTTTGCATTCGTTCACTGATAGTAATGATCATCTCTTGCAGAACGATTTGTTGGTTATGGTGAGGGAGGATGAGGTCTGTCAGCCACCGTAGATGCTTTTTAGACCGGCTGTCATTCACCGTTGCCTGAACATTATTGCGAAGTAGGAAGCCTTTGAGTTGGAACTTAGCGTCCTTAAGATCTTTCATGGCGGTTTCTCTGGCTCTTGAGAGATCTCGTATGGCTTCATCTTCGGCTTCTGGAACGTAGATTGGTGTGAGCTGTTCAGCCTTGAAGAGTTTGGCAAGCTTAGCGGCATCGCGTTTGTCAGTCTTCACTCGGTCACCAGGCTTTTTGGGGATGAGTGATGGCGCGATAACAAAGCAACAGTGCCCAAGGCTTGTGAGCAGGCGATAAGTCCAGTATCCGCATGGGCCAGCCTCGTAGATAAAATGAAAGGTAGCTTTAGGATATTTTGATTGGAGTTGCTGGGCCAATTTAACCAACGCCGACTTGTTAGATTTAATGCGACCAAGTTGTTGTGGTTGAGCACCACGATGACCTTGCAGAACTGCGACTTGGATAAAGGACTTATGCGTATCTAAGCCAATGAAAATTATGCTATCGTTATTCATGCTAGCCTCCAAATTTAGTTGTTTAGTCACACTAATTATGGCTCTGGCTTTAAGCTAACCCACGATATTGGAGGCTAGCACCTCGTGGGGGTCATTATGTCTATGTTGCAATCAGCTACCAATATGCTCTACTGATGGGTAAGCCCTTATTATTAGTGAGAATTCCAACTATGTATCAATTGCGTTGCACTAAGAAGTCTCAAGATCTACTTGGTTTAAAAGCCCAAGACTTATCCGAAGTTGACAGTGAATCTCATGTTCTGGGGAATTGGTATATGCACACATTCACTCAGGAGCGTCGTAAGTGTCTATTTTTCATGGAAGAAAAGACTCTGATGTCTTTCATTTTGGTTGGCTTTAGGAAATCAGAATCTAAATACTTTCATGAAGCCTTCAAAAGTGGGCTGCTGAACCTTTTAGAGTTAGAAAACGCACCAAGAGAGATCCTAGCTTCGTTTGAAAATGCTCCGGCAGCGATTGGCTTTACAAAAACTGATAGCCGAAAATTAGTTGGGCATATGAATGAAAAGATGTCGTTATTCCAAGATTTTATCCATGCGGAGGGTGGGTTTGAACATTGTGACCTTTCTGAAATTACAGCAACTATCAATAGAATGCCACAGCGTCAATTAGGGTGGGCGTTATCAGTTGAAGCTCTAAATGACCTATTCAACTAGCAACATAACAAAGCGTTCAAGACGGATTCCCAACGCTTGGCATTTTCTGCTCACTTTAGTTTAAGTGGCTATGTCACAATGGTTTAGGTAGAGTGGTTGGCGTTGCTCACCACTTAACGCGGCGTTAACCCTATACTGTGAAAATTGGGATATATAGGAAATATGAAAACTTGTTATTTATGCAAAAATGAGTTTGATGGTGTTAGTGTCAAAAAGCATGATGAGCACATCATACAGAACTCAATTGGTGGGAAGCTAACAGCGTCAGATATTTTATGTGAAAAATGTGGTGGTTGTTTAGGAAAACATATTGATGAGAAATTTACTTCGAGGACTTTATGTTTGTCCGTGCTATTGGATTTAGCTCGGGATAGAGGGGAAAGTGCCAAATCTAGAATTAATGTTTCTTTAAATGAAGACTCAAGCCTAAATGATGACAATATAAACTTTGAAATAAAAAGTGATTTTTCTATAATACCTTCAAAACCAGTCTATATATTAGATGATAAAAATAAGGTTGTTACTGTTTTTGGTGCTAATGCGAAGCAAATAAAACAATATAGAAAAGGTAAAACAATACAGAATCTTATTAACGATGGGTATGTTGTCAATGAAAGTGAGAATGTAGCGGATTATGTTAAATCAGCAGAGCTAGATATCAACTATGAATCGCCAGAGCTCCTTAGAGGCATATTGAAAATAGCTATAGGCTTTGCTGCGCTCAAAGGCATACCTGATAAATACTTAAACCCGTTAACTAAATCTTCAAAATTGATAGAGTGTGACAAATCGATATCTAAAATTATTTGGCAATATTACCCAACAACTGATGAAGAAAAAATATACGAAACTAGTAAAAATGAACACGAAGATTGGTATCCTAATCATCAGATTTATTTGTTTAACATAAATAATAACCTATATTGCTATGTTGAGATTTTTGGGGTTATACAAAAATATGTCCATTTGTCTGATAGCTACAATGATAAGAATATTCTGGAAAAGTATCTCCAAAAGACAACTAAGTGGGATTTTAAAAAAGAAGATTGGATGCCTAGGCGTTTACAAGATTGGCATATGTTAGCTCATCAATTTGATGTACCTTATGACCTTGGGAATTTTGAACAAATGCAGAAGAAAATTTTGCAAAGAGCAAGATCTAGATCATATGATATTGAACCAGAATCCCAGATAGAAAAAGTAAACGCGATAATGCAAAATTTAATATTGTATACATTTTCTAATATCAAAGGTCACGATCTTATTGATCAACTTCATGCTAAGGCTAAAGACGCACAAGTGAAATTTAACTTCGAACTTGTTAATAAGATAAAAGAAAATCCAATGACTGTCATGAATTTAATGAATAAAGACTATTCTGATTTCAGGATTGGGAATGTTAACAATAATTGCCCTATCAAATCAAAGTCTTATTCAAGAATCGATAAAGATAAATATGTAAGTTATAAGTCATTTGAATTGTTAACAAATATAAACTTAGAAAATAAAATTGAGTTCAGAGTTCTGGGTGAGTGAGGGTTAACAAGGCGTTTAAGACGGATTCCCAACGCTTGGCATTTTCGGCTTACTTCTATTTTAGTGTTTACACCACAATGGGTTAAGCTGGGTGCTAGCGTTGCTCACCACTTAACGCGGCGTTTTATGTGTTTAATCAGCATCTGAGTAAAAGTTAGGATTTTCAATGGTTAAAATAGTCTTAGTATCTCTTATCGTGCTTTGTTTTTGGCTTGTTAGCCCTGTAATTTTGAAGTCCTATGTATTCTCTTTTCTAGGCATAAATACTTCCGATGTCAGTGGTCTTTATACAGCTGTAGCAGCTCTTTTTTCAGCATTGGCGTTCGCTGCATTATTGGTTACTGTTTGGTATCAAAAGCAACAGCTTGATGTTCAAAAAAGAGAGTTGGCATTGGCGAAAGAAGAGAATGAGAAAAATACTCAAATAGCAGCTTATACAGCACTGTTAACTTACTATGCTGATAATTCCTATAACCCTATAGCTTGTGAACTAACTCCAATGGACATCGCTAAAAAACTAAATAAGCTCCTTGGTAACCCGGATAGGTTAGAGGATGAAAAAAACACATAACAATTTGTTCAAGCAGACAGCTAACCGTCGGCGATTTTGGTTTGTATTGAGTTTAGTGATTATGGTGGCTTTGTTTGAGTGTAGTGCTGGTTAGCTGCTACTTAACAAGGCGTTATGCGTATAGCGCCTCCAGTTACAATGAAGTCGTATCTAATGGTATGATTTATCGTCTTTTATCAGTGTTTGGTTTCGAGTTATGGATGAAAATGAAGTACAGCAACAGAAAGAAGTCGCTTTTTATACTGAAACCTTAAATGCTTGGTATACAACTAGGTTTGAAAAAGATAAACACCTTCTGACGCTATCATCTTTTGGTATTGGTTTATTAGTCACGTTACTCACGACGGTAGGGGTCAGCTCTTTAATTGTTGCGTTAATGTATGCTCTCGCAGTAATTTCTTTTCTGATCTGTATTGTGGCTATTTTAATGGTTTTTTCCCGTAACTCAGTACACTTAGAAGCAATAGTTGCTGGTTCAAATGAAAACGATAAGTGGCTAACAGTACTGGATAAAACATCAGTTGTTTCATTCGTTTGTGGTATACTTTTTACGCTTTTAATAGGCTTATTTTCAGGTGTTGATCATTACCAAAAGGAGAGCGTTAGCATGTCAGATAGCAAAGTAAGAATGGTGGTGCAGAATTCTAGTAATGTTGAGAAGAAAAGTATAAATGGAGCGTCAGCAATGAGACCATCAAGCTCAAGCAGCTCTTCGAGTGCAAGCTCTTCAAATCAACAGTCAGGTCAGTCTTCACAATCAAATAACTCTAACTCTCAGTAAAATACGCATAACAAAGCGTTTAAGACAGATTCCCAACGCTTGGCATTTTACATTCCATCGTTGGGTTTTGTGTTTAAGGTGGTATGGTTAGGTTCGGTGGGAGCGTTGCTCACTACTTAACGCGGCGTTATGCTCCTTGAGGATTAAATAACTTGTTCAGTTTTATAAAAAAATTCTTCCGTAAGGAAGACAAAGGTGTCCAGAGTAAGTCTCTTCGTTCAATCGAACCTAAGAACATCAACGACTTGTTTTTATGGCACTTGGAAGACTTGGGGTATTTTAAGCAATCATGCTATAGCACGGTTCTTCGTCATTTAAAGCATGAGATAGACTTAAATAAACAAGGGGTCAAATTAACGACGGAACAAAAAAAGGAACTTGGGATAAACGCTCGACTTGCAATAACTACTGATTTGGTTGACGTTTTGTCCGATAAAGGCATTACGCTATCTGACCCCAAAAGCGCCTTGAAACGAGTCTATTATCGTGCAACTTTTGAAGCTAATCGGTTAGAAAGCCTCCAAAAAATCATGGACGCTGGTTTTTTTGAAGTCATTTATCGCTCATCAGGAGATGAAAGAGATTGCCCTTGGTGCGAAGCTAACAATGGTAACAGGTTTCCGGTTTCTGAGGAGGCTAATGAAGCCATAAAAACCAATTGTACTTGTGCTTGGAACAGAGGTTTTTTTGGTCCGGTGGTAAAGGTAAAAAAGTAGCATAACAAAGCGTTTAAGACGGATTCCCAACGCTTGGCGTTTCCAGTTTTCTTTGGTTTAAGTGTTTATGTCACAATGGTTTAGGCAGGGTGGTAGGCGTTGTTCACCACTTAACGCGGCGTTAGCCCTATAAGAGGATAATTATGAAATCTGCGGTTCTTGTTATCGATGTTCAATCGATTTTATTCGATCCCGAACCACAACCATTTGAGTCTAAAGTAGTCTTAGATAAGATTAATGAAGTGACCAAATGGGCTCGGAATACGGCAGTTCCAGTTGTTTTCATCCAGCATGAGCAGCTCAATTCTGTGATCGAATTTGGTTCCGATGGTTGGAAGTTGCAGTCGGCGCTTGTGACACAAGTGAACGATTATTTTGTTCGTAAGACAACTCCGGATTCGTTTTTGAATACAAACCTTCAAAGTCTTCTGACAGAATTAGGAATCGACAATGTAATCGTCTGTGGTTATGCGTCTGAGTTTTGTGTTGATACGACCGTTCGCAGGGCTGCTGGGTTAGGTTATTCGGTTACGTTGATATCGGACGCTCATACAACCCACGATAAATCGCATGCTACCGGCGCTCAAATTCGAGCGCATCATAATGCAACATTGCCCAATATTTCGAGTTTTGGTGTAAAGATAGACGCAATTGAAGTTGGTAGCCTTTTGGCATAGGGCTAACAAAGCGTTTAAGAGGGATTTTGAAAATTGACTTATCTATCTGATTTTAATTGTTATTTTATGATAATTTGAGTTGAGGGGTAACATTCAGGGGAACGGCAGAAATAAATTCACAATAAGTGATTAATATCATTTATTTATGCAATAATTTCAATCTCATACAATATTTCGTTTCGTAAACTAAAGGCTAATAGCTAACGTTTTTCATCGTGTTGAGTGCGACAGAATCGCTTGGTGATCACACTGAGCTAGCCATGATCGCTAGCTCATTGTTGGACAAAAGCTTGTCAGTGGTTTTGCTAAATTAGCATTTAACGGATTAGATGAAGTAGAGCAAAACCTTAACTATCACCCCTGACGAATCCAGCAGTGATAGAGTGGATTGAGCGTAAGGGTGGTTTTAAAGGCTAGCTTTACCCTATTTCAGAAGATTGGCAAATAGACTCTTGATATCTTCGTCACTGAAAATATCGCCTTTTTCACTTTCCTTTGCGAGGGGAGATATTGATTCAGAAAAAGCCTCTTCATGTTCATCTAATTCACTAATTCGGTCATATACCGTATTCTTTGCGTCTTCTACATCACGATTCGTGAGTTTAGATAATTCCTCTAAAAACACAATGTGATCTGACAACTCGCTTTCTAAATCAAGCTGAGCGATGGAGTCTGATGTACAAGAGAGCTCAAAATCCACCCAATAATCGATAAGTTTCTGGATACCAAGTTCTTTTTTGTTAGGTATGTAGGTATCCACACTATCAATTATCATATTCAAATCTTCAATATGAACTCCTTGTTTCAATATCTCTCGAATTTTTTCTTCTATTGCTCTTAATAGTCGATTTGATATTGAAGAGCTTTCTTCGACATGTTCACACACCCAACAATGAAGCTCTGGTAAGTCTCGTCCATCTCTACCTCCATCAATGTCCAAGTTAGAAGACTCCAGCAACTCTAATGCCTTATCAAGAAAAGGCGTATAATTACTGTAAGTCCATAAATCGAACAAAAATTCAACTCTTACCGACAAAGATAGGTCGGTAAAACGGATTGTATATCGTTCAAATAAACTTGCGTGCGGCGTTTTTGACTGAGTTGGCGAACTATCTATTTTTGTGGCAAAGTCAGAAAACTTATGAGCGCAATATTTCAAATCTTCTTGCTCTTTAAAAACAGTTTTCATATGTTCCCAAAGATTTTTCGCCCACATAGCTTTTATTGCCACGGTTGGTAGAAGTCCTAAGAACTCTTTATCGTTAAGGTATGACTTTAAAAAGTCTTGAACTGAAGGGTTAACAAAATCAACGCTACCACCTGAAATCGAAATAAATCCAGATTCAAGACTTCTAAGTGATGAATTGAAGTCTTCCAGAGATGTAGGTTGGCCATGAAAATCACAAACATTTCTATGTAACCTTGAAAACTGACTCCTTAGTTCTTCTATCTTTACCCCAAAAATGGTCTTTTGAAAAAACAGTGTTATTAGTAAATGTTTTGAGCTAGAACTCAAAGAATTGAAAGGTTTACTCCAAATCATTTCAGGATGATCTAACGCATCCAATATATAGCTAGGGTAATCAATGGGAGAAATGTCTTGATTAAACTCACTGGAGACAAAAGCTATCACACGAGGGTTGTAGTTTCGGTGATCGATAATATCGCTTAGTGAATCACTTTCAATAAGGGACTCTATGTATTGCCCTTCCAAAGTCGAAGTAAATAAGTGATTAAATAAAATCTCTGCTCGAACTTTCCGTGTATATTGACCAACATCTAACAGGTATTTAGCAAGATGAAACTTCGTACTATCCACACGATCAGAGATCAACTTTGCTTCTTCAAATATATGGGCACGAGTAGTTAGGATGAACCTCGCGTTGGGAGCTCTAACAACCCTCTTTACAAAAAGTGATAGAGCATTGTCTTTCTGAAGGAGCGTTTGTCGATCTAACTCAATTCTTCCTAAAAAATCATCAAAGAAAAACACTGTTTTCTGCTCATTGTTAAGCTTAGAAAAGCCATCTTCTAAAGAATTAATTGAAACAAATTGCCAATCTTCTTTTAGATAATGATAAGAAACCATTTTTGCTAGTGTTGTCTTCCCAACACCAGGTTGGCCCGATATAACAAGGACTTTTTCCTTTTCTAGTTGCTCAATTGCTTGATGTAAGCTCGGGTTAAGCACATAAACGGCCAACTCTTCTAGAATTTCTTCCTTAGTCGCATGAGTATAGGCTTCAAGCCCAGACAGTAAAATTCGTTCTAATACAGCAGTACTTGAGAGCCACAGCTTCATATGCTTCTTTTCTATATTAGGAAAATCTCGGAGTGCAGCTTCAATATCTTCTTTGCCTAGGATATCGTTGGTACTAAAAACATGAGGGGACAGTACTTGCTCCAATTGAGCGCTTTTCTTTGGAGTAAGTGATTGAGATGTAAAGAACAGATATTGTTTGGGTTTTAGTATATCTAACTTATCTTTCTCTTTTTCCACACTTCTTTTTAAACCCGAAAAGGGTGTGCTCGAGTAGTGCTTGCACTGCAAAATAATATCACCCTCCGCTGTCGAATGACGCCCATCAATCCCACCATCAGGACCAGGGCCAAATGCAGAGAAACTGAGTCCCATTTTTTGTGAGGCAATATCTCGACACAATTCTTCGAAGTCAAGAGGTGATAAGTTATCTAAGTTACTCATGATTAGTTTATTCCATGCCTGTAAGACTGACGATTCGATGTTAACACGAGCTTACTGGGACAGTCTTGCTTCTTGCTGTGTAGCTCAACATGGAGCACTTTCAAGGTGGAAAGTGCCGACTGTAACTGCTCTGTACATATATTTATATCACCGATGTCGATGACATAGATATGTAAAATGTAGCTGTGCCAAAGAGCGCATACAAATGGGATGATATGTTGTAAGATGATGGTGATGTAAGTTTGGTGTTTGCGAATTTTAGAGTTATAGGCATGGCTTAATTTGAGGATGATTCAGTGAATAAATTGATGGTCAATTTGACTAATTGTTATGGCATTAGCAGTTTGTCTCAAGAGTTTGATTTTACTAGAGCTCGTGCCAACCTGCTTTATGCGCCAAATGGGATAATGAAGACGTCTTTGTCTAACACGTTTTCAAAACTCTCTGAGGGGCAGGAACCGGAAGAGAAAATTTACAATCGAGAACCTGCATATGAGGTCACGATTGACGGAGAGCCAATCAAGCAAGATGAGATTTTAGTTATTGAACCATTTAATCCTTCATTTGATGCAAAAAACCTATCCACGCTACTAGTAAATACAGATAAAAAGCAACGTTACGATTTACTATACAAGTCAATCTTCGATGCAAAAAAATCCTTGTTAGTTGAGTTAAACAAGCTTTCTAAAATAAAGAAAGATGACATTGAGTCATTACTTTGCAGCGATGTTGGATGTGAGAACATTTTTGAATCTGTTAGGTGGTTGCAGTCGAGTAACTTAGCAAATGAAGATTATAAAACATTACAGTACAAACAGTTATTTGACGAAAAAGTAATAGCACTACTTAATGAAGAAAACGTCTTAGAGAGCGTCGCTGACTATATTGGTAGGTATAACGAGTTAGTTTCCAATTCAACCTTGTTTAAGGTTGGGGTATTTAACCCTTCAAAGGCTAGCACAATCTCATCATCACTAAAAAAAGAAAGCTTCTTTGAAGCTGACCATAAAGTTATTCTGAATGGTAGAGAGGGGGTGGTCGACAGTCATCAAGAGTTTAACGAAATATTCGAAGTCGAAAAAACAGAGCTTTTATCTGACGAACGGCTACGCAATATTAACCAGAAGCTGTTGAACGGTGTTGCTTCCGTAAAAATCTTTCAAGCAATATTAGAAGAACATCCTGATCTAGCCGTTGAGCTGGCAGATATCGCTCTCTTTAAAAAGATAATGTGGTGTACCTATTACTCAGAAAAGAAAGAGCAGTTTGATAACTTATTGTCTTTATTTGATGCAAACAAAGAAGAATTAGAAAGTATAGAAAATGAAGCCAAACTAGAAGAAACCATATGGTATGAAGCTGCAGATACTTTTAAGGAAAGGTTTCACGTACCATTTTCTTTAGATATTGAAGATCACACCAATACGATATTGGGAACTAAAGCTCCTAACATTGTTTTTAAGTTCGTTAATGAAGAGGGCGAATACGTACAGTTTAACAGGGGGCAGCTTACATCGCTCGATGTATTATCAATAGGCGAAAGAAGGGCGATGTATCTTCTCTACGTGATTTTTGAGTTCAAGGCTAGGCAGTCTAGAGGTCAAAGGACGGTTATAATCGTAGATGATATTGCTGATTCATTTGATTATAAAAACAAATATGCAATTATTGAGTACCTTAAAGAAATAGCTGAGGAAGAGATATTTCGCATGTTGGTGTTAACACACAATTTCGACTTTTATAGAACATTTCAAAGCAGAGTCTTAACAGAGAGATCAAAGCGTTTTACGTCATACATAGCTCAAAAAGAGCCTGATAAATCTATTTCCTTGTTAAATGGTGGGGACAACTACGTATCAAATCCTTTTGATGTATGGCGAAGAAACTTTTCAGGAAATCCAGCAATCATCGTATCAATGATACCTTTTGTAAGAAATTTGATTGAGTACAAAGAAGGTACATCTTCTGAGGATTACATGTTGCTCACGTCGCTCTTACATATTAAAGACAACACTAGGGATCTACGTCTTTCGAACCTAGAAACAGTAATAGCGTCATCTATAAATAACACATCATTCAACTCTGATATTGATAAAGACAAGCTGGTCATTGATTTTATTTATGAAACTGCAGATAGTCTCTGTACTACGACTGTAATTGATGAAATCAGGTTAGAAAATAAGGTAGCATTATCTGTTGGTATTCGACTTAAAGCGGAAGAGTTTCTATGGTCAAAGATCTCTGATAAATCACCTATTCGCGGTGTGCAAACTGGTGTGCTTTATGATCGTTATGTTACTGAATTTAGCGGTTCTACCGATGCCAAAATTAAAGAAATAAAGAGTATTTTAGGGCAAGTCATTTTGATGACACCAGAGAATATCCATATAAATTCGTTTATGTATGAACCATTAATGGATCTTTCTGTACACCATTTAGTCGGCTTATACAGAACTGTCAGTGAACTATAGGGATTGTTACAGCAAAACTTGAAAAAGCTGTCATTAGAACGTTGTAACGATGCCGAACTTACCCCGTGATACATCACGGGGATTGACAGCGAACAGCATGAGAAGAATGAATAACTTTTAGTATGGCAAAAGCCCATGAACAGGGTGTGAATGAGTAAAAAGACTAGCCAATAATGGGGCACTTCTGAGCTAGAAGCGCCTCCATGAAAGTTCTGGACAGGAATCAGTTAGGTCTATTGCTCTAAAGTGTTAACTTCGGATAACTGCAGGTTGGGAAAAACGAAGTAGACGGCTTTGTTGTTCGAGAGCATTGGCTGCTGACGCAGCCAAAAGAAGGCTATTGCCTATTGACCGGAGAAGGGCTCATATGTGTTATATGCCGCATTTAAATCCTATTTAATAGCTTTATTAGCTTTATATGTTGGATAGGACGTTATGCGTTTAATATCTCTACTGTTATTAAACGTAATTGTATTAAAACCCTTACTTTTATGTTCTGAAACAGATTCTGGATTGGGATGATTCCAGCGAATATGATTACCAGCAGAAAAATACACCACACTAGAATCACTAGATGGAGATGGAATCAGATATTGACTCTCTTTATCTCCGTGGTGAGGTGCACATATAAATTCATAATCATTTTTCGACAGCATTGAAACATTATTATTATTGTCTTTACCAATACTACTGTACACATAATCACCTGGATATAAAATATTCTCACCATTAAGTTCAATACAGGTTATTAATTCATTATCATTCTTCTTTACAGACGCTAATGGATGTTCAGTCCGGTAACAATTCAGCGCCATATTTTTAGATTTAACTATCAATTCTTTAATTGGTCGCACTTTTTTATTAATTGACTTTTCTTTTGAATCCAACCAACTTAAACCAAAAGGAATATATATTTCTTTAATCTTTCCTAAAATATTGCTATCCCATCTTATTAATCTAAAATGATCAGAATCCAAATGTGATATAATCAAATATATTTCATCAAGTTTACTAATATCATTTATTAAATCATTTGTTATAATTGAGTTAATGTAGTCTTTCCTTAGTACAGGCTTTCCAGCACCTGCATCTAAAAGATATCCAATTTTTCCATTGTGTAATAATGAACACATGCCTTGTCCGACAGAATATGGAATGATACGAAAATCATCTTCATACTTATGACAAATAACATTTTTGTTACTTACAATATTATCTGTTATAAATGGCAATGCAATTTTACTATTATTAAATTTCGGCTTTCTAAATGACTGAAAAGAAATAGATTCCACAACTATCCGTTTAGGCTCATCAATGCCATAAGACGGATAGACATAACTAGGGCTATCCTCATCATATCTTGCCGTAAGAATTGCAAAAGACTTACCATCTATAAACTTTTGTATAAATCTTCTAACATACGGGAATCTATTTTGATACTTTACATTATCTAATGTTGAATTAGCAATTTCAAAACTTAATAAGTTAACATATTTATCATTTTCATCTAAATCATCAAACTCAAACCCTATAAAACTTACCCCATTAATTATATCTTCTCGATTATAATTATTATCTTGTGGTCTCCAATCTTCATTATAATCTAGAGAATATACTCCTTTATCGACTATACATATAACACGAAATATCTTATCTTCTTTCATATACACCAATTTATAATTTTTCACCTAAGGCATATAACAGCTTATTAGCGGGCAACTTGCCCGTTTAGTACAAACCCGGGACGCCCGATTAGTCCGCGTACACTTGTGCCAGCTTACCATATATCCGAGTAAAATCAGTGATTTGAGTTTCATGATTGCAACTTGAATGGGAGAAAACGGGCGTCCCGCACTAAAAACCAGCTAATTTTTACTATATTCATCTCACTGTGTATTTACACAGATGAAATGCATGAGAAAAATTTAGACCTTGTGGGATGATTCGAGCAGTCGGATGGTCGAAGCGCTAACTCACGTTGGGGCATTTTCGTGTTACTTGCCCCGTCAGTACTGTTCTGGACAATTTCGAGTTAAGGTTTGGGGTTAAAGTCGCCTGCCTCGGATAACCTGAGTTTGGGGAAAGTAAAGTAGACGACTTTGATGTTAGTGAGCGTTGGCTGCTAAAGTAGTAAAAAGCAGGCGAAACTTTACGCAACTTAGTGTTTGGAGCGTTTCTCTTCGGGTACTGAAACATCAATTACAATGGACTCTATTAAACCTAATGATCTTTCTGGTATCACTAAATCAACAGCTTTCTTTAAGTCTTTGGCATTTTTAGGCTTTTCTATACCCTTAGGTGGCTTAGCCATCCCTTTACCATCAAACCAAAATAGTAGATAGATTCCATTGCCTTCAGATGCTGGATCACGAGCATATTGTTTTTCTAACTGTTTCTCAGCTGCCGACCAAATCTTACTATGGTCATCCCTCTTAATTTCAATAGGAAGCTTCATGTGCTTGTAATAGATAGCAATATCTGCTCTTTTCTCATCCACATACATTGCTTCTGGCTCCGCAACAATATCTAGATGTTTCAACTTTGCTCTGAGTAGCTCCAGCAATACATCCCTAGAGGCATTTTCATTTATATGTTGAGAACTAGCTTTTCCATCTGTTTCTTTGTTCCAGAACCATTTATATATATCGGTGTTAGAGTTCCTGATTTCACTTTTTAGTTCATTTAGAATATCAATAATGAGAGCTTTTAGATCTGATGTATTCGCTGGTTCTGAGTTTGCTAAAGTAGAAACAACGCTATGTGTACTAGGATATGAAAATCTAGCCTCTCGTGCTTTTCTGATATGCTCCGCAGTTGCATAGTTTATTTCTGACTGCCATTGTTCTAACTTTTTATGTAATTTTAAGGACTCAAGACATAAAGTGGCTTCATTACTTGTGTCATCTGAGAAAGTTCTAATTAAGCTTCGAATTTGTCGAGCAGTTTCTGTTTCATCATGTTCACCAATGGCTCTGAATCCTTCACTAAATTCTTCTATAATATTATCAAAGTGTTGTGCTAGGAGTATAACGACATCTTTCCTATATCCCGCACTACGGGTGTAGAGCCCATTATCGCATCGTGAAAACACATCAGAGAATAGTAATTTTTTTACATACCATTTTGAGTCAGTATTTCGTGCCAATTCATCAGATAGTCCCTTCACGTAAGAGGCTCTATCGCACATAAAGCCAACCGATAACCACATTGCTCTGGTGAAATTTCTCCTCAAATGGCGCTTTTTCAATGAGTATTCGACTAAAGAGATTAATATCTTAGGTTTTACATTGCCTACGATGTTTTCTAGCATAGTCATTAAAAGCTTGGGATGAATATTACTGTAATCTCTTAATAAGTTGGGGATTATAGTTATTGCAGCTAAGAATATATCTTCATCACCACGAAAACTATAGAGTCCAGACAAAGAGGTTGCTTTTTTATCTAGTTGAATCCTCCAAAATTTATCAACGACCAATTGATAAAGATTGAATTTCTTATCTTTTAACCAATTAAACCAATTGATCGAGTATTCTGTAGGTCTAGTCAACTGATAGGAGAATATCAGTATTATTATATTATCTGGTAGCAATAATAGTGATTTTTTTCCTTTTATTTCTGAAATTATCGATATAGCGGCAAGAAGTAGTGATGCTCGATAATAGACTCTTCCGTCGACGTGGGATTCCGCTATATCTTTTATTGAATTGAATACATCTTTATATATTACACTGCTAAATCCTTCATATAAAACTGGAATGTTTTCACTTCCAACTTCATCTGACAGCCTTTTAATTGGTGCTGCTTTCCGATCTACATCAGAATATTGACCTAACCAAACCTTTGCGTAGTGCTGTAATAGTTCAACCTCATCACCTTTTTTAATTTCACTGGATAACTTTACAATCTCTTTTTTATTTTCTTCTAGTCGCCTTTGATTCTTCTCAAGTAGTTTGCTTTTACGTTGTGCATCTTCTAACCTCCATTCCTGATGTTTTAGATCACAGTAGTTTTGGTTAACGAGAGTTTCTTTAAGAGACTTGTGTTGAAGTGATATTTTTTCTATATCTTCTAAGGTAAAACTAAAGTTACTCAATCCTCGATTGAAGTATATGATACAAAATATTTCAAAGACTATTTTTCGCTTGTGTTCATTTCCAGTTGATATAACGTATTGATACGCTTCTTCTATAAATACTTGTTCACTTAGGGAGTTTGCTGTTAAATCATCAAAGCGCCACATAAAACTATATGCAGAACTGTTCTTCTCAGTTGATACATCAATATGATGAAGAAAAACTTCAAAAAGTTTTTTTTCATTACTGTTCAGTAAGACTCTTAACTTATCTTTATCTGAGTGATCGAACGTATTTTTACTATATTCACCAGTGTTAATACCTAACCAACTGTATATATCTTCAATTTTTGCAGATTCATAAAACTCGGAGAGCAATCTTAATGTCAATGAATTTAGAAAATCGAACTGACGCTGAGATATTTGAGACGTTTCTTTCCACTTTATAGCCGATTTTGCTAGAGCTTTTAAACAACTAGAAGGTGTTTTTTCCACTAGTCTATACACCAGTAGCATATAATAAGAACCGATAAATCCAGAGCAAGGTTCAACTAAATACTTTGTTATATTTCTTGGAGTAACTACAGTTGGATATAGATATTCTAGTAGTGCGCCAAGAAGATATTGCTTTTCATCCTTTATTTCTTTTTCATCGATTTTTTGTAGTATATTTAGATATGTTTTATCTAAGTTTAAGCTGACGCCACAAATAGCTTGAAGAGCATCTTCCCTAAGATGATCTGGATTCTTCTCGTTCTCTACATAGTTTATGAGTATCTGCTCAAGCTCTGGAGAGTTTATGCCTTTTGATGACTCCAATGCACCAAAAAGAACAGTTAAGAAATGAGAATTACCATCGTCGTTGGTTATATGCTCTATGAAGGAACTGACGTTAGATTGCTCAGCAAGTCCTCCCAGCTCTTTTACAGAATAATCGCCTTGCCTAAACCAAGGGTCTAGCAAGGAAAGTTTTTTTAACGCGTTTATTGCGACTACTTTTGTGTGCGGAGTCCAAGAGTATGTATCACCATAAATAATGGCACCATAAGGATCGTGATGTATAACTTTTTCAGCAGAACCTGCCAACAAGGTTACTAGCCAAGCATAAACTCCCCTTAAATCTGGTGCCGTTTTTCCATCAAAACCAGTCAACAGAGTCATCAATCGGCGTAATGATAGTCCTTCCCTAATTCGCCTAGCAAGGTATTTTGCCGTCAGGTATTCTGCTATTTTTCGATGTCTTGGAGTAATACGTTCGTTTTCTAGAGGCAAGAACAATCGGCGTCTAGATGCAACTCGCAGGCTAAACAAGTCACCATCAAGCTCGTGAATTGATGGAAAATTTTTTCTAGCAGCTTTCCTGTTTGTTGAAATGCCTTCTATGTTGGAAAGCATCATGATGGAAGCTAGATACTCGGATGATTTTTGCAAAGTTAAGTCGTTTAACTGTTCATCAAGTGCTTCATTGTGCTCGTCGTTCAATTCCTTCAGCAGAGATCTGCACGCACCATCCATGAGCTCTGCCCTTGTGCTAGGCCACTCTCCCATATCTTTATAAAATTGATAAAGGAGCATAAAATCTCCTGGATTGTTTAGAAAAACCTGGAGGTCGTGAGCTGTTGCTCCTTCTATAAAATCATGAATGTCTTCGCCTTCGATGAGCTTTGGCCAATCTTTTTCAGTTAGTGGTTGTAACGTTAGTTGCACTATTTGGCTGTCAGATATCGAGTACTCAAGTGCTTTCAGGTCTTGTTCTGAATGCCATTCGGCTGTTCGACATGCGATTCTTATCTTGGAGGCTTCTGCTTGCTTGATTTGAGCAACCAAAGCATCCATAACGCCTCGCCCCCGATGTTTGCTCCTTTGTTCATCCAAGCCATCAAGGTACAGAACTTTTTCTTTGTACTGAGAGGGATTTGAGCAGGATAAAAACTCCCCAATGGGAATAAATAAGGCACTTGGCTCGTCTTTCGAGGCTTGTAGAAACGATGTTGTTTTACCCAAGCCAGGCTCACCAACGATTACCAATACTTTATGTTTGAAAAAAAAATTTATTGTTTGATGGTCAATAGAATCTGAAGGTTTCGGATAAGTTTGAGAGAAAAGGCGATTAATTTGAACCATATGCATATCAATTGATTTTATATTATTTAGGCATTATACGATTTTTCGTCGTTGCAGTAAGTTTCACGCCTCACAAAACTATGAGTTTGAAAAGAGGTTGTGTGAATAGCTACCGATTTGATAGTCACATTATCTCATACTAGGTGTATTAGATTAATTAAATCAAAAAGAAGTTTGTGGAACTGTTAAAAGTGCCAGCTCTAGCAAATTTTGGGGCATAAACGAGCCAAGACGGTTAGACCTGAGTTTTACTCCTATTAATGAGGTGTAAGTCATTGATTGGATGTTTGAATTACGTCAACAAAGTATTCTAGTTGTTTGATATATTATTCTTTCCTAGTTGTTATCTTTCAAACCCCAATTTCGCAACCTTCCAGACAGGAAAAGGACATACAAACTTGATTGATTTTTCTTCTATAAATGCGTTCAACAAAGGGCCTAGAGAGTCCTTTGAAGATCTAATTTGTGTGCTTGCTCGTCGAGAGAACCCTAAAAATGGTCTTGAATTCCAACCGAATGATGGTTGTGGAGGAGATGGAGGTGTAGAGGCTCTTTGGATTCTAAACAATGGAAGGAAAATTGGTTATCAAGCAAAGTATTTCACTTCGATTGGTGACTCCCAATGGAGTCAAATGGATGAGTCGGTAGAACAAGCGTTAAAGGTACACCCTGAACTTCAAACTTATATTTTCGCAATACCAAAAGACTTAACTCCACCTAGAGGGACGAAAGGTAAATCTCAGCGAGAAAAGTGGGATGAGCGAGTAAATAAGTGGAAAGGTTGGGCGGAAGAAAAGTCAATTGACATCGAATTCGAGCTTTGGTCCGAAACTACTCTAAAAGAAATGCTCCTTCGAAAAGAGAATGCCGCATTGTTCAAGTTTTGGTTTGGAGGTGATGTACTAAACGATTCTTGGTTTGAAGACCAAGTTAATACTGCGAAACGAGCGTTAGATGACCGTTTCAATCCTCACGATCACGTAGAAGTCTCGGTTGAATCTTTGTTTGACACCATAGCTCGAGGTCCAAGCACGACTGAGCAGTTGATAGGCGCATTCAATGAGCTTGAGGAATCAAGAGTTCCCACTATAGAGTTCTCTTCTGCAGATCTTGCATCAGATGCCGACACACTTTTAATTGCAAATGAGACATGGCAGGAACTTGTTCAGCTTAAAGGTTCGTTTACACACGACTTAAATGAAGAATGGAACATTGAGGTAGCAACGAGTATTTTAGATCGGCTTCAAGACGCTGTTTGGAAACTTGAAAGACAGTACGCTTCGGTAGATAAAGGTATATTGATAGAGGATGATAAAAGCAAACTTGAAAATGTGCGTATACGTCTCCAAGAGCTTTCATCCTCTTGCTTTTCATTAAGAGAAATTCTAAGAAATTCTAACTTTATAGCAGAGTCATTACGCTGCGCTCTAATTTATGGACCTGCAGGTGCGGGAAAGTCTCATATTCTAGGGCAAGTTGCAGAGCAGCGAACTAGTGCAGGATTACCAACAGTCCTAGTGTTAGGCCAGAGTTTCTCGACGTCAGTATTTTGGGAGCAATTCGGCGGAATTTGTGGTCTAGAGGGTAGAACAGTCGATGATGTTTTGGGCCCCCTGAATACAGCTGGCGAACGTAAAGGTGAGCGGACCATTCTGCTCTTTGACGCAATCAACGAGGGTGTTGGTGCACATTACTGGAAGTGTAATCTCCCGGAAATAGTTAACGCGATTCAAAAATACCCTTATCTATCAGCAGTTTTCTCTTGTCGTGATGAGTATCTTCCTTATGCGGTTCCGGATAGTTTGCTCGAAAAACTTCCTAAATATCGGATAAATGGGTTTTCCACTCCGGAGGAGATGGAACGTGCAGCAATTCGATACCTTGATACCAAAGGCATAGCTCGGCCCAATACACCATGGTTATCGCCAGAATTCAACAATCCATTATTCCTAAAAACGACTAGTGAGGCTTTACATGCTAAAGGACTTACGGAATTTCCTCGTGGGTTGAACGGAATATCACAAACTATGGCCCTGTATCTCGATGCGTTGAGTTGGCGCACTGGGATACAAACAGCAAACTCAGCTACCATTTCAAATTCCATTAAAAAATGTGTTGTTCAAGTCGCTAGTATGATGGCTATGAATGGTTGCGATTTCATAGAAGTCGAAGATGCGATAGCAATTGCAGACGAGAGCTTTAAGGGTAGAACTGCGCCAGAAGGAAAAACTTGGCTACAGGTGTTAATAGAAACAAGTTTATTCAGACGCGACCCGCCTCCTTATTCGGAACGTTATGATCCCTTTAATCCCCCATCAGAACTAGTGCGCTTCTCATTTCAGAGGTTCCAAGATCACCTCATGGCGACATCCTTGCTTTCGAAAGTGTCTAGGGAACAGTTAAATACGGCTTTCGATGCGGGCTTTCCTCTGAATTTCCTATTTTATGATGGGAAGCCAGACCATGGTCTTCACTATCAATATACAGGATTGATTAGCGCTCTATCCACAATCTACCCAGAGAAACTCGGGGTAGAATTTGCTAAAACTCTACCCGATTGGGAATTACATTGGGAAAGAGAACAGTCACTGCAGGAGAGCTTTGCGGAAAGCTTCAAGTGGAGGAGTGCAGATGCCTTTTCGAATGACTCGCGAGAATTACTGAACCGATTAGATGGCTACAATGTTGAGCCTCTAGGGTTACTCTTGGAAGTTTCAATGACTATTGACCATCCTTTTAACGCTCTTCGCCTTCATGAACGTCTGAAGCAATGGCAAATGCCAGAAAGAGATAGTCATTGGACACGTTGGATTAATTGGGCGTCGCGAGAAGAACTCAATCAAGTTGAGAGAATTGTCTCATGGGCGTTATCAAAGCATAGTCGCACTGCAGATTTAAAACATTTGGAGTTAGCGTCATTAGTTTTGGTATGGTCCTTATCTTCGTCTAACCAGACATTGCGTGACCAAGCGACCAAAGCACTAACGACGCTATTTTTAGTAAACTCAAACATATTTACCTTCCTGCTCGAAAAGTTGCACGATTGCGATGATCCGTATGTTATAGAGCGACTCTATGCAGCAGCCTTTGGAGCTTGTTGCATCGATCAAAGCTCTGAACGTCTAAATGTTTACTCGCATGAAGTCTTCGGCAAAGTTTTTGCAGACAAACAGCCACCGGTAGCACTACTTACTAGAGACTATGCATTGGGGATAATTGAACTTGCAAATAGCAAGCACGCATTGAGTGAAGGTATTAACTTAGAAGACTGCTATCACCCTCTAGGCTCTGAACCTCCAATATTTGGTCTGACTGAAGATGAAGTAGAGAAAATTGCTGAAGAAAGAGGAGGCAAAGAAATATTTAGTTCTGCTTCAAGTGAGTGGGGGGACTATGGGAAATACAGTATCCCAGGTCGTGTGCGAAATTTTTTAACTACTCCCCTTAGTAGTCCAAAACCAGTTTCGAAGAAAGAACTAAAGCGAGTTTTTTTAGAGGAAGTGGTACATCCCTTCACTGAGCGCGTCGACGCTCTAGAGGAGTTTGAAAAAGCATCCAGTCCCAATTATTTTCAAGCTATATTTTTTGCTCAACCAGAGAATGAGGCTGTCAAAGCGGAAGCTACAGCTCTAGAAGAAGCAATAGTTAATGCTCGCTACCGCTTAGAAAGCTTATTAAGTGAAGACGAGAGGAAAAGACTTTCGTTGGACTATCTTCGTGATGGTGGCTACGAGGAGTTTGATTCGGTTGATATACAACAATGCAGATTATGGATCACTAAAAGAGCCTATGAACTTGGTTGGAACTCAGATCTTTTTCCTAGAGATGGATATGGTACTAGTAACTCAAGACATGAAAATGACCTAGAGCGGATAGGTAAAAAATACCAAAGAATTGCTTTAGACGAAATTCAAGCCCGATTAGCTGACAACTACTGGTTTCTTGAAGGCGGATGGGGAGCTGAAAAGCCGTGTATTTATCGATATAGCCATCATGACTTTCGACGAAATATTGAACCAACTATATTACCTCCCGTAAAACAAGACCTCCACCTTGAAAAATGGATGGTAGAGCCAATTATCGAGCTTCCCGAAGTTACAGAAGAGAATTTGAAGCAGTGGCCTTTTGAAGAAGATCCGACGCTGACGATGATTGAGAAGCTCTCTAGAATTGATGAAAATAATAAGGCGTGGAGTGTGCTGTATGAATTCAATTGTTCTAGCGAAAAATATCAAGGTCGTAGAGTCGGCATGCATGGAATGCGATATGAAGAATTCAGATTCCTTTATTGCGTATTTCTTAAAAAAGGAAGTGTGAGAAAGCTAGCCGAGTTTCTTAGAGAGAATGAAAGTATTGATGTTGACTCTTTTAAACCGAGGGAGTTTACTGACGGTCCGTACCTTCGCGAAGCATATTGGCGCAATACGTGGGAATCTGAAAAGTTTTCAAACTCTCTTTGGAACGGGCCTGAAGAATGTACATTTGCAATACCTACAGTTAACTACCATTGGGAGAGTCATTTAGACAAATCTCTTCCTGATGGTTTTTCGAATTATATGCCACAAAAATGGTTTGCCGATGAACTTGAACTTTCGTTGTCTCAAAATGAACCAAGCAAATGGTTAAACATACATGGTGATGTTGTAATACAAGCTCAAGAGCCTTTTGAGCATCAAACTGCAGTAGTTATTGATGATGAAGCTCTTCATGACTATGTTAGCAAGTTTGACATAGAACCAATGTGGGTAATGATTGCGGAGCGAAACACGTGGCCTAACGGAAACAATGATGAGTCTTGTTGGCGTCGTTCTGAGGGGATTGTGTGGCGTGAGGGAGGAGCTTGGCAAAAAGTCGCTTGGTACAAAGATACAAAACGATAGCCAGACCTAATGCTAAAGACGCCAACTATTACAAGTCAGGTGTATTTCGAACCACAATACTACGGCAAAGCCAGTGAGAATTTTCCTTTCACTGGCTTCTGTTTTTAAACGCTCGAACCGACCATCCAGATTAGTTTTCGTAGGGAAAATCTAATTAACAGTATTTGAACGGTTTTTTCTCTAAGAAGGAATGGGGCAAAATCGTGCCAGATGATGAAGCTGACACGAAGTTGGACAAATGGGGGTTACGCTTTTTGTTGATTGGACAGCTTTCAGATAATTACAGGTATGGAAAACAAACCACTCAGGCCAGAGCCCAGTGGTCCACCATCGCACAATTTCGGTAGATAAGTGGCTTGGGGCTTGTCCAACACTTGAGTATTAGCGCTGGCTGCGCAGCGTCTAAACCATATTGTTATGTTCAAATTTTCGGTCCACGATCTTTTAATTGATTCTCTATCACACGCACAAAGTTCCAACTCTGCTCAAGAAGTTCGTTGACGGTTTCTTCATAAATGCGTACTGGGTTGCCATTTTTGTCATAACCAGCTCTATGTACACAATCATGACGGAGGGAAACTGCTTTAAATAGCCAAGAAACATTTCCAAAATCAATATTCAATACCTCTTTAAACATTGGTTTCACTTTTTTGATGTCATGGAAGATCATGTCTTGCAGATAGCTAGCAACTACCTGCTCAATTGCATTTTGTTTTTGAAATAATTGTTGAAGAGAAAATTTTTGATTCCCAAAGTAAGGAGATGTTTCTACTAACTTTTTAGTTAAAGCCCTACTATTTGTAACGTGATGAATAAAGGTTGAAGCCAGATAAGACTCAGTTGCTGCAACAATGTGTCCATACAACATGATATGTAAGCCAAACAAATGATCTTCGGTGATGTTCTCAGCTAGAAGCCCTTTAACGTGATCAATTTGCATTTCAAATATGCAAAACTGCCTAGAATGACCAATTAACCAATCTAAGTCGGTTTCTGATTCATTATCTGTAGGTGCCATTGTGAAACTAACTTCAATATCATCGTCATTGATACAACAGGTGATACCGGCAAAAGAGTTAGAGCTATACACTTCATGCTCCGCCTCACACTCAAAGCAATAAACTTGTTCAAGCGACTCATTAAGGCTGTCTTTTGTTTTTACTGCAGCATAGTCAGGGGGCGGTACTTGTATCAGTGAAGTAACTGTATGACCACAAGTACAAACAAACTCAATATCAATAAATGAAGACAAATTTTTCTCCTCGAACTGGTCCCCCAATTAACTAGACAATAAACAGATAAGAAAAAATAGGTCAAACCACTTGAAAGTGATTTGTGAGATTGAACATCACTGGCACGGAAAGGGGCACAAACGCGCTAGCAGTGATCATGCCTCGTAATCATTGCTATTTTTTCATTGTTATTTTTGTGGTCATGCCGCGTCATTTCAAATGTAAGAGAATAGGGCGCTATCTCGTCAGTCCTGAATGGTCATTTTGTTTACCATACTTCAGTTCTCGATGTTTTTCAGTTGGGTCATTAGTGACAACGACACGTAGTTCCCATTTGTTTCTCAAGGATTCTTCGAATAGCGTAAGTAAAATGTGGAAGAAAAAGTCACTCAAAAAATTCGCGGCTTTGTATAGTCCTTTCTCGGATTCATATAAGCAGTGTACAAAAGCTCTTTCCCACAAATCGCGAAGAAATTTGCTGTGGTACAGCCAGTAATCAGCTTGTGTTTGCATGGCTTTAGCGTGCCCACGAGCACAAGTTAGGATGAGATACCTAAATTGGTCTTCTTGGTGTGATTTCAGTTGTATTTTAAACTCGTTAGCCAATTCTATTGATTGTCGCCTTATGCTTTCAAACTTAGCCTGAGCAGATCGAACTTGAAAATTATCTGGGTCGTAAAAACGAGTATCTAACGCGTTTTCATTCAAGATACCGTTCTTTACCAACTTACCGAGTGTATATTTATTGCCACTTCGCAATGAGGACGCAGCAAATCTAAACTTATGAAATCGATATGCGAGCCCTTTAAACTTACTTCCATCACTATTTGCTACAAGCTCGATTTCAATTCCTTCGCGTAGTAGAGCAGTCGAAAACTGAATCAAAGAAGCGTGTGGAGGCAACCTCTTTATGGCTTGTTCAACTTTTCGACGCATCATACGCTTGATTGTTTGTTCTTTGCCGTTCTTAGCATCATTTCCATAGCAAGTGTTGAGCTCGTTTGAGCTCAACACTTGCTGTAACCCCAGCTCAATTTCAAGCTCTCTCATGATTGGTTGAGCGTTTAAGTGTGATTGCCAGTTAGAAATAATCTTCCCAGTAAGCAAATTAGTTGTAGAGACGACAATGTGTACATGCTCATTATTCGTATCAGAGTGTTTATAAGCAATGTAACGAGCGTTTTCATAGCCGAGGTGTTTCATGAGTTTGCTTATGGATGCCTTCCATTGCTGGTGGGGTAACTGTTCCCCCTCTGCTAGGGAAACGACAAAGTGTCGGTATGGCTGCTTGGTGTTGTTATTTGTTAGGTGGGCGCTCTGTAGCTCAGCAATCGCGGAGCTCCAATTAATGTTTCTTGCGTCTTGATTACTAGCGTCGAGGGGAATAGAGGCAATTTCGTTTGAACAAATGAATTGCGATGTTCCCCTAGAGAGAGCGCTTTTAGATTGGCTTGATGAGTACTTTATAAGCTGTGTGACGTCATCACTTTGCTTCGCACCATATAGAACTAATTGAGTAGCATCATGTATGGTCTGTTGGGCATTTTTACACTTCAGCTCTTCAAATATCATTACTCGCATCCTCTAACTCAAGTTTGCTTCTGTAGAGTTCACGAAGTACATTGCTGTCGAGGTATTGTATTGCGAGGATTTCCGCAGTTTGAACGTTGTGCGAATCAATAGCTAGATTACGTGTAGTTAGAAGATTTTGTTTCAATGAATGTAGAGCTTCACCTAATTGAATAGCTGTCTCATTGTTACGTAGTGGGTCCTCTTCAAGTAAAGATTCTAAAAGGTTTGCGATGCGTTTTGTCTCGTAAAAGTACTCTGTTATACATCCGCTTTGCTGTGGTTTTATAGTCAACTTTTGAGTGATGACATCTCGAAGAAATTGACTGGCCGATTTGTAGTTATAACTTGCCATGACCTCCAGTAGATGTTGATATTCATCTTGGGTGAGGTTGGTTTTTACCGCTCGACGGTAGAGATCTTTTTCTGCTTTGCGTGGTTTTTTGAAGTTCGCTCGCACTGTGCTTATCAAATCATGAGCCTCAGCCCACTCAACTTGATTGGTGTTTTCTGTTTGCTGATAGAGGCAAAGGGCATGAGCAAGTGCAGTTACAAATGCTTGTTGCTCAGCGATACTCACGCCTGACTCTATAGGCGAAGGAAGAATTCCAGGCAATAGAGTAACCAACTCAAGCTCAGAATAGTTGTGTTCTTTTATTAACCCAGAAATGAATTGCTTCTGTTTTCTTGTTGTGCAGCGAATGACAGTTGCTGCGACTGTGTTTATATTTATATTCATTTTTAACTCTTATTATTGTTGTAATTATTTGGAGTGCTTTGTTTTTTTTAGCGATAACGCCGTAAGGCTGTTAGCGCAACCTCGTATCGCGAGGCATGCTTTCGTGGGTTTTATTTGGAACAAATAATAACTCACGATATCAGCTTGTTACTTTATTTATATTTAAAGCACGTTTTCAATTTGAAGTAAATATAAATATTTTCAATTGATGATATGTTATTTTCATTATTCCTTATGGTGATTTTTGAAAGGCTATTGCGCATAGAAGCAGAGCATTTGCTGTTACAGGCAGAGCCGTTGTCTATATGAGCAGAGCATTTGCGCTGGTGTCATATGTCGTGTCAATTCGGGTTATGTCGATTCACCTTGTTTTAATTAGTTCTAAATTGCTCGGTTATACATATATGAATAAATAAGTAATGTGTATTTATTTTATTGCGGTTGTTTTATTTAAATATGTTGAAAGTGGCTTGATCTTTCGTGGTTTTGATGATTATTATGTATGTAGATTAACTAAAAATAATAATAATAAAGGTTGTTTAAATGAAAGATGGTAATAAAGAAATCGCAATGGAAGTTGGATTAAAAATAGAAACTCGAGAGCAAGTGATTCAACGAGTACAGTTATCAAGAGCGACAGTATACCGTTATGAAGGCGAAGGGAAATTCCCCCCTAGGTTGAAATTTGGTGATAAAACGGGGGGGTATCTATCTCACGAAATTGATTATTTCATTCTCGCTTGTGCACGGGGGGAAGACTTAAAGCGAGTTGTAAAAGAGTTGCGTTATGCTAGGGAAAAAATGATCGAAAACACGCTACTGTTCCAGTGGATGAGATACAGCTAAGTGACCGTGTAACTTAGGGTGGTTGAACTATCCCGCACATAACAATAGTGACTGTCTTAATAAAGAAAATCCGTAGAGCTGGAGTCATAATGCTCTACGGTTTTTTTGAATTTTCATTTGGGTATTGGATTTAAGAAAGTTGCTCCGCTATGTTCAGGACTACGGATACGTTTAACTCAACTTAGTTCCTTGTTGTGTCGTAAAATCAAAGGTATAGCGGTGCTCTATAGGGTTGTTGTTGCAGACTCCGATTAGCCTTGTTCGAAAAGGCAATCCTACAGATTTAATGTCAACACGATAACCGCATATTGGGCATTTTGCCGCAAAAACTTTAATTGTTAGCTGTTTTATTCTGCCATTATCACTACCAGGCTCATTCAGTTCGTACTGTAAGACTGCTGAGCGTAAGTTCAAAGGAAGCATCATTTCGGGCAAGGTCGTAATGTTATTGTTCAGAGCGTCGATAAGATAACGGAAGCATAATAAAAATAAACCGACATACCACATTGTGAAGACAGTTAGATACGTTAAGATTTGTGGTTCAATGAGCTTGAACGAGGATAGCTGGAAAATAATAGCGCAAATGATAATGAGGACGATTGGACTCATAGTAAATAGTACCATTTTCCATCGATGTTTTGTCATGTTGATGTTTTGTAGCCATCGAGTCCAAACTGGCAGCTTAGGCAAGGATTCGATGTAGTAGCTGATTTTGTTTGGATCTGAGGAGGCGCTTTGTTCTTCAGCGGAGCTCTTAATATTGAGCTCTGAGGTATTCACTTTTGTTGCGAGTAGTCGGTAAATAGATTGCTTCCCCTGACCTCCAGCGTTTGCTTCTTTATGGATAACTGGTATCACGTCTAAACCAAGTTTTTTTGCAGCTTGCTCAAGAGATGGTTGGAGTGCATCCAATCTTTCTAGTAATAATTTATATTCTTGGTTCAGTCTACCACTGTTATAAGTCGCAGGTTTTGCATTGGCTAAGAACGCAACTTTGTCAGCCAGTTCACTAGACGTTACATAGCATTCGTCGAGCTGCTGAGCTTCGAAGGCTGCGCTGCCGTTTACAAGTTCAATTATCGCTCTAAATAGATGAAAACGTGCCGTGGTTTTATCACCATTGGTGTAGTGATTCCAAAATTCATCAGCGACTCTAATTGCTGCCGCTAACTCTTCGATGCTTTTTGCCATTACGTCACCTTAACGTTATCCATTAACTTGATATTACCTAGTAATGATGGGTAATGCTCTGTTTGAATTGGTTTTTTTATCTGACTATGTTTGTGTTCTCCGAGGGAGTTCCCCTTATTAAACGTTAAGATAATACCCAAATATTGGAGTGAATAATGAATAAGACAGAAACAAACACGAGTGCATTTGGCCTTTTTGATACTCAACTAATGCATATCGATGATGTCATGAGTGGGCTAGGGTGCAATTGTAATTGCATTAGCTGCGGAGATAAGTTGGTGGCTAAAAAAGGAGATGTTAAACGTCATCACTTCGCGCATCACTCAATGGACGCTAGCGAATGCAGTGAGAGTGTTCTTCATAGGTTGTGTAAACACATTTTAGAACGCGAGAGGCGTATTCTCGCCCCCGAATTCCATCCGATGTGCTCGAAGTCGGACTTGGCTGGCATCGAACACCATAAGGAAGAAATATTCGAATCAGAAGAGTTGAGTTTTAACGAGGTGTTATTGGAACAAGCAGAAGCCGATTTTATTCCCGATGTCACTGCTGTGTATGATGATAGACAGCGTATATTTATCGAGATTGTTGTGACCAATGATGTCTCAGAAGAAAAGTTAGAGAAGGTTAAGCGTTTAGGTGTACCCATGATGGCGGTCTATGTAAACGAGCTTGATATCATGGATGATTTAGACTCGTTAACATTGGGAGTGATTGAGCAGGCTCCTAGAAAATGGATATATCATCCTGTTATTGAGCAAATTCAATCACGGTTGCAGAATGAATTAGATTTCGACATTTCCCTTCTTAATGAACGCATGAGGCTGGCTGTTATTAAGGAGCAAGGGGAAAAAACTTGTCATGAAAACATCTCTTTCAAGCAACATCAGATGCTCTTGCTAGGTTATAACTCGGCTTATGGTTACTCGCGTAAAAAAGCAAGAAACTTCGATTTCTCTGTATTGTATGTGACGAAGCCTTTGCGCTCATCATGCTCAGCTAATTATACCGTTAGAGCTAACGGAGGGCATGAAGCAGAAACAGTCAATTTTGACGATAGTTTGTTACCGCAATTATCGAAGATGAACTTTCCATGCATAGTAGAGCTCGGAATAAAGCCAGTGTTTGTGGCAGGGCGACCCGTAACAATGGTTGATTCGATTACGGTTTGTTAGCTTTTTATAATACGGGGAAGGAATCGTACCTGATGACTAAATTTGGGAAACAAGCCGTTTCCCAAATTAACGATTTAGACATGTTACTCTAAATTATTTGTGTCCAATAGCTTGCTGGCTGGGCGTGTAACACAGAAATGCCCCAAAATAACTTTCGGATAAAAGTGGTAAACGTATGAGTTATTTTCTATTTAACTTACATACCGCCTTATAGTATTATATTCTGACTTCCCTAAGTGTACTTAGGCTGATTGGGAAGATAGGTCAAGGTTCAATTCCTTGGACGTTTGTTGGCTCCGTAGCTCTTATTCTTGTGCTTTTACGTTACTTAAGTATCCAGTTGGCTTCAACTACCACAGTAGACAAAAATCAGGAGGTTCCTATGGGACAAACATTTATAGCTCGTGCTCGTATTTTCTTTAGTTCATTGTTCGAAACAACGTGGGCTATTGGAGTTGGCTGCGTTAGCGGTTACCTATCAACCTAAGTACATTTGCAAATAAAATGGTTATTGAGTGGGTTATTGTAACGCTCTAGCCTTTAGCTATTAGATAGAGCGCTCTCGTAATCTTAGCCGATATGCACGTAGCAAACGTGTTATGTAGGCGTTACCGTAAATCCACTTTCCATACTTATCCCTAATAAGAACCATCATTTTAAGAGCATTGACTCTAACTGATTAATGTCCAATTCTGAGCTTCAAGGGCTGCTGATTGCCTGTGATGCTGGTGGCCTTGGTTAACTTTGCAGCTATCAATCTCGATTAGATTGACAGTATATGATGATTCGCGATAATTGCTGTATATAAAAACAGTAATCATTGGAGTTTTCATGTCACTTGTCAGCGCCAGTGCGGGGATCAGTCAATTTGAAAGTCCTGCCGCAGAATATAAAGCCCTAAAGTCACTAAGTTTAGACGACCTCATTGTTGGTGAGCGTAAGTCTTCGACCTACTTTGTACGCGCACAGGGTGACAGTATGACGGGAGTCGGGATCTATGACGGCGATTTGTTAGTGATAGATCGAGCCTGCATACCGCGTCATGGTGATGTAGTGGTCGCTACTCATGATGGGCTTTTCGTGGTTAAGCTTTTAGATTTACACCAGAAACGCTTGATTAGTGCTAATGAAGAATATGCTCCCGTTGCCATTACCTCAGCCTCACTGATTGAGGGAGTGGTAGTACAGTCTATTCGTTGCCATCGCCCTCTAGCCTCATGATTTTTCTATGTGATGTTCACTCTATGTACTGCTCCGTTGAGGCGGTATTTCGTCCAGACCTACGTGATAAACCCATTGTCGTACTGAGCAATGGTGATGGAATGATCGTTGCGTCCAATAATAAAGCTAAAGCCGTAGGTGTCAAAAAGTTTGCTCCATATTTTCAGCAAAAAGCTTTGCTTGAAGCGGCTGGAGTGGCAGTGTTTAGCTCGAACTATGAGCTTTATGCAGACATGTCTAACAGACTGCATTGCACGCTTGAAGACTCACAGATCTTCACACACTACCATCGCTACAGTATCGACGAAGCTTTCGCTGCCGTTGATAACGTCTCACTTAGTGATGAAGAATGGATAGCCACAGCAAGACAGATTCGTCGCCTGGCATGGACGAATACACGACTGCCTATTGGTTGCGGGCTAGGAAGAACGTTTACTTTAGCTAAGGTCGCTAGCCATGTTGGCAAAACCTTTGAAGGTTACCGTGGTATTGCACTGTTAACGCCAAAGAATGAAAGCCAAATATTACAGCAGTTTCCTGTAAGTGACGTCTGGGGTGTTGGGCGTCGAACAGCAGCTATGCTGATGGCTAGGGGGATCAGAACAGCGGCAGAATTAGCGCAGATGCCTCTTAAGCTTGCCAAACAAGCAGGTTCAGTAAATTTAGAGCGGATTGTTCGTGAGCTTAATGGCGAGTTGGTTTATAACTTCCGTAGTTTTCCCGATATCCAAAGCAAGCAAGAAATAGGGGCAAGTTTAAGCCTCACAGTGCGGGCAGAAACGTATGATGATCTTCATCAAGCTCTCAGCGCCCGAGTAGCAGTAGCTGCGGTTAAAATGCGTAAAGCTGGACTTGGCACTCGGTGTGTGCAATTTCATGTCTCCTCGGGTCAGCATGCCGTGGAGTCTTTTTCTCGCAGTGAAACAGTTAGATTCGTAACAGCCATTGATGACACGCGATTGCTGACACAAGCGATGACAGAGGTACTGAACAATGGTTTATTTCGGGAAGGAGAACGTTACTACAAGATAGGTTGCCGCTGCCTTGAACTGTGTGACATGCAACAGGCTCAAGGAGACATGTTCGCCCCACAGCAAGACTCGCGCCTGATGACTGCAATGGATATCATTAATAGCCATGCAGGTAAGCGAATCGTGCGTTTGGGCTCTGAAGGTTTTGACGCAAAGGCAAAGATGACTCAAGACCGACTTTCCCCTGCCTACTTAACGAAATGGGCTGAGCTACCAACAGTACATTGCCAGTAGAGGGAAACAACGTTGCTCTGATAGATACGTTGGGGCTTAGTTGTAACAGCGTTTTTGCCCCTTTTCGCGTTAGACCTTTGACTCATTCACACCCTGCTAATACGAGCTTGCCTTACTAAAAGTTATCCGAATTCATAACATCAAAAAATTAAACGTCACTGAGCCATCTAAGCTCACAATATGGGTGCTAACTTATTGATTATAAATTGAAATGATAAATGATAGACGGCACCATATGAACATTAAAGGCGACGGTTAGTCGCCTAAGTAGCGTTAGGCAATTATTTAGGTAGGTTTCGAGTGGGTTTTCATAGCGATTACGAAGAAGTTTTGTCAGTGTTGCATAAGGTAGGACCGCTTCAAAAAGTGTTGCTGGTGTTGTTCCTTTTTATGCAAATCAGCGCTATTGCATCACTTTCAGAAACTTTTTTTAAGTGGAAAGGGTTTATCTTAGATGCGGTATCGACCTATCAAGATTATTTAGTTTCGCCATTAATAATGTATAGCGAATTGATTGGTCTGCATTATCAAGAACATGAAGTTCATAGTGCGGTAATTTTGTCGACGATGGTTGTTTTAGGCATGCGTCTTTTAATGCTAGGACAACTGTCCGCCTTTAAGAAGATAAGCGAAGATAGTGGGAATGAAATTCAGCCTCAACTGACGTACTTTAAATTTATGTCCATCTTTTTCCCCGTAAGTTTATGGTTAGCATATGGATTAACCGATAGCGAAATAAGACTCATGCCTCAGGTAGGAATGTTGCTCATATATCCAGTGTTTTTGGTTGGGCCTAAAGTTATCTTGCATTTATTTGGTAGTGAGAATAGTTATTTGGAAAAAGGGCGCTTTAGTTACTTTAAAACTTACTATGCATACTTATTAGCTATTGCTGTTGTTATAGGGATTTTAGGGGCAATTAATTCGGGGTTAACAAGAATTACCTAACACAAGCATTTAAGGTAGCAAGATACTTTTTCTACTCTCACTTCGGCTGGTTGAGACGGTTCTCTTAGCTCGCTTCTGTCCAGTTCCAAGCTGGAACTTTCAGTAATGACAGCCGATCGCCCCGAACTTCAACAAAGCATAATATAACATTACTTAAGTAATGGCATAGTGAGTTCAATTCAAAAGACTATCTAACGCGTTTGCGTATGATTTCTTGAATAATCTTTTGCGCATCATTTTTCATGGGGTCTTCTTTATCTAGCCTGTGAAAAATGGCTTCCCGTATATGTAATTGTGCGGTTGTGAAAATATCCACTGCCTCGTCAATAGTATCGATAGTCAAGTTTATTGACAAATGATACTTTCCAGATGAGGTTTTTTGTATTTTAGTTTCGCGATTTAGTGCTTTATTATCCGCCTCCGGGATCATTACGCAGGTGTCAGGGCCATACCTTTTGCCATGACCGCCACACAATAAATCCTTATCAAGTTGCATCCCTTTCCAGTTTTGAGCGTAATACCACTCGGCAAAATTTTGAAAATTATGCCATTCTTCATCCACGACTACCCCTATGTATGAGGGTTGGCGTAGTTGGTTTGCTTTGCTATAACACCGAGTGAGCATATTGCTCCATGCAAAGTACGCTCGACATTTAACTCTACCCGGCTCAAACGGGTTGTCTCGGTTGGAATAAGTTGATTTATACGGGCCGGTACCATGATACCCAACCCCATGTATAACGGGTTTTAGCTTATCCCATACCTCACCATGTCTAATGTCATGAGCCGCAGCGGTGGTCTCAAATCCTGTTTGGATAAATTTCACCTTCACCAGTTTTGCATGATGGTATTTAACGACTTTCAAGTCCCCATAATTTTTTGTGGTATGTCGGAAGTCAACTTGCATATCTGAAGGGATAACGATTTCGGGCTTGCCTGGAGGACTACCTGGGGGCTTTACGACCCCCTCATTAATTCTTGTAATGGATGTTTCAACTAGGTCATTGGTCTTAATAAACCTGACTGTTACTTCATTGGCAGACACATAATTTACAACCTCAATATCACCATGATAATTCGTGGTAAATATATCCCCTTTTTTTACTGAGGGTTTTTTAGATGGGAGGCGGGGTAGAGAAGGGTCATGAACATTGCCTTTTCTTAAACAGCTACTGAATGTCCACTTCTTTTCATCGGTATTGTCAAAAATCACTAAAATTTTTTTTGAATTGACTACTTCTGAGACTTCAACCATTCCGCAATTCGTGGTCCGAAACCGATCACCGACTTTTATTGGACTCCTACTCATGGCTATCACCCTCTTTCAATCTGCTAATGAGTCGTGCCTTGATGGTCCCATAGGCATCCTTTAACGGATCTACCTTGTTTATTTTTTTTAATATCTCAGCTCTTAATGCCAGTTCGTTTTGAACGGCGAAATCAATAGCGTCATCAAGTTCGTCAAAAGTTTTAGATACCACAATCCGGCACTTTCCAAAGGGTTCCTTATCGTCCAATAGTTTGATGTAACCTAGCGTATTGAGCTTGGAATTTTCACTCTTTGTTAGCAGCACGCAGCGATCCGGTGAATAGACTTTGCTCCTTCCTAATGCGAGTAGGTCTTTATCTACTGCTTTTCCTTTCCAGTCTAGATTTTCGAACCACTCTGCGAAATTTTGGAAATTGTGCCAAACCTCTGCAACTTTCACATCCTTATAGCTGGGATATTTATCTGAATAGCAGCGACTTAAAATGCCTCGCCAAACCTGGTGCGCTGGGGAGTTTGTGTTGTATTTGCCAATTCCCATAAAACCAACACCATATGTATTTTTTGCCATCGGATCATAAGCTGCTCCCTTTCTTATGTTTGAAGCGGAAAATGAATCAATATGGCCTGTATCAATAAATTTGACCTTTACATCATGCACGTGAGTATACTTTTGAATGATTAATCGTCCGCAGAGGTTGGACTCATAGACCGTTCCGGCTTGCATGTCGTCAGGGACGGGTTTCTTTTCAATTCCGTAGGGTTGCATTGGATCACGAATCCCCATTCCAGATCTAATGTATGCAGCAGTTGTGACCGTTTCAAATCCAGTTTTTTCAAATTTAACTAACACCTCTTTTGCATTTTTGTACTGAACGACGGTTATGTTGCCATAATGCTTGGTTGGGTAAATTTGCCCCTCTGTTACGGATCGCTTTGCTCTTGCATTCATGCTTTCTCCCTCATTTAGCAAAAGAATAGATCTCTTTGTCTATGGAGTGTGTGTCGCTAAATAATTATTTTGAGAGTAGATAATAAAATATAGAACGCAAGTTGATGATGAATGCACGTCTGACTTCAAGAATAGCTTCTCAAGACATGAGATAATCCGTTAAATCCTAATTTAGTTATATCTCTGACACATTTATGTCCAAAAGTGTGTTGGTGATCTTCACTACTGATGTGATCACCAAATGGTGCGTTGTAAGGACTTGGAGACAACGCACTTATGGCATATTTTTCGCTATTGATTATGAACTCGTTCGAACAGTTGCTTTAGACTCATGATCTTTTCTTTGAGCTTATGGTTCTTTATCGCTAACGAATCATCGACTACACATACACCTGAGTTTGTTTTGGCTTTGAACTGAGATGAGAAACACCGTACTTCAATATCGACGGTTTGATCCCGACATTTAGGTTTTAAAGTCAGTATTGAGGTCGCTTCATCATAATTGACAAAATGATAGTCGTTTAACAGTAGCCCAACAGTGACTATCATCATTTCCTTATCTGTTGCAGGAATCTGAGTAGCAAGTCCACCCAAGATTGGAATTGTGCTGAGCTTAAAGCCTGGCTCAATTTCAATATTCAACGTTGATATAAGTTGCGGGGGATTGTCAGTGGAAACACAGTCTTTACGAATGTCCGCAGAGAATGTTTGATAGATGAAATACGGAATAGTGATGTCTGAGTTGAGATCTAGATTGTGGTCTTTAAGATAGTCAGAGAAGCAATACTCTTCAAGTCCTAGTAGCGATTTAAAGTGCTCGATACCGCCAAGGATTTTTTTAATGTGCTTTCTACTGATGCCGTGATCAATTAAGTCGTGCTCTTGTAGATAGGGTTCAGATCTTAATAATGAAGAGGCGGTTTCAATCAAACCAATATCTACAGCGGTTAGCCCGCGTACTAGATAACGTGAAATGTCCGCCTGACTCGCGTATGAGCTAGCGTCGTCTAGTGTTTGAATAATGTCTAGACGTAAGTTATCTGTAATTAACATAACGTATCTCCTAGTAAGCAGTTTTTAGGTTTAAGCGGCGAATAGGGTTGTGGCTTGAAATGCCATGACGGCATAGTTGACGAAAGAAAAAGCGAACTGCGGAGATGTGCATTTTTCTTTCAAGGTTGTTTTTGATATTACTGTTTAAGTAAGCGTTATATCTACGGATTGCGTCTTTTGTTATACCACGAGTGGAGCACAGTGATTGCTGCTTGCCTACAATCGATAGAAAGTAATGAATACGGTAGTACAGTACGCTGAGCGTGGGATCGTTATGGCGTTCGATACGCAAGAGAGTAAAGAGTTGCTCACAGTCATTTAGATGCCTCGTCACCATTCCAACATCACCTTTCGTGCTTTCAGCAATGTTGAAGGTACTAAACTTGGCATTTCTTAACCTAACTAGAGATGGTTTAATTGCACACTCGCCTTGGCTAGATTTCTTCGCTGGTGGATTTAAGTTGAGAAAGCGGGAGAAATCACCATTCCTGATGAGGCTGCGAATTGGCGTTGAGATTGTAGGACGGTTGTTCATTTTCATAACGATTACCTTTATTAAATGACGTGCGAAATAAGCCCATTTCTGAGCTCAAAAAATGAAATTTGTGTGAACTAAATGGGCTTGTACTGACTGGCGATGGAATAGTGGTGGCCTGTAGCATCGACAATGTATTGACTCCAAAATGTTAGAATTTCAATACGCTGTTCGAGATATTTAGCGCTGTTATAAGCGGCTCGCGTCTGGTTTTTGTCGAGATGCGCTAAACACATTTCAATCGCATCCGAATTAAACCCTTTCTCATTAAATAGAGTGCTCGCAATGCCTCTAAAGCCATGACTCACCAGTCGACCTTTTAGTGGGGTATTCCCAAGCGCTGAGTTAACTGCTGATGGACTGATATGCGGATATTTTGTATTAGGTTTGTCTGAAGGGAAAACAAACTTGTTGTGACCTGAAATTGGGTGGATGAATTTTAAGATCCAAATCGTGTAGTCGTTGAGTGGCACAATGTGCTCTCGTTTGCTCTTAGTGAAGAACGCAGGAATAGTCCAAAGACGTTTTTCTAGATCAATATCGCACCAGCGCATCGCTGCTAATTCGTCCGCTCGAGAAATGGTGTGAAGTTGCATTTCAAATGCACAACGAGTGACAAACTTCATCTGTGTATTCGACATCGTTTCCATTACATGGCTCAGTTCTTCTGGAACTATTGATGGCATATGTGACGGTATTGCCTTAGCAAATACTTCACGGATATCAGCAAGGCAATTGCTATGAATGAAACCGCAGTTAATAGCGAACTTCATAACTTGATTCGCAAGGGTGCAAGCACGTTTTACATTCTCGAGATTTCCCCTTCTTTGCATAGGACGAATAGCCTCAATGACTTGTAAAGCAGTGATATCCGAGATGGCAACATCGGCCAAATATGGATAAAGGTTGCGTTTGAAAAATAGACGCTTTCGATAAGATGTTCTGACCTTGTGGGTAATTCGTTCAATATCTTGCTTGTCAAAAACTGTACCATTGATGCGCGCAATTTTTTGCTCTTCTTCAATGAGCTTTTGGCGCTTGGTGGATTCATTGACTTCTTGTGTTGCCAACATCTCTTCCGCTACGCTTTTGAACGTTCGATAGTATTTTTGTGTTCGTTCTATACTAACTTGATCGCGACATAGTCGAGGGTCAATGCCATTCGCTAGGTTAGCTCGGTATTCGTCTGCAATCTTTCGAGATTGTGCAAGTGTGAGATTAGGGTAAGCACCCAGTCCGAGTTTGACGCGTTTTTTTGTAATAAGATGGGTATAGATAAATAGCCAGTTCTTACTGCCGTTCGGGCGTATTCTGATGTAGAGGTTTCCCCCATCCGAAAGGGTGTATTCTTTGTCTTTTGGTTTTGCATTTTTGATAGTCTGATTAGACAATAATTCGATTCCCGCCATGTTGTTGTCTCCGTTGATTTCTCTCTGTTCCCCTCAACTTAGCAACCTGAAATAGGGGAACGCAAGGGGGCATTGGAGCTCTGATATTGTCTGAGACGAAATGATATTGCGTGAGGTGTATTTCTTTTTATATCAATAATTTAGATTTGATAGTGAGACGAAATGATGTCATGCTAAACATGTAACGAAGCCCTTAATAGTGATTCGCAACGCGTGGCATTTTTACTATGCGTTGCGTTTAGTGTTTCAGGTGGTATACGGGAGCTTCGGTATGCGTTGCTCACACCTTAACAGGGCGTTATGCGGCAGAGGGGCATAAGGGGCTAGAGCTTGAGTTCTAGCCCAATTAAACAACTACTACTTAGTTCTTACAGCCGTTTTTGTCACATGTGATCTTACTGTGTGAGTCACTCCAATGAGATGCTTCTTTCTTGGTGTCAAAGCCACAACCAGTAGTACCTCCTTTTTTGCCTTTATGAACGACTCCAGTGGGTGTATGTTTTACTGCCATAAACGTACTTCCTATCTATCACCAGTATTGGTGCCCGTATTTTACTTCTGAGAGTAGTTTTAAAGTGTGTGCTTGGTTGCTTATTTCATCTCAAAGTAAGGTAAAATTAAACTTTGCGAGCAACCGCATAACAAACTGTTTAAGAGTGATTCGCAACGCGTGGCATTTTTACTATGCGTTGCGTTTAGTGTTTAAGGTGGTATGCGGTAGCTTCGTTATTGCGTTGCTCACACCTTAACAGGGCGTTATATGCTTTTTTAAGCTCACAGCTTAATTTATTGGAATGGTAGGTAATGGAATATTTATTGGTTCTTCTTCATGCGGCTTTAATTTGGATGTTAGCTGTTGCGACTCCTGGTGCTAATGTACTTTTAACGATCAACACTGCACTTAATTACGACCGAAAAATTGCGGCTTTTTCTGCTTTCGGTGTTAGTTGTGCGACGTTACTGTGGTCGTTTTTTGGTGGTTCCGGCTTAGTTATTCTCTTTTCTCATTTCCCCCAATTATTTGGTTTAATGAAAGTGGTAGGTGGCAGTTATTTATTGTATTTGGGAATACGTCAGATTTATCTAACTCGAAAAATAAAGAGGTTAGGTGAGTTAACAGAAATCAATCAAACGATATCACCATCGAAAAGAAAGGTTTTCATTTCAGCTTTTATCACCAGTATTTTAAATCCGAAAACGGGTTTCTTCGTTGTCAGTTTATTCAGTGTATCTATGCCTGAAAACATGAGTGCAACGATGATATTAGTAATAATGTTAACAATGTCCTCAATTACGCTTAGTTGGCATTTATTTTTAGCTACAGCGTTTTCTCATGAATCAGCTAAAAGTGTTTATGCTCGTATTTCTGGGGTTATGGATTATGTCACCGGTGGATTGTTTACCATTTTTGGCATCAAAGTAATGACCTTATAGTAAGAATGGTTGTTTGCATATAACAAATGCATCAACACGATTTACTACACTCGGCAATCTCAGTTTGCCTTTAGTTTCAGTGATTAAGGCAGTAAAATTCAGCTAGGTCTGCATGGTAGCAAACGTGTTATGCAGGCGTTATGTTTTAATGGAATTTCAATGGCTTAAATGCCTTTGAGTCGTTCTTTTCTCCTTTGGCTATTCGTTGGGAGTAGACTCAGCAAATCGCTATTGTCTGCCCCAATTCTTGAAACACTTGACCCGTAAAACATGCCAAGGTTCGTGGGTTGCTTCATTGGATTTTCCGGGTGGTTTGGTCGTCTTGTTTCTCTGGCTCAAAGTCGCTTTGGGCGTATTTCCCAATAAGCTAATAACCTTGGCAGTTGCCTCGGCAAATAACCATTGTTTTGCGCTGTTTATGCTAAGAAAGGGCGCTTGTTGAAAACGTATCGAGTTGCCTCATTAGCAGGGAAGTGGGTTTACTCGTTTCCGGTTTGGCGCATCTGCCGGTCAAGTGAGTTCGAGCTTGTGATTTGGTTCAGAAATCTAGGTCTGTATCTCAGTTCTTTGCCATGTAAATCAACGAATTGTGCTAAAACATAACAAAGCATTTAAGACGGATTCTCAACGCTTGGCAATTTCAGCCTAGGTCAGCTTCAGTGCTAAATGTGGCAAGGTTTAAGGTTGGGTGGTCGCGTTGTTCACCACTTAATGCGGCGTTATATGATTTAAGGAGAAATCTTTGAGTAATTGGGATGATGTTGCTGGAAAAGTTGAGTTTAATCTTCAATTAATCAGCGAGTTACTTATTAATACCGTTCCATATTCTAGCCAAGTTCTTGATTTTGGTTGTGGGTATGGAAGAGTAACTAATGAGCTTTATGACTTAGGTTATAAAAGTATTTGTGGTGTTGATTCTTCATTGGAAATGATTAATCGTGGGAACAATGAATTCCCGCATCTAGAGCTGAACTACTCAAAAGGTTCACTGCTTCCTTTTTCTGATTCTTCCTTTGATGCCATTGTTACGTGTGCTGTTTTTACGTGCATTCCAGAAGTGCAAGCTAGGGTAAATGTTGTTTCTGAGCTACTAAGAATTTTAAAGCCAAATGGAGTTATTTATTTAGCTGAATTTTGCTCTGATGAAAGTATTTTTTTTACTTCTGGTGTTGGGGTTCCAATGTGGCACGGAACTCAAGCTGAAATTGAAAACATAGTTGATGGGTTTGTACTAGAAAAGTCTATCGTTGTTAATAATCAAACGATGACAGGGCATAATAGTAAGGCTTGTCACGTAGTGGCTAGAAAAATCATATAACAAAGCAATCAACACGATGCTTATTACACTCGGCATTCGTGGTTTAGAGTATAATTGGTTTGGTAATTAAGGCGTTCAGCACGTGTTATTGCGGCGTTATACAACGATTTTAAAAGTTAATTCTGGAGAAATATTTTGGATACAAGTGATTATATTGCTGCAGGAGCTTTAATAGTGGCTCTTTTTTCTGCAGTTTTCGCGTTGTTTAGTTATAGCGTAGCAAATGAAGCCCTAAAAATATCAAAACAACAACATAAAGAACGTTATAAAACGGTAGAGCCTTACCTTATGGAAGCTTATAAGTGGTATAAAGAAGAAGATACATATATATCTTTTGCTTTACGTTTTATTAATAAAGCCACAATAACCAATTCAATTGTTAATGTTGAATTACATTTAGAGTATTTCGATAAAAGTCAGGTTTTTGGTAAAGCTAAAATCGAACCATGCTTTGATGTTAACCCGTTAAACATAGCTGATAATAAGAAAACATTAGAACTGCCTCTAATACTCTCAGAGAAATCTGCTGAGTCTGGGTGGATAACATTTAAACTACCTGATATTTTTAAAAAAAACTTAAACGTTGATCTTTATAAGATTCACGCAACTACCACTAATGGTGAAGTTGTATCAATTGATACACATATAATTAATACGGTTCAAAATGAAAAATAAAATCTCAGTTTCAAATCAGAATAGCCTTGATGTAGTTGCTGATGGAGCTATAGCCAATCAATTTACAGCCGATGGAAGAATTATTCCTGTGATCATTTTAAATACAGAAAAGGATAGACGGTTATGTGATTTGGCAAGTATACACAAGGATTCTGCATTTGGAGATGTTGAGTCTAGATGGGCGCTTAAGCGTTTTAGTAAAAAGTTTGTTTATCTGGTTCTAAGATTCGAAAAGCCCGTTGAGCTTGAAGTTGTTGTTAAATTTGATGTATATACACAAATGAGTTTAATTGACGGTATTATTCAATCTAGAGCTGTATATGTTCAACCTGGTAAAAATGGTGATCGAGTAGGCAATACTATTGATGTTCCTAAAATTCTTGTTGAAATACCGACTAGAACTACATTTGATGATTGGGAATCAATAATGACTAAAACTATTGAGAAAAGATTAAAAAGATAGGGGGTTGGTCGCAAAGAGCTTAAATCTGCTGTTAAAGAATGCATTGCTACAACACGTGATTTATGGGTTCATCGATTAAAATAGTTGTATAACAAATGCATCAACACGATTTACTACACTCGGCATCTCAGGTTGTCGGGTGTTTCTCGTTTTAAGGCGTCAATTTTAAGTATAATTGCATAGTAGTAAACGTGTTATGCAGGCGTTATGTTTTAATGATATTTCAATGGCTTAAATGCCTTTGAGTCGTTCTTTGTCCCTTTAGCCATTCGCTGGGAGTAGACTCAGCAAATTACGATTGTCGCTCAGTTCTTAAATCTCTCAGCCCGTAAAACATGCCAAAGTTCGTGGGTTGCTTCATTCGAGTTTTAGGGTGGTTTGGTCGTCTTGTTTCTCTGGCTCAAAGTCGCTTTGTGCGTATTTCCCAATAAGCTAATAACCTTGGCAGTTGCCTCGGCAAATATCCATTGTTCTGCGCTGCTTTTGCTAAGAAAGGGCACTTGTTGAAAGAGTATCGAGTTGCCTCATTATCAGGCAAGTGGGCTTACTCGTTGTTGGTTTGGCGCATCTGGCAGTCAAGTTAGTTCGAGCTTGTGATTTGGTTCAGAAAACTAGGTCTACACTTCAGTTCTTTGCCAAGTAAATCAACGAATTGTGCTAAAACATAACAAAGCATTTAAGACGGATTCTCAACGCTTGGCAATTTCAGTTCAGGTCATCTTCAGTGCTAAATGTGGCAAGGTTTAAGGTTGGGTGGTCGCGTTGTTCACCACTTAATGCGGCGTTATGCCTATCGACGCTTGAGAACTCTTAATTAGTCCCCATATAATATGTGCATATAGTTTTAGTGGGATAGTGCACTTATGAAATCTCGTGATCTAAACACAATACATGACTTGATCGTTTCAAATTATAGAATTGAAGCGATTGGCGGCGGTAAATTCCTTCATTCTTTTACTCCAGCAACAACACCAACGGTATATAAGTTTATTGCTAATGGGGCTCCCGAAGTAGAAGAGGGGCAGCGTTACAATATTGGTTACTTCGTAGACGAAGAGGACAACCGTATTGTAGATTTATCCGCATTATCAAAGAATACAGAAGTTAACTCAATCATTAGCCTGTTGTTTGCTAAAGAAGAATCTAAAGGTAAGCATGCAATCAATAAAGCTAAAAATGATGAGCGTGTAAAGCATGATGCTGAAGACGGTTACTACTGGGGTAAGAAATACGCATGGCGTGAATATGGGCTTGTAGTCCCAAAACAAGTCTTCTACGACTACCTAAAAGAAATTGAACACCCACATATTGAATGCGAAACAATTAATCCTGATTTGCCTTTTACAGCAAATGAAAAGTCAATTGCATATTTAGACGATGGGCTTGCTGAAGCTATCGAGGCACTAATTGATAGTGCGGAGAAAGTAACTAAAACGCTCTACAAATCTCCTTTATTTTCTCGTCGATTTACTATTCGTGGTATTGCAGCGATTACCGACAAAAAATAGGCATAACAATCTGTTTAAGAGTGATTCGCAACGCGTGGCATTTTTGCTATGCGTTGCGTTTAGTGTTTAAGGTGGTATGCAGGGGCTTCGGTATTGCGTTGCTCACACCTTAACAGGGCGTTATGTAGCAAATGGAGTAATTAGATGGGAAGAGAGATGGCTCCCCAAGAGTTGAGCTACTTCTACCAGAAAACTGGAGAAGCAATATGGCATCTTCAACATGTCGAGGAAGAGTTGATCATGTTGTATGTTATTGGTTCTATTCACCTAAACATTAATGGCATATCCGGCAAAAATGCAGATTTAAAAACCAAACAATATGGTAAAAAAACATTAGGGCAGCTTATAGGTTTGCTTGATGGCACGCCCATTGTCACGTCAGAGTTCATAGAAAAGCTTCGAAGCTACAACGAAATAAGAAAATGGATTGTTCATAACTCGATGCGAGAAACAGGAAACTGCCTATATTCTCAAATTGATCGTGATTTTTTTATAAGTCGTACTGTTGAGTTTACTGATTTATCCGTTGAAATTCAGGATGATATCGTCGATAGATTGTGGGAATTAACACATGCAGCAGGTATCGCAACTGAAGAAGTTATGGCTCGAGCAAATGCTACTGTAGAGCAGTGGAAAAATGCTACATAACAAGAGACTATGGCGTCAATAGTTAATTTTTGGCGCTATCTTTATCCCACATTACACCGTCTCTTAGCATTGAATTTAGTATCACAACCATCTTTCTCATGCAGGCAACGATAGCCACTTTTTTAGGTTTTCCTACCGCCAGTAATCGTTCATATGTGGCTTTAAAAATGGGATTACACTGGATAGCCGACATCATCGCCATGTATAAAACGGTTCTCACTTGAGCTCGTCCGCCTTGGATCATTCGCTTACCTTTGAGGCGACCACTTTCTCTTGTTATTGGAGCAACGCCAATGAGAGAAGACGCTTGTTTATTGGTGATATAACCGAGTTCAGGTACGTTACTGATGATAGAAGCGGCGACTATTTTTCCCACTCCAGGCATGCTTTGTAGTAGCTCATTTTTGGTTTGGTACTCAGGGCAGGTATCGATGAGTTTTGTTATCTTTTCTTCTATTTTGGTTATCTGGTTTTTGAGTGCAGTTAAGATCGGTTTTATAGAAGAAGCAAGAGATTGGGGTAGAACTTGTATTCTGTTTTTCTCCATGGTCTGCATCGAGAGTAATTGATTGCGCCTAGTTACTAAGTCACTCATTAAGCGTATGTTTTCGCTTTTTAACTGAGTGAGTTTCGGTTGAATGGCTTCGGCATAGTGTGCAATAAGCGCCGCGTCTAATCGGTCGTTCTTAGCTCTTTGACCTATAGCGCCAGCGAACCTTTTTACATGCAAAGGGTTGGCGATAACATAAGGCAAATTGGCTTTGTCACAGGCTAGAATAAATGGCATTTCTAGTCGACCAGTCGCTTCGATAACGACTCGTTGAGGTCGATGTTTTTGAATGGTTTTTATTGCCTCGATGATGCCTTTCTCAGTGTTTGGAACCGTGAAGTAAATATCGAGCGGGTGGATGTAAATGTCTAATTGTGACTTGCCAGTATCAACACCGACATTAATATTTTGAAGTGTGTTTGTATTCATAATAAGCTAACTCTTGCTTGCAAATGCGGGCTCGAGACCCAGAAGACTATTCGAGTGTGGTGCTTGGAGTTCTATCAGGCGTTCGTACTTGTTATCGGTCTCTCAATTGAGGAGCCAACATTTAATCGAACTACCAGATAGAAGAACTTTAGTTGCAGCTAAAGTCTGGGTCTCACCTTACCCGATTTGAGTGGTTATTATCCATACAAGCGTTTAAGACGGTTCCCAACGCTCGTCATTCTCGTCTTTCTTCATTTTAAGTGTTTATGTCACAATGGTTTAGGCAAGGTGGTTGGCGTTGCTCACTACTTAACGCGGCGTTATAACACAGAATCAACTTCTTGCTCAAAAGGATTAGTTGAACTATTATTTGTACGTTATTCCGTACTAATGGGAGTTCAATATGAGTCGTATTCATTTCGATCAAGATATTCAGCCTTTGTCTGAGTTTCGTGCCGGTGTAGCTTCATACATCAAACAAATCAATGAGACTCGTCGTCCATTGGTTATTACGCAACGTGGCAAAGGCGTTGCTGTTGTTCTCGATGTTGCTGAGTATGAAGCAATGCAAGAGAAAATCGAATTACTGGAAGAAATGCGCACAGCAGAAGCTCAGTTAGCTTCTGGTCTCGGTGTTTCCAATGATGATGCGCGTGCTCAAGTACTTGGGCGCATTAAGAAATGAAAGTTGTCTGGTCTCCATTAGCACTTCAGAAACTAGGTGATGCAGCGGAGTTTATTTCTTTGGATAATCCACCTGCGGCAGAGAAGTGGGTAAACGAAGTTTTTGATAAAACTGAACTTCTTGTAAGTATGCCTGAAATGGGGCGGTTTGTTTCTGAAATACCCCATACAAATTATCGTGAAATCATCTTTGGTCACTATCGTATTATCTACAGTTTAAGTCACGAAATTCGCATACTAACAGTTCGTAATTGTCGTCAAATTTTATCGGAAGATGACGTGTAAAACTGTGTTATAACAAAGCGTTTAAGACAGATTCCCAATGCTCGGCATTTTCAGTTTGGGTCAGCTTTAGTGTTTAAGGTGGCAAGGTTTTAGGTTCGGTGGTGGCGTTGCTCACCACTTAATGCAGGTATTATACCGCAATCAGTCGTTGAGCCTTGTCATCGCTTTTCTGTACACATCGCTACGTTCGCGCTGCCTACGGCTAAAACGGTAACAATAACTATATCGTCTTGCACTTTGTATACTAAGCGATAGCCAGATTGGCGTAATTTGATCTTATACATGTTGTTTGCGCCGGATAATTTGGAAGCCGGAACGTGTGGATTAGCTAAGCGCTCAATCAGTTTCTTCTTAAATTGCTGTTGCAAAGTAGCGCCGAGTTTTTTCCACTCTTTAAGTGCGCTACTTTTAAATTCAAGATTATAAGTCATCGATACTCACCGAAATGCTTGCTTCAGATTCTCGCTCTTTAGCTAAAGCAAGTAGCTCAATATCTTCAAGTTTGTCCATCATCATTTCGTATGCAGCAGCAGGTACACAGTAAAATACAGGTTCATTTCGGTTTAGTACGGCGACAGGATCACCATAAGCGCTTGAAGCAACCTTCATTGGGTTCGCTTTAAACTCAGTAATACTTGCAGCAACATCAGCTAATATTTTAGAGGTCATTTAAAAGCTCCTTAAAGTGGTCTTTAATGTGGTCATTTTGGTTGCAAACAAGCGGTATAACAAGGTGTTTAAGACGGGTACGCAACGCTCGGCGGTTTCAGTTCAAAGTTTTGCATATGTGTTTATGGCACAATGTCGTGAGTTTTGGTGGTAGCGCCGCTCACCACTTAACACGGCGTTAGAACAATCAAGGAAGATCTATGAATAAATTACATATAGCTATTGCTACAGATTCAATCGAAAAATCTATCAAAGACTACAGTAAACGCTTAGGGGCTGAACCATGCTCTTTTGTCGCAAATGAATATGCTTTATGGAGAACTGAATCACTGAACTTTTCTATTCGACAAGACTCTACGTGCCAGCCTGGTGAATTAAGGCACTTAGGGTGGGAAGATGCATCAGCTAAAGATTTTAGTGAAGAAAAAGATGTAAATGGTATTGTCTGGGAACGATTCAGTGCTGAACAGCAAGCCGATGAAATCAATGAAATTTGGTCACAAGCGAATTACACGCCTAAGTAAATTGTTCTAACAAACAATTTAGAGTGATTCGGCACGCGTGGCATTTGTACTATGCGTCGGTTTAAGAGATTAAGGTAGTAGCGCTACTCACCACTTATTGCGGCGTTAGACGAAATGGATATTCGACAAAGGAAAGTACATGAATTTGAATCAAGTGACTCTAGCGGTAAGCGATATTAATTTGGCTGTGGAGTTTTACAAGAAGCTGGGACTGATACATATAGTTGCCGATGAACATTATGCACGATTTGCGTTTCCGGATGGAGATGCGTCGTTCTCAATTTATCTTGATCCTGATAAAGAGGGGTTGGATAGTCGAGGTGTTATTTATTTTGAGCATCAAAATCTTGATGAAATAGTTGCCGAGCTAAAGTCTAAAGGCATTAGCTTTGATCATGAACCTACAGATCAACCATACCTTTGGCGTGAAGCTAGTTTAAGTGACCCGTCAGGTAATAAAATAAAGCTATATTGGGCTGGTGAGAATCGGCTTAATCCCCCATGGAAACTTGAGCAAAGCGCCTAACACATATGAGCTTTCTGCCCGGCAATAGACATTAGCATCCTGTTGCTGTCTTTTGTTGTTCGCATACTGCGTTAACGATTTTTGATTTAGATCCACTAGATCTTCAAATCGTTGCCTTATCTTCAAACCAAACAATTCTCGCTGAACCAAGCACCTAGAGGTTACTTGAGTATATTGAGCTAGAACAAACAAATGGAGTATTGAGACAATGAGTAACTCACTAGACAAAGAAGCGTCTGCAACGATTTTTACCCTCACTGATTTGGCTAAAGTGGCAGAGTATTCTTTACTCGATACTCTTAATTGCGATCCAGATGCAACGGAAAGCGGTGATGATTACCGCCCAAGACAGGTCTTTTCAGGGCATTATGTTCTGGTTAAACCAACGCCAATCGCAGACTCTATCTATGTCAGCCACAGCCGTGCATTTTTCCAAGAGTTAGGATTAGATGACAGTTTGGCGCAGAGTGAAGGCTTTGCTCAGTTGTTCTCGGGGAATATGAGTAACGTGCCTAAGCCGATGCGTAAGATGGGGTGGGCAACAGGATACGCGCTTTCGATTTTCGGCAATGAGTATATCGACAACTGTCCATTTAAAACGGGCAATGGTTATGGTGACGGTCGTGCAATGTCTGTTTTTGAAGGTGTATTAAACGGCAAACGCTGGGAGATGCAGCTTAAAGGCGGTGGGCCAACGCCGTATTGCCGAGGTGCAGATGGTCGTGCGGTGCTGCGCTCAAGCGTAAGAGAGTTTCTTGCGCAAGAACATATGCATGCACTCGGGGTTCCAACTTCACGCTCGCTGAGTTTATTTGCTTCGCAATCTGAAACCGTTGAGCGCCCTTGGTACAGCGATGGTTCGCAATCGGAGAATCCGGACATTATGGTGTCTAATCCAGTCGCAATAACCACACGCGTCGCGCCTTCGTTTTTGCGGGTAGGGCAGTTGGAGTTGTTTGCTCGTCGAGCACGAGTAAATGAACACTCTAACGCGATGGCCGAGTTAGAGATGCTGGCTCGCTACATTATTGAGCGTGAATATAAAGAGCAGGTTGATAGTTCGCTTCCTTTCGCAGAGCAGTTGCTTGTTTTGGCATCGGAGTTTCGTGGCAGGTTAACTTCATTGGTCACTAATTGGCTGCGTGTCGGTTATTGTCAGGGGAACTTTAATAGTGATAATTGTGCGATTGGCGGGTTTACACTTGATTACGGCCCATTTGGCTTTTGCGAATATTTCGAACCTTTCTTCCAGCCTTGGACGGGGGGCGGTCGTCACTTCGCCTTTTTTAATCAGCCTATAGCTGCCGAAAAGAACTTTGAAAGTTTTTGTTCTGCGTTAAAACCTTTGTTGCAACCTTTCCCTGAAGCCTTGGCAAAACTTGAGAACATCGCAGATGGTTTCTCTGCAGTGATGCAAAGTAAGGTCAGCCGCATGTGGGCAGATAAACTTGGTGTAGAAAGCTTGCCCCCTGAGCTATTTAATCAATGGTTGAAGTTGATGATGAAAAGCCATGTCGATTACACCATCTTTTTCCGTGAGCTTTCAAACATACCGGAGAAAGTGGCTGATATCTCAGAGTGTTTTTACGCGCAATTACCGCCAGAGCTTGAACAAGAGTGGGATGTGTGGCTCAAGGCTTGGCGTAGCTCACTTAACGCAAGTTTAAGCCGAGAAGATATTTCACTTCAGATGAAACGTATTAACCCAAAATATACATGGCGTGAGTGGTTGATCGTGCCGGCTTATGAGCAAGCCGAACTTGGCGATTTTACACTGATTAAAGAGCTTCAAGAGGTGTTAGCTAATCCATATGGAGAGCAATCTCAGCAAGCTGATGATAAGTACTATCAGCTAAGGCCACTTGAGTTTTTTGCTGCTGGTGGTGTTTCTCACTATAGTTGTTCTTCTTAACCAGAACCGTCAGATTAGTGCCAGTGAGAGCCAAGCTATAAGCTTATCACTGGCTAACCACACTTGGACATTTTTAAGGTCTAGTCATACGTGTGGGTTGTGACCTTCATTTCTATCATCTCAATTTTTGTGGTCGAGTCCGCGAGATTTGTCAGCGGCTTCTCCTGCCAAGGCGTTAAGCGAATTACCACCCAACATAAATTAGTTTTTAAGGCTCTGATCGAAGCTAATTAAGCGTTATCTGCTTATGAGTTGGTCGACTATAGCAAGCCACATTTCGACGAAGCTATTCAAACTAATCAAACGACACAAGCTATTCAAACGACTCAAGCTATGTCCGCTTCCTTACTGATCTTGGCTCTCAGTTTTCACTCGGGAGTCATTGGATAAACATAAACAGCAGATTATCAGCGCAGTGGATCTGCAAAACTTTGACCGATCCACTTCTTCTGTGACCAAAATTTGCAAGCGCGATCAAAATTCACACGCATTGTTTACTTGTTGACCATTAAGTGTGATCGCTGTCTAACACTATACTGGTATAACAGGTATAGTGAAACCATCAAAACGAACAATTAGGATATATCGATGGATTTCTCTGGTTTTTATGCGGCGACACTTACTCCATTTAACAAAGATGAGAGTATCAATTACGAAGACTTACAAAAGTTGGTTCAGTTCAACTGTGAGTCGGGTCTTAAAGGGCTATATGTGGGTGGTTCAACGGCAGAAGCCTTTCTTTGTAATACTGAAGAAAGAATTGAGTTGTTGAAAGCTACTGCTGAAGTAACCACAGGTTCAAACATGACCTTAATCGCGCATGTTGGTGATATCTCGACTAAGAAGAGTGAAATCTTAGCAAAAGCCGCGGGTAATCTTCCTTATGACGCCATCTCTGCAGTGACGCCATTTTACTACCCAGTCGGTTTTGAGCAGTTGAAAAAACACTACTCTGATATCGTACAAGCGGCTGGTAAGCCAATGATTGTTTATAACTTCCCTGCATTTTCTGGGATGAGCTTAAGCCGTGATCAAATCAATGAGTTGATTAATCTTGATGGCGTTGTCGCGCTGAAACAGACTTCAGCAGATTTGTATCAGATGGAACAATTAACTCGAGCGAACCCAGAAAAAACCATTTTCAACGGCTTCGATGAGATTTTAGCTTCTGGTTTGGTTGCAGGAGCTAAGGGTGGTATCGGTTCAACTTACAATATTCAAGCGCAGCGCATTTTAGATATTAATACAGCGATTGAAGCGGGTGACGTTGTTAAAGCAACAGCATTGCAGCGTGAAGCTAACCAAGTTATTGACGCGTTAGTTGCGGCAGGTGTTATCCCTGGTTTGAAGTATGTTCTTAAGCTAAAAGGGATTCTATCTTCAGAAATATGCCGTCGCCCAATGAATCAAGTAACGCCAGAAAACCAAGCGAGATTAGCTCAACTGGTTGAGGCTGGCCTATGCTAATTGGTCTTGATATCGGCGGGACCAAAGTGGAGGGGGTAATTGTATCCCCTCACGATGCCCAAGTGGTTCATCGCTTGCGTATTGATACGCCAAAAACAAGCTACATCGAGTTTTTGGCAGCAGTAAAAGAAGTCATCGACGCATTAATGGCGAAAGCTGAGATTCAATCGATTGGTGTTGGGTGTTGTGGTTCGATTAATCGAGCCACAGGTAAGATGCAAGGCGCGAATATTCTTTACCTTAATGGAGAGGATTTCTTAGACGACTTACGTTCAAGCTATTTGATTCCTGTTGCGTTAACCAATGATGCAAATTGCTTAGCTATTTCAGAATTCAAATCGGGCGCGGCAAAAGAAGCAACAGATTCCTGCTTGGCAGTCATCATAGGCACTGGATGCGGTGGTGGTGTGGTTATCCATGGCGATATTGTTGATGGTCAACATGGTCTAGGTGGTGAAATTGGTCATAACCCATTACCGGGGTTTGACCCCGAGATTGATGGGCCCGCTGTGAAGTGTTATTGCGGATCGTTCAATTGTAATGAATCTTTTGTTTCGGGAACGGGGTTTGAACGGACATGGGCGATAAAGCATGCGCCCTTATCTGCCAAAGAAATTTTTGCGGCTTATGTTGCTGGTGACGCCAATGCGGTGGCACATGTTGACTACTATGCGGATTGCTTAGCGCGAGTCCTTGGCACCATAGTGAATATTATTGATCCTGAAGTGATTGTGCTTGGTGGCGGCGTTTCAAATCAAGATGCGATATATCCATTAGTAGAGCAAAAGCTGGCAGCTAATACCTTTAGCAAAAGTGTGACAACGCCAGTTCGTAAAGCCCAACATGGTGATTCAAGTGGTGTACTTGGTGCGGCATATTTACCGATGATGAAAGGACTTATCTAATGGTTACGGTGAAGAATATTCGTCCGGTGATTCTTACTGGGCAGTATGGATTTGATGGGTGTGCTGAGAATGCTCTGCATTTACCTCATGGTCTACGCTGCTGTTCGATGGTTGAAGTGACATTAAGTAATGGCATAAAAGGCATAGGAGAGGGCTACTTAGGTGTATTCGCACCGGATGTATTTCGCTCTATCGTGGAATTGATTGCACCAACGATAGCGGGGAGTGATATTTCTTCTGGTTACCAAACTATTTTGACTAAAGCAAAGAATATGACGGCGTATTGGTCACTGCAAGGTGCAGCTCAACATGTTATTTCCGCCGTTGAAATTGCTTTGGTGGATGCCTACGCCAAGCTTCAAGATAAATCGGCTATCGAGTTATTCGGCGGATCGAAGGTCAATTCAATTGCGATGTATGGTTCAGGTGGCGATTCTTTTCATCCTCGTTACATGGAGCAAGAACTTAAGCAGTTAGCGCAACGTGGTATTCGAACCATCAAGATACGGGCGCGTCATAATCAAATTGATAAAACGGTTTGGACCATCAATGCCGCTAAGCAGTATGGTATTCGAGTTGCCGTGGATATGACCCAAAACCTTGCCGTTAATGGACAAACTCCGATTCAGATCAGTGAGTTTTGCCAACAAGTTAAGCAACAAACGGGCGAGGAGCTGGTGTTTGTTGAAGAGTGCTTGGGTTTAGACAAGCTTGCGCAGTTGCCTTTGTTGGCTCAACAACCGGGTATACATATCGCAGGTGGTGAAATAGTCACGACTAAAGAAGAGTTGTTTGAACGTCTTGACCGTCATTACTACAACATTGTTCAACCCGATGCTTCAGTGCTTGGTGGTATTCAAAACACCATCGAAGTTTGTCGTTATGCGCAAAACCTTGGTGTTGATGCTGTGGTGCATTCTTGGGGCGGAGCAGTAGCCATGATGGCCAACTATATCGCCGCTTTTGCTTCTGGTTGTTCGCTAATTGAGTATCCAATGCCAAGCTTTGCGCTTCGCCCGGCTTTGTTCAATTTTGACCAGTTTATTGAAAATGGACACCTTCGTTTACCGGATTCGCCAGGCATTGGCATTGAACTGAACTCAGATATAGAGCAAGAGTTTAGCTTTAAACCTGAAGCTATTTATCACTGTTCACCGCTGGAAAGTGGCTTAAAAGCTTTGGATAAAAGCCATCAAGATTGGAAGGATGAATCGTAATGAAAGTTTATATTCACCCAGTTTTAAATGAAGCAGAGAAAGATTATTTCCTGACTCATGTTAGCAATACGCTCGAGCTGACATTTAATGATGGCAGTCATCAATTTGAATTATGTAAAGACGCTGACATTGCGATAGGCAATTTCAACACCGATTGGATTGAAAACATGGGCAATCTTCGTACGATTTTGCTCGATTCTGTTGGTATCGATAACTTTAATGGTTATCAGTGGAAAGAGTCTAACCTTGTCTCTGTTCATAATTTGAATGACTTTTTCTCCACGCCAGTCGCGGAAGAAGTAGTCGCTAGCTTGTTGTCTGTCTATCGTCAGCTTCCATCGTTAAAGCAAGCACAACAGCAAAGCGAATGGGTCAAAGATAGCGTTAGACCGACCAAACGTTTACTTGCTGAAGCCAAAGTTTTATTAGTGGGTTACGGCAATATTGGCAAACGAATTGAACAATTGTTAATTCCTTTTGGTTGCCAAATTGCAACGTTCGATCAAGCAGAAATGCAGCAAGGTGGTAAGCAGCGATTGATTGAAACCGTTGCAGAGCACGATGTGATTATCTCCACCATTCCTGCGAATGCAGCAACTGAGAGTATTTTTGACCAAGCATTATTTGTGGCAATGCGCCCAGACGCAACATTCATCAATGTTGGCCGAGGGCAAGTTGTTGACGAAGTCGCACTTGGCGAAAAAGCAGCAGCAGATACCACCTTTAATGCGTGTTTGGATGTGACCATTCAAGAACCATTAAATCCAGCTTCTATATTGTGGCAGTTAAACAATGTTCATCTGACTCAGCACACCGGTGGCGGGTCGACCAACGAAAATTATAAGAAAATTGACATCTATATAAGTCAAATCAACCGATTGTTAAGTGGACAGGCACTTATCAATAAAATCCAATTCTAATAAGGACTATTAGACCATGACGATGAAAACAATCCTAAAAATGAGTGTTATTGCTTCAGCTTTACTTGCTGCGAACGTTTACGCTCAAACAGAACTCAAAGTTGGCTTCAATGAAGCGTACAACAGCCCTATCTACCATGGAATGGTAAAAGCCTCTCAAGAGTTGGAAAAACAATCCGGTGGTGAGTTGACAATGCGTATCTATGAAGGCGGTCAGTTAGGTAGCGTACATGAAATGCTCGAGCAGGTATCTCTGGGTGAGATTGATATGTCGATGCAGGTATTCGGTGGCTACGCACAGTATGTTCCTGAGTTAGGCGCACTAGAGACCGCTTATATCGTTAATGATTTTGACCACCTTAAGAAAATTTTGGCAAGTGAGTGGGGGATGAAAGTTCGTGGTGAGTTAGAAGATAACTTCCAACTTAAGCCTATCGATAGCTGGTACTTCGGTGTGCGCCAAACGACATCTAACCGAGCGATTAACTCAATTGATGATATGAAAGGGTTAAAACTTCGTACGCCAAACGCGAAAGCATTGATTGATTACGCGAAAGCAACCAGCGCCATCCCATCACCCATTGCCTATGCAGAAGTTTACCTTGCGCTACAGACTAACGCGGTAGATGGTCAAGAAAACCCAATTCCATCGATTGAAGCAATGAAGTTTTACGAAGTACAAAAATACCTTGCGATGACTAATCACGTGGTTCAAGACCAAACTATTTCCATTAACTCTGACAGTTGGAATGACCTTTCTGAACAAGAGCAACAATGGTTGGTAGCGGCCCTTAAGGCGGGTGGTGATGAAGCAGAGCGTCTCATTAATGCCGACACAGAAAAGCACCTTGCGCTATTTAAAGAGGCAGGTGTAACAGTGACTTATCCAGATCTAGAACCGTTTCGCGCGGCAATGAAACCATACTACGCAGCATTAGATAAGCAATATGGCGAAAACTTCACACAAACCTTAATTGACGCGAAGTAATTCTGCTTAAGGCGGGGCACGGGACGTGCTCCGCTACTCAATAGGAACTAACTATGTACAAGATAATTACTAAGATGGAGTTGATAGAAAAATATCTGTCTATCTTTCTATTTTTGCTCATGTTGTCGGTGATCGCCATCCAGATCCTGAGTCGCTATTTCTTTAGTTTTGCTATCCCATGGACAGAGGAACTATCTCGTTGGCTATATATTTATATCGTATTTATTGGGGCCAGTGAGGCGATTTCTCGCCGTGACCATATCGCCATTGATATGTTGCCAAATAGATTGGGTGATAAGGCGGGCTTACTTCTCGATATCTTTATTCATGGTGTGTTTGCTGTGATTGCAGTGATTATTGTCCACTACGGCTACATCTTCGCTGAAAGGATGGATCGATTGGGCTCAGTAACCATGGATGTTCAGATGTCGGCCCTATATGGCGCTGTACCCGTTGGCTTTCTTTTAGTCTTTATTAAATCATTTTTAAACGCTGCGATTTCTTTCTCTAAGTTGGTTAAACCACAAAGAGGCGATGCCACAGTGAACTCCCATCTATGTAAGTAAGGTATTGGCTATGTTTGGTATTTTTGGTGGTTGGGGTGCGCTGTTAGCAATCGGTATGCCTGTCGCATTTACCCTATATGTTGTTTCAATCATTTATCTTTTAACTAATGGTGGCATTGCGCTCGCTTCGCAAAAAATTATTGCCGGGTTGAACTCATTCCCGTTACTTGCAGTCCCGTTCTTTATCTTCAGTGGTCTATTGATGAACTCAGCAGGCATCACTGACAAAATGTTTAAATTTGCTCGAGACTTAACTGGGCATTTAACAGGCTCACTTGGTCATGTTAACGTTCTTGCCAGTCTTCTATTTTCAGGAATGTCGGGTTCAGCGCACGCTGATGCTGGTGGCTTGGGGCAGCTTGAAATCAAAGCGATGCGTGATGAGGGTTACGATGATGGCTTTGCTGGTGCGATTACCGCTGCGTCGAGTGTTATTGGGCCTTTAATGCCGCCGAGTATTCCTATTGTTATCTACGGTGTTATGTCTGGTGCATCGATTGGCGCGCTGTTTTTAGCAGGCGTTGTACCTGCGTTATTGTGCGCTGTATCTCTGATGGTGATGGTCTACTTTATCGCCAAGAAAAAAGGTTATCCGGTTTACCCGAGGGCGTCATTCAAAACGATTTGTTACTCCTTTAAAGATGCCTCATTAGCGCTAATGACACCGGTTCTTATTATTGGTGGTATTTTCTCTGGCATCGTTACACCAACTGAAGCGGCAGTCGTTGCTTCTCTGTATGCCATGTTCTTAGGCTTTGTGGTGTATCGCGAATTAACAGTTTCACGTTTTCTAGAAGTGGTCCATGAATCGGTGAATACGTCGGCGGTGATTGGATTTTTGATTGGTGGTGTCGGCCTATTTGGTTATGTCATCGTTAAAGAAGATATTCCTCTTAAAGCAGCTGAGCTATTTTTACAAGTTACTGATTCACCTTTGGTTTTCCTTGTGCTTGTCTCGGTGATGCTGTTTATTTTAGGCGCATTTATTGAAACCCTAGCGCTGTTGCTGATTTTGATCCCTATCTTGCTACCTGTAACCATTCAGCTTGGCATCGACCCAGTACACTTTGGTATCGTCGTCGTGATGAACATGATGTTGGGGATATTGACTCCACCAATGGGGGTCTCGCTCTTTGTGGTTGCGAAAGTCGGTAAGATCCCATACGAAGTACTTGCGCGCTCGGTTTTGATCTTCTTAGTACCACTGATTATTGTCTTGGCTATCATCATTCTCTTCCCGCAAATGGTGATGTTCTTACCAAACTACTTCCTTTAATTTATAGCAGGCAGCAGCGAGTAATCGCTGCTGAATATAATGATCATTGCAAAAGTAAGCCGTTTATCGCACGACAAAGAGTTTGGCGACATCATTAGATTGGTTCTTGAGAAAGATCTCGAGCAAATGCCTAGTGGAATTAATAAAATCAAAGGTGATGATGTTTTTGTTAATCGAATTAGAGGGGTAGCGCGGTCACTGGCAGACTCACAAGCTGAGATACATCGTGAGTATGTCGATATTCATCTGGCGTTAACAACGAAAGAGACACTCGGTTTTGCAGTTGAACCCGCATCGTCTCTGTTTATGACTGAGCAATGTTTTGACAATGATTGTGAGCTTAAAACCAATATAGGTCATGAGCAATTTATTACCCTCGAACCGCATCAATATTGCGTTTTCTACCCTAGTGAATGGCATCGTCCAATGATTCAGGTTGGAAGTGAAGAAGAGTGGGTGGATAAAGTTGTGATAAAAGTAAGGGCATCAATCCTATGACTTTGAGTAAGAGTGAAATTTCTGGAAATTGGGCGACACTGTTGCTCCCGATTAAAAATGAAGTCATTGATTTTGAGCGACTTGAACAACAAATTGACTGTTATATTGCTGCGGGTGTGGATGGGATTTATTCTAACGGTACGGCAGGCGAGTTTTATACTCAGTCCGCAGAAGAATTCCAACAAATCAGTAACTTGTTGGCTCAAAAATGTCATCAGGCAGGTATGGCGTTTCAAATTGGTGCGAGCCATTGTCATCCTCAAGCGGCGTTAGAACGGGTAAAGTTTGCGGCGATGCTTAGTCCAACCGCCATTCAGGTTATTTTACCCGATTGGTTTCCGTGTTCATTGGCTGTTGCGAAAGTCTTTATGCATAAAGTAGAGCAAGTTGCACTGGGAGTTGATCTTGTGCTCTATAATCCACCACATGCTAAAGTTAATCTAACAGCGAATGAACTAGATGAATTGTACGAAGCTATTCCTACGTTGGTGGGGTTTAAATTACCAAGGATCACCGCTGAGATTGAACAGACTGGTTTAGCCGCGAAAGCATCCATTTTTGTCGCTGGGCATTTTCTTGCGACTGATGCATATAAAGGAGCAAAAGGTGCCTATTCCAATGTGTGTTGCTTAAACCCTAAAGCGACCCAAGAATGGACAGAAGAGTGCTTATCACTTAAGCCATCAGCGTTGGAACTAGAGGCTCGTATTCAACAATTTATGGCAGAAGAAATTGCGCCATATATTACCGAGCAGGGTTACTGTAATGCGGCAGTAGACAAATTTATGGCCGCAATGGGAGGTTGGTCGAGTATTGAATCAACAATGCGCTTTCCGTTTGCCTCTATCCCTATGCAAGACATAGAGTTCAAAGCAAAGGTAAAGAATGAATACCTACCCGAATTTAAGATTTAAATAGACGCCGATTATATTACACTAGATAGAATTCTAACGTCATGGTTCAGCCAGGTATCAAAACTATCTGGTGAGATAACAATAATTAAGTATTTAAAGAGGGAACTCTTATGGAGTTAACTTCGTTTCCATTGAAGCCAATGAAAAAAACCAAGCTTTCAGACAGCGTGGCTGAAGAGCTGGAAAAAATGATCATTAATAATACGTTAAAAGAGGGCGATACCTTACCCTCTGAGCGGGACTTGATGGCGGCATTTGATGTAGGCAGGCCTTCTGTGCGAGAAGCGTTGATGAAGCTATCGCAAAAAGGGTTAGTGGAAATTAAAAGTGGCGAAAAAACCCGTGTAACCAAACCTTGCACTGCAACTTTAATAAATAACGTCTCTGGACTTGCTATTGGCTTATTGTCTCAAAAAGATGAAAAACGCCAGTTCGAGCATTTAAGACAGTTGTTTGAAATCGCGATTGTTAGAGAAGCTGCATTAGTTCGTACTGATGAAGATCTAGCGAGACTGAAACAAGAGTTAGATCAGAACAAAGCACATTGCGAAGATTATGATGCCTTTGTTCGATCTGATATTGCGTTTCATCGTTGTATCATTGATATGATTAAAAACCCAATGGTCTCTTCTTTATACGAATCGTTAATTTCTTGGTTAATTATGACGCGTAACCCATCAGAGTACACGCCGTATCACAAGCAAAACTATCAAGAACATGTGATGATTTTCGATGCTATTGAAGCGGGAGATGCCAACCGGGCTGAGCAGTGTATGCGTGAGCATTTAGATAACGTCATGCGAATCGAGAAGTAACCAGAACTTGTTTGGTTGGAGCTCAGATCCTATAAGTGAATAAATCTCTTCTAGAATACATTCGTTCCAATGAGCTAAATGGCTTCCTTTCGTTAAGATGGAAGCCATTTTTAATCACTAATCACTAATCACTAATCACTAATCATTAATCATTAATCATTAATGATTGAGCGCTAACCGCTAAATAAAAATGCAATTAGGGTATAGTGCTCTGTATCGAAACGGTTCATTTTCGATCAAATACAAAGTTGCTCTATTCAACTGTATGTTCAATTAGATGTTTAAGCGTCGTTAAAGTGTACGTTCAAGCGTATGTTTAGTTGTGTGTTTTAGCTATGTTTAAGCATAGCAGCCCAGTCTAAGTTAACTTGTTGTGGTTCGATTCGATTACGCGAACTCTGGCCATGAAAGCCAGTGTGGGCTTGTGCGAATACATAACTGCATTGCCCATTTTTAAAGACTAATAGAAATGGTGCTTGAATTGCATCATTCAAACACTTGTAACGTATCCCTCCGGCGGCAACAGAAAGCGCATTAAATACATTAAGACCAAGGCAGATTGTCACCTTAGGATTAATGATTTCAATTTGTGGCAGAGCGTACTGTTTTGCACAATCTAATAAACTTCGCCATGTCATTGCGGCAGATAACGTCCCCTGTTTAATGAAAGGGTAAAGGTTGGTGGCAAAGGTCTCTTTCAACGTTAAATTGAAATGATGGCTAAGTAATGTATTTAATTGTCGAGAGGTTGGGAGCTTTGGATCTAATCCAAGCGAAACAAGTTCAGGCTTAAAGCCTCGACAGAGATAATCTTTAGAAGCCCAATCTTGCAAAATGATCATAACTTCTGAATTTAAATTTGAAGCCGATTTTGTATAGGGTGACACCCAATCACACTCATAGGCCCCACAAAAAAAATCAGCGATTGAGTACGCATTCTCAGGAGTATTTTGTTTACGTTTTTGGGTTAATTCATAAAGAAGCTTGTATTTATGGGCACTAGTCAGTGCGTGTGAAACCTTGGTAGCAACACTATTCATCGAATGGGCTCTTGCTGATACTTGGTTTTTATTAACGCTAGTTTTAGTGTGAACTGCGGCATACTTAGGTGCAGTGAATAATTTAGGTGTAGTGAGTAAGGATGTAAAGTCGAACATTAAGTGCCGTGCCTTTAGATTTTTGCGATGAAGTGTTTCGACTACCATTTATTGTCGTATTAACATTTTAACGTGTTCTCATCCTGTCCACCTTTGCAAATTACGCAAAACTGATTTCATTTCAAGGGATATTCCCATTCTCGCGATCTGAGCGCATTATTTCCCCATTGGTTAGACATCACCATCATTAAACAGTGACGCGATAACTCAGCAAATTGAGTTTGTAATGACTCGTTTTATTTAGCCAATGGCATGTTAGATAAGAAGATTAACTTTTTATGGTATCGCCCATAGCAGGGATGAAAGTCAGCATTAAGTTGAGGCAGAGCTAATTGCATTAGCTGTTTGTTGCTTTGAATTACACGCCTATGACACCTTGATACTTAGGGGTGGTGAACAAAATATTTTTGCATTATGAGCATGGAGTAAATCATCTATGTTTGTGGAAAATATCAACGCCATTGTCATTCCCACTAACCTCATATGCTTTGAAAAACGTGAAGACCTAAAAATGTAGAAACATGATGTCGTCACTATGATTAATGTATGGGATCGAGTCGCTTTACTAACAAAAAACACCAATGATAGACATTTATGTAAAAAGGTACCGCTATGAAAATATCACTTTGTTTGCACACAGAAAGAACCAGTGTCGACACTGATTACCAACAAGCTTATGAAAACTTTATACAATTGTGTAAGCAAGGAGATCGTGGCGGGTTTTACACCATCTGGACTGGTGAGCATCATGCCATGGATTTCGCTATTTCGCCCAATCCATTATTAACGGTTGCTGCGTTGGCCCCACAGATCCACAACGCGCGACTTGGTACGGCAACGATCGTTGCGCCATTCTGGCATCCAATCCGACTTGCTGGTGAAATTGCATTCACTAATCAAGTCACCCATGGACGTCTCGAAGTTGGTCTGTCAAAAGGCGCATTCCAATACGAATATGATCGATTGACGGAGGGAATGACGAACCTAAAAGCAGGAGAAATGTTACGTGAACATGTCGTGGCGTTACGGAATTTGTGGCATGGGAATTATGCCCATGATGGTGATAATTGGACATTTCCGAGTACCTCAGTCACGCCACAATTTAGCTTAAAAGGTCAGCCACCTCTTTGGATTGCAGCTCAAAGCCCTGAAACCGTAAGTTTCGCTATTGAACATGGCTGTCATGTGCAGATGACACCATTATGGCTGGGTTTAGAGAAAGTGAAAGAAAGTGTCTCTGTATTTAAACACGCAACCCAAGTGGCCAAATCGGATGCGAAACTGATGTTGTTACAACATGCTTATATTGTTGAAAGTGAAGAGGAAAAACAGCAGGTCTTGAAGCACTTTAGTCATTATTATCGTGAGTTTTATGCATGGTTTAGCCAAGCGAATACGGTATCTCATGGCCGATTGCTGGGTGAGTTAGCCACCCCTGAGGGTTTTTCACCCGCTGATTTAGAAAATAACTTGCTGATAGGGACAGCAGATGAGGTGTTGGAAACCTTGCAATATTATCAGAAGTTAGGCGTGAGTGAGTTTGCTCTTTGGTTGGCAAATGGACTAAGTCATGAACAAAATAGTCGCTGTTTAGAAGCGTTCGTTCAACATATCTTACCTAAGTTTCAAAAGAACTAATGTTCATTGAGTGCTCCACCTCGAAGCATCCATCTTGAACGTTCACTTCAAGGATGTAACGACGTTATTTTAAGTTAACTTCAGGACTAGAAAAATGACTACTGCAGAAATATTAGGCTATGCCGCATCTATTATGGTGGCGTTATCTTTAATGATGAAAGACATCGTCAAATTACGAGTATTAAATTTCTTGGGTTGTGCATTATTCACACTATATGCAGTCATGATTGGTGCTTGGCCCGTTGCGGCAACCAATGGCTTTATCGCTTGTGTTAATGTTTACTATTTGATTAAGTTGTATAACGAAAAGCATTCGATGGCTAGCAATGTTGGCCAAAAAAACGAATCAACTTTGTGATGTAAGAGAGTGCATCAAATGACAATATCCGCCCACCTAGACTTTAAATCCTAGGTGAACGGGCATTGTAGTTGCGGCTTAGCCTTAAATTAAACTTGAGTTAAAGACCGGTTTTAAACATGAGTACAGTTGTTTATATAACTGATGTTTTTCTCGATATTTCGCTTGATGGGTTAAACAAGGTTGATGAGTTTGAATTAATGCTGGTTTTAGGCAGATATCACTAATATTGATTTGAGGATTCACCCCTAATTGTGCGAGACGGGCTGCACCTAAAGCAGGCCCGACATCACCACCTTCGCGATAACTTAAGGTTTGTCCGGTTATATCAGCTAACATCTGACGCCAGAACTCACTTCGAGCACCACCTCCAATCAAAGTGACGTCACTGGATTTTAATTCACACGCGTTCATCGCCTCTAAACCATCGGCGAAAGCAAAACCTACCCCCTCAAGAACGGCGAGAGCCAGATCGGCGCGATTGGTTTCATGGGTCATACCAAAAAAGACGCCTTTCGCATTTGGATCGTTATGCGGTGTACGCTCTCCTGACAAATAGGGTAGGAAAACAAGATTGCGGTTATATATCGCTGATTGCTCTACATCTTCTAGCATTTCTGGGACAGATTGATAGTGAGTGAGTTTAGCAACCCAATCTAAACAAGCAGCAGCGCTTAGAATCACCGACATTAAGTGCCAAGTATTAGGTAAAGCATGACAAAAACTATGAACGGCAGACTCTGGGTTGGATGTATAGCTTGCACCTACAGCAAAATAGACTCCAGAGGTACCTAAAGAGAGCATCGCTTGCTCTGGTTCGGTAATTCCCATACCGATAGCACCAGCCGCATTATCACCCGCACCAGCAACAATCGGAACGCAATCCATACCCCAACTGGATGCGACAGTTTCAGATAGCAACCCGGTAATTTCATTCCCCTCAAACAATTGCGGCATGTGTTCTCTTGTCAATGAGCATGCCGCAAGCAGTTCATCACTCCAATCACGCTTAGCAACATCTAGCCACAATGTTCCGGCAGAATCGGACAAATCTGAAGCAAATATCCCACTCATACGGTAGCGAAGATAATCTTTTGGCAGGAGTACCTTGTCAATTAGAGCAAAATTGTAAGGTTCATTTTTTTGTAGCCATTTTAATTTTGGTGCAGTAAAACCAGGCATCATGATATTGCCGGCTATGTGGCGACTGTTTGGAACCAATTGCTCCAACTCAATGCATTCCGCTGCACTGCGGCCATCATTCCACAATATCGCAGGACGGATTACACTTCCTTGTTTATCTAGTGTGACAGCGCCATGCATTTGTCCAGATAGACCGATGGCTTTAACTTGGTTTAATTGAATAACGTCTCCCAATTGCTTAATCGCAGCATTGGTCGTTTGCCACCAATCTTCAGGATTTTGTTCAGACCAAAGTTCATGAGGTCGAGATACTGTCAAACTGGCTACTTCACTGGCAATGATCTCACCTTGCTCATTGAGTAAAATCGCTTTGATACCAGAGGTACCTAAATCTATTCCAAGATACATGATTACTTCCTAAATCGGCGTGAATGCTAATTGTCATCATCGTCCTCAAATTTCATAATCACAATTACGTTTTTTCACAGTTGGATTTGTGGATTTCATCATTGTGTTAAATGTCACATAGAGATTTTCGGGCAAATGATAGTATGCTTTTCTGTTGATTTTAGTGTGGTTATTTGATGTTTCAGAATGTAGAAAAGCGATACAGGATTACTTTGTTATTTAATGCCAATAAGGTCTATGACAGAGAGGTCATCAAAGGTATTGGTGAGTATCTACAGGCAACGCAGTGCAATTGGGATATTTTCCTAGAAGAAGACTTCCTTACTCGTCTTGAAAACATCAAACATTGGATGGGCGATGGCGTCATCGCTGATATGGATAACCCTGAAATAGAGGCTTTTTTGAGTCAGTTGGATATTCCGATTATTGGCGTCGGAGGATCGTACAAAGAGAGTAATGACTACCCAAGCTTCCCTTATGTCGCTACCGACAACTACCTATTAATTCAGCAAGCTTTTGAACATTTAAAAAACAAAGGCATAGAGAGCTTTGCTTTTTATGGTTTACCTAAAACAACGGAAAAACGTTGGGCAAATGAAAGAGAAATGGCATTTAACGATATTGTGAGCGCTGCGGGTTACACTGGTATCGTTTATCGTGGTAATGAAACATCGCCTCAATCATGGCAATACGATATGAACCGTTTAGCGGACTGGTTGCAAAAACTGCCATCTGCGACTGGCATTATCGCGGTGACGGATTCAAGAGCGAGACATATCTTACAAGTTTGTGAGCATTTGAATTTACTCGTGCCTGATAATATCTCAGTTATTGGGATCGATAATGAAGAGTTAACCCAATATTTCAGTCGGGTTTCTTTAAGTTCAGTAGGTCAAGGTTGTAAGAAAATGGGTTATGAAGCGGCTAAGTTGCTGCATAAAATGCTCACTCAACCTAGTGATAATCTAGCAAGAATTATTGTGCCACCATCAGGTATTCATGAAAGACAAAGTAGCGATTATCACGCTTTGAGAGATCCCTATGTGATTCAAGCAATGCATTATATTCGACAAAATGCATGCCGTGGGATCAAGGTGGATCAGGTGCTGAATGCGGTTGGTATTTCACGTTCAAATCTAGAGTTTCGTTTTAAAGAGGAGCGTGGTCACTCAATTCATCATGAAATCCACAATTCAAAACTAGATAAAGCTTGCCAGTTACTTTCTTCGACCTCATTACCAATCGCAGAGATTGCTGAGCTTTGCGGCTATCCGTCACTGCAGTATATGTACACTGTTTTTAAGAAAAAGTTCGAATCAACACCAAAAGAGTATCGAAACGAAAAATTAGTTGAGAAAGAGCCGACAGCCTAAGTTTTTCTTGATAAGAAAGCCTCGTTTGGTAATCCGACGAGGCCTTTTTGTACCACTAGAGAGCGAGTGCTAATGCTAATCGAATGCAGGCTTTTTCCAGCGTATCTCTAGGGCAACCTAAGTTCAGTCGAATATAGCCAGAGCCTCCTTGAATAAAGGTATACCCCATTGAGGGAACAATACCGGCTTTGGTGCATCGGTGTTGTAATTCATCATCACTGATGTTGAGTGAGTGACAATCTAACCAGACAAGATAACCCGCTTTTGGCATGTTAAATGTAATGTGGGGTAGGGTCTGTGTGAGGAAATCATTTAAGTAGTTTAGGTTGTTTTGCACATAAGTCATTAACTCAGCTAACCATATTTCGCCATTTTTGTATGCCTCAGTGGCTGCGCACATTGCAAGGGAATTATAGACGTCTAGGCCTAATGAGCTCATCTTCCGCAGGAATAAATGATGTATTTTAGCATTGGGAATAACGAAATTAGAGATTCGCAGTGAAGACAAACCAAAGGTTTTACTCGATGCGGTGGCGACAATGAGTCGCGAATGAAAACGTGTTGGTAAGCGTAGTGCGGAGCAATAATGATAGTTAGGGAGAGTTAAATCACCCCAGATTTCATCGCTAATTAACCAAGCGTCATAACGTTCACAGAGTATCGCGATTTGCTCAATTTCATCATAATTCCAAATTCTACCTATTGGGTTATGAGGGTTACAAAGTAGCACCGCTTTTGCCCCTTGTTGTAGGCAACTGTCGAGATGTTCAAGATTAAGCGTGTAGCCATTGTCATCATGTTGTAATGGGTTTTCAATCACCTTACGTTCGTTAAGTTGAATGATGTTAGCAAAAGAACCGTAGCCAGGTGTTTGCAAAATAATACCATCGCCTTGGGAAGTTAGGATTTGTAAGGCGAGGGCAATCCCTGGTAACACACCATGAATTGTCGCGATTGAATCTCTCTCAATGGTGACGTTATGTTTATTCTTATACCAATGGATGAATGCGTCAAAGTACTCATCATTGCGTTCAGAATAACCAAAGATACCATGTTCGATTCTGTGTGAGAGTGCGTTGAGGACTTGTGGTGGTGTTTGAAAGTCGTAATCAGAGACCCACATAGGTAAAAGATCATCGCCATCAATGCCCAGTTTTTCTGTCATGAAATCCCATTTTACTGAGCTGGTATTTTTTCTATTATGAGTGGTGTTGAATACATTTTCCATTTAATGACTCTCTCTAATTTGTTATGTCTAGAATAGTTGAGCCAAAAATTAAATATGAGATATAAATAACATAAACCAAATTAGTGAAACTTAAACTCAAATATCATAATTGCACATAATGCCTCAAAAAATGAATAGTGTATGCGAACTAAAATATTAACGTGAAGGCAAAGAATTATGAACGAGTATTTTAAAGGCATTAGCAAAATTCAATTTGAGGGGATGGAATCAGAAAATCCACTTGCTTTTAAAACCTACAACCCAGACAAAATAATTTTGGGTAAATCAATGAAAGAGCATCTTCGTTTTGCCGCTTGTTATTGGCATAACTTTAGATGGCCAGGTTCTGATGTTTTTGGTGAAGGCACTTTTGCTCACTCGTGGCTAAAGCCTGGTAATGAAATGGAGATGGCTAAACTAAAAGCCGACGCTGCATTTGAGTTTTTTACTAAGCTAAATGTCCCGTTTTATTGCTTCCACGATACTGATATTGCGCCTGAGGGGAATTCTCTCAAAGAGTACAGCAATAATCTTGCGCAAATGATTGATGTCTTCGAACGTAAGCAAGAAGAGACAGGGCTAAAACTGTTATGGGGTACTGCTAACGTATTCTCTCATCGCCGTTATTTAAGTGGTGCAGCAAGTAACCCTAACCCTGAAGTGTTTGCTTACGCGGCGACGCAGGTTTTCCATGCGATGAATGCGACAAAACGATTGGGCGGTGAGAACTATGTGCTTTGGGGTGGTCGCGAGGGTTATGAGACGTTACTGAACACGGATTTACGTCAAGAGCGCGCACAGCTAGGTCGTTTCATGCAAATGGTCGTTGAGTATAAGCACAAAATTGGATTCCGTGGTGCGATTTTAATTGAGCCAAAACCACAGGAGCCAACAAAGCATCAATACGATTACGATACCGCCACTGTTTATGGATTCTTAAAGCAATATGGCCTAGAGAATGAAATTAAGGTCAATATTGAAGCAAACCATGCAACATTGGCAGGCCATAGCTTCCATCATGAAATAGCGACAGCAACGTCGCTTGGTATTTTCGGTTCTGTCGACGCTAACCGTGGTGATGCCCAGCTTGGTTGGGATACTGACCAGTTCCCAAATAGCATTGAAGAAAATACGTTGGTTATGTATGAAATCCTTAAAGCGGGTGGGTTTACTACGGGTGGTCTAAACTTTGATGCGCGTTTGCGTCGTCCATCTATTGATATCGAAGACTTCTTTTATGGCCATATTGGCGGTATGGATACCATGGCACTTGCATTAGAAAAAGCAGCTTTGATGCTCGAAACGGATATGCTGGCGAAAAATGTAGCAAAACGTTATGAAGCATGGAGTGGCCCTCTAGGTAATCGCATTATGCAAGGTGAATTTAATCTATCAACTCTTGCCGATCATGCAATGACGTCAGAGATAGATCCGCAACCTGTTTCAGGAAAACAAGAATACCTAGAAAATATTGTTAATAATTACATTTATAAATAACTACATTTATAAAAATATTTTTTCGACAATAAACCTTATTGTATTTCGCCATTTGTGCTCGATTTGAAAATTTAATTAGTGTGATCGTGTTCTTGTATGTGGAATTTGATTCTAGTTAAAACAAAAAACATAAATGGCGAGTAAATACTATTTTGATAGCTTTATTATTAACAATCATTATTCGATCGGAGTACTCTAATGGGTATTATTTTTGACAATGAAATCTCGTTGCTGTGGCGTGGAAATAAACAAGAACTCAAAATTGAGCCGTGGGGAGCAGATAGTTTTAGAGTTCGAACTGGTTTTAATCAGGTTAAGGATGGTTTTCCTGGCGCTCTTGAAGAGCAACCAGAGCAATGCACTGTACAAATTAATCACTACGAGACCTATTCGGAAATTATTAATGGTGACATCAAAGCAACAGTCAGCCTTGGTGGTTTAATCCATTATTATCGCGTTTCTGACGGTGAGCTATTAGTCAAAGAAGTCGCATACTTAGGTGTCGATTTACCAGGACTTCATCGTGTTTTACGCCCTGCTGCTGGTGGATTGGTCTCAATCAATCAATACTTCTCAACCGATGATGACGAAAAAATATTTGGATTAGGGCAGCATATGAATGGCTGTTTTGATCAAAAAGGTTTGGTACTCGATCTTTCGCAAGAAAACAGTGCGGTTTCTATTCCTTTCTACTACTCAACCAAAGGGTATGCTTTCTTATGGAACAACCCTGCAGTAGGTCGCGTTGAACTCGCTCGTGATCGAATTCGCTGGGTTGCTGATGCCTGTCATCAAGGAGATTATTGGATTTCTGCTTGTTCTGAGCCAGCGTTAGCGATGAAGCGCTACTTTGACGTGACAGGCACACCGCCAGTATTCCCTGACTGGGCGAGTGGTTTCTGGCAATGTCGTTTACGTTACACCACCCAAGAGCAAGTGCTGAGCGTTGCTACTCGCTATCACGAAATGGGTGTTCCACTATCGGTGATTGTGATTGATTACTTTGCTTGGAGTACGCAAGGTGATTGGCGATTTGACGAGACTTGTTTCCCTGATCCTACAGCAATGGTTAAACAGCTTAACGAGATGGGTGTTAAAGTCATGGTTTCAATCTGGCCATCTATTCATCCAGGTAGTGAAAACTACAAAGAGATGCGTGATCAGGGCATGTTGTTAGAAAAAGTCAGTGGGCTGCCAATTGGCATGACATTTGAAGAAAACAATATGCGTGATGGCAAACCGATGCCAGTCTTCGTCACGTACTATGATGCGACAAATCCAGAAGCTCGTGATTATGTTTGGCAGAAAGCTAAGCAGCATTACTACGATCATGGTATCGAGATTTTCTGGTTGGACGCGAATGAACCAGAATGTTATCCAAACGATAAGTCTGACATTGTATTTCATCAAGGCATGGGCTCTGCGGTAGCAAACTTATACCCACGTGAACATGAAAAAGCTTTCTACGATGGTATGAGAGCTGCGGGACAAGAGCAGGTTCTCAATCTATGTCGCTCGGCATGGGCAGGTTCACAAAAATATGGTGCAGCAGTATGGTCTGGTGATGTGCCATCCACTTTCCAAGCCCTTAAAAATCATATTCCTGCTGGGCTGAATATGATCATGAGTGGGATTCCTTGGTGGAGTCACGACATTGGTGGTTTCCATAGTGGAAATATCGACGATCCGATTTTCAGAGAGCTGATGGTTCGCTGGTTCCAGTTTGGTGCGTTCTCACCAATCTTCCGTCTACACGGCTTCCGTTTGTCTGACTCTATGGTTTCCCATGGAGTGACCGGTGGTGCGGAGAATGAAATATGGTCATTTGGTGAGCAAGCACAGACGATTTTGACTGATTACATCCAGTTACGTGAAAAATTCCGTCCTTATATTCATCAATACATGGAACAAACAGCAAGCACAGGTATGCCTTTAATGCGTCCAGTGTTTATGGATTTCCCGAATGATGCAGAAACTTATCAGCATGCGATGAGCTTTATGTTTGGGCCAGATTATTTGGTTTCGCCAGTCAGCGATTATCAAGCGAGAGAATGGCATGTTTATTTACCCCAAGGTTCGAGCTGGCGTAATGCTTGGAGCGAGGAAGTTTTTGAGGGTGGACAAACAGTAGTTGTTGACGCTCCTCTTGAACAAATTCCATTGTTCGTGCGAGGCAATGCCATAAACCTTGTAAGTCAATAATCATAATAAGAGAAATTAAAATGAAAAAATTCAATAACGTGAAACAAAAATGCATCCTTGCAACACTTATTAGTGCAACTTCATTCTCTTTCAATGCTTACGCCGAGACTGAACTTAATGTGTGGTGGATTGAGCGAGAGCAAAAGCCGTTGTTAGAGAAGTTGGATGAAGAAAATCCCAATATTAAACTAAACGTGCGACTTTTCTCTATTGATGAACTTAACAATGAATTGCTAAAAGCGGCATCGACAGGCCGTAATATTCCAGACATCGTCCAGATTGATAACCCATATCATCAGTACTTTGCCAGTCTAGGTGTGTTGGCTGACCTTAATCCATATATCGCGAAGTCAGACACGATCAAAATGGAAGAATATTTCCCTGGGCCAAAAGCGACGGTGATGCTGGATGGCAAAGCTTATGGTCTACCAAGTACGACTAACTCTTTGTATTTGTATTACAACAAAGACGCATTTAAAGAAGTGGGCTTAGATCCTGAACAACCGCCGCAAACATGGACTCAACTACGTGAGTATGCAGAGAAGTTAACTGATCATAGCAAGATGCGTTACGGTTTACGTTTTTCATTCCCACAATCTGAAGAGGGGGTTTTCCAATCACTGCCATGGTTACAAATGGTAGGAGCTGATTGGAATAACTTAGAGCCTAAGGCCGTTGAGGAGTCTTTAGGTTTCTTAAAAGGGATGATCGACGATCGCATCGTTTCTAGAGACAGTTTGTCGACAGGTCAAACTGCAGCTCCATTTATGTCTCAAACCACGGCTATCTTAGTCGGCGGACCTTGGATGATTGGAGAGATCTCTCAAGTTGATTTTGAGTGGGGCGCTGCGGTTCTTCCATACAACGAAAAATACAATATCCGCTCTTCTGCTTTAGGTGGGATCAATACCGCTATTCCAGCAAAAGCAGAAAATATTCAGGCGGCTTTTGAATTACTAGAAGATATTCGTAAGCACCAAGATGTACTTTGGAATGATTATGGCAATATGTCACCAGTTGCTACGATTTCTTCAAATAACAAGAATCACCAAGAGGTTTTTGAAGTATTGAGTGCGCAGCTAGAATCAGCAAAACCGCGAGGTCCACATCCTGAATGGAGTAAGATTTCTCCAATTCTATCTGATATGACTCAAAGAATCTTAACCGGTCGTACTACTGCGGAACAAGCAGCTGTAAATGCGGAAAAACGCATCGAGAAGATTGTAGATAAGAGCTAAGAAATAAGGCTGGCACTCGTCTGAGTGCCAGCTATCGTACAAAGGATAGAGTTATGAATATTATCCGGAAAAAACTGCTAGATTCGAAATACTTTGATGTCGCCTTAATTGCGATTCCAGTTGTATTCTTATTGTGTTTTTCAGGTCTCCCTCTTTTATATAATATAATAATCAGTTTTCAAGAAGTGAGCCCATTATCGCTTGGTGATATATCTCGACCATTTGTTGGTTTAGATAATTTTTTTATCGTTTTTGAAGATCCTGATTTTTTGTTAATTTTAAAAAATACACTGGTTTTTGTTCTAGCATCAGTGTTTTTTCAGTTTGTTATTGCTTTTACTATTGCAATGATTTTCTTTAAGGGTTTTCCTGGCAGTGATGCCATAAGAGGATTGTTCTTAGTTCCTTGGATAATGCCTCAATTAGTTATAGGTGCTGTTTGGGGATGGATGTTTGCGGGTGATTCCGGAATTATTAACTACTTGTTAATGACTGTGGGGATTATAGATCAACCAATATTTTGGTTGTCTGATTTTGATAACTCACTAACGAGTGTCATTATCGCTAATATCTGGTTGGGTATCCCATTTAACATGATTATGTTAAGTGTCGCTCTCAATGATATATCAAAAGAAACACTGGAAGCTGCTCATGTCGATGGTGCTAACCCATTCCAACAGTTCTTTTATATAATTGTTCCTCTGATAAAAGTGCCAATTATTTCAGTGATATCCCTTGGGATCATTTTCACATTGCAACAGTTCGACTTATTCATGGCATTGACGCAGGGGGGGCCCTCTAACAGTAGTAATGTATTGCAATTGTGGTCTTGGACAGCTTCGTTCAATGAGTTCGAATTTGGTAAAGGTGCAGCAATTTCGGTCATAATCCTTCTTATTATGCTGATTTCATGTGTGGCTTATGTGCTTTGTTCACGAAACGAAATTGAGTAGGTAACTGATGAAGGCAAGTAGATATAGTTTAACGATCATAGCGGTAATGACGCTATTGGTGTATTTATTTCCATTGTATTGGTTATATATATCTTCATTTAAAGGCATGGCGGAGCTATTTTCATTTCCACCAACATTTTTTCCGGCAAATCCACAGTTTAATTTTATTGATGTGTTTCTGGATTATGAGCTTCATCGTCACTTTATAAATAGTCTAATCATAGCATCTGGTATGACTGTGATTGTTTTATTGTTTAGTGTTGGGCCAGCATATGTCTTATCAAGATATAATAATATTATGGTTGATATCGCATTGTTTGTGATCTTGTTAATGCAAGTTCTTCCTCCTGCGATTATGTCGACACCTATGTATATGATGTTTTTACCGCTAGGCTTAAATGATACCTATCTCGGGGTTATTATTGCTGGCGCGAGTAAAGGTATACCTTACAGCATAATATTATTTAGATTTGGTTTTATGAATATCCCCAAGGTACTAGAAGATGCTGGAAAAGTGGATGGTTGTACAAGAGCAGGGGTGTTTTTCAGAATAGTACTTCCTCTTTGCAGAAATCATATTTTAGTTATTTCGATGCTTAACTTCTTGCAAGGGATGGGTGAGTACGTTTACTCAAAATCATTGCTATCATCGACCGATACACTTCCAGTAACCGTGATTATCAGTAACTTTGTCGGGCCGAACAGTGTGGATTGGACATCTGCACTTTCAATGTCGGTGATGTACGTTACTCCAATTATTATTGTTTTCGTATTTATGCAGAAAAAGATCGTTGCTGGTCTTACTTCAGGCAGCGTGAAAGGATAGGCACACTATGGCTAAATTAGAATTAAAACAGATCAATAAGAAATTTGGGCAAGTCCATGTTCTGCATGATATTGACCTTGAGATTGACGATGGAGAGTTTGTTGTTTTCGTAGGGCCGTCAGGGTGTGGTAAATCCACTTTGTTACGTTCAATCGCTGGGCTAGAAGATATAACTAGTGGTGAATTACTAATCAATAATGAACTAGTGAATGATAAAACGCCTGCTGAACGTGGTATTGGCATGGTGTTCCAAAGTTACGCGCTCTATCCGCATATGTCCGTAAGAGACAATATGACATTTAGTTTGCGTCTGGCAGGTAAGTCTAAAGCGGAACGCAATGAAGTTGCGGAAAGAATTGGTAAGATTCTGGAACTTGATCACCTGCTTGATCGCAAGCCCAAAGCATTGTCAGGCGGTCAGCGTCAACGTGTTGCGATTGGCCGTGCAATTGCGAAAGAGCCGCAAGTATTCTTGTTTGATGAACCATTATCAAACCTTGATGCGAAACTGCGCGTTCAGATGCGAATGGAAATTTCAAAGCTTCATGAACGTTTACGTTCCACGATGATTTATGTCACTCATGATCAAGTTGAAGCGATGACATTAGCAGACAAGATTGTGGTATTGAATAAAGGGCATATAGAACAGATTGGCGAACCGATGGAGCTATATCATCATCCGGCGAATTTGTTTGTGGCTGGCTTTATTGGCTCTCCTAAGATGAACTTTATTCCTTGTGAAGTTATTAACGTTCAAGAAAATGGATACCGAGTTTCTACGACAACAGGTTACCAGTTTAATGTAGGCGGAACCTTATCACCTCTAGAAGTCGGCGAACAAATCACAGTCGGAGTTCGACCTGAGCATATGTCGATGAATAATCCTGATGGGCTGATGGTGAACGTACAGTTTGTTGAAGAATTGGGCAACGAAAGCTTGATTTATACTGAGCTAACAGGACTCGATGAGTGTTTAGTGGCCAGAACGGATCAACCTTTGCTAGATAAAACAAAACAAGTCAGTTTAACGTTTGAAGCGGATGCCTGTTATATATTTGATTCAAAAGGGCTTAATTGTAGCTTACGAAAGAGTGACTAAGCGAAAGTGGAGCTAATGCCTAATACAGTAGAAGCCTAAAAATAAACTAAGCGGTTGTGCTCAAACCGCTTAGTTACTTTTTTATTAAAGGAAGTCATCGGAATCAAAGGAAGTAATCCGTTAACTTTTAGTCAGTTCAATCATGTTTCCTCATCTTTTCCCCAAAAGTGCAGATTCAACCAATGCTTTTCGCCATCATGTTTGGACAAACGAATTCTAACTAAAAAATAAGAGCAAGAAATCATAAAAAGCGAGTTGCTGTGTACTTTTTATCGCTTTTATTATCTGTATACCCTCTCGTTCCATGTTCGAATTGATCACAAATAAAACCGAAATAAATACACTACCTAAGCTTGTTTTTTTGTTTTTGAAAGCTGTTCAAGCGAGATTTTATATAAACTAATACGATCTAATTATCGTCATTGTGAGGAGAATGCTACCAGTTGAGTTGAACTTGTTAAGCAACTTGGTTCGCAGTGTTGCGTTTGTTGGTCTTCGTTATATGGCGAAAAATCAACCTGAGTTAGTATTCTCACAAGATAAGAATTTCATTGCCAATTTAATTGACGAAATTATCACCTGTCTATTATGTAATGAATATGGAAGTGGAACTACTAGTTCCGTTAAATGGAACAAGGAATGTTAACTAAAATAGCTTTAGTTATTTCTCAGTATCAATTACAGGGAAGTTATAGCGGATTTTCATATACAGAATTATTATCGCATACGCGATTGCCTAAAAGTACTTTGTCACGATTGTTGGCTAATTTGGTAGCAGCTGGTTTTCTTGAAAAAGATAAACAAGGAAAGTTTGTACTTGGTAATTTAATTATTAATTCTGCAACTAATGTTTTATCGAATAATTTAATTGATATAACTTCAGAAGTGATGGGGAATTTATCAAGAGAGACTGGGTTAGCAGGTTATATATCGGTTCTTTCAGGTCATAGCGTTATTGTAACACGTTCATATTCAGGTCATCGGTTACAGCAACAATTAGTTTCACCTGTTGGTTGTCGAGTGTGTGCGGCCAAGACAGCAGTAGGACGTTCCATCTTATCTCGCATGGATAAAGCTGTCGTTCTAGGTGTGTTAGGTGAATATTACTCTGAGTACGATTCTTTCCAGCTCGCAGCGCAAATAAAAATGGTTAATAGCAAAAGTTGCATTAGGGCGGAAGGGGAATCTGTTGCTGGGGTTGGTGCTATGGCGACGAATGTTCGCCACCCAATGACAGGGGATGTTATTGGTCTGTGTTTATCTTATCCACTCGACCAATTAGATAGAGATGTATTAATTAATGCAGAGCAGTCATTACTTGCTGTGGCAAAACAAATTGGTATTCAAGTAAAAGACAAATATTGGATAGAGTAATAAATATGATTTTAAAACAAACGTTAGTTGCAATGGAATTATTAGATTGCCCTCATGTTAATGGAGCTGTAATTAAAGATCACTTTGAACAGTATCAAGGGATTTATTGTGAAGTTAATACAGTTCATGGAGAAAAAGGTAAAACAGATTTTGTTCAAATTATTATTCCAGGGCTGTCTGGAAAGTTGAACCGTGGTTCTTCTCCAACACTCGGAGTAATAGGTCGTTTAGGTGGTATTGGTGCACGGCCATCGCATGTTGGCTTAGTTTCTGATGCTGATGGAGCGGTCGCTGCGATAGCTACGGCATTAAAGCTCGCAGATATGTATAAACGTGGTGACCGTATTCAATCGGATGTAATTATTACGACTCATATTTGTCCGGATGCGCCTACATTCCCTCATAAACCAGTGGATTTTATGGATTCTCCCGTCTCAATGGCAGAAATGAATCACTACGAAGTAGACCAATCTTGTGATGCAATTATTTCGATTGATACAACCAAAGGGAATCGCATCATTAATCACAAGGGTATTGCACTTTCCCCAACGGTTCTTAAGGGCGCTATTTTGCATGTGTCTGATGACTTAATTCGAATCGTAGAAACTTGCACTGGTCATCCAGCAGTGACATTCCCTCTATCTATGCTAGACATTACACCATATGGCAATGGTCTTTATCATATTAACAGTATTTTACAGCCCGCGGTTGCAGCCCAGTGCCCTGTCGTCGGGTTGGCCATCACATCAGCGGTTACAGTTCCTGGCTGTGCTACCGGTGCTAGTCATGCCTCGGATATCGCATTAGCAGCGTCTGTGTGTGTAGAAACAGCAAAACAGATGAGCGCAGGCAACTGTAAATTTTTCTGCACTGAACAGTTTGAAATCTTCAGTAGTTTATATGGCAGCATGCAGCACTTACAAGGCTGATACGAACGTCATTCCACAAAATAAAACTAGTTAAAGGAACCAACTATGAAAGAGAATGAAAATCTCATTAACCATCCTGTACCTAAGGATCAACGTATCGGATGGAAAGCCCCATTAATCAACTTTTTAGGATGTAATATTGCGTTGAGTGAGTTGATGGTTGGTGGCGCTCTAATTACGGGAATGAGTGTGTCTGGCTTAATATCCGCCGCGATTATTGGAAATTTAATTCTTATCGTTGTCGCCACAATTCAGGGCAATATCGCCGCTCGTGAGGGGTTGAATACTTATGTATTAGCGACAGGAGCCTTTGGTAAAAAAGGCGGTGTATGGATGATCTCATTATTGCTCGGCTTTACGAGTTTTGGCTGGTTTGGTATTCAAGCGGGAGTGGCAGGTCTTTCAATTCAACAAATTTTCCCATCGGTAAATTTGACTCTGGCAATCATCGTTCTTGGTTTATTGATGATGATAGTTGCTGTGTATGGTTTTTCATTGATGGCAAAGTTTAATGCGATAGCTTTGCCTCCTTTGATCTTGTTGATGGTTTATGGTTTATACAAGGCATTTTCAGTCGACAACAGTATTGCTATTTCCGATTATCAACCATTGGCTGAGAACGCAATTTCATTGCTCGACGGTATAAATCTAGTTGTTGGAGTGGTGATCGTTGGTGCTGTTATCTCACCAGACTATTTACGTTATACCCGCAATGTTAAAGATGTCGCGATTATCGCTGTTGTTGGAATTGGTTTTATTTCATTCGTTCAACAGTTGTCGGCCGGTATCATGGCAATCAATTCTCCTACTTGGGATATTACCGCTGTTATGGCAAACCTTGGTATGGGTTGGGGGGCGTTTCTCATTTTGTTATTGGCAGCGTGGTCAACCAACTTAAGTAATGCCTATTCAGGTGGGCTGGCGTTAAAAAATATCTTCCCTAGCGTGAGTCGTTCTACATTAACTTTGGTTGCCGGCTTGATTGGTACCGCGCTGGCGGCATCTGGTTTGATCTTTAAATTTCAAATGTTTCTTTCTGTATTGAGTATTGCAGTACCTGCTGTCGCGGGTGTGATGTGGGCAGAGTACTATCTCATTCAAGGTAAAACATTTGTACAACGAGAGGGTTTTAACTGGTATGCGATTGCGGCTTGGGTACTTGGTTTTATCGTTTCAATGCTTTCTAACAAGTTTAACCTAGGCTTACCGCCAGTAAATGCAATTATTGTTTCAGGTTTGGCTTATTGGTTGATCATGACTCGAGTACCAACTGCGAAAGTACAGCCTCAATAGGAGAAGTAAATGAAACACGTTATTCAACTAGCAATGATTCAGCCCGGTGGTGTTCCTGGAAACGTTGAAGAAAATATTGCTCTTGCAATTAAACAATGCCGAGCTGCAGCAGTAGATGGTGCTAATTTTCTTTGTTTACCAGAATTGTTTAATACAGGTTACCACTTACAATATTTGGCTGGAGATACCGTATCACTTGGTGAGCAGTGGCATTCGAGTACATTCTCGCTATTTTCGTCTTTAGCGAAGGAGCTAGGTGTTTATATATTGTGCCCAATTGTCGAGCCAACTCCAATCCCAGGAGTGGTATATAACAGTGCGTTACTTTTTGATGATGAAGGTAATCAGCTAACGAGTTATGCAAAGACGCACTTATGGGCTTTGGAAGCTTCGTATTTTCGCGCTGGGGATGCGATTGAAGCTGTTGAAACCAAATTCGGGCGAGTTGGAATATTGATCTGTTACGATATTGGCTTTCCAGAAGCGGCAAGGACTTTATGCAAAGATGGCGTTGAGTTGTTGCTTGTTCCTGCGGCTTGGCGAATTCAAGATAAAGACATGTGGGACATCAATTTACGTCAGCGTGCATTGGAAAATAACTTTTTTGTTGCGGGTATCAATGCAACGATGGACTTTGACGGGCTAAATTTATTTGGTCATAGCTATGCTTGTAATCCTCGAGGTACGGTCATTGCTCAAATGGATGATAAGCCGGGTTACCAGATAGTGGAAATAGCACTTAATGAGGTGAAAAGATATCGCCAAGAGATCCCTTACTTGAAAGATCGAAGACCTACTCTCTATCGTTAATTTTTCCAATACACTAGGCACCAAAATCTTGGTGCCTTATGCTGAGTGGAATGGTGTATACTTTTATGCCATTTTAAGGCGTAACAATATTAAACCAGAAGTTGAATGAATCGAGCATACCGATAAAATCATTGAACACTTTTTTATCGCCATCAATTTTAATATCACCATCCGCAATTGCTTGCTCAAAGGTAATATTGCCTAGCTGAACATCATCTAAAACTTCTTTGGTTAAAGTTAAAGAGACATCAGGTTCTTCACTTTGCTTTTTAGTGTGGTTTAACACTGAGTTTTCAACGTAGAGCGTATATTTTTCATCTAGATCGGTGAAGTTGAGGTTGATCGCAAAGTTTGGTCCTGCTGCTTTTTCTGGCAATAAGCGGACCGCTAAATAATCAAATAGCATCTCTGGTGGCATATTTTTAATGATGTCAGGGGAGGCGGTGTTTGTACCACCTGCACTAGGCGTTCCATTTCTCAGTTCATAAGCACCTTGTAAATAGACAGAACGCCATGGGCCAGACTCAGCTTGGTAGCCTAATTGCTCGTAGGTATCCGCTAGCAGTTGTTTACCTTGTTCACTGTTTGGGTTTGCAAATACGACATGTTTTAATGCTTCTGCTACCCAGCGGTATTCACCTGCATCAAAATCCATCTTGGCTTTTTTGAGTAGCTCTTGTTCACCACCCATATATTCGACGTACTTAATCGCAGCATCAGATGGAGGAAGGTTATTTAGGTCAGAGGGGTTACCGTTATACCAACCCATATAACGTTGATAAACAGCACGGCTATTGTGGCGTAGCGTGCCATAGTAGCCACGAGTACTCCAGTTTTTGTCAATCTCATCTGGGAATTGAATAACTTCCGAAATTTCTTCACCAATGTAACCCTGATTCATCAAGCGAACAGTTTGATCGTGAGTGTATTTATACATATCACGCTGCTTCTTGAAGTAATCAACAATCTTTTCTTGCTCCCACATTGGCCAATGGTGACTTTGAAACTTCACATCAACATTATCTCCCCACATCTCGATGGTTTCTTGTAAGTAGCTAGACCACTTCAACGCATCACGAACTTGAGCGCCACGTAAGGTTAAGATGTTATGCATGGTATTGGTCGCGTTTTCTGCCATCCATAATGCTTTTTTGTCCGGGAAATAGGTGTTGATTTCTGTGGGGGCTTCAGATCCTGGAGTGAACTGAAATACCATTTTAACGCCATCGATTGTGCGTTTTTCACCAGTCTCTTTAATGATATCGGTAGGTTTTATTAACGTGGCAAGCCCAGTAGATGTTGTTTGACCTAAACCGCCATTGACGCCACCGCGTTCATTTCTTGGCAGCAGAGCTCCATACATATAAACAGCACGTCGGCCCATGGCATTTCCTGCAATGACGTTTTCAGACACGGCATGTTCAGTAAAACCATCTGAGGCAATGATAGTCACATCACCAGAGATCACGTCTTTTTCATCGACAATACCACGTACGCCGCCAAAGTGATCGATATGACTGTGGCTGTAAATCACAGCAACGACAGGTCTTTCTCCTAATTCATCATTAATAAAGTCGAGGGCAGCTCGCGCTGTTTCTTGAGAGATCAGCGGATCGAACACGATCCAACCGGTATTGCCTTTAATAAAAGTGATGTTAGATAAGTCATAGCCACGAACTTGATATATTCCATCTGTGACTTCGAAAAGGCCGTTGATCATATTCAGTTGAGCATTGCGCCATAAGCTGGGGTTTACGCTATCCGGAGATGGGTTTTCAGAGGTAATGTATTTTTTGTACGCCTCTAAATCCCAAACAACGTCGCCGTTGGCATTTTTGATCGTGACAACATCTTGCTTAGCGATTAAGCCTCGTTGTGCGTTGGCAAAATCCTGTTTATCGTTAAAGGGTAATGTTTGTTTTACTTTGTTGTTCTCAGCAATAGTAGCTTCTGTTGCCGGCTTTGAGTCATCGGCACTTAATCCCGATGAGGCAAACAATGCTATTATTATCGCCACTCTTAGCGTCATACTTCACTCCATGAAATCTATCGTTATAGTCACTCTTTAGCTTAGAGGGGGTTATTCATCTCCTTTATCCTAATGTACGAAAACAAGATGCCAATCTAAAATACAGATGAGAATAATGATATTTTTATAATTAATTACATTGAAATACTAGATTAATTAAGTCAACACTCGATTAGACTACCGAGGATTCACTCGCTTGTCGTATACGCCAACGTGCTTGGAGATATTACAGTATGGTGAATTTATTATATTTAAACTTATTTATAAAATAAATATGTTCGCTTTGATATTGTGGTTAACGAAATATGTTTATTATTAGTTTTTCATCCAAATTTTATTAATATACCCTAGTTGTGAATTTTTATTATTTGAGAATTTGTTTCATGAAATTACATTTAAATTTGGTTCGAATTGAGAAAATAAAAATTTGAAAAATATTAGTAGTTACTTAGATTAAAAGAAATTATGTTTGTCATGAATTTATTAGGATTGAGTAAAGATAACGTCTTATTGTTTTGTTTGTTATTTTATAAATACCTTAGATATTATAAATGACGTTATTATGCGACTGCTATATGTTGAATTTTATGTGTGTGTCGGTAAGGTTATAGCTAGTTTAATAATGAAAACGTTTGCGTGTTTATCTTAAATAGACATTTGTAGTTGGCATCACTCTAAATATGGTTAAAGGCGAATCTCGCTTAAAAAGTTGGTGTTGTTTTAACAAGTGGAAATCGTATCTATGCGTGTCAAAAAGGTGTGTCAAAATGTGGGTTAAAATCATCTCAATTTGTTCATTGTTGTTCGTTTCAATGGCTTCAATATCTTCCCCACTAGCTATGAATGAAGAGATCCAATATGAGGTGAATAACCTCTCTCCAGAGAATGCTTATAAAAAAGGTCGCCTACTGCGCGCGCAGTATAAAAATATGGAATCGCGAGTCTATCTAAAGCATGCAGCAGATAATGATCATGGGGCGGCTGCCTATCTTTATGCGATGGAGTTGTCTGACGATAGGGCGACAGTTAGGTCGCCTTTAAAAGCGCGAAAGTACCTATTGAAAGCAGGACAACTTGGCCATCGCAACGCGATGTATGAATTGTACATGAACGCTAACTGGTTGATGGATAGAGAGATTGAGTATTGGAAGACTCTATATTATACAAATGTTATTTTACTTGGGCGTGAGAATCCATCCCAAGCCATGTATGAGTTATCTCGCTTTTATCAGCAATCAGATCAAGTGCTTGCTGCTTATTATCTTAATGTTGCCTCTAATTTGAACCATCCATTAGCTTTGATGGAACAGGCCAAAGTTATAGATGAGACTGGTGGTAATGTTCTGGTATCGCTGAGTCGAGAGGCTAAAGTCAATGGACTGTATTTAGCTGCTGCGAAGACTAATTACATACCTGCAATGAAAAACTATATTGAAATCTTAGAAAGCAAAGGTCAGTTTAAACAAGCCTACCAATGGCGTATGGCGACATTGGAAAAAGGAGATATTACATCACTAGCAGCGGTCGCAAAAATACTAATGGGTGAAAGTCATACTTATCAATTTGTACCTCACGATAGGGTGAAGGCCAGGGCTTATTTAGAGCTATATCTTACTTCCTCTGGTAATGAGCGAATGCAAAAACTTTATAATTCCTTAGCGATTAATCGAGACGGAATAGAGTTAGAGATGAGCGCCGAAGAAAAAGAAAAATCCGACGAGATGTATCTCAAATATAAGAATAGCCATTATTTTTATAATCATGACAAATTATGGGATGTTCAATAATATTGAATGCCTATATTGTGTAATGCATAATTTTTAGGAGTGGTTTTCCGTCTTTCTATTCTATTGTGATTTATATAGTGAGCGGATGGTTTGTTAGAACCAATAGTTAGACTTGGGTTGTTTGTTTTTTGTGCGCCAAAAAGTGATTATTTAGTTTGTCTAAAATTATTTTTTGGCTTGATCAATAATGATACTAGTGTAATTAACAAATAATAATCATAACAGTTATTTAAATTTATAAAGTCATAGCAATATCGAATTGGCAAATTGTTGTCGTTTATCACGATTCGATTCGAGTATTTGCACGGTTGGTATAGGTATTGGAGACGTAAAATGTCTAAAGAAGGAAGTGTTGCTCCTAAAGAGCGCGTAAATATTAAGTATATCCCATCGACAGGGGACACGCAGGCAGAAGTCGAGTTGCCATTAAAAACCCTTGTTGTCGGTGATTTCAAAGGTCATGGCGAGGAAACGCCAATTGAAGAAAGAGAATCAGTATCGGTCGATAAACATAATTTTGAAGCGGTAATGCGTGAGAGCGATCTTAAATTATCCGCGACGGTACCAAACAAGTTAAGTGATGAGGAGGGGACTGAACTCCCCATTGAACTGAGTTTCAAATCGTTAGCAGATTTCTCTCCTGACGCTGTAGCTGCTCAAGTTCCTGAATTAAATAAGTTGGTTGAACTGCGTGAGGCTTTAGTGGCATTGAAAGGCCCATTAGGCAACATTCCTGCATTTAGAGAGCGCTTGCAAACGCTACTGAGCTCTGAGGAATCGCGAGAGAAATTGTTGGCTGAACTGAGCTTAGTTGGTGACCAAGAAGAGCCCAAAGCTTAAGTCGTCATTATTGTAATCAATCAAATTTAGGAACGAAATTGATGTCTACTACAGAAGTCGTCTCAGAAAAACAAAGTGTTCAACAGGGAAGCCTACTTGATGAGATCATGGCTCAGACTCGCATTGCACCGAGTGATGAAGGCTACAACGTCGCAAAAAAAGGGATCGCTGCATTTGTTGAAAACTTAATTGGCTCAAATCACGCTGAAGACCAAGTTAATAAGTCACTTGTCGACCAGATGCTTGTTGAGTTGGATAAAAAGATCAGTGCTCAAATGGATGAAATTCTTCACCAAGAGAGTTATCAACAAATGGAATCGTCATGGCGAGGCCTCAAGCTTTTTATTGACCGTACCGACTTTCGTGAAAACAACAAAGTGGATTTGCTGCATGCGACTAAAGCTGAGCTATTAGAAGACTTTGAATTTGCTCCAGAGACAACACAAACTGGCTTGTATAAACACGTTTATTCTTCAGGTTATGGACAATTTGGTGGTGAACCTACAGGTGCCATCATTGGTAACTTTGCATTTACGCCGTCATCCTCAGACATGAAATTACTTCAGTTCATGGGTGCTTTGGGTGCGATGGCGCATGCTCCATTCATTTCTAGTGTTGGTCCTGAATTTTTCGGTATTGATTCGTTTGAAGAATTACCAAACATTAAAGATTTGAAATCAACATTTGAGGGGCCAAAGTACACCAAATGGCGTGCTCTGCGTGAATCTGAAGATGCACGTTACTTAGGTTTAACCGCGCCTCGTTTTCTACTTCGTGTTCCTTACGACCCAATTGATAACCCAATCAAATCATTTAATTATGAGGAAAATGTTAGTTCATCACACGAACATTACCTTTGGGGTAACACGGCGTTTGCATTTGCAACACGCTTAACTGATAGCTTTGCCAAATACCGTTGGTGTCCAAATATCATCGGCCCTCAAAGTGGTGGTGCAGTTGATGATCTTCCTGTGCATGTTTTTGAGTCGATGGGCGCGTTGCAAAGTAAGATCCCGACAGAAGTTCTTGTGACTGACCGTAAAGAATTTGAATTGGCTGAAGAGGGCTTTATTGCGCTAACCATGCGTAAAGGGAGCGATAACGCCGCATTCTTCTCGGCAAATTCGATTCAAAAGCCTCGCGTATTCCCTAATACGAAAGAGGGTAAAGAAGCGGAAACTAACTACAAGTTAGGAACTCAGCTACCTTACATGATGATTATTAACCGTCTCGCACACTACGTTAAAGTACTTCAGCGTGAACAAATTGGTTCATGGAAAGAACGTCAAGATCTTGAGCGAGAGCTGAATGGTTGGATTAAACAATATGTAGCGGATCAGGAAAACCCACCAGCAGATGTTCGTAGCCGCCGTCCGCTTCGTGCTGCGAAGATCGAAGTGATGAATGTCGAAGGTGAACCTGGTTGGTACCAAGTCTCGCTTTCAGTTCGCCCTCATTTTAAATACATGGGTGCCAACTTTGAACTATCCCTAGTGGGTCGATTAGATCAAGCATAACGATGACATATATCGCACCTGAAGAGAGCGCATTTGGTGTCGGATTTCTAGAACGTCTAGAAACTGGCACCAAACCGATGTCCTTAACACAAGGGCCAAATGCCATGGATGTACTTCAATCAATAAAGCGTAATGTTTCCAACATATTAAACACTCGTCTAGGGGAGGCGCAAAGCGCACCAATGCTAGGCTTAGTGGATTTTAATGATGCAACTTTAGAAACATTAGATTTATCGCTACGAATCAAGTTAGCGATACAAGATTGTTTAGTCACCTACGAACCGCGTTTACGCAATATTGAAATCAGAGCGGAATCAGATGCATTTAGTCCTTTGATGCTGCGCTTCAATATTGTCGCTGAAATTAACAGCGAAGCGTTACATGACCGAGTTCAACTCAGTTTGTTACTGGACCAAAACCGTAAGTATCAAGTGTATTAAACATTATGACTCAAGATAAGTACTTCAGAGAAGAGCTTGCTTTCCTTAAAGAACAGGGAAAGCAGTTCACTGAAATTCACCCTCAACTCTCTCGTTTTTTACACGGGAGAAACACCGATCCGGATGTAGAACGTTTGTTGGAAGGTTTTGCTTTTTTGACAGCACGTTTACGCGAGAAAGTGGAAGATGAATTTCCGGAGTTAACCCATTCCATTATCAATATGCTTTGGCCGAATTATCTTCGCCCGGTACCAAGTATGAGTATTGTGGCATTTGCGCCGGATAAAAGTGTTAGTGATAAACATCAGGTTTCTCGCGGCGCTCAAATTGATAGTAAACCAGTGTTTGGTACTCAGTGCCATTTTAGAACCTGCAGGGATGTGAATGTTTATCCTATTCGATGTAACGATGTGACTTCTTACCATACACGGGAGGCGAGCGTAATTGATATCTCGCTGAACATGTTAGGTGAGAATAGTGTCGGCGATGCTAATCTTGATGATCTTCGTTTCTATTTAGGCGGAGACAAATACAGCTCACAGATGCTTTATTTATGGCTCAATCATTATCTTGATAATGTTTGGCTTGAAGTCGATGGAACTCGTTTTTCATTACCTAGAAATACCGTCAAGATGGTTGGATTTGAGAGCGAGCAAGCATTACTCCCATACCCAGAAAATGTCTATGAGGGTTATCGAATCTTACAGGAATACTTGTCTTTTCCTGAGGCATTTCACTTTTTTGATGTTACTCGATTGGCGAGTGCGCTACCAAAATCGGTGACTGGTGAATTTAAGCTAAAAATCAGTTTTTCAAAAACACTACCCACTGACGTCAGAGTGAGAAAAGACAATTTCCAGCTCTACTGTACGCCGGTTATCAATTTGTTTAAACATGATGCTGACCCAATTGACTTAAGTGGTAAGCGTTCAGAATATCGCATTGTTCCTTCTAGTCGTTATCCGGCACATTATGAGGTGTTTAGTGTCGATGGTGTATTTGGCTGGCAAGATAAGACACAAGCAAGTCAACGAGTACGAGGCGAAAAACGGGTTTATTCGGCGTTTGAAAGCTTTCAGCATGAAGTGGAACGAGTGCGGAATCGTGAAGCTTTATATTATCGCACTCGTGTGAAAGACAGTATTCGTGGCGATGGTTTTGATAATTTTATCGCGTTCATTCGCGGAGATGAAACTCAGTCGATGCAAGTAGATGAAGCGGTATCACTTAAACTGACGTGTACCAATCGCCTATTACCATTGGAGTTAGGGGTAGGGGACATCTGTGAACCGACCGATACATCTCCACCATTTGCTACTTTTAGTAACATTACTGTTCCCTCTCAATCTTTACGTCCGGTTCTTGACGGTAGTTTACTGTGGATGCTGATTTCAAACCTCTCTTTGAATTATCTCTCGTTATTATCGAAAGATGCATTAAGCAGCGTACTGCGAGCTTATGACTTCAGAGCTCTTGTGGATCGCCAAGCTGAGCGAGTCGCACAACTGCGCTTGGACGGGATACAGAAAATAGAGTCTCAACCCGTGGATAAAATTCTCCGAGGTCTACCAGTGAGAGGTTTGCAATCCACTATTTATATCGATCAAAACTGCTTTGGGTCGGAAGGTGAATTGTATCTGTTTGGTACCGTTTTGAGCCATTTCTTTGCCCTTTATGCCAGCATCAATTCCTTTCATGAGTTGGTGGTTATTAATGCATCCAATCAAGAGAAGTATACATGGGGAACACAGGCAGGAATGCAGCCATTGATCTAGAGATAGCTGCTTTGCAGGAGTCTTTGATTGATTTACCAAGTGATGTGCGCAATTACAATTTCTATCAATTGGTTGAGTTGTTGCAAAAACTTCATGGATTAAATCCGGAATCGGAAGATTGGGAAAGAGTATGCCAATTGGTATTTAGTGCCAATCCAAGTTTGGGTTTTGCGCCAGCAGATGTGATTGACCTAGAAAAGAGAGAAGACGAACGCCTTGTTTTACAAACTAATTTTTTTGGTTTAGCTGGCGCTCAGTCACCTTTGCCCGGATTTATTTTACAGCAGTTGGTTGAAGAGGACCGAGGTGGATTTAAACGTCCATTTTTAGATTTTTTTAATAACCGATTGATTAATTTAGTGTATCGAATTTGGCGAAAGTATCGTTACTACGTTCGCTTTCAACCTGATGCACAAGATCAACTCTCTTCACAGTTGTTTGCCTTAGTTGGGCTTGGAGATGCGGATCTGCGGGGAGAAACCCCAATCAACTGGTGCAAGATGCTTGCGTACTCAGGCATGTTGGCAGGGAGAAGCCGATCTCCTCAAGTCGTATCAGGGATCATTGCTCACTGTTTTGATTTGCCGGATGTAACGATCAAGCAATGGGTAAGAAGAAAAGTGGCGATACAAGCATACCAGCAACTCAGTTTAGGCAAACAAAACGGTGAACTTGGTGTGAACACGTTGCTTGGTGATTCTGTTATGGACTGTAATGGGAAATTTACCATATGTATCAATGGATTATCTCAAGAACGGTTCGCGGACTTTTTACCATCGGGCAAGGAATATCAACCTTTGTGTAAATTGGTGGAGTTTATTTTGCGTGAGCAAATGGCTTATGACTTAGAGCTTACGATGCGTGAAAAGGAAGTGCCTGAGATGAGCCTGAACCGCGGAAATGATGTGGCTTTGGGTTGGACTTCTTTCTTAGGTGGGGACATGTCAGACAAGCACGTATTGATACAAGTGAGACAGTAGGGTATGCAGAAAAATCAAGTACTTTCAATGGTAGTAAGTAATGCTCAGCGACTTCGTTCGGGTTTATCGGCTCAGCATGTTTTTACTCAAGATGGTGGCGTAATTGGTGCCGCTGATGGCGTTGCATGGCAGTTAAGCGATGCACAAGGAAGTATCCAGCATCGACATTGTGAAGTCGCAATCATTGACGGGGAGTTCTGCGTTAAAGATCTTTGCGGCGCTACGTATGTGAATGGTTCACATATGCCATTAGGTAAAGGGCTGTCAGCACGACTTGAACATAACAATGAAGTGGGAATCGGCCCTTATCGAATCAGAGTGACATTTTCTCAAGTAGGTGATGAGTCGTCACAAGTTTCAGCATCAATCAATACATTGTTTGATGGAGATCGATTTGATTTGCTCAAAGATGGTGATGTTGAACTGCTGGATACAGGAGAGAGAATAGCAACTCAAACTATTGATCCTCTTACTGCATTGAATGATTTGTTCACGAAAACATCGAAACAAGATAGGCCACAGAGTACTCACCAAGATTCGTTACTTGAAGAGATTAAATCCGCTTCATTTGAACAAGAGGGCATTGTACCGGGAAGTAATGTTGTACTGGAAAGCAATATTGGCCTAGCGCAGCCTCAATTTACCCAACAAGCAGATAGTGAATACGAAATGACATCATCAATTCGTTTAAAGAAGATTCTCGGTTTTCACCGAAATAAAACAGACAGTGAATCAGTTGTAACTAAGCAATACGAGACAAAGGTAATGCCAACTGATTCAAAAAAAAATCATGACACGTTACACGCACCAGAGGGCTTAGGGATGAACGATAAGGTATTAGATCTATTGGAAGAAGAAATGGCGCGAAGCTATCAGCCAACTAGTGATACGCAGAATGCGTCTTCAATGAATGCAAACCACTTACTAACCGGGCCAATGTTATCTGGGCTAGGTGTTGATGTGGGTGATACGCATGATATGGACAAAATGCACATGTTATCGGAAGAGCTTGGAGAATCGCTTAAAGCATGCGTACAAGGTCTTTTAGAGCTGAACCAGCAAGTGTGTGAGGGCCGATTTGGTGTGATGAATCGAAATCTACAACCGATAGAAGACAACCCGCTGCGCTTGGGACTTTCATACCCAGAAACAATTCGAACCTTATATGATGCGGACAAAAGTCTAGTCCACCTTTCTGCTCCTGCTGCGATTTCAGAAAGCTTAAAGAATGTTCGTGATCATAATGAAGCAATGCAGCATGCGACAGGGGAAGCACTCAGCCAAATTCTCAATGCTTTTTCACCACAAGTTTTACTGCGTCGTTTCCAACATTACAAACGTAACGGTGATTTGCAAAATCAGACGCCAGAGTCGTGGGCTTGGGAGATGTATTGTCATTACTACAAAGAGCTGACGTCTGACCGTCAAAAAGGCTTTGAGAAGCTGTTTTGGGAGATCTTTGAGCAATCTTACGATAAGAAAATTCGTGAAAAACAGTTGGAGTTATAAAGGTGAATATACGCTCTTTTGCTCTGCTGATACTACTGGTAACGATAACGGCATGTAGTTCATCAGAATCGTATCAACCAGCTGAGCAACCTACCAAGGTGACGTTTAGCCTTGTCAGTGATGATGGCACCAACCCTAATATTTGGGGAGAAGCGGCTCCAATTGCCGTTCAGGTATTTGAATTGGTTGATGATTCAATGTTCATGTCGGCTGATTATGATCAGATGAAAGATGATTATGAAGGTGAGCTTCGCAGTAACTTCATTAAGAACTACGACTACGTACTGACGCCCGGTCAATTTAAGTTCGTCAATGCATTTGAGATTGATGAGGAAACCAATTACATCGGTGTGATGGCGCACTTTTCAGAACCCGACTTAAGTGAATGGAAAAAAGCGGTGAAAGTACTGAATAAAGGTAGGGAATACCATCTGCTGATGTATTTCAAAGACTACGATGTGAAACTTGAAAGGGTGGAATAACAAGATGTTTACGCGTAATCGTGTAATTTGGAACGAAGGCTTATTTATAAAGCCCCAACATTTTCAACAGCAACAACGTTACTTTGAACATGTGCTTGATGAACGAATGGCTGCAGTGAATCGTAATCTATTCGGTGTATCCGAATTGGTGTTAAACCCCGAGTATCTTTCGTTTGGCCGTATTTCTATTGAGAGAGCGGTTGGGATTATGCCTGATGGTACCGTTTTTCGTATTCCACAAGAAGATATGTTGCCCGATGCCCTTGAAGTAGAAGATTCGTCATTAGCTCATCAATTGGTGTATTTGGCGATTCCGCTGCGCAGTGAATCACTGATGGAAATTGATTGGCCGGAAGAACGCGGAACAGGCCGTTATGCTAGCCAGAGAGTAGAAGTGAGAGACGTTCACAGTGTTCGTGGGGATACGACGACATTAGATGTTTCTCCAGTGCGCATGCAACTGATGTTAGAAAAAGAGGATCGCAGTGCATACGCATCGATTGCAATTGCACGTATTTTAGAAAAAAGGCCAGATGGTAGTGTCGTGTTAGATCAGGAGTTTATTCCTTGTCATTTGAATGTGGCAACGAATGCCCCGTTACAACGTTTCATTAATGAAATTGCTGGCTTGATGGGAGAGCGAGCAAAAAATATTGCGCAGCGTATTTCTTCGCCATCACAAGGCGGTGTCGCAGATGTTTCCGATTTTATGTTGCTTCAGTCGCTAAACCGTCTACAACCACAGCTACATCATTTGGCTCATTTACGTAGTTTGCATCCAGAGCGTTTGTTTGAGTCTCTTGCTTGTGTCTGTGGAGAATTAGCGACGTTTACGGATGAAAGTCGTTTACCTCCAACATTACCCAATTATAACCACGATATGCCCAGTGATTCGTTTTGGCCTCTGATACGGAATTTAAGACAGAGCCTTAGTATTGTTCTTGAGCCTAGAGCGGTATCAATCCAGTTGGACAAACGCAAATATGGATTAATGGTTGCGCCGATACAAGATCCGAATTTGATAGAAAATGCAGAATTTATCATTGCGGTGAAAGCGCGCATGCCTTTGGCGGAACTACGAGGGCTCTTTATCCAGCAAACGAAAATATCAACCGTTGAAAAAATACGTGAGCTTATTTCTTTGCAATTACCTGGTATTCCAATTACGCCACTGCCTGTCGCTCCAAGACAACTGCCTTATCACGCTGGTTACGCATATTACCAATTGGATAAGACCAGTGCGGCTTGGGCAACACTTGGTCATTCAAGTGGATTTGCTTTCCATGTGGCAGGTGCATTTGAAGATCTTGATCTTCAGTTCTGGGCAATTAGGAGTTGATTATGGACATCGATAAAAAGAATACACAGTACAGTAGTTTGTTGTTCGACAACGTTGAACAAATTAATAATGACCAAGATTATTGGTTTCAGCTACGCGGTGAAAACCATAATCTTCTGATTGATGCAGCTACGCCTTTATTTGGATTGTCACTGCGCGTTCGAAGCTTAAGTGACTGTGACAATATTGAACAAATCTATAAGCAGACGGTTGAAGAAATCAAAGCAATTGAAATTGAACTGACCGAGCAAGGTTATGAGCACGCAATTTTGATGGCTTATCGTTACATTCTTTGTGCATTTCTCGATGAAGCGGTAATGGGTACCGACTGGGGCGCATCAAGCGTATGGGCAGAATATTCAATGCTCTCGCGATTCCACAACGAAACTTGGGGTGGGGAGAAAGTGTTTACTATTTTGGGCCGTTTAGAAGGTGAGCCTAAGCGTTACCGTTCTTTGCTCGAGTTTATCTACCAATGTTTGATCTTAGGTTTTGAGGGTAAATATCGTGTTATGGAAGGGGGGCATAATGAACGTCAGAATGTGATTACCCGCCTAAATACTACGATTAGTACTTTGAATGAACGAGAGTTACCTGAGCTCACATCGTCGACTGATCATGTGGTGAAAACGAAGTACAACTTAGGGCAACAGTTACCCGTTTGGTCCATCTTGCTTGGATTCTTGTTGTTGTGGGTTGGCGTCTATTTAGGCTACACCAATGCACTTAACGTCAAATCGGCTGACGTAATAAATCAATTAAATCAAATACTCTAATTATAAAAGGCTAGGTGATTGTTGTGATCCGAATTGAATTACCAACATTGATTTCAAAACTGAATGAGCAAAGCAAACTGGCTCTCGAACAGGCTGCTTCGTTATGTATTGAACGTCAGCATCCAGAAGTGACCTATGAGCACTTACTTTTTGTTTTGTTTGAAAATCCGCTGTCAGACATGAGAACTATCGTTAAGCAAGCGGACTTGGACGTAGAAACAATCAAACAATCAATTAGCGCGAACTTTGCGCGAGAGCAAGCATTGGATACTTATCCTGCATTTTCTCCATTGTTGGTTGAGTTGCTGCAAGAAGCTTGGCTTCTGTCAACGACAGAATTGAATTATGAGCAGTTACGGTCCGGAGTGATATTTTTAACGGCTCTGATGAGGGCAGATCGCTATTTACCACTTAATTTGATTCAGCAATTTGAATGCATCAATAAAGAGAGTTTGAAAAATAGCTTCGACGAATTACTTCAAGATTCAGCTGAGTCATTGGTTGAGTCTAAAGAAAAAATTGATGTGAAACACTCGGCAATAACGCAAGCAATTTCGACACTGTTAGATAAGTATTGTACCAATGTGACAGAGCAGGCTCGTCGTGGCGAATTAGACCCAGTATTGTGCCGTGAAGATGAACTAAATTTAATGATTGATATCCTGTGCCGTCGTCGCAAAAACAACCCTATCGTGGTTGGAGATGCGGGTGTTGGTAAAAGTGCGATGATTGAGGGGCTCGCATTACGCGTCGTCGCTGGCAATGTTCCCAATCAATTGCAGAATGTCGATTTGTGCTCTCTAGATCTTGGTCTTCTACAAGCGGGGGCATCGGTAAAAGGTGAATTTGAAAAGCGCTTAAAAGGGGTCATCGATGCAATCAAGAATGCACCAAAACCGATAATCCTTTTCATCGATGAAGCGCACACTCTGATCGGTTCTGGAAATCAGGAAGGGGGGAGTGATGCGGCGAACTTGCTTAAGCCAGCTCTTGCTCGTGGTGAACTGAGTACCGTGGCGGCAACAACATGGAAAGAATACAAAAAATATTTTGAGAAAGATCCAGCCCTAACGCGACGTTTTCAGTTAGTAAAACTTGAAGAACCGACTATTGGTCAGGCGGTTGATATCTTGCGTGGGCTTAATCACGCGTATGAAACAGCACATAATGTCCTGATAACTGATGATGCATTGAAAGCTGCAGCCGAGCTTTCTGCTCGCTATATTTCGGGGCGTCAACTGCCAGACAAGGCTATCGATGTATTAGATACAGCCTGCGCCCGTATTGCGATTAATATCACTACGCCACCTAAGCGGTTGGCTCAGTTAGAAACGTTATGTCATCAGCGTCAATTGGAAATAGCGATGCTCGAACGATCGTTGTATTTGGGTCAAGAAGTCGATACTCATCGTTTAGATAGATTGTGCAGTGACGAGATGGCTGATGAAGAAGAAAAAGCAGCTCTGACTCAAAAGTGGCATGGGCAGAAAAGCATTATCGAATCCATTATTTCCCTACGAAATAAGCTCTTATCTAAAACCTCTCCGAGTGAAGAGGAAGAGCAGCAAAGCCGGGAAGAGCTATTGGTTGAACTCAAAGCATACTATCAAGCTTTAGATGATATTCCTCATGCCGAGTTGCTCATGCATCCTCAGGTCGATGCACAACAAATCGCTGAGGTGATCGCCGATTGGACAGGAGTTCCTGTTGACCAAATGAACAGCGATGAGTTGCATAAAATTACTAATTTGACGACATTGCTTGGTGAGAATATCAAAGGTCAAGATGTGGCGATTGAACGTATCCATCGTCACTTGCTCACTGCTCGCGCTGACTTACGTCGTCCGGGGCGTCCCAAAGGTGCATTTCTGCTAGTGGGGCCAAGTGGTGTCGGTAAAACGGAAACAGTTGTTCAACTGGCCCAGCAACTCTATGGTGGGAAACAGTTCCTAACCACAATTAATATGTCTGAGTATCAAGAAAAACATACGGTATCTCGTTTGATTGGGTCACCACCAGGCTATGTCGGCTATGGAGAGGGGGGGATTTTAACAGAAGCTATTCGTAAAAAGCCGTATTCAGTCGTTTTGCTTGATGAGGTTGAAAAAGCACATCCTGAAGTACTCAATATTTTCTATCAAGCTTTTGATAAAGGCGAGTTAGCTGATGGTGAGGGACGCTTAATCGATTGTCAAAATATCGTATTTTTCCTGACTTCTAATTTGGGTTACCAAACCATCGTTGACCATGCAAAAACGCCAGAAAAATTGGATGAGGCACTCTATGCTGAATTGGCGGCATTCTTTAAGCCTGCACTGTTGGCTCGAATGGAAACTGTTTTCTATCTTCCATTGGCAAGAGAGGTGTTAGAACAGATTGTTCGTGGAAAACTGGCCAATCTTGAAGCGTTATTCAAGCAACGTTATGCCGCTGCTGTGACCATTGAAGATAGTCTAATTGATGAAATTCTAAATCGAGCGACACGATCAGAAAATGGCGCACGAATGTTAGAAGCGATTATTGAGGGGCAACTCTTGCCGCCAATTTCTCGGTCTCTATTGAACAAACTTGCGAATAAGCAGCCTGTAAATCGAATTTACTTGGCGGCTGATAATGGTGAGTTTATTGGAGAGGTTGAGTGAGTATGAGTCAGTGGTTAGTTCATGTTACAGAGCTTGCTATGGCCAGACAACCCAATCAATTGGCGGGTCGATTTGCCGACACTATTCGTGATGAATTAGGACTAAAAAACAGTTTATTACTGGTTCCAAGTTCAGATGGACGCACGTTAGTTTCTCATGGAGAACCGCATCAATTGAGTTGGTCTGTCACCGATTTTGATTGCCCAGTTGCTCATGTATTACAGTCAGCAAAGCCTATTTATTTAGGCTCTGATGAGCTCGTTTTTTGGCGCTCTAATCGCTCATTTCGGCAACTGACTAGTTGCGTGAGTTTCATGGATACAGTGGCGATTCTTCCTTTACCCGTTGGAGGTGAACAAGTCCAATCTGTGTTGCTTATGATAGGGGAAAGCCGCCTCATGGAGGGCTTAGTTGATCAAGGTGAGTTTGCGAAATACCTTGAGGTGTTTACGCATCAATGGGCTTTGCTCAATAAAATGCAAAAGGAACACCAAGACCGCCAAGTATTGTCTGAATCATTGTCAGACGCGCAGCGTGACAGCGATCGTCGCTGTGTAATGAGCCAACTCTCAACAACGTTAATTGGAAATAGCAGCGCGATGCAAAAGTTGCGTGAGCAAATTATCAATGCGGCATCGTCGAAACTATCGGTAATGATTCAAGGGGAAACAGGAACAGGAAAAGAGCTTGTTGCGCAGGCGGTTCACGATGTTTCGTCTAGGAGTAAAGGACCTTTTGTCGCCATAAACTGTGCGGCAATTCCTGAAAATTTGTTGGAGAGTGAGCTCTTCGGCTATAGCAAAGGCGCCTTCTCAGGTGCAGATAAAGACAAGTTAGGTTTAATTGCACAAGCCGACGGAGGCACGTTATTTCTTGATGAGATCGGAGATATGCCATTGAGCTTACAGGCTAAATTATTACGAGTACTTGAATCTCGAGTTTTTCGACCTGTAGGAGGAAAAAAAGAGCTGACATCAGATTTTCGTTTAGTCTCAGCAACTCACGTTAACCTGTTAGCACAAGTGCGTCAGCGACAATTTCGTCAAGATTTGTACTACCGCTTATTGCAGTACCCGATTTCGTTACCTCGCCTCAGCGATAAAATCGAAGATATAGAGTTTTTGAGTCATCACTTCGTCAGCATATTCAATCAGCACAATGAAACTTATATACGAGGTTTAGCGTATACGGCGATTGATCGCCTTAAGCAGTATGACTTTCCTGGTAATGTTCGAGAGCTAAAGCACTTGATTGAATTTGCGTGTGCGCAAACGCTTGATGGAACGGAAGTAACCGTCGATTGTTTTGAGCATCGTTTGTCCCCCAGTCATTTATTCACACCGGAATTGGGACATATTTCAACTCATAATTTGGCGGCATCGGAAGCGACGTTTACCTCCGGAGGTGTGAAAGACTTGAAACAAACCTTGAATGAATTTGAGCTGCATATTATCCGAGAGCGTTTACAACTGTTTGAGGGAGATCGGGCTAAAACTGCGGAAAGCTTAGGTATACCTAAGCGAACATTGGCGTATAAATGTCAGAAGTTGGAGATTAAAACGTCATGATTGCACGATGTTGTCATATTTCGATGATGGTGTTTTTTATGCTTGGTGGTAGTGGGGCGAACGCTGAAAGTTTCATTTTAGATCGAGCACAAAGTTGTACCAAGATTGGTTCTCGATTAGATCGCCTTACTTGTTTTGATTCACTGTTTAAAACACCTGCTCAGGTAGATGTAGCGCAGATTAAAAACGAGGATGTTCCCGATTCTTGGCAACGCGCTTTTGATAGCTTTAGCCAATATAAAGTAGGGGATGTGAGTCATTTAACTGCGTTGGGTGAGGAAGAAAGAGGCGATGCTTGGGTTACCTTGGTTGCTCTAAACGAGAAAACCGCTTTCGCTAATAATGTGAAACCGATATTGCTGATGAGCTGTATTGATAATCTTAGTCGAGTGGAGTTGGCATTTCCCACTGCGATTGATGATCCCCAAGTCAACATATCCATTATTGGTCTACCGTCGCAATCGTGGAGAAGCGATGATGTTGGTGTGTTGTTTTCGTCAGGGAGAGGGATCCCAGCGATTGATATGATGAAAGCGATGGAAAAACAACAACGCCTTGTTCTACGTTCCAATTCACGAATAGTCGATGGTTTATGGTTCGATGCTAGGCAGCTATCGCAATCCTTAACATCCCTACGAACACGCTGCGGCTGGTAAGGAGAAAAGAATGGATATTACCCATTATCGCCAGTGCATCGTTCAACCGATTAAAGGTGAAAACCCGGCTGGTAGCCGTTTAGTTGACGATCCTTTGTTTGATTTCGTTGAAAACCAAATGATGAAAGTAGGATCGCTCTCTCATACCAGTGTGCAATGGTCCGAAGTTGAACAAACAGCGGTTCAGTTGCTACATGAGAAAAGCAAAGATCTTAAGTTGCTTATTATTTTGTTGCAATGCCTACATCACAATGTGACGCCGTCACGTTTCATTGTGTCATTACAATTGTTGGCGGATTTCATCCCACTCTACTGGGACACGTGTTTTCCTGCGCCAGGCAAAAAAGGCATGGTTCATCGCGGACGCTTTTTTAGCCAAACGGTGCAGAGGTTTACGCAGGTTGTCGATAAGTTGGACTTTGAACGTTTTTCACCTCAGCAAAGAGAGTCGTTAAAAGACCTTCTAGTGTCGTGGCAAAAATCAGTGACTGACATCGGTTTGATGACCGGTATGGCTGAAACTCTTGTAGCCAAAATTAACAGTTCACTGAGTCGCTCTATCGAGCGAGAACGGATTGAAAAGACAGAACCGCCATCCGAAGTTAGTCGACCTAAAACGTCAGTAGTCACTTTAGCCTCAATCGATAACTCAAGTGATAAAGCTATCAAAGAGTCGTTGCTCAACGTTGCAGAGGTACTTTCACAGCAAGATTTTGGGATTGCTTTGGCTATCCGAGTTCGTCGTTACGCAGTGTGGTCGAGCATCGCTTCGTTACCAGAACATGATCTGAATGGAGAGACGCAACTACGTGGAATGATGCAAGAGCGAGTTAAAGAGTATCAAGACCATATGCGTAGTCCTGATATCGATTTATGGCGCAAGGTTGAACAAAGTTTAACCATGGCACCTTTTTGGTTTGATGGGCAATTGATGAGTTATGAGATTGCAAAAAGCTTAGGTAATAGGGGCTGGTGTGATGCCATTTTAAGCGAGTGCGTTCAGTTTGCATCTCGAATGCCCGATCTGCTTAAGCTTAAATTCAAAGGTGGGGAGCCGTTTGTCAGCGAACGTGCGAAAGAATGGCTACTTAGTTATCAAAGCAGTGGTGGTCAACCATCAGCGGTAGGTGATTGGAAAGAGAAAGGCGAGGAGGCGACGACACTTGCTAAAGAAGCGGGTATCGCAGTGGCTCTTTCGATGCTTAATGATGGCTTGATAGCTGCTATAGAGCCTCGTGATAAATTTTATTGGCGCCTCTTATCTGCAGATCTACTAAACGTAAACAACCTCGAGGCGATGGCAAAGGAACAATATCAAACATTGCACTCACAAATTATCACAATGAGCGTCAACGATTGGGAACCCTCATTAGTTGAACAGTTAGAAAAAAACACGACGTCAGAATAAACGAAGGATAAAAATCCATGTGGAAATATTTATTTAGGATCGCGAGAATGCTAAAACCTAGCCTCGCAGCAGCGATGCCTATTTTACTGCTTAGTCTCTTCATTATTGTGAACGTGGCTATTTGGTGGGCAGGCCCATGGCTAGATATAAAGGGCAATTTACCATTAGATTCTATGATGGAACGGGCCATTGCCAGTAGTCTGTTTTCTTTGAGCACTCTCGCTCTTTGGGGCGTTTGGCAATGGCGAAAACTGCAAGCTTTTCAAGCTGAACGAAAATATGAAGAGCGCTTACGTCAAGACCCAATTAAAGCCTACGAAGATCGTCAAGAAGTAGAGCTTAACCAAATCATGGTTAGCATGAAAGAGAATCTCCCTCAGCGAGACTACTTATATGCATTACCTTGGTATCTTGTACTTGGATTAGAAAATGCGGGCAAAACCAGTTTGATTAACCGTAGTGGGCAAAATTATGTCTTTTCTTCGGTGATGCGCGCTTCTGGTCAAAAAAGTGAAAACCCATATTCATTTGATTGGTGGATTGGTGATGAGTCAGTGATGATAGATCCTGACGGTGAATTACTTACCCAAGGCAACTATGCCAATTATGACCATGAACATATTAGCCGTGGGAATGAAAATGATGGTGCAATGGAACGACGCTTATGGATGCATTTCGTTCATTGGTTAGAAAAAACGCGTAGTCGTCGACCATTAAACGGTATTGTTTTAACAATAGATGTTTCGCGCTTAGCAACAGCAACGGCAACAGAGCGTAAGGCTTATGCTAATTTACTTCGAGCGCGCTTACGTGAGCTAATGGAAACTTTATCGACTCGATTACCGGTCTACATTACGTTGACAAAACTCGATTTATTACAAGGTTTTGAACCATTCTTTAAACACTACTCTCGTCGTCAACGTGAAGAGGTACTTGGTTTTACTTTCTCACTAGACTCTGTTGACGATTTGGATCATTGGCTGAAAGAATTTTCATCAGAATATAGTAACTTTATCGCCCGTATCAATGATGTCCTACCTCATTCTGTTTCTGGGCCTATGTCGCTGGAAGATCGTAATGCGATTTATAGTTTTACGCGTCAAGTTTCTGGTTTAAAAGAGATTTTGGCGAATTTTTTATCCGAAGCTTTGGCAAGTGACCAGTTTTCTACCTCAGCGTTGGTGCGTGGTGTTTATTTCACATCTGTATATCAACAAGGCGTACCAACTAATGCGTTTGATGATGCTGCATCACGCCGTTATGGCCTCGATCATGCTATCAATAAAGCACAGCATGCTAAAAATTCGACCGTTTATTTTACTCAGAAGCTATTTAATAATGTAATTTACCCGGAAGCGGGCTTGGCTTCTGATAATGTAAGAGTTACTAGGCACAACCGCCGAGTGATGGGCTTAACAATAATAGCATGTTCGATTGTGACGGTATTATTTGTTGGTACGTGGCATCGTTATTATCTCACCAACGTGCAGCAATCGGATGCCGTTCTGACCAAGGTTAATGAGTATCAAAGCGAGCTTAGCTCCACGCTAAATGCCTCCTCACAACAAGAGATCTTAGAACCATTAAACAAGATTCGTGAAGCAACGTTGGAGTTCGGCTTTTTCAGAGAAAAACCGAAGTATATTTCGGATTTTGGTTTGTATCAGGGACACACCATTGGTCCTATGGTCGAAGATACCTACTTGAATTTATTAGAAAATCGCTTCCTGCCGTTGTTGATGGCTGATTTGGTTGTTCAATTGAATCAAGTTCGAACTGATGAGGAAAAACTCGCAGTTTTACGTGTTTATAGAATGATGGTCGACAAAAGTGGTCGATATAAGAACTATGTATTGGAATATTTCGTTCAATATTGGCAACGTGAGTTTGATGGTCAGCGTGATATTCAAGTTGCGTTACAAGGGCACCTAGAATATGCAATGAAACATACTGACTTAACCGCGAATCGAGTCAATGGCGATACAGATGCAGAACGAGTAATGAAACCTTATGATCGAGTGATTGCAAAGGTTCAAGCTCAACTGAGTACGATTCCTAATGATCAACGAGTATATCGTAATCTAAAACTTAACTCACAAACGGCACTCGGTCCTGCCATTAATCTACGTAACCTTGTAGGGCCTGTGTTTGATATGGTTTTTGAAGAGCAGGTGATTAATCGTAGTGAGATCTATATCCCTCAAATGTTAACCAAAAAAGGGTTTGAAGACTATTTCATGCCTCAATCAGAATCGATTTCTGAATTGGCGTTAATAGATAGCTGGGTTTTAGGTCTATCAAATAGTGCGCAGTTTAGCGAAGCAGACAAAGTCGCATTGCGCGAAAAAGTACGCAAATTGTACGTCGCAGATTACACCAATACTTGGCGTTTAGCGTTAAATGAAATCAACGTTAAGTACTTTAGCGATATTAATCACGCGGCGTTAGTACTTGAAAATTTAACGGGTAACATTGAACCTATCCAACGTTTACTGCGTGTACTGGAAAGCAATACTAAAATGTACACCAATGTACCGGAGGACAAGGCTGCACAAGAAGCGTTGTTGCATAGTTCTAAATATAATGTTGCTTCACAGATCGATACGCCATTTTCCGAACTCAACAATATGCTTTCACCAGTAGGAGAGAAGCCTGCGTATATTAACGAAGTTTTAGCGGCGGTAGAGGGATTACATAGTTACGTTAAGGCGATCCAAGAGGCTCCAGATGTGGGTATGGCAGCATTGGACGCAACGAAAGCACGAGTTAAATTGGTTAACGCAGACCCAATTTATACAGTGAGACGAGTCGCGTCTGGCTTACCTAAACCACTAAATATTATGCTGGAAAAACTGGCGGATGAAAGCTGGTATGTTGTGAAACAAGAAGCGATCAGGCATTTAGAAGTCCGTTGGTATAACGATGTTTATAAGACATTCCAAAGTAAATTAGCGGGGCGTTACCCTTTTAACCCTACCTCGAGAAAAGACAGTTCTTTTGTTGATTTTGAAGCTTTCTTTGCACCTGATGGGACACTCGATAATTTTTACAACAGTCAGTTAAAGATGTTCGTAGAGGAAAATGTAGCTTTGAGCGATGAGAACAGTAATGGTAATTCCGTTATTAGTCGAGAAGTACTAGGGCAATTGAAGCAGGCGAAGAGAATTCAACAAGCGTTCTTCAATCGTAAAGGTGTGCTCGACGTTAGCTTCTCAGTTGAACCTTTATTGCTGACTAGTGACAAGCGTCGTAGTGTGCTCAATGTTGATGGTCAATACCTTGCCTATAACCATGGTCCTAGAGATACGGTTGAATTTATTTGGCCAAACACTTTCCGTAAATCAGCGGTTTCTAAAGTTACCTTGGTACCTGCGAAAAACAACATGTCTCCACGAAGTATTAACATTCGGGGGCCGTGGGCATTCTTTCGTTTATTAGAACAAGGTGATGTCGTCGGTGCGAGTGCGACATCGGTTGATTTTAAATTCTCAGTAGACGGTGGACAGATGATCTATCGCTTGAATTCTGAGGCGGATATCAATCCGTTTACTGAACGACTATTTAAATCATTTAAGCTATCAAAAACACTATATTGATGAGATAAAAATAGGTTCCATATTGTTTTTATTGAGAATTCATTGTTGATGAATTAGTCGTGTTTACAAAAATCCTCCAAAAGATTGGGGGATTTTTTGCTTTCTTATCGTCATTAATGAATTTAGTTGATGTTAATTCCGAGCTGGTTGAACTTTTATGTTAAATATCATTACAGGAAAAACAGATAGGTTTTAGCCGTCTATTGTTTGTTTTGCGTAAAAGAACTTGTTTTATAAGATATTTGTTCTTACATCATGCTATGGTAGCCTTTGTTAAACTTATTGCATATATCGCCATTTGTTCTATAAAACGCCAATGTTGCATGTTCGAAACTGTCAAAACCGATGGCTCTTGCCTAAGATCATACTGTCGACAGGATTGATCATTCCAACAATCATGAAATAAATGTAATGCCCAGAGCGAATGCATAATAACGGTTGAAGTCTAGGAGGAATGTACATGAGTTCTCGTTGTTATCATGCGGCTTAAACTAGCGTTGAATAAAGTGATATTGCTGAAATAGGATGTTGGAAATGAACAAAGTAGCAAACATTTTTATAGCTCAAATGCTGGGGGGCATTCTACTTGTAGGGTGTGGTGGAGAAAAATCATCGAGTATACAAGAAGATGAAAATATAGATTTTGATAAGGAACCAGTCACTGGAGGGAGTTGGTATCAGCCTCCAGTTTTAGCGACCTGGCAATGGCAATTAACAGGTGAAATTAACAAGACATACAGTGTCAATGTCTATGATATTGACTTGTTTGATTCAACTGAATCCCTCATTCAAGAGCTGCAATCAGATAATACCAAAGTTATTTGTTATTTTTCTGCGGGATCGTATGAGGAGTGGCGTTCTGACGCCAGTCAATTTAAGCCAAGCGATAGAGGTAATAGCCTTGATGGTTGGCCTGGGGAGGCGTGGTTAGATATCCGCTCTGAGAATGTGATATCAATTATGAAAGCTAGACTAGATTTGGCAGCAAAAAAGGGGTGTGACGGAGTTGAACCCGACAATGTGGATGGTTATCAGAATGATTCAGGGTTTAATTTAACAGCTCGAGATCAGCTTGATTTTAATCGTACGCTTGCCAATGAAGCTCATATAAGAAACTTGTCGGTGGGTCTAAAAAATGACTTGGACCAAGTAAAAGAACTTGTTGATTACTTTGACTTTGCGGTCAATGAGCAGTGCTTCCAGTATAAGGAATGTGATTTATTAACCCCTTTTATTGATAACGGGAAAGCGGTATTCAACGTCGAATATGAAAAAAAATACCTTACTGATGAAAGTGCCAAAGAAGCCCTTTGTGCAGAATCGTTAAGGTTACAATTTAGTACGCTGATTTTACCCGCCGATTTGGATGATGAGTTTAGGATCAGTTGCTTGTAATGCTTCCTTACTTAAGAAAATTAAAGAAGTAGGAACGAGTGGCTGTTCTTAAAGATTGATTCAACTAGATATAAAGCGTCGTTTCTGATTCTACGAAATAACGTTATCATTGACTAAATGTTAATGTTATTTCCTTTATTTTAACATCTAAGCGGTATTTTTTAATATGGCTACAATTTAGTGAGTTCTGGTTGCATATCACCGTGTTGTTTTTTGTGATACTTAGAATGATTTATTATATTGCGTGTCGTTTGAGATCACATTTAGCTATTTGTTTTATTCCATTAAATTAAAATTTGTACAATTATTGCCGTGTTCTAATTTAACTGAATCTAACTATGAGAAATTTTGTGATTATCAAGAGCAATATGAAAGAAAGCTTATGTTTAAGCTTTTTGGCTTGGTATACACAGGATTTTAAAATATCGATTCTTCCAGCGTTGCCCTCTAACATCTAATCTTTGCTTAACGCTTATATCTAAGTGTGAGCTCAAATCAGTTTTTATAAAATTACTCATATCAGCAAGTGAATTTTATTTCTCTTGTTGTAGGGGCTTTTTTATATCAAAAAATCATAATAATTATTTAGTGTGTAGTCTAATTTAATTAGCTATGCGCGTTATTTATGTGATTTAAAATTAATAATAAAAAACTAATCCAATATTGGAGCGTGAAATGAAATTGAACAGTAAAAGTATTATTATACTTTCAAGTGTGCTTGCGTCTAGCCAAGCCTTAGCGATGACCGTCTATGAAACTGAAACTCATAAAGTAGACATCTCTGGTGCATTTTTGATGGATTATTTCCAACCAGTGCATTTTCTTGACCACTTTTTTAATACTAGCCGTAGTACATTAGGAATTAGTATTGCCAGCCAGTTTGGCCAAGGTTGGTCTGGTGATGCAAAATTTGAATGGGATTCATTTATTAATGCACCATCGAATACAGTTAATTCATATGATTCATCTAAGGGGCCTGAGTCACTTGAATTTCAATACGGAGAAAGTGGCATACGTAGTCGTTTGGGATATTTCACTATCACCAATGATGATCTGGGCAGCATTCGAGTAGGTAAGCAATACTCAGTGTATCATGATGTTGCGGGCTACATGGACAACCTTATTGTATTTGATCCAGATGCAACACCACTATTCAGCGATGGTAAAGATGGTGGCTTCTTAGGTACTGCACGTGGCGATAACCTTGTCACGTATCGTAAAAGCTTTGAGAACTTGAACTTATCTGCTCAGTATGGTTTTAATAACGTACAAAACCAGCCTAAAACTTTAGATAGAGACAACAATTTTGCCGTTGCTGCGAGCTATGATTTTGATTTTGGTTTAAGTGTGGGCGCAACACATTTACAAAATAACGTCGATATCAAAGCCGGGGTTACAGATTCTGGTTTAGAACCTGGTCAAGCTCAAAAAATTACCACGATTGCCGCAAAATATACATACCAAGCTTTTAAAGTCGCTACGGCATTCACTGACGGTACTAAAGCTCATGAAACAGGTTTATTTGGCTATAGTCCAAACTTATATGCCGATGCGACTGGTGTAGATTTGTATGCAGAGTACTATTTTGAAATCGGCTTACGTCCTTATGTTTATTTATCTAACGTTGATTTCGATGATGTAAATGTCAATGGCGATCGTAGTGTTTATTCTATGGGCCTAAGCTATCACGCGACACCTCAGTTAATCATTTCTGGTGAAGTTAGAAAGACAGAAGAAGATAATTTAGGTGCGGGTAAACAAGATGATACACTATCAGGCTTAACTATTATTTACGCATTTTAACAATTAGAGTAAGTTAACTAATTGTAGTTGCTTTGTCCAAATTAAGTTATAAAATAATGGTTTTGTATATTATTTAATATCTGCTATTTATTGTGGGTAATTAATACACACACGTCATATCTTAATTTTGATGATAGTAACGTACGCAATGAAGAGGATAATCGACAATGTTGCTTATCCTCTTTTTTATGTCAGTGATATGGCAGATTATGGTATTGATGATGGGAGTATTGAATAACTATTTTTAGTGATTAGTGATTAGTGATTAGTGATTAGTGATTAGTGATTAGTGATTAGTGATTAGTGATTAGTGAACGGTACAACTTGAAATAAGGTGACAGTTTAGAATGTAAAGAATAGGCGATTCTAGAAGCTTGGTTAATATAACTCAGAACGAAGAGTCGATTAGATGGTTATTAAAAATCGCCACTCTAAAAAAGAGTGACGATTTAAGTGTATTACGTAGTAATTTCTATGAATGAAATTACACTTTGAAGTGTTTTAGTTGTTCGTTGAGTAATTGTGACGTCGTTGCAAGGTTTTGGCTCTCTTTTGCAAGCATTTGAGAAGCGTCTTTCACTTCATTAGCCGCGAGATGAATTGCCATAACATTCTGGGTCATTTCATTGGCTACCAACCCCTGTTGCTCCGACGCTGCTGCAATTTGCGCGGCCATGTCATTAGATCGGGATAACTCTTCAACCATGGTTGTTAGTTGAGATTGGGTTGATTGAGAAATAGTAACACTTTGCTCTACCTTTAGGTTACTTTGCTCCATTGCTTCAACAGTACGAAGAGTACGTTTGACCAAAGAATCGATTGTTTGCTGAACTTCGTCGGTTGATTGTTGGGTGCGACCAGCTAGGTTACGTACTTCATCTGCAACCACGGCAAAACCACGCCCTTGATCTCCAGCACGAGCAGCTTCAATCGCAGCATTGAGTGCTAATAAATTTGTTTGTTCCGAAACATCGCGAATAACACTGACCACAGCACTGATTTCGTTCACACCCGCTTGTAGTTCGACCACCATCTGGTTAGCAGAAGCGATATTGTGTGATACATCTGAAATGGTTTTTGTCGTTTTTTCCATTTCGCAGCCGCTTTGTTCTGCGTATCCAGTCACTAGAGCGGTGCTCTGGGCTGTGCTTTCAGCATTGCTAGCAACATCAGAGATCGTAGTACTCATTTCTGCCATTGCTGTCGAAATCACTTCTAACTGTGAATGTTGGTTATTCACGCTGGTAGCAACTTCTTCACTTGCTTGAGCAATACTATAAGCAAGATTGGAAGATTGCTGTGCAGATTCGTGAGCCATCGTGAGAGTATCTCTTAGCTTTTCTAGCATACGGTCAATTTCGTTGCTCATTTCACCAAGTTCATCTGTTCGGCTTACGTTCATTCTTACAGTCAGGTCACCATCCGCAATTTTATGGATATTTTTAACTAGTTTGCGCAAAGGCTCGACAATATTATTTGAAATTAGATAACCGAGAACAGAAAGAGCGGCAATAAGGATTGTCGCAACGATCGCTTCTTTAACCGCGTCTTCATAAAACGTTTCTTGGATATCGGCGACTAGGATTCCAGAACCAACAATCCACTCCCATTCAGGGTAAAGTTGAACGTATGAGATTTTATCTTTTAGGTCGCCCTCCGGACTAAGCCATCGGTAATCGATGAAACCCGAACCTGATTTTTGCGCAATTTGAACCATTTCTTGCCAATGAAATTTACCGGCACCATCTTTGAAACTCTTGGCATCCACGCCGTTGAGTTCAGGTTTTGCTGGGTGCAATATAACTTTAGAGTTTGGAGTTAGGATCCAAAAATAGTTGTCCCCATCATAGCGAATGGTTTGAATAGCTTTCATTGCTTCTAGTTTTGCGTTTTCTATCCCTATGTCATTACGCAATTGATAGAAGTGATCGAGTAAGCTAACAACCACTTCTACTTGGGAGCGGAGCTTACTTTCGCGTTCATGAAGAGCGCTTTTCTTTTGTTCGTTCAAATTGTAGAGACAAGCAGAAATCAAAAGTACAGATGAGAACGCGACCAGTGAAAAAAGTTTGTTGCGAACAGAGATATTACTGAGTTTCATAAAATGAGCCATTTTCCATATGTTAGGATCGCATTATCTATTTGAAATGACAGGATTATTTATGATGCACATCAAGAAATATCAGTGTTTGTTATTGTCCTTTTTGTAAATTATGACGCATATCTAAGATTTCTAGTAACTAACAATGAGCCGTAGGTAATGTCTCTATATATCATTGTTTATAAAAGAGTTATTAGATAATGCCTTGTATTGATCGTCATTATCATTAGTTGCTTATTTAATAGAGGGGCTGTATATGGCCTTTTTATGGTTGGTTTGGATTTCGAGATAAAAATGTTTGCAGTGAGAGTGAGTTGACCGTCATTCGTATAACACAATTAACGATTAGAGCAGACTTACAGATGTAGACATATACTTGAAGTCTCTATTATCAAGGAGATGACGAAGATGTCTAAGAATACCTTTATTCTCCACTCGGATTATCCACCATCGGGGGATCAACCAGAAGCCATTGCGAGATTAATTGCTGGTATTAATAACGGAGCTAGCCACCAAACGCTAAAAGGGGTCACTGGTTCAGGTAAAACATTCACCATGGCAAATGTGATCCATCGGTTACAGCGGCCAACTTTGATATTGGCGCATAATAAAACATTAGCATCTCAACTTTACAGTGAGATGCAGCGGTTCTTCCCTGAAAATGCGGTAGAGTATTTTGTTTCTTATTATGATTATTTTCAGCCAGAAATTTACATTCCTAGTACAGGACGGTTTATTCGTAAGGATTCGGCGATTAATGAACAGTTAGAGCGCCAGCGCTTGTCAGCAACTAAGTCCTTGATAGAACGTCGAGACGTTGTAGTAATAGCCTCAGTTTCCTCTGTGTATGGATTAGGGGACCCACAAGCTTATCGAGATTTACAAATCCCCTTTGTCTTAGGACAGAAATTAGATAAGAACTGGTTAATTGAGCGTTTGGATCAATTGCACTACACACATACGGAACTACGATTAAAGCGCGCAGGGTTCCGCATACAAGGTAACACCATCGATATATTTCCTGCAGACTCTGCTCAAGAAGCGATCCGTATTGAATTGAAAGATGGAATAGTAATACGTATAAGCTGGACTGATTCTGTAACAGAGCAGGTGTTACGCCAGTGTGATGAATATAGGTTATCCCCAAAAACACTTTATGGTTCTTCGATAGAAAAGGTACGGAAAGCGAGTGAATTAATTCGACTTGAGATGGAAGAGCGAGTTGCCGAGTTGAATGCAGAAAATCGATTGACCGAAGCTGCAAGGCTTTACGAACGTTGTATGAATGATATTGAGATGATGCAGCAGTTTGGCTACTGCTCAGGAATCGAAAATTATGCTTGTTACTTAAATGATAGAGACCTAGCGTTACCCCCGACGACATTGATGGATTATTTACCTAAAGATGGTTTAGTTTTTATTGATGAATCCCATGCCATGGTGCCGCAAATCACAGCTATGTCGAAGTCAGATCGAAGTCGTAAAGATACATTAATTGAGTACGGATTTCGTTTGCCCTCAGCGCGTAATAATCGTCCGTTAAACTTTGCTGAGTTTGAACAGGTTAAACCTCAGACCATTTTTGTTTCAGCGACACCGGGTAAGTATGAAGTCCAGCGCTCAAATGGTGTGGTTGTAGAGCAAATTATTCGTCCAACCGGTCTATTAGACCCAGAGGTTGAAGTGCGTCCTTCAAGCAATAATATGGAAGATTTATTAGAGGAAATCCATCAGCGAACTGCAAGAAACGAGAGGATTTTAGTCACTACATTAACGAAACGTAGTGCTGAAGAGTTACATGATTTTATGGCGGATAAAGGCATTCGTGTACGCTATTTACACTCGGATATTAAAACATCAGATAGAGTCGCGATTATTAATGGCTTAAGGGCTGGGGATTTTGATGTACTCATCGGTATTAACCTTTTACGAGAAGGACTAGACATACCTGAAGCCTCTTTGGTTGCTATTTTAGACGCGGACCATGCTGGTTTTTTACGTTCGGTAGAAGCTTTAATTCAAATTATTGGCCGTGCAGCACGTAATGCGAACGGGAAAGCGATTCTTTATGCAGACAAAATCACTGTTGCTATGAAGCAAGCGATAGACGAATCAAGAGAACGACGCGAACGACAAATCATTTATAATCAGGCTAATGGCATAGCTCCTAAATCTTCTAGTCGAAAAATTGCATCAAGCATAGAAATCGCTCAGCAGCAAGCCAGTCATAGTGTTGCCTTCTGTGATGGGTTGCCTCGTTTATGCAAGGAAATTAATGAGCGCGAAAAATATCTGCTTGTCGCTGTAACCGAAAAAAATGTGAGTGACATTAAACGGATTAGAGCAGAGCTTGATTGTTTATATCGTCAGTTTATTTTTATGTAGAGCCATGCTTAACGGCACTAAAGAAAATTCTGCGAGAACAAAACAGAACAGTCGCTATGAAATGGACTTGAAAATATTATTACAGGCTTCAATCAGGTGCTCAGCAAGTAATGTAGCTTGGTGTGATGGCTGTGTACATACATGCAATAATAGTTCTAAAGGATCAACCTCAGGTAAGCCATGCGTTTTATCAAGAATACGATGTGACTTGGTAACAAGACGTTGAGGCAATAAAGAAATACCTAAGCCAGCTTCGACGGCACAACCGACGCCCGACAAGCTGGTTGTTATGTATGCCATACGCCATTTTCTTTCTAGCAACTCAAAAGTATGCGCCATTTCACTACGGTATAGCCCTGTGCTCGGTAGACCAACTAAAGGGACAGTAACCTGACTTAAGTTATCACTCTCTTTTGCATCAATCCAACAGAGAGGTTCAGACCAACGGGCTGTACCTTGCGCGGTACCTAATCGGTGTTTGACAAGAGCAAGATCTAAATCTTGATTCTGAAACTGTGCCCAAATGTCACTACACAGCCCACTCTTAACTTCCAAACGAACATCCGGAAACATTTTCGCGAAGCGAGTGAGTGTTGGCATCAGTTCGTGAGTCGCAAAATCTTCGGGTACTCCTAATCGAATAGGCCTTTGCTCTGCCGTGATTGCCGTCTGTGCGATAGCATCTTCCATCATAGCTAAAATTCGACGAGCGTAAGTGACGATTCTTTCGCCTTCGGGGGTGGCGATGGTGTAACGTTTTTTGCGCGTTAACAGTTGGCAACCGAGTTGAGCTTCCAGTTTTTTAATCTGCTGACTGATGGTTGACTGAGTTAAATGAGTACTTTCTGCAGCACGAGTAAAGTTGCCATTGTCTACGACGGCAACCAAACTGCGCAATAAAATTGGGTCTAACGTATGCTGCATATTTGCTCTTATTAACTAGTGGTATATCCACTGATAATAATTAAATTATTTAAATTATCAATCATAGATGTTTAGGGCATACTGGTCTTAGTCGTTAAATCCACCATCGCGCGGAGCTGTCGAATGTGGACTAACCTGATTTGAATAGGGGAGTTAACCTATTCAAACAGTATGGATTACTACTCTTGTATGAAGGACCACAAGATATGACGAATAAACATCAATATTATTCACCGCAAGGTGGATTGCCTCCACAAACTCAACTCTTGTCAGATCGTGCTGTATTAACAGACGCTTATGCGATTATTCCTAAACGTGTAATGACAGATATAGTCACTAGTTTTTTACCATTTTGGGATAACATGCGCATGTGGGTGATTGCTCGCCCATTAAGTGGTTTTTCTGAGACGTTTTCGCAATACATTGTTGAAATAGAACAAAAAGGTGGCTCAGAACGCCCAGAGCTCGATCCCAATGCTGAGGGGGTTATATTTGTGGTTGCGGGTGAAATGGATATCACTATTGAAGGCATCCCACATCATATGACAGAAGGGGGCTACGCGTTTTTACCTCCAGGTTGTCAGTGGACCGTGCGTAATCATAGCGATCAACCAGCACGATTCCATTGGGTACGAAAAGCGTATCAATTTGTTGAGGGACTTGAGATGCCCGAAGCATTTGTGACGAATGAGAACGATTTGTCCCCAATCTCGATGCCAGATACCGATGATGGGTGGGCCACTACGCGCTTTGTTGATCCAACAGATATGCGTCATGATATGCATGTCAATATAGTCACTTTCCAACCAGGCACGGTGATTCCATTTGACGAAACACATGTTATGGAACATGGCTTGTATGTCCTACAAGGCAAAGCTGTCTATCACCTCAATCAAGATTGGGTAGAAGTGGAAGCGGGTGACTTTATGTGGTTACGCGCATTTTGCCCCCAATCTTGTTACGCGGGTGGTCCAGGTCCATTCCGTTATCTTCTGTATAAAGACGTCAACCGTCATATGCCATTTATCCGTCCGAAGAATTAGAGTTCTTACCTTACAATTCTATAAGTAAAATAAAAAACCGATATCTAGCTTAGATATCGGTTTTTTACTTGCCATAACGTTTTTATTTACCAGAACATAGTTGAAACGAACATAGTTGAAACGGCTCAATTTCGACTAATAAGCGTTGCCGGAATGATGAGTTTTGCGTGTGTCTTTTCCTTGCTATTGATCTTTTTCTCAATCAAAGCACATGCATTTTTCGCGATACCTACAGCATCCTGTTTTGCTGAGATTACTGAGTTCGGCAAAAACTCCAGCATAGTATGATCATCGAACGTACCGATGATCACAGATGTGGGGATCGTCCCTTTTTGCGATTTTATGAAATGAAGCGCCCCTTCTAAGATTGGCAAAGAAGAAAACACAATGGATTCTGGTATACGTTTCAATTCATCAAATAGCGATTGCATACCATTGTAACCATCTTCAAATGTACTGTTCGTTACGGCATGTAGCCAGTTTGGTACCGGTTCTAGATTGTGATTTTTATAACTGTCAGTAAAGCCTTGAAGACGGGATCGGATACTAGGTAGGTGGCAATCACCACTCATTACATAGATTTCAGAAACTTGCTTTGCCAAAATTTGGTCAGTGATCTCTAAGAAACCTTGGTAGTTATCGGTGATAATCGTGGATTGGTTTTCTATCTGGAAATCACGATCCAAGAAAATGATCGGTTTATTCGCGTATTTCTTGATAGTGTCTTTTTGTTGTTTCTTAGAATTGGGGACAATAAATAAACCGTCGACACCGCGTTCAATCAGATTACGAGTTGCTTCCATTTCTTTATCGTCACGACTGTAAGAAGAAGCTGTAACCAGTTGGAAACCTGATTTATTACACTCTTTTTCTAAACATTCGATTAATGAGGAGAAAAATATATTGGTTATTCTTGGTATTACTAATCCAAGCGTGTTGGTTTTTTTTAGTTTTAAGTTTCTAGCCGTTTGATTTACCGTAATTCCATGTTCTTCTATAAAATCCAATACTCTAGATTGAGTTTTTTTGGAAATACGATATTTATCGGCTTTCCCATTATAAACCAGCTTCACTGTCGTAATAGAAACGCCTAAGTTGTTGGCGATTTGTTCAATTGTCATAGCCATTTTTATTATATTCGCTTCTTATAGTTCTACTTAATATTTAACTTTCGTAAGAAAGTATAGTGTGCATTAACGCAAATTTTCTTTGGCATGCACTGAGCTTATCAAGCGTTATATCACATTTCATCGATCTGTACATTGTGTGTTCAACTCTCCGTTGCTATAAATTTGCTAACACGAGTTAGCAGGCTAAGTTTTGAGCATCTATCAAAGGAAATTGATAAAATGAGTAACTATCTGGTCGGTGTAGATGTAGGTTCTGGGAGTGCTAGAGCTGGCATTTTTGATGAAGCAGGACGTAAGTTGGGTATGGCTGTTTACCCGATAATGCAATTTAGACCTAAAAAAGATCATGTAGAACAATCTTCTGATGATATTTGGTCACAAGTTTGTAATGCAGTTAAAGATGCTTTAAGAGAGAGTGGTGTTAATCCTGAGGATATATCCGGTATTGGTTTTGATGCAACGTGTTCACTTGTCGCTTTAGATGATAATAATATGCCTACCACGGTTTCTATAACCAATGATAATAATAAAAATATCATAATGTGGATGGACCATAGAGCAATTAAAGAAGCACGTGAAATAAACGCAACGGCTGATGATGCATTGAAATTTGTTGGGGGCGAAGTTAGCCCTGAAATGGAATTACCCAAAATACTATGGCTAAAAAAACACGCACCAGAGCAATATAAGAAAATAGATAAGTTATTCGATTTAGCTGATTTTCTGGTTTTTAAAGCGACTAATAATCCTATACGTAGCGTTTGTACCAAAAGCTGTAAATGGAACTATCTTGCGCATCAAAAAGAGTGGGCACACTCTTTATTAGAGAAAACTAACTTAACCGATGTTATTACCGACAATAAAGTGGCTGGCTCAATTGCGGATCTCGGTGTGAGCGCTGGTAATCTTAGTGAAAAGGCAGCGTTTGAACTGGGTCTCACTACAAATACAGTAGTATCAACTGGCATTATTGATGCGCATGCTGGTGGGTTAGCCATTATTGGTGATGAGCCTGAATCAACTCTTGCCATTATTGGTGGCACTTCATCTTGTCATATGGCTGTGACAAAAAAAGAAACGTATGTCCCCGGTGTTTGGGGCCCTTATTGGGGAGCAATGCTGCCCGATTACTGGCTGCTTGAAGGCGGGCAAAGTGCTGCTGGAGCATTAGTTGATCATGTAATTCGCAGTTCTGCTGAATACCAGTCATTGAGACAACGCGCTGAAGTTGAAAAACGTAGTGTGTACGAAATTCTGAACCAAAAAGTCATTGAACTTGAAACTGATAACCCTCGCCTAATGGCTGAATTCCATATGTTGGGATATCACCATGGTAACCGTTCACCGCGAGCCAATCCGACCCTTAAAGGAATGGTAACAGGGCTGAGCCTTGACGAAACCCTAGACACATTAGCAGTAGAGTATTTAGCCGCGATCCAATCGGTGTCTTATGGAACCCGTCATATTATTGAAGCGATGCGTAAAAATGGTCATGAGATTACCAAAATAACCATGTGTGGTGGTGGTACGAAAAATCCTATTTGGTTAAGAGAACACGCCAATATTACTGGCTGTGATGTTGTACTTTCTGAAGAGCCGGAAGCGGTAATTCTCGGAGCTGCGATGCTAGGGGCCGCAGCTAGCAGAGTCTACCCAAGTTTGATGGACGCGGTAAAAAATATGGGACGTGAGGGTGAGCGCGTCAGTCCCGACATGACCCATCAAGATTTTCATAACGCCAAATATAAAGTTTTCTTGGAAATGTATGAGGATCAAATGAAATACAAGGCCATGATGGCAGAGGCATAAATATCTAATTGATATCGGTCATTAGATTACATATTGCTCTAAATCTTACGTAATTCATTTGAGGCCATTCATCTTTGACAAGAGCATTTGGGCTAATGAGTTACAGCGTTTATCGTTAAGCGATGACTCAAAACATGAAAGTGTTCCTAGCTAAAAATTAGGAGGCGGGTATATGGATACGACAATTATACAAATGACGGGAATTACTAAGCGGTTCCCAGGAGTGTTAGCACTTGATGGTGTGAGCTTCAATTTAAAAAAAGGTGAAGTTCATGCGCTACTTGGAGAAAACGGGGCGGGTAAATCAACGCTAATGAAAGTGCTTTCTGGAGTGCACATTCCAGATGAAGGACACATTGTTTATGAGGGAAAAAATGTCACGTTTAATAGCCCGATTTCTGCGTTAGAAAAAGGCATAGCTATTATCCACCAAGAATTCAATCTGTTTCCTGAATTGACGGTCGCTGAAAATATCTTTATTGGTCGAGAGTTTACCGGTCGTAATAAGTGGATTCTCGATGATCAATCACAAGATACCGCCGCTAAGGCTTTATTGGATAAATTAAATCTAGGTATCGAACCAAACACACTTGTTGAAAGTTTGACTGTGGCGCAGCAACAAATGGTGGAAATTGCCAAAGCTCTATCGGTTAATGCCAAAGTGTTGATCATGGATGAACCAACGGCTGCGTTGACTGAGTCTGAAATTGAAAGTTTGTTTGAAGTGACCAACATGTTGAAGTCTCAAGGTGTGGGTATTGTATATATTTCTCATCGCCTTGAAGAACTGGCTTTGATAGCAGATCGAGCAACAGTAATGCGCGATGGTACCTTTATTGGAACAGTTGATTATCACACTGTCCGGATTGATGATTTGATAGCGATGATGGTAGGGCGAGATCTTGGCGATATTTACCCTAATCGAGCTAATGAACCCTCTGATGAAATCGTGCTAGAGGTGAACAATCTCAACCGCAAAGGTGTCATAAAGGATGTTAGCTTCAAGCTTAAACGTGGAGAGATATTAGGATTCTCTGGGCTCATGGGGGCGGGGCGCTCTGAAGTTGCCCGTGCTATTTTTGGGGCAGATCCAATCGATAGCGGAGAAATTAAATTATTTGGTAAGCCAGTTAAAATCAACAATGTTCATGAAGCAATTGAGCTTGGTGTCGCTTACCTAACGGAAGATAGAAAAAAAGATGGCTTAGCATTAGGGATGTCGGTTAAAGACAATATTATGTTGAGTAGTTTTGATGATTATTCCAATGCCGCTGGAATTATTGATGAGCTATCGTCCACCAACATTTCTCAAGAACTTAAAGATAAATTGAGAATTAAAGCCCCGAACTTAGATCAATTGGCCGGTAACTTAAGTGGCGGTAATCAACAAAAAATTATTATTGCGAAATGGATTTGTAAGAATACTGAAATTTTAATATTTGATGAACCGACACGAGGTATTGATGTTGGCGCTAAATTAGAAATTTATGAATTAATTAATCAGCTAACTAAGCAAGGCAAATCAGTAATAGTGATTTCTTCTGAACTTCCTGAAGTACTAGGTATGTGTGATCGAATTTTAGTCATGCGTAACGGTACGATTACCGGAGAACTTCAAGCAGAAGAAGCAAGTCAAGAAAATATCATGAAATATGCAACTTTAGAGGGATAATGAAATGAGTAGTGATACTAGTGCTGTGAATAAACCTGTTACGCCAGGCGAAAAGAAAAATCTAATTGATAAAGAGTTGATAATGAAACTCGCACCATTAATTAGTCTTGTTTTATTAATGATATTTTTTAGCCTTGGTACTCCTTACTTTTTAAACTTTGACAACCTACTAACGGTAGCACTGCAAACTTCGGTTATTGGTATCATCGCGATTGGTGCCACGTATGTCATCATCACATCAGGTATCGACTTATCTGTTGGTTCAGTGATGGCATTTTCTGGTGTTGCAGTGGGGTTAGCTGCTTCAGTAGGCCTACCTCTACCCGTGTGTGTGGTTGTCGGTGCATTAGCTGGCGCAGCATGTGGTATGGTCAACGGTACCTTGATTACTCGATTAGCCATCCCGCCCTTTATTGCCACATTGGGTCTGATGATGTCGATTCGTGGTATTAACTTAGTTTTAACGGATGGGCGAGCACTTTATTTCACAGAATATCCAACATTCAAACTAATCGCACAAGGTAAGCTCTTTGATATTATTCCTTACCCAGTTATTTACTTTGGTATTCTAGCATTCATCGCTGCATATATTCTAAAAAGAACTATTATAGGTCGTTATATTTATGCAGTCGGAAGCAGTGAAGATGCTGCACATTTGTCGGGAATTAAAGTTGACCGTGTAAAAATGTTTGTTTACGCATTCTGTGGCTTCATGACAGGTATTGCTGGTGTCATTATCACGGCGCGATTGAATTCAGGTCAACCAACAGCGGGTGTAGGTTATGAGTTAGAAGCGATAGCGGCCGTAATTATTGGTGGTACAAGTTTAATGGGGGGCATTGGTACGATTGGTGGCACAATTATTGGTGCGTTCATCATGAGTATCTTAAAAAATGGTTTGAACCTAATGGGGGTTTCTCAATTTTGGCAAATGGTTGCAATGGGCGCAGTCGTTATTGCAGCGGTTTACCTTGATACACTAAGAAAGAAAATAAAATAACTACATAGCTTCACATATACATTCAATTCAATAACAGATTCTATTAATTAGAAGATAGACCCTACAATATAATATTGGAGAATTTATAATGAAATCAATCAAACTCACTTTACTTGCTACATTAGCAATGGTTGGGATGGGTACCGCACAAGCAAAAGATGACATTTATATTCCGGTCGTTAGTAAAGGTTATCAACATGAATTTTGGCAAACCGTTAAATTAGGTTCCGATACCGCAGCGAAAGAGCTAGGAGTGAAAACGAGCTTTGTTGGGCCTGCTGCAGAAACGCAAGTTTCAGAGCAGATTCAATTGATGGAAGACATGATGGCTCGTCGTCCTGATGCCATTTTGTTGGCAGCACTAGATTCGAATGCGTTAGTGGTTCCGGCTGAAGAAGCGAAAGCGCGCGGTATTGAAATTGCTACGTTCGACTCTGGTATTAACTCCGATATTCCTAAGAGTTTTATTGCTACCAATAATATTAAAGCTGGCGCAGACGCGGCGATGACATTAGCAAATATGATTGATGGTAAAGGCAAGGTGGGTATTATTGCGCACGTTGCGGGAACTCAGAGTGCTGTTGAGCGTTCACAAGGCTTCATTGATGCAATGGCAGAAAAATTCCCAAATATTGAAGTACTTGAAGTTCAATATAGTGATGGTGACCCTCAAAAAGCGATGGATAAGACCATCGATATGGTGCGAGCAAATCCAGATCTAGCCGCTGTCTATGCAACGAACGAGGGAGCAACTCTGGGGGTGGGCAACGCTATAGATAGTTTAGGTTTAGCTGGAAAACTTAAAGTAATGGGCTTTGACAATACAGAAGGTATTATTGCATTCCTTAAAGCTGGCACGATTCAAGGTTTTGTTGTTCAAGATGCTTATCAAATCGGTTATCAAGGTTTGACCACACTTTATAATGTATTGGAAGGCAAAAAAGTATCTAACGTTATTGATATTCCAGTAAAAGTGGTCACATCAGATAATATTAATGATCCAGAGATGCATACGCTGCTATATCCATTTGGTAAGTAGCCTTAATAACGTTTGATGAGGGTAAAAAACACCCTCATCAATCTAATGAGTATATGAAATAGGCTTAGTGCTATTATTTGTTGTTTTATATATCAATGCCTCTATATAAATTATATATAAAATAAATGCAAATAATATTAATACCTGGCTAATAACTGTGTAATTATTTGTATTGTCTAATTTTTGATTTGTTTTATCTCAAGAAAAAATAGCTGTTTTTTTGATTGCTTTTCCAAGGTCATTATATGAAATGGCAGTCATCTAATGTAATTAATTGTCTTTGATTTTTCCATAATGACTTAGCTTAAGAATGAAATCAAAGTTATTAAATTTAACGTAATGAGAGAATATTAAAATGAGCAACTTAGTGAAAATCGGTATTCGCCCTACTATTGATGGTCGTCGTCTTGGTGTTCGTGAGTCTCTTGAAGAGCAAACAATGAACATGGCTAAGAATCTTGCCAACTTTATTAACGAGAACGTTAAACACGCAAATGGTGCGACAGTAGAATGCGTAATAGCAGACTCTACCATTGGTGGTGTTGCAGAAGCGGCTGCATGTGCTGAGCAATTTAAACGAGAAAATGTAGGGCTATCTATTACTGTGACACCTTGTTGGTGTTACGGAACGTCAACAATTGATATGGACCCACATATGCCTAAGGCGATTTGGGGTTTTAACGGAACTGAACGCCCAGGAGCTGTGTACTTAGCTGCGGCGATGGCTGGCCATTCTCAAGTCGGTTTACCAGCTTTCTCTATTTATGGCGAAGAAGTTCAAGACAAAGATGACACGTCTATTCCAAGTGATGTTCAAGATAAGATTCTGCGCTTTTGTCGTGCAGGTCTGACAGTGGCAAGTATTCGTGGTAAGTCTTATTTATCAATGGGTTCAGTGTCGATGGGTATCGCAGGTTCAATTGTGGATCAGCCGTTCTTCCAACATTATCTCGGTATGCGCAATGAGTACGTCGATATGACGGAAATCAAACGTCGTCTTGATCGTGAAATCTTTGACAAAGAAGAGTTTGAGTTAGCCCTAGGTTGGACAAAAGAGCATTGTCATGAAGGAAAAGATTACAACAAAGTTGTAATGACGGAAGAACGTAAAGAACAAGATTGGGAAACTGTGGTTAAGATGACCATGATCATGCGCGACATGATGCAAGGGAATCCTAAATTAGCGGAAATGGGCTTCGGCGAAGAAGCGATGGGTTATAACGCGGTTGCTGGTGGTTTCCAAGGGCAGCGTCATTGGACAGATCATCTACCAAACGGTGACTTTAGTGAAGCTCTTCTTAACTCTTCGTTTGACTGGAATGGTATTCGTGAACCATTTGTTATAGCGACAGAAAATGACTGCTTGAATGGCGTTAATATGTTGTTTGGCAAGATGTTGACAGGGCAGGCTCAAATTTTCTGCGACGTACGTACATATTGGTCACAAGATTCGGTTGAGCGCGTAAGCGGCTACCGTCCTGAATCTGGCTTCATTCATTTGGTCAACTCAGGTTCAGCAGCTCTTGATGGTTGTGGTGAATCTCGAGATGAGAATGGTGAATCTGTGATCAAACCTCATTGGGATATGACAGCGCAAGATGCGGAGGCGTGCTTAAGCGCAACTAAATGGCCACCAGCGGACGTTGAATATTTCCGTGGCGGCGGTTTCTCTTCAAATTTCCTAACACATGGCGGTATGCCCTTTACCATGCATCGCATCAATATCATCAAAGGTGTCGGTCCAGTTCTACAGATCGCTGAAGGTCACTCAGTATCATTACCACAGGGTGTGTATGAAACCTTGAATGAAAGAACCAACCCGACGTGGCCTACGACTTGGTTTGTTCCTCGCTTAAATGGTGAGGGTGCGTTCAAAGATGTTTATTCAGTGATGGCAAATTGGGGAGCGAACCACTGTGTTATCTCTTCGGGCCATATTGGCGCTGATCTTATTACTCTAGCGTCAATGCTGCGCATTCCTGTCGCTATGCATAACGTGGAAAGTAAAGAAGTGTTCCGCCCTCACACATGGAGTGCATTTGGTCAGGACAAAGAAGGGCAAGATTACCGAGCTTGCGCGAACTTCGGTCCTTTATATAAATAAGTAACCATAATGGGCGGGCAAGTTTCCCGCCCAACTAGGAGTCTCTATGTCAGTAGTGATTGTTTTAGATTGTGGTGCGACCAACCTCCGTGCCATCGCCATTGACCCAGAGGGAAATATCGTTGCTTCCCATTTCATTAAAAATGCAACTAAACACGATGAGAACAATCTTGATTTTCATGTGTGGGATTTTGAAGAAATTTGGCAAAAGCTTACTGAGTGCACTCAAAGAGTTATCACTCAAGTCGGTGCTGAGAATGTTGTCGCATTTACAGTAACCACATTTGGTGTAGATGGTGCACCGTTTGATAGCAACGGACAGCAGATTTACCCAATAATCTCCTGGAAATGCCCTCGGACGATACCCATGATGATGCGTGTAGAGGAAGAGTTGGATCGCCTTGACTTATATCGTATCAATGGCATTGGTGATTACAGCTTCAACACCTTATACAAATTACGCTGGCTTAAAGAGTTCCAACCAGAGACGTACAAAAAAATGGATAAGTTTGTGTTCATTTCATCAATGATTACGCACAAGCTAACTCAAGTTTTGAGTACGGATTATACCATGGCGGGGACCTCCATGATGACCAGTCTCGATGCTGGCGGATGGAACTTGCAAGTACTCGATTATTTGAATCTTACAGCAACAAGTTTTCCACCTTTAATTATGGCAGGTGAGCAAGTTGGCATTATTCATTCTGATATTGCTCAATTGTTTGGCGTGCATAGTGACATACCTGTGATATCCGCAGGTCATGATACTCAATTCGCCTTAGTAGGTTCGGGGGCTGAAGAAAACCAAGCTTTTTTAAGTTCCGGGACATGGGAAATATTAATGGCGCGTAGTCAACGGCCAACATTGAATAAACAAGCGCTTGAGCATGGTGTTACTGTCGAATTGGATTCTGTTCGAGGTTTGTATAACCCAGCGACTCAATGGCTATCCAGTGCGGTGGTTGAGTGGGTAGCGAATCAGTTCTACACAGTTGAACAAGCGAGTGGAACGCTATATGCAACGATGATCCATGAAGCTCAAGAGGCTGGTGAGGGAGCTGGTGGAGTCGTCTTTACTCCTAACTTTAACACTGACTCTCACGGTATTGGTCAAGGTAGCATTGAAGGGCTATCGATCCATACAACTCGTGGCCAGATAGTTAGAGCGGTCTTTGAGGGGTTAAGTCACCAACTTAAGCAGCGTTTCGATTATTTAAATCAACTTTGTCAACTCAACGACGGGCCTGTTGTCGTTGTTGGTGGCGGTACAAAAAATCCGTTATGGAATCAATTAAGAGCAGAAGTATTGCAACGTCCTCTGCATATTGTTGAACAGACTGAAGCCACCGTTATTGGAGCCGCAATGTTCGGGTTCTATGGGGCGGGTTATTACCCAAGTATTCAAGTCGCACAACAAAACATGAAGCCGTCACTGCGCGTTGTTCTTCCGTTATCGATGACGGAATCAGAAAAGGAGATCACTCATGCTTAAAGGTATTCATCCCGCACTCTCACCAAAGCTACTAGCCACCTTATCTGAGATGGGACATGGCGATGAAATTTTGTTTGCCGATGCACACTTTCCAGCCCATACGTTTAGCTGCAATGTTATACGTTGTGATGGAGTAGGAGTTGATACTTTATTGCTAGGTGTCACTCCCTTATTTGAATTAGATCAATACGTACCGCAGCCACTCATTATGATGCAAGCCGTCCCAGGTGATGAGCTAGACCCATCGGTCGAAGAAAAATACCTCCAGTCGATGTCACAAGCAAACGTAACTGTAGAGCATGTAGAGAGAGTTGAACGTTTCGCTTTTTACGAACGCGTTAAACAATGCTATGCCGTAGTGCTGACGGGAGAAACAGCAAAATATGGCAACATCATCCTCAAAAAAGGCGTGACAACTTCTTAATAAATAGTCTGTTTAAGGAATATCAAAATGAATCGAGTAGAGCTTTCACAACAAATTATCGACACTTGCCTAGAAATGACACGCCTAGGCCTCAATCAAGGAACTGCTGGTAACGTGAGTGTACGTTTTGATAACGGGATGCTCATTACACCCACGGGGATCCCTTACGAGAAACTAACGCCAGACCATATTGTTTATGTGGCAGAAGATGGCAGCTTTGAAGAGGGTAAGTTACCGTCTTCTGAGTGGTTATTTCACCTGACTTGCTATAAACAGCGTGATGATATAAACGCCGTAGTCCATAACCATGCGATTAACTGTGCTGCAGTTTCTATCTTAAACAAATCAATTCCAGCGATCCATTATATGGTTGCCGCTTCTGGAACCACTGAAATTCCATGTGTTCCTTATGCGACATTTGGCAGTACAAAACTGGCTGAATATGTGGAGGAGGGAATCACTAAGAGTAAAGCGATACTACTACAGCATCATGGTTTAATTGCCGGCGAAGTGAATTTAGAAAAAGCATTGTGGCTTGCGCATGAAGTTGAAGTATTGGCAGATCTTTATTTGAAAATCCTCGCGGTGACACCTGATGCCCCGACATTGGATGATGAATCAATGCAAGTCGTGCTTGAAAAATTCAAGTCTTACGGTTTGCGCGTAGAAAAATAAGGGAGTTATTATCATGGCATTTGCATTAAATTTACCCAAATTGAGTTATTCAGGTGTTGGCGCAGTTGATGATGCAATCACTTCGTTAACTCAGCAACCCGTTAAGCGTGTGTTGGTTGTGACAGATAAAAACCTCGTCGAGCTGGGGATTTTGGAACACTTATTTGAACTGCTTGAACAAACAGATCTAGATTACGTTTTGTTTGATAAGGTGACACCTAATCCAACAGCGACATTGGTACGTGAAGGATTGGCAGTTTACACTGAATCTGGATGTGATTGTCTTATCGCGGTTGGTGGTGGTAGCCCTGTTGATTGTGCCAAAGCGATTCGCATCGTAGCGTCAAACCCAGGCGATATTGTGGACTATGATGGCGTTGGTAAGGTGAAGAATGCAGGTGATTTCTTTATCGCTATCAATACTACAGCCGGCACTGCCGCTGAGATGACATCAAACTCTGTAATTACTGATGAGTTACGACAAGTGAAAATGGTTATCATTGACGCGAAACAAATTCCTGACATCGCGGTTAACGATCCTACTTTGATGGTAAATTTACCTCCTCATGTGACGGCGGCAACCGGGATGGATGCGCTAACGCATGCCGTTGAAGCTTACGTGACTCCTGGCGCACATGCACTGACTAAGCCCACAGCATTAGAAGCGATTAAGCTGATTACTCAATGGCTACCTGTTGCGGTAGAAAATGGTCAAAATATTGAAGCTCGAGAACAGTTAGCTAATGCGCAGTTCTTAGCAGGAATGGCGTTTAACAGTGCAGGTTTGGGGTTAGTTCACGCAATGGCGCACCAACCAGGCGCGACACATAACTTACCACATGGTGTGTGTAACGCGATTTTGCTTCCTCAAGTATGTGCGTTTAACGCAGAGAAATTCCCAGAACGCTTCCGCGATATCGCCCAAGTCATGGGTGGAGATACCTTGGATCTAGACAACAAACAAGCGGCAGATTTGGCAGTTGCACTGATTCGTAACTTGTCCGCCCGTGTCGGTATTCCAACAGGTCTTGCGACCTTAGGAATTAATAAAGAAGACTGCCATAACTGGATTGATAAAGTGTTAGCTGACCCATGTTTGGGCGGTAACCCTCGTCAGCCAACACCTGAAGAAATCGAAGAGTTGTATTGCGCTTGCTTATAACCTTTAAGGCTCTTTAGTTAAATAGCCTCCACCATCATAAACGGTAGAGGCTCTTTAGTTAAATAGCCTCTACCGTTTATGATGGTGGAGGCTATTTTTATTATTACAGAACATTTGATGTCTGAATATTTTTAACCACTCGTCAAAAGCTACTCTAGCCGATATCTAAGCCACTTCAAACCCTCACGGAACATCCTAAAAGCCGAATGAACGCCCTTAAGAGCGAACGATAAACACAACTGAACATGTCAGAAATAGCAACATGGAAAGAAGAATGGGGGGGGATAGCCAGCAGAAGATTCAACTGGCTTATGCATTAAGCGGTAAAAACACTAAAAGCATCGTGGGAAAAGAGACAGTTTAACCGCTATACATTGATTTTAATTCGCTGATAAACAATCGTTTTTCGTTTGTCAGTGTAAGTAATGTGTAAGCAGTTTTCTTGATAGATAATAGCAGGATAGGAGTATTCACCTTGCTCAGTTTCGAGGTGAATAGGGGGACACCAAGTTGTTCCGTTGTCTTGTGAAAAGCTAAGAGAGAGCGGAGTTCGAGGAGCCCAGTTACCTGATACTGGGTTGTATATTAGGGCCAATATATCATCGAATTTAATAACGTCGATTCCGCTATTATTGTTGGGTAGTTGCGTTGCATACGCCTCACACCAGTTTTTTCCATAATCAGCCGAATCACTGCGATAAATCCTACCCCGTGTACTGCGCATTAGCATATGAACGTTTGCTGGTGTCGACTCCCATATGCAGGGCTGTATGACGCCATCCCAAGTGAAAATTTTCTCAGGTTCAGTCTCCCACAATGCTCCGTCTGCCAACCCTTGCCATTTACCATCAGAGTTGGTTGTCTCTGGTGGATAGTGTTTCAGAGGGATTGGGACTAAGTCCCAGCTCTTGCCTTGATCTGCTGAACGATCACAAAAAGCATCCCAGTGATGGCTATTTTCTATTGAATTAGGAGCGAGCCAGTATCCATTACTTAACCGAGTTAACTTGTTTTTTACCGGCCCTCGTGGTGTTAGGCTGTGCTCTACCAAGGGGAGTGGAGCAGACCAAGTTTGCCCATAGTCTTTGGAAATGACAAATTCAGTGGTCCATTGCTGTACATCAGAGCCGGATTTGAAAAAAAGCCAAATAGTTCCTGATTCAATATGCAATACAGGATTCCAATTTGCGGTATCAGGGGAGTCCACGATTTTTATTGGCTCTAGCCAATGGCCCATCCTTTGTCTTGATAGCCAGATACCGACATCATTTTCACCCTCTTTAGTGCCAGCAAAATAAGCGACGAGGATTTCATTGTTTGGTAAAACGAGTAGTGTTGATGCATGGCATTGAGCAAAGGGCACTTGATGTGATTCAAACACTATCTGTTTTTCTATGTTATTCAAATTAACCATGAGAACTGTCCGCCGATTGATTGTTGTGACGCGAATTTAACCATCGCTTAACCAGTGGAGTCGTGAGGGATAGAAGAGTTAATATCAACAAGATACATGCAATCGGTCTTTCAATGAAAACCCCATAGCTTCCATCGGATAATATGAGTGCTCGGCGTAAATTGCTTTCAAGCATAGGGCCCAAAATGATGCCAAGAATTATCGGTGCAACACCAAACTTTTCGCGTATTAAGAAGTAACCGACAAACCCAGAGAAAATCATCACAAACACATCAAGAGCATTGTTATTGATACTGTATGAACCGATAACACACAGCACGAGAATTAAAGTATTTAGGAGAGGTCGTGGTACGGTCGTAATTTTGGTGAAATAGCGAACGCCAAAAATGCCGAGCGTGAACATCATGATATTGACCAGAAATAGACCGGCAAAAATCATATACATATCACTTGCATTCTCTACGAATAACAATGGGCCTGGCTGTAAGCCCTGAATCATAAATGCGCCGAGAATAATAGCAGCGACAGCATCACCAGGAATGCCGAGTGTAAGTAAAGGAACCATAGCACCACCGGTGACGGCATTGTTTGCACTTTCAGGAGAAACCAATCCTCTTAGGTTGCCGTTTTCGAATGTTTCTCCCTTTTTAGCTGAGCGGCGCGTTTCATTATAGGAAATAAACGCGGCAACATCGCCTCCAGTTCCAGGAATCGCACCAATAAACGTACCAATGAGGCTCGATCTGGCAAGGGTTGCTTTTAGTTTAGTGAGCAGTTTTAAATGAGAAAGCGTTTTGCGAAATGACGTATTTACATCCACTTTATCGCTCGCATTCATATTACCATCGAGGGTATTAATTATTATTTGAGAGAACGCAAATAGTCCGATTAAGATAGGGACAAAGCTAATACCACTCATTAAAAACATGGTATCGAATGTAAAACGAGTATATCCAGTAAAGCTGTCCACCCCTACGGTTGCAATAAATAGGCCTAATACACCGCCAATTAAACCTTTCGTTAGGTTCTCAGAGCTGATCGAGATTATCACACTAAGCCCAAACGCGGCTAACATGAAATATTCAGGTGCAGAGAATTTTAGCGCGAATTTGGCTAATGCAGGCGAGAGAAAGGTTAATACGACAGCACTGACTATTCCCCCAATAAAAGAGGCTCCCGTAGAGAGAGCTAAAGCTTTGTCTCCTTCTCCTCGTTGCGTAAGAGGGTAGCCTTCCATGGTGGTAACCATCGAGGCAGGAGTGCCAGGAGTGTTTAAAAGTATGGCCGAAATAGACCCACCGTAGACTGCACCAACATAAATGCCGAGTAGCATCATGATGCCGCCATTTCCCGTAAACATAAGTGTAAGAGGGAAAAGTACAGCAACCCCCATAGTAACGGAAAATCCAGGCAAGGCTCCTATCGCAATGCCGACAACCACACCAAACAGGGCCGGCAATAGGTTTGAGAGAGAACAAGCTGCAATAAATGCATCAATAATCACGTCCATTATGCTTCACCCCATAGTGGTAACGGAATATAGAGGAATTGAATGAACACTCCCCATACGAGAACAAATAAAAATAACAATAACGCGTAGATGCTTGGTCGACGTAGCCAAGTTCGAACCTCAGTCGCATAAACACTCAGGGAAAACTGCGTCGCATGACAAAAATAAGGTGTGATTAGTAAAACAAAAAGTAAGGTGCTTAATATAAACCCGAACTTAAATAAGGCGGCGACATAGATTGCGCTGAGCAATGGTAATGTAACAACACAAACTTGCACATGGTCTTTTAATTGGCCTTCTCTTATGCGCTGTACAATGACAATCACTGATAGACAGATAAGTGCCCATGCCAATGCTTGTGGGAAAAACATCGGCCCTAAAGGATCTCCTCCCATAGACGAATATTCGAATTGGTTGGCGTATAGTAAAACGGCTATTCCGAGTGAAATAAAAACGATAGCGAGAATCAGACTAATCATAAGCACACCTGACTTGCAATGAAAACGGTAGCCGCAAAGCGACTACCGTAAGGACAATTTAAAGGGTGATTTGCTTAATCAGCTCTTTATAGTATTCGTTATCTTCAGCCACCATTTTGTTGACTTGTTCAACATTCATGTCGTTGACTTCGATACCTTGGTTGTTCATGAATTCGACAAATCCCGGCTCTGCCATCGCATTGGTGAAAATGGTTGAAAGAGTTTTATAGTGTTCATCGGAAACTTTCACTGGAACGGCTAATGCTGCCCATGCGCGAACAATAAAATCGTTACCCAGTTCTTTAAATGTTGGGACATTTGGGAACATAGGTAGGCGTTCTTCACCCATAATGCCGAGAAGTTTTAATTCGCCTGCTTGTAGTTGGCTGTTAGCATTACCAGGTCCAACGGTGATTGCATCTAAGTGTTGCCCCATCAATGCCGCGACGGCTTCCGAACTCCCCCCTGCGTAAGGGACGTCAACAAATTGAATGTCGTATTGTTGCTTAATTGCGATTGACGCAAGATGCCAAATTGAACCGACACCTGCGTTGCCCACACGTAGTTTGCCTGGGTTTGCTTTCGCATGAGCAACAAACTCTTCGACGCTATTAAATGGGCTGTCTTTTGGCACGATAAGACCTGCTGGCTCAGCGATTGGAGCGACGATGTATTTGAATGCCGTGTAATCGATTGGAGAGCGATTCATGTGTGGCAAAATATCAAGCTCAACCGTTGTCATCACAAGAGTGTAGCCATTTGGTTTTGAGTTTGCTGCTTGTACCATGCCTGTAACGCCGCCAGCTCCAGGACGATTTACAGCGATAATATTGTGATCTACATGTTCTTTGGCAAATTGAATCAACCCTCGAGTTGTAATGTCAGTGCCGCCACCTGGCGATTTTGGAACAATGATAGTGATGTCCTTGTCCGGAAAATCCGCCAAAGCAGCAGCCGGGGCCATTAAGCAGCTGAAACTGAACAGAGCGGTCAATAAACTCTTAGTTTTCATGTTTGTATACTCCATTTACATATTTGTAGGTTACAGGCACGTTAGATTAGTTTTGTTCTATTTTATTGTGGTAAGTTTGTGCTAAACGTTGCAGGTGTTCGATGACCGCAATGTTGGCACTGTGGTAAAAAATATTGTCATCAAGCGTACGGCTGCGAGTCGTATTAAAAACACCAAGTTGTTTTTGGGCGTACTTAGCGGAAACAGGATAAGCGACAGTTTCACTGAGTGAAGTAATCGAGAGAAAATCGCCAACTTCGGTGACTAGAGCAGACTCTTCTTGGTAGTGTTGACACAACCATGCGTACAATTCGCAGTGATAATTCGCCATCACTCCGCTATAGCCAGCCGCGCCCATTTTTAGTGACTCTAATAACGTAGGACCATTGGCATTGTAAATTTTAAATGGTGTATGACGAGTAATATTTAGGCGTTGAGCCAAGATTTCAGTTGAGCAGCATGTGTCTTTTAGGAAAGTAAAACGGCCAGAATCGACACACCATTGTAGAAGATCATTACTGAGTAATCTTTTCCAAGGTGATGGACATTCATACAATCCCATCGGAATGCTGGAAGGTAGTGCGACTAGGAGTTTCTCCATATATTCAATTACATCATTGTCGCTTGCCGATTGCGGGCCTAAGCGGTTAGTAATAAGCACTAGACCATCAACTCCTGCATCAACCATCCCCTGTAATTGCTGTATTTGATCTTCCAAGCTATCAGCGGTATGCCCTGAAGCGATGACTGGAACTCGACCTGCGGTTTTTTCTACAATAAAAGCAACGAGTTGTTGCATTTCACTATCGCTTAAATGCATGATTTCGCTTGATTGGCATGCCGCAAATAGCCCTTTTGCACCGTTATATATGTACCATTCGATCAGCCGTTCTAAGCTTGGGTAGTCAATCTGGAGGTCGTCTGTAAAAGGCGTCAGCATGACAGGGACTACACCATCTTGCAGTGATTTTAATTGGGTTGAGTTATACATAATGACTCCTTACCTTCCTATTGGCATGACGTGCCACGCTTGCGTCATCGTTTTACGAAAATGAGTATTAGTGAAGTGTTTGGTTTATTGGGATGATATAGCGATAGCACTGCTTGATATTTTGCCTGAACACGAATAGTAAAAAGGTCGCTATTATTCATACAAAATCAGTAGTGGTAAGGTTCTATCAACATACATCACAACAAGCTAACACGAGTTAGCTTGTTTATATCCGTAGCTGATTGGTTAAACAATGACCACGTTCGTGAAGTGTGACTATTCTCAACTCAATGATAATAAAATAGATATGTGAATGTTACCTTGATCACTATAAATATAATGAAAACAACGTTTTCCAATATATTAGAGAATGCTGTTAATTAGAGTTTGATCATATTTAAACTCTATTGTTAATAAGATATTTTCTTTGTGTTTATAGTTGTTAGTTTTAATTCTAGCACGATTAAATTGGTGATTACTGTACATGTTATAATTTTTACTATCAGTTTGTTGCCTGTTGTTTTTATTTAATGACTTATGAGTGAAATAATTAATCTATGGAATTTTTATTTTGAATATGTGTGGTGATTCTGCTTTTTATAAAATTAATTATATTAATAAGTAGAAGATTATTATATAAAATAAACATTCAACATGCTACAGCATGAGTTTATCATCACGTAAGAGCTGATTAACCGTGCGAAAATCTAACTATGAGACAATAAGAGTGATTATTTGCACTATGCTCAATTAGATCAGACAAAATTGAGAAAAAAGAGGTGGGTAATGAACGGGAATCCGGTATGTTGGTTTGAAATTTACGTTGATGATATGGATAGGGCGAGAACTTTCTATGAGGCATTGCTTGATGTCACTTTAGATAAGCTCGAAAGCCCAGCGAAAATGGACATAGAAATGTGGACATTTCCTAGCAACATGGAGGGGTATGGAGCCACAGGAGCTTTGGCTAAAATGGATGGTGTGAAAGCGGGAGGGAACAGTACATTAGTCTACTTCTCTTGTGCTGACTGTCGTGTTGAAGAGTCCAGAGCAGAAGCGATTGGTGGTGTAGTGCATGTACCCAAAATGGCGATTGGGGAATTTGGTTTCATCAGCGTGGTTGGTGATACGGAAGGTAATGTTATTGGCTTACATTCAGAAAACTGAGTCTCACTGTTAATGAACGTGTCACCGTATTCAGTAAGAAGAACGCCCAAAGCTTGTGCTTGGGCGTTTTGTATTATCAAATATTTGTCATATCCGTGGATAAATGACTTATTTGATCGTGACTTTGCTAATAGTAATGGTGTCTAGAGGTACATCATCATGACCACGCGTTGAAGTCGTGTGAACTTTCGCAATGTTGTTGACTACGTCCATACCAGCGGAGACTTTTCCGAATACTGCGTATCCCCAACCTTGATTTGTCGTTGCGGTGTGATCAAGAAAATCATTGTCATCTAAGTTGATGAAAAATTGTGCCGTTGCTGAGTGAGGTGCATCTGTACGCGCCATGGCAATAGTACCGATGGTGTTTTTAAGACCACGGTTTGCTTCATTGACGATTGGTGCACGAGTCGGCTTTTCTTTCATATCTTTGGTATGACCACCACCTTGAATCATAAAACCGTCGATAACTCGATGAAAAATGGTACCCTCATAGAAGCCTTCTTCACAGTATTGGAGAAAGTTCTTTGAACTTACAGGAGCACGTTCCACATTAAGTTCAATCTCGATGTCACCAAAGTTAGTTGTAAAAATAATCATGCAGTGTAGCTCTATAGATGTATGTTTAAGTTATATAACAGAGAGTATACGCTAATCTATCGATAAGCCGTGAATTTTTGAGGCTAAGTCAGTTAAGAATGCATGTAACTGAAGATAGATTGAGGGGAAGTGATCCGTGGTTCATCATCCACTCAGTTATATCCAAACACCTAGAGGTTACTTGAACTACTCCGTACTACATGAAATTGCAGCGGTGTGACCTCCGTTCGTCCAATTCAATTACAGACTTCACCCATGCTCAGATGGCTTTCATGTTTGCCGTCTACCTGAAATTTAAAAGCTATTGTGCATAGCGTGATTTTCAATCAGGAAACTGAAGATGTTCTAATGTTCTAATGTTCTAATGTTCTTTTGAAGAAAATGCTGCCATTCAATTGGAATTTAAATAATACGATCATAGCGATTAGGTCGTTATTTAATTATTACAAATATACCTTGTGGTTTGACCAGATAGCGTGTTTATTAAGTTGCTAGTGAGAAGATAAATTACGTGAAATTTGATAGATGTTGAAATTTAACATATATATGCGATTAATTTAGCCTTTTCTACGACTAATGGATGAAGAGATGCGCTTGTATTGAAAGCTTATTCAGTTAAGCTGACTAATAGGTCTAACAATAGAGAGGCAGTCTCATGTACAAGGTCTTGATCGCGGATGATCATCCGCTGTTTAGGGATGCGATAGTGCATATTTTCGCGAGTAAGTTTCCTACCAGCACTACCTATGAAACGGAAGATATTGCATCTACTTTATTATTTGCTAAAAGCCATGATGATATCGATCTTATTTTACTTGATCTGAATATGCCGGGGATGTCCGGGCTCAATGGTTTGCTGGATCTGATCAATGAGTGCCCAACTACGCCTGTTGTTGTCGTATCTGCAGAGAACAAAAAACAGGTGATTTTACAAACCATTGCGTATGGCGCCGTTGGATTTATTGCTAAGTCATCATCTAAAGAAATGATAGCAGATGCCATTGCGACAGTATTAGAGGGCAATATCTATCTACCCGCAGATATTATCCGTAATCAAGCAGCACCTACGTCTAAGCAAGAATCGCCACTTCTCCCTGAGATGCTATCTTCGTTAACACGACGCCAATTAATGGTTTTGAAGTGTATGACGAAAGGGGAGGCTAACAAGCAAATTGCCTATAATTTGAATGTGTCGGAAACCACGGTAAAGTCCCATGTCTCTTCCATTTTGAAAAAGCTTGGTGTTTCCAATCGTGTCCAAGCTGTTCTCGGTTGTAGTGATATTGATTTTAGCCAATACCTAAAACGCTAAAACGCAATTCATTGTGACTAAAAAGTTAGGATAGCAATATGTCTATCCTAGTTTTGCTTGACAATATTGTTCTGTACGATGAATAAATATACTTATTGTGAATTTTTAACTTAATCTCAATAAATTGTTAGATAGAAAAAATTTACTTAAGTAAGTAGAGCATAGTTGTTTTCAATTTCATTGGCTTGACCGGTTTGTTTAATACCAAAATATTATTAATTTTTGCTTGGTTTTTTAATTCTTCACTGTAGTTTGCTGTGATCATGAGTGTAGGCAACGGCTTGTTTCTCATTTTATTTATTTCATTGGCAACATCAAGTCCGTTAATATCATCATTTAAGTGATAGTCGGTGATTAATATATCTACGTGTTCGTCAAAAATATCGGTTTTTCTACGCAGTTCTTCAAGGCTAATTGCTGTCACTACATCACATTGCCAGCCCCCTAATAATCGAGACATAGCTTCACAGATACTGGTTTCGTTATCGATAAACCAGATTTTGCGACCAGCTAAATCCGTATTAGCGAGTATTCGATTGGTAATATCATTGCTTACTGGCGTTTGGCTCATTTTTCCAAGCGGGACAGTAACGGAAAACATGGAACCTTTGCCTTCGGTTGAGTTAACTTGAATGGGATGTTCGAGTACTTTTGCGACTTTATCGACGATAGCAAGACCAAGCCCTAGACCGTTACTAAAAGCTTTAGGTGAGGATTTTAGTCGTTTAAATTCTTTGAATATCTCATCGAGTTGATCTTTGGCAATCCCAGCACCGTTGTCCCACACTTGAATTGAAATCGAATCACCTTGTCGTCTACAACCTAATAAAACTTTACCGTTGTCAGTATATCGAAATGCGTTCGAAAGGAAGTTGCGCAAAATGCGAGCTAATAAAACGCTATCAGAGTGCACGATGACATCGCAAGAAATATGGTGCAGCGTAACACCAAACTGGTCGGTAATATGTTGATATTCATTAGCTAGATTATTGAGTAATTCGCCTAGGTTAAAAGCGCTCTTATCCGCTTTTACAACGCCAGCATCTAATTTAGATATATCTACTAAAGTACAGATCAGGTTTTCTAAGTCGTCTAGCGAATTGGTAATGGACCCCAGCAAAGAGGTGGCCTCTCTATCTGAAAGTTGTTCAGTTAGGGAACTGGTAAATAACTGTGCAGCATTGAGCGGTTGTAATAAGTCATGGCTGACAGCTGCTAGAAATTTTGTTTTGGATATGTTTGCTAGTTCCGCTTCGCTTTTTGCAGCGACTAGGTTGAATTGTGCTTGGCGACGTTCTTCTACTTCGTCTATTAACCTATCGTTGAGTTCTTGTAGCTGTGAAGTTCGTTCTTTTACTCTGATTTCGAGAAGATCGTGAGCTTTTTGCAATGCCAACGCATTGTTTCTTCTCGCGGTAATATCGCGAACTAAAACAAAAAAACCTAGAACGGCGTCGTTACTGTCTCTGTTCGGTACATAAGATTTAAGTAAGTGAGCAGGTTGTCCTGAACGGTTTATAGACTCTATTTCAAAGCTAACACTTTCCCCTTGTAATGCTCGATCGACGTAGGGTTGAAGTTGGGTAAAATCTTCATGGATACTGCTTTTTTCAAGATTGAGGCCGTACAGATCGCCTTTGGCTAAGCCGTACCAGTCAACATAAACTTGGTTAGTAAATTGGAACTTCAGATCGGCGCCCACATAGGCGATCATCGCCGGCACATTATCGGTAATGAGTCGAAGCCAGCGTTCGTTTTTCTTTAGTGTCTCAGCATATCGGTGTGAAGTCGTGATATCGGTAAAGGTTTTGACTAACTTGCCATTTTTAAGGCGGTGATCCCGTATCTCCAGAACAGTACCGTTGGTTAGTGTTTGTACGTAAGAGTCATTTTCAAACTTTGGTTCAAGATCAAGCTCTGTCGAATTTTGTAAGTTCGAGAAGTAGGGCATTGATCGCAACATATTAGGCGAAAGCTTACTCATTTCTATGAAACGTTTATTCCAAACTTCAATTTGGTTATGGCTGCTGATCAGAACAACACCCTGAGAAAGGTTATCGACCAAATTTTGCAGTAGCTTTGACTTGTTCGCCATCGCTTCTTCATAACGTTCACTTTCAGCTGCTTTTAATGCCGTGATATCAGTGTATAGCATTACCCAACCACCCTCACGAGTGCGGCGTTCACTTAGTTGAAACCATCGGTTGTCGGAAAGTTTATAGACGGGATTATGATGGGCATCCCCCGGATATGCTTGGGAGATGATGCCTCGAGTTTTAGCCAACGCTTTAAAATCTTTGAGATTAGCTCCTTCTTCAATTCTTAATCCTGATTTTTTCCAATAGTTAACGAAATTGCTATTTTGTAAAATGATACGCCCATCGCTATCGAGTAGAACAAACGCATCAGAAATACTCTCAATAGCATCAATAAATCGTTGTTTAAAAATGTTGGCTTGTTCATTGGCTTTTTTCAATGCGCGATTACTTCGTTCGAGTTGAGCTAAGGTCTCGTTCAGTATTTGGGTTTTCTCTTTTACTTGTTCGGCGAGATGTATTGAATGCTCAAATGCGGCATAGGGTTCATTTAGATTTCCACCGCCTTCTTCAACGCGTTCCATTAGGACTCGGTTGATTTTTTCTAGTTTGCTATTTTTAAGCTTAAGTCGTTCTATCTCCTGGGTTAACGTCTGGTCACACATTGCTTTCTCCAGAAGTATAGTTTCCTGCAGAAGTATAGTTTTCTCCGGAAGCATTGCTTTCTCGAGAAGTATTGCTTCCAGCAGATAGATAAACACCAGTAAAAGTTTGGTTTAGATGCATGCCATTAATGTGTTCACCATAAGTATTAAAACCAAAAATTCGATATTGCTTCTGCAAGGGTTCAATACCAGAAATTAAATTCTTCTGCTCTATTTCGAGGCGACGTAAAAAGCAGTCACAGGTAAGAACAAGTTCAGGTTGCTGTAATTTTTCTTCTAACGACGCCAACTTTGTTGACAAAGAATCGATGATATTACCCATAGTAACGGAACTTAGTACGATGCCGGTATCTACGGCACAATAGAACGTTAGGCTGTAATCGGTGGTATTTACTTTTTGTATCGCTCGAATATAGTATTTTCCGCCAACTTTTACCGCCAATGGATGTAGTGAGAAAACATCAGGATTGAGGTCACTAAGATCCATTCCTAAAATGCGAGCGTATTCGAGAGCCGCTGGTTCTGAGTTGAGTTCAAACACGGTTCGGCTCTGTGCATCTACAGCAGTGACAACGAGTTTCTCTTTTGACGATTGAATATGATCACAATTGAACACTTCAAATTGGCAAGTAGTATTCACCATGACCACAACGGCTGCTTGTTGGATAAACTGACCTTGGTGGTAAACATGAGTGTTGGCTAAGTTAATATCATCACCAGCAGAGCCGCCAAAGTGGGGAATACCGTTTGCAGCGGAATTGAGGATACTGAGAAGTTGCTCTTCTTTGGTCGATAGACCATCAATGAGTGTCAATATAAACGTATTATTCTCAATGGAGGTGAGATCTTTGGCATTACACTTTTCGGTTAATTGATTGATTTTTGTCTGTGCAGTGATGAGATCAAAGCAATCAATAGATTCAATGAGTTCTGTACTAATGGCAAAATATTCTGGTGAAAACCACATCGCAATAATTGAACCTTGCTCATAGCCATCGTTAGTGATTTCTCCAGCGGTTGTACAACCTGCGAGTTCGACATCACCAAATTGATTGCTCATCGCACCGGCCAGTTGTTCAAGAGGATAGGCGGCAGAACAGTAAAAAAGAACAAAACCATTGTAAGGTCGATCTAAAAGATCAAAGACTTCTTGGCTTGCCAATATTGGACTTTGGTTTCGACTGACTGCATATTTTGTTTTTATTTTAGTCATATTTTATCCTGTTGATGCCGAATTTATTCAGATGCTAATACGCTTATTTGGCGCAAAAATTGGGCTAGTGTATGGTGAGAAATCTCATTTAAGCGATATTCAAGATCATGAAGTTGATAAAGGTCTGTCACAATTAGACTCAGATCTTTCAATTGTTCGTGGCTGAGTATTTGATACTTCCCTTGATAAAAACGTCGTACTTTCTGTTTGGCTAAAATCAATGCGTTAGATAGAAATGCATCATCTTTCGCTAGCAGAGTCAGTGATAGTAAAGTAGAGTTTTTACGCTGATTTGTATTGATGTCGAAAGCGCTATAAAACACCAGTTCATCCGAATCATCACAATATAGAGCCGCAATGCTGTAACACTCCCCAGATATCCTTGGCTGTAAAAAAGTAGCAGACGCACCAATTACAAAACTGGCAATCCTAGCAATTAGGCGTAGTTCGCGTTCTATCCTTATCCGAGCTAACCAATTATTGAAATTACAAGTATGTAACAATGTGGTTACATTATCTCTGATCTGATTTGCATGCTTGCTTTGTTTTAAATCTGTTGAGTTTATTATCCGAAAACTTGAGGGAGTTTGGCTTTTTGACACAAAGGGTTGACCTAACTCTGAATGCAGATTATGCAAAATGCTCGGTATATTGGGTTGTTGGCATTGGGTACTTTTTTCAATAACAGAGATGAGGTCTGGTATTACAACTGAGCAAGGTAAGTGTTCAGAGGTATTGATAAGTAGGCGGCTTCCTAGTGGTAGAGCTTCAATGGCGTATTGCCGATCTAAAATGCTACATAGCGCACTGATATTAACGGGTATATCAAATTCAATCAGACTGAATGTCGACCAATTACGTTTTCTTGCGTTATGGGGAGGGATACAGACGTGCACGCTATTTTCTATTAGTGGCTTACATAAAGTGTTTTTTCTGCTGGGCAAAGAATTGGAAGAGCCGTTACTTTGTGTTTGAAGCTTATTAATGGGATTGGCTATTTGAGCAAATCCACTTACCGAAGGTGACAGGGACAGTTGTTGTCTTAAATATGCCGTTTCATCCGTGAAATCTGTTCTTTCTTTTTCTTTTTCTTTTTCTTTTTCTCTTGTTCGGCGAGAGTGCAACTGCATGAGTTGTTTGATACCTAGTGGATATTTACTATTGAGTGGAACATGAGTATTCACTGATTCGACGTCTTTGATAGAAGCAGGGACAAGGTCATACAACATTCTGTGTATTCTATCGATTTGTTGTTCTGAGCAGATCACTCTTAATGCAAATTGATTGAGGGCGTTTGTATCCGATGAAATGGGATTAAGTTTGCCACCATATTTACTTACCATAGATGATAAATCATTAACTTGATTCAAAAACAAAGGATGGAATTTGAAGTCTAACCACCAAGTATAGACCGAATGTTTGGTTTGCTCATTGTGTGGGTTTGAATCCTGATTAAGCATATGTTTCGCGCAAGAAAACGGTTTATTTATCGCGTTACTATCAGCGCACGATTGATATTCGAACAGTAAAGGAGCGATGCATTTTTGTAGTTCATCGGGATGATCTGAAATGGTGAATAACTCAATATTGTCACTTCGATAATATTGATTGTGATATTGAGTCACTGAATCTACGGTTAGTTGTTGTAAGCAATCTGTCACACCGCCATGACAATAAATTTTGTGCTTAGAATGATCGCCGCGAAGAATCTGAACTTGCGTCAAATAATCCGCATTAGATTGGTAACCAAGTAGTTCTCTATAGATGACTCCTCGACCATCACCAGAGTATATTTCTTGTTCAAGTTGTTGTTGAGTAATGATAGGAAAGAGAATGCCGGAGATTAGATAGTGTAAGGCTGTCTCTAAACCATGTTGATCTTGGCTCGTACAGTGGAAGCAAGTTAAGCCATCCCATGTTGAGGCATTGATTTTAATATCGGTTAGAGAGGTTAGCTGAAATAGTGTACTTGTCTCAGGGGAGTGGAGGCTTTTGCGAAAGATGAGATGCTCAACCGCGTGTGCTAATCCAGAGTCATCGACAACGGGGGTTTTAACAAAAATTACCGCGCAGTATCGTTCGTTGGCACTTTTATCATTATCGATGTTACGCATGGAATCTGGATGGATATTAACATGTACAAGCCCTGATTCATGCTCAAATTGATTAGCATGAATATCAGGGCTTATGAGGTTGTTTTGGACTACGAAACCCGTGGTCATAACTTTAATGTCGCGATGTCCGCAATGCGTTTACGTTGCTTAATCGGTTTTGTGGGTTGATTGGCTTGTTCAATAGCTTGAGCTATTAAGTGGTGGTCCTCTGACTTGCTACAAACAGGGTCGGTACGGTTCATGTCTCCGGTCAACATGTAAGCCTGGCAACGACAGCCACCGAAGTCTTTTTCTTTTTCATCACATCCTTGGCAAGGTTGTGGCATCCAATCATCACCTCGAAAGTGATTGAACGAGAAGTCTTTATGCCAAATATCATCAAGTGTTTTTTGTGTCACATTGGGAAACGTTAATGGAAGAATCTTGGCGCTATGGCAAGGGAGGGCACTGCCATCAGGTGTGACGGTTAAAAATGTACTTCCCCATCCGTTCATACAAGCTTTGGGGCGATCTTCATAATAATCGGGTGTAACAAAAATAAAATGAGGATCGCTATCAGTTTGCTTTGCTCGAACTTCATTTACCACAGACTCTGCCCATTCCAGCTGATCTTTGCTGGGTAATAAGTGGTCTCGATTATCGAACGCCCATCCGTAATATTGAGCAGTCGCTAGCTCGACATAGTCGGCTTTTAGTTCACGGCTTAACGCGAGGATTTGCGGAATTTCGCTGATGTTTTGTTTTGAGATGACAAAGTTAAGTACCATCGGGTAGCCCTCAGCCTTAACGATTTCCGCCATCTTTTGCTTTTGTTTGAATGCATTACCACGCCCTGCAATTGCGTCATTAAGTTCAGGATCCGCTGCTTGAAAGCTGATTTGAATATGGTCTAAACCAGCAGTTTTGAGTTGTTTGATACGTTTCTCGGTTAAACCAATTCCAGAGGTAATGAGATTGGTATAAAAACCAAGATTTCGACCATGCTCAACGAGTTGCTCTAGGTCTTTTCTCAGCAGCGGTTCACCACCGGAAAAACCGAGTTGTACCGAGCCCATTTTTCGAGCCTGAGTCAATACATCTAACCATGCTTCTGTAGAGAGTTCTTGCTCTCGGCTACCTAAGTCAGTCGGATTTGAGCAATAAGAACAGTGGAGTGGACACTCGTAGGTTAACTCAGCGAGTAGCCAAAAAGGTGGGCCAACGGAAGCTTGTTTAGACATAGCGAATCCATTTCTTTTGTTGAGCAACACTTAAAAATTCTTCGATATCATCACGAATGTCACCCACCTGTGGGAATTGCCGCTGCAATAAGACAAGGATCTGATCAATGGTGTTGTTACCATCAATCTTCTTGAGTATTTCTGCGGCGCTATCGTTGAGTTTTACCATGCCCTCAGGATAAAGCAGTACGTAACAACTTTGCGCCTGTTCGAACTGCAAACGAAATAAAGGATTCATCTGTGGTGCTGCTTGTGATGTGGTCATTAGAATATCCCTTTGTGATAGTTTGGCCGATCATCAACATGCGAATAGGGTGGACGTTCGTACTGGTAAGCCATCGTCATGGCATCAAGCATTGACCATAAAATATCGAGTTTGAATTGAAGAATATTAAGTGCATGCTCTTGCTGTTCGCGGGTGGTGAAATGATCTAAGGTGATAGCCAACCCATGACTGACATCTCGTCTCGCCTGTGAGAGTCGCATTTGAAAATACTCGAGACCCTCAGGTTTTATCCAAGGGTAATTACTCGGCCAGCTATTGAGTCTGCTTTGATGGATCTCTGGCGCAAACATTTCGGTGAGAGATGAACATGCAGCTTCTTGCCACGTGGCGCGGCGTGCGAAGTTTACATAGGCATCAACGGCAAACCGTACTCCTGGTAGAATGTACTTTTCATCTAACATATCTTGGCGTGTGAGGCCGACGGCTTCACCAAGGTTCAGCCATGCTTCAATTCCGCCCAATGTCTCTTCTTGGATAGATCCATCGTGATCTAAAATACGCTGAATCCATTCACGGCGAGTTTTAATATCACGACAGTTTGCTAGAATTGCTGCGTCTTTGACTGGAATATTGATTTGATAGTAAAAGCGGTTGGCGACCCAACCACGGATTTGTTCAACACTACACTCACCATTGTGCATCATGATGTGGAAAGGGTGATGGATATGATAAAGTGCACTTTTTTCCCTAAGTTTTTGTTCAAACTCTTCTTTTGTCCAAGGCTGCATTGTCACCTCTAAATTGTTATTTCCATGCCATCTGTTGCGATTTCTACACCGCTATCAAGGACATATTGGTGGGCCGATGATTCTTCATTCAAGATAGGGTTGGTATTGTTAATATGAATCAGAATCTTTCTTTTAATATCAAATCGTTTTAGAAGAGCGACAGAACCATGTTCACCATTCACGGGCATATGCCCCATATCAGCTCCGGTTTTCTGACTAAAACCATTTTGAATCATCTCGTCATCTAGCCACAGTGTCCCATCAATCAACGCACACTCTGCATCCGCTAACATAGATTCGACTAGAGCGTTTGTTTTGACGATGCCGGGAGCATAAAACAGCGATTTGCGGGAAGAGGTATCGACTATTTTTAGGCCAATATTATTTCCTGGAACGATATCGTCACGATAAGGGGAGTATGGCGGCGCATTAGATTCCAAAGGAACAGGATAAAAGATAAGGCCAGAGACTTGCTCTACTTCAAATGGAGCTTGATAGTCCGCACTAATTAAATGGTGCTGAAGACCACCATGCCAATGACTTAATAGGTTAAAAAGTGGGTAGGCGGTGGTTAAATCTTCATGAACAACTTGAGTACAGTAAACAGGAAGTGGTAAGCCCTCTCTTAACGTAAGTAAGCCAGTTGTGTGATCGACTTGACTGTCAGTAAGAATAGCGGCTTTAAGTTTGGTTCCTCTTTTAGCGTCATTTGGCCAAAGCTGTGGTGATTGATTAAGTTGTTGGCGAATGTCAGGAGATGCGTTAATTAAAACCCAGTGTTCTCCATCTGAACTAACAGCAATTGAGGATTGAGTGCGAGGCTGAGCTTTGATTTTCCCGTTTCGTACACCGGCACAGTTGTCACAATGGCAGTTCCATTGTGGAAAACCTCCGCCTGCTGCCGAGCCTAGAATAAGAATATGCATGGCGTAAGTGTCCTAATAAATAGATGGGGCTGAAGTTATCTATAGTTTGGGATAAAAATCCCCACAATCTGAGATTACGGGGATTCGACTTTAGCGGTTACTGATGTAAAGCGTAACTTCAAAACCTAGACGCATATCTTCAAATTTTGGTTTGGTCCACATAGCTTGTTCCTCCGTTGTTGTGTTTTGTGTCACTGATTCCAATATAAGAGTTGGCAAACAATTAAAACATTATACTTTGGGTGGAAAAACGGACGACAATGGTCCTAAACTTAATCACTTACCTCACATTTTATTGCTAATTCGTCAGTACGTTTTTCTATTGAACGTGATGTTTTTCGCTTTTTACCATACTTGTTAACCACGCATTGGCTAGGGCTTTCAATGGTGACTAAGCACTCGAAACATTGAATACACTCACCATAGTGAATCGTGCCATCTTGCTGGATCGCATCAATACCACATTTTTTAGTGCGACAAAGGTGGCAAGGGTTTCCACACTCCTTTCGTCTAATAAGCCCTTTGATTAAAGGGTATCGTCCGAGAATTGCGAGACCAGCGCCTAAAGGGCATAGATAGCGACAATAGAACTTATGAATTTTTAAGCTAATCAGCAATAGAGCAACGGCATAAAGGGTGAACGGCCAATAGCGAACGAAATTGAGTGTAATAGCGGTTTTAAATGGTTCGACTTCAGCCATGTTCTCTGCCCAGCGAAGTGAATAAAACGCGGTGGCAACGAGTGTGAATAAAATCAGGTATTTTAGTTTGCGGCCTAATTGATGGATACGAGGTGAAAGTTTGATCTGTTTTATTTTTAGTTTGTTGGCGAATAGTCCCATAAATTCTTGCAGCGCGCCAAATGGGCATAGCCAGCCACAAAATAATCCACGTCCCCACAAAAATAGAGAGATAAAAACAAACACCCAGAGAATGAAAATAATGGGGTCTAGTAAAAAGACTTCTACCTGAAACCCTTTCACTATTGAAAGCAATAGGGTGTAAATATTAACGACAGATAATTGTCCTTGGCTATAAAAACCAATGAAGAAGACAATAAATAGCAGTGATAAATTTCGGATAATATGAGTAAGGTTAGCGTAAGACGCCAATGTTTTTTGCTTAATGAATATAACAGTGAGTAAGCATAGATAGAGGGTTAAAATGATAATTTCGGTTTGGCGGCCTTGCCAAATAGTTAGCCATAAAGGCTGACGTTCTTCCGTATCTGCATGTTGTCGTTGTTTCTTAAATAATGCGTTAGGTAGGTCAACTATAAACTCGAATTTATGTTGATTTTGAGTTAAGAAAGATTGGTTATAATAAAGAGATAGGCTGATATCAAACGGCCTATGGAGTTCAAAACCAGATTGAGACTTCACAGAGAATATTTTTATATCATCAAACTCAGGAGTAGCGAGATTAAATGTAGGCTCGCTAAAACTGTAAAAGTCGATATCTCGAATCTCGACAGGAAAATCATCTTGCGAGGCGCTCAGGCGACTTGATATGGTTTGAGGAATAAAGTCGTCACTAATGAATGAGTATTGACCTCGATTAAGTAATACTAATGCGTGTTCTCCCGGCTTCATGTTTTCTAATAAACGTTGATATTCTTGTTCGCTAAATAGATTTCTACCTACGATAGGTATATTGGCAAAACCGAAATAGAGATCAACAAACGGGCGCTCGTCTTGGGTGAGTTGATCGATCTCATCAATCACTTCATCAGACAAGTTATTTTTAAAGTCGGGGGATGTTTGCCAGTGTTTGAGGTAACCATTTTTTATTAGTTCATCAAAGCTAAGAGGGCGAAATAAGTCTTGGCGAATTTCATATGGAGCGCTTGCCACGAAGCCCTCTAACTTAGCTCTCGCCACTTTTAATGCCGAGGCTATGATGGTGTCGTTGATAACCAATACCGAAACGGTTGCTCTAGTGACGCCATCAAAATAGGTGGCTTGCTTCGAAATCTTATCTTTGCCGTCAATAATGAAGCGTTCTTTAACTGAGTGTCCTGGGTATTGTTCAATAAATTGCAGCATCGCTTGTTCACCTAAGCCATGCAAAAAAATAGGTTCATGATGCTTTAACATCTTTACGCCGTTTATAACACCATCAGTATCTAGACCAATTAGTAGGTTGATAGACTCACCAGAAAAACCAATAAAGTCAGTCAGTGGGTCGGTTTCAAATACGTAACCGAGTAGTTCATTAAGCTGATAAACGGGGATGACGGGAAATTGTTGATCAATGGCACCAATACGTGTGGCACTAGGAAAGAGTTGCGCGACACCGCTAGGAATTTCAGTTGTATCATTATCCGCTAAGGTAAAAAAAGGGATGAGGAATAGAAGAAGAAAGCGAAAGTTGAAATTAGGAGAGTGCCAAACCGTTATCCATATCCATTTTAAAATGCTCATGTTAACGCCCTAATCATTGACAATAACGCTTAGAAGCAAAAAAGGCTCCCAAACCAAAGTTTGAGAGCCCAGCTCTTGGTAATTTAGAAGAAGCCTAGTGGGCTAGTGCTGTAGCTCACGAGTAGGTTTTTCGTTTGTTGGTAGTGATCTAGCATCATTTTGTGCGTTTCACGACCGATACCTGACTTCTTATAGCCACCGAAAGCAGCGTGTGCAGGGTAGAGGTGGTAACAGTTAGTCCAAACACGACCAGCTTGGATGCCACGACCCATACGATAAGCTAGGTTTGAATCACGAGTCCAAACGCCAGCACCTAAGCCGTATGCTGAGTCATTAGCAATCGCAAGGGCTTCTGCCTCATCTTTAAATGTTGTTACCGCGATAACTGGACCAAAAATTTCTTCTTGGAAAATACGCATTGAGTTATCACCTTGTAGGATAGTTGGCTGAATGTAGTAGCCGTTGCCTAGCGAATCGCCCAATGTTTCTTGGTCACCACCAGTGAGTACTTTTGCACCTTCCTGGCGACCGATGTTCAAGTAACCCATGATTTTGTCGAACTGTTCTTGAGAAGCCTGAGCACCGACCATGGTTGTTGTATCTAACGGGTTGCCACGGACAATTGCGTTGGCTTTCTGAAGTACTTTTTCCATAAATTGGTCAAAAATATCTTCTTGGATTAAAGCGCGAGATGGGCAGGTACAAACCTCGCCTTGGTTGAAGAAACCAAGAACAAAACCCTCTGCACATTTTTCTAGATAGTCATCTTCGTGTTGAGTGACATCACTGAAATAGATATTTGGTGATTTACCGCCTAGTTCAACCGTTGATGGGATCATATTCTCAGCAGCACATTTTAAGATGTGTTCACCAACAGCAGTTGAACCCGTGAACGCAATTTTCGCGATACGTGTGCTGGTGGCTAGAGCTTCACCCGCTTCTCTACCAAAACCATTTACGACGTTAAGAACGCCCGCTGGCAGGAGATCTTCGATTAGTTCGATTAATAGGAGAATACTTGCAGGTGTTTGCTCTGCTGGTTTAAGAACAATACAGTTACCCGCAGCTAGTGCTGGAGCGATTTTCCACGCTGCCATTAGCAGAGGGAAGTTCCATGGAATAATCTGACCGACGACGCCTAGCGGCTCATGGTAGTGGTATGCAACAGTGTCTTTATCGATTTCAGACAGCGTACCCTCTTGAGAACGAATACAGCCTGCGTAGTAACGGAAATGGTCCGAGCTAAGTGGCACATCGGCCGCGAGAGTTTCACGTACAGCTTTGCCGTTATCCCAAGTTTCAGCGACTGCAAGCGCTTCTAGGTTTGCATCAATACGATCTGCAATTTTCAAAAGGATGTTAGAGCGCTCTTGTACAGAAGTGCTTCCCCATGCATCTTTCGCAGCGTGAGCTGCGTCTAGTGCAAGTTCGATATCTTGTGAACATGAACGAGGAATCTTACAAAACTCTTCACCAGTTACCGGAGTGGTGTTACCAAAATAAGCACCTTTTACCGGTGGAACCCATTTGCCACCAATAAAGTTTTCATACTGTGCTTTAAAAGAAACGACAGAGTTGTCGCTACCCGGATATGCATAAATCATATGTCACCTCGAATCTAGACCCACTAGAGTTTGACTCTTTCCATGGTCTGTTTTTATTCGCTCTGGGTTGTCCAAAGCACCTGATAGACTCATAGTAGTCTGGAGAAACGAGACACAACATGCTTCCTTGGCACAAAAAAACTCATACTTTAGGAGGGGGGAAGTATTCTCAAAATAGTATTGGATTTAAGTTTGGTTTAGCCAAACTAAAAAAGGACCGCAGAGTGCAGTCCTTATGGTTAAATCTATTAATTGAGTACGCCTATTAAGGGAACTTACTCAAAATAACCGACTAACTTTTAGGTAGTTTGAATGTCCATACTGTACCACCTTGGTTGAAATGCTTAACTCGTTTTGCAACTTCACCCCCCCAAAGTGGAACTGCGCCACCCCAGCCAGAAAGTACAGAAACATATTGTTCACCGTCCATTTCCCATGTGACAGGTGAACCTACGATTCCTGAACCCGTATTAAATTTGTATTGAACTTCACCGGTTTTAGCATCGAATGCGAGTAGGTAGCCCTCAGGATTACCCATGAATACGAGGTTGCCTGCGGTAGTTAAAACACCACCCCAAAGAGGAGCGTAGTTTTTATAACGCCATACTTCTTTGCCTGACTTAGGATCGATAGCACGGAGTACACCAATATAATCTTCATTAATCGCTTTGATGGTGAAACCCGCACCTATGTAGGCCGCACCTTTTTTGTACGCTACAGGTTCATTCCAAACGTCCATTTCCCATTCATTGGTTGGTACGTAGAATAGTTCAGTATCTTTGCTGTATGCCATTGGCATCCAGTTCTTACCGCCGAGGAAAGAAGGAGCGGTAACGACAGTGTTCCCTTTTTTACCATCAGCGGAATCTGCAGGGTTACCCGGACGATTTTCATCGACAAAAATAGGACGTCCATTGTCATCGAGGCCTGACGCCCAAGTGATCTTGTCGGCAAATGGGAACCCACGGATAAAGTCGCCATTTTCACGGTTTAGTACGTAGAAGAAGCCATTACGGTCAGCCGTTGCTGCTGCTTTAACGGTTTTACCGTTGTCTTGGTAGTTGAAAGAGACTAGCTCATTCACCCCATCATAATCCCAGCCATCATTTGGTGTGGTCTGGAAGTGCCATTCGATTTTACCGGTATCTGGGTCGATACCTAAACGGGAAGAAGAAAAGTAGTTATCGCCTGGACGTAAGTGGGAGTTCCATGGGGCAGGGTTACCTGTGCCAAAGAAGAGCAAATCAACCTCTTCATCATAGGTACCACCATTCCATGGTGCTGCACCACCAGACTTCCACAAGTCACCAGGCCAAGTTTGTCCGGCTTTACCGCCTGAAATGCCATTCTCGATTTTTTTGCCATCTTTCCAGATATAGCCCATATGGCCTTCAACGGTCGGACGTTCCCAGACGAGTTGACCATTCGTCGCATCATAAGCGGTAATTTTGCCGACGATACCAAATTCACCACCAGAAACACCGGTAATGATTTTACCTTTTACGATAATTGGTGCTGCAGTGATTGAGTAACCTGCTTTATAGTCGGCAACTTTCTTTTTCCATACGGTTTTGCCCGTATCTTTGTTGAGTGCAACAATTTTTGCATCCAGAGTGCCAAAAATGACTAAATCACCGTACAGTGCCGCGCCACGGTTGATGACGTCACAACAAGGCATAATGCCATCAGGTAAACGAGCATCGTATTGCCACAGCTCTTCACCAGTGCGAGCATCGATAGCGTACATGCGTGAATAAGAACCCGTAATATACATCACGCCATCTTTGATCAGAGGTTGAGATTCTTGTCCACGTTGTTTTTCACCACCTAATGAAAAAGCCCAAACTGGGCGCATTTCTTTAACAGTCTCACCGTTAATTTTTGTCAGTGGGCTATAGCGCTGGCCTTTAAGTCCTAAGCCATAAGAAACCACATCATCAGTAGTGGCTTGGTCATTTGATATATCTTTATCAGTTACATTAGCGTTGGCGGTTCCGCACAATGCTAACGCAATACAAAGGGATAATGATAATTTTGTACTTTTATAGGCATTTATCATTCTTGCTTCCTCAAGGGATCGTTATTTAAATCGAAATTTGTTGAGCACGGTTGGTAGCCAAACAATATTGTTAAGGGGGGAATATTGTTTGGCTACCGTATCCTATGAAGAAACCATACGGGCTCGATGCATGGTTTCCTCGCAGGATAGAACAAGACTAAATTCAATCTACTTTTACGGCTATTGCACTCCAGTAGAGTTTTTTATCATCACTTAGTAGGAAAATAAGGAGGACTTTATCTTCCAGTATCAATCCATGACGTGGGTATAGATGATCTAATAGAAAGTAGGTACCTGATAAACAGCGTTATATTTGGCAAATATTTTTTCCATTTCACCTTGCTTAATCATACTTTCAACGATGTCACCGACGGCATAACCAAGTTGTCGATAGTTTGTTTTTACGGCCATTCCAATATCCCATTGTTGCTGTCCAAGCATAGGAAAAGCATTTTCAGCGAGCTTGTATTGGTTTGGGTCCATAGTTCCTTGTAAGTGAGTTATTTGACTGCGAAGCCCCATCGCTGCATCTACTTCGCCTTTTTGTACCGCTTCAACTGCAAGTACTGTAGAGGGATAGTGGTGAGAACTATTGCGCATTTGGCCACCAAATGCAGAGGAGAGATAAAACTGAGGGATTGAATCAACCTCTACACCAATTTTGTGGTACTGGAATATGGCCATTGTCGGCACAGATTCAAGCTTTTCGGCGTCGTAAATGATTTGCCAAGATTCGATATGGTAAGGAGCAAACATGTGCACTTGTTCATGGACAAGTTCACCGATGTCATCCCGAGCGATGGCGTAGTTTTTATCGTAAGGTACTCGAAGCATTAAGTCCGCGACAGTCCGCTTTAGATAGTGTCCTTTCCAGAGGTTATTGCGTAAATCGTCTTCGACGTTCTCATCGGCAGTCATCCATCTTAAATGGAGCTCCACGTCCATTTCTTTAGCGATATGTTTGGCAATTTCGATATCAATGCCAAGGGCCACGCCATCTTGTTGATAAGAAAAAGGAGGGTAGTCACGGTAGATTGCTACCGTGATTTCGTTACTTTCGATAATGTCATCATAGGATCGAGCATGGATCGCCGGGCTTAATAAAGTGCTAGCAATCACTCCGATACTGGTGACTAAACAATTAAATATCTTCACTGATAGACTCTAACCACGTTTTAATTGACCAAAGAGCTTCTTGGGAAAGGTGTTCTGTCATCTTCGGCATGTAGACCGCACCGTTTCGAACTGCGCCGTTTTGAACTCGGTAGCCATACCATTCATCGCCATCGAAATCTGGAGTCAATAAACGTAAATCCGGGGCAATACCACCAGAAATTCCCTCTAAGCCATGGCAACGTGCACAATTTTGGTTATAAGCGGAGGCGCCTAGATCAATAATATTTTTCATTGTTGCACCAGTTTCTTGGCGATAAGGGTTTTCATCCAGCCACTCTTCGCCAAGTTGGGGTAATTCAGAAGTATCAATTGACTGCGGGGTAACAGCTCCGTGGGCATAAAGATTAAAAGAGCTCGCTAATAATAATGAAGCTAACAGGCAGTTACCTTTAGTGAGAGTTCCTTTCATTGCTTATTCCTTATGATAATTTTTCTAGATTAATTTAATTACATACTAGCCAGCTAAGTTTCCAATTCTAATTACACTTTGGCCTAGTTCCTTCTCATCCTTTAGTATGTAATACATTTATTTTTATAGGCTAAAGTTTAAATAAATTCTTTTTTATCAGTTATTTATAATTCATAGTGTTTATTTTGTTGGTATTTTAAGTTTGAGAATCTTTCCTATATGATGTTGGTAAGCAATGGTTTTAAATAGATTTTTACCAGAGAGGTTAGCATGAGGAATATAAGGGCCTTAATATTAGGTGTTTGTATGTTGCCAATAGTTTATATAGATAGTTCTTTTGCAGCGTCAGATAAAAATCAACAGATAGAAACACAGTTTAATTACTTAAAATTGAATGTAAAAAAGCCACCTGCTTTATCTAACGTTATTGAAACGCCAAAAGATAGCGGTTTTCAAGGAGCAAAATTAGGTATTGCTGACTCAAACAGTACTGGCAAATTCCTTAAGCAGCACTTTGTGTTGGATTATTCAGAATTTGAACAGAGTGCTGATTTAATTGAACATCTGTCACTGGATTATTCTCAAGGACAGCGCGTTTTTATTCTTGATGCACCCATGGAATCATTGATTAGAGCCAACGCGTGGGCAAAAGGCAAAGAAGCACTGATCTTTAACGTGAGTGAGTCAGCAGATGGACTGCGATATCAACAATGCCTCACGTCTGTTCTGCACACGACTCCTAGTGATGCGATGCGTTCAGATGCGATTGCCCAGTGGTTACTCAGTCGACGTTTGAATAAAGTGTTATTGGTGAGCGGGAGTAAGGATGAAGATATTGCGTTGAATGATTCATTCAAACGTTCAGCTAAGCGCTTTGGTTTAGATATCGTCGCAGAGAAAACGTGGAGTTTTGATTCTGACCTTAGACGTAGTGCACAGCAAGAAGTCCCTTTATTTACACAAACAATGGATGACTATGATGTTGTTTATGTCGCCGATAAATCTAAAGATTTCGCAGAATACATTCCTTTTAATACTTATATTCCTCGACCTGTTGTCGGCTCTGCTGGGTTAGAAGCATTAACTTGGCATTCCGTGATTGAGCAATGGGGCGCTGCACAATTACAAAAACGTTTCCGCTTGCAAGCAAAACGACAGATGAACGAGCTTGACTTTAGTGCTTACCTTGCCGTGCGAAGTGTTGCACAAGCAGTACATCAACAAAAAACCAATAACCATCTAGAAATACAGACATTTATTAAGTCTGACGACTTCGAATTGGCCGCTTACAAAGGAAGAAAACTCAGCTTTAGATCTTGGAGTGGTCAGTTGAGAATACCCATGGCGTTAATTCAGCCAAATAGCCTAGTATCGCTCTCGCCTCAAGCGGGCGTGCTTCATCCAAGAACGGAACTTGATACGTTAGGTTTTGATATTGAGGAATCTCAATGCATCACACAAAAGGAGCAATTATGAAACAATCACTTTTATACTCTTTGTTAATTGGAGCCGCAATTAACTTGTCGCCAACGCTGGTTAGCGCGTCTGAACAAGCTTACGTTACTAATGAGAAAGATGATGATATTTCAGTCATTGACATGGATAGCTTGGAAGTTGTTAAGCAAATTCCAGTAGGACAACGCCCAAGAGGGATCATTTTTAATAACGATCACACACAAGCTTATATCTGTGCCAGTGATTCTGATACGATTCAAATTCTAGATCTCAAAACAGAACAAGTGATTGGTGAGTTACCATCTGGTGAAGATCCAGAAACCATTGCTCTTCACCCTAATGGTAAAACGATTTATACCGCTAATGAAGATGATGCGTTATTAACGGTTATCGATATCGAAACTCGCGCGGTCAAAACTCAGATTGATGTGGGTGTAGAGCCTGAGGGCCTAGCTGTAAGCCCTGATGGTAAAATTGTTGTTGTGACATCAGAAACAACCAATATGGTTCACTGGATTGATACAGAGACACATGAAAATATTGACAATACACTTGTGGCAGATAGACCGCGTTCCGCGATGTTTTCAAAAGATAGTAAGCGTCTTTGGGTAAGTTCTGAGATTGGTGGCGAAGTTGTTGTGATCGATGTACCTACTCGTAAAATTATTAAGACATTTAAGTTTGAATTGGATGGGATTCATAGCGATCGCGTTCAACCTGTTGGTGTTGAGTTAAGTGATGATGGTAAATATGCGTTTGTTGCTTTAGGCCCAGCGAACCATGTTGCGGTTATCAAGCGTGACGATCTAACAATTGACGAATACCTATTGGTTGGGCGTCGTGTTTGGCAGTTAGGTTTTAACAAAGATCAGAGTTTATTGCTGACAACAAATGGTGTGAGCGGAGATGTTTCTGTCATTGATGTCAAAAAAATGAAAGTGGTTAAGTCTGTGAAAGTAGGTCGTTACCCGTGGGGAGTCGCTATCAAGGACGTTCTATGAGTATCACAGTGAAAAATTTGTCATACAGTTACGGTCGTAAAGACGTACTTAAAGATCTCAATTTTTCACTGGGCGCTGGGTTCAATATTTTACTTGGACCCAATGGCGCAGGAAAAAGTACGCTCTTTTCATTACTGACTGGGTTATCTGAAAGTTCGCACAGTTCTATCAAACTTTGTGAACTTTCGATGAAAGAACAGAAACGAAAAGCACTGGCAAAAGTAGGGGTAGTATTTCAACAAAGCACGTTGGATCTTGATTTGTCAGTGAAACAAAACCTACTTTATCATGCGTCATTACATGGGCTTTCTTCTATGGAAGCCTTGCATAATATAGAAGATATTCTTGTCCGGTTACGCTTGTCTGAACGTTTGAACGAACGTGTTCGTTCATTAAATGGCGGTCACCGTCGAAGACTCGAGATTGCACGCGCTCTTATGCATAAACCAGAGGTGCTTCTACTGGATGAACCGACGGTGGGTTTAGACAGTGATAGCCGCATACTAATTATTGAACACATTAGACAACTTGCCGATGAGCGCGGAATATGTATTTTGTGGGCGACGCATTTGATGGACGAAGTGGCGAAGGACGATGCTCTGATTTTACTGGATAAAGGGCAAATTAGGGCCGTAGGTCGAAGTGAGCAACTCTGTGAGCAAAATGGTGTATCAGATGTTTTTCAGTTGTACCATAAACTGACAAAAAATCCGGAGATTATGTGAATATTCAACAATATCGCTACTGTTTTTCTGGAGTGCTAAAACGTGAGTTTTTACGTTTTTTGCAGCAACGAACCCGTTTATTGAGTGCTTTGATTCGTCCACTACTTTGGCTTGTGGTTTTTGCCGCTGGCTTTAGAAGTGCATTAGGCGTTTCCATTATGGAACCCTATGGGACGTATATTACTTATCAGCAATATATTACCCCAGGCCTGTGTTGTATGATCGTACTTTTCAATGGAATGCAAAGCTCACTTTCAATGGTTTATGATCGTGAGATGGGAAGTATGAAATCGCTGTTAATGAGCCCGCTACCGAGGCCATTCTTGTTAATGTGTAAGCTCACTGCAACTGCGATCCTTTCTTTATTACAGGTCTGTATTTTCCTTATCATTGTTCAGCTTGTCGGTGTGGATACACCATTGCTAGGGTATCTTTCTGCTGTGCCAGCAATTTTTTTAATTTCATTTTTCTTAGGAGCGCTGGGGTTACTTCTATCGAACCAAATAAAGCAGCTAGAGAATTTTGCAGGTGTTATGAATTTCGTGATATTCCCGATGTTTTTCCTTTCTAGTGCTCTCTATCCGCTTTGGAAGATGAAAGAAGCCAGTATCTGGCTTTTTTGGATATGTGACTTTAATCCTTTTAGTTACTGTGTGGAGTTACTAAGGTTTGCCTTATATCAGCAATTAAACTTCGAAGCGTTTATGGTTATTTTAGTCGCGACAATGATTGTATCAGTATTGGCTATCTTTAGTTTTTCGCCCAAACAAGTGAGTAGGAAAGGATAGCATGCGATCTCCGTATCCAGATATTGAGCCATATCAGGTACATTTATTTGATATGCGAGCCAACGAGGGGGAAACCGTTCATCAGATTTACGTTGAAGAGTGCGGCAACCCCAATGGTATTCCAATCGTATTTCTTCACGGCGGGCCAGGTTCAGGCTGTCGACCATCTCATCGTTGCTTGTTTGATCCACATTCTTATCGAATCATATTGTTTGACCAGCGAGGCTGTGGTCGCTCTCAACCTTATGGCTGCTTAGAGAACAATAGAACCGAATATTTGATTAATGATTTAGAGCAAATTCGAGAGACGTTAGCGATTAGGCAATGGATCGTTTTTGGTGGTTCTTGGGGAGCGGCGTTGGCGCTTACGTACGCACAGCAACACTCAGAACGGGTGACGGCATTAGTGTTAAGAGGTGTGTTTTTAGGACGAAAATCCGATGTGGGTTGGGTTTATGACCATGGTGGCGCAGCAAAAATATTTCCTGAAGCGTGGCAAAATTTGATGTCTACCTTAACACCTTGTGAACGAGAAACGCCGCTACGTAGTTTCTATACGATATTGCTTGATAGTGATACACAACGAAGTGGTGAGGTGAGTGAAGCTTTGAATCAATGGGAGCGACATCTTGTTAGATTAGTTTCGCCGGCTCATATCACGTTGAAAGATGCTACAAGTTGTCGAGGTGGTGACGCTAAAGATGCTGCTAAAATTATCCAGCTTCACTACAGCTTGAATGAGTTTTTTATTTCTCATCGTCCGATTTTAGCCAACATGAAAACGATAAATGCCATCCCAACTTTCGTCATTCATGGTCGCTATGACATGGTGTGTCCACTAGAGCAGGCGTGGCAACTTTACCAAAAGAATCAAAACATCGAATTGGATGTGATGCCTTTGTCTGGTCATGTAGCTGAAGAGCCAGAGATCCTTGAGGCGATTCTAAACCTAACCGATCGACTGGCTCGACGCTTTTCTGGTTAAATTAGTACTTACGTTACCGTAATAGTTTTTCTTTATGGATTTAGTCTTTGCTTTAACAAGCAATATTTTGACCTAGTGGCTGTGTAATCGTTATACGGACGTTCTCGCTGTAAGTTTGGCTATTTCTTCTAATATCTCTGGGTTGGCAATTGCCCCTAGGTTCTTGACTTCCTGACCATTAATAACTTGTTTAACTGCAAGCTCAACCAATTTACCTGAACGAGTTTTTGGGATGTCGCTAATGGCGAAAATCTCTTTTGGCACATGTCTTGGGGAGCATTTTTGTTTCAATGTTTGACGAATTACACCGGTCAGTTCGGGTGTTAACTGAGTTCTCTCCTCAAGTTTCACCATTAGCCAAATTTCTTCAGATTGCTGCTGTAGCTTCCCAACCGCGATGGAGTCAACAATACCGGGGAGATTGTTTACTTGTTGATAGATTTCAGCAGTACCAATACGAATGCCTCCGGGATTTAAGGTGGTGTCGCTGCGACCAAAGAAAACATACCCTTGTTGAGCTGTGAGCATGACATCGTCGCCATGGTGCCAAACATCAGCAAATTTATTCCAATATGCATTGTGGTAACGCTCGCCATTGTCTTTCCAAAAACCTATTGGGAAGTTCGGTAGGGAGTTGTTGCAAACCAACTCGCCTCGCTGTTCGACAACTGCATTACCCGCGTCATTGAATACTTGCACATCGACCCCTAAACCAGAGAATTGGCATTCGCCTTTGTAAACCGGAGAAATGGGATTACCTAATACAAAGCAGCCACAAATATCAGTTCCACCGGAAATGGAGGCTAAATGGACATCAGTCTTAATGTTTTGATATACAAAGCTAAACTGCTCTGGATAGAGTGCAGAGCCTGTAGAGCAGATCGTTTGTAGTGAAGTTAAGTTGTGGTTATTTTTAGGGTGATAGTTAGCGTGTTCAAGAGCTTCTAAATATTTTGCTGAAGTCCCAAACAGCGAGACTGAGTCATGTTCTGCCAGTGTCCATAATACAGAAGCATCAGGATAAACAGGGCTACCATCATAGATGACTAACGTTGCGCCGCTGGCCAGAGCCGATACATGCCAATTCCACATCATCCAACCACATGTGGTGTAATAAAAGACATTATCGAACGGTTTAATGTCGCAGTGGAGTTGATGTTCTTTTAAGTGATTGAGTAATGTCCCACCCACTGAATGCGTGATGCATTTAGGCTGACCGGTGGTGCCGGAGGAGTAGAGGATAAATAAGGGGTGATTGAAAGGCACTCTTTGATACGCCACATCAGCGTCGTGGTATTTTTCGAGTAGTGATTGCCAGTTAATGTATGTGTTTTGATTATTTTCTATGTTCGAATCATATTTCGTTGCATCATCCTTACTCGGTTCACCGTGAGCTTGTGAGTGATTGAAAGCAATATCGTCGATTTCGCACACAGCTAAATCATGGTGACCCAACATAACATTTAGTTGTGCAGTAATTTGATGGTTTTTGTCTCTCATATCAAAATATTTGCCACCGAACTGATATCCATTGCAGCAAAAAAGCACTTTAGGTTCAACTTGGCCAAACCGTTCCAGAACACTATCTATGCCAAAATCTGGCGATGTTGATGTCCATATTGCACCTAAACTGGTTGTCGCAAGCATCGCGATAACGGTTTGCGGTAGGTAGGGTAGGTAACCCGCAACGACATCGCCTTTTTTTACACCGCAATTAACAAGCCATTGCTGCACAATTGAGACTTGATTGAGTAGCTGTTGACCTGTGATTTGTTGGTGTTCACCACGCTCATTGCTAAAACGTATAACATATTCGTTAGGGTTTTTTCTACTATGATCAAGGAGGTTTTCTGCGTAATTTAAGTTGGCTTGTGGAAACCAGATCTTATCTCTGTTGATACAAGGGGCTTGCCACTTCTCTAATCCAATTTGATGGGTTTCATTACCCATATCGCCAATAATCTGGCTAAAGTGCCACGTCTGTTGCCAAAATTCGTCACTATGTTCAATCGACCATTGATGGAGCTGTGAGTAGTCATCGATAGGAACATAAAGTGAAAGAGCATTAATGCTCTGGATAAATGCATGGAGATTGCTATTTGCAATTCGTTCGGTGGACGGCGCCCAGATTGGTGTTTTGTGCGACATGTTTTCCTCTAATCTTGCAAATGGCTGACGTTTATATGAGTGACTGGATAATGCGTATAACGATGAGAAAGAGCATGAGAAATAGACTCTGCCCTAAACCTTAAGTTAAAGCTGTTCCACTAATTGAGGTAGAACGTCAAAAAGGTCGCCGACTAAACCGTAATCGGCGATTTCAAAAATTGGTGCATCGGGATCTTTGTTTATCGCGACAATGACTTTGGACTCTTTCATTCCGGCTAGATGCTGTATAGCGCCAGAAATACCAACAGCGATATACAGTTTTGGTGCGACGATTTTACCGGTTTGACCGACTTGTAAGTCATTCGCGACAAATCCTGCATCAACCGCCGCACGTGAAGCACCAATTGCGGCTCCTAACTTATCGGCGAGTTGCTCTATCAAGGCGAAGTTTTCTTTACTTCCTACTCCTCGACCACCAGAGATGACGACTTCCGCTGCGGTTAATTCTGGGCGAGAACTTTCCGTTTTGGACTCGGAGACAAAGGCTATTTGCAGATTGGTATGAGCTAGAGATGATGAATCTATGGATTGCTGAACAATCTCTACGTCATTCTCATGATTATTTGAAACTGTTGTCGCTTCGAAAGCGGAAGTCCGAACTGTGATGACTTTTAGCGCATCCTTGGTCGTGACTTTGGCAAGAGCGTTACCAGCATAAATAGGGCGGATAAACGTTGCTTCATCAATGACTTGAATGATATCCGATACTTGTCCTACACCGCATTTTGCTGCGATTCGTGGAGTAAGATCTTTTCCTTTGGAAGATGAACTGGCGAGTATGGTTTGATAGTTATTGGCTAACTGCGCGATCACGGGAGCCAAGTGTTCAGAGAAATGATGTTGATAGATGGGCGCATCAATGCACAATACTTGTTTGATGCCATCCACTTGGCTCGCTTGGTTCGCGACAGATTCACATTGATAGCCAATAACCAAAATGGTGTTGTCAGAACTGATTTGGTGTGCCGCACTAACGACTTTCAATGTATCAGCATGAAGGTCTTGATTATCATGCTCAGCAATAATTAGGTTTTTCATACAATCACCTTTGCTTCGTTTTTAAGTTTATCGACCAGTTCTGTGACCGACTCTACTCTTATACCTCCTTTTTTCTGCGCTGGTGGCATGACTTCAATAACCGTTTGGCTAAATATGATCTCGACACCAAGGCTTTCAGGAGTAACGATAGACATGGGTTTTCGTTTCGCTTTCATGATATTAGGTAAAGAGGCAAAGCGAGGTTCATTTAAGCGAAGATCGGTACTAACTACCGCCGGTAGTGCCATTGAGACAGTCATTAAACCGCCATCGACTTCTCTCTCTACCTCTATGTTTTTCTCATTGATTTCAATATTTGAAGCAAACGTCGCTTGAGGCCAGTCGAGCAGCGCCGCTAACATTTGTGCGACTTGGTTGTTGTCCGTATCAATAGATTGCTTACCTGTAATCACTAAATCGGCTTGTTCTTGATGGACGATTGCTTGCAGTAATTTAGCAACAGTTAAAGGCTCAAGTTTGTCCACCGTTTCGATGTGGATTGCTCGATCAGCACCCAATGCTAGGGCAGTACGCAGTTGCTCTTGGCTTTGTTGTCCACCCGCAGTGACGACAATGACTTCGTCAGCATGATTGGCTTCTTTTAGTCGGATTGCTTCTTCAACGGCAATTTCACAAAATGGATTAATGGTCATCTTAACGTTATTGGTTTCGACATCAGTATGGTCTGATTTGACACGAACTTTGATGTAGGGATCGATAACCCTTTTGATTGGCACTAATATTTTCACGTTAGATTCCTTTTTAAAGTGAAGTCTATTTTATGCTGTTGTTAAAATGATGTTAATTTACGTTTACGTGTACGTCAATGTAGCTCAGTCGATATGATAGTATTTTATTAACATAATGATAACGCTAAAAATGCAATATCCTTGAGTCAAATCGAGACGCATAGAGATGTGTGATTTGCCGTGAATTTCCATATCACGCTGTGTATCGTATTGCTTACGAAGTACTTTAAGATCTGTCTAATTATGTTTTCTTTGAGCAACGCTTAAATGCGCGACTTGTTTTGAAGTACATTGGTTTTGAATTACATCAGTTTTTAAGTGCATAGGGGTCGCCTAACGCTAATGCCACTTTTGAAATAGGTCTTTTTGCAAGTGAGCGACAAATTTCCCAGCCAGCTTGATTGATTGTTGCTAATTCGACCCCGGTTTCTATGCCTAGGTTTTCACACAAGTAGATGACATCTTCCGTCGCGACATTTCCACTTGCACCTTGTGCATAGGGACAACCACCTAAGCCTGCAACTGCAGAATCTATGGTGTTAATCCCCATCGTCAAAGCTTGATAAATATTGGCTAATGCTTGCCCCCAGGTATCATGAAAGTGAACAGCAACGGCCTTTTTCGGCAAATGTTGGAGCGTTTGATTGAGTAGTGATTCGACTCTATTTGGTGTCGCTTTCCCTACAGTGTCACCGAGTGATATCTCATAACAGCCCATATCAAACAGTTTCTTAGCGACGTTTACGGCTTGTACTGGCGTTATGACGCCCTCATAAGGGCATACCATGGTACAAGAGAGGTAGCCTCTGACATTCATACCATGTTGTTTTGCTAGTGCGATGACAGACTCAAAGCGAGTGAGGCTTTGTGAGATGCTGCAATTGATGTTTTTTTGACAGAATGTTTCAGATGCGGAGCCAAATACCGCAATTTGTTTAACACCACATTCTATTGCCCTTTCTAAACCGGCTAGGTTAGGTGTTAGGGCGCTATAAATAACATCGTTATTTGAGTTAATTTGTTTGAAAACCTGATCCGATTCTGCCATTTGAGGGACCCATTTGGGGGAAACAAATGCGCCAGCCTCAATATGTTTAAGGCCACTTTGGCTTAGCCGATTGATGAGTCGAATTTTATCTTCAAGAGTGACAGCGTTTTCATTTTGTAGTCCATCTCTTGGTCCAACTTCAACTAAATTGACGTTATTTGGAAGCATTTCATCCCTCCGTATTCATCGGAGAATCTTTAGATTCAGCTAATAGTTGCACCAACACCGCACCATGTTGAACTTGGTCACCAATTTGATACAGAATGGATTCAATCATTGCTGGTTGTGGGGCAAAGATGGTGTATTCCATTTTCATTGCTTCTAACACTAACAAGGGTTGCCCGCTTTCAACGCTATCGCCCTCGTTGACAAGAATGGCTGATATGAGTCCGTTTAACGGTGCACTAGGGCTGAGATCTTCCGTCGTATCATCAATCGGTTGATAGCTTGCATGATGAGCGAATGTACGCTGTTGCCCTAAAAAGAAAATTGTCGTGTCATGCTGATCAATCAATGCAGAATAACAATATCGTACGCCATTTAGTTCAATGGTAATTTGTTTTGACTGGTCTATGTTTATGTCTATGTCGACGACGAAAGCATGGGAGATATCCGAATCAATAGTGACCTTGAAACTATCAAATGAATATTGATTGTTATCGGTTAATAGAACTTCGCTATTTTCACTACCGCGGGTGAAATTGAAACGGAATTGGTTATTTTGTGACAGTCTAAACCCTTGTGAGCTTGGTGCGGGAGAGGCTTCACTCTTGGCTGATACTAAGTGGAGCCTGCGAGCAACAGCCGCAAAGGTTAACCAAATTGACGGAGCTATATTTTGCAGCTGCGCTATTGAATCTTGATGCTCAACGAGGAAGTCAGTATTGAGTTTTGAATCAGCAAAGGCGGCTTGATCGATGATACTGTACAAATAACCGATATTGGTAGTGACGCCACAAATCTGATATTGCTTTAACGCTTGCTTAAGTTGCGTCAATGCTATGTCTCTTGTTTCTCCCCATGTAATCAATTTACTGATCATCGGATCATAGAATTCGCTAATTTGATTGCCTTGCTCTATACCGCTATCAAGACGAATGTGATGGTTTGATGGTGGTGTCATCATGTAATCGATACGGCCAGTCGATGGCATAAAGTTGTTGTTCGTGTCTTCAGCATAAACCCGAAGTTCTATTGCATGACCGTAGTGTGTGATTTGGTGTTGAGTAATAGGTAACGCGTTACCTGAAGCGATGTTGAATTGCCATTCGACTAAATCAATGTTTGTTATTAATTCAGTGACAGGGTGCTCGACTTGAAGACGAGTATTCATCTCCATGAAATAAAACTGCTCATCTTCATCAAGTAAAAACTCAACCGTCCCTGCGCCGACATAATTGATGGCTTTAGCTGCAAGAACAGCAGCCTGACCCATCTTCTGACGCAGTGGCTCCGATAAGCCGGGAGCTGGAGCTTCTTCCACGACTTTTTGATGGCGACGTTGAATAGAGCAATCGCGATCCGAGAGATAGAGGCAATGGCCATGAGCATCAGCAAAAACTTGAATTTCGACGTGACGAGGCTTCAAAATACATTTTTCAATTAGTAACTGATCATCGCCAAAACTTGAAAGAGATTCGCGCTGAGCGCCATCAATAGCCAATGGCATTTCAGAAGCGTTGTGGACCACTCGCATGCCCTTACCACCACCACCTTGTGTCGCTTTAAGCATGACGGGATAGCCAATTTTTTCCGCCTCAGCAAGTAGATGCGAAACACTGTTATCAGCACCGTGATAACCGGGTACGAGAGGTACTTTTGCGTTAGCCATAATCGTTTTTGCTTGGGATTTCGAGCCCATTTGCTCAATCGCCCGACTTGATGGACCGATGAAAACGATGTCATTATCACAGCAAGCTTGCGCCAATAACGCATTTTCAGAGAGAAAACCATAGCCTGGATGGATTGCATCCGCTTGCCATTTTTTTGCGGCTACGATGATGGCATCAATATTAAGATAGGACTCACTTGCGGGAGAGGGACCAATATGCTCTGCGTAGTCAGCTTGTTTGACGTGCAAGCTGTGTTTATCCGCATCGGAATATACCGCAACGGTCTCTATCGCCATTCGTTTTGCTGTTTTGATTATTCGACAAGCGATCTCACCACGGTTAGCAATCAATACTCTTTTAATCATCGCTCCTCCAACTGGCTTCGCGTTTCTCAAAAAATGCAGTCAGCCCTTCTTGGCCCTCAGCGGAGACGCGAGCCGTTGCAATAGCATGACTGGTGTACTCAATGATTGATTCATCGATGGGGTGATTATGGCATTGTAAACAGAGTTCTTTTGCTGCTTTAAGAGCTTGGGGTCCATTGTTGCGCAGTTGACCTAAAATACGCTCTACAGTCTCTTCTGGTTGATAAGATATTTGATGTAAGATCTCCAAAGATAATGCCGTTTCAGCTTTTATTAATTCAGCGGTGAGGAAATAACGACGACTTTGACGTTGACCTATGGTCCGAATGACATAGGGGCTAATTGTTGCTGGGATGAGCCCGAGTTTTACTTCACTTAAGCAGAAACGGCAGTTTGGGGTCCCGATAGCTATATCACAACAACAGATAAGACCTAAAGCCCCGCCAAATGCGGCACCATGAACTAAAGCAATGGTTGGTTTGTTGAAATTATCTAGCGCGTATAGAAGTTTGGCGAGTTGTCGAGCATCCTGCAAATTCTGTTTCTCGGTTTTATTTGCCATGGATTGCATCCAGTGAAGATCTGCTCCGGATGAGAAGTGTTTACCTTGAGCAGTGAGCACAAGCGCAGTTAGCGAATCGTCTTGGCTGAGTTGCTCCAGCACCGTCAAAAACGAGGCGATGAGTTTGTCATCAAAAGCATTGTGTTTTTCTGGGCGATTTAAGCTCAGCCATGCAACTCCATTCTCGTCCCGAGTAAGTAGTAATCGATTCATGCGACTTCCTATGTCAGTAATTGAAACCTTGATTCACAGTAAGCAGTGAAGCTTAATACGCCAACTTGTTGATACTGAGACTTAACCTCTTGTTAAGTATAGTCAGAATGTTCGATTCGACGATTACATTCGAAATATACCAAATTTACTTTCTGGAATTGGAGCATTGAGCGCAGCAGAAAGGGCTAACCCAACCACATCTCGTGTTTTTGCTGGATCAATGATGCCATCATCCCAGAGTCGGGCACTGGCATAATAAGCATGGCTTTGCTGTTGATATTGCTCAATGATAGGGCGCTTAAATTCGCTTTCTTGTTCGTCGCTCCAACTTTCGCCTTTGCGAGTTTTTATATCTCGGGTGACCTGTGCCATTACACCAGCAGCTTGATCGCCACCCATGACAGAGATTCGTGCATTTGGCCACATCCACATCATGGTTGGATCATAAGCTCGACCGCACATACCATAATTGCCGGCACCATATGAGCCCCCAATGATCACGGTAAATTTCGGCACATCGGCACAAGCGACAGCTGTCACCATTTTCGCGCCATGTTTTGCGATACCTTGTGCCTCATATTTTTGGCCAACCATAAAGCCGGTGATGTTTTGTAAAAACAGCAGTGGGATTTTTCGTTGAGCGCACAGTTCAACAAAGTGGGCGCCTTTTTGTGCGGACTCAGAAAATAAAATACCGTTGTTCGCAACAATACCTATCGGATAGCCATGTAAATGGGCAAAGCCACACACTAAGGTTTCACCGAACAAGGCTTTGAATTCATCAAAGTGCGAATCGTCAACCATGCGGGCAATGACCTCTCTTACATCGACAGGCTTTTTAAGATCGGTTCCAACAATGCCGTAAATTTCTTGCGCGGAAAAGCGAGGGGGTTGGGCGTTTTTTTTTCGTAATTGTGACGGTTTAACATGATTAATTTGAGCTACGGCTTGCCGAGCTAATTGTAAAGCGTGGTGATCGTTCTCGGCGCAATAATCGGCAACCCCTGAAGTGCGGCAATGGACATCAGCGCCACCTAAATCCTCGGCGCTGACTTCTTCACCGGTAGCGGCTTTTACTAGAGGAGGTCCTGCTAAGAAGATGGTCCCTTGATCTTTGACAATGATAGACACATCACACATGGCAGGGACGTAAGCCCCGCCAGCGGTACATAGTCCCATGACGACCGCAATTTGGGCGATGCCTTTTGCTGACATGCGAGCTTGATTATAAAATATGCGCCCAAAATGGTCTTTGTCGGGAAAAACTTCATCTTGACGGGGGAGATTAGCACCACCAGAATCGACAAGATAGACACAAGGTAAGCGACATTTTTCAGCAATTTCTTGAGCACGGAGATGTTTTTTTACGGTCAAAGGGTAATAACTGCCTCCTTTTACCGTAGCGTCATTGGCGACTATCATGCATTCGATGCCGTCGATAAATCCGATCCCAGCAACAACTCCGGCGCAAGGCACATAGTCAGCATAAACTTCCCATGCGGCGAATTGACCCACTTCTAGAAAGGAAGAACCGGGATCAACTAACGCCAAAACACGCTCTCGAACGGATAGTTTTCCTTTGTTTTTTTGATGGTTTCGAGCCGCTTCACCACCGCCATCTTCAATTTTGTTTGTTACGCTATAAAGTTCATCAACTAATGTTGCCATCGCGCGATAGTTCTCTTTATATTGCTCAGATTGAGTATTAATTTTGCTCGATAACAAAGCCATAAATCTTTTCTCCCCTGGCATTGTAAAATGGGTATCGTTAACCGTTATCGGCTTTCGTCAAATAGCTCACGACCAATTAACATTCGGCGTATTTCAGAAGTTCCCGCGCCAATTTCGTATAACTTGGCGTCACGCAATAAACGTCCCGCGGAGAATTCGTTGATATACCCATTACCACCAAGCAATTGAATAGTATCAAGGGCCATTCTAGTCGCAACTTCCGCGCTATATAGAATCGCGCCGGCAGCATCTTTTCGGGTGGTTTCACCTCGGTCACAAGCACCAGCGACGGTGTAGACATAGGCTTTAGCCGCATTCATTTGGGTGTACATATCTGCGATTTTTCCTTGCACCAGTTGAAACTGACCAATAGCTTGCCCAAATTGCTTGCGGTCATGTATGTACGGAACGACCAAATCCATGCAAGCTTGCATAATACCTAGTGGGCCGCCGGCCAAAACGACTCGCTCATAATCCAAACCACTCATGAGAACTTTAACGCCCTGATTTTCAAACCCGAGCACATTCTCTGCGGGTACGTGACAATCATTAAAAACCAACTCACAGGTATTGGAGCCGCGCATGCCCAGTTTGTCGAGTTTTTGCGCTTGTGAAAACCCAGAAAAACCACGCTCGACAATGAATGCGGTAATTCCGTTCGCATTTAAGTCAGGGGCGGTTTTTGCGTACACGACATAGGTATGAGCATCCGGCCCATTGGTGATCCACATTTTATTGCCGTTAAGGATATAAACATCACCATTTCGCTCAGCTTTAAGCTGCATTGCAATGACATCAGAACCTGCGCCGGGCTCGCTCATTGCGAGAGCGCCAACGTGTTCACCTGAGACCAGTTTAGGTAAATACTTTTCTTTCTGGGATTGGGTTCCGTTTCGATGGATTTGATTCACGCATAAGTTGGAGTGAGCGCCATAACTGAGTCCGACGGATGCAGAAGCGCGACTAATTTCTTCCATGGCGACAACATGAGCGAGGTAGCCCATTTCGGCTCCCCCGTAAGATTCTGATACCGTGACCCCGAGTAAGCCCATTTCGCCGAGTTTGGCCCAGAGGTGATTTGGGAACTCATTGGATTGATCGATAGAGTGGGCCAGAGGTGCGATTTCATTGGTGGCAAAGCTGTTGATTTGGTCTCGTAGTAAATCAATAGTCTCATCATAACCAAAGTGGAGGGGAATATAGGTCGATTTCATTGCATTTCCTTGCTTTACCCCACCCAAGTTCCTAGAAGATAAGAACCCTTAAGACGAGCTTTCTAGAAAGTGCTCAGGTGGTAGTATCACCATTTATGGATTTTAGAGTGTTTTCACATCGCGATTTAGCGGCATTCAACTCCATCATTACTGCGTTGATATCGTCACTTTGCTGTTGCAATGTGGCTTTCTTCTCTTCGATTAGCTGGATCATATAAGCTAATTGTTCAGTACTTTGATCAGTATCATAGAGCTCAAACAACTCTTTAATATCTGCCAGAGAGAACCCCAAACGTTTCCCTCTCAGAATGAGCTTTAATCTAATCTTATCGCGCCCATTGTAGATTCGAGTACTGCCTTTTCGAGCGGGTGCAATTAACCCTACATCTTCATAAAAGCGAATACTTCTGGTCGTAATATCGAACTCTTTTGCGAGTTCGCTAATCTTAAATGTATTCATTACCAAACCTGCGATTTTCGTATAATTCTTGCGCGAATATACAACTCGTTAACGTTAAAGGAAATGAATTGCAATGTATTGTTATTTTCTTTAATTACAATGGTTTACCTTTTACATTTCGTTGAACTTTGCTGTGTTTCTGGCTTAATTTGACGTTTACGTAAATGTTAGTATAGTTATTACGTAAACGTCAATAAAAGGTAAATGAAATGATCATCGAGACATGGATTCTTGCCGCAAAACGTACTCCGATAGGATCATTTCAAGGAGTGTTTTCAAACATTGAAGTTACCGATTTAGGCTCACAAGCAATAAAGGGAGCTTTAGCAGAAAGTGGCCTCAATGCCGAAAAAATCAGTGAAGTATTGATGGGATGTGTTCTGCCCGCAGGGGTAGGGCAAGCGCCAGCTCGTCAAGCTAGCCTTGGTGCAAAAATCCCAGAATCCGTCGGATGCACGACAATTAACAAAGTGTGCGGTTCTGGAATGAAAACCGTTATGTTGGCACATGACATGATCCAAGCAGGAAGTGCGCGAGCAATCGTAGCTGGTGGAATGGAAAATATGTCAGCGTCGCCCTATATCATGAAAAAAGCACGCCAAGGATTACGTTTGGGTCATGATCAAGTCCTCGATCATATGTTCTATGATGGTTTACAAGACGCCTACCAAGGCGAGTTGATGGGCGTGTACGCAGAGCGCATGGCTGAAAAGTATCAATATAGCCGCGAATCTATGGATAACTGGGCACAAGACTCGGTGATGAGAGCTCGAAATGCGATAGAAAATGGAATGTTTATCGACGAAATTGCTCCAGTTACCGTTGCAAATCACCACTCTACAATTCATGTGACTAATGATGAGCATCCTCATCAGGTTGATGTGAGCAAGATGGTGACATTACGCTCTGCGTTTGCCAAACATGGATCTGTGACGGCGGCCAATTCAAGTTCGATTTCCGATGGAGCGTCAGCTTTAATCTTAGTGAATAGCGAGTTTGCGATAGAACAAAACCTCCGACCTATAGCAAAAATCGTCGCTCATACGACACATGCTCGCAAACCCGAAGAGTTCACTATTTCCCCTGTCTACGCCATTGAACAACTACTAGAAAAAACGGGCTGGGATAAGGAGGATGTAGATTTATGGGAAATCAATGAAGCGTTTGCTGTGGTAACTCAGCATGCGATTCAATCACTTAATCTTGACCCTGAGAAAGTCAATTCACGCGGTGGCGCTTGTGCTCTCGGACATCCAATCGGTGCAAGTGGCAACCGAATTATCGTCACGCTTATTCATGCCTTAAAGCAAACTCATGGCAAACGTGGAATCGCATCATTATGTATTGGCGGTGGCGAAGCGACGGCAATCGCTATCGAAATGTTTTGATTATAAAGCGTAAATGCAGGTTGATCTGCCGGTTGATTATCAGTCATCTGCCATGATTAACGCCCCCATAGCGAACTTATTCTTTGCAGCTAGACTTTAGCTACAACCATGACGACAACTGAACCAGAATAAAACTCACAAGGACGTGCACATGACACATAAAGTACAACAATATATCGGTGGTGAATTTGTTGATTCAAGTTCAACACACTGGTTAGAGGTGACCAACCCCGCCACTAACGAAGTTATCGCCCAAGTACCTTGTGCTACTGAGTCTGAAATGAATGCGGCGATTACCGATGCTTCCCAAACATTCAAACAATGGAAAGAAGTTGCTGCGCCAGAGCGCGCGCGTTTGATGTTGCGTTACCAACATTTGCTTAAAGAACATCATGACGATATTGCGATTTTACTCTCTAGTGAAACGGGCAAAACCCTAGCGGATGCCAAAGGGGATGTTTGGCGAGGCATCGAAGTTGTTGAGCAGGCGGCCAACATTTGCAGCTCAATGATGGGTGAAACCGTTGAAAATGTAGCAACCAATATTGATGGTTATTCATATATTCAGCCGCTTGGTGTTTGTGCTGGCATCACACCGTTCAATTTTCCAGCAATGATTCCTTTGTGGATGTTTCCTATGGCCATCGCCTGTGGCAATACCTTTATATTAAAGCCCTCAGAGCAAGTGCCTTTGACTGCGATGAAGCTAGCACAATTGTTTGAAAAAGCGGGTGCGCCGAAAGGGGTATTACAAATTGTGCATGGGAAGAAAGAGCAAGTCGATAGGATTCTGACAGAACCGAGTGTGCGAGCTATCTCATTCGTTGGTTCGGTTTCTGTAGGGGAGTACATCTACAAAACCGGTACAGACAACCTTAAACGGGTACAGTCATTTGCAGGGGCAAAGAATCATATGGTTATCATGCCTGATGCGAATAAAAACCAAGTGATTAGTAACTTGGTTGGTGCCTCTGTAGGGGCTGCTGGCCAGCGTTGTATGGCTATTTCTGTGGCGGTTTTTATTGGTGAATCCAAGCAATGGATCCCTGAACTTCAAGAGCAATTATCTCATATTCACCCGGGGGCTTGGGATGATGAGCGGGCAGGTTATGGCCCCTTGATTAGTGCACAAGCTAAGCAACGGGTGTTAGATTTAATTGATGAAGGAAAAGCTTCTGGAGCACATTGTTTGCTTGATGGCTCAGCCTGTGAGGTGGAAGGGCATCCCAATGGTAACTGGGTCGGCCCGACACTATTTAGTCAAGTCACAACCAAAATGTCGATTTATCAGCAAGAGATTTTTGGACCCGTATTGTTGACGATAGAGGTAGACAGTTTGGATGAAGCTATCGAACTGGTAAATGCTAATCCTTATGGGAATGGAACCTCAATTTTCACAGCCAGTGGCGCTGCAGCAAGAAAGTACCAACACAATATTGAAGTGGGCAACGTGGGGATTAATGTTTCTATCCCTGTTCCTTTACCATTTTTCTCATTTACCGGCTGGAAAGGCAGTTTTTATGGCGATTTGCATGCTTATGGTAAACAAGCCGTGCGTTTTTACACAGAAACGAAAACAGTAACAGCGCGTTGGTTCGATGACGATATTCCAAGCGGTCCGAATATGACTATTCAGTTTAGATAATCACTTTAGCCCAAGTGTTAATGTTGACTTAAGCTGCAATAAAAAGCGATAGAACTTAGGAGCTCAAGATGGATTTTGAATTAAATGAAGAACAACTGGCTTTCGCTGAAGCCGCAAAACAGTTTTCTGATCAAATGCTTGCTCCTAATGCATCGGAGTGGGATCAGCAAGCTCACTTCCCGAAAGATGTGATTCAACAAGCGGGTGAGTTGGGTTTCTTAAGTATTTATACGCCCGTGGAACATGGAGGACTTGGGCTTTCACGTCTTGATGCAGCGATTATATTTGAGCAGCTCGCCATGGGGTGTACCGCTACCACCGCTTTTATGACCATTCACAATATGGCGACTTGGATGATTGCTAGCTTTGCCCAACCTGAGATAGCAGAACAATTTAGTAGCCAGTTAGTCACCGGTGAAAAGCTCGCGTCATATTGTTTGACTGAGCCAAATGCGGGGTCAGATGCGGCGTCTCTAACGACGAGTGCAGTGCGAGATGATGAAGAGTATGTACTGAATGGTTCGAAAGTGTTTATTTCTGGAGCGGGTGATACTGATGTACTCGTTGTTATGGCACGTAGTGGTGGTGAGGGAGCCGCGGGCATTTCTGCTTTTATCGTGCCAGCAGACAGTGAGGGGATCAGTTATGGCAAAAAAGAAGCCAAAATGGGATGGAACTGTCAGGCCACTCGAATGATTACGTTTGAAAATGTTCGAATTCCAGCCTCGTATCTACTTGGTGAAGAGGGTGAGGGTTTTAAATTTGCCATGCTCGGTCTTGATGGCGGGCGAATTAATATCGCGACCTGTTCAGTCGGTACCGCGCAACAAGCGCTCAACGAAGCAAAGCGCTACATGACAGAACGAAAACAGTTTGGTCGCCATCTCGCTCAGTTTCAAGCCCTACAATTTAAGCTCGCAGATATGTCGACCGAACTGGTTGCAGCAAGACAAATGGTGCGACTCGCAGCGGCGAAACTGGATTCCAAACATAGTGAAAAGAGCGCGTATTGCGCGATGGCGAAATGTTTCGCAACCGATGTAGGATTTAAAGTGTGCGACCAAGCCCTTCAAATACATGGTGGTTATGGATACATCAAAGAGTATCCGGTAGAGCGCCATTTTAGAGATGTGCGTGTCCATCAAATACTGGAAGGAACCAACGAAATCATGCGCCTAATTATCGCAAGGCGTCTACTTACAGAAGGTGTTGAGTTGCTTTAGAACGGCGACTTACAAACAAGCTAACGTAACGGTAAGGAGTCAGTATTTATGTCGGCAGAAATTCGATTAGAAAGAGACGGGCACATTGCCAAACTAACCATGTGTAATCCTCCGGCGAACACATGGACGCTTGAATCACTACGGCAACTAAAAGCGTTGGTTAATGAGCTAAGTCAAGATCGTGCAGTTTATGCGTTGGTACTGACTGGCGACGGTGAAAAATTCTTTTCGGCGGGGGCAGACCTAAATACATTTGCTTCAGGTGACAAATCCCAAGCAGCTGATATGGCGTTTGCATTTGCGGAAGCGTTTGAAGCGTTATCGGCTTTCGATGGTGTTTCTATTGCTGCAATTAATGGTTATGCCATGGGCGGAGGTTTGGAAGCCGCACTGGCTTGTGATATTCGCATTGCAGAGCAACAGGCCCAAGTGGCTCTGCCTGAGCCGTCTGTCGGGTTACTTCCTTGTGCAGGTGGTACACAAAACTTAACGGCATTGGTTGGAGAGGGATGGGCGAAACGCATAATTCTATGTGGAGAACGTATTAGCGCGGAACAAGGGCATAAGATAGGTTTAATTGAAGAAGTAACAGCAAGCGGTCTCGCAGCTGAATGTGCGATGAAGTTAGCACAACGTGTTGCAGGGCAATCACCTAAAGCGGTCTCAGCGTGTAAAACTCTGATCCAGAATCAGCGTAGCCAAACCCATGCTTCGGGCTTGCTGCTTGAGCGAGAGTTATTTCTAAAGTTATTTGATTCGCAAGATCAAACCGAAGGAGTTAACGCTTTCTTGCAGAAGCGTAAGCCAAATTGGACCAACAGCTAAAAGGAACGAGCATGACGGGCAAAATAAATGTGTCACACATAAAGTGTGCTGATGGTGCGTTAGTTGGTATCCTTGAACTGGATAACCCAACGGCTTTGAATGCATTAACATTTAATATGATTGAGCAGCTCCATAAGCAGCTACTGCAATGGCAACAGGACGAAAGTATTGTTGCTGTATTTTTGCATGCGAATGGAGAAAAAGCATTTTGCGCTGGTGGCTATATTCAAGCGATTTATCGTGCTCTAGAAAATAAAGAGCAAGAACCACAGGCCGCTCAGCAAGCAATGGCGACATTTTTTACCCTTGAATACCAGTGTGATTACTTAATTCATACCTACTCCAAACCCATTATTGCTTGGGGGCATGGGTATTTAATGGGAGGCGGCGTTGGCTTGTATATGGGAGCTAGCCATCGTGTAGCTGCAAATAATACTCGATTTGCGATGCCAGAAAGCAAAATTGGCTTATATCCAGATGTTGGCGCAACCTATTTTCTCAATCAATTGCCCCAGCATCAGGCGTTATTTCTTGGTTTAACGGCCGCGCAGATTAATGCGATAGACATGAAAAACTTAGGCTTATGTCAATGGATCGTTGAACCTCAAGCCAAAGAAATCGTATTGGCAATGTTGGCCTCGACACATTGGAATACCTCAACTGATATCCACCACACCATCGCGTCAATATTGGAATCGGTAGAATGCCCATTGCAAGGTGTTGGATTGATAACCCCACTCTCAGAGGCGATTCAGACTTTCTGCTTTGATGAACATCTTGTCACGGCATCACTCGCTCAGATTGTTCAACGAATCAACCATGCTCAAATTGACGATGAGTGGTTTAAAAATGCCCAGCGAGCATTGAAATATGGTAGTCCACTTTCTCAGCATATTTGCTACCAGCAGTTAACCCAGAATCGAGGATTATCTTTGGAAGCGTGTTTTAGCCTTGAATTTGGCCTTACATTACGTTGTGGGCTTGAGGGGGATTTCAGAGAGGGAGTTAGAGCCTTAGTCATTGACAAATCACATGAACCATCATGGTTATATCCAGATGTATCATCGGTTCCTGCGCAATTATTGGAATACTTTTTCTCGTCAGTAAACACCACGTGCCATCCACAATATGAGCTTAAGCCGGAATCAACAATCTAACAGGGAGAGAAAATCAATGAATAAGATAGCGTTTATTGGGCTTGGTAATATGGGCGCGCCGATGGCGAAGAATTTACTTAAAGTAGGCCTTACCGTTGAGGTGTTCGATCTCAATCGTGACACTGTGACGGAGTTGGCCTCTTTAGGGGCGATTGCAGCAGACAGTATTCAGAGCGCAGTCGCAAAAGCGAATGTGGTGATCACCATGCTGCCAGCTAGTCATCATGTCAAAAGCGTCTACCTTGACGATAATGGGGTCCTAAATCATGTATCAAAAGGTACCTTGTTGATTGATTCTTCCACCATAGATCCTGAAACCGCACGTAGTGTAGCGGCTCAAGCACAAGTTAAAGGCCTAAATTTCGTCGATGCACCGGTGTCTGGTGGCGTCTCGGGAGCGGCGGCAGGGACATTAACGTTTATCGTTGGTGGAACCGTTGAAAACTACTCAGATGCGAAAGAGGTATTGAGCCATATGGGCAAGAATATCTTTCACGCAGGCGAAGCGGGTTCTGGGCAAATGGCCAAGATTTGTAACAACATGATGCTTGGTATTTTAATGAGTGGAACGTGTGAAGCGCTTAATCTTGGGATTGAAAATGGCTTAGATCCTAAAGTATTGTCACAAATAATGCTGCAGAGTTCTGGACGAAATTGGGCACTTGAACTTTATAACCCTTGTCCAGACGTTATGGAAAACGTGCCATCGAGCAATGGTTACCAAGGCGGCTTTATGAGTCAATTGATGGCTAAAGATCTCGGGCTTGCTATGGAAGCCTCTGTTCAGAGCCAGACCTCAACACCCATGGGGAGTTTAGCTCGGAATCTGTTTAATTTGCACAATGGGCAAGGGAATGGAGAGCGTGATTTCTCGAGCTTGTTTGAATTTTATCGTAAAAAATAGTAGCGGTTTTAGATTAGCGACTCAAAACGAATATCAGCATAAAAGCGGTTTTCATCTTATGAGATCAAATAATCAGGCCTAATCTGTTAAGATTGGGTTGGAATTTTACTCAGATAAGGGGAAATCAGCGATTATATTGAGTGATCTTCTAAAATAAGTCTCCCACTTGGGAGTTCTTGCATTATAATCTGCCACCGTATTTTTGGTTATGCTTATGTTTGGCAGTAGCCGTTAGTTTTAGGAACAAGATATGTCATTTGCATCACAAAATTTTTCTCCAGAAATCGTAAAAGCTCTTACTGAATGTGGCTACACTAAGTTAACCCCAGTTCAGCAACAGGCGATTCCTATGGCTCGTCGTGGCCATGACATTCTTGCTAATGCTCAAACGGGTACCGGTAAAACAGCGGCATTTGCCTTACCAATTATCCAAAATATTTTGGACAAACAGAAATCTCGCAACCGTCATCAAGCTCGTGCTGTGATTTTGGCTCCAACTCGCGAGTTAGTGGCTCAAATTGCCCAAAACATTACTGACTACACCAAATACACCGAATTAAAGAGCGTTGCTATTTATGGTGGCGAGAAAATGGCTTCTCAACAAAAAGCACTTGAGCAAGGTGTTGATATTCTTGTTGCGACACCAGGTCGTTTGATTGAGCACTTAGAACTGAAAAACGTATCGCTAGTGAACTTAGAATTCTTAGTTTTTGATGAAGCAGACCGTATGCTAGATATGGGCTTTATCTCTGCGATTGAAAAAATCATGCAAGGCGTTGCAACCAAGCCACAAACCATGCTTTTCTCTGCGACGTTCTCAGCGCAAATGAACAAACTAGCGGGTGAAATTTTACGTGCGCCAAAACGTATTGCTGTGACTCGTGAAAATGTAACAGCAGAAACAGTAGCACACGTGGTTTACCCTGTTGAGCAAGAACGTAAACGTGAGCTGTTGTCTGAGCTGATTGGTCGTAAGAACTGGAAACAAGTACTGGTTTTCGTTAACTACAAAGAAACCGCTAACGAGCTAGTGAAAGAGCTTAAACTTGATGGTATCAAAGCAGTATTGTGTCATGGTGATAAAGCGCAAAGTGCTCGTCGTCGTGCTTTAGAAGAGTTTAAAGAGGGTAAAGCTCGTGTAATGATCGCAACAGATGTTGCGGCTCGCGGCCTTGATATTCAAAACCTACCTCACGTTGTTAACTTTGATATGCCTTTCCTAGCAGAAGATTACGTGCACCGTATTGGTCGTACTGGTCGTGCTGGACAACGAGGTCATGCGATTTCATTTGTAAACCGTGAAGAAGAGCTAACACTACAGCAGGTAGAAACGCTGATTCGTCAACGTATTTATCGCAAAGAGCAAGAAGGCTATGAGCCAAAAAACCGTGATGCATTGATTGAAAAAATGCAGACTAAACCAGCATTTAAAAACCGCAGAACACGTACAAATAACCCAAGTGACTCAAGTCAAGGTGATGCAGAGCGTCGTATGCGTTTACGCAATATGATTCGTAATAAAAACAAGTAATCAGCCGGTTTTGTTCTAAAATGTAAAAGGCGATGCTTATCAAAAGCGTCGCCTTTTTTGTTCCCATTAATTTGTGTGGAATAAGCTATTAGCAGTTTGTTTTCACGGCTAGATAAGTATTCATTATTTGAAGTTAATAGTCCGATTCGAAACTCTGATCGGAGAAAGACTTTTTACACTGTTTCATTTCATACAAGTTTTCATCGGCTTCAGAAATCGCAATTTTGAAGTTGTTATCAAAACAAGCGGAAGTGCCGTAGCTAACTTTAATTTCTTCGAGATCACACGCTTTAGTGAAAACATCAATAAAGTGTACAGCTTTATCGACATCAACAATTGCTAGAAACTCGTCTCCTCCAAGGCGAAAGGCGTAGCCTGTATCGTCACAAGAGCGAATCAACATACGTGAAAAAGTGGTGAGCACCTTGTCTCCCACATTGTGACCTCTAGTATCATTGATGATTTTGAAGTCATCTAGGTCAAAATAGAACAGTTGGTAGCCGCCAATCGGAATGAGATTTAGCGCTGAACGCGTGTAACATTGCGTTAGGTTATCTGTCAGTGTCAGTCTGTTGATTTGCATAAAGTGTTGATAGAGCCCGCTGATAATACAACCATAACCAGCAATAAGTAGTGCTTCATCAAGTAAGGCATCCACGAACGGAAATGGTGATACTAGCATTTGCTGAAGAATGACAATTTCAGTGACTGAATCATAAACGCCATTGATGATGGCTAATATGAGGCCAAATCTGATCATTTTTGAATTGACCAGTTTACCGAGTAACGATGTTAATAAAATAACGCTATAAAGCCGAGTGACCTCCAATAGATAGTCGTATATAGAGTCAACTTCTATCTGGAACACGAATACGGGAACAATGTAAAGAAATGGCACAATCGAAAACTTAAACGCACAGCTTAAAAGCTCATACGATAGTTCACGATTGTTAAATAACGTTCTCATGTATAGACATATCCAGTAAAAATGAAGCGCAGCGTAAGGGGAAACAGAGTCACTTAGAACAGTATATTCGCGTGGTATCAGAGTCAAAACTAGGAGATTTATTCACCTAGATAAATTATTACTGAGATACTCCTGCGCACTTTGCCTTTCCCTGCAATTATAATCAACTTATATGTATCATAATAACGACAATTGGAAAAAGTGGATTCGATATCATATCAATCTTGAATATCCTTGCGTTCTGTTTTCAGTCTTTAGTGATCACTTAACGGAATTGAGTCTATTAACGAGCCTACAAATTGGTTATTGAAAGGCGTCTCAAGTGAGTTATTTAGAAGAAAGCCGTGGTGATGAATTAAGAAAAGTTAAGATTGTGACATTAATCGACATAACATTCTGTTAATTGAGTAAAATGGTTATTTATTCACCAGCTGAATTTATTAAGCTTTTGTTGATACATAACAAAAAGGGACTCAATGCGTACAAAGTTTGTGTATATCGTCTCTTCCGATACTCAGTGGTCGTCATTGATCACGGCTAGTTTATCGCTTTCGTTTCAATCTTATACTTTCCGTTGTGAGTGTTCAGTAGATAACCTATGGAATTTAACGGATGACACTGTGATTGTGTATGACAGAACGACATTAGGTAACCCATCTGCATTATTGATATCACCACTTTCTCGTGGTGGGGCTTGGATTATTGTTAACGCGATACGAGTAGATTTAGAGGGCGTACTTGGACTTATTGCCTTAGGTTATTGTGGCGTTATTGAGAGAGAACAAACGCTTGAATCATTGCATAAAGCGCTTCGCACCGTCATTGGGGGGCAATTATGGTTCAGTCGCGAAGCGATGTCATCATCACTGCGTTCATCAATGAAAAAGAGTGTAACAACAACCAGTTCGTTTGAAGTTGTTTGCGCGAAATACGGCCTTTCGTCAAAAGAGCAAAAAGTTTTTTTGTATGTTGTACAGGGTTACACAAATAAAGAAATCGCCACTGAATTGAACTTAGGTTTGAGCACAGTCAAAACACACGTATCTAATATTTTAATGAAAACAGGAAAGCACAGTCGCAGTCAACTCAATACACTTTTGGCGGAACCAGAAGTATAAAACTTGTTTTAAATCAATTTACCGCAAATAGTAGCCATTCTTCATCCTTTTATTCGTCTTGATTAGTCATCTGACCGATATCAAATATATCGGCTTAGTCGTACTTTTATACCAACAGATTTATCAAGGCTGCGTGAATAAACGCAAGAATCGAATGTAAAGGAGAACACAAATGAAACGATTAGTGAGTTGTATTGCTATAGCGCTACTTTACTCAGCAGGTGCAGCGGCAAGTACACTGTCAGATGATACCGCTGAAGGACAAGCGAATTTTCACGTTGACTTTTCTGGTTATGTACCAAAAAGTTGTGAGATAACATCAAAAAATTCAGAACTTCGCTTTGATTTAACTAAAGGTGAAGAGCATGAACGAAAGTTTGCTTTTACCACGTGGTGTAATTCCTATGGAACTAAAGCGACAATCCTTATTACCCCTTATGCTTTTGAAAACGAAAATGCTGATGTAATTCCAATGGAATACAGTTTTAAAGGACAGAACCAAACCTTACAAGACAAAGATACAGTGGTCCGGTTTGAACGCCAAATTAATGTCAGTAATGACATTGATAAAAGCGACCTTAAGAAACATAAATTAACCATGACCTCAAAACCTCAAGCCGGTGCGCGTTGGGGTGAGTACAACGGTGAAATGTGGGTATCGCTCTACCACAACTAGATAATATATAAGGGGGAGGTAATTTATCCCCCTTTTTATTCTGTAAGGGATTGTTATGAAGAATCTCAAAATCGTATTTTTAGCTCTTGTTGCTATGCCAATCAATGTATTGGCATTTGAACTTTTTCCTATGGTTCAATTTAGTGCTGATTCAGGAAATCGTGCGACAACTTTTTTTAAGGTGACCAATACTTCTTTAGTTCCATTACCGATAGAAGTGACGGCAGTAAAACGACATGTGGTATTTAATAATGAAGAGACTTTGAATGAAACTGATGACCTATTGGTATTTCCGCCCCAAGTCTTAATCGCTCCAGGTAAGTCCCAATCGATCAAAGTGCAGTACATTGGCAATGTTAAACAAAGTGCGGAATCCTATCGAGTCATCGTTAGTCAATTGCCATTAAAATCGGATTCCGATAACGATAGTGTTCAAATGCTATTCCGTATCGGTGCGCTGCTTTTTATTTCACCACCTAACGTACAAGAGCAATATGTGAGTGAAATTATTCTTGATAAATCGAGTGTGCCTAATTTACGTATTACTAACACGGGTAGTAGTGTTATTGAATTAGACAAGCAAAGTTACAATGTCACATGGGGTGGGGAGGCAATGAGTTGGAATTGGCAACAAGTTGAGCCGTTATTGCCGATGCAATACTTAGTACCTAATCAAAGCGCACAAGTTAATGCACAACCTTTACTTACACAGTAACAGTAAACATAAATGGAAGTGGAATGTTTATGTGGCGGTCGATATTAGCACTCATTGCTGTGGCAATGTTCACGGCCTCGGTATCAGCAGGGACCTACCGTTTATCATTGCCTTTGGTGTATGGTGAAAAGGCGTTAGGAGACTTGCCTATAGAAGTTGATGGTATGACATTGACCTCTATTGCTTTTGCTCCACTTATTGAGTTACTCGGTAATCGTATTTCAAAGCAATGGGTTGAGAATCATTTCCCTACTGAGAGAGCCAGTTATATTTCGATGCATGAACTCAAAGAGAAAGGAATTGACGTCGCCCTTGACGGTGAATCTTTACTCCTTTACGTCACGCTAGAGCCAGCATTACTTAATGAGCAAAATGTTGAGCTGGCATCCCAATATCCTAACTTTGAAGCATCGCCAAGTGGTACGGTGAGTTGGCTGAACAGTTTCAATTTCGCGTACAACAATGATTGGAATGATGACAGCCAAACGTGGTCCTCTTCTATTGATTGGTTATCTCAAATGAATCTTGGCGGAGCAGAGGGAATTAACGTTCAACTCGCCAATTATTTTGAATCTGATAATGAAACATCAGAATTTGTACGTGGTGAATGGACAGCGTTTCATGACCGGCCCAATTTGCCTCTACGATTTTCCATTGGTGATGTGTTAACGGGGGAGTCTGGACATATTTATGGAATGTCTCTTGGTGGATTTTCCTTTGAAAGCAGCTACGAACAGCTTCAGCCTGATAGGGAGATCAGCCCTCAGAGTAGCCAGCAACTTGTCTTGTTAGAATCAGCTGAAGTAGAAATTTACGTCAACGGAGAAAGAGTTTCCGGAGGCCGTTTAGAGCCAGGTCGTTATAACTTACAAAACCTCATTTTAGACAATGGCGCGAATGACATCACCGTGGTTGTTAATTATGTTTCCGGCAACCAAGAAGTGCTGCGCTTTACTCAATTCTATAATGCCAAACTGCTTGAAGAGGGTTTGCTTGATTATGCTTTTTCTTTAGGTCGACCAATTAAATATGGCAATCAAGGCGTTGATTATGAAGATGTCTGGTTGGCGACAGGCTTTGCAGAATATGGTTTAACGGACTGGTTGACCGTTGGCGCGAATGGTCTTGTTGCTCAAGATGGGGGGATCCTCGGTGCGTTGGCAACGTTTAAAAGTCCGGTGGGAAATATTACTGCGCGGTATTCTGTGAGTCATAATGAGCGCGACAACTCAAATAATCCAATAGTCAAAGGAAATCAAGGCTGGATAGGCTCAATTGACTATGAAAATAGCGTGATTGGTAGTGGTGACAGTCAGTCTCCGAACCTAAGACTTGCCGTTGAACAGTCAGATAAGTTCAACAATGCACCATGGAAAAGTGGGGATAATATCTATGCGAACACTAGTGACTATACCCAATATTTGGCCAATTACTTTTGGCAAATAAATAATGAGTTAGATTTGAGCTTCGCAGCACGCTATTCACAGTATGCGGTTGAGGGAGATGACATATTAAGTTCGGTATTGCTCAATTGGCGCAGAGGTGGATTAACGTTAGGGGTAGGAACTGAATATGAGGATTCATATCGTTATTCCGAGCCAGACTCGAGATGGCTGATCAATTTTGAATACAATTGGTATTCGCGTGAAAGTGCCAATCAGTTGGGGATCTCTTACAACAGCAATAATGAACGTAGTCGTGTGTTTTTCAATAATGAAGGACGCAATTATGTCGGTGATATTGGCGTACGTATTGAAGCCGAACAAGATAAGTATCAACAAAAGCAAAAAGCGGAGCTGAGTTACACTGCAAACCGATTTCGAACCGAATCGGAAGTGATACGTCATGTTAATCGCCATGATGATAGCGAGTCTTATCATGGCGCGTTGCGTCTAGCAACCGCCATCGGGATGGTTGATGGACATTGGGGGTGGGGAAGAACATCGACAGGGCCCTTTGTGGTAGCTGCGCTACACCCGACACTACAAGGTGCGACGGCGAACCTCGATGTTAATACAGAGGGGAAAGCTCTAGCATTGGCATCGCCCAATATAAATGGTTTGTTCTCGGTTTCGCAGCCTTTTAGTAGTAACTCGATGGATTACACTGTGATTGATGCACCATTAGGTTATGACTGGGGGGATGGAACTCTTGATATATCTCCGGGTGCGGCGACTGGACACTATCTTTTGATGGGTTCCGATGCGTCACTATCTGCAAATGGGTATTTGTATTTTGCAGATGGAAAGCCGATTGCTTATCGCCAAGGGCGAATTATCGGAGATGAAAATGCAGTGGAGTTTTTTACTAACAAGCAAGGTCGTTTTTATATTCAAGGGGTTGGTGATGGTGTGTATTCAATAGAGCTCTATGGTTTAGATGTTTTCCCTGTGGCTATCGAAATACCATCCACTAGCTCAAGTTTGGTTGATTTAGGGCAAATTAAGGTTGAATGCCGAGGTGAGTGCGATGAAGAATAATCAGCGCGTTAATGTATTACGTATCCTCTGTTTTTGTTTATGGTTCGGGCTGTCAATCCGTACGTTCGCGCAACCAACACAACAAGAGCAGTGTGCTGGTCAGTTTACTGTGCAGTTTGCTAATACAGCGAATTCTGCGCTAGTGACTCAGCCAAATGCTTTGTGGTTTCAAGGAACAGTGCAGCTCGATCGCCAATTAGCTTCGTGTGTTAACGCGATTGAGATTAAGCCTACCAATGGTTGGCAGCATGTTGTTCAAGGCCCGACGGGGAAAATTACTTCGTCAATACTCAGTACTCAAAGAAAAAGTGTCACACGTAACCCACAAGGCGCATTTATACTGCCGACATTGGGTCAGCGACAAATCGATTTTTGGGTTCATATTCCCAATGGAAAAGAGAGTACGCCCGGTCATTATCACGGTGATTTTACCGTGAGCGTCGTGACGCCTCATAGTCATATTACCCCAGTGTATGCATCACTAAACTTTGCAATTAAGCCTTTTGTTCGTGCCCGCATAGAAGCGAAGAATAAGCAGTGGGTGACAGTCTCAGGTACCAATGTGAGGGTGAATATGGGCAATCTGACTCAAAAAAATAAGAGGGATTTGGATATTATAGTCACCAGCAATGCATCGGTTAAGTTGGAGGTTCGTTCGCAAAATGACGGTTACTTGGTCAATGTTGCAAGATCACGTTATAAAATTCCTTACGCCGTGAGTTTGCAAGGACGTCAACTTGAACACGGGGCTCCAATCTTTTTGAATACTGGAAAAAATAGCCAATCTCGTTTCACGATGGGATTTGAAAACACCGCTGTACCGGGTGCAGCCCATGGCCGATATGAAGATAAGATGACTGTAAGTTTAATTGCCTATTAGTGTCGATAAATGACAACTTTGGGGAGTAGGCTAGGTTTGACGGAATAAAGCCACAAAAAAGCCAAACTTAATAGTTTGGCTTTTGGGTATAAATCTATCCAATAATAGAAGCACGCATCAGATCGATAAAACCAGCGTTATAGGCCTGAAGTGATAGATGCATACCAGATTAGAATTAACGGCGATGAAAACGAGAGCGTTCAGCGCGTTGTCTTGATGCTCTCTCTTTATGCGCTGATGCCGCTTTAGCTTGAGACGCTAAAATAGATTCAACCGTTAGTACCATTGGTTCGCGAGGCTCTAAACCATGTGGAAAAGTACGCGCACGTGGTGGCATTGTGTATTCAAGATCCGACGCTTTAGGCATACGCTTAAAACGGTAAAGATAGAAGTTTTCTACACGTTCACGAGCCCATTCGGTTTTCTTTAAATATTTCACGCTACTTGCGATAGTTGGCTTTGTGTTAAAGCAGTTCATACGCATAGCTGTGTCAAGAATCTCCCAGCCGTAATGATCAACAAGCTGTTGCAACATGTCTTCAAGTTTTAGACCGTGCAATGGGTTATTCTGCTGTAGTTCAATTCTTTCTTCGTCAGTCATGAAGTGATCAGTCATGAAAAGCTCCTTCATTATTAGTGGCCTATCGCTATACGATATGCGCCACTAATATGTAATTCTAATGACCGGGTTACGGCCTTGATAAATAATGCTTGTTCGTTCGTTATGCTACGCTTAGCACTTTAGTTTGGTGAGCTAGGTATTCATCAAATGTACCTTGGAAGTTCACCAGTTTCTTATCTTTAACATCAATAATAGAGGTAGCAAGAGAAGAAACAAATTCACGGTCATGGCTAACGAAGATCAAAGTGCCTTGATAATGCTTTAGCGCATTATTTAGTGCTTCAATCGCTTCCATATCCATGTGGTTAGTCGGTTCATCCATAACAAGAACGTTGATGTCTTGCATCATTAATTTACCAAACAACAAACGGTTTTTCTCACCACCAGAACAGTTTTTTGCTTTTTTGTTCGCATCGTCAGCGGTGAATAGCAAGCGGCCTAAAATACCACGAACCATTAAATCGTTATGCTTCACAGTACGCCATTGTGAAATCCACTCAAAAATAGTCAGATCATTATCGAAATCAGCGGTGCTGTCTTGTGGACAGTAGCCGATAGATGCATTTTCTGACCATTTTACGACGCCTTGAGTTTGCACAAGTTCATTCACTAAGCAACGTAGCAGCGTCGTTTTACCAACACCGTTTTCACCAATGATCGCAAGACGAGTGCCCGCTTCAAGCAGCAAGTTACCTTTTTCAAATAACAGCTCATCACCAAAAGCATGACCAAGATCTTGCAGCTCTAACGCTAGGCGGTGAAGTTTTTTACCCTCACCAAAGTCGATTGATGGGCTCATACGACTACTTGACTTCACTTCATCAAGTGTAATTTTGTCCATCTTTTTAGCGCGAGAACTTGCTTGTTTAGCTTTCGATGCGTTCGCACCAAATCGGTTAACGAAATCCTGAAGCTCACTGATTTCAGCTGCTTTCTTTGCGTTGCTCGCTAATAGCTGATCGCGAATTAGGCCTGATGCTTCAAGGAAGTACTCGTAGTTACCAGGGTAAATGCGCAGTTCGCCGTAATCGATGTCAGCCATGTGAGTACATACTGAATTTAGGAAGTGACGGTCATGGGAAATAATGATCATCGTACACTTACGTTGGTTCAGTTCTTCAGCCAACCAGTTGATTGTATGAATGTCCAAGTTGTTGGTTGGTTCGTCAAGCAACAGAATATCTGGATTGGCGAATAGGGCTTGAGCCAATAGCACGCGGAGTTTCCAACCTGGAGCAACTTGTTGCATTAGACCGAAGTGGAACTCTTCTTCAATACCAGCTTGAAGTAATATATCACCAGCGCGACTTTCCGCAGTGTAGCCGTCCATCTCTGCGAATTCGCTTTCAAGTTCCGCTACTTTCATACCATCTTCTTCGCTCATTTCAGGCAGAGAATAGATACGTTCACGTTCTTGTTTTACTTCCCAAAGTTTACGATCGCCCATGATAACAACGTCAATAACGTTGTATTGCTCAAACGCAAATTGGTCTTGGCTTAATACGCCAAGTTTTAGTCCAGGAGTGATTGAAACATTACCAGAACTAGGCGTTAACGCACCGCTAAGAATCTTCATGAACGTTGATTTACCACATCCATTGGCTCCGATTAAGCCGTAACGGTTACCGTTACCGAACTTAGCAGAAATGTTTTCAAATAAAGGCTCGGCACCAAATTGCATGGTGATGTTAGCGGTAGATATCAAAGAAGTATTCCTAGGTATATAAAGATTGGATAGCCACTGAACATCAGAAAACGCCAATCAAGAGAAGTTAAAGAAAAATTGCTAGCGGCGAATTATACAGACTTATTGAATAAAAAACAGATGTGAGATGTTAGTCACAGAAGCAAATTGCGTTAAGTGATGAATGATAAATTGACTTCGTCACTGAATTCTCGCCCTCAAACGAATTGAGAGAGCGAGATAATCGTCAAGTCTCACTCAACAACGAGTTTAGTTTTCTGTTGTCGAATAGCCATAATTGCTTGTGGGAGCAGAGAAAGAATGATCATTCCCGCCATGAGAGAGTGTTGAAACGGGGTAAAAGATTCACCCAGTAAAATTAGTCCTGACGTAATACCTGCGATAGGGTTTGCGATGCCACCAAAAGTGAAATCAACGACAGACATTCGCTGTAATAGCCAAACATACATGCCATAGCCTAAAGCGGTATTGAGGCCAATAATCCATAATAACCCAAAGAGATTTTTTGAATCAAAACCAGTCAATACATCAATATACGGTTGAAAGTTAATTGCAGCATGGATAGTGGTCGCGACAGTAAGGATTACGCCGCCTAATATCAATTGCCAAGTTAGTACAGTCCACCAGTGCATTCGATTACCCAATGCTTTGGTGATGCTACTACCAATAATAATGCACATGATGGCGCTAAACATCGCAATTAAACCGACAGGATTAAGCGAAATTTGGCTTGGATCGAATAACATCCACGCGAGAACAATAAGACCAACGCCAGAGATAGCTTGTATCAAATGTGGGCGCTGTTTTTTAACTATCCAATGGAAAACAATGGCAAAAACCGGTACCGAAATCATCCCAACCCCTGAAATCGCAGAGGGTAGCGTTAAAGCCATAACAAAAATTAAGCTGAAAAACGTGGCGATATTAATAAGGCCAAGGCTGAAAATCACTGGCCACTGATCTTTTTTAGGGAGCGTTGGTTTTATGGCGAGTAGTATCAAGCCTGCTGGTAGTGCACGTAGAGCGCCCAGCAATAAAGGTGGCCAATCCGTTAGCGTAAATTGCGTCACTGCATAAGTAGTACCCCAGAAAAATGCGGGGATCATTGCAAGCAATATATTCACAAAAGTATCTTCACGTTAAGATAAGTAGTTATGTGAACTCTATACCGATAATATGTGATTGTAAAGTATCTTTATGTTAAACTAAATTTACTTAGTCAAATCAATAATGGACCGGGATTGTAGATGGATGCAATTGATCGCGTAGTAGAGCAGTGGGCTCAAGAAAAACCAGATTTAGAAACCGAACCAATGGCAATGATCGGCAGAGTGGCTCGTATTTCAAAATATATTGAAACAGAGATTGCCGCGCTTCATAAAAAATATGATTTGAAACTTGGTGAATTCGATGTGCTCGCGACGCTGCGACGTTCAGGTAAGCCTTATCGTTTGACACCATCAGGTTTGATTGAATCCATGATGCTAACTTCTGGTGCGATGACGAATCGCTTAGATAAGCTCGAAGCCAAAAACTTGATTTTACGTTCGCATAGCAAAGAAGATCGTCGAAGTGTTGAAGTTCAATTGACGAAACAAGGCTTGGTTTTGATTGATCAAATGATCATCGAACATGTAGAGATTCAAAAGAAATTGGTTAAGTCTTTAACGGCGACACAGAAAAAAAACATTAACCAATTACTAAAATCTTGGTTGAACGCTTACGAGTAATTCGTTGAACTTTGAGTAAAAACCGAAGCTAAGCTTCGGTTTTTTATGACCACTACAAACTAAGTTGAAGAAAGTGCTAGATAAGAAACGCCTTGAAATTTCAATAACTAAGAGGATAGCTAAGGGCATGACTAGGCTTGCATTATTTCATCACTAAAAAGAGCTGCGCTGTCGATGCCATCCAAGGCGCAACTTTCATCAATATCTGAGATATCACCACTTACCCCAATAGCACCCAACACAGTTTTGTGTTCATCACGGATCAGTAATCCACCGGGGACAGGAACCATATTACCGTGAGCAAGGACATTGACTGCCGAGATAAATGCAGGTCGACTGTCCGCGTCTTGGGCTAGTTTCCGAGAAGAGCAACCAAGAGCGAGAGCTCCCCAAGCTTTGGCGATCGCAATATCAGGCCGCATCATGCTTGAACCGTCTTGACGCTGCAAAGAAATTAGTTTGCCACCGCTATCTAGAATTGCGACTGTTAAAGGCGCTGTGCGGCCATGTTTAGCTGCTTTTAAGGTGCCATCAATGATGGTTAGTGCTTGTTGAAGAGTTAAACTTCCCATGTTATCTCCTAGGTTTAGAGGATTACAACACACCTATACCCATCTCACTTGAAATACTCGTTGCGTTCACTTAACTCCCTCTAACCAAGCGATGTTACGATCTGATTAGAGGGGGATTGGCGTAAAACTACGCGGTCTTGAACGGCACGGCTTATGTTGTCACCTAGTGTGATGACTTTGGACAATATAGCCTACCGATATCGTTTGAATATTAAGTAATTTAGGTATTTGGCTGCTGTAATAGCTCGTAGCTTGGTACAGTTAAGAAAGCCGGAAACTCGCTCGCCGTAGACAATTTATAGAAAAGATCTGCGGTCTCTTCAAATCGTCCGGCGTTAAAGCGTGCATCACCGACTTCGCGTTTTATTGTTTCAATTTCTTGGTACAGCCATGTGTGGAACAACTGATCGGTGAACGTTTGTCCGTCGTCAAGCTGCACACCATGGTGAATCCATTGCCAGATGCTGGCGCGAGAGATCTCTGCTGTTGCTGCATCTTCCATCAAGCCGTAAATAGGTACACAGCCGAAACCTTGAATCCATGCTTCAATGTAATAAAGCGCAATACGTATGTTCTTGCGTACGCCCGCCTCATCACGGATCCCTTGGCAAGGTTTCAACAATAACTCAGCGTTAATTTCGTGATTAGGACTTTGGTAGTCGAGCTGATTTATCTTTCCGTCAAGGTGAGAGTTAAATACCGTCATCGCAAGTTCAACTAGCGCTGGGTGCGCGACCCAAGTTCCATCGTGACCGTTTTGGGATTCACGCTGTTTGTCTTCAATCACTTTAGTTGTGACACGTTTCATTTCTTGTGGATCTTTGCTCGGAATAAAGGCTGACATTCCACCCATTGCCAAAGCGCCACGCTGATGGCAAGTACGTATCAGAAGTTGGCTATAAGCATTGAGGAACTCTTGGTCCATCCCGATACCGTGTCGGTCAGGTAAAATACGATCTTTATGGTTCTTCAGTGTCTTGATATAGCTAAATATGTAGTCCCAGCGTCCACAATTCATGGCTACGATATGGTCACGCATAACGAAAAGAATTTCATCCATTTGGAAAACTGCAGGTAAAGTCTCAATGAGAACTGTCGCTCTGATTGTGCCTTTTGGCGTGTTGAAATAGTCTTCTGTAAAAGAGAAAACATCATTCCACCATTGAGCTTCTTCCATCGATTCTAGCTTAGGAATGTAGTAGTAAACGCCTAAACCTTTTTGAGTTCGAGTTTGGTAGTTATGGAAAAAATAGAGCGCAAAATCCATCAAACAGCCGGCAATAGGTTGGCCATTAAACTCAATCGAACGCTCGGGTAGGTGGAGACCGCGTGGACGTGCGATTAAAAGCGATGGGTCATCATTTAGCGAATAAAGTTTATCTTTGGCTTCATCGTAATAGCTGATGGTACCTAGGTTTGCGTCGCGTAGATTAATTTGTCCATCGACCATGTTTTTCCACGTCGGTGAAGAGGCATCTTCAAAGCAGCACATAAATACCTTGGCGCCGGAATTGAGAGCATTGATCACCATTTTACGTTCTATTGGACCTGTAATTTCGACACGTCTATCAAGCAGTTCTGGTGGCGGTGGTGTTACTTGCCAACTTTTATCTTCGCGTATCGCGAGCGTATCTTCTCTAAAAGTTGGGAGTTCACCGTTATCAAAGCGTGCCTGTGTTGCTTCGCGTGTTTTAAGCAGTTGATTTCTACGATCACCAAACTGGTTAACGACCGCTTCCAAAAATGTTAGAGCCTCGTCGGAGAGTATTTGTTTATATTCTGGTGCATCCACATTCCCGCGTACTTGAATACATCCAGTTTTATTTCTTTCCTTAACGTTATCTAAGCTCATTGCTTGTCTCCTTTAAACAATAACATTCGATTTTGTATACAAATCTGTATTTTTATATGTACTTATATTGTAAATAGCGCAATTAAGCAAAGGTTAATTAACATCTGGTTATCATTTTTATTTCAAAGAAATTAATTTTACGTAAAGATATTCTATATAAAGTAATGATTGCTAAGGTTTTAGCATGATTGAAAGTTATGTTTGCCTAATATTAATGTTAAATAAATGTTGATTTTATGGTTGATAAAATCGAAATATAAGTCATAGTACACAAAAGAAAGATTGATTGTATACAATATGAACTGGAGGTTCGAATGGCAAGAATGAAAGCAATTGAAGCTGCGATTGAAGTACTTAAGCGTGAGGGAGTTGATATCGCATTTGGTGTTCCAGGGGCAGCTATCAACCCTATGTATGCAGCAATGAAAAAGATTGGCGGTATCGATCATGTGCTGGCGCGACATGTTGAGGGCGCATCTCATATGGCTGAGGGCTACACTCGAACTCATCAGGGTAACATTGGGGTATGTATAGGTACCTCAGGTCCTGCTGGAACAGATATGATCACCGGTCTTTATTCTGCATCAGCGGATTCAATCCCTATTTTGTGTATTACTGGTCAAGCGCCTCGAGCTCGCCTACATAAAGAAGACTTTCAGGCGGTTGATATCGAATCAATTGCGAAACCTGTTGCGAAATGGGCAACGACGGTACTAGAACCGGCTCAGGTACCACGCGCATTTCAAAAAGCATTCCATCTTATGCGTTCAGGTCGTCCTGGGCCTGTATTAATCGATTTACCCATTGATGTTCAATTAGCTGAAATTGAATTTGATATTGATACGTATCAGCCTCTAGAAGCCTATAAACCTCAAGCTACACGTGAGCAAGTCGAAAAAGCGATGGCGATGATGGCTGAATCAACTCATCCGCTGATCGTTTCTGGTGGTGGCGTGATCAATGCTGGTGCTTCTGAGCTACTACAGCAGTTTGCAGAAATTACGGGTGTACCCGTAATTCCAACTTTGATGGGGTGGGGAAGTATACCCGATGACCATGAACTGATGGCAGGTATGGTTGGCTTACAAACCGCACATCGTTATGGCAATGAAACCATGATGAATTCCGATTTTGTGTTTGGTGTAGGTAACCGCTGGGCTAATCGACATACGGGTTCGTTGGAGGTTTACACAGAGGGCAAAAAGTTTGTTCATGTTGATATCGAGCCGACGCAAATTGGCCGTGTATTTTGTCCAGACCTTGGTATCGTTTCTGACGCCAAAGCAGCGTTAGAGTTGATGGTTGAAGTCGCACTTGAGTGGCGAGATGCGGGCAAATTACCAAGCCGTGAGCATTGGGTAAACGAATGCCAACACCGTAAAGCAACCATGTTACGTAAAACGCATTTCGAAGAAGCGCCAATGAAACCGATGCGTGTTTATGAAGAGATGAATAAAGCATTTGGTCGCGACACTTGTTATGTCAGCACTATCGGGCTTTCCCAGATTGCGGCAGCGCAGTTCCTACATGTGTATAAACCTCGTCATTGGATCAACTGTGGTCAAGCTGGCCCACTAGGATGGACGACTCCTGCGGCTCTTGGCGTACGTGCAGCGAATCCGGATCGTAACATTGTCGCTATTTCTGGCGACTACGATTTCCAATTTATGATTGAAGAACTTGCCGTTGGCGCTCAATTTAATCTGCCTTATATCCATGTCTTGGTTAATAACTCTTATCTTGGTTTGATTCGCCAAGCTCAACGTCAATTTGATATCGACTACTGCGTGCAATTGGCGTTCGACAATCAAAATGCCCCGGAACTTGAGGGATATGGCGTTGATCACGTCGCAGTCGTTGAAGGTTTAGGTTGTAAAGCGATTCGAGTTCGTGAGCCTGAGCAAATAGGCGCAGCGTTCGAGCAAGCAAAAGAATTGATGAATAAGCACAAAGTACCAGTGGTCGTGGAATTGATCCTAGAACGAGTGACGAACATTTCAATGGGGGTTGAGATTAACGCTATTAATGAATTCGAACCCTTGGCTGAAAGCAGTGCTGATGCTCCGACGGCGCTTGCTTATAAATAGCTCAACCGAACACTCTTATAAAGATAGCGGCTCTTACACATTGAGCCGATATCGAAATTTTTGAAATTAACTAGTGAGTGATTGCTGTGAGTTTATAAGGCAATCACAAACCAAATATAAGGATATATTCATGGCTAAATTTGCAGCGAATTTGTCAATGTTGTTTACCGAGGTCGATTTTATCGACCGCTTTGAAGCCGCGGGAGAAGCGGGTTTTCAAGGTGTTGAATACCTATTCCCATACGCATTTGATGCTAATGAAATCAAAGCAAAATTACAGGCGAATGATCTGGAGCAGGTATTGTTCAATTTACCAGCCGGTGATTGGGAAGCGGGTGATCGAGGTATTGCCGTTGACCCATCACGCGTTGCAGAGTTTCAATCAGGCGTATTAATCGCCATTGAATACGCTAAGGTTTTGGGCTGTAACCAATTGAACTGTTTAGCAGGTATTGTTCCTACAGGTGTCACGGCAACAGAAGCATATTCTACATTTGTTCTGAACCTAAAGTATGCAGCGAACGCATTAGCGGCAGAGGGAATTTCCCTTGTTATTGAAGCAATCAATACGCGAGATATTCCCGGCTTTTTCTTAAATACTACAGAGCAGGCAAAACGCGTTATCCAAGATGTTGGCAGCGACAACCTATCTATCCAATACGATATCTATCACATGCAAATCATGGAAGGGGATTTGGCGCTAACAATGCAAAGCAACATCGCGCAAATTGCTCACGTGCAACTTGCGGATAATCCTGGCCGTCATGAACCGGGTACAGGCGAAATCAATTACCCATTTGTCCTTAAATACCTAGATGACATTGGTTATCAAGGATGGGTTGGGTGCGAATACAAACCACAAACAACAACGTTAGATGGCCTTGGCTGGCTTAAGCAATATCGTTAATCACAACGGGCAGTTAATCAAAAGTTAAGGAGAACAAAATGGCTAAAATTGCATTTATTGGTACGGGCATCATGGGTAAGCCGATGGCTAAAAACTTACAAAAAGCTGGGCATGCTCTCATTTTATCAGACCACTTTAACCCAGCACCTGCGGATTTAGTTGCTGAGGGTGCGACAGTTTGTCATTCCCCTGAAGAGGCGACAAAACTGGCAGATGTTGTGATTATTATGGTGCCAAATACACCACAAGTAGAAGAGGTTCTATTTGGTGACTCAGGCGTAGAAAGAGGTCTTATTAGTGGCGGTAGTAATGGCAAGTTAGTGATTGATATGAGTTCAATTTCGCCAATTGCGACTAAAGCCATTGCAGCACGTATCAATGAAAGTGGCGCATCGTATCTTGATGCCCCTGTATCAGGTGGTGAGGTTGGGGCAATTAACGCAGCATTAACCATCATGGTCGGCGGGGAACAAAATGCGTTCGATAAAGCTCGACCACTGTTCGAAGCGATGGGTAAAAACATCACTTTAGTGGGCGAAAATGGGGCAGGGCAAACGTGTAAAGTGGCTAACCAAATTATCGTGGCATTAAATATTGAAGCGGTATCTGAAGCATTAGTTTTTGCTGCAAAAGCGGGCGCTGACCCTGCGCGTGTTCGTCAAGCTCTGATGGGTGGTTTTGCTAATTCGAAAATATTAGAAGTACATGGCGAACGCATGATTGAAGGTACTTTTGATCCGGGCTTTAGAATTGCACTGCATCAAAAGGACTTGTCACTGGCATTAACGGGAGCACAAGAGCTGGGAGTTTCTTTACCGAACACAGCTAACGCGCAAGAGTTGTTTGAAGAATGTGCTGCAATGGGTGGCGATGGGTGGGATCACTCAGCTCTAATTAAGGCCATTGAAAAACGCTCGGACTTTTCGATTCGTTAAACGATGAGAATGGAGATACATGGCATTCAATCCAGAGTGGATGAGGTGTATCTCCGGATAATTGAGCATCCTTGTATGCTTGTAATTCATACATTTCTATTCAGTTTGTAACTAAATCGCGCTGTTTCGTCTCCTTTTCGTGCGCGTTCCCAATATAGGGTTGGAAGTTATAGTTGTTCCTTTCCAACTTGTTTTAGCAGGCGCTTCTTAGCCTTATATTGGGATTCTTTTTATTCTATCTGTCAACTAAGGAGTAGCTGATGGACTTTGATGCTAAACAGTTTTTACACACCCTTTTCTCTACCGCTGTTAATGAAGCACTACCTAAAAATCATATTGAACCATTTCTATCTAAAGATGTTTATTCCCGTTCAGCCAACTTAGGTGGACGAACTGTCGTGATCGGGGCAGGGAAAGCAGCAGCATCAATGGCCGCAGAACTCGAATCTGTTTGGCAAAAAAATACAGAACAAGATCTTGCAATGGGAGAGCTTGAAGGGGTTGTCGTGACTCGTTACGGACATACACAGGCGTGTCAGTTTATTCAAGTCATTGAGGCCGCACATCCCGTTCCAGATGAAATGGGTTTAGAAGTGGGGCAACAAATTTTAGATATGGTCACTGGACTCACTGAAGATGATACAGTGATTTGTCTTTTGTCAGGAGGCGGTTCGGCGTTGCTGAGCTTACCCGGTGGCGATATCAGCTTAAAAGAGAAACAAGCGATTAATAAAGCATTGCTCAAATCAGGAGCTGCAATTGATGAGATGAACTGTGTTCGCAAACATCTTTCTGCGATTAAAGGCGGTCGACTCGCGCAAGCTGCGTTTCCAGCTCAAGTGATTTCACTGGCAATTTCTGATGTACCTGGCGATGACATTAGCGTCATTGCTTCTGGGCCGACTGTGGCAGATAAAACCACGCGCTTTGACGCTCTGTCGATTCTAAAACGCTACGAAATTGACTTACCAAACTCAGCTTTTGAGTGGCTAAATCGTGAAGAATCAGAGACAGTAAAAGCCGATGCTCCATGTTGGGTGCGCAGTAGTGCAAAGATCATTGCTACGCCGCAATCTGCGTTGGAAGCTGCTGCGGCGCAATCAGAGAAGTTAGGGGTTTCAGCTTATATATTGAGTGATTGTATCGAGGGTGAGGCGAGGGATGTCGCTAAAGTTCATGCGGCCTTAGCGAAACAAATTGCGGACAAAGGCCAGCCGTTTAAGAAACCCTGTGTTCTATTGTCAGGCGGTGAAACAACAGTGACGGTAAAAGGGCATGGACGAGGTGGTCGTAACTGTGAGTTTCTATTGAGTTTGTACAACGAACTCAAAGGACATCCTGAGATTTATGCATTAGCGGCTGATACCGATGGTATTGATGGCGTCGAAGATAACGCCGGGGCATGGATTACACCGAAATCTTGGCATGACGCCAATCAGCTTCGTTTGAAAGCAAGTGATTTTCTTGATAATAATAATAGCTATGCGTTTTTCCAACAGACAAAAACCTTACTCACGACTGGGCCAACGTTGACTAACGTGAACGACTTTCGAGCTATTTTGATTTTGTAGTTCAGTTTAGGCCAACATCAGCATCGCATATATGCGAGCACAATATACGGTCACTTGCTAATGCTGGTGACCGTTTTGTTTTAAGTAAGACCAAATTAAATACGACGGCTGTAATCTTAAACAGTGTCGCAAGCTCAAATATCGTTACCTTTATATACTGGACATATCAGAGTTGTTGATTAGTATGAGGGGTGCATAAGTAGTAAAGGATTCTCTATGTCTCGGATAAGACAAAAAAATCAAGACTTGATCATTGAGGTCGCGAGTAAGCAGTTCGCTACCCATGGCTATGCAGCAACAAAGATGATTGATATCGCAGCCGCAGCCGACATTCCCAAAGCGAACGTGTTTTACTATTTTAGCTCAAAAGATAAATTGTATAACGCCGTGTTAGAAACCGTTGTTCAACCCTTACTTGAAGCCTCTAAACCTATAGAGGAACTCAGTGACCCGGTTGAAGCACTTTCACAATATATTCAAACGAAACTGATGATTTCACGAGATCATCCTAATGCCTCTAAAGTGTTTGCCAATGAGGTCATGTCAGGGGCAAATGAACTGCCTGAGCCGATTGCTAAAGAGTTGTATAAACAATCGCAAATGATCATGGAGAAATTTGCCAAATGGTCTGAGCTGGGTTTGATGGATGATGTACCTCCTCACCATTTAATGTTTACCATCTGGGCTGCCACACAGACTTATGCTGATTTTAGCTGGCAGATCTGCGGCGTAATGAAAAAGAAAACCTTAGACGACGGCGATTATGCTGAAGCAGCTAGTTTCATTACTCAGCTTGTGATCAAAGGGTGTGGCGTAAAGGTGTGAGTTAAAGACTTTTATTGAAAGGTCAGATAGAAGGCGGGATAAAAAGAAAAGGCTCATCCATCATGTATGAGCCTTTTTAGCACTTAACGTATTTTAGGACGAAATACAGCTTTTAACTACCGTCTAGAGCTGTGGTTATTTTTTGCTGTCCAGTTACAAAGCGGGGTTGTCTAAATTTAACTTAGGCTTAACCCATGAAGACTAATTTTGCGACAAATATGACGGTTAAAATGTACATCGAAATGGATACATCTTTAGTTTTGCCCGTCGCAACTTTTAATACAGTGTAAGTAATAAAACCAAGAGCGATACCATTAGCAATCGAAAAAGTTAGAGGCATCATTAACGCTGTGATTGCCGCAGGTGCTCCATTAGTAAAGTCTTTCCAGTCAATATGTTGCATGCTGCTCATCATCACAAATGCAACGTAAATTAGAGCGCCAGAAGTTGCATAGGCTGGGATCATTCCTGCTAAAGGTGAGAGAAAAATGGCGGCGATGAATAATAGACCCACGACAATAGCGGATAAGCCCGTTCTTGCACCTGCTGAAACCCCCGCAGCACTTTCAACATAACTGGTTACAGGAGGACAACCAACACAAGCACCAGCAACACTTGAGATACTATCGGCTTTTAATGCCTTGCTAAGCCCCTCAATTTTTCCTGTCTTTTTGTCAATCAAGTGGGCACGTTCTGCAACGCCCATCAAAGTACCGGCAGTATCGAACATGTTCACAAACAAGAACGCTAGGATGACACTGATCATCGATATGTTAAGAGCACCAGCAATGTCCATAGCCATAAATGTTGGAGCAAGGCTTGGTGGAGCACTAAAGAAACCATTGTACTCAACAATCCCTAAACCCATACCAATCATGGTGACGCTTAAAATCCCAATTAATACTGCGCCAAATACTTTACGTTCGCTGAGTACGGCAATAATAAGGAAAGCAATAGCGGCTAAGATTGCATCTGGTTTGGTAAAATCACCCAGGGAAACAAGAGTTGCTGGATTTTCAACAACAATACCTGCGGTTTTAAGACCGATCAGTCCAAGAAACAGACCGACACCGGCGGTCATCGAATAGCGTAGACTTTCAGGAATACTTTCAATAATCCATTGTCGAATCTTATAAAAACTCATCCCAACAAATAGAATACCTGAGATGAATACCGCACCCAGTGCCACTTCCCAGCTGTAGCCCATTTCACTAACAACGGTGAATGAGAAGAACGCGTTCAGACCCATTCCCGGAGCGAGACCCACTGGCCAGTTAGCGAACAAACCCATCAAAATACAACCAATTGCTGCGCCGACACAGGTCGCGACAAAAACCGCGCCCATATCCATCCCTGATGCTGCCATGATCTGAGGATTGACGAAAATTATATACGCCATAGTTGCAAATGTTGTGATGCCCCCAATGAGCTCATTTTTAACATTGCTGCCGTGTTGCTTTAGTTTAAAGAGACGTTCTAGGATTCCATCATTGGCATCTTGGTTGAGTATCTCAGTTTTACTCTCACTCATTTCTGCAATTCCTTTTATGTTGTGTCCTTTGATTGAATACAACTCAATTTCAATTTGGTGATTTGAACGGGTTACACCGGTAATGGTTAATGTGACTTATTTTGTTAGCCTAACTTAACTGCCTCTATACGTTGAAAAACTGTAAGGGGAGACAAGTAGAGGAACATGGTAGTGAGCATCCTCTTCGTTTAAACCAAAACGAATAACGACATCATCAAGGAAAGGGACGTTGTCTAATGTCACTCCTTTGGTTTTGAAGTAATCTGCAACATGAAATACAAGCTGATATTTTCCAGCTTTGAAGTTGTTTCCTGCTAAAACAGGAGCATCAGTTCTTCCATCGGAGTTGGTATACACAGTAGAGATTTTTTTTACAGAGTCTTCCGTTACTTCGAACAGTTCTACTTTGATCTCTGCTCCCGGGAATCCATGCATTGTATCCAATACGTGAGTGGTCAATCTGCCCATAATCATATTAACGCTTATGCGTTCCTCGTTTTAGTGGCTGTATCGCTCTTTTATGACGGTTAGCCGTGTCTGTTGAAACTAACTATGAACGAAATGTACACAATTAGTAAAGTCCAATGTTGCACTTTTGTTAACCTTATGGCTGATTTTTCCAAATAATTAATCTGTGACATCGATCGTTTAAACCGTTTGTAAAATCTTAAAGTATTGTTTTTATATATCTTTTATTGATTAATTTAATTTAAATAACAAAATCTTTACATTAAGATAAATTATTGTATACAATGAATTCAACAAGGCTAAGTTGATGCGGTAATTAGCGAGTAAGATATTTAGGAGTACTTTGTGGAAAAGGATTATTCAAGAAACTTAGTCGGTTATGGGGCCACGCCTCCAAACCCTAAATGGCCGGGAAACGCTAGGATTGCGGTTTCTTTTGTGCTGAATTATGAAGAGGGTGGTGAGCGTTGTGTCCTGCATGGAGATAGCGAGTCTGAAGCATTTCTTTCAGAAATCCCATCGGCTCAGCCATTACATGGGGAACGCCATATTAGTATGGAGTCTATTTATGAATATGGCAGTCGTGCGGGTGTTTGGCGAGTACTGCGTCTATTTGATGAGTATGAAATACCTTTAACGATATTTGCGGTAGCGATGGCGATTGAACGTCACCCTGATGTTGCGCATGCGATGGTTGAAGCTGGTCACGAAATCTGTAGTCATGGCTATCGTTGGATTGATTATCAATACATGGATGAGTCTGAAGAACGTGACCATATGATCAAAGCGATAGAGATCATTGAGCAAATCACTGGTAAAAGACCTTTAGGTTGGTATACAGGAAGAACAGGTCCCAATACTCGCCGCTTAGTCGCGGAAGAGGGTGGATTTCTCTATGACTCAGATGCTTATGATGATGACTTACCATATTGGCATACCGAGACTGGGCGTCCACAGTTGGTGATTCCTTATACTCTTGATGTGAATGATATGCGATTTTCTACCGTACAAGGGTTTAACTCAGGGGAGCAGTTTTTCCAATATCTAAAAGATACGTTTGATACCCTGTATTTAGAGGGGAAAGACGCCCCGAAAATGATGTCGGTTGGCCTACATTGTCGTTTAATTGGACGTCCGGGACGAATTGCGGCGCTGAAGCGCTTTCTGGAATATGTGCAGCAACACGACCAAGTTTGGCTTTGCCGTCGTGTCGATATTGCAAATCACTGGCATCAACATCATCCATATCAACAGAGTGTTTCAAAAAGCAGTAATTGAAACGATAAACCATTAATCAGTTTGTAACGATGTGAGTCTATCTCACGACGTTTCATACAAACGCCATCACATACTGTGCGTTTTTGTCATTCAATAAATAAGGAGATTTAGTGTGGCGGAATTTAGATCATGTCAACCGACAACCATGGATAGAGCAGCATTTGTGAATCATTTTGCCGATGTTTATGAGCATAGTCCATGGGTGGCTGAGGCTGTTTTTGACAAAGGCTTAGATGCAGAAGATGACCATATTGAAAATCTTCACTTAAAAATGGCATCAACTTTGATTGAAGCGAATCAAGCAATGCAGTTGGCATTGATCAATGCTCACCCGGATTTAGCGGGTAAGGCTGCCGTTAATGGTGAATTAACGGAATCGTCGAATAAAGAGCAATCAGGCGCTGGCATTGACCAGTGTAACAACGAGGAATTTGAAAAATTTACGTCTTATAACAATAGCTACAAAAGTCGCTTCAACTTCCCTTTCATCATGGCGGTAAAAGGGTCCAATCGTTACCAAATTCTTGAGTCGTTCGAGATGCGATTAGGAAATGATAGTGAAACTGAGTTTGCTACGGCGATACAAGAGATCAATAAGATCGCCTTGTTCCGTCTCCGTGATATGTAAGTCGCCAAAGAAGACAACTATCAACGGAATAGGCTTAACGCGATGAGCATGTTTTTACAGCGCTGAACGTTGAGTTCTCATTTTATTATTAATCGATCAAATGGCGGTAAAAAGGCGTGGTTATTTACGCTGAACAAAGATTTGAAAGGCCGACCATTAATCGACATTCATATATCGGAAGACGAAAGGAAGTGAGATGAATAAGGGGATGCAAACGCTGAAAATAGAACTGTTAACTAAGCAAGGTTTTGCTGAGTTTGGTGATGTGATTGAAGTAGAAAATAGCGAATACTTTATGATCAATAATGGTTCTACACGACGTTACCATAAATTGGCCAAGGCCGATGTGGAAGAGCAAAATGGCCATGCCATTATCAGCATCTTTCAGGCGATGCCGTTAGAGTATCCTTTGACGATAAAGATGTTAGAAAGACATCCTTTAGGCTCTCAAGCTTTCATCCCACTACTTAGTCAACCGTATCTAATTGTAGTTGCTCCCAAAGGAGACGACCCACAGTTGAATCAATGCCGAGCTTTTTACAGTAATGGCAGGCAAGGGGTGAATTATCACAAAGGTGTGTGGCACCACCCTGTTTTAGCACTAACAGAGCAAGACCAGTTCTTGATTGTCGACCGAGCTGGCGAGGGACACAACTGTGATGAAGTGCATTTTGATATCGATTTAGTGAGTTTGTCTCTCGATGATTTGCCTAGCCTCTCACAAGGTGACAGCAAGAGATCAAATGAGGGCATGAAGGATAACACGTCACTCGCCCAAGCGTAGTGATCGGTACAGGAGTTTATGATGGATCCACATATGACAGAGTGGCTGAACTTGGCGATACGCTGGGCTCACATGATTGTAGGTATTGCTTGGATAGGCGCCTCTTTTTATTTCGTTTGGTTGGAGAACAACCTAAATCGAGTTAACCCAAAGACCGGCTTAGCTGGTGACTTATGGGCTATTCATGGTGGCGGTATATATCACTTAGAAAAATACAAATTGGCCCCGCCAGAAATGCCAGAACATTTGCATTGGTTCAAATGGGAAGCTTATTTTACTTGGATCACCGGTGTTTGTTTATTGGCGGTGGTCTATTACTTAAATGCGGAAATTTACCTCATTGCACCAGATTCGGGGATAGACGCAACAACCGCGATTATTATTGGCATTAGTTCCTTGGTTGCGGGTTGGTTTATCTATGATTTGCTATGTGAATCTCCACTTGGTAAAAGCCCAATGCTCCTTGGCTTGGTGTTGTTTATCGCATTAGTCGCAGCGACATATGGACTGTCACAAGTGTTTAGTGGTCGTGGTGCTTATATTCATGTTGGTGCGATTATCGGAACCATCATGGTGGGTAACGTATTTCGTGTGATTATGCCGGCGCAACGTAACCTTGTAAAAGCGATAGAAGAACAGCGTGAACCGGATCCTGCCTTACCTGCGAAAGGTTTACTGCGCTCTCGTCATAATAACTATCTCACGCTACCTGTGCTGTTTATTATGATCAGTAACCACTTTCCAAGCACCTATGGTTCAGAATATAACTGGGCAATTTTAGCGGGTTTAGCGGTATTTAGTATTTTAGTTCGCCATTACTTTAACACCCGTCATGGTAGCCAGAAATACGCATGGACAATGCCTGTCGCCGCACTTGGTATGATTACATTGGCGTTTGTTTCTTCACCGTATGCAAAAAATGCGACCCCAGCGCCAGTAACACCTGTCGTCAGCGCATCCTCTACAACAAATGCGACGACAACAAACGTAACGACGCAAGTTAGTGCTAAGACGGATAACGCGAATACGGCAACGGCGTCCGAAGCCTCAACATCGTCAACAACAGAAAGTGTTGCGATGGCGAATGAAAATCATAGTGACGTTGTCTCGTTTGAAAGCGTCAATCAAATCATTCAAGAGCGTTGTACAGTATGTCACTCAGTTGCGCCAACTCATGCGGCATTCTCAGCAGCACCAGCCGGTGTGGCTTTAGATACAGCGGACGAGATTAAACTGAATGTGCCTAGAATTATGGCTCAATCAGTGCAAACTAGAGTGATGCCGTTAGGCAATATGACCAAAATGACAGACGATGAACGAACCTTGATCGGGACGTGGGTCGAGCAAGGAGCAATGATACAGTAATCGCAACCTTGCCTATATGAAAACGCCTCTGGTTCTAAACCCGAGGCGTTTTTGTTTTTAGAATTGAGAGTTTTGGCTAAGTATTTTTGACTGTATACCAAAACTCATAAGTCTTTGAACATTCTCGATGACTAAAATTATTGAGAATGTTGTTATGCATTTTCGGTAGGAAGCAGTGTAAATAGAATAGCTAGTTGGTAGCAATTCGTGCTTGATTCACACTTATTTTTCTATCGTAAGTTATGACTATATACTTATAGAATTGGTATTATTTAAATACTAATCGTAACACCTATAGTGGCGTTATAATCAAGTAGTCTCTAGATACTTAGTTACATGTAATTGGTTTGGTTGGCTGGTAAGGTTATGATTTTAATAGAAATTATTTTAAAATAAAAGTTGTAACATGGTATGCGGACTCAATAATTCGTTCTTAGGGAGTCCAAACGTACTTGTTACTGATTATAGTTACTTCGTTAGAGATTGTATTCACCTAACGTAATCTCCGAACAAGGAGAGTGAATCAAAGGTTTAAACATCATCATGAACTGACGAAGTTTAGGACAGGCAGGTTTACACCAATTCGGATTTTCGTAATGATTTCTTTATATCTCTAACCACGTCAGAACACGTGCACAAAAAACATATTTTCGTGCGCATTTTCTTCTTTTAAGGTTAGGGTTAAAAAAATAGAATACCGATGGATTTTTTATGAAAGATAGCATGGAAAACATACTAGAAGTATTCACAAGAACGCAACTTAATGGTTCTGATGGTATAAAATCATTGATCAGTTGGTGTTATGCATACATCTCAAATATTGATGGTGTAATTGATTTGGCGAGTATTGTAGACGATAAAGAAACGGTATTGATGTTGCACGTAACGTCTCCTATATCGGTGACACAGGGTAATGATTACTTATCGTTAGGTGCTGGAGTTTATGTTGTTGGTCGGGATGTAATCTCTACCGTGAATATTAACTTTAATAAAGACACTCAGTTTTTATTTGTTGATTTAAATATGTTTAATGATTTTTGTGTCGTACCACATCCATTGGGGATACATCTAGCAAACTATCAAGGTTTTTTGGACTATATATTTAATAGGTTGCGTGACGATATAATTAATGAAAATGAAATTTTCGGTATAATAAACTTGTCATTAGTTCCAGCTAAAGTTATTAAGAATGAAGATTATCAACGTATAGTAAAAAGTATAGAGTTAAATTTTACAAACCCTAATTTTTCACTAGATGACGTGGCTGAATCTGTATATATGTCAAAAAGAAAAGTTCAAAAAGTACTCAGTCAATCAGGCGTTACTTTCATGAAAATTCTTGGACGATTTAGATACAAGCAATTGATTTACCTAATACATACATCTAGCAAAGTTTGTTATGCAGATGAATATATTAGGAACGCTGGCTTCCCAAATTATCATGCTGGAAATGAATACTTTAAAAAAGTACATCATATAACAGTGAAGAAATATATAGATAAGCAAAGAAGTTAATTGTTTAAATTGACAGTTATCATTGGTTATACTGTTTGAGTGACTCATGAAAAACCACCTACTATATTGGTTTTTTTTGCCGCTCACTATTTAAATGATGTGTGTCATATCTAATGGTAAGTAATTAAGCGCAAATGTGTGATGGGATGTCATGTATTTCTTCTCGTTGAACAATATATGTGGATTATATATTAGATTCTAAAGTTAAAAATAGGTTTTCTTTGTCTGATTTTTATATGCTTTATCAACCAAAAATAAAAAACGATATCATAGTTTCTCTTGAAGCATTACTGAGACCTCAAACAGTGACTGTTCCAATTAGTGAATATCTCTCACAGGTTGAAAATGTAACATGTTTAGATTCACTGGTCATAAATGAGTGTATTAAAGATATTGACTTGGTTGGTTTGAACATTCCTGTATCGATAAACATACATCCAAGTAGCATGTTTGATAATGAATTCATATCAAACACAATTAAAAAGTGCCAAGGTAAGAAAATTGTCCTCGAATTGGTTGAATATCAACATGTTGATATTGATGATACATTTTTATCGAATGTAAATAGATTAAAACAACATGGTTTGAAAATATCGGTAGATGATTTTGGAAAAGATTTTGCGAGAGCTGATTTGGCATTGAGTATTGGCGCCAATGAAGTGAAATTTGATCGTTCTTTAGTTAAGGATATAGAGAATAATTATATTAAATTTAAACATTTATCTTTCTTGTGTTCAAAAATTAAATCATTATGTACAAATAACATTGTGTTTGAAGGCGTAGAAAATAAGCGCCAAAAAGAATTGATTGAACTTATGGTAAAAGACCCCATCTTACAAGGGTTTTATTTTTTTCATCCAATGAAATTGGCCGATGTTACCAAGCTTGATCAATATTCAATTGAGAGTGATAGTGATGAAGTAGATGATTCACTACCATTAGGCTTAGATTTAGATTATCAGTTATATAAGTTCCTTGTTGGTAATGATATAAGCACTATTAATGATTCAAGTGTGAATAACTTCATTAGGGGAGCCGATAAGTTAGGTTTGGTCTATAATAATGATGTTAATATTACGTTATGCAATTTGCGAAAAATATATTTCGATGATTCATCGGTTGTTGGAAATGGCGTAATGTCATTATTCAATTCTACGGAAAAATTGGTTGTTTTGAGAAATGAATATGGTGTTGTAGTTTATGATAATACGGCACATCAAAAAGTCGTAGGACGGACTTTAGTAGGTATTGATCCAAAAGAATTAATCGAAATTAATGATACGTATTTTAATTGCATAAAACAGGATCAGTATCTTTTACAAGATGATCAACGATTGTTCCATAAAAGCAAAGAAATATTTGACGATGTTGAATTCACAACTATTCGTGAGAAAATTATTTATAATGGAAATCCATTTGTAATGACCACAATTAGTGAAGTGAATGCATCTTCACTTGATGTAAGTAGGGATGAATTAACTAAATGTTATAACCGTTCTTATTTGAATACAAAGTTTGGTTGTTGTGAAAACAAAGTTATCGCGTTTTTGGATATGAATGGGTTTAAAGCTATTAATGATCAATATGGACACAAATTTGGTGATAATTGTTTAGTCGATTTTATTAATTTACTAAATTCATCTTTAAGATCAAGTGATGTAGTGATTAGGTATGGTGGGGATGAATTTGTAATAATTTTTGATAGTACAAGCGTTATTGATGTAAACAACCGGCTTAACTCTATTAATGCATTGACTAAACGTTATTTTTTAGAGAAAAACTGTTTGTTGTCTTTTTCTTATGGTCTATCGACAGTAGTGGAACATAATATAGAATCTGCGATAGAGAGGGCAGACGAAGAGATGTACATTCAAAAACGAAAAAGAAACTCTAATTTAATTGATTTTATTTAGTGTGGTTTTTAGTATTAAGCGATATTTATATATCGCTTTTGTCCTGCTGTTAATCAATTTTAGAATGAAGTTAAGGTTAAGATGTGATTAATAACTCAAAGAAGCTTGATTTATTAATAATAACAATGTTCGCGTTGTTATTAACATTAGTGATTATTAGGTCAAAATATGAAGATGTAAATAATGAACTAATACAAAATTTTAGATATTTATCTGATTCTATTTATAGATATCAAATAAATACTATGAACTCTATATCAATAGAATCAGATAAATATCACGATATGATAGTTCTAAACACTCCAGGTGAACCTGGCGGTGTAAAAGAAGTTAAAGATGTTGAGAAAGAGCTCCATTATTTAAAGTCTACCTTAGAAAACAATCTAGTTGTGAGTGATAGCTTGTGGACTGTAGCAAATGTCTTCCCTAAATATATGTTCGTAACACCATTTAGGGCGGAGTATGTAGAGCATGTGAATGACAATATAAATAATGACGGGTTAGGTTACTTTAATTATCTTTTGAATTCTGATGGTGTTGAAAGTGAACTGAATTTTGATACAACTATATATGAAACAATATCAGTATTTGGGCCATATCAAGAAATAACAAAGGAAAACATATTTACAATTACGTTTCCTCTTTACATTGATAGGCAGGTAAAGTCTATAATTATTATTGATGTTAAATCTGATTTTATAAGTGTATTTTTGGATAGATACAATTTTAAGAATTTTAGCTTCTTCAAATTGAGTGAAAATAAAAGTGAAATTGGTAGATTTGTTTTTAATACATTAGCTATGCAGAATATAAACTCTGGTTACAAATCGATTATCGATATTTCAAGTTTATATATTATTCTAGTGTTTACATTTTTCTTTATATTGTTTTTATGTGTTAGCTATATAATAAGCAATGTAAATAGTTACGTAAGAAATAACTCAATTGATCAGCTTACAGGAATGTATAAACGGGACAAATACAAGTTATCGGAAAATAGTCGTCGTGTAAATTGTATGGCAATTGTAGATATAGATTTTTTTAAAAAGATCAATGACTCTTTTGGTCATGCTAAAGGAGATGATGTTATTACTGAGGTTTGTGCCAGAATTACCAAAGTAATTGGCCCATCAGATGTTGCAATCCGTTGGGGAGGTGAGGAATTCGTTATTATTTATAATAATGTGTTAGATGTAATTGAATTCACTAGTAATCTTGAAGAATTACTATTTTCTGTCAACAGAGAGTATATTGTAGAATTGCCGGTAACAGTATCTATAGGTGGTGTGTTCTCAAAAGAAAAGTTGGCATTTACCGAGGCGTTCATACATGCTGATAAAGCATTATACGATTCAAAAAACTCCGGGAGAAACAGAAAGACGATAATTAAGTATGGTTTTGATAATTACAAAGATTAGTTGTAAATAATGCATATATAAAGAGTTTTCTAAGTTTAGGTTTTAATTGTATGCAATTTTAATAGTTGTGATGGTTACGTTTGTTGTTACAGATAATTTAACGCTTGTTCTATTAAGATTGAAAATGCACGAGGTCAAACAAGGCCTCTTGCATTAATTTTTCCTTACATTTAAATACGGTGATTACAAGAGATGGTATAAGTATTTGTATTTTTATACCTATATTCGTATTAAGTTTCCGAGGTAGTACTATTCCGCTGTAACCACAATATCACCGTAATAAGATTGGGAAGTTAGACCACTGTTGTCGGTGTCTGTCATGATGGCAACAATGTCTATGTATCGGTAGGCTTCTTGGTTCGCTTTGTCACTGCCTTTATCACCAAAGTAGTGAATCATATCTTGGTAGACATTACGTTTCTCTTCCATCCATAGATTGGTTTTTGCCGTTTTACCTTGAACAGCGACCATTTTGACACTTGACCCAGCGTAGGCATTATTCCATACCGTACCCTCGGTTTGCGAGCTAGACCATACGTAATTAAGCGCTTTGGTATTGAGCCCCATAAAGCCAGATTTGCGTAACAGATAAATGCGTGCCACATAATCATCGCCATTTTTGGTTTGTTCTTTTAAAGGTGGTAGCGCGTTAGTGACTTTCCAGCGCCAATTTAGAAAAGGAGTGCGCAGCAAATCGATCTGTTGTTCTAGCATCAAACCTGAAGCAGAAGCTTCGCTGGTGGCCTGAATGACATTTTGGCCATCAATGGAGATGACTTTGTAAGTGGTTTGACCGGAGAACTCATGCTGCTGCCATCTTTTAATTCCATCGTTATTAAGGTCGGTGAGATTATTGAGATCATTGGAGTTGTTAGTAGCGGCATAGCCACTAAAGCTCAGTGTTATCGCGAGTATAGTGAAAGCTCTATTCATAGGTTCAGGCATCCTTAGCCACTATTTTGATAAACCGCTATTTTTGCAAAGTGATTTGGTTTTAACCCAACCATTGCATGACGGTTATCATCATACGATTTTGTTAGCCATGGCGATATTGATAATAATATAATGATGATAACGGAAAATTATTATTTAAATAAAATACGATAATTTTTATTGATGTTCATGATTCCATATACTCTCCTCATCGAAACGAACCACCCTCACAAAACGCATTTAATGAAGCATAAATTAGCTAAGAAAATGCGCATTGAATGAAAGAACGACAAAACAGTTTATTAGAGATTGGAGCAAGTTATGAAAATGAATCACGTAGGCATCATGGTTGGCGATATGGACAAAGCGGTTGAGTTTTATACTAAAGCGTTGGGTCTTAAAATTGTAATGAATAACACGAAAGTTATTGAAGAGCGCGAAACCGCTATTGGCCGTATGTGTATCGCTGTTTTTGGTGAAGGCTTCAAAGGCTTTAACATCGCACACCTAGTGACTTCTGACGGTATTGGTATTGAGATGTTTGAAATGAAAGAACGTCAAGAACGTCATGAAGTGGACTTTTCACGCTTAGGTATTTTCCATTTCTGTCTGCAAACGGATGACTTTGAAGGTGCAATTGCGCGCACAGAACAATATGGTGGTAAAGTCCGTATGGATATTATGCGTTACCACCCAGAAGATGATAGCAAGCCAGCTCAAATGGTTTACCTAGAAGACCCGTTTGGTAACCTATTTGAACTGTATTCACATACTTATGAAGAAACTTACGCGTCAGATTACGAGTAATCATCTCACATAAAAAGGATTGGCATTGGCCAATCCTTTTTTGTGTCGTTTTCTACACTTCAAAATGGGGCGGTACTAAAGTCTTTCTTAAGCCTATTCGACTGTGTCCGGTCGGGAAATTATCGAAGCGAGTAAATTCCTCAAATCCCATCTGTTTGTAAAACCCTTCTGCTTGCCAACTTTGTGTCCATAACCATAAACCAGAAAGATGGTTATCGCGGGCATATTGTTCGACTTTGGCAATCAATTTTCGGCCCATACCGCTTCCTCGGCAACGGTCATCGACCCAAAGTTCGTCGATGTATATCCATTCCCACAATAAATCGGCAGTTAATGCGGCGATGAGTTTTCCGTTTTCATCTTGAACTGTCCAATTCATTTTTTCTTTGTGATAAGGCGGTGCTGATTGGGTCTCGCTATGAGATTCAAATCCCTCAGATAACTCTTGCTGTTTTTGGGTATCAAGGGCGCCGTGAGCAAAATTAATGGTTAGCATCTTCAGTCCTTAATTCTTAAGTTTCTATGTTCAAATCGTTATAGATATATGGCAAAGAATAGGGCAGCGACTGCAGCAAAAACAACCAACCCCCAAGGAAACTTCTGCCAAAAACGTTTGGATTGGTATTCCTTTGCTAATTGTTCTGCAGCAGATTTCAATTGCGTTGCTTGATTTTCGAGTTGCATTGTCAAAGCTTGCTGTTCGTGTTTATCGCATGGCTGCGACTCGACAACAAGACATAGGTCGGCACTTGCCGAGTGCATCGTGTATTTATAGTTACCGCGTGACCACGTATTTCGATCTACCTTAAGTCCTAATACCGCATTACAGCCAATGCGCTTCGCACCATCAATCAGGGCATCACGACATTGTTGAGGATCGCGATAAAAAGGGCTATCAACCGGAACTCTAAAATGTACATCGCCATATCGTGGTGTTCTTTCACGTCTAACGATGTGACCGCTACAAGGATGAAGTGCGGTGATCTGCTCGACCTTTACCAACTTTTTAGCCTGCATTCCCTTTGGACTTGGAACATCGTCAAAATTAAACGTCATACCGCGCTTGACCTGATTGGCTGACATATTCTTCGGCAGATCGGAAACGTGAAAAAAATAGGAGTCATTATCGTCCGTTATGAAGCCGTAACCTTTTTGTGCGCTAAAAGATTTTACTTGTCCTACTGGCATTGTGGCCTTCTAAATTGAATCTGAGGTGGGGAGTTAATTTGGCGAGATTATAGATAAACTGATTTTAAACAGCAGGTTATATTGCTATCAATCTCGCTGTCATCACAAAATAGTTGGATGTTATGAGTTGTGTGGCGAATTAGCAATCGTTAAAACTAATTTTGTCATTAGTAAAACTGTGAACTTGATGCATAATATCGACGTTAAGAGGAAAAATAATGAAAAATCGCGGTTTTACACTCATTGAGCTCGTTGTTGTCATCGTTATTATCGGAATTTTGGCAGTTATCGCTGTACCTAAATTTCTTAATTTAACAACCGACTCACATATTGCTGTCGTCAAAAATACGGGTGCTTCGTTTAAAGCGGGGGTAGATCTTGCTCACTCGAAAGTTATCGCTGCACATGGTGGTGGGCCAGCAACAAATGTCCCTGTATATGGTGACGGCTTAGAACACCAACTGGATTTCAATCAGTGGGGCTATCCGGCGCAGCAGTGGCATTTAGAAGAAGATTCACCAAAGCTAGACAATAAAGAAGATTGTATGTCGTTATGGAATGCAATGCTTGTTGAACCACCCACTGTTTCAGAATCGAGTGATGTTAACGAATCTGACTATCGTGTTGAGTACATTTATGATGATCAATGTCGCTTCTATTACAACGCATTGCCTGAGCTATCTATTTACTACAATTCAGTCAATGGTGATGTTACCGTAGACAGCGATCCGAATAGTTAATCAATCGTCATAACGGTTATCTTTTTTACACATAGTAAAGATAGATAACCCGATGAGGTGAGCGGTATCAGCGACTATTTCGTAAGCGAACTTTTTCCTTAGCAAGAAGGGTTCGCTTACGATCAAGCCCCCAACGATAACCACCTAAACTCCCATCACTTCGTAGCACTCGATGACAGGGGATCAGTACACTAATTGGATTCTTGCCACACGCAGTGCCGACTGCTCGAACCGCTTTTGGATTATCGATATAAGCAGCAATTTCACCATAGCTCATGACATCGCCCTCTTTGATACTGAGCAAAAAGTTCCAGACTTTAATTTGAAATGCAGTTCCTCTGATATCTAGGGGAATATTGGGCCGAGGCGCGCCTTGGCTAATATGGTTATCTAAAGCAATCATCCAGTTATCCAATTCAGGTGCTTCTTGAGCAGCAGAACGCATCAGGTTAGCATTGGGAAATTCATTGGATAAAAGTGAAACTAGAGTGTCAGGATCCTCTCCGAATTGTACGCAGCAAACCCCTTTGTTTGTCGCAGCCATGATTATGTGGCCCAACGCGCTCTCACGGCAGGCATAATAGATAGTCTCACCATAACCACCGTCTCGGTAGGCTTTTGGCGTCATGCCTATATTTCTCGTAGCTTCTCCGTATACTCGGCTGATTGAGCCAAATCCCGATGAATAAATTGCATCCGTTACCGCGTTTCCCTCTTTAAGTGAATCCTTGAAAGTTTGCATTCGTATCGCATCTTGATAGTGCTTAGGAGAGATGCCAAAAACATCTTTGAATATCCGCTGTAAGCGAGAGGGGGAAAGTTGTGCAATGTGCCCTAACGTAGTTAGTGTTATTTTGTCTTCCACGTTATTTACAATATAGCGAGCGACATCGATAAGCTGACTAATCCGCTTATCATCGCCCAATGGGCAGCAACGTTTACAGGGGCGAAATCCTAATTGCATTGCCGATTCAACATTAGAGAAAAATCGCAGATTTTCTGGGTTAGCCGCTTTAGTTGAACAAGAGGGATTGCAAAACACACCCGTTGTAATGACGCCATAATAGAACCGTCCGTCATAGTGCCCATCACGGTGTTTAACAGCTTTAACCATTTCATGTTTAGATAAAGTTGACATGAATTCCCTCGCTTTCAATTAGGTAATTGCAGTATCTCAGCACATTTGGTCGGGCGATAATATCTGATTCTTGCTAGGTAATTTTTAATCGTCTTGATTATAGGGCTGTCATAATGATTTTGAATATGACGCAAAATTCGGATGTTTTAAAGCGCCAATGATCGTTAAGCTAATTGCATCACTTAATCATATGGATTGACTTTGTTATGCCAAAGCCTATACCAAGAGCAACACTAGAACCAATAACAACACCAGAAACCACAGAGATCAGTGGCGCTATGGATTCGAAAATATGGGTAATGCTTGGTTTGCTTTCGATGCTTTGGGGTGGTTCTTTCTTTTTCGTTGGTGTTGCGGTTAATGAGTTGCCACCACTCACCATAGTGACATTAAGAGTCGCTCTGGCGGCATTAACTTTGTGGGGGATTGCATTTGCGATAGGTTTACGTCCGCCTCAAAGTATCAATGTGTGGGGGGCATTTTTTGGTATGGGGCTATTAAATAATGTCGTCCCTTTCATTCTTATTGTCTGGGGGCAAACACAGATTGCCTCAGGACTGGCTTCCATTCTTAATGCGGCGACACCCATATTTGCCGTGGTTGTTGCTGGGCTTTTACTTCCCGATGAAAGGCCAACGCCATTAAAGTTGTTTGGCGTTATTCTTGGCTTTATTGGTGTCGTGGTCATGATTGGCGTTCCGGCGTTAGATGGAGAAAGCAAATTGCTGGCACAACTTGCAATTATTATGGCCACCATTTCTTACGCGTTTGCTGGAGTCTATGGACGTCGATTCAGAACACTTGGTATTAATCCAGTTATAACTGCCGCAGGGCAAGTGACAGCATCTACGGTGATATTAATCCCGATTACGTTTTATGCAGAGGGCGTGATCGATGTGAGTAGCATCAGTTCGATCACTTGGGCGGCGATTGCTGCACTGGCAATCGTTTCAACGGCGGTTGCTTATGTACTCTATTTCAAAATATTGGAGCGGGCAGGAGCAACCAACGTATTGCTAGTCACTCTTTTAGTTCCTGTTTCAGCTGTTTTGCTTGGCTTACTGTTTTTAAATGAATCTTTGCAGTTGATACATTTGATTGGAATGGGGTTAATCGCACTCGGGCTATTGGCCATTGATGGTCGCCTTTGGCTGCGATTAAAATCTGCGTTGGTTTGAGTTGGGCTTATTAAGCCCAGTAACTTTGCATCATTCAGAGTGTTTACTGAGTAACACTAATTAAATCAATAGTATAATTAGAGGGTCACTAGAGTATAAATTCTGATTTGGGTTTTATTTATTATATATGCTATAGATGTTAGTTAGAATAAATTGATGGTTTTATAAATATATTATTGTGTGACATCATTCCAAGGAAAGTTAATATATTTACTATTGTATGGTTTGTTGCATTTTGTCTGTGATGATATCCACGCAAATTCGTAATGGTTTTGATAATTAAATTCTGAATTCTAAACTATTTATGAACGCCACCATGGATAGGTTAATACAATGGAAATAATTAGATAAATAGTCTTAACAGGTTGTGCTGTCGCTTTAATCGGTTGTGGAACAAAGGAACCGATTGGGAACACACCAGTTACAAAAGAGTCAAATACGAATGAGCGCCCCGTTGGGTTTGGCATCATAGCTAAAAACAGTAATGCTACTGTTCAATTTACACCCTCTGCTGGTTCTTATTACGGTAAACTCAAAGTAACAACAGAACTCACTTCTGAGGCGATTGAAGGGCCAGAGGCCCAAACGCTAAAAGATAGCCTAATGTCATTATTTGACAGTGAAACCAACGGTTTTGTTGTAACTCTAGATGCTCAAGTTGGAGATATTAAGTTTCCATCAGGGATTCTATTTGCGTATCAATATGATGGAGCGAACAAGAAGTGGTCTTCTAAGCTTGATAGTAAATATGTCTCTCCGTTCTTCAATATATCCAGCCACCAAGAAGTCGACTATGTGCTGAGCATTAAATCTAGCAAAGGGAAAAATGTCACCCTCTTTACCAGCATAACCGAGATCAATGCTGTGTTATCAAAGCTATCACCCGGTGCTTGGGTTGTGAATGAGTTAGCAGAACCCGTCGTTTTCATGGCGGCGAACAAAGCCGATCAATTAATCAGTAAATCACTATCACATAGCTCTGATTCAGAGATTAAAGGAAAGCTGTTTCCTTTAAGTCGCACCGAAACTGGTGCAGGGAGCTACGAGCTAAACAATACGACCGGCAACAAAATAGCCAACATTAATGTAGAGGTTGAATATTACACCTCATTAGTGGCGGGCGCTTCGTTCACTCACGCTGATATTGCGAAACAGAACAGTCGAATACTTCCTGTTATCACTGACTATCCAAGTCCACTTAACGGGATCATAACCAAAAGATACAAACAGCCGAGTAATAAATTGTTTGATGAACTGAATAAAACCCATCCAGGTCTTATTACTAGCGTTAAAACGTCGACAAACAGTCGTAATATGAATAATGCCTGTGGGCAATTAAAGTCAGCGCTAAAATCAAAAATCTATGACATTAACAAAACTGACGTATTACTCGTTATGTATGAGGTGCTTTCAAATTCTAGATACGTAGACAATGGTAATAATTTATCGAGAATAAATCAGTGTGTTAATAGATTCGATCTTGCCAATCTAGAGACGATGAATTTAACTTTGGCATCACCGGTTTATATTACACTTGCCTTACTAAATGAGTTTTCAGGGTATCTTAGAACACCGAATTCCAATCAGGGAACAGTCGATAATCTTGCAACTGTATTTAAAAATCGTGTGACGTTTGTATCTAACGTTGACTATTTCAACGGTGTTGATGATCGATTGATTGATAAACAAGAACTATTCGATCAGATTGGGAAAATTGGTGCTAATCGAGCAGGGCGTTATCATTTTGAAGATGGTAAGAATATCATTTATTACAATCATCATGGCGCACTAGATAAGTTCTATAAAATCATCTTAAATAACTCCGGTTCACCAGATAATCGTGTACATATGGTGAAAATCGATTATGCAACGGAGAGTGAGCTATCAGAAAGTGACAAGCAAAGTTTGAGAAGAGTAAGCGAGTTTGCTTCGGAATCTGTGGTTAAGCCCTTTCCTCCGCTAGACAAGTAACTCAATCAGGTAATTAAAAGCGAGTCAGCATTAGTTGGCTCGCTTTTTTAGTTTAATGGCATAAATAGGTTAGGGTATTGGTTATTCAGCCTTGTTGGTTTGGTACTTATCTTTCGTTTTTTTTGGCTTATTGATAAGTGAGTATAAGCATCCGCAGGCATCTAGCTAGAAATAGCGCAATCCCTGATTTTATCGACATGATCCCTCCTTAGACTTAACGTCTTGCTAAGTAGTAGCTAACGAACTCAGCACATAAGCAAAGCCACGTAATTACTGAACACAACCAAGCCAATAGTGCCAAGCGTTAGCTGTCTGCTTGAGCGATTTGTAAGCACTTGTCAGCCAACGAAGTTTGTAAAAAGTCGTCGCTGACTTCGAGCTTATAAACGGTATTTGATTTAACCAGACACTCACGCATTTGCTTGCGTGAAATCTCGAAGAGTTCATCTGTGAATTGATGGTCTTTTTCCCATTGCTCACGACTTGGCCATTGAGCATAACCTACCATTATATTTGGCTTGTCTGAGCGATGAAGGCGAGAGCCAAAGCTGCCACAATGCTGGTAAATTGACGTTGTCACTTTAAGCCATGCTTAACGAAACTTTAATTCCGCGCCATCACGAATTTCAAACTCATAGACTGCGATAAACATCCTGTTTCTCCTCTGAGTGCTGGCTGGCAACTTGCCCGATTAATCCGTATACATTTTTACCAATTTACCATATTGTTTCATTAAATCAGACAATCAACCTTTGTGGATTGCGACCTGAATGAAAGAAATAGGGCATCCATTACTAAAAATGCCAAACAACATATCAGCTTTAAGCTCATCAAATAATTCCCATCGCATTTTCACACCAAGCCGTACAACCCCCTCCTAATCTCCCTCTTGTTGAGTGTTTAGGCCCATTTTCTATGGTGCAGGGGGAGGGACTAGATACCGAGCGCTGAATGTACGCCTAAAACCGATCGACCAGCATTATTGAAACTCACGACTAAAAGCAAAGCGACATGACTTTGCCCTTGCTGTCAGCATGAAATAATGTGCGTGGGAATTATCCGACCGAGATAGCCAAAAGGTTTCAATAATAAGGATAATGACCATCACGAAGGTGGCGCAGCGCTTAATTTTTATTTGTTAGCTTGCTTTTCATACAAATCGCACATTTAGCGCGATACTCTATAATAATACCGTACTTGCAGACTTGGAGCTTAACCATGTACACATTAACAGCAAATGATGCCAAACGTAATTTTGGTGAACTGCTTCTAAACGCTCAACGCGAACCAATTGAAATTAGTAAAAACAACAAAGATGCCGTTGTTGTGATGTCGATTAGAGACTATGAAGAACTGGAAGCGATGAAAGCCGATTATATAAAACATTGCTTTGAGGCTGCAAAAGCAGACTTAGCCAAAGGCAATGTATTTGACGGTGAAACCTTCTTAAGCACGTTGTAAGTAGAGTATGCACAAGAGCAAATATAAACCAAGTAAATTAGCACAGGCTCATTTACACAAAATCAAAAATTATACAGTTACAAACTTTTCCCTGATGCAGTGGAGCTCATATAAAGACACTCTTCTTACTGGTTTTGAGATGCTCGCTGAAAACCAGTAAGTAGGCAGAAGTTGCAACGACATATATCAAAATGGTTTTTACTTTCCAATCGGCAAGCACACGGCTTACTTTATCAAGAAAGACGGCTTTATCTTGGTCGTTGCAGTTCTTGGTCAATCGCAATTACCGCAAAACCATCTTCGATAATAACCATACCCTAGCATGTTCTGTTAGGATGCAATTCTGATTGGTGAACTAACAGCATATTAGCCGTCAATCTACCCGTTTTAATCCAAAATCTGGATGCACGAGTAGTCTGCATACATTTGTATCAATTTACCTCTGTGTTCACCAAGTGATTCTGTTCTATTTTCACACTGAGCCGAACGTCTCTTTCCTTACGTCTCATTCATTGAGTTTTTAGGCCCATTTTCTATGGTGTAGGAGAGGAACGAAATACCCAACGTTGAAAGTACGTAGACAATCTTATGCGATTAATTCTCTCGATATAAACGAGCATCAATGTAAAGCACATCTTGCTCACTTAACGTGCCCGTTAGGTATTTAACCGCGACAGAAGTAATAATGTTGGAATATTGATCGCTGATTAATGCGTTTTGCACCTGATAGTATTGCGTTAGCGCGCTAATCACATCAGCCGTATTCCGCTGCCCTTGTTGGGCACTCTGTTTGGTTGCATCTAACGTTTCTTGTGCCATGCTGGCTGTTTTTTGAAAGAGACCAATCGTATCGGCAGTTGAGTTTAACGTGTAGTAAGCATCTGATGCTGCTTTTGATATTTCTCGGTTTATTAAAGCAGCTTGCTGACTCGCAATAACATATTGATGCTCGGCAATTTTCACGCCGCTAGAAGTGGCACCACCCGTGTAAACCGGAAGATTGATTGACACCCCTCCGTTTATACCGTGTCCAGTAGCCTCACTATCAGGGGAATCACTAAAGGTTTGAGCTTCATTATAACCATAACTTAGCGATCCACTGAGGGTTGGTAAGTGGCCTGATTGAGCACTTCGAATGGACTCTTTCGCGATCTCAACGGACATAAGAGCCGTAGCCAATGAAATGTTACCTTGCTGAACCTGAGTCAAATAAGTGGGTAGTGCTTGGTCTAATGTTATTGGATTGAAGTTAGAAAGATCAAAAGAATCCACTGAACGATGCGGTTGACCAGTGAATATACTCAGCGTAGATAAGTTACGTTGCCAATCTAACTCTAGCAACTTGCGTAGAGTCGTCAGTTGGTAGGATCTTGTTGTCAGTTCTAAATATGAGGTCGAATTTGGTGTCGTTACTTTAATCACCTTTTCGAGTTCAGCATACTCCCGTTGGTTTAAATCCAATAGTGACCGCAGGCGTAAAATATCCAAATAAGCTCGAGTAACATTCAGTACTAAGTCTTGCTCTGCGAGAGCGTATGTAAATATCGCTTGAGTAGCTCGTTTTTCGCTGATATCCAATGCTGCCCAGCTCGCATAGTTAAAAATAGAGATATTTAAGTTAGCACCAGCGCTCATGCCTTGCCCTCGGATTTTAAGCCATTGCCCGTCAAATGGATTGCTTGTCGGTAAGTCACTAGTTTGTTCGTTTTTTCCTCGGTTATAGGATTGGTTATAACCAGCAAATAGTCCTATGTTCGGCAATAGTTGCGCTCTAGCTACCTTGATTGTCTCTTGCGCGATGTTTGCTTCAATCTTTGAGATTGACAATTTAACGTCGTGATCTTTTGCGAGTAAGTAGATTTCTTTTAGCGATTCTGCCTGAATAGGTGCTGATAAAATAAGACCCGAAATCACACATTGGCTTAACAGCTTCATCATTCATCCTTGAACATTTAAATGGCAATAATATTAATTGCCAATGATAGGCTTGGGTGGTTAAACATTAATCAATTTATGTGTGCATTTTTATCAGGAACTGAGAAAGAGATAGGGCGGGTCGTTACTCAAACAACATATTTAAAAACACATGACGGTTCTCTGGGGAATCATCACGATGAACCGTGTACTCGACGTGTGCATCCACACTTGCTGTTGGCGACAGTTTAATGCTCCATAACGCGTTAATCTGGTTTGGTACAGTTGAAAATCGTACGTCGATGATACTCAGTTGATTACTTGGGTCTTGTGCTAAAAAGCCATTTGAAAACAATCTAAATCGCTCAATATCGCGGGCTTGTTGCGAGTTTTGGTCGAGCCACGGGAAATCTTGGTTAACGTCTAATTTGGCGATGGATTCGCCGGGGTATTTTTTTACTGATATCCCGACTTTTACTGCATCAACGTAGAACCGTTCTTTGGTTTCATAAATCACTTTCCATAGCAAAATATTCGCAAAACTCGGTTTGGCTTCTAACTGAATGGGCTCATGTTGTCGTTCTTTTGCTAGTTGCCATCCCACAGTTTCAGCTCTCTCTTTTTGTATCATGCCCAAAGTTGTATAGGTCAGTGCCCAAACAAAGGCAAAACGCGCAAACCAAGGGTTGCGTTTCCAGGTTCCAAGCACGACCAATATCAATATAGGAAGAGTGAATAGTGGGTCGATGATGGATACTGTTTTCCATGCGTAACGCTCGTTGGTTAGGGGCCAGAACAGTTGAGTACCATAAGATGTACAGGCATCGAGCAGTGCGTGGGTGCTGTAACCCAAGGCACAATAAAACCAACTTTGTTTAAATGTGAACCCGTGTTTTTTTGCGAACAGTTGATATAGAACCAGAGCGCAAATGAAGCTACCAATGGGGATAAATAAGAGCGAATGGGTGAATTGGCGATGGTATTCCAAAAACAGCAGTGGATCGCTCTGTGATTGAATGAGTACATCGAGATCAGGCGTCATAGCGGCGAGCAGGCCTAACACTCCGGCGATAACCAGGTTTTGTTTTTTACTCATAGATTGAGATAAAGAAGCGCCCAATACACCCTGCGTTAATGGATCCATAATTAACTCATTGATAGTTTTCGATTAAATAGTCCATGATCTTAGCGTAGACCCATTTCGGTCAGTTGGCATAGATTGGTGACGTCGGCTTGGGGATACTTAAGTAAATGCTCTTGCTTCTAACTGAGTGAACAGTGAGCGTGAAACTAACTTGAAGTGGACTGAGTTATGTCGTTAGTTTTTAACAGAGGAATAAATTATTGGATAAAATCGGCGAATTGAAAGCGTTCTAATTCGTGAGAAAGTAGTAGTCAGTTAAGCGAATGACACTATAATTTGAATATTCTCGCTTTTATCCCATCAGGCTTTTTAAATGTCTAAATCTGACGCTGTTGCTACTTCTACAGCTAGTGAAATCATTGATAATTTTGTCGCACCAGAGTGTCTGGGCAGGGTAGAAATCCTTTATCAAGATGATGATATTTTATTGATTAATAAGCCGAGTGGCTTGTTAAGTTTATCGGGTAAAAACCGACTCAATTGGGATTCAGTGCACTATCGTTTAGTTAACGGTCAAGTTGCCACTGAGACTCAGCAAGCAACCCCTGCTTTTGCCGATGCGAAATTGCCACATCGGTTGGACTTAGGGACTTCTGGCGTCATGGTGGTGGGGCTTAACAGTGCTGCATCTAAGAGTCTGAATAAACAGTTTCAGGAACGGTCAGTTCAAAAACGCTATCTTGCTATGTTATCGGGTTGGGTCGAAGCGAATAATGGTCAAATATCGGCCCCTATTGCGAAAGATAAGGTTTTGTTTCCACGAGTGAAAATTTGTCACAGTACTGGGAAAAGTGCCATTAGTGACTTCCAAGTCATGAATCGCTTGAATAATCCGCCTAGAACTTTAATCCAATACACTCCGATAACAGGTCGTACCCATCAATTACGTATCCATAGTCTTGAATTTGGTCATCCCATTTTAGGTTGTGATCTTTATAACAATAAAGAACCAAGTGATAACCTTGAAGTTAATGACATTTCGCAACGTTTAATGCTCCATGCTAGCGATATTTATTTTACTCACCCCGCCACAGGTGAGCCTTTCCATGGTCATAGTCCCAGTACATTTTGAATCGAAGCTAAACTTTAACGGGGCTTTAACTAGGCTTTAGATATATCAGCCGAGGCAGCAACGCGGAGCTCGCTAACTCGGTTGAATTCTTCATTTGTTGCAGGCTCATCTAATACGGCTAAACTCGCTAAAACCATTTATTCTTTGACCGTGGTTCTTTGGCGAAAGCTCTACGTCTAATTATTTGAGCGCAGAGGCTATTGCGCCTCTTACTCGGTTTACACGACGCCGAGTCACTATGCTTTGACTCCATCATATTCATGTAACCTGTATATAGCACTGACTTTTAACTCGTACTGATGAATCGTAGTCTTTTTGGACGATGGGGCTTGTTTTCGTGCTGCGTAAGCTGAATTGCTTATCTTTCTAAGTAGGCAATAGGAGCACTCTGGTGTCTGTCCTTTTTCCGTCACGTCAACCTGTACATTTATCTCTAACGGTTGACGGCGACGATTCAACAGCAAACTCAATAATGATCTCGGCCACACGTAAAGACTTAGCTGTGTTAAGTGTTGGTGCCACTCATTTTAATTATTAGTGAGAACTTACTATGACGAAGACAGTTCAATATTCCATCACCGTGATGTTGGCAGCTAGTTTTGCCTCAACGATTGGTGGTTTACCTTTTAACGCGTTGCCTATTTTGCTCGGTTCGCTCGCGGATGATTTTGGTATTAGTGCACAACAAACAGGGTTGCTTGGAAGCATCTGCTTTAGTGGCTACTTTGCGGGTACTTTAAGTTCTGTCCTTATTTTGAATCTGCTGTGTTGGAGAAAAATGACTGGGCTGATTGCCATTGTGGCAGCGAGTACCTTATTGCTCTCAGCGATCGCGCCTGTGGAATGGCAACAACCGTTATGGGCATTACTAGGGTTTTGTGCAGCACTAATGACCTGTTTAGGTCTGCGGATCATGGGCGATATGCACAATAAAGAGCGGGCTCTTGGATTACGCCAAGGTATTGAGTTGGGTGTGACGGCTCTAGTATTGTTCATCATTCCAGCTTACGTGACCACGGTTTACGGTTACAAAGGGGCCGCGATTTTGCTGGCGGTTATTATCTTGATATTAAGTTTAAGCGCTTTTGGTTTACCGAGTAAGAACAACACAACTGAAAGCAAAATCCCCCTTAGTCAGCAATTAAAAATTCCCGCTACCGCTTGGGCTGCTTTATTCACTTTCTTTGTTTTTGGTGCCGGCAATATTGGTTTATGGGCTTTTTTAGAACGCATGGGAACCACTTTAGAATTACTTCCGACTGAATTAGGTACCGTATTTGCAGTGTTGAAATTACTTGGGGGCGGATCTGCGTTGTTATTGGCGGTGGTTGGCGATCGTCTGGGGTTACGCTTGCCTTATATCGTAGTACTGGCGGTAATCACGGTCGGTTTGGCCATATTGTGGTACGCGAATGATTTTATCAGCTTTGCACTTGGTGCTTGGATCTGGGAAGTCGGCTTTACTTGGGGTTGTGTTTATCAAACTGCGACGATTGCGAGATTAGATCCACAAGGGCGAGCGATTATGTTGATTCCGGCAGCGTTCGGTTTAAGCTCGATGGCAGGGCCTGGTATCGCGGGTATGCTGGTAGGAATGGGTGCCCAACAGGCTAACTATGCTCCATTACTTAGCTTTGCTTTCGCAACGAGCGTATTTGCCGTCGTCATTTGTACAACGGTACTGGCCGTGAATATTGCTAGAGCTAAGCAGAACCTCGATATTGTAACTTCTCGCTCTTAAAACGAGAGGTTACATAGTGTTTAACCTAGAACTAGTTTGGCTGACTCGCTGAGTCTTTTTTACGGCGAGTTTAGTGTCCCGAAGAAAGCAGTTCTGGGTTAATGACTAGGTTGCGTACGCCGTGAGCGTGGTGTTCGTTAAAGTCATTATTAGTTAACCACTTATCGACTGAGGTGATATCTACTTTGGCTACTTTTGGTCGAACACTCCAAGTGACTTGCAACGGTGAACCTTGCTCGTTATAACTCGGGCCTGTTGTAGAACCAGCGTATTGAATTGGTGTGCCGGTGTTATTCGGAATGTTGGTGGCTTGGTATTCACCATCGACTTGCGCATATCGAGTTAGCTGGGCGAAGTTTAGTGCAGTACTATCGTTTACTAATACATAGACTTGTGTTTCTACACGCAGTTGCGGGTTACCAATGGAATCAGCCAAGCACGCTCCTAATGTTGGCCCCGGTTTTACTTTTGCAGTGGAATGGACATAGTGGACCTCAATTGTGTCACCAGCTTGCAAAGAACCATCATTACCAGCAAAGAGTTCCAATTCTGTCTTGGTGAGCGTGCCACTGTAAACATAACCTGAATTTTGTCCCTCACCATCGCCATTTCCAGCGTAGATATTAAATTCACCACCTTTATGTTCGGCATTTTTATGGAAGTGAATATTGCACAAGTTCATTTCTGTGTAGTCGGGTGCTAACCCAAAGATACGTTGGTTTGTTCCACTAAGGTTATCGATATCTCGAGGAGACTGAGGTCCAAATCCTTTGCCTGCAGTATTTTCGGCTAGAGCCATTCGCTGTGCGGCAATGACGTTATCTTCTACTTGGGCATTCTGATTTGAGTTCTCAGCCGAACTGGCACTAGTGAAGCAGAGTAGAGCAACAGACATTAAAAGGGTTTTTGCTTTCATACTGTTTGTAACCTTATTTTTATGATGACCGAGCAGTCATGATATAACAGGCTAATTATTTGAAATATCAAAGCTAAATGTCTTATCGCGAGAGGTCTAAAATAAGATTTCTACGTTACATTCTTGCTTTAAAAAGTGATTTTAGTTGTGAATCAATAATGAGGGAGGGGTAATAGATAGAACTAAAGGTTGAATAAAAAAGAAACAACGATGCAACGAGATATGGGGGATAACTCGCTACATCGTATCGTATTGTTGAAATTAAGAATTCAGCATGCGTTTTTTCAAGCGAGCTAATTCAATCGCGTTTGAGCGTACTGTCAGCTTAATGTGTTCATATTCATATTCTTCAGATACGACGCTCATTGTTGAACGAATCTCACCGACGATACCTTTTGCGGTATAAGGAATAATGAACTCTTCTTCAATCATTTCTTCTTGAGAAGTATTAACGATGTATTTGTGCAGCTTAGCGACATCTAATGGGTTACGCGTAGAAGTCATCAGCGCATCAGGGAATTCTTCCATTAACGCTTGTTGCTGCTCAGGACTCAGTTGATCGGATTTGTTCAGCACGAGCAACTTTTTAATGTCATCAACACCCACTTCATTAAGCACTTCATGCACGACGTCGAGTTGTGTACGGAAAGAGGCATCAGAAGCATCAACGACATACAACAGCAAAGAGGCATCGTGTGCTTCTGCTAGTGTCGAGTGGAAAGATGCCACAAGATCGTGAGGCAGCTTTTTAATAAAACCAACGGTATCTGAAACCAAAATTCTCGGTTGAGTTGTTGGGTAAAGCGCACGAACAGTCGTATCGAGTGTAGCGAACAACTTGTTCTCAACTAATACTTCGCTACCGGTAAGGGCGCGCATCATTGAGGACTTACCTGCGTTGGTATAGCCAACCAATGCAACGCAGAAAAGTTCTGAACGCTGTGTACGTCGGCCTTTCATTTCATGCTGAACGCTGACTAATTCACGGCGCAGTTCTGCCAGTTGATCGCGAACTTTACGGCGGTCAAGCTCTAGCGCAGTTTCACCTGCACCTTTACCCATTTGGCGCTCTTTATTACCGCTGGTGGACTCTCGTAAACGTGGTGCTAAATAATTCAGGCGAGCAATTTCAACTTGCAGGCGCGCAGTACGTGTACGAGCGTGACGACTGAATATTTCAATGATGATACCTGTGCGGTCGAAGACTTCGACACCCAGTTGGTTTTCAACATTGCGAAGTTGAGAAGGGGTTAAGTCACAGTCAAAAACCACCACATCGGCACAACATAGCGGTAAATTTTCTGATGGTAGATCTTCGAAACGCATTTCGTCATAGATAGGCGCATCATAAGGCATGTCGTCAAATGATAGATCATCGAATAGATCTTCTGTGTCGAGATCTTCTTCCAACTCACCTTGGTTGCCAGTAAGACGGGCGATTTCAGCCATTTTACCTGCACCTAACACATTCATTTTTTGTGTTGAGCTGAGTTTTTGTGACTGAGTGCCTACAACATTAAAGCCGAGAGTCGTCACGAGGCGAGCCAACTCTGCGAGAGATTCGGTCGCTTCGGCACCTTTAAATTGTGGGGTGCAAATAGAGATAAGTAATGCGTTATTTTGTAATGGTTTTGCGGTTAGCTGCATAATTTTAGTGTTCGTGCACTGATGTGCTATCTGAGTCTTTATTCGATAATTGCCGCCATCCTACGCTGTTCTTAGTGCGCTTTATAGGCCAATAGAAGACTATTTATAAAAATATTTCTGAACAACATTAACCTAATGAAAAATAAGACCTTTTAAATGAGCCATTCTAAGTGTTGTCGTTGATAGAAAGAGGGAGGGGAGAAACGCAACGTGGAAATCTTGACCTATTGGTTTGTGAAAACCAAGCTTAACCATCAATACCTCATCATGGAAAATCATTTCTTATGAAAGAACATGTCATTACTTTATTTCGTGACAATAGGCTTTTGACTGCAACAGTTTCCGCTATTGGCGCGACATTATGTATCTGGACTCTCGCAGCCATCGATAGCAGTATTGAAACGCCTTATGTCCTGATCGCACCATTTGGGGCCACGATGGTGCTTATCTTTGGGGTGCATCGTAGCCCACTTGCTCAACCAAAAAATGTGATCCTAGGTCATCTTATTACCGCATTCGTTGGCCTTGTCTTCATCAATTATTTGCCCGTAAACCCATTAACGTTAGGGCTCGCTGTGGGGACAGGGTTGTTTTTGATGTTGCTTTTAGATGTCACTCATCCGCCTGCTGGGGGAAACCCGTTACTGATTATGATTGGTGGACACGCGAGTTGGAGTTTCCTATTGCATCCAATTTTGCTCGGTACGTTGGGAATCGTCGCATTGGCGGTGCTTTATCATAAATTTATTCCAGGTCATGTTTATCCATTTTCAGATAAGGATAAATAGCTTTCATCCTCGTTATACTTGAAAGGGTAGAGGGCAGCGTACTGACTGCCAGAGGTGGTGAAAGCAATAAAGCGAAACCCGGCTGGATTTCGCTTAAATATTTTGAACTATTTAGCTGACTAATTTAGTTACATCTTTGAAATGAGCATCATAAGCTTGTTCGCCGTAGATGTAAGTTTCGCTTACTGTTCTATCATCACCTAGACTCATCAGTACAAACAGTTTCTCCTCTAGGGTTGTTGCTTGTTGCATTCTAAAGCGCATCAGCTGTGTTGCGTGAGTGTCGAGTACCACAAAGTCAGCTTCTTTGCCTATGGCTAGGTTACCAATCTTATCATCAAGGTGAAGAGATCGAGCGCCGCCAAGTGTGGCTAGGAATAGGGATTTTACTGGGTGAAGCTTTTCTTGTTGAAGCTGCATAATTTTGTACGCTTCACTCATGGTTTGTAAGATTGAAAAGCTAGTCCCTGCACCGACATCAGTGCCCATTCCGACACGAACACCATGTTGTTCTAATTTCGGTAATTTGAATAAACCAGAACCTAAAAACAGGTTCGAGGTTGGGCAAAAAGCAATGGCTGAATCTGTCTCAGCTAAGCGTTGACACTCACAGTCTGACAAGTGAATACCATGGGCAAAAACGGAACGTTTGTGGAGTAAGCCATAATGGTCATACACATCTAAATAGCTGTCGCGTTCAGGGAAAAGATCCAATACCCATTCGATTTCTTTTTTGTTTTCCGAAAGGTGAGTATGCATATACACATCTGGGTATTCTTCAAGCAGTCTACCGACCGTACTTAGCTGTTCTTGTGTACTTGTTGGGGCAAAACGGGGGGTGACGGCGTAGTGTAATCGACCACGGTTGTGCCATTTTTCGATAAGTTCCTTGGAATCTTGATAGCCAGATTCAGGCGTATCGGTGAGGTAATCTGGTGCGTTGCGATCCATCAACACTTTACCCGCAATCATTCGCATGTTGCGCTTTTCCGCTTCTTCAAAAAAGACATTGACCGATTCTTTATGCACGGTACCAAAGACCAAGGCGGTTGTTGTGCCGTTGCTGGTCAGTTCATCTAAGAATAACTTAGCCACTTTGTGGGCATAAACTGGATTTTTAAAACGTCTTTCTTCTGGAAACGTATAGTTTTCAAGCCAATCAAGTAATTGTTCGCCATACGAAGCGATCATTCCTGTTTGAGGGTAGTGAATATGAGTATCAATGAATCCAGAGGTGATCACTTTGTCTTTGTATTCTCTAACATCGAGGTTTTGCGGTTGGCGTTGAAGTACCTCTTCTGCGTGACCGATATCAACGATATGACCATTTTCAACGACAAGTATACCGTCTTCATAGTATTCATATGATTCTTCTAAATTGACGTCCTTTGGATCAGCTACGCTATGAACAATACTGGCGCGATAAGCTTTACGTTGCGTTGTCATCTTTACTTCCTTTTATTTCCTCTAACGGCATTATGGCCGTTAAAAGTTAAGCTATTTTCTCTTCCAATTGTGGGGTGCTTAACTCATTCAGTGTACTCGTTATTGAATTTGAATCTTGTTCTTTCAACGGAAAGTGTTTGGTTGGACGTTTTTGCTCTAATGCCTGACCTTGATAATGGGCGATAAGTTCACCAGCAACCGACACAGCGATTTCCGCAGGGTGTTTCCCCGTCACACTGCTAATGCCAATAGGGCAGATCATGGTATCGATTTGCTCTTGGCTATAGCCCCTTTGTTCTAAGCGTGAATCAAATTTCTTGCGTTTAGTGAGTGAACCAATCATGCCGAAATAGCAGCTATCAGCGCGTTTGATGATGGCTTTAGCTAGGTCAAAATCGAGTTGGTGATTGTGCGTCATCACGAGGTAGTAACTATTGGCGGGCATGTGTTTAACTTCACCCACCGGATCGTCAGTAACGATTTTTCGAACGCCGTGAGGCAACTCGTCTGGGAAGATATCGTCACGCTCATCAATCCACGTGACACGAAACGGTAGAGTAGCAACAACATGCAGTAGTGCTTTGGCAACATGGCCTGCACCAAATAAGACTAAGTGTTTCTGTTGGGTTCCAATCGGTTCAAAGCTCAATGTTGCCATTCCTCCACAGCATTGCCCTAGACGGGCACCAAGGTTAAAGCGTTCAACTTTCAGTTGTTTTGCGCCATCATTGAGCATTTCGCGCGCCATTTTTGTCGCAACGTGCTCAAGATGACCGCCGCCTATGGTGGCGATAATTCGATCTCCGGTGACTAGCATTTTGGTGCCAGCATCACGAGGAACTGATCCCTTGTCTTCCAGTACAGTGACCATCACACAAGGTTCATAGTTATCTTCAAGTTTTGCCAGCTCTTGAATCCAATTGTCCTTAAACATACTTCCTCCCTGAGACCGAATTATCGACGATTTAGCCCTTATTTATCGTCGTGTTATCGTACTATCTTCTGTTACGTTCGTTAAGTCGATGAGCTTTAAACGGTTTCACCTGATTCAGCTGGTGTATTTTGGCTCGTTTTAGTAACTTGTTGCACGGCCATTAGTACTCGTTCTGGCGTTGCTGGTGTATCGAGTTTTGGTATTGCTCCGTCAATCGCAACAGAAGCAATGGCATCTTTTAACGCGCTCCATACCGACATCCCCAACATAAATGGTGGTTCGCCGACGGCTTTTGAGTTGAAAACCGTATCTTCAGGGTTACTGCGGTTTTCAAGTAGGTGGGTTCTAAAGTCAATCGGCATATCCGCGATGGCAGGGATTTTGTAGCTCGCAGGGCCGTTGGTCATTAGGCGACCTTGTTCGTTCCACACCAATTCCTCAGTCGTTAACCAACCTACACCTTGAATGAAACCACCTTCGATTTGGCCGATATCGATTGCTGGGTTTAGTGATGCACCCACATCATGCAAAATATCAGCTCGTAAGATTTTGTATTCGCCAGTAAGCGTGTCAATGATCACTTCTGAACAGGATGCTCCGTAGGCGTAGTAGTAGAACGGGCGACCTCGTGCTTTTTCATGATCGTAATAGATTTTGGGTGTGCGGTAGAAACCAGTACTCGAGAGGGAGATTTGGTTAAACCATGCCAATTCAGCAAAGGCATTGAAAGTCATGATTTCATCGCGAATTTGTACCATGCCATTTTTGAAAACCACTTCTTCACGGGAAACTTTGAAGTGGGCAGAAGCAAAGTCAATCAAACGATTTTTTATCGTGATTGCGGCGTTTTGTGCGGCTTTACCGTTGAGGTCGGTGCCCGATGAGGCCGCGGTTGGTGATGTGTTCGGCACTTTGTCTGTGTTTGTCGCGGTGATCTGGATACGGTCAACATCAACTTGGAACTCCTCTGCAACAATTTGGGCGACTTTAATATTCAAACCTTGGCCCATTTCCGTACCACCATGGTTCAGATGAATACTGCCATCGGTATAGATATGGATAAGCGCGCCTGCTTGGTTTAAAAATGTCGCGGTAAAAGAGATCCCAAATTTAACCGGAGTAATCGCTAGGCCTTTTTTCAAAATAGGACTTTGCTTATTAAACTCGGCAATGGCTTTACGGCGTTCGTGATAATCACTGCTGCGCTCAAGCTCTTCGGTGATCTCCGGAAGAAAGTTATCTTCAACGGTTTGATAGTAGTGGGTTACGTTACGGCCTTCTTCGCCGTAATAGTTTGCCTTACGTACTTCTAGTGGATCTTTTTTCAGATAACGAGCAATCTCATCCATGATGTGTTCAATCGTCATCATGCCTTGAGGTCCACCAAACCCACGATAAGCGGTGTTAGATGCCGTGTTGGTTTTACATCGATGACCAGTTACCGTAGCATCACCAAGATAGTATGCGTTGTCTGAGTGGAACATGGCTCGGTCAACAATGGAGCTCGAAAGGTCAGGGGAGTAACCACAGTTACCTGACACGGTAATGTCAGCCCCTTGAATCACACCATTGTCATCAAAGCCAACTGTGTATTGGTTATAAAAAGGATGACGCTTACCGGTTTGCTGCATATCTTCATTTCGCAGCAAACGCATTTTAGTTGGACGACCTGTGAGTCGAGCAATAACCGCAGCCATACAGGCTGGAGAAGCAGCTTGTGTCTCTTTGCCACCAAAGCCACCACCCATTCGACGCATATCAATCACGACTTTGTGCATCGGGACGCCAATGACTTCAGACACCAACTTTTGCACTTCGGTTGGGTTTTGTGTCGAGGTATAGACAATCATGCCGCCATCTTCTGTTGGTATAACGCTACTGACTTGGGTTTCCAAGTAAAAGTGTTCTTGTCCACCAATCTCTAAGTCGCCAGAAATAACATGTTTGGCTTTGCTTAGTGCGGCTTTAGAATCACCCCGTTGTTGAGTATGACTTTCCGTGACGAAACTCTTTTTTTCCAATGCTTCTTTAACACAAAGAATGGCTGGTAGGGGGGCATATTCAATGATGGCTGCGTGAGCGGCTTTACGAGCCGTTTCGAGATCGTTCGCTGCAACAGCAATCACAGGTTGACCATAGTATTCGACTTTACCATCAGCCAATAATGGATCGCCAGGTAGAATTGCACCGATATCCAATTGTCCGGGTACATCTTTAGCTTGAATCGCAATCGCAACGCCATCAAATTCATAACAAGGTGAGAGGTCAATCTTGGTGATGTTTGCGTGCGCTTGCGTGCTCAATCGAGCATATACGTGCAGTTGATTGGGAAACTCTAAACGGTCGTCAATATAAACAGCTTCGCCCGTTACTTGTTTGGCGGCACTGTCGTGTTTAACGCTCTTACCAACACCAGTTTTGAGTCCTTGTTTTGCAATGGCAACCATCTCTTCGTGGGTCATTGCTGCCGAGTGTGGATTAGACATAAGATGTTACCCTTGTTTCGATTGGATTATTTTTGTTCTGTTGTTCTATGAAATAACGACGGAGCATATTAGCTGCTGTGAGTGAGCGATATTCTTGGCTGGCACGAAAATCCGACAAAGGCTCAAACTCATCGTGTAAAATGTCCATGGCTTCTTTGACGTTTGCGTCTGTCCATGGTTTACCTAACAAGGCATTTTCACACCGTATGGCACGTTTTGGCGTTGCCGCCATGCCGCCAAATGCAATGCGTGCTTTTAGAACTTTTCCATCTTTTACTTGGATATCAAATGCGCCGCACACGGCTGAAATGTCATCATCCAATCGTTTAGATAATTTGTATGCACGAAAACTTGCTGTTGTTGGTTTAGGGATGATGATCTCTTCAATAAACTCGCTGGTTTGTTGCGCTGTCACTTTGTAACTGATGAAGTAATCTTCAATAGGCATGATGCGTGTTTCACTGCCACAACGAAGTTTAATACGCGCGTTAAGTGCAATCAGTAATGGTGGCGTATCACCAATTGGCGATGCATTGGCGACATTACCGCCGATGGTGCCCTGATTACGTACTTGAAGAGAGGCAAAGCGGTGGAGTAGTTCACCAAAATCAGGGTAGTGTTTTTTAAGTAACTGGTAAGCATCGCTGATTGGTAAATTGCCACCAATGATTAAATCGGTATCCGTTTCTTCACAGCGCTTCATCTCTTCCACTAGATTAACGCTGATAAGAGTTTCGATTTCACGGTGAAATTGCGTCACTTCTAATGCCAAATCCGTACCGCCTGCAACAAGTTTTGCTTGTGGATGAGCTTGATAAAGAGTGGCAAGCTCATCAATCGTTTTTGGTGAAAATGCGCTTAAGTTGCCAAGTGCCAATGTTGCTTCGGTATCTTGTATTTCAGTCAATTTAGCGATGGTTTCGCGCTCAAGTTGTGCAAACTGATCGATCAAAGGTTGGTCTGTTGATAGGGACAATGCAGCATCAACAATAGGTCGATATCCGGTGCAACGGCATAGATTGCCGGCTAAAGATTCCATCACGTCTTCCTTATCGGCATTCGGCTTATTTTTACCTAATGCAAACATTGACATGATGAAACCGGGGGTGCAGTAACCACATTGTGAACCGTGGAAATCAACTAGCGCTTTTTGTACTGGGTGCAATGAATCATTGTTTTGCAAATCTTCTACGGTAATCAACTGCTTACCATGGAGTGCTGAAATAAATGTTAGGCAAGAGTTCACTGAGCGATATTGTAGAGCGCCATCGACGACTTCTCCGAGCACAACCGTACATGCACCGCAATCTCCTGAACCACAGCCTTCCTTGGTTCCTTTTTTGGTGACTTGGTTACGTAAGTAATTTAACACCGTCATGTTGGGTGACAGGTTATCTTCATGTCTAATTTCTTGATTGAGTAGAAAAGTAATCAAGAGACCTCCTTGTATATCGACACATTATTTTAGTGATGATCTATCTGACCTATGGGTCAATAATTAGCTAACTTGACCTGTTGGTCAACTATTTATTTACAAAAGCGCAACATAAATTGTATAAGCATGAATTCTAGTTGAGGCCTTGTTTGGTCTAGTGCGTTGTTTATATAGATATTTTTATAAGGATTGGTGGCAGGGTAAATGTAATGAAAAAAGTTATAGTAGCGATGGTAATGGCTAAAAACGGATAGGCGGGTAATAGAGTAGATAATGGTTATTTGAGCAAAATAGGAAGATTAATCGTTGAATTAACCCACCTATCGGCGTTAATCGATCACGGGTAGAAGCGAAATTCGGAGCTAAGCTAAAGAGATAGCACTTACTTTTTCAATAAGTTTGAAAAAACGACATGTAAGTCATTAGATGCGGTACTGCTATCTAAATTAAGCTTCGAGCGAATATGACCTAAATGGTCTTTCATCAATTCGATAGCTCGGTCCTGATTCCCCGCTTCGATAGCATCAATCAATATAGAGTGTTCATCTAACGAACAGTTGGAATGATTGCCTGTTTCATATTGGGCGATGAGTAGAGAGGTTTGTGACACTAGGCTACGTTGAAATGCTAATAAAGGCGTGTTACCAGCCATCTCTGCCAATTTAATATGGAACTCTCCGGATAAACGAAGCCCCGAACCATAATCACCTAAATCAAAGGCGGCATTTTCTTTTGCGACGAGTTTTCGACATTCGTCGATTTGTGCTTTGGTTGCGTTTTCAACTGCCAGTTCGGTAATCGCAATTTCCATCACTTCCCGTGCTTTAAAGATTTGTTTGGCTTCTTCCACGGTTGGAGCTGCGACCATTGCACCTCGATTTGGACGAATAACAACCACTTGTTCTAAAGATAGGCGCAGTAGTGCTCTACGGATGATAGTACGGCTAACGCCAAAGATCTCAGCGAGCGCTTCTTCGTTTAGTTTCGTCGCTGGTGGGAGTCTTTGTTCTAATATGGCGTCGAAAATATGGCAGTAAACAACATCATCTTGAGTCTGACCAGCCACTTTTGTATTGACGCCTTTAGTGACTGAGTTTTTTAGCGTTGTCATAGAAATATGAGTCTTTAGATAATGATACGTAGTTCAACAACTATAGCGTACTTTGTATACATTTAGCTATACAATGCTACATCCCCTTTAGTATAGGGCGATAAAATCCGATGTTATCGAGCTTAAAACCATGTCAGTTATTTCACTGTTTCATTGATGTGTGATGTGATAACGAGGTGATGAGCGACTAAGGCTGAAATTGATGTTTTCGATGGTTTAAATGCTAATTTGAATCGCAAACCACTATATTGATAAATACGAATGCTGTGATTAATTTTTTAAGGTGCGTATTAGTTGAATAGTGTCACGTGTATTCAGTGACTTGCGCATTGTTTTCTTTGTTTCGCAATTGACAAAATTGGATCATTAACTTTCACGACGCTTAGTTGTTCATTCGGTAAAATATCCTACACTGATCACATAATTAAGCTGTTGGGTATAATAATGAGCGACGAAGTAGAACAAAAGAATAAATCAAAAAGTAAACTGACCAAGATTATCTTTCTGGTCGTGTGCGCTATCGCATTTGCTGCAATGTATTGGTCTTGGCAATATTCAGACGCTCACCCAAGTACAGAAGATGCCTATGTCCGAGCTAAAATTCTTTCTGTTGCTCCTCAAGTAAAAGGTCAAGTTGTAGAAGTTAATGTCGTCGATTTTCAGCAAGTTAATCGCGGCGACTTGTTGCTAAAGATAGATCAACGACCTTATTTGCTCGCTGTTAAACAAGCTAAAGCGAGCTACCAATTGGCAGTGCAACAACATGATGTTGCGGATAAGCAAGTAACAGAAGCATTAGCAGGATTAGACGCGGCGCGTTCTAATTTGGCGGAAGCTCAAATTGAATACAAACGAACCTCTGCGTTGGTTAAACGTAAGTTATCTTCAGCGCAAGATTTAGATATTGCTAAAAATAAACTGGCTAATGCTCAAGCTGGTTTAGAGCAAGCGCGAGCCAGTGTGGAACAAGCCGTAGCAAATCGTGGTGAAGAGGGCGTTGAAGCTGCAATTGTGCAACAAGCGGCCGCTCAACTCGCAGAGGCTGAGTTAAACTTAAGTTATACAGACGTGACTTCTCCTGTTGATGGCGTGGCTGGAGAGATCAATACCCATAAAGGTTCTATCGTTTCAGTAGGACAAACTCTATTTCCAATCATTATTAAAGACAGCTACTGGATTCGCGCGAATTTTAAAGAAACGGATTTAAGCTCACTCAAGCCCGGTCTACCCGCAGACGTGAAAATTGATATGTACCCTGGTGTTGTTTGGAAAGCGACAGTAGATAAGCTTTCGCCTGCAAGTGGTACGTCTTTCTCACTAATGCCACCTGAAAATGCAACCGGTAACTGGGTAAAAATCAAGCAACGTTTTCCTGTTCGCTTAACACTAGAAGTACCTAAAGATGCACCTCAATTGCGAGTGGGTGCAAGTGTTGAGGTGACAGTTGACTTGCAAAGTAGCGCGAAATGAGTAACGAAATTACCGCAGATAAACGGGGTATAGCGACGGTTGCTGTCATGCTCTCAGCCATTATGGTGTTGATTGATATGACAGTAGCGAATGTCTCTTTGTCCCATATGATGGGGGCGCTGGGTGCAACGGCGGACCAGATCACCTGGGTGCTGACTGGTTATAGTATGGCGGAAGCTATATTTATTCCGATGACAAGTTTTTGGGTTTCCCGTTTTGGTGAACGCAAAGTGATGTTGGTATCTGTGATTGGTTTCGTTGCTGCGAGTGCGCTTTGTGGGCAAGCTGAGTCTCTAACGGAAATGGTGATATTTCGTATCATCCAAGGTGCTTTTGGCGCGTCCGTAATACCTTTGGCACAATCAACACTGGTACAGATTTATCCCTCAACGCAGAAAGGCAAGGCGATGGCGATTTTTTCCATCGGTATTTTGCTCGGCCCGATACTTGGGCCTGTCGTGGGTGGTCTAATTACAGAAAATATTGATTGGCGTTGGATTTTCTACGTTAATCTACCTTTCGGTTTAGTGTGTACCACATTAATTTATCGCTACATTCATATTTCTAATAAATCTAAGCCAAATTTCGACTGGTGGATCATCGGCTATATGGCGATGGGGATTGGTGCGCTTCAATTCGTGTTAGATAAAGGCAATGACGAAGATTGGTTCAACTCACGTTTGATTCAGACGGCTGCATTTTTGGCGGTGATGGGACTGATCATGTGGATTTATCGCAGTTGGAAAACGAAAAGCCCAATCGCGCCACTGTGGCTCTTGAAAGATAAGAACCTAATGGTCTCTTCACTGATGATGGCAGTGGTTTCAATGGCGATGTTTGGTTTAACTACCCAACAACCGATGCTACTAGAGACGCTGCTACATTATCCAGTTTCAACCACGGGTATGATGATGGCGCCACGAGGATTAGCTTCAGCTGCTATGTTGATATTGGTTATCAAGCTCAATCCGCAATTTGATCCTCGCTTAAAAATTGTGTTTGGTTTGACATGTATCGGTATTGGTAGTTATTTAATGACGCTCTATTCATTAGATATCGACACGTATTGGATTGTGATGCCGAGTATGATTCAAGGGATGGGACTGGGTTTAACTTTCTCTACCTTGTCAACATTAGCGTATATGACATTGCCATCAGACCAATCTGTTGCCGGTGCGAGTATTTTCAACTTATTTCGTACTATCGGTAGTTCGTTTGGTATTTCAATTGCGACGACTTACCAATATCGAGATAGTCAGCAACAATGGCACTCATTAAGTGAGGGTATTAATCCGTATAATCCTAATTTACATCATTGGGCAGCGAATCAAGGATTGTCCATCACAGATCCAGCGGCGCTAGAACAATATCAGCAAATGCTTCACCAACAATCTCAAATGATAGCCTTTGTGCATACGTTTCAGTTGGTTGGGGTGATGTTTGTAGTCATGATGCCGATGCTGCTGCTTATTCGGTCACGCGCATAGGTAAATTGAGTCTATTATGCAGCTTTGATAAGGTTGGTTGCTTAAAGATTGATACAGAGGGCGTTGCGTTTCCCCTAGTTGAGGTAATTTACTTCATTCAAGCAGAAAATTGACATGGCGCTAGCTTTAGGGGCGAGTTCTGCCGCTATTCTTCGCGGCGACGGTGAAGTGCCGTATTTTTGAGATTGATTTTGTGAATTCAAAGAAACTATTAGCCAGTTTTTGCCTATTCTTAGGTTTTCTTGGTGCTGCGCCAGCGGTTCAAGCTGATGATGACATTACATTGGGTCGCACTATCTTGTTAGGCGATAACGACAATGGTGCCAAAATCCCGTTGATTATGTGCCGTCGAGTGGATGCTATTCAAGTAAGAGCAGATCGCGATTTGTACCTTAAAAAGGTCGAAGTGACGTTCAAAAATGGTGATACCAAAAAGATTAATTTCTATCGTTCTCTGAGAGAAGATGAACGCACGGATTGGCGCAAATTTGCGTACAAGCGTTGCGTTAAAAAGATTGAAGTATTTGGTCGCAGTAAAAACTCTTCTGCAGGCGTTCGCGTCTACGGTCGTAAGTAATATTTTTCCCCTCGCAGATAAAACTCAATTTGCGAGGGGAAGTGATACTGTTAAACCCTTTTATTTGCTATCACCTTTCCCCGATATACTCAACAAGTCGTTGTTCATACACTTTATCTATTCATTAATACAGCCGCTCAAAATCTTGAATATTAAAATTCATTCCCCCAATCCAGTAGTCGCTTTTAAGAAACGTTCCTAACACGTATTCTTGCCTAACGACTTCTTGAGACGTTCTTGCTTGAGTGGCGTTTGATTGAATCGCATTTTTATGAGCAGCAGAATCTAAAGTGTCTATTTCCAGAGTGATCAGATAGTTGCCTGATATCAGCCCCTCGACCATATAAAAGCCATCACGTTCAATTTGACTAGAGTACTCGCTATCTTTCTCCATATGTTTGAAGTGAATGTAGCTATTTTTCCCTATGTCGCCAATCACTAAACCATCGACACCAAACGAAGATTCAAGTTCGATCGTCACTTCCGTCATGCCAATTTGTCGCGTGTTAATCAATATTGGGTTGTAAATTGGTGTCAAGTTAAGTTCCAATGCGCTTTCATCAATATGAATTGATAGACTCTCTTGTGCGGGAACACTTGGGAAAGTGAACTCACCGCTTTCGTCGCTCACTGTATGGTGATGAAAAACTTGTAACGGTACACCACCAATTGGGCGACCGAGTTGATCGACTACTTTGCCTTGAAGAGATGAGTAATTATAGTGCTCCCATGCAATCAGTGTTGTACTTGCATTGGTGAAATTCGTTTTTGCAGCAAATTCAGTGGTTACTTCTATATCATATTGGTCTTCATCCGCTTCAAGGCGGACTTTTAAGTGAGGTGTAACCTGGGTTTCGAGTCCGATAAAATAGCTAAATTGATCCTGTTTTTGATTCGCCTGAAAATCGAATGAGGTTTCCTCTAGTAAACCATTTAATGTTAACCAGCAGTTTTGACAAGCGTAGCGTAAATTGACAGCAGAAGATTGGAACTGACCAGAGTCGTCCCATTCACCGTTGGCTGACCATGAAAAATCAGAGAATGCACTTTTAGTTATCTCGATCTTGTGTCGATAGTCATCATCATGTTTTTCGAAGTCGTGGTGATACATACCTTGATAAGATAGAAACAGGTTACGATGTATTCTGGCGCTGATTCGTGGTTCGATTTCGACGCCACTTTCTTGGTGGGTTAAGTCGAAATTGAATGTGTAACTAGGCTGCGAAAAGGTGTACTGAGCACTATGATAGAGAGAATCGTCGTTAATAAGTGAATCGGATTGGTTGAGCCTTAAAGATAGCGCCTGTGTTTGAGTAAATAAGGCATCTACTTCAATGGGAAAACGGTCAAAGTCAGGTAGCCAACCTATGTGGCCTGCTAACCAGGGAGTAGGTAGGTACCGAGCTTGTAAACCAATGATCCCCTGCGAATCAACGTGGAAATAGCTTCCTCCTGCTGTAAAGTAATCAGCGATACCATATTCAATGGAGGCGGCAGCGACTTTGTCTCGCTGAGTACTTGCGACAAATTGCGTGGACCACTCTCCCGGTGGTAAGAAAGCATCGTCTAATCCGGCAACGGTAATTTGTTCCTCATCCCACACGCCTTGACCAAGAAAATAGCGAAATGTGACGGTGTCACCGGCTTGTATGTCGCTTTCCTCTATAACAAACCGGCCGAACGCATCTGAGCGATAAGAGTTTCGATAAATACCGTTAACCAAGAGATCAATGTTGATGTTCGGTTGAGTGGTATTCTCTATTTGTAACGTGCCAAATTCAGGTTTTCTTTTGCGATTAGTATAATAAAAGCCATCCTCTAGTGCTTGATTTTGGGTAAATACACCACTATTGAGTAACACATGCCCGATCTCTAGTAACCCGTCACTATTATCAGTTTCGATAGCGATGTTGTAGTAAACAATCGGCATTGACGCCTGACTATCGAGTGATAATTTTGCTGTTGTACTCTCGGAAGTAAACAGCGTGTCCGATAACGCGGAATAATCGACATTACGCTCTTGGTCAACACCGTAAATCAGGGATAGGCGCGATGCGAGTCCCATCTGCGCAGACGGTGATTGAATAGGCTGCGTTTTCATTCGCTTGATTTCATTAGCCTGCTTGCGTGAATTTTCCTTGAGTTTAACAATTCGTTGCTCTAATTCTTTGCGAGTATCAAAATGCCGTTCTATGTTGATTTGATAGAGATCCATATACCAATCTATGGACACAGGAAAGCATTGCTCCATTTCCCCCCAGTTTAGATAAACGGTTTGTTTAATCCAGATTGGTGTAATGGGATGGGGTGAGGAAGTACCGTGAGTACAAACCTTGCTTTCTAAGTTCAAAATAAAGGGTGGATTCTCTTTTGCGCTATCGCGAGGAAGATAGTAATGGCAGATTGTCGGTTGGCATTCACCGGTCATTTCTAATAGATAAACTGCGGCATTTTGTATGGGTAAGTAGGGGCTTTCATTATCATCCATCATCACCCGATAAAAATTGTCGCCAGAATCTCCAAGCAACACTTCTATATGGGCTGGGTAAAGCTCATTGCCTGCGGCATGGGTACTAACAAAAAGCCCACTAAAGATAATGAGGGTCAACAACTGTCTAAACATAATCGTTAGCTTGGTCGATTTAATGCAGGTTTAAAACTTGCAATGTTTCAATATGTTGTCGCCTTGCTGGATTGAAACTTGTTTGTTTGCAGGTAAAGGTTTTATTAACATTGTTTCTCTTAATAGCACCAATTTTTCTTGGGTTTCTCCGGTGTTAAGCCACGCATTGAATTGGAATTTACTATGATTTTCTATTTTTACTTTGTTATCTAGGCAGGTGATCTTGACCTTGTTTTGTTGTGCGGATTTTTGAGTTCCTTTTTGTACGTAAATGGGAATATAGCTGTTGATCTTTATGTCTAGATTGAATGCAGAGCTGTTTTCATTCGAATCAATAGAAGGAGCCTCTGCCAATGCCGTTGGAGCAAAGTGAAGATAAGCTCGATATTCGCCCTCAGAAAAGTGCTCAGGTAATCCAGCTAACCTAACGCGGATAGTTCTTCGTTGGTTTGGCTTCAATTTACGAATAATTGGCGGAGAGATTTGGACATATCGAGCAATATCTTCAATATTTTTGATGTCGTTGTTCATTCGAGAGCTGTGTTCATCGTTTAACGGTAAGTAAATAGGCTTGATCTCGAGGCGAATTGAGGTCTCGCCTGTGTTTTCGACTATCACTTTTTCAGTTGAAGCTTGCTCTGCATCCAGGACAAAACGAGTTGGTGCAATAAGTAACTGTGCAAAGGCTTGCGGTACAACTAGCAAACTAATAAGTAGATAAAAAATATTATTCATTTATATGTGACCTCAAATGGAATGGTACCTGTATAAACTCCAGCCTTAATCGATGCAGGTATTTTATTCTTGCACCGATGCAAAGTAAATCAGTACGACCATTAGATTTTATTTGTGCGGTTCCACGATTGGATAATCCACAGTCGAAGTGAATGTGATTTATATTTAACTTGTCGGAGTTTAATTTGTTATTTATCGATTGATTTGGATGTATATCTACGACGACGTGTTTACCTTTTTCGCCTTCCACATAAAATCGAATCATTTGAAAGCTGTCTCGAATATGCGAAATGTCAGCGTGTTGGTTAATACCTGTGGTGTATGTTTGATTATAACTGAGAGTTTTTTTGTCGAATACAATATTAATAGCGTGGGCATATTTGAATATTAATGAGGGAAGAAATAAAAAAATAAGAGTGAGTTGTTTCATAAACAATAATACTCAAATCATGGCGGTTCTAGGTGGCAGTTAAGCCACCTAGAAAGGGAGGGCGACGGTATTAGTTGTATATGACATCTACGTTAGTCGTTGCCGAGTAGGTTCCATCTTCAAGTGTTGCTGCTGAAACGAGTGCAGTAGCACCGATATTCAGTGTTGCCGCACCACCCGTTAGCGTTAGTGATGCTGGCGCATCAAAGTTAATGCCAATTGTGCTGGTTTTGTTTGTTAGCGTTGTATTCGTAACAGAGATACCAACTGATGCGCCATCAGTACCAGATATAGTAAACTGCGCAGCTCCCGCATCGCCTTGTCCAACAACAATATCACTTGTTTGATCTGTGGTAATTTGTCCAAGGTCTAGATGTCTGTCACGAACTAAAGAGACAGCTTGCTGCACCACTAAAGATGCATCAAAAGTCGCTGTTGCAGCGACGACATTCGTTGCAGATAGAGCTAAAGTTGTTGCAATTGCTGATGTAATGATCGCTTTCATTGTAATAAATTCCTTTTATGTTTACTTAGAGCTACCAGTAACTAAACGACGTTCCAGCAGAGGAAATAGTTAATAAGTGCCAGTTATAGTGATGAGAAATAACCTCATTAAATTAGTGCTTAATTTAAGTGAGAAAAAATAAAGACTAAATTAAATTCTGTATTTCTCATGCCTTTCGATTATTGAAGCTATTACAGAATCTTTTCGTTTGCAATAGAATGTTAATATTTATATCAACGAATACGTGATCGGTTCAATAATTAAATGAGATTAGAGTGAATTCATATATCTAAACTAAAGTTTTTACTTGCGATGAATGTTGTTGTGTTTGTTTTTACGTGTTTATATGGGTGTGTGTGCTGTATTTATTGTAATGTAGCTTTGTCTTTATTCGACACATATCTATTTATAATTATTATTCTCAATAGTGATAATTATAATTAACCCATTTTTCTAATAGGTATATTAAGTTCAGCTCTTGATGGGGGGTAATATACATTCCTAACATTTTATCTATAGTCGAGAAATGCTAAATAAGGACTATCTAAGGAATTATTCAACGAACTTTGGTAAGGGTAGGAATGAGTGTTATTAATAATCTAATGTGAATGGTTAGCTGTTGCCAATTGATTTCAGCCTAATAAACGATGCTTGGATATATACATTAACAACTCAATACATATCGATGTAAGGTACATTGTCGCTCAGGAACTAATGCTCTAATTGTCTGATTTTGCTTGGGTTTACATTGTAAATAGTAGGGGGTGAGGAGGAAATCACTCGTTCACTTTTCTTCGTTTCGCTCTTCCTTTAAACTGAGTCTTAAGTAGCAATAGGAATAAAGTTCTAATAGGAAAGAGACTAAATGGATATAGAGCAGTTTTTAGATAAAGTAGCCAACGAGACGAATACCATTACGTTTGAGGAAACAATGAAAGTCATTGATGATTCTTATGATTTTTCTCCGGTGGCTTTTCAAAATGGGAAGGCACACAACGATGCAGGTCAAAACAGTGGTTCTTGTAAAATTTTTGCATTTGCACAATTACATTCTTTGTCGCAGTCGCAAACATTAAGGTTATTTGGGCGTTTCTATCACGAAGACGTACTGCAAAATCCTTTAGGTGATGACCACCAAAATATTCGCAATTTTATTGAGCATGGTTGGGATGGGGTAGTTTTTTCTCAGCCAGCGTTAGTGTTGAGCACCCGTAAAAATTAGAGTTATAGATAGCGCTACCTTGTTTAGATATTTCAATAACATAGTTTGATCTATGCCTAGAGACGGTTCAGTTATTGTTTATCTTTATTTTTTGGGTAGAGAACAAAAGAGCGTTCGATTTAGTAGATATGTCGAATGCTCTTTTAAGCTAGGCTAATGGTAGTTTACTGAGACATTGGCGACATAAGCAGGACTTCGCATCAGAGTTAGCTGGCATTTCGCGCTTCTCTAATTCAAAACACCAACATGTTTCTTTTCCATTAGCAATATCACATTGAGCTGGGCTATCACAAGTAGGGCAAACATGTGTTGATTGCTCACCACTTAATGCGTTCATTATATTGAAGCGCTGATCCTCAGACAAACTAACCCAACCAATAATTTCATTCATTGTTCGGAAGCATCCACTGCAAATACCACCGACATTTTTGCAAGCCGCACGGCATGGCGATTTCAACATCATTTATCCTAGAAAATTATGACCTTTTGATTGCGTAACGAATATCGTTTCTATTTAGTCTTAAGAGGTGGGGGATTTAACCCGCTGTCACCTCTCATAGGACGAAACCGATAGGGGGTCATTCCGTTTTAACGATGCTTCCTAGCTCTAATACAGGAGCAACATCGATATCTTCTGCATTCATCATCGATGAAATACGTTGAACCGAAGAAAGTAATAATGATTGTTCCCAATCTTCAAGCTTTTGGAATTTATTGATGAAACTTTGCTGCAGCGGCATTGGTGCGCTATTAAGTACTTCGATCCCTTTCTCGGTGAGGTGTGCATGAACTTTGCGCTTGTCAGATTGGCTGCGAATACGCTGCACTAAGCCATTACGCTCGAGGCGATCAAGAATGGTGGTGGCGGTAGCCTGGCTCATGTTGGTATGCGTCGAAAGTTGTCGGATAGTGACTTCACCTAACTCGCGTATTGAGCGCATAAGAATTAACTGTGGACCCGTCAGACCGGACTCTTTGCTTAATTTTTTTGAATGCAAATCTATTGCGCGAATGATTTGGCGAATAGAAATGAGGACTTCTTCGTGTTTTTCCACTCTACGACCTATTGAGGCAAATACTACTCACGAGACGATACATCAAAATGTAACTGAGTTGAAGCTATCATTGTTGCCTCTCCCAGGGTCAAATAATGAAATAATCATTAGTGTACAAAATATATTATAGGCCGTTAGGCTGCATAGATTGATTAAAAAACATGCATAAACGGACCGTTTTAGTCATAAATTACGATTTTTTACGTAATAACCTAGAATAAATGCTATTTAAGCGTACAATAATCAGTAACCGCGCTCGAGTTTATTGAATTAAACTGATTATTGCTCTAAGTAAATTTATTCAATTTGCAGCACGGGTTTTTAAAATCGACTTAAGAGAGGACACATGACTAAGGGGATTGATAAGTACAGTATCGACAGTACTGACTACACCGTAGGTCAAGATAATGTCCAAAAATGGGGGTTTGATGTACATAACCCTGTTTTTGGTATTAGTGCAGGTTTGATTGGGCTATTTCTTGTAGCCGCGTTGGTATTTGATGCCGAATCAGCTAAAACCGTACTTGATGGCGTAAAATGGAAGATCATCGGCAGTTTCGATTGGTTGTTTATCTGGTCTGGCAATATTTTTGTCATCTTCTGTTTAGCATTAATTGTGTCACCATTCGGACGAATTCGACTTGGTGGTACCGATGCAATACCTGACTACTCGTTTATATCGTGGCTATCTATGCTGTTTGCTGCTGGTATGGGTATCGGCTTGATGTTTTGGAGCGTCGCCGAACCAGTCGCTTACTTTACTGGATGGTATGAAACACCATTAGGAGTAGAAGCAAATACACCAGAAGCAGCTGGCTTAGCAATGGGTGCGACCATGTATCACTGGGGACTTCACCCTTGGGCTATTTATGGTGTTGTTGCTTTATCACTCGCATTTTTTGCATACAATAAAGGTTTACCACTTTCTATTCGCTCTATTTTCTATCCAATACTTGGCGATCGTGCTTGGGGATGGGCAGGGCATATTGTTGATATTCTTGCGGTATTGGCAACCTTGTTTGGTCTAGCAACTTCCTTGGGACTAGGAGCTCAACAAGCTGCTAGTGGCATACACCATGTCTTTGGCGTTGAAGCCGGACTAGGCCTACAAATTGTTGTCATTACCGTTGTGACGTTACTTGCGGTTGTCTCGGTGATCCGAGGAATTGACGGCGGTGTTAAAGTCATCAGTAACATCAACATGATTGTGGCATTTTTACTGCTGATTCTTGTTGCTTTGGTTGGATACGCCGTGGCACTAGGTAATATCCCAACGACCTTTATGGCCTATATCGAAAATATTATTCCATTGAGTAACCCTCATGGAAGAACCGATGAAGCGTGGTTCCAGGGTTGGACTGTGTTTTATTGGGCATGGTGGATTTCTTGGTCGCCATTTGTAGGGATGTTTATCGCACGTGTCTCAAGAGGTCGTACGGTTCGCCAATTTATGATCGCTGTTTTGTTGGTTCCAACGGCTGTGACCTTGTTATGGATGTCTGTGTTTGGCGGTATCGCAATTGATCAAGTGGTTAACCATGTCGGCCAGTTAGGTACGCAAGGTTTAACCGATGTATCACTCGCTATGTTCCAAATGTTCGATGTGATGCCATTCGGCACTGTGTTATCCATTATAGCGGTCGTGTTGGTGTTGGTATTCTTTATCACCTCATCAGACTCTGGTTCATTGGTTATCGATAGTATTACCGCTGGTGGTAAGGTTGATGCTCCAGTGTTACAGCGCATTTTCTGGGCGTTTATGGAAGGTGCGATTGCAGTTGCACTGCTTTGGATCGGTGGCACAGAGGCGGTACAAGCACTGCAAGCAGGGGCCATCTCTACGGCATTACCGTTTACTTTCGTATTACTTATGATGTGCGTGAGCTTAATCATGGGGATGCGAACCGAACGTTATTAACGACATTCTAATAAGTAATAAAAAACCGCCTTACGTGTAAGGCGGTTTTTTTGTTTAATACTTCAATGTGACCTCTTGAAACCATGAGGTCACTGAGTAAAAGAGCCATCAGCGTTAATGTTTCAAAGTCGTAGTTACAACTTAAAAGTATTAACGATTGAATCTAAACGACGAGATAAGGTTTGTAACTCTTGGCTCGCCGTTGCCAATTCTTGCGCTGTGGTGGTCGTCATTTCATTAATGCTATTGATGGCATAAATGTTTTCATTGATGGTGTAAACCACGGTTGATTGCTCTTCGGTTGCTGTTGCGACTTGCGTATTACGATCTGAGATGTCATTAATATGCGCAGAAATCGTTTGTAGCATTTCAACGGCTTTATCTGATGAGACAACCCCATCTTGTGTCACTGATTGACCAGCTTCCATCGCGACGACGGCATTTCTAGCATCGGCTTGAAGCTTGTTGATCATTTTCTGAATTTCATCTGTTGAATCAGCTGTACGGCTGGCTAGGTTTCGAACTTCGTCAGCAACGACGGCAAAACCTCGACCTTGTTCACCTGCACGCGCGGCTTCAATTGCTGCGTTAAGTGCGAGTAGGTTGGTTTGCTCAGAGATCGCTCGAATGACTTCCAAGATAGAGCCAATGCTTTGCGTTGTGGAAGCGAGCTCTTTAACCACCTCTTCCGTTTGTGCATTGTTGGCTGCTAAGTGGCTAATCGCTTCTTTGGCTTGTTCAACAACAAAGCGGCCTTGCTCTGTATTTGATTCCGCAGTACCGGCAATTTGCGCTGCTAATGCTGCGTTTGAAGCGATTTCATTAATAGTTTCACCCATTTCATTAATCGCGGCGACCACTTGAATGGTTTGATCACGCTGATTTTGGCTATTGTCATACGTCGTGCTTGCTTTACTGGCAACACCAGATGCAGCTTCTTGTAGGGCATAGCTTGTTTCTGCCACATCACTAATCGTTTGGTGGATCTTTTCTATAAAGCTATTAAAGCCTAATGCCAATTTTGCCATTTCATCGTTGCCATTGACTTCGATACGTTGTGCTAAATCACCACCACCTTGGCCTAACTGCGTAAACGTTTTCTCTAAGCTTTCAATCGGTTTAGTTATGCTACTGGCGAGTATTAGTCCGATAAAAATGAACGCGACAGCAATAGCGAGGGTGAACATGGTGATTTGCTTCGCGGTATCGTTAAGGTCGGCGAACACTTCATCGACTGGTACTACGCCAACGGCATACCATTTCATCGATTCAATATAAGTCGTCGCTACAAGCACTTCTTGTCCGTTTAATGTACTGCGAATCATATTAAAGCCGTGAGTATTTAGTAGCTTGCTCGCCTCAGGCCCATATATAGAAGAGAGTGTGGATTCCAGCATACCTGACTGGTGGTGTATTTTGATTCTACCGTCGCTATCAGCAAGAAATACAAACCCGGTTTCTTCAATTTTAAGACCATTAAGTAGAGAGACCATGTCATTTAAAGACTTAGATAGTCCTGACATGCTCATGCCATTAAGTTGTTGGAAATTAGCGAACATTTTCACATCGCCATTGGTTTCTTGGAAGATGCTTACTGATGTTTCTTGATTCGATTCAGTAAAACCAAAAAACCAGTTGTCTTCGACTTTATTTAATTGTCTCAAAAAGCCGTTTTGGTTCCAGAAATAAGCGGTTTGACGATTGGCTATTGTTGCGTCCATTAACTGGTATTGGTCACGGACATTATTCAGCTGTTGAACTAACTTTTGTTCAACGACTGGATCGCGATCCTCAACGGCAATGGCATCGAGTAAGAATTCATTATTGGCAATTTGAGTTGCTGCAGAGATTAACTGAGAAACTTCACCATTCACTTCATTTTTAATATGATCGAGCGTTAAAGGCAGCTCAATATCGACTAAGCGATGCGTCAATACTTCTTTTGCTTTTTGCTGGGCTAAAACGCCAACGAGCACGGTGGAAGCTAAGACAGCAACGGCGATGCCGAGTACGATCTTATGCTTAATTTTCATATAACGAAAGTTGTACATCCTAATGCCTTGGTAGTTATAAATTATGAAGCCAAATGCTTATTCGGGTATTATCGACTGCTACCTTGTAAACTTTAAGGTAATTTGACTAATAATTTACATCTTTTCGGCTGGTATCACTCAGTGGTTGTGGTTGTGTTTGGTGGAAGTGGTGAGAACATCACGGAAAGAAAAAGATTAAGAAGTGTGGTTTTTTGATTGAAAAACCACCTGGTATATCAATAAAGATCAGGTGGTTACACTTATCAGACATCAACTTCCTTTAAGTCATGACGTTAATGCATAAGCCTGTTTATAACCATATTCTACCAATCGGGGAAGTTCTATCGTAGTGGTGCGCGATTTGGGCTTGAAGTAATTCGGCCGTTGCAATCGCATCGGTTAGAGCATGATGTGGTGTGTATGGTGGTAAGCCATAGCGTTGACGACTCGCACCTAAACGGACCGAGTTTGGTCGCTTACCCTTTAATTTATTAATCAGACCGCCAAAATGCTTTGCTTGAATATCGGCTTCAATAGCTAAGGTATCAAGTAAGGGAAATTCGACCCCCTCATTGATGCGGTTACGTAATGTGATATCGAAAAACTCGCGTTCGATGCGTTGGTAGTGAACCACAGTAACTCGTCCAGCGAGTTCTTCTAGTACCTCCGGAAAAAGTTCACTTATATCAGGAGCATGCAATATGTCGCTATGAGTGATTCCGTGAATGATGACCGATTCCTCCTCGAGAGGTCGCCTAGGTCGCACAGTCCAGTGTTTTGCTTGATTAATGAAAATCCTATTGAGGTTAAAAGGAACCGTTCCAATAGTAATGATTTCATCGTTATTTGAGTTCAAGCCAGTTGTTTCGAAATCCATGGCTAAGAATGTCACCTCTTCTAAAGGTGTAGACGCACTGGGTAATGGCACACTATAAAACTGTTTTAAGGCAGGGTGCTGACATTGCTTACTTTTTTGCTCAAACTTTCTAGGCCAATCAACCATAGGAATTTGAAATAATCGTTTCATAATTTCATTGTTCCTTATTTAAAGCTGTTGCTGGCTTGGTAACGAAACTTAAGGAAGTTTTGCGCGTTGCTTAAAATCTGAAATGCATCTTTCAAGTTTCTTCGTTCAAAATCAGACAGATTTTCTGGCTCAATATTATTGTCGGGCTCAATCTCATTTTGAACGTCATAAGCTTGGTGACGAATGCGCACCATTGAAATGAATTCCAGTGCATCACGTAAGTCTCGAGCTTTTCCTTTCGGTAAAATGCCTGCATCTTCAATGTCATCAAGGCGTTCAAAAGAGTTTTGTGAACGAGACCCAACGGCTAAACCATGGACACGAATCACGTCAGCAAGAGGGGCTGTACCACGACGTTTAAGATTAATTGAGTTTTTGTGTCGGCCATCTTTTTCCATCACAAAGTCTTTGAAAAAGCCCAGTGGTGGCGTGCGATTCATAGCGTTACGAGCCAAACATGCAAGGAAACGGTTGTTTTTACGTGCTCTTCTAACGATAAACCCGTTAAGTTGTTCAGCCCATTTTAAGCGTCCATAAACCCCAACGAGATCGAAGAAAATAGAAGCATTGAGTAGTGCTTTCGGGTTTGGATTATCAATCCAATCAGCAAAACATTCTTCCCATTCGGTTCGGGTCATCCGCCATTCCGGGTTGGTTGCCATAATATCGCCAGTGCAATACGTGTAGCCGCACTTTGCCAAGCCATCGCACACTAATGTTGATAGTTGTGCGAAATACTCTCCGTGAACTTCTGCATCGTAGCTATCATCAAGGATGATGGCGTTGTCTTGATCCGTAACAAGCAGTTGTTCATCACGTCCCATCGACCCAAGGGCTAAGAAACAAAATGGAATAGGAGCCGTGCCCAATTCTTCTTCTGCCAATTCAATGATTCGTTGCTTAAAGCTTCTACCGATGACAGACATGGCACTGCCGACCATATGTGAGTTGGCATCTTCGTTAACCAATCTAACGAAGCTGTCTTTGAGTTGTTCAGATAACGAGGCAAGCTCATCGAAAGATTGCTGTTGGAATATGGAGCTTACTAACAGTAGGGAGTTTTGAGATTCATAACGAACGATATCGGTCGCTTCAATGATGCCAATGGGTTTTCTATCTTTTAGTACGGGCAAGTGGTGCGCGTTATAGCGCAACATGGTGAGCATCGCTTCATAGACATAAGCATTATGGTCGAGCGAGATAACGTCAGTCGACATGACATGTGAAACAGGTTCATTGGCATCAACACCTTGTGCTAGCACTCGAGTGCAAAGGTCTCGGTCTGTAATGATGCCAACAAGCGGTGTATTATCATCTTCATCATCATCTTGGATCTCAGGGTCGATAATTAACAACGAGGAGACATTCTCTTCGGCCATTTTAATCGCTGCGTTCTGGATTGACTCCGAGGCATAAACAAAGGGGGCATCACGATTTAGTAACGTTGTCACTTTTGAGGTGGTGAGGTCGTTTTGTTCCTGGCTACTGGAAACCGCATTACGTAGACGCGCGCTATCTTCAACTTCAACAAAGTCAGCAAAGACCTCATGATTTTCGTATAGCTCAACAAACACCGCTTCTGGAATACAATAAAGTAAGGTGTCTCGAATGGCTTTAGCAGGGAAACGAACTTTATTGTTGGTGAGTAACCCCATTTGACCAAATAGTGCACCCTCATCAATTCGGTTATAGAGTTCACCTTTACGACGGTAAACCTCCACAACACCCGAACGCACCATGTAGAGATCTTGAATATGATCACCAAAATGAATGATGGGAGAATCTTGTCGGTAATAAGATATTTCGATGTGATTGGTGACGTAGTTGAGCACTTCATCTTCGAGTTCATCGAAAGGAGGGTGCTGAGAGAGAAAGTTCTTAATCTCGAGTAATTCGGCTTCCATTAGGCATCCAGATACGATTGGCATGTCTGTTTATGGTACACGATCTGCCAGGGTCCTGCATGGATGAACAAAAAAAGCTTGGAAAACCAAGCTTTTTGATGTTTTAACAACCAAATTTTATTGTTCGGCTTTGGCTTGCTTAACCAAGTGCTGGTAGAACCCCAACTGTGATCAGTACTTGTGCGACTACAATCATTACACCGAAGCTAAAACAAACCCCTAGACCCATTTGTCCACCAAATACACGGTAACCTTCGGCTGCTTCTGTTTGGGTAGAACGCACTTTTTTTGCCATCACAATCGGTAAGAAGATTGCAAGAATCGCTAGGGCAATGGCTGCATAACCTAGTGCCATAATAAAGCCTTGTGGGTAGAACAGAGCAAAACCCATTGGCGGTAAAAATGTAATCAAAGCAGTGATAACACGTGTGTCTTTGGTGGTTTTCGATTTGATTGAATCGCCAAGGAACTCAAACAATCCTAAGCTCACACCAAGAAAAGAGGTTAACAACGCAAGGTCAGCGAAAATACCGATCGTGTTAGTGAGGTTTGATTCATTTACTGTTGCCGCTAAGGTGTTAATTAGGGCGCTCAAGCCTTGGTTTTCTAAGAGGCTACTTTGGCTAACCACGCCAAGTGTGACTAACTGCCAGAATACGTAAATAATCAGTGGAATCGCAGAGCCGATAATAATCGCAGTGCGAAGAGAGCGAGTATTGCCATCTAGGTATTTAACAATCGCAGGAATGCTGCCGTGAAAACCAAACGAAGTAAAAATGACAGGAATAGCAGCAACGATCAATCCTTGTTGGATTGGCATACTGAGTAAGTAAGACTCCGTCACGTTTGGAGCTAAAAAGACCAGTACGGTCGCCATTGCAATCAATTTAAGAAGAAACAAAGTGCGGTTTACTTTATCTACAGAGGCCGTGCCTAGTGTGACTACGCTAGCAACGATGATGGTGAAAAGAATCGTCCCAACCATAGGTGACAGTTCAATATTGGTGAATTGTGAAATACGTTCACCAAATTGTGCACCACCGCCAGCAATGTAGGCTGCGCACAAAGAGTAAAAAAGGAACAGCATAGCGAAGCTTGCGACCCATTTTCCTTTGCTGCCAAGGATCTGTTTAGCCAAAGTGTGCAAAGTTGCATCACTGTCTGCGTGTTGATGAAGCTCAACCATAATTAGGGCGGTATAAGACATTAACGCCCACAAAACAACCATGATTAATAGTGAGGTGCCAAATCCAATACCAGCAGAAGCAATTGGCAAGGCAAGCATGCCCGCGCCAATTGTAGTGCCAGCAATGATCAAAGTACTTCCGATTACCTTTGATTTACTCATTCTGTATACCATTCTTTACATTATAGCTAATAGACAGTCAGCTTAGACTACTAATTGAAAATCAATTAGCAGTTAAGGCTAGGTGGAGTCTGATTTTGTAAAAGATTCGTCTGTTCGTCAACAACTTTGTATAATTTATTATCCATTAATGTACACATTAATTTACGGTTACGATAGTTGGGCCATTTATACTCTTAGCAATCGTTTTCGGAGCGATATGATGATAAATAGATCGTCATGCTCTTTCATTAGAGCATGTTCTCATGTACAAAGGGCGTAAAGGAGCGGCTGTTTTATCCTACCGTTGCGTTTTGATACGAGATTCAGGTGTGTATCTCTTGATGTATTAGAGACGTAAGGTCGGAGTGATATAAACAAGTTAATAAATGGAGGTCCCAATGAGTGACCAAACACATAGTGAAGAGAGCTTGGAGCTACTTGATGCGCTTGAAATCGGTATGAATCTTACTGAATACGAGCAAATGCTTGAAGAGCTTCTTGAAACACTTTAAGTCGTAGGCTGATCACTTACGTTCTTACCAGTAGCCAGTGCATTCGCGCTGGCTTTGTGCTTTTATGAATAGTAGTTAACTCGACAAAAATATTGTTCATGAACTTTCTCGCACATTTACACATCGCAGAACACTGTCAATCAAGCTTGCTTGGAAACTTGTTAGGGGACTTTGTAAAAGGTGATCCTAGCTTGGTTTACCGAGCCGATATCGTTAAAGGTATTCGACTGCATCGTTTTGTCGATTCGTACACAGATACTCACGATATCATGCGTGAGGCTAAATCCTATTTTGACCAGAGTAACCGACGTTTTTCAGGGATTGCATTAGATGTATTCTGGGATCACTGTTTAGCCGTCAATTGGAGTCAATTTCATCATAGTTCACTGGATGATTTTTGTGATAGTGCAAAGTCGCGAGTGAAGCGAGATAGTGACTTTGAACTACCAGAACGGTATATCAACGTCTCTACTTGGATGTGGAATGATGGTTGGTTAGCGTCTTATGCTCAATTAAGTAATATTGAGTTTGCTCTGCAACGTATGTCTAAACGCTCACCGAGAATGAGAGAGCTGGAAAACAGTTTTGCTTTCATAGAGCGTTACTACAACGAACTTAATGCATTGTTTCTACGCTTGTATCCACAAGTTTTAAATGCATCAAAACAACATAAACTCTAGCCTAACTGAGGCAGAAGAGTATAGAATCCCTGCCTCATGAAATTCGAGAACTAGTCACATGTCATCAGCATTTAAACAATTAGGGTTATCCGATCTACTGGTTAACACTGTTTCTGAATTAGGTTTCAGCCAACCAACCGATGTCCAAGTACATGGTATTCCAGCAGTTTTAACTGGAAAAGATGTATTGGCTGGGGCTCAAACAGGTACCGGTAAAACCGCTGCGTTCGGCTTACCTATCATTCAATTGCTGATGGAAAAAGGCGCAAAAAGAGACATTCAAAGTAATGATGTGCAAGCCTTAGTGCTTGTGCCGACTCGTGAATTGGCTCAGCAAGTATTTGATAATGTATCAGCGTACGCAAAAGGAAGCGACCTTAAAGTGGTGACCGCTTACGGTGGTACGAGCATGCGCATTCAAACCCAAAATCTTCAGTCGGGTTGTGATGTACTGATAGCGACACCTGGTCGCTTAATTGATCACCTTTTCTGTAAAAACATCAACTTGTGGAAAACCAGTTTTTTAGTACTTGATGAAGCTGATCGCATGTTAGATATGGGCTTTATGCCGGATATAAAACGTATTTTGGGTAAAATGGCCAAAGAGCGTCAAACTCTGTTCTTCTCTGCAACATTTGATAAAAAAATCAAAGAAATTGCCTACAAGATGATGAATGAGCCTATTGAAGTTCAGGTGACACCGACCAACAGTACGGCAGAAAACGTTAAGCAAATGGTTTATCCAGTCGATAAAAAACGCAAATCAGAATTGCTAGCGTTTCTGATTGGTTCGAAAAACTGGCAACAGGTGCTTGTGTTTACAAAAACTAAGCAGGGTAGTGATGCGCTGGCGAAAGAGCTTAAACTTGATGGCATTAAAGCGGCTTCCATCAATGGTGATAAGAGTCAGGGCGCACGTCAAAAAGCATTGGATGATTTCAAATCTGGTAAAGTTCGCGCGTTAATCGCGACGGACGTTGCTGCTCGTGGCCTAGATATCCACCAGCTAGAGCAGGTCGTTAACTTCGATATGCCTTATAAAGCTGAAGATTATGTTCACCGTATCGGTCGAACAGGCCGTGCCGGTCAAGCTGGGTTAGCTGTCTCTTTGATGAGTCAAGATGAACATTATCTGCTTGAGGCGATTGAACGCTTGTTAGATACCCGACTACCGCAAGAATGGCTTCAAGGTTTTGAACCAAGTTTGAGAGAAACGTTGGATACCGAGGGTGGTCAACGTAGAAATAGTCGATCGGCTGAAAAACGTAAAATGAAAGCGAAGCTAAAGATTCACGCAGGCCGTGGTAGACGTTAGGTTTTGCTAAAATTTTAGCTTTAGTCATTTTTAGAACCGACATTAAATGAAACGTTTGATGTCGGTTTTTTTATGTCTTTTTCTATTCTACTTATACTTCAACGCAAAATGGTCGTTTCTAGGTTTCTAGGTTTCTAGGTTTTTTGCGCTCATAAGCTCTCTTGTCGAGTTTCTAGCAGATGGATTATTCTGATGAGTAGCGAGCTTTTCTAATGCTTTTGTTTGGTACCGCGTTATCATTACTGATGAGTCAGGCTCGACAACTATGTATGCATAATGTTTGATTAATAATAATGGAAAGGAATGATTGGAATAGCTATTAAATGACCCACCACGTTGCAATCAAAGGAAGCGATGCACCGGAAAACCCGCTTCTTTGGCCAATTTTGTCTTTATTAGAACGTTCCCCATCAGGTTGGAAAGTACATACACTGGCAAACGCTTTATGTGACAAGCAATTAATGCCTCAACTTGATTCTGATGCAAACAAAGACTTATTTAAGCGCAACTTCTTGATTATGAATGCGTTATATCAATTACAGGAAACACTTTTTCCTGGGCAATGGTTGCAGGTCCAAGCAATGGATATTGTGCTGATGCGGGGAGGCTTATCAAATTCGCACTATGTCGATATTAATGATCCATTAAGAGAGTACTATTCAGATTGGCTTAACTATGAAGCGGATGAAAAGGAAATTACTCGATTGCTTCGTTCGTTTTGGACTCGATATCACCAACACGTTCATCAAGGTGGTGACTGTTCTGTTAGTCGAACGAAAGCATTAACCCTATTTGAACTTCAAATCGACGCGAATCAAACAGAAATTAGAAAGCGTTGGCGTAAACTCGCCTTGCGTTGGCATCCTGACCGTAAAGGAGGTGATCCCCATCGCTTTCGCGAGTTATGTAATGCTTGGCAGGTATTAAGAGAATAATAGGGCGCTTTCGCTAAGTTATCGATTTAGACAAATAAAAAGCGCCTAATTTCTGAGGCGCTTTTTTCATCGTGATATTTGTAATCATGATAGGTGGTGTTGTGTGACTAAAAGAATGCTAGCCACACGCCATCACTCATTATTTAGCAACGTTAAATTGACCTTTACGTAAACGGTTCAATGCTGCCATTACATCTAATACACGTGGCTTAGCTAAATCACCCTGTTTTGGCATGTTGTTGTGCCATTGATCATTTAACATTTGAGAAAACTCTTTAGCTGGGTTTGTTGACCAACCTGAATTTTGTGCCATTTGGAACCACAACCAACCAATAGCATTGATTTCAGAGCTCGACTCAAGCTGCTCGAGAGCAGTAAGGTCAGTGAATTCTTTACCAAAGCGCAAAGACTCTTTACCTTTAGCAGATACACGGAATTTACCATCGGCTAAAATTGAATGCAGCACTACGCGGTTGAATGAACGAGGTAGGAAAGTTTCCAGTGGGCTTTCACATTCGTTAGTACGTTGGGTTGGATGCATCTCAACAACTTTACGTGCTTTTTCAGTCACGTTAACTGGTTGGTAATCGTGCATTTGAATGACAGTGTCAGCAACGTCAAGGTAGTCACCTGAGCCACCCATAACGATAATGGTAGAAATCTCCATGTCATCACGCAACTGACCAATGCGGTCTACTAGTGGAGTGATTGGCTCTTCACCTTTACTCACAAGCGCTTGCATGCGCTCATCACGAATCATGAAGTTAGTCGCTGACGTATCTTCATCAATCAGTAACGCATGAACACCAGCTTCGATAGATTCTTGTAACCAAGCCGCTTGTGACGTAGAGCCAGAAGCATCTTGAGTCGAAAAGTCACGAGTGTCTTTACCCATAGGTAAATGGTTGATGTAGTTCGATAGGCTTAAATGCTGCACACTGCGGCCATCTTCAGCACGGATCTTCATTGCATCACGATTGGTAACAATTCTCTCGCGTCCATCACCAGGGATATGATCATAGATTGAACGTTCAATCGCATTCAGCAATGTTGATTTACCATGGAAGCCACCACCAACGATCAAGGTAATTCCTTTTGGAACGCCCATTCCTTTAATTGGACCTTGGTTTGGTGTTTCTAGCGTGATTTCAAGTGATTCTGGTGCCGTAAATGGTACAGCCTCTTTCATCGGGAAATCACAGTTACCAGCAAGACGTGGTAATACTGAGCCATTGCCGACAAATGCAATTAGGTTACGTTCAGCGAGCTGTTCACGTAGCGCATTTTGGTCTTCAACGACTTCACAGTGTTTCAGCAGAGCAGCCTTGTCTAATTCACGCTCGATAGTCGCGCGGCGGATAAACTTAGGCAAATGGAAAGTCAGTAGGTTAATGGTCTTTTTGCCAAGAACTGAACGACCTTCAGCAGGCAAGTTTGCACGGAATCGAAGTTCAATCCCTTCTTCTGTAAACAATACCGCAGTGCTGTCCAACACTGTTTGACCACTTAACGCGATGCTAATCAGGTTGTCTTGTTTTGCAAATTCAGCAAATTGACGAGCGATAAAATCGCGTGCCGCCATTTGATAAACTTCAGATTTGTCTTTTAACCAATCTAATCCAGTCAATGACCAAGGACGAAACGCACGAACACGAGATGCTGACGCGTATGGATCGGCTTGAACATAATCAATGAAGAAAGTGTAATCACCAAAGTCATATTGACCTTTGATTTGTTGGTATGCGCGATAGTTTTGTTTTTCGATCTTTTTCAAGACCGCGATTAGCTGATCCATAGGGACTCACATTATGTGACGAGAATTGCGGGGATTATAGAAATCGCGCGCCTCAGAGTAAAGCAACAACTATTGATAGGTGCCATTTAGATTGTTTAGATAGTTCTGATTGAACAAACTTAGCTCGAATTCATCGCATGGCATCGGTTTACCGTAAAAGAAGCCTTGGCCAACTTCACAGCCTTCGTTAATGATAAATGTGGCATGGTGGAGCGTTTCAACCCCTTCTACGGTTACAGAAAGGTTGAGTTTTTTCGCAACGCTGATAATAGAACGAACAATTTCTTCATCCTCTGTCGAGTGTTCGAGTTGATGAATAAAACTTTTGTCTATCTTTATGCCATCGAAAGGAAACTTCTTCAGATAGTTGAATGAAGCGTATCCAGTACCAAAGTCATCAAGTGACAATGTCACGCCTAACGCGTTGAGAGACGACAGAGTATTCTTCGCCACTATTTCGTCGGCAATCAAACTGCTTTCCGTTACCTCAAGTTCGAGATAGTTTGGAGGTAAATTATAAGTGGTTAAAAGCTCTTGGATTTGTTCGGTAAAATGAGGGTTCTTCAATTGAACGGGAGAAATGTTCACCGCAATTTTGAAATCGGGAACCTGACTCACCCATTCTGATGCTTTTTGTATTGCAGAACGTAGAACAAAGTTCCCGACCTCAAAGATCAAGCCATTTTGTTCCGCAAGATGAATCAGTGTTTCATTGGAAACGTCACCTAGGATGGGATGGCGCCAGCGAAGTAGTGCTTCAGCACCAGTCCATCGATGGGTTTCTGGTTCAACTTTAGGTTGGAAGTAGAGTAAAAGATCATCGTTTCTTACGGCCTGAAGTAAGTAGCTCTCTAGTTGATTAATATGTTTCTGGACATCAGAAATAGCTTGGGAGTAATAGCTGAATTTATGACCAGAATCTTTGCATGACTGCATTGCTTCTGCCGCTTGCTTTAAGATGCTCTGGGCCGAGGCACTATCATTGGTGGTACTGATGCCTATATAGGCATGTAGATGTAGCTTATCGCCGTCTACAGAAAACTCGGAGTGACCAACATCAACCAAAATATGGCAGAGTTCGTTGAGATGTTCTTCAAGTTGAGTTGATTGCAGCAGTAATACTAAATGAGAGGAGGTTGGTCGTGCTGTTAATACGTTATAGCGAGTGAGATCTCCAAGGCGCTCACGATATTGAATTAATATATTCTCCCAAACAGAGTAGCCATACTTTGATTGAATACGCTGTCCATTAGTAAAGCCAATGTGTAATGCGGCTACCTCTTGCTTAGGGCTAGTAAGGTACTCTTTGATGTATTGTTCGGTTTCAATTTCTAATGAATTTCGGTTGAGAAACCCTGTACCAAGGTCATGGCGTTGTTGATAACGAATTTTTTGTTCTGCTGCTCTTCGCCGATCAATCTCCACATTTAGCGAATAATTAAGATCAACAAGGTCTTGGGTACGGGTTTTAACTCTGGATTTAAGCTCGTAATTGAGGAGTTTTAACTTTTCATTTTGATATAAGGTTTCAATTTGCGACTCGATAGCGCGGCGAAAGTTACCCATTAAATTTTGATAGGTGATGTTAAATTGGTTTTCTTTCGTGTCGAGAATGCAAATTGTGCCAAAAGGCTCCCCATTAGGCCAATTAATCGGCATGCCGCAGTAGGCAATCATCCCCAACGCGATATCAGGATTTTTGTCCCATTGCGGGTCTTTAAGCGCATTAGCAACAATCAGAGTTTTTTGATCTTGGACGACGGTTTCGCAATAGAGCCCCTGTGGTAATGCTTCAGAGTCCCCAATAGAATAGGGCTGAGAAGTGTTGTCATTGCTCGCGACAACTTCAATTGAATCGGGGTGAATGCGCATGATCAGTGCGGCAGGAACGGCAACAATTTCGGCAAGTAAATTGACAATGTTCTGCCAATTTGCGGCCATTTCTTCGGGAATACGCAAGTTGCTAGTATTGATCTTTGACATAAATCGCTGTCCTTAAAAGGGTATATTAACCCAGAGCGCTCCACGTCCGCCCTTATGTAATGATAGACACGTTTTAGCGAACAAGCGGCGGAATTTTATTTATCGTTTTGAATGGAAGTGACTCAAAGTCGTAACCGTAAGGCTTTAATTTGTTAAGATTAAAAACTGCGAGTAATGTAACAAAAAAAAGCCCCGTATATAGAACGGGGCTTAATCAATTTAGCGATTTCTCAAAAATGAGACCTGATTTAACAGGTAGATGCTTTGATGTATTTATCAATATTGGCTGGAGCGTCGTAATCTACACCACTAAACCCAAAACCATTGAGTTGCAAAAATTCATCTTTCAAACCAGCGTAATCGCCTAGTTGAGCAAAGTTTTCACTATTCATGCTATTCATTAGAAGACGAACCTCGTTCTGAGTTTCTGGCTCTAGTTCCAAATCATCCATGCGAATCAGTCGTTCGCCGTCAACTGGGACTGTTTGATTGAATAGTTTATCGCTAAAGAGACGCTGCATTTGTTCAATACAGCCCTCATGTGTTCCTTTTTCTTTCATCACTCGATAGAGAGAAATGAGGTAAGGAGTTAATCCAGGAATGAAGACGCTCGCTTTAGTCACCAATGCTTTACACACGGTTGCGTAAGCTCCGCCATCAAAGTTTGCCAGTTTTAAATTGAGAGAGTGACTTGTTTGGTGCAGATCAATCTTAGCGCGTCCTAAAGTGCCATCCAAATAGATAGGGTGGGTTATTTCTGGCCCCATATAAGAAAATGCGATAGTTTTACATCCCTCTCCAATCGATTCCGCATTGATCAATGTATCAATCCAAGATTCCCAATCTTCACCACCCATTACCTTGAGTGTCGCTTCGGCTTCCTCTGACGTGGCAGGTTCTAGTGAACTTTCAACCCAAGCATCATTTTCTAGCATAATGGTGCTACCAGATACTGAGTTGCCAACTGGTTTGATCGCTGAACGCCACATCTCACCCGTTTCACAATTTGTACGAGTACCACTTGCGACACTGTAGATGATGAGATCAACTTCCCCTTCAAAGTAAGTCTCGATAGCCTCGATAACTTGTTCTTTGGTTTGTTTTGAAAACGCATCACCATGAATATTGATCGCAATGCGACCTTCTTTCGTAGCATGTTTACGGAAGTAGTAATTATTGTAAAAGCCAGCAGATCCTACGTGATTTTTAGAGGGAGCGCGTTCTAGAGAAACGCCAATGGTATCCGCTTTCGAGCCGCCGAATGCGAGAGCGATACGAGCAGCAAGTCCAAAGCCAGAAGAAGCTCCGATGATAAGAACTCGCTTTGGACCATTTGAGATGGGTTTTGCTTGTCGGACATAGTCAATCTGCTTTAAGACAGCTTGTTCACAGCCTAGAGGGTGCGCACTACGGGCTACAACCCCTTGAATTTCTGGTTTAATTATCATTTGAGTTACCTTTTGTAACGGCTCACGGCAAAAAGTTAACTCATAACGGGATATAATTTCTTGAGCTATGGCAATTGAAGGTGATTAATTAGCTGTTCAGCCATAAAATTTGCGATCCAAGGTTGCGCATCAGCTGTTGGGTGTAGTCCATCAGGCATCATCCATTCTGGTTTGACGATCACATCTTCTAGAAAAAAAGGAATGAGTGTTACGTTCAATTGCTTGGCAGTTGTAGGATAGACAGCTGAAAATGCTTTTGTATAGCGTTTACCATAGTTGGGTAATACATGAATTTGCATGAGTAAGGGAATCGCGTTACTTGCACGAGTCATCTCAATCAATTGAGTTAAATTGTCTTGAATTAGATTTGGTGGAAAACCGCGTAACCCATCATTTGCCCCTAATTCAATCAACACCACGTTAGGTTGGTGTTGTTTAAGCAATTGCGGTAGTCGGCTTAAGCCATTACCCGTGGTATCACCAGAAATACTGCCATTAATGATAGAAACAGGCTTGCCTTTTTCTTCCATGACTTTTGGTAACAATGATGGCCACGCTTTTTCAATCGGCATCTGATAGCCAGCACTAAGGCTGTCTCCCAATACAAGGATCGTTGAGCTAAATGCTGGGTTTACGGTCAAGATAAGTAAAGCAAAGGAAAGTAGTCGAAACATGCAAACATCCGTAATTAAAGCTGATTCAGTAACAAAAACAGTCTCTACTAATCAAGAGCAATTAACAATCCTTGAAAAGGTAAACTTAGACATAAAATCGGGAGAGAGTGTCGCGATTGTCGGAACTTCTGGCGCGGGAAAATCGACATTAATGACGCTATTGGCGGGATTAGACTTGCCCACAGAGGGGTATGTAGAGTTACTCGGTGAAAATTTGTCACAGTTAAGTGATGAACAACGAGCCACTATTCGTAGTAATTCTATTGGATTTGTTTTCCAAAGCTTTCTGCTTATACCTAGTTTAACGGCTCTAGATAATGTGACGCTACCTTGTTTATTAAAAGGTGAGAGAGAAGATACCGAGCGTGCCAAATCGCTTCTTCATGCTGTGGGATTATCACAGCGTTTAACACACTTTCCAACTCAGCTTTCCGGGGGAGAGCAACAACGTGTTGCTTTGGCAAGAGCTTTCATGACACAACCGAGTATTTTGTTTGCCGATGAACCGACAGGGAACCTAGATCAGCAGACCGCTCAAACCATAATCAACTTACTGTTCGAGTTAAATCATCACCATGGCACCACGCTTGTTTTAGTGACTCATGATATGTCGTTGGCAAAACGCTGCGACCGCATGTTTACCATTGAGGCTGGTCATTTAGAGGAGGTGCTATGAAAGATCGTACGGTGAATCGTCGCTTAATTGCATGGAGTTGGAGTGAAATTCGGCAAGGGCAATTATGGCCGATATCAATAGCGCTTACTCTTATTATTGCCTCTATATTTGCTTTAACAGCGCTCGCAGAAAGAATGGAGCAGGTGATCGTCAAGCAAGGAAAAGAAGCATTAACTGCAGATTCTGTTTACGTATCGAGCCGTCCGATCCCACAAACGTTACTCACTTCGATAGAACAGCTACCCGTTGAGTCTTCGTCTATGGTGCGCTTTGCGACAATGGCGTTTAGCGACCAAGGAATGAAGTTGGTGACGGTTAAAGCGGTTGAAAGCAATTATCCATTGCAAGGGAATTTGCGACTCGCCAGCGCAACATCAAATCAAGTTACGAGCAAAGAAGCCGGGAGCGTAGAAGCAGGACAACTATGGTTAGATGAGCGGTTGTTTGCTCAATTGGATGTTAATGTTGGTGACGTTGTCACTATTGGCGATGCAGATATGGTCGTGAGCGGTCGTATTATTGAAGAGCCAGGATTGAGTTTTAACCCATTTCAGCAGATGCCGAGTGTGTACATTAATCGTGATGATCTTGATAAAACCGGGGCTATACAACTCGGTAGCCGAGTACGATACAGTATGTTTATCAATGGCAGTGATAGTGATGTAGCCACATTAAAACAACAGACTGAACTGACACCAAGTGACCGTTGGCGAGATCAAAATAGTGCGAGTAGAACCAATGAAGTGTTTCAACGTACTCAACAGTATTTATCATTAACGGTGGCGATTGTGGTCATCATGGCAGCCACGACTCTAGTGTTAACTTGCCAGCATTATGTCAGTACTCGTATTAAAACCATCGCAATGCTTAAAAGCCTTGGTGCCACGCGTCAATGGATTTCTCGTTGGTTAATGACTCAGGTGCTGATTTTATTGGGTGGAGCTTCGTTGCTTGGTTTGTTCTTTGGCGTGTTGCTTGAGTACTTATTGAGGTATCCATTGGTCGATCTTCTGCCCAATCCGTTACCATCGTATGGTATGACCCCAATGTTCATTGCGTTGGCGACCAGTATTTTAATAGCAATCCCTGCTTTGGGTATTCCACTATTGAGTTTACTTAATGTGAGCGCTATAAATGTGTTGCAAGCAGAAGCAACCAGTGCAAAAGCTAAATCTGCACGTTGGCTAGTTCTTGTACCGCTGATTCCTTTGGTGGTTATCTACAGTGATAACCCGTTGGTTTGGATGGTGCTAGGGGGGATCATTGGTCTATTCGGGCTTTTGGCACTGTTCAGTGTGTTAGTGATGCGTGTTTTAGGTAAAGTTCGGTTATCGACAGCGTTCACTTTGGCAATGAGTCGTATCAATCGCTCACCATTCTCGACCGGCATTCAGTTTGGGGCTCTCGCTCTGTCATTGATGCTTCTCGCAACGATGTGGTTAGTTAGAACCGATGTATTGGATGATTGGCAGCGTACTGTGCCGGAAGATGCCCCGAATGCATTTGCTTTGAATATCGCCCCCTATGAAAAAGACGCTTATGTTGGTTTTTTGGATCAAAACCAGATTGAACGTTCACAAGCGTATCCCATTGTAAGAGGACGGCTTTCGACTATTAACGGTGTTGACGCCAAAACCGTGGCCAAAGGCGGCGAGGGTACAGATGCACTGAGTCGTGAAATTAACTTCACGTACGCTAACCAAATTCCACAGCACAATGAACTAGTTCGGGGTCAGTGGACGAAACAAGGTGGCGTGTCGGTTGAATCCGATGTCGCAGCAGACTTGGGTCTGAAGATTGGTGATTCTTTATCGTTTGTAATCAATAGCCAAACGGTGACGGCTCAGGTTAATAGTATTCGCCATGTAGAATGGCGAGATATGAAACCTAACTTTTACTTCATTTTCTCTCCAGATGTTTTAGCGACTATCCCGGCCACATACTTGTTAAGTTTTCGAGTGCAAGACCAGCATAATGATTTGCTGAACGATTTGTCGCGACAATTTCCCACGGTCAGCTTAATGGATATACGAGTGATGGGAGCGAAGATACAAGAATTGCTTTCTCAGATAGCGTGGTCAATCACCGTGTTGGCAGCATTAGGGGTTATCGCTGGAATGTTATTAATCTTTACGTTATTACGTTTAAGTATTGGTCAACGACAAAGTGAAATTCAGTTGTATCGAACTTTAGGGGCGAGTAAAAAACGTATTGTAGCGACAATTTGGGCTGAGTATGGACTAATGGCTTTGGTGGCGAGTATTACTGCAACTTTGGGGGCAGAAACTGTCGTTGCAGGCTTGATGCGTTTTGGTTTTGAAATGTTGCCGTCGTTACATTTTTCGTTGTGGATTTGCCTCCCAATTTTAACTTTTTTCACACTCGCGCTCGTTGTGAATAGTTTAGTAAAACGTTTGCTAGTGCCTATAAACAAAGAGGTTCTTTGAATTTTTACAAGCCAAGATATTCACTTATCCACAAAAACGGTGGATAAAGTTTGGGATAACTTGGCTTGTAGATAAGTCGCTAATCCCGCAAAGCCAGTAAAGGTAAAGTGTAGAGCAATTTTGTTATTCACACAGGCCATGGATTTTGAAAATTGCAAAAGTCAGTCAAGTTTTTTTTTGCTTTTTTCTTCTGAAAATCTCAGCAAATGCCATTAACAAAAATGTGATTTTATTCGGTTGATAAAGTGAGTAAAATGCGCAAAGAATGAATGAATTAGCAAATTAGATGTCACCTAATATCTCACCTACTGTCGCGGTTATTGGCGGCGGAATATCAGGAGCGACGGCCGCTCTGCATCTTGCCGAACTGGGCTTAAATATCACGTTGATCGAAAAGAACAAAGGATTGGTCAGTGGTCCACCGATTTGTCATTTACATGCTGGTGGTAATTTATACCGTGAAATTAGCGTATCTCAATGTATTGAATTGCTAAAGCAGTCGATTGACTCTGTTCGACTGTTCCCTCATACCATCAATCAGCGACCAACAATTATTGCGGTTCCTCATACTGATGGGGGCGACCCAAATCACTTGCTTGAACGTCTAGATCAGATTAAATCTTGTTATGCACAACTGGTTGAACGAGACCCGCGTAATAAGGTCATTGGTGAACCAGAAGACTATTATCGACTCATTTTCCGAGAGGAGCTGGATGAGTTGGCAACACGTGCTCAACCATCAAATCCTCAAACAATTGACGATTGGTTGATCCCCTTTGCAAAGCATACTGATTTAGATGGTCTAAAATACCCAGTTGTTGCGGTTCAAGAGTATGGATGGAGTGTGTTTAGAATAGCGGCAACGACAAGTTTGGCGTTAGAAGCATTACCTAACTGTACGTTGTTGACTGAGAGTAAGCTGCTTTCCATGACGGAAAAAGGCGACAAATGGGAACTGACTTACAGTGACCGTGAAATGAATACCCATAGTTTTGTTGTCGACTATGTGATTAATGCCTGTGGCTACGAAACGGGTAATGTTGATGATATGGCAAAATTGCCACGTCGTCGCATGGTCGAATTTAAAGCAGCTTACGTGACACAATGGCAACAAAGTGATGAAAAATGGCCAGAAGTGATTTTCCATGGACCTCGCGGTAGCGTTGATGGAATGGCACAGCTGACCCCTTATGTCGATGGAACATTCCAACTCCATGGAATGACTAAGGACATTACTTTGTTTGACGATGGATTAGTTTCTTCATGCCAAGAGTCGTCTCAGCCTAAGCTACCACAACGGTTGATCAATAAAATTAATAACGGCTGGCGTGAACATGAACGTTTGACTCGAAGTGAACGAGCGATTCGTCATATGAGTCGTTTTATTCCTGATTACGCAACGGCGACAGAATACGGCGTTCCTTTATTTGGAGCCCAGCAGATCCCTGGTGATGATGAAACGCTAAGAGCTGCTGATGTGACCTTTTCTGGGCATCATTATGCACGAATTGAGGTCGTCAAAGGATCATCTGCGTACGAGGCTGTACGCAAAGTAGTGAGTCACTGGGGCCTATTTGATTATAAAAACCATACCATTGAAGAGCTTCACCCGAAAAGCCAGTCAATGAGTGCCCAGCAAGTTGAATGCAAAGCGTGCCAACTAGCGACAGAACGTGGTTATCCAGTATCACTTGCTAAATACTATGGCAGTGAGATTTAGCGGTTAGTAACCAAAAAAACGAGCCCAACGACACCAGGTGTATTGCAGTTTCTCTAAGTTTCCTCGAGAAAAGGTGATGACCTGACCTGGTTTTGCTTGGGCAAGTCGTGGGAGGTCAATGCGCGCAATACAACCAATCTTAGGGTAACCTCCAATTGTTTGACGATCGTTCAGTAAAATAATCGGCGTACCATCGGGCGGAATTTGTATTGCGCCAAGCGCAATACCTTCACTTAGAATCGTTTGACTCGTTGGTGTGACCTGACTTCCATCGAGACGGTATCCCATTCGATCGGCATATTGACTGACGGTAAATTGTCGTGAGTAGAGTTGCTCAAGCGTTTCCTCAGGGAAGGAGTCAACTTGATAGCCCTCAATAACCCTAAGATTCAGTGGTACGTTGTAATCAATTTGGTACCGAAACCCAACTTTTTTTTCTAGACTTAATCTTGATCGCTGAGTAGACAGTGGCAAGTCAGTTTGCTCTGCTAGGGGCTCTTGATGTCTAAATTCAATTCTATCGCCCGTCTTTAACGCTTGCCCATGAGCAAGACCACCCAACTTTTCGCGTGGTACTGTTGCGACACTATTTAGCTCTTTATTTATTGTAAAGCCATGTTTGATAGCCAAATAAGCACGAAGTCCATTTCGAGGTAGGCCAAATTTAAGGGTTTGACCTTGATGTATAGTTAGGATTGTCCAGTTACCAACCTGGATACCATCTAGTTTTGCGTTAAGATCACCGCCGCAAAGTGCAATTTGACAATCGCCTTCAAATACGAATTCGCACTGACCTAATGTAATTTCGATGGTTGCACAATCAACGGGATTATTAAGCAAATGATTTGCCCAACTATAGGCGTATTCGTCTAAAGCGCCGCCTTGAGTTATGCCAAATTGACTATAACCGTATCGACCTGAATCTTGGATTAAAATCCCTTCACCGCCTTTTTTAACCAATAGGGTCGAAGTAGCGGTAGTTTGATTAGTGATATTCATGAATCGTTAACACCATTGGTCAGGAATGACGCCACCTAAAGCAATAAACTCGCTTTCATCGATGGAGTGAAATCTCACTGTCATGCCCACCTCAAAAGGGATCATAGGGGATCTTGCTGGATCGTACAGTGATAACGGGCAACTGCCGATAATATTCCAGCCACCGGGAGTGATTGTGGGGTATACCGCAGTGAGGTTTTCTGCGATTGCAACGCTACCTGCTGGAATGCGTAAGCGAGGAGACTTAAGTCTTGGCAGTTGCAGTTTACTGTTTAGCCCTTGCATAAAGGCAAAGCCGGGCGTAAAACCAATCGCGCCAATGGTATAGGTGGCTAACGTGTGATACTCAATCAGTTTATCTAGTGATATACCTTTATTTTGATAAGTGGAAATATCAGGCCCAACACGCTCATCATAGAATACTGGGAGACGAATTGAACTAGAGGTATCGTCGATGGTTGGTTTTGCCGCAATCGTGTTGACGATATTTTCCAAATAGGTCATGAGCTCGCGTTGTGTAATACGAAAAGGTAAGTACTCAATTAAAACGCTATTGAATGACGGTGTCACATTGAGAATGCCATCGACTTCTTGTTTGGACAAGCGATGGCTCACTTCACCAATATGAGGTAATAGCTGTGTCGTCGTCGACTGACTGTAATCAATCAGAACGCTGCATTCATTAATGGCGGTGATGTGAAAGTGCAATCTCACCGTTTAATCCTCATCGATGAGTAATGCATGACGGATTTTCTTTATCAAGGCAATCGAGGCTTCATTATCCCCATGTACACAAATGGTATCCGCTTCGATTAACAAACTGCATCCATCAAGGGTTCGTACTTTGCCGTATTGAGCGATTTGTTTGACTTGATTGAGGATATCATCTTCATTATCAAGTACAGCACCTTTAAGGTTGCGTGGCGCAAGACTGCCATCGGACAAATAGGTTCGATCAGCGAATGCTTCAAATAATAGGGGTACATCATAGCGATCGGCGATATCCAGGTGTTGATCGGTCGTCTGTGTCGCTAACATCATAAGCGGTAAGTTAAAACACGATACGGCATCAATGATTGCTTCAAAAATCGATTCATCAACCATCATATCGTTGTATAGCGCCCCATGGGGTTTTACGTATTCCACATCGGTGTTCACACTTTGGCATAGACCTCGTAACGCCCCAATTTGGTAGATAACATTTTGAGTAATATCGTTGGGTGTCATCGCTAAGGAACGACGGCCAAAACCTTGTAGATCGGGGTAGCTTGGATGGGCTCCAATTTGAACATTATTTTGTAATGCAAGAGTGATGGTTTGAATCATTATGCTGGGATCGGATGCGTGGAAACCACAGGCAATATTGGCCATATCAACGAACGGCATTACTGCTTGGTCATCGCCCATTTTCCATGCGCCGTAGCTTTCGCCCATATCGCAGTTGAGTGTGATTTTCCCTTTACTCATGGTGTCTTATTCCCATCCTGTTTAGATACGAATTATCTCATTTAAAGATAAGGCATTTCTATGCTCTCTCCCTAATCTTGTGATTAAGAGCTCGTGTTTAAACATCGTCTGATATTGCGTTAAACGGTTTTAATGAAACCATTTCAGATAAATACTGGACCATACTGACCCCATCAAGGCTGTAATCCCGCCGCATTGATGTTTTATTCTCAAATAAAAGAACTCATTTTTGATTATCAACCTGATATCTATATATAATTGGTTCAATTCAAAAGTAATAACAAGGTTGGGACGCAATGAACGTACTTGTCACCGGTGGTATGGGCTATATCGGTAGCCACACTTGCATTCAGATGATTAATGCAGGTATGACCCCAGTTATCTTCGACAATTTGTACAACAGTAAATCGACAGTACTTGAGCGCATTGAAGCGGTGTCGGGCGTAAAACCGACGTTTATTCAAGGTGATATTCGCGATAAAGCCGCCGTTGTAAAAGCACTATCGGAGAATAGCATTCAAGCGGTCATTCACTTTGCTGGTCTGAAAGCGGTCGGTGAGTCAGTAGAAAAACCGCTAGAATACTATGATAATAACGTACACGGCACCTTGGTATTAGTGGACGCTATGCGCGAAGTAGGCGTAAAAAGCTTAGTATTTAGCTCATCAGCAACGGTATATGGCGACCCACAAAGCGTGCCGATTACCGAGTCATTCCCAACCAGTGCAACTAACCCATACGGGCGTAGTAAGTTAATGGTTGAAGAGTGCTTGGGAGATTTTCATAAAGCGAACCCTGATTGGAGCATTACGCTATTACGTTACTTTAATCCAGTCGGTTCTCATCCGACAGGCTTACTCGGTGAAGACCCTCAAGGTATTCCAAATAACCTGATGCCATTTGTTTCTCAAGTGGCTGTTGGCCGCCGTGAATTTTTGTCAGTATTCGGTAATGATTACCCAACCAAAGATGGCACGGGTGTTCGTGATTATATCCACGTAATGGATTTATCAGATGGTCATATTGCTGCATTAAACCGTGTTGGTGAAAAACCAGGTTTACATGTCTATAACCTTGGTACTGGTAACGGTTACAGTGTTCTAGATATGGTTAAGGCTTTTGAGCAAGCTTCAGGGCAAAGCGTGCCATATCAAATTGTTGAACGTCGTGCAGGGGATATTGCTGAATGTTGGGCTGACCCGGCTAAAGCTCTTGCTGAGCTTGGCTGGAGTGCAAGCCGCACGCTGGATGAGATGACATCGGATACATGGCGCTGGCAGTCGAATAATCCGAATGGTTATCCAGATGCATAGATAACTGAGTTCAGACTAAGCTTCTCACTATTATTGCTCGTTTTTAGTTATATCTGTTAAGATCGAACATAAAATAGAAGTATAAAAAACCACCGTGATGGTGGTTTTTTATTGGCGATTAAGTGACAACTTTTGTGCTAATCCTCACTGATTAAGAGAGGGCTAATCCGTTTGTTTGTCTTTCCCCATCGACAGTATCCATACTGAGATTGCAGCAACAACAGCAAAACCAGATAGGATGATGACTGGTATGGCGCTATAACCCAGTATGTGCCAAATAACAGATTCCATCGTACTCATTGGTTTTTCTCCTTATTGCCAACCTTCAACACCGTGCATGTCCGGCAGTTTGTGCGCGATACCTTTATGGCAATCTACACAAGTCTTGTCGCCATTTGCTAGCGCAGTAGAGTGTTGTTTTGCACTACGTGTCCCTTGCTCCGAAAAGTCCATGTACTCAAACTCGTGACAGTTTCGACATTCAAGTGAATCATTATTCTTCAAGCGAGCCCATTCTCGTTCAGCCAAGTGAGCTCTACGTGCTTGGAATTTTTCAGGTGTATCGATCGTCTTTGTCACGTAGTGAGCGAATAGCTCTTTCGATGCCTGAACTTTACGTACAATTTTATCTGACCATTCATGAGGAACGTGACAATCTGAGCAAATTGCACGAACGCCAGAGCGGTTAGAGTAGTGAATAGTTTCTTGAATTTCAGCAACAATTGGAGCGTGACAGCCAGAGCAGAATTCTTCTGTGTTGGTTGCTTCCATCCCCGTATTGAATGCGCCCCAAAATAGAAGACCACCGGCAAACCCCATAAACAGCACAATACCAACGGCTGTTTTACTTGGGCTTGTTAGTCGTTTCCAAAACGCTTTTAGTAATTTCATATATCGCCTCTTATTTTGTCACGCGTACTACTTATCGAGAGAATCAACGCGTTCAAAATTGTTTTCAATCAATGGCTTCGCGTTAGCTTGAGGAACGTGACACTGTAGACAGAAGTAACGTCGAGGTGACATGTCGGCCAATACGGCATCTTCACGATTTACATAGTGAGTAACACTGATCTTTGTTGCGCCCATTTCTTTTGCGTTTTTCCAACTATGGCAAGCAAGACATTTGTTTGCGTTTAAAGAAACCTCATAACCACGAATGTTATGTGGGATCAGAGGTGGTTGATAAACATAACTACTATCAACAATTTGCTCCCGAGGGAATTTCTTAAAATCATCAGCAGGGCGTGTATCTTCAAGTTCAGCAGAACCACGCAGTGATTCAAGGCCGCCAATACCACCCGGATTGTCGACTTCTGCTTGGGCTAAGCCGAATATACCCATCGAAAGTGCACCAATTGAAAACAGTGCGACTAATAGTTTTTTCATTGCATTATCTCCGCCTAAAGGCTTAATTCTCTTGTTGGCCATTGAGTATCAACGACCAACGCATTCCTTTTCAGAACCATCATGGGCTGTATGATTAAGTGACTTTGGTAATTTTCACCGGACACTTCTTAAAGTCGGTTTGTTTCGACAGTGGATCAGTAGCATCAAGGATCAACTTGTTAATCAGAATGCGAGCATCAAAGAACGGCACAAAAACCAAACCTTGTGGTGGGCGGTTACGACCACGAGTTTCGACACGAACGCGAACTTCACCACGCTTATTCGCAATGAGAACTTCTTCTCCGCGACGAACACCGCGTGCTTTTGCATCGGCTGGATGCATATAACACACAGCATCAGGCACCGCTTTGTAAAGTTCAGGTACGCGACGGGTCATGGTTCCTGTATGCCAGTGTTCGAGTACACGACCAGTACATAACCACATATCAAACTCTTCATTCGGCACTTCAGGTGGCGCTTCGTAAGGAGCTGAGATAATCCAAGCTTTACCGTCTGGTTTTCCGTAGAAATCCCAATCGGTTCCAGGTTTCGCGTATGGATCGGACCCCTCTTTAAAACGCCATAAGGTTTCTTTACCATCAACGACCGGCCAACGTAGTCCACGTACTGTGTGGTAAACATCATACGGTGCTAAGTCATGACCATGCCCACGTCCAAACGTGGCGTATTCTTCAAAAAGGCCTTTTTGTACGTAGTAACCAAAATGGTGCGCGTCATCGTTCAGTTCGCGCGCTTCTTCGATAGGGAATTGGTCTACTTGACCATTGGCAAACAGCATGTCGTACATGGTCTGGCCACGATATTGAGGTGCTTTCGCTAGTAATTCTTCAGGCCAAACTTCTTCCATCTTAAAGCGTTTGGAAAACTCCATGACTTGCCACAAATCAGATTTCGCTTCTCCAACGGTTTCGACCTGTTGATACCAGGCTTGAGTACGGCGTTCGGCGTTACCGTAAGCGCCTTCTTTTTCTATCCACATTGCGGTAGGAAGAACAAGATCGGCAGCTTGCGCCGTTGCCGTTGGGTATGGGTCAGAAACGACGATGAAGTTTTCTGGGTTACGATAACCGGGTAAACGTTCGGTGTTGATATTTGGTCCTGCTTGCATGTTGTTATTACATTGCACCCAGTAACAATTCAAAACGCCATCTTTAAGCATGCGGTCTTGCAGTACGGCGTGGAATCCCGGTTTAGGAGGAATTGTTCCCTCAGGAAGTTTCCAAATATCTTCTGCGATTTTACGGTGTTTAGGGTTTGCAACGACCATATCAGCAGGTAAGCGGTGTGCAAATGTACCAACTTCACGAGCCGTACCGCAAGCAGATGGTTGACCAGTAAGAGAGAACGGACTGTTACCTGGCGTCGAGATTTTGCCTGTTAGCAAGTGTAGGTTATAAACAAGGCTCTGCATCCATACACCACGAGTATGCTGATTCATCCCCATGGTCCAAAGAGACATTACTTTAGTATTTGGATCGGCGTACTGTTTTGCCAGCTGAATAAGTTTCTCTTCAGAGACTCCTGACATTTCAGCGGCTTTTTCAGCTGTATATTCCGCGACTGATTGCTTGTATTCTTCAAACGAAACGCTATCCATTTTACCGGAGTTAGGATTCGCTGCCGCTTTTTGCAGAGGGTCAGTATCACGCAAGCCGTAACCGATGTCCGTTGTCGCTTGTTTGAAATGAGTATGTTTGTTGACGAAATCCCAATTTACCGCATCGTTTTGAATGATGTAGTTGGCGATGAAATTGGCAATAGCAAGATCAGACTGTGGTGTGAAAATGTATCCATGATCCGCTAATTCAAAAGAGCGATGGTAGTAAGTCGACAGTACATTCACTTTAACATGTGGGTGACTCAAACGTCGGTCAGTAATACGAGTCCAAAGAACAGGGTGCATTTCGGCCATATTAGAGCCCCAAAGCACAAATGCATCTGCATGTTCAAAGTCATCGTAACAACCCATAGGTTCATCAATACCAAAGGTACGCATAAAACCGACAACCGCAGATGCCATACAGTGACGTGCATTTGGGTCGATGTTGTTTGAACGGAAACCCGCTTTCATCATTTTTGCAGCTGCGTAACCCTCCATGACGGTCCACTGGCCTGAACCAAACATGCCAACACTTGTCGGCCCTTTTTTCGTTAGACAGCCTTTCCATTTCTCAGCCATAATGTCGAATGCTGTATCCCATGAAACAGGTTCAAACTCGCCGTTTTTATCAAATTTACCATCTTTCATTCGCAGAAGAGGTTGAGTTAAACGATCTTGTCCGTACATGATTTTTGATAGGAAGTATCCCTTGATACAGTTGAGACCTTTGTTTACAGGTGCTTCTGGATCACCTTGTGTCGCGACAACTTTGCCATTTTGAGTTCCAACGAGAACGGAACAACCGGTGCCACAAAAACGACAAGGAGCCTTATCCCATGTGATTTTGGTTTGATCAGAACTTGCTATCAGGTTGGTTGCGCTGGCCGGTAATGTCACACCTGCGACAGCGGCCGCTGATGCAGCTGCGTTTGCTTTCACAAACGCACGTCTTGTCATTTTCATGTTTCATCCTCTAGTTGGGAATGTTATGTTCCAGTGTTTTTATCTTATTCTTCCAGTGCTGACTCGATTTGGTGATAAACCAAAACCGTGCTCAATACATTCGGTAAATTGTTAATGGCGTCGATAGTGTCTGTAATAAAACCTTGATTTTGCGTTTCTAATACGACGACAATTTTTCCCTCTGGGCTATCGCCATAAACCTCTGCATTTTCGTAAGATTCTATTTTTGCTTTAGTCTCTGAGAGAAACTCAGGTGCCACGTGGACAACTAAGCTCGAAATATGTACTTCATTTAACGCCATGCTCTATTCCCATTTGTATTTATAATGATGAAGTTAGGGGGTTAACTGGTTAACGGCTCTTGTGTTGGTCACTATGATGGCTGAAGTGGGGCAGACTGAAACACAACCACCGCAACCGGTGCATTCGTTTGTATCAATAATAGGTTGAGCCACTTTGCCAATTTCAATCTGAAAACGTATCGCAGATGTCTCACACATTTCAGAGCAAGAGCGGCACTCGACATTTTTAAATGCTAAACATTGTTGATTGATACTTACCGTTGCCTCCCAGGGTAACTCTGATTCGAGGTTAAAAATGGGTTCAGGACAGACGGCTGCGCATTGGTAACAAAAAGTACATTCATCCAAGCTAAAATCGACTGTAGGAAAACCACCATCTTGAATCGTGATAATTTGTGTTTCGCAGGCGTCTAAACATTTATTGCAGCGAGTGCATTGATTCGTAAAAATAGATGGTCGTGCTATCCACGGTAGACGTACAATCGTTTCGTCTACTGCGTTGCGTTTAAAAAAACGTCTTTTTGAAATATCGACCATTCAGTGCACATCCTATTAAATCTGTGATAAGAATCCAACGAACGCCTGTTCATATGCTGTCATTTATCAATATATTAAGTTTAAGTTTTGACATATTTGTATAAATACCTCTTAGGGGGTAATTAGAGTGCAGGTTTGTTCTAGATCAATTAATCTTAGCCTAATTGATCACATATTGACGGCATCACACATTTATTTATCCGGTTGTACACAAGTGTTTGAGTTTCCATGTTTTTGAGGAAGTCTGTGTTTAAAGGTATGAAAAGGTCCGTAACGGGCACGATAGCTAAAGCAATGGCGTTGATTTTAATGCTCTCGTTAGCAACGACCAGCTACGCTATTATCATGCTCGCATCGAGTTTGAACGATGCAGAAGCGCTCAATGTTGCAGGCTCAATGCGAATGCAAAGTTATCGGCTTGCCCATGATATTGAGATCGAATCTAGTGATTTTTCTTCACATATTGTCTTATTTGAGCAATCTATCTATTCGCCGTCGATGCAAGCGTTGCAAAATTGGATGGTGCCAGATGATATTACGCATGATTACTATCGATTAATTATGCGTTGGCATGATCTTAAAGTGGTGTTAAAGAGCCCTAATAACACCCAGTACAGTCATCTTGTTGCTGGGTTTGTAGACCAAATTGACCACTTTGTATTTAAACTTCAGGGATTTTCTGAGCGTAAATTGATTCAACTTGCTTGGGTTGGCGGCATTGGGTTAGGAGGAGTGTTACTTGTCTCTGTCTTCGTGGTGTTATTTGTCCGACGTGAGGTTGTATTGCCACTTCGAACTATGGTTGTGGCGAGCAAACAGATACAAAAGCGCTCGTTTGACGTAAAAATTAGCCATGATAGCCGTACCGAAATGGGGATACTCGCCAATACGTTTAACGATATGGCATTGGAATTAGGTAAACGCTACCGAGGGCTAGAAGATGCGGTGAATGAAAAAACCCATAGACTACAAAGAGCAAATCAGTCATTGAGAGTTTTGTACAGTTCATCAGAACAGTTAACGGCTTCGCGTATCAGTGCTGATAATTTCAACGCTATTCTTGAAGAGATGGCAAGCTTAGAAGGTATTGAAGCAGTGCAGCTTGAGATCATCGAAAGCAAAGAGAAAATTGCTGTCTTTAGTAAAGGTCATCTTAAAGATCAGCTTCAAGCAAAGAAAGCGCTCACCCTTGATGGCAAAGACTTAGGAAATCTATATTGGAACTGGTCACTACCTTGCCCTGATCAAGCCTTGCTGGACAATTTTGTCCGTATTTTATCTCGTGCTGTGTATTATAATCAGGCGCAGCGACAAGCTGATCAATTAATTTTGTTTGAAGAACGGGCGACGATCGCGAGAGAGCTGCATGATTCGTTGGCACAGTCACTCTCTTACTTAAAAATTCAGGTATCGTTACTCAAACGATGTATTAATCGTCTACCTGTTAGTGAGCTGCATGTTCAGACGAATACGGTAATTGCTGAACTAGATACCGGGTTGAGTGAAGCGTATACACAGTTAAGAGAGTTGTTAACTACATTCCGTTTGTCGATTAAAGAAGGCAGCTTTGATCAAGCGTTAAACACCATGGTGGAACAACTGGCGCTTCAAACGAGCGCGAATATATCTTTGGTTAATGACTTATCATCTGTCGATGTCGATGCACATCAACAGGTTCATTTATTGCAGTTAATTAGAGAAGCGACAATTAATGCGATAAAGCATGCACAAGCCAAAAGAATTGAAATAAGCTGTATGGAATACCCACAATATATTGAGGTGAAAATAGCTGATGATGGTATCGGAATCGCCTCAGATCCGAAAAAAGCGCATCACTATGGCATGAGCATTATGCACGAACGAGCATCACGCTTAAATGGTGAATTAGAGATCGGCGTCAACGCAATCGGTGGGTGTACCGTTAAATTACAATATCCTAATACAAAGGAAGCATATGTCGACAAAGTGTAGAGTCATGCTGGTGGATGACCATCCCCTCATGCGTAGCGGGCTCAATCAATTATTGAGCTTTGAACCTGAATTTGAAGTGATTGAAGAAGCAAGTTCAGGCGCTGAAGCCGTGGCTAAAAACCATGAAAGTAATCCTGATTTAGTGCTCCTTGATCTAAATATGAAAGGGATGTCTGGATTAGATACTCTTAAGGCATTGCGTACTGATGGCTGTGATGCACTGATCGTGATTCTGACCGTTTCTGACAGTGGTGCCGATATTGATGCGATTGTTAAAGCGGGTGCGGATGGTTATCTATTGAAAGATACGGAGCCCGATGAATTGGTTTCTTTACTAAAGCAGTGCCTTAAGGGAGATAAAGCTTATAGTAAGGAAGTTCTTGAGTATATTGCTGAACGTGGCGATACCGTGAATGTATTTGATGAGTTAACAGAACGAGAGACTCAAATTCTCCAGCAAGTGGCTAAAGGATTGAGAAATAAACAGATAGCTGATGTGTTATTTATCTCAGAAGCGACAGTAAAAGTACACATGAAGAGCTTGTTACGAAAATTGAAAGTTCCTTCACGTACCGCTGCAACCGTGCTTTATCTTGAACGATTTGGTGATTAAGACGCGATAAACGCTTCGACAGATTAAATCTAGTAATACAATTGTTTAAACCAGTTATACAATCAGTTAAAACAGAAAAGGGGCCTAAGGCCCCTTTTTTAATATCACTATTATGTTTAACCATGTTCTCTAAATGATGTAGAGATGACGGCGTTCTTATACTGACATAGGAACAAGAATCATGGTGCCGACAATTACCGTGATCAAACCACCTAGAACAGGTACAGATGTACGTTTTACCACTTCAAATGGACTGATTTTACCCATACCAGAAGTCGCAACGATAACACCTGATACAGGAGAGATCGTACGGCCAAGGTTTGAAGCTTGAAGCATAGGGATAATCAAGAACGCAGGGTTAAGTCCCATTTTAGCGGCAAGTGATGGTGCTAGTTCAACAAATGCGTAGAAAGGTGCATTACCTGAGCCGGTAGCGATAGCTGCAGCAACGGTTAAGCCGGTTAAGATTAACATCAGAGCAATACCACCTGCGCCCGCTGTTTCCGCGAGATGTAGCAGATTGTCAATCGCGCCAATAGACATCAAGCCTTGGGCAAACACGCCCGCGGCAACCAATAGCATGACTACGCCTTTAAATGCGTCAGCCATCCCCTCATAACAAGATTCCAGATCTTCTAACGTTGATTTCCCATCAAAACGTTTCGTAACGTAATCAATTATTGCACCAGTAAAAATGGACAATACAACGATGGTGTAAATATCGAGCTCTAAGCCTGGGATAGTTGAACCATTGAACAGGAAAACACCAACAATTGGTAGAAATGGCAGGATCGCATAGTAGCTTGGTGCTTTAACTTCAATTTCTGACACATCGATTCGTTCCATCGGTGTGTTTTCTTTTTGGTCCAAGTACTTGTTCCAGAAGTATGCAGCAGCGGCCATGACGATAATGGCACAGATAGAAACTGGCAATACAGTCTCGACAGCAAAGACATGCAAAGGCAAACCTGATTTTTCTGCTGCAATGACCACATCACCTGACGTTGGTGACAAGATGATCGCTGCCGGTGAAGCACATACAGCAACGGCCGCAGGGCGAGATATGCCCATCGCTGTCATCATAGGGAATAGGGTTGCCATCAATAGAACACCTAGACCGGTTGCCGAACTTACAGCTAATGACATTAAACATGCGACGATATAGGCAGCAACGAGTAACACATAAGGTGATTTGATAAAGGCGAGAGGTTTAGAGAACTGTTTCACTACAACGTTATTTGCGCCTATATGCGTCATGTAAGAAGCAAAACCACACAACAACATGATTTGCATACCTAAACCGCCGCCACGGTATTGAAGCATATATTTCACGTATTCAAGTGAATCGGTCAACATGTTACCAGTAGAGGCAATTTTTGCAGGCAATATAGTATGGCCAAGTAAGCCAGTTAACAGTAGTAAAGTAATACCAGCGGTAAGAAGAACACCCGCCGCCTTATATCCTTTGACAATAAAATAGCCGACCGCAATGGTGACAACTAAGCCTATTACCAGTTCAAGCATAGATAAATCCCTTGGAGATTAGTGAAAAATTATAAAAATCCGTATCAAAGTGTGAATAGAATTTACCTAAATCCAATCTGTAGCACGAGCAAAACTTATCCATCTAATGATCTGAAACAATAAATTAAATTTGATGCTAAATTTAGATGAAAGTGTTGTTAACTTGACGTTGCTCAAGTATTACTTCGATGCGGCAAGCTAGATATGCAAATAAGCCGTCCTTTTAAAATCGGACGACTTTTTCGGTAAGAACAATGATTAAGTAGTAATCAAAGGAGAGTAGGAAGAAAATTGTGTTTAGAGCGAGCGGGGGTCAAGCTATCTCAAACACACATAAACCGGGGATTGGCTCAGGCATGGCAAGGAAATACCCTTGAAACATATCAATGTTTAATTTTAGCATAGCATCCAACTGCTCTTGAGACTCAATGCCCTCGACAACAATTTCGGAATTAATTTTCTGCGCTAATTCAATAGCATTTAATAGAGGAGAGTGATTTCCAGTCATATAACCTAGCATAAGAGATCGATCAATTTTGATGATGCTTGGCTTTATCGTCGTTACACGCTCTTTTGTAGAAGCTCTAGTGCCATAGTCATCAATGGCAATACTAAATCCATTCTTCTCAAGGTTCTGCATGGCGTATTTCAAAGATGTTTCGTTACAAGCGTCTAGCTCAACAACTTCCATGACTAATTGTGATGTACTGATATCGAGATCTTTAAGGCGTTGATTGAGAAGACTCGTTTTCATATCCTCAGCAGCAAAATACTCTCCAACAGAGGGAAGTAGATTGAGAAATAGACGGAGGTTTTTATACTTTGACTGGGCAAAGTTTCGAATATGGATAACGCGGCTTAAGCGTTCAACATTAATCTTATCTTCCATTGAATAAGTATCAGAATGGAAAAATAGATCGGGCCTTATTTGTTTTTTGTTGTCATGAGTAATACGAACCAAAGCTTCAACGCCAATGATTTGTGGCTTACTGTTAAAGATAGGCTGATATACGCTACGTAGAGTGAACATTTTGTAATGAGCAATGAGCTGCCCATCTTCACAGGATGAGATACAGGCTTGAAACTGTTGTTGAGTAGACAGGAGCATTGAAACAATCAGCCTTAGATAATCGTACTACATCAATACGGTATGATAATTTCGTGACATAATATTGACGCCGTCGCATTTCTGTCAACGCAATAACCTTTTTTTTAATACGTTAAATCAGTCGATTTAGTAAAAGTTTGATATTGCTTCAAAAATAAGAATATCATTCAAAATAAATATGATTATTCGCTAACCAATTCTAAATTAACAATAAATTTTAACTGAAACAAAATACAGTATATTGAGCGATAACAAACTGAAATTTGGATGTATATCTCATATGTTGACGGGCAAATTGTACTTCGTTTAGTTGGGACTTGAGGCGCAATCAAGGAGGGGTTGGGAAATTTGTTCGTTTAAACCAAATCTAAAATCGAAGCCAAAACACTCGATTGAGTGTTAACTGAGTTCAACGACGGAAAACAGTTGAACGTACTTTCTAACCGCTTGTTTGTCAGCAGAGCGGCGCAGTGGATGTGTGTATTTAACATAGTATGGGCTAATGGAAAAATATTGTTCCAAAGTACTTGAAAGGTGCGAATCTCCCTCAAATAAGCTGATCCCTTGTGCTACATATTGATCAATGTCGTCAGGAAGTCGACCTGTCCACCAGTGGATCAGTTCTCGACTTTGTTTACTGCGGGTAATCCAATGATCGGTGAGTAATAAGAGTAGATCGTTAGGTTGAATTGCATAAGCATTCTCTGCTTGCCATTGTGCCACTTCTTTAAATAATTTACGTCGACAAGAACTCCCTGCACTAACGAGATGAAAGGTCAATATCCATACAGTGCCTGCGTCGGAAGAAACGCGGTAATGGTGTGGATTGTCATTATGAGAGTGGGTTTCGATTGGAGCATACTCACAGTGATGGCCAAATTCCGTGAGAGTTCTTGATAGACGCCTGGCGAAAGCGATACCAAGATGATGTTCACTCATGCCTCGATTATGTATTGTTGGATAATGCTTTTCACACAGTGACATACAGTCAGCCTGAAATTCATTGACACTTTGAATTAGCGTATCCAATAGCAAGGCAACTCTCCCAAGATGAATAAAATGATGATATATAAAATTGAAGAGTAGGTTACCATGCAAGGTAAAGGTTAGTGATACTAATTCTACGAAATATCAGGGAGTAATAATGCTTTATGTCTAAGATTGAATTTACATCACAACAAAAACACGCGATGGCGAGTCAATTACAAGAGTATCTAGAAAGCGAGTTAGATGTTGAAATCGGTCAATTTGACAGTGAATTCTTACTCGACTACATGATAGCAACATTCGGTGCAGCGATTTATAACAAAGGTCTAGCGGATGCTCAAATGATCTACGAACGAAAAATGCAAACGATAGCCGATGAAATCTATGAAATCGAACAAATTAGTAAATTTTAACTTATCAAAGACTTTTCTCACCTTTGGCAGTGAAGCTCATTTGGGCTTCATTACCCATTCTATATGTCGTCTCTAATTCTTAATTTCTCTTGCGTTAATCATTGATTTTATATCAAAGTTTGAACCTCTATCACTTAGTCAAAAAAATCGAACAAGTTCATCGAGCTTACTTTGTTTCACTCGTGTATAAAATAGTAAATACTATGTTGCAAAGAGAGTGGCAGCACTTTTTATTCGCTGTATAGCAATGGATGATTGAAATGAGCACCAGAACTGAAATGCCAACCCAGTACAACTTAATCGCCAAAATGATTCATTGGCTCTCAGCCATAGTAGTGATTGCTATGTTTGCTGTCGGTCTCTGGATGGTCGATTTATCTTATTATAGCGAATGGTACCGAACTGCCCCTCATTGGCATAAGTCAATCGGCATACTTTTCGCGGCTTTGACGTTGTTTCGCTTAATTTGGAAAGCAGTGACGCTGTCACCAAAGGTTGAGGGGAAAACGTATGAAATCATGTTAGCGAAATTGGTTCATACCTTAATGTATTGGGTGATTTTCATCTTATTAGCTTCAGGATATTTAATTTCGACAGAAGATGGCAGAAGTATCGATGTTTTCGACTGGTTCAGCGTGCCTGGTGCAGGTGCTCTATTTGAGGGACAGGCTGATATTGCTGGCGAAGTACATTTTTATGCCGCTTGGATATTAATCATTATGGCGAGTGTACACGCACTGGCTGCTATAAAGCATCACATTATTGATAAAGACAACACGCTACGCAAAATGATAGGAGTGAAAAAATGAAAAAGACAATTTTAGCTACAGGACTAGCGATGGCAATGGCATTGCCATTAAATGCGAGCGCAGCGGATTATAATATAGATACTAAGGGGGCCCATGCCTCAATTAATTTTAAAGTAAGCCACTTGGGTTACAGTTTTATCCAAGGACGTTTCAATAAATTCGATGGCCAGTTCTCTTATGACCCAGCGAACGTTGCTGCATCAACAGTGGTTGTTAATGTCGATACTCGTAGTTTGGACTCAAATCATGCAGAACGTGATAAGCACATTCGCAGCTCAGACTTTATTGATTCATCAAAGTATTCAACGGCTACCTTTACAAGTACCAGTGTTGTCGACCAAGGTGACGGAAAGTTAGAAGTAATGGGAGACTTGAACTTACATGGTGTAACTAAGCCTATCGTAATCGAAGCACAGTTCATTGGCGCAGGTCAAGACCCTTGGGGTGGGGAACGTGCTGGATTTTATGGTACAACTCGCCTTGAGTTAGCCGATTACAATATCCAAGTTATGGGTGATTCAAGTTACGTTGATATGGAACTACATGTTGAAGGTGTCAAAAAATAACGACTAAATAGTGAATTTAGTTGAAGAGTTCGCTCTATAACTAATGAGTTGAATAACAAAAAAGCCCCACATTGTGGGGCTTGGTCTTATGAAGTAAAGGTTCGTCGTTTCAAGCGCAGTATTATGCTGTCGCACGCTCCTGGATTACGGTCATTCTTTCGCCGTAAACAGAGCGTAGTGAAGCGAGAACATCCTCTCTAGTGACGACACCAACGAATTGACCATTTTCAAGGACTGGTAATATACGTGGTTTACTCACTTTCATGGATTTGGCACGCTCTTCTAAAGAGAGCGTTGAAAATCGTGTAGCGATACCCATGCTAGTGGTTGGGTATAGCTGATCTTTATCGATGCAAAGGTATTCCGCTACATCAACAAGTTTATCTGAAGCATCAATTGCTACAACGTCACGTGACATAAGGTCGACGACTTTTTGATCCATCGTAGGAATGTAGTCCTGACACCATAAATCAACCATCACATCGTGTGCAGAAAAAATACCAACCAAGCGACCTTCAACATCACACACCGGTGCGCTGCTTAGATGGTGGTCTAATAAAGTGTCAACAGCAACAGGTGTTAGCGTTTCCGCAGTTAGAGTGATTGGGTTTGTGTTCATGATATCTTTGATGATGATTGTGCTATTCATAGTATTTTCCTTAACTGTCATGATATTGGTGGTGGTCGTGATGCTTGCTACGTTTGTAGCTTTTAGTTCCGGACGGCGATAAATGCTCCAGTTCGCCAGTCCTACCAAGCCTGCTCCACCGACAATATTGCCAAGGGTGACAGGGATTAAATTTGCGGTAACAAATTGGGTAATGTTTAAGTCAGCGTACTGACTCGGTGTTGCATTAATAGCTTGCCAAAATGATTCAGGTGCAATGTTTTGAATCACAATGCCTAGCGGGACCATAAACATGTTTGCAACACAGTGCTCAAAGCCACTAGATACAAACATTGCCACTGGTAAAATGGTCATTGCTGCTTTCGTCATCGCATTTGCACTACTGAATGTTAACCAAATGGCTAAACAAACCAGTAAGTTACATAAGATACCTAAAGCAAATGCTTGTACTTGTGTATGATGTAACTTGTGTTGAGCGATATTTAAGGCGTTAAGACCCCATTGACCGCCATCTAATTGATAAAGGCCAGCTGCCGAAACGATAAGTAGCAATAACATTGCCCCCATAAAGTTTCCGATGTAGACCTTTGCCCATGTTGTGACCATTTTGGTAAACGTTATTTGCTTGTTCGCCCAGGAAATACTGGTTAAAACTGAGCTGGTGAATAATTCACCGCCACAAATAACAATCAGGATTAAACCCATACTGAATGCGATGCCGCCAGCTAAGCGGCTAAGTCCCCAACCAGCATCGGCGCTTCCCGTAGTCACCGTGATATAAAACAAAAATGCTAAACCAATAAATGCACCTGCCATTACTGCAAGACTTAGCGTTAAGCCGCTACTTTTCTTTGCTTTACTTAAAGCAAATTTTTCGGCTTCTGCCATCATCTCGGATGGAGAGAAGTATTGGTTATTCGTTTGGGCTGAAGACATATAGGCTCCTGAATCGACTTTTCATAAAAACTCCTTATTGTTTCAAGCCAGTATTCCTGACTGCCAATTCAGATTACGGTCGAATGCTCGTCAGGTAAAATTGATATTTTTTAAAATACTTATCAAAAATATTGATATGGAATTTGTTCGGCGTAAAATACGAAAAAAGGAGATGTTTGAAAAAACTTCTCAGTTTTCAATGTTTTCTAGGAAGGAAAAATATGCGCTACTCGTTAAAACAACTTGCGGTTTTTGATGCGGTTGCCGATAGCGGAAGTGTAAGTACCGCTGCAGATAAGCTAGCCCTAACCCAGTCAGCAACAAGCATGTCGTTGGCTCAGTTGGAGAAGATGCTAGGAAGACCTTTGTTTGAACGACAAGGGAAACAGATGGCCTTAACCCATTGGGGAACATGGTTGAGGCCGAAAGCGAAGCGTTTGTTGCAAGACGCCCAGCAAATAGAAATGGGCTTTTACGAGCAGCATCTATTAAGCGGCCATCTCAAATTATGCGCAAGTCAAACACCAGCAGAACACCTTGTTCCAGACCTTATCAGTATTGTTGATAATGACTTTCCAGAGATGCGTATTTCCCTAAAGGTAGAAAGTACCACTAGCGTTATTCAAGGGGTGCTTGAATATAAGTACGACCTCGGCATTATTGAGGGACGCTGCGATGATAACCGTTTATCGCAAGAAGTGTGGTGTCGAGACCATCTCACTGTTGTAGCTTCTTCTCATCATCCTTTTGCTAAGGCAGAAGTTGTTAGTTTAGCTCAGTTAGAACAGGCTAAATGGGTGTTGCGAGAACATGGTTCGGGCACTAGAAAAATTTTTGATAGCTCTATTCATCATTTAATTGAAGATCTGAATGTTTGGCGAGAATATGAACACGTACCCTTGTTACGTAGCATGGTTGCCAATGGTCAATACTTGACGTGTTTACCATATCTAGACGTTGAGCGGTTTATCGAATCAGGAGAGCTTGTCGCTTTGAAAGTGCCTGATCTCAATATGGAACGAACCTTATCATTTATCTGGCGTGCCGATATGGTTGATAATCCACTGGTAGAATGCATCAAGCGTGAGGGTTTACGTATGATGAAAGGTAAACCATCCGTTTTTTAATTCGATTCATCTCAATTTTTTGATTTGATAGCCATGACCAAGTTGTGGCTATCAAACTTTTCAATATTAACCATCAGTCTAACTCATCAATCATTCAAGTCTTTTACTTACTATCTTCGGTATTCAATTTTTTTGATACTAATTGGTGTTGGTTTCTGGATAAGTAATGAATAACGTCAGTCTCACTTAAACGCTTGCGTCCAAACTTCCACTAGTTTCCACTCTTTACATTACAGTTAAGGTGATCTAAATCACAGTTTGACTGTAAATTTAAAATTAGCATACATCACTTAATTAACCGACCTCTCAAAGAGTGAGTGAATATGAGCGTACTAATTTCAATTTCCATAACGACAGGAATTCTATCTGGCCTGTGGGCTTGGGTAGCTACGTCACTCGGTTTGCTTTCTTGGGCCGGTTTTTTAGGTTGCACTAGTTATTTTGCTTCGCCTGTAAGTGGTTTAAAAGGATTAGGCCTGAGTCTAGTTACAAACCTTTCCGGTGTATTCTGGGCAATGGTGATTATCTATCTTTCCCAGCACATTGCTATCGATTACCTTGGCTATGGTATAACCGCGATTGTTGCCTTTTTTATGTGCGCACAGGCTAAGAAAGGATGGTTGGCGTATATCCCAGGCACTTTTATCGGGTCGTGCGCAACTTTTGCAGCTAACGGTGATTGGGCACTGGTCGTGCCATCGCTAATTTTGGGCGGTGTATTTGGATATGCGATGAAAGCTTCTGGAGAGTGGCTTCACGCCAAAGCAAAAACAAAAGAGTTGTTGGCAATCACAGAAACAGAAGTCAGAGCCAACAAATCTTAAGTTATCTCAGACATTAGAGATCATGTATTACCATTTGCCATCGTGACTATCCGCTTAAGGGTCCAGCGGATTAACACGGGTATGCAGTCAATACCTTGGGTTTCACAATGACCAACTATGGCGAGTGCTAAATCAGGTTTGGCATACTTTTTTAAAACTCTATTCACGACTTTTTTCGGCGGAATAGGGTGATCGAGTGGCAGTTTCACCAATTCTCGAAAAAACGGTTCAAACCCATTGTTATAGAGATAATGCTCGACATCGCGATCGGGTAGTTCGGTTAATCGGTGGCGTTCTTGATCACTACCAAGTTGGTGTCTTACCGTCATGGCATATTTTTTCCCCGCAGGGTCACCATCCGTGACAACATGCCAGTCGATACCGAACGCTTTTGCTACTTTGATGAGTGATTTAAGTCCTGATTGGGCAAACTCAATAATTTGAACCCCTTCAGCGGCAAGGTTATAACCACATTGGTGGGCAAGTTCATTAAACAACCAAACCTCGGTTTCACCCTCAACCAATAGCCAGCAACGAGCAAACATCGCTCCTGGTCGATGGAAACGAATATGAAAACCGATACGACGTAATTCATCCGGTGACATTTTTTGGACTGGAAGATGTGTGCTGTGCGTCTTATCAGAACGTCGAACCAAGCGACGGATACTGTGTAAAGGAACTTGTGATAGTAACTCTCCGCTGTTAGTGGTTAAGATTTTCTGCATAGGAAGCAATTGTAGTAGTTCCCATGCCCGTGCTAAGTGAGTTGGATGTAAACGTCCCTCAGGGTCTTCGAGCATAAGAATTGGCCGCGCGCAACGACGCAAATCTGTTGGGCCTTTCGCTTGAAGAAATGCATTGAGTAGCCCCATCAGCAATAAACGAGTCTGCTTGTTGTTTGATTTTTCGACCAATTCTGCAATGTTTGTCGATGAGCGAGTATAGTTGGAGAATATCCCGTCTCTTTGTCTTCGTGGGTTTTTTCGCGTATTACTTTTGAATGAAAAATAGTGGTCAACTAAGTTACTCATCGAATTGAGACTACTGCGAATTTCACCTTTATTTACATGTCCAGGAACCGCGAGCAATCGGCGGCACGTGTTACTAATTCGTTTTTCAACCCGAGAATTTGGCGTTGAATGTTCCTCTATCGGTCTATGAAAACGCCTTGAATCGCGTAATCGAATCACGGGATGTAAAGACATTAACTCTTGTGCGAGTTTTTCTGGGTGATGCAGGTGCATAGTGTTGCCATCGGCATCTAAAAAATCATATTGAGTTGAGACATCGTATTGATCTCGATTGGCACTTAATCGGTAAATTATCCTTGGGTTGGCTTCATCATCCGAAATCCAGATGGGTTTGAGTTTTCGATAGCGTCCAGACCGAACTTCATTCTTATCATTGGCTCGCAGGCTAAGTATGATCTGCAGGTTTTGTGTTTGTGGCGTTGCAATAGCGTAATCAAGATGAAAATCGGTCATTTCAAATTGATAAGGTACCCCCTCAGGTGGTAATGCAACCGACAGGGCATCTAATAAAGATGATTTACCCCAAGTGTTTTCACCTATCAGCGTCGTCAGTTCATTAAAGGCAAGTGAAAGGCGTCTGATCCCACGAAATCCCGAAATTTCTATTCGTTCTAAATACATCTAAACCCTCCGCTAATGCTCAATTGACTTATTAAGAATAATTGAAAAAAACAATATAAGCAGGAGGTTAAGTCACATAACCTATTTGATAACATGTTTATGCAAACTTAAGACTATTAAATAAGAGCAAACATTTTTTAAAAAGTAATGAATTCGTCACATAGATTGAGGTAGGATCGATACATAGAAGAGTGAGATACAAATGAATAAAAATAACAAGCCGGTCAGATTGAAACTGGCACACATTAACGATACCCATTCATACTTTGAACCTACGTCACTTCAACTCGACATTGATCTCGATGGTCGTTCTTTGACACCTTTTGTCAGTGCCGGCGGATTCGCCCGTATAGCAACGCGTGTAAAGCAACTACGTCAGCAAACAATTGAAGATAAACAAGGTTTTTTATTTCTACATGCTGGGGATTGCTTTCAAGGAACGCTTTATTTTTCATTGTTTAAAGGTGAAGCTAACGCTGTCATGCTTAATGCTCTCGCATTAGACGCAATGGCAATTGGTAATCACGAATTAGATATGGGTAACTTGCCGGTAGCCCAGTTTGCACAAACAATAGAGTTCCCGCTTTTAGCAGGTAACTGGGATTTGTCACAAGAACGTACGGACAAACCGCTTACGTTACGTGGTAACCCCTCAGTTATTGCTTATGACGCTAAGCAACATCATGCTAATTGGATTGAGAAAGACGTTGATGGTGAGTCAGTCGCTATCTTTTCTTTAGCACTTGATAAAATGGCGGATATTTCTAACCCAGATCCTGATACTCCATTTGTTAATACCTTAGAAACAGCGAAAGCAACGGTTGCTGCTATCCAAGCCAAAGGTATTAATAAAATTATTCTACTTAGCCATATGGGTTATGATTCTGATATAGAAATGGCCCGTCAAGTTGATGGAATAGCATTAATTGTAGGGGGACACAGCCACCGTTTACAAGGCGACTTTAGTCAGCTTGGTTTCAAACATGATGATGAGTACGGCATTACCATTAACGGTACACATGTTGTGCAAGCGGGTTTCCATGCTTTGACAATGGGTCACTGTGACATTGAATTTGATGCACAAGGCAAAGTGATTTCATTTAATGGTAAAAATGAACTCTTGCTTGGTCGACGTTTGTTTATTGATGCAAAAAGGGATTCCACTTATGAAGATGATGACCATCAATGTGCAAAACAATTTGTTGATCAACACCCCAATGTAGTGGTGTGCAAAAAAGATCCTCAAGTCAAAGCCATTCTTGAAAATAACTACGTAGCTCGAGTTCGAGAATTGCAAAAGAACATCATCGCTAATGCAGATAGTAAAATGCGCCATGTTCGTATCCCCGATGAAATTGGTGCGAGTCAACTAGCACCTTTAGTGGCTAAGTCTTTCGTTTATTCATTGAATAAGCGCGGTGGTCAGATTCAATTTGCAATTCATAATGCCGGTGGTGTTCGCAACTCATTGAATGCAGGTCCAGTTTCTGCGGCGGATATTGCCGGTAAACTATTGCCTTTTGCCGTGCCAATTGGCTCATACCGAATCAGTGGGCAAGATCTTGCTCTTACTCTTGAGGGGGCAATCAATAATGCCTTTAACAATGGAGTCGATGGGACCGGTGATGGTTCATATCCTTACACTGATGGGTTAGATTTTGAGTACGATGCGAGTGCGAATGTAGGGCATAGAATCAAAAACCTACATATAGGTAACAACATTGATGGCTGGAGTGCCGTTGACCCGAATGCCTTTTATAATGGCGCTTCTTCTGCATATACCATGAAAGGTAAAGAGGGTTATGACGCCATTTGTAATATGGATGGTGAGGGGGAGATAAGTCAGCTATCGATGGCAGATTGTTTTATTGACTTACTCTCTGACAATCCGAATATATTGAACGAATTGCCGATTTATAAGCAACAAAAATGGTGGCATGAGAGTTGCTAATATCTCCACAGGTGAATGACATGAGTCAATCAACTTTGGAGGGCGTATGTGGGGTAGGGATTGGGCCGATGTGGCCGTTGTTGTGGCATGGGTCGGAGTTTGGTCAGCGTTAGTCTATTTCATCCCAAACGGCGGGGTTTGATGAGATTAAACTGCTTAGAGTGTAATCAGAGGAGCATTTTTTTGCTCCTTTTGCATTTTATCGCTAGACGTAGAGCCAATGTAGGAATAGAATCCGCCGTGTTTGGGGAGTAGTCGCCTCTGGTTTACTTATCGTCATCTCGTTAGGCTCGCCTATCCGGTAAGTATAAGCATGAATGATTCTATCTTCATGTTTCGACGAGACCAACGTAATCAACTTTTTCTCATGTTATACCTTTGGGTATCGCAGAGGAGATTTCGTTTGTTTGCGGAAGGTCTTATGAAAATTCTTCATGTCCTTCCGCGTTTGGGAGGGTAAATGACCCCAGTAACTTATCTTGGCTTCGGCCTTCTTACTTTAATACTCGTAATCTTGGATATTTGGCAAACTCGTGGTGGAAAAATCACCATCAAGAAAGCCGCTATCTGGAGTGTTTTCTGGTTTTTGCTAGCGTTCGCGTTCGCAGTCTCAATCTATTTCTTCTGGCATGTTTATGCGCCAGATAGCAGCTACAGCCCACAAAAAGCGACAGTTTCGTTTATAACCGGTTATCTGCTTGAAAAATCATTGAGTGTCGACAACCTGTTTGTATTCGCCATCATTTTCCATCAATACGCTGTTCCTGAGCACTTACGCCCACGTGCATTACTATGGGGTGTTATTGGTGCGTTGTTCTTGCGTGCAATTATGATTGCAGTAGGTGGACAACTATTGGCTGAATATCACTGGTTGCTTTATGTGTTTGCAGCTTTCCTTATTTATACCGGTATTAAGTTAGCGGTAGATAAAGGCGAAGATGAAGTGAACCCGATGCCTGAAAAGCTTATTCGCAAGTTTGCTAATGTTACCGATGATTATCGTGGTAATGCGCTCACTGTGGTTGAAAACGGTAAACGTTATGTGACTCCAATGATGATCGTGATCGGCGTGATTGCTTTCATGGATGTGATGTTTGCATTGGATTCAATTCCAGCGATCTTTGCGGTAACACGCGAACCATTCCTAGTACTTGCAGCTAATGTGTTCGCTCTATTAGGTCTACGTTCGTTGTACTTTGTACTGCAAGGTATGATGGAGAAATTCATCTACTTGAAACCAGCATTATCATTTATTCTCGTGTTTATCGGTATAAAGATGGTGCTTATGGGAACAGCATGGGAAATCCCAACACCTGTTTCTTTACTTGTACTACTTGTTACCATGACGGTTGCGGTTATTGCGTCATTACGCGCACAGCGTAAACTTGAGCAAGCAGCGCATCAATAAATAAATCATTACGTGAAAGTCGCTTACTTCATTTGCGGCATGCTAAAGTAATGTGATACAACCCCCACACTAAACGACATGCGCTTTGTAAAGCAATTGTTTCACGGTTTGGGGGTTATTTTTTATCTGCTATTTTAACCACGAAATTTGCATACATTATCGTCATAAATGTGTGATATTGAATATTTAACAGATAACATGTTAACAGACTGTTTCATAATAAAAACTAATGCTAATTTAGAATTTAAGTCATTATTTAACCACGTAAATAATCGTTATTATCGCCGTATTAAAATGAATTGCTTTTAAATTTGTAGAGAGGTTCTTATGTCAGTGCAAGCAATGCAGATTGAAAACATCGTAACAACTCCCTCTATGGACAGAAAAACCTATACGGTTAGCATCAAAGGATTGATTGCCCATCTATTCGATATTTTGTTTACAGACAATAGTCATACGCATACTTATAATGCGAGCGATCTATCAAGTCATATGCAAAAAGATTTAGGTATTTACCGTTAGAGCAGTATTTGACAGTTACGAAGAGTCAGCCAATTATGAGCTGGCTTTTTTTTACCTTAAAATTGCTAATGCGACAAGCCACTTAAACTTATACCCACATCGGCATTAGCGATACACCTCATAGCAAATTTAAAACCCATCTTTTTACTTGCCGATCATTATTTTATCGAGTCACCACACAAAGCTAATCTAATAAATTCGATTATGTAAACAATTGTTTATTCATTTGTTACACCTAGGTAAATACACACTAAATTACTAGCGCACGATTTAGACTGAGCTGTGAGTATTTAGAGTCTGCACGATAAGTTAGCTCATAGTAAACGTAAAAAAATAATTAGAACGTCATCGTTTAAAGGAATTTCTGTACTACGCTATATAAAAACCACTGCTATGACTCTGGTTGTATATTGACGTTCATTTGGTAAGGATACATATGATGAGTGAGATGGAATACGATTACCCCAGCAATTACACCCTTATATCGATTACTGATACCCAAAGTTATATTAAATATGCCAGTTCACATTTTAGTGAAGTGGCAGGCTTTGAAGATGGTGAATTAGTAGGTAAACCCCATAATGTGGTGCGTCATAAAGATATGCCCAAAGCCGCGTTCAAAGATCTTTGGTCTCATTTACAATCTGGTCACCACTGGATGGGAATGGTGAAGAACCAACGTCGTGGGGGAGGATATTATTGGGTTGATGCCTTCGCCTCACCGATAAAATACAATGGTGAAACGGTTGAATACCAATCAGTCCGTTCAAAGCCAGAACCTGTATTTGTAGAACGCGCTGAAAAAGCCTATGCAAAATTAAGAGACGACAAAAAACCATTACGCATGTATTTGCCTCGCACTCGCCTGTGGATGCGCGCAGCTATAGGTATTGTTGCCGCGACTGGTGTTGGTTTGATTGCACACCAAACAGGGCAAGCACCGGTCGTTTCCTTTGGGTTGATGGCAGCCCTTTCAATTTCTACTATCTACTTATTAACACGAAAACTAGAAAAATTGGCTCAACAAGCTAGGGCTGATTTTAACAATCCTCTTATGGAATATATCTATTGTGGACGAATTAACGATTTAGCTGAAATAGAGCTAGCAATGAAAATGCGTAAACAATATGCCAATGCATTGCTTGCGCGTGTTGGTATCTCTGTTATGGATTCATGCCAAGAAACTCTGGAAAGTGCCAATTCGGCTGCAGATAACAGTACAAGAGTTACTAATAATCTAAGTGAACAAAAAGTTGAAATAGATATGGTCGCAACAGCAGTCCATGAAATGCAAGCGGCATCCTCAGAGATATCTCAAAATGCACAAGCGACAGCTGACGCAACGGTACAAGCACAAAACAATATGACAGAAAGTCGAAACGTAATAGATAGCGTCAATGAGTCAGTCATGGAGCTTGTTGAGGAATTAAAAGAAATATCAACAACAGTGACGGATTTGAATCATCAAACTGACCAGATTGGTTCAGTTATTCAAGTGATTAATGATATTGCTGGGCAAACGAACTTATTAGCACTCAATGCTGCGATTGAAGCAGCGCGTGCTGGTGATCAAGGAAGAGGTTTTGCTGTCGTTGCAGATGAAGTTAGAACCTTGGCACAAAGAACTCAAGAATCCACGACTGAAATTCAAAATGTTATTGAGAATATTCAAGCTGGCAGTAACTCTGCGGTAAAAGCGTTAGACAAAGGCAATGGAAAATCAACCAGTACCGTTACTTTGTTAAAGCAATCACTGGAAAGTATTCAACAGCTAGAGCAGTTAGTTCAGGATGTCGTGGATCGTAACCAGCAAATAGCAGTTGCGATTGAAGAGCAGGTACATGTATCAAATGAGGTTAATGAGAATATTCAATCCATTAATATGAAATACACGGACTCGTATGATCTAATGACTGAAACAAACGAGATGAATGCACATGTAAAAAACAGTACGACAGAGCTTGCTGAAGTGATTAAGAAGTTCGCTTAATTAGTTAGCATTTAAAACGAAAAAAGCACCTTTAATAGGTGCTTTTTATTGGATGCGATTTGAGGAGCTTACTTCTTACGAGTGAACTCAGCAATTACATACATAGACTGGCCGCCGTTAGCTTTACCAGAAACAAGTTTAGGATCGTCACCAATGCTGATGCCACGGATCACAGTACCTTGTTTAATAACTTGGTTAGTCCCTTTAACTGGCAGATCTTTGATTACTGTTACGTCGTCACCTTTTTTAAGTTCAACGCCATTACAGTCAAAAGGTTTGTCATCAGCAGACATGCCTTTCATTGCCCAGTTTTTAGTTTCTTCTTCCATGTACATCATATCAAGTGCATCTTGCGCCCAGCTCTCAGAGTTTAGACGAGTAAGCTGACGCCATGCTGTTACTTGCACAGGAATGACTTGGCTCCACATGCTGTCGCTTAGACAACGCCAGTGGTTAATGTCTTTAGGTTCATCGATTTCGCCCAGACATTTGTCACATACCATGATGCCAAAATCCACCGTTACGTGGCTGTGCGGTGGTACCGCATAAGCAGTCAGTGGTGCTTCAGCAGCACATAGTTCACACTTAGATTCGCAACGTTGTAGCATTGTAGATTCAATAGACATAATGGACTCACATATAGTCGGGATTAATAACGGGGGTTATTATCCACTTTATCATTGGAAAAGAAAGGGGTATTCGGTAAACCGCAGATTTGAGGTTCAAAACTGACAATGTATTGACCGAATTGGTCATATAGCCAACAAATTGAAGTGCATCAGTAGGTTAATTGGAGTGACAATGTCACATTAAAGCTTCATTTCTTTACGCCTATAGTGGAGTTAGGCATAATGGCGCGAGTTTATATAGCAATATTGTAGGTCAAATTCGTGGAATTATTGTCCATTAGCTTTTTAAATAAACCGCTGCGCCTAGAAGGGTCTATGGCAGGGTGGCAACAACTTTTTTGGGACAATCAGTTGGTTTCCCAGTTAAATGCTGACTCTGAACGAGGTGATGAAGCCTCCCATCAGTTTACCTTGATGAATGGTGACCAAGCTCTTATTTGTCAGTTAGATTTGAATTTGCAGTGGCAACCATTTTCGATTGAATATAGCGCAACGGTCAACGGTGAAGAGCAAGCATCAGGATCACGCAATGAAAAAGACATTGAACGCCAAGTTCCTTTTAGCCCGCCGCCAGTAGAACGACGTTTTAGCCTTATTGGTTTAGTTTCGCTAGGCATGAAAGCGCTCAAAAGTGCCAAATTGATTAAAGTCGTTCTTGCATCAGCAAGTTTGGCCGCTTATTCATGGTTGTTTTCTTTTCAATTCGCGTTGGCACTCATTGCGTGTCTAGTGGTTCACGAATATGGACACGTCAAAGCAATGAAGTACTTTGGTATGAAAACCAAAGGTATGTATTTAATCCCATTTCTTGGTGGGTTGGCGGTTAGTGACGATAAAATCAACACTCGTTGGCAAAACGTCGTTATTTCGATAATGGGGCCAATGTTTGGTTTTGTTCTGTCAGTCGTACTCTTGATCGCTTATTGGGTGACGGGTTCATTGTTTTTTGCTGCATTGGCCGGTTTTAACGCGTTCTTAAACCTCTTTAACTTACTACCTATTTTGCCCCTTGATGGTGGTCATATTTTAAAGAGCATCAGCTTTTCCATGAACAGTGTCGTCGGCATTGTTCTTTGTGGCCTTGCTGCATTGGCAGGGGTAGCATTAAGTTATTATCTGGGGCTAACGTTATTCGGGCTTTTCCTCGCATTGGGGATGATTGAAATCGTTTTGGAATGGCGCGGACGCCACCGTAGCCACCTTTTACCACTGGATCGTTATGGTCAGGTGGTTTCTATCGTGTGGTATGTCGCTTTAGTATGTGGTCTAACAAGCATTATGTGGTACTTAGCATCTTCTGGTGATGCGTTACTCAGCCTGCCAATGTTGATTCTTGGCACTTAACCAAACTAAGACATATTCAGTTAAACAAAAGGAGCGAGTAAATCGCTCCTTTTTCTATTCTATGGAGTAATCAAGTCTATGCAGTAATCAAAATATAGAAGAGATCTTAATAAAAGAAGTATTAACAATCTGACACTGACATGTCAGCAGGCGAGTGCGGTTTACGCTATCACTACAATGTGCAATTTGGCTTGGCGACATTAAAGTTTGGCATCGAGTTAATTTTCTGATTGAGATCTTTAATGCGCGTATTATGCGATGGGTGGGTTGAAAGCAGTTCCGGTGGTTGATTACCGTTTGATGCTTTTGCCATGTTTTTCCACAAGTCGATACTCTGATTAGGATCAAATCCTGATTTCGCCATAAGGTCTAAACCTACAATATCTGCTTCAGATTCTTGAGTTCGGCCATACGGAAGTATCAGCCCATACTGAACGCCAAGTCCTAGCGCGCTCATTGTCATCCCACGGTATTGTGAATAACTTGAAGCGCCAAGGGCAATGTCGGTAATCTGTAGTCCAGCATTGGCGAGTTGGGATTGTGATAATCGTTCATTACTATGGTCAGCTAACACATGAGCAATTTCATGCCCAATAACTGTAGCCAGCTGGTCTTGGTTTTTTGCGACTTTCAACAAGCCAGTATATACCCCAATTTTTCCACCAGGCAAAGCGAATGCATTGACTTGATCGCTATCAAAAACAACCACTTCCCAATCATTAAACCCAGATTGCTTAGGTACATGTTTAGTGACTGATTTCGCCACGCATTGGACGTAACGATTAATTTTTTGGTCTTTGTTGATCGGTGTTTGTTTTTTCATTTCTTCAAAAGATTGTGCACCAAGATGGCTCATATCCTTATCAGAAAAAAGTAAAAGTTGATTTCTTCCAGTAGGTGAAGCGCTGCATCCGACGATTCCAACTATAGCGAGAAAAGAAGCTACCTTAGATAGTGGGCTCATTGAACTCTCCATTTCAAACACAATATTGTTTATCATAACACTGGGTTACAATACTGGTAACTGAACTGTAGGAAAAAACAATGAGTATTTGGAAGCGCCCAATCGATCTAGAACGTCTGAATTTAAGTTCAAAAAATACATTGATGGAACACCTCAATATTATTTATACCGAACTTGGCCCAAATTACATCTGTGCGACCATGCCGGTTTGTCATTTCACTCATCAGCCACTAGGTATGTTGCATGGCGGGGCTTCCGTGGTACTGGCTGAAACGTTGGGCTCTGTCGCTGCGAACTTCTGCGTAGATGAAGATTCATACTGTGTGGGATTAGATATTAATGCTAATCATGTACGTGCTATGCGAGAGGGGCATGTTATAGGTAAAGCGACGCCAATTCACATCGGTGTCTCGACCCAAGTATGGCAAATCAATATTACTGATGAACGTGAACGTTTGGTTTGTACTAGCCGTTTAACCATTTCAGTTCAGAAAGTACGTGGGGCAAAAACGAAAGCAAAGTCATTAAACACAGTGAATGTGAGTAAGTAGAAATGGTCATTGATTTTGATGGTGGAAAAATCATTGTGACTGCTCATGAGCTAGTCGTGAAAATGGTCGGAACACATATGGTCACATTACAAGCTGAGATCGACGCACTTCAACTCATCGGTCGAGGTGCAAACGTCATTAGTGCTCATGGGGCAGAGACAAAGTGGTCAATAAAACTAGATAATCTTCAACAACTTGAGCTGATAGCGCAACATGCCAGTCTTCCAATTCAATAAGTGACTCTATTACTTGATATTTGCCGGTAAATGGGGAAAACTCATATGTAGTGATATTTAATGAGCTTCCCCCTTTATGAGCAGTCCTCGTTTAAGAGTGCAATTTGAAACATTGTTTGAGCACTATGATGGTCAAGATAGCGGCGTCCAACTCGATGAAATAACGGATATCCTTTGTTGTACTCGACGTAATGCGAGAATTGTTCTTAATAAAATGGAAGAAGAGGGCTGGATTGAATGGCATCCATCACCTGGCCGGGGAAAGTTATCTCAACTCAATTTCAAACGTAATCGTGCTGATGTTAGTGAGAATCTCGCTCGTCGTTATCTTGAAGAAGGAAAAATCAGCCAGGCACTAAAAGTGCTCGATCAAGATACGGCGAAACTGGCAAAAGTAGTCGAAAACTATCTTGGTATTCAGCATCAAGAAGGGCAGCAAGTTGTTCGTTTGCCTTACTATCGCCCATTAACCACACTCAATCCTCAAAAGCCTCTACGTCGTTCTGAACAACACATTGTTCATCAAGTATTTAGTGGCTTAACCAAGCTTGATGATCATGAAAATTTGGTTGGTGATTTGGCACATACCTGGGAAATGGTTACTCCGACACATTGGCGTTTCTATTTACGCCCGAGTGTTCGTTTTCACAATGGCGATATACTCTCGGTTGACGTCGCTATGAATAGTATTCGAGCATTACGAGAAAACAAACTTTATGCCCATATTGAAGACGTCACATCACCGGGCCACCTAATTATTGATATCACATTGGAGTCGCCAGATTTTTATCTAGATCTTCTTTTGTCTGAATCATGTGCCAAAATTCTGCTTTCAAAACAAGATCGGATGGAAAATCATGACGTATTTCCGGTTGGAACTGGCCCTTACAAAGTGGTCCAGAATGATGACAAGCGTCTTGTGTTGCAAGCTTTTGATGGTTATTTTGGCTTTCGTCCATTAATAGATCGCGTAGAAGTGTGGCTTATCGATGCGGCGCATTCTTCAATGGTTTTTCCAAGTTTATCAAACCCGATAAAACCTCAAACTACTCCGATTCATGATGAAGTAAAACTCGACCCAGGTTGCACGTATTTACTGCTTAATCGTCGCTCTGGTTTAGCACGAACAGATGATTGGGCTAATTATTTTAGTTCACGTTTAAGTTCTCTCAATTTATTTCAGCGACTACCACAAGATAAAATTGTCGAACTAGGTGTTTTACCTGCGCATGGTTTAAAACCTGGTTGGTATCATCATTCTTATTATGGCCACTACGTATCGCCGCCAGCGTACCGAAAAGTACGAATAGCTTTTCAAGCACAACATCCGATGTTTCCGACTTTAGTAAAGTGTTTAGAAACCTTGTTGAAAGAAGATAAGCTAGACGTTGAATTGATTGGTTACGATGATGAGCAACCCCAACCTCATGATATTGATATTTGGGTGAAAGCAATGGGGATCTCTAATCATAGAGAAGATGCGCTCGTTGGGTGGCTATTTGACTATGGGGATATTGAACCGCTTAGTCGTGAGGGTGATTTCGCGTATTGGACTAATATTGTTCAGCACTGGCGTAGTGAAGCTGATGTGGTGTTTCCGTGGCGTGAATTAGGAACCTCACTTGCAAAAGAGATGCAACTCATCCCGATGTTTCATTGTTGGTTGGGGGTCAATAAAGATCATTGTGGCACACTGCAAAATGCAAAATGTAACGCTTTAGGTTGGTTTGATTTTAGCCAAGTCTGGGTTAAACCAGAGCACTTATGTGATACGGATAATAACGATGGCTAAACCTAATTCAAAGCAACCGGTGAAAACCGTCGATGTGATTTGTACTAAGTGTAAAACTGTACTGTTTAAATATCGCAAAGGAGGCAAAGGGGCGTTAGTTAAGTGTTTTAAAGAGCGTATAGCGAAAGATTTTACGACAAGCGAGTGCCTATGCCCAAACTGTGGAAACACCTTTGCACGAGATGCGTTAATTCGCGGAACACCGGCTTATAAAATAATTGGTGGCAAAGCGACAATTAAGTAAATTTACTAACAAAAAAAGACTTAAAACTGAGTTTGTAATTGAGTCTCAAGGGCACTTGCGGTGAAATGTTGATCTGAGTCCCTAAAAATATAATTGTTTTGATTAATCCCTATCCAGAAATTTTGTTACTGTTACAATGACTGCGCTAAATATCTTGACTTATACGCGTAAACAGCAGGGGGAATTAATGGAACTAGGTCTAATCATTGCTTTCATCGTGGCAGCTGCCATTATGGTTAAAAAAGAGATGGCTAGTTCAAAATAATCTTCATTCACCCAATTTTTCTTACTTTTTGAATGAAGCATTTTGAATACAGCAGATAGATAAGCCGGCAAGCATGCTGGCTTTTTGCTTTTTGGATAGTTTCTTTTTAGCGTTTCCTTTATCAAATCACCTTAACGTTAGACGATTATTGCTAACTGTTATCATTGTTAAAGTTTGTGTCAGTATCGATGCTACCCATTAAAAGAACGAACTAATTAGTACAAGGAGTCGTCATTGCAAAGTCCGATTACATTGGAAGCTCTGCACATATTGGATGCTATTGATCGTCGTGGTAGTTTTGCTGCTGCTGCAAATGAACTCAATCGAGCACCATCATCTTTGAGCTATCAAATACAAAAGCTAGAACAAGATCTTGATATCATGATTTTTGACCGTTCTGGGCACAAAGCGGTATTTACTGAATCTGGGAAATTGATACTTGAGCGGGGCCGCACCATCTTAAGCGCCACAGAAAAACTCGTGCATGATGCAAGTTTGTTAGCCAATGGTTGGGAGTTGGACGTCACCTTAGCATTTGATGGTGTTATCGCGGTTGAGAACTTTTTTCCCATGGTGGAAGCGCTCGGTAATGTAAGCAGTACCAGAGTTCGTTTGCAAGAAGAGATACTAGCCGGGTGCTGGGAATCACTTGAGAATGGTCGTGCCGATTTATTAGTCTGTCCTAAGTTAGATAACCTACCGTTGGACGTAAAATCAGAAGTAATCGGCAAAATATCAATGGTTTGGGTTGCCGCATCTGATCATTATGTGCACAAACGTAACGGTGAATTCGACGAAGCTGCCAGAGAAAAGTATCGCGTAATTGCCATTGCCGATACGGCTCGAGAGCAACCTGCCATTAGTATTAATATTTTGCAAAAACAACCACGATTAACGGTGACAAATTTACCGGCAAAAATCGAAGCGTTGAAAGCAGGGCTCGGTATAGGAACTTTACCGACCACGATTGCCAACGAACTGATCAAATCTGGCGCACTAAAGCAAATTGCTTCCACTGAAATACGCTCTGTTGATGTCATTATGGCTTGGAAACGAAACCAGATAGGTGAAGCTAAATCTTGGTGCATTCAGTATTTGAAACGTAACTGGAAATTAAAATAGCGATAAACAAAAGACAGAAAATTAAATCAGCAGCATAAATAGTGTCGTTATGCTGCTGAACTATTGATTTAATAACGAGCTTAACCCACTTAGTTACTATCCGATGAATGTTCGGTCATCGGAAGAACCATATCCGCAGTTCCATCTTCAAATGACACCTCAAGTTTAAAACCAAGGCTTTGTGCCAACATGAGCATTCCTCGATTGGTTGGCATCGTCATGCCTGACATTTGCAGAGTGCCTTTTGCTTGGCAATAGGTGATGATTTTACTCATCAAAATTTTTCCCAATCCGCACCCTTTAAGATCTGAGCGTATTAGAATCGCGAATTCAGCATCTGTATTGTCATGATTGATCAGTGCCCGTGACACGCCGATGATTTGGTTACCATCAATAGATTGGCGAACTGCGACAAATGCCATTTCTCTGTCGTAATCAATCTGAGTCAAATTAGCTAGGGCCTCGTGATTGAATTCGCCGATTTCGGTAAAGAATCGTTTGTATAGATCTTCTTTAGAAACGTTATGAATAAAGCCGGCATGAAGGGGTTCATCTTCAGGAAGAATAGGGCGAATCATCACGATTTCCCCGGATTTAAGCTGGGTTTCTTCCTCGTATTCACTTGGATAAGGGCGAATAGCCAAACGTTGTTGAGCGTCACCAGTGTAGCGACGAAGCGTTAAATCAGCATCGATGATGGTAAACTCTTTGCCATTTGCAAGTAGTGGATGGATATCCAGTTCATGCACCTGCGGGCAGTTAACTATCATTTGTGAAATTCTAACGAGTACTTCTGACAACCCGTCAATATCCATAGGCTCTGGCAGTTTTTGCGGCCTAATCTTACCGCCTTTAATGGCACGAATAATCAAATACCGCGCCAAAGTCATGTTTAACGGTGGTAAAGCCGACGCTGCATCTAATGCTTCATCCCATTCAGAACCCCCTTGGCCTAATAGGATTATTGGGCCAAATGTTTCATCGCTTTTGACTTTAATTCTCAGTTCTTCACCGCCAGCAAGTTTGGCCATTCCCTGAACTAATAATCCATGAATGTGAGCGGATGGGAATGACAGTTGGGTACGGTCCAAAATGGCCTGAGACGCCGCGGCAACTTCGTTACTATTGCGTAGGTTAAGCATTACACCTTGAACATCGGACTTATGAGGTATATCAGGAGAACGAAGCTTTACAGCGACTGGATATCCAATTTCCTCAGCAATATGTACCGCTTCGCTACTGTCGGATGCAATCCAAGTTGGAAGGATTTTGAAGTTAAAACTCGTCAAAAAGTGCCCAATTTGGTGAGTATCTAAATTGACTGTATATTTATCCAGTAGTTTTTCTTCAACCCATTTTTTGGCACTTTGAAGTTCGGAAACGTGAACCGGTTCAGCAGTTGTTGGGGTTTCCATGAGTTGTTTTTGATTACGTCGATACTCCACAAGGTGCATAAATGCAACAACAGCACTTTCTGGTGTTCGATAGGTTGGAATACCAGCTTGAGTGAAAATCTGTCGAGCTGGTTTTGCCGTTAATTCACCAGACCAATTGGTTAAGATGTTGAAGCGTTTTTTTCTTGGATGAGCGTGCACCGCGTCCACAATGGCTTGTGCTGTTTCTTCTGAAAGAGCAATAGCCGAGGGACTGTGCATAATTAAAATAGCATCAGCGCAATCACTGTCCATCAGTGCATTAATGGTCGCGACGTAACGAGAATGGTCGGCGTCACCCATCATATCAATAGGGTTATTATGACTCCAACTAGTGGGCAGTTCTTCACTGAGCTTTTCCATGAGCTCTTCATCTAACTGCGCCAGTTTTCCACCTCTTTCAAGAAGGGTATCAACCGCCATTATTGCTGGGCCACCACCATTAGTAATAATTGCAAGCCGCTCGCCACGCAAAGGTACTGAGTGGGTCAGTGTTTCTACGGCTGCAAATAACTCGTGGGAGTTATTAACTCGTAGCATACCAGTACGGCGAATAGCGGAATCATAAATCAGATCTAAAGTATCGTTGCCGCCCGTGTGAGCTTTAGCTGCGAGTCGCCCAGCTTGAGTACGACCGCCTTTAAGTACCAAAATTCGGCGATTTCGAGATGCCGCTCTTGCCGCCGACATAAAACGCCTTGCATCTTTTATTGTGTCTACGTACAAAAGTATCGCTTGGGTATGACTATCGGTACTTAAATAATCAAGTAGATCGGCAAAATCGATATCAATGGCATTACCTAAGGAAATAAAGGCGGAAAACCCGATATTCTTGTCGTTTGCCCAATCAAGAATTGTCGTGCACATAGCCGCAGATTGAGAAATAAACGCAATCTGACCAGCTTGAGCCGTTACAGGAGAGAACGAAGCATTAAAATTATGCCAAGGAAGAATCATCCCTAAACTATTGGGGCCCAAAACGCGCATCCCAGCATCTCTGGCAATTGCCAAACAAGTATCTTGAAGCTCGATTTCATCGATGCCCAAAAAGTGCATATCCGAAGACAAAACAATCACGGACTTAACGCCTTTTTCGGCAAGTTGTTGGAACAGCGATATGTTTCGAGAAGCGTTTGTGCAAAGCACTGCAACATCGGGAATGATGGGGAGTGAGTCGATACTAGGATAAGCGAGTACACCACATACAGAACTGTACTTTGGAGTAACTGGCATGATTGCGCCGTTAAACCCGCCCTGTAATAAATTTTTCATGACTATGTTGCCAGCTCTAAGTGGCTTTATTGAAGCCCCAATAACCGCAACGGATTTAGGTTTTAAAAAATTACTTAGATTGCTCATACGTCGACTTCCCATCTAATTTGACTCTAATCGTAACGGAGCACTCCAAATTTTGCAGATTAATTTGTCTAAGTTTTATACGAGTCTCTCAACCCTAAGCGTAGATTGTGTTTCATGTCACATCGGTTGAAAAATATAATTCACAGGCCGCTTGATTCTATCGCTATCTAACGGCATGATTTACAGTAATTTCCCATAAAGGCATTTGAAAATTTCATGAAAAAAATAGCAATCGTTAGCTTATCTGTACTGCTCTCTGCGTGTGTATCTAGTGACTACGTAACAGAAGTAACGTCTGAAACTTATCGTGAAGATTACAAGGTCGCAAATGTTGAACAACCAATCATGACGGAAACCGTTGTGACTGAAGTCGTTGAAAGTAATGTTGAGCCAGTGACACCTGAAGTTAAACCACAAACAAAACCTGCAGTAACGATTGTTCCGCCAAGTCAAAATGAACAAACCGCGGCACGATTTGGTTACACGATTCAAGTTGTCGCTGTAGGTACTCAAACAAAAGTTGATCACTTTGCTCGCAACTTGCCAGCTTCAGGTCAGCCGATTTGGGAAAACTACAAAGTTGTGAACGGCACTAAGTGGTATACAGTGCTGTACGGTGATTACGCAACGAAAGTTGATGCGAAAAAGGCAATTGCTCAACTACCAACTGAGTTCCAAAATTTAAAACCTTTTGTAAAGAGTATTGATTCAATCAAAAACTCGCAATATCCAGCACTAAACAAACTAAACTAGAAAAAGGGGCTTAGCCCCTTTTTTTGTGCTTATAAAAGCATCGAACAGTCAGGAATTGGTAAATTTAGCTAGTTTGCCCAGTGTAAGTTCGCTCAGTTTTTATTATTATCGAGTCACTAATAATTCTGTTGTATCACGGAAAGATCCTCTAATGAAAAATACGACTATCCTTCTACTCTGTGGCGGCGGTTCGTCAGAGCACGAAGTTTCATTGCTATCAGCAAACTTTATCCAATCTCAATTGAAACTCACGCCTGAATTTACGGTTATTCGCGTTGAAATGAAGCAAGACGGTTGGTACAACGAAGAAAACCAATTGATGTGTTTAGACACCAACAGTGGTTGTTTAAACTCAGCAACGGACTCAACGAAAATTGATTTCGTTGTTCCATGTATTCACGGCTTCCCTGGTGAAACCGGTGACATTCAGTCAATGTTAGAGCTTTCTGGCATTCCATATTTAGGTTGTGGACCTGAAGCAAGCAGCAATAGCTTCAACAAAATCACATCGAAGCTATGGTATGACGCGATTGGTATCGCTAACACACCATACCTGTTCCTATCAGAAAATAGTCTAGATAGCTTGAATAGAGCACGTGAAGCATTTGAACAATGGGGAAGTGTATTTGTTAAAGCGGCGCGTCAAGGTTCTTCAGTTGGGTGTTACAAGGTAACGGAAGAGTCTCAGCTTCAATCTGCGTTGAATGATGCTTTTGGTTATTCCGACCAAGTATTAGTAGAACAAGCGGTTCAACCACGTGAACTTGAAGTCGCTGCGTATGAATTAAATGGTGAACTACAGATCTCCAAACCTGGCGAAGTAAAAGCGCCCGGCGATGCATTCTATTCATATGAAGAGAAATACAGTGCGAGCAGCCATTCGACGACTGATATCGAAGCAGTTAACTTGACCGAAGAGCAAATTGCATTAATTCAATCAGCATCAAGAAAAGTATTTACTCAGATGCGTTTAAGACATTTGTCGCGAATTGATTTCTTTTTGACTCAAGATGGGCAAATTTACCTCAACGAAGTCAACACATTCCCAGGTATGACGCCGATCTCTATGTTCCCGAAAATGCTAGAACATAATGGGCATAAGTTTCATGAATTCCTAGCGTCATGCGTATTCAGCTCAATTGAAGCTTAATATTTAAAATGACGAAGACGGATAAATTGTAACTTCCCAGCCTCAGCTTGTGCCTTATTAGCAATATACTGATAGGGCATAACTGGGCTGAGCCAACGGCCAAATATTTGAATTTCTCGCGCGTTAAGTCCATCATCCGCCATCGCTTTTACCGCACCTACACGTAATGACTGTCCAGAAAATGCCACATCTAAGTTTAATTTCTCACTCGCACCTTTGAGTATTCTAAATATCGAAGAATCATCTAGTGGTTGATCACTTATATAACCATGCTTATCAACCGCATTAAATAGATACTCGGATAGGCCATTCTGATGTAACAACCACATACGTAAATATTCACTACATTGAGCGCTCAGTGCGTAGCGATCTTGGCCGATAAATACATAATAACGTTCATCTTGGATTTCTATATCAGCGTGTTTTAGGTGCTTTAATTCCGAGCGTTTTAATGCACATTCAAACATGATGTTATAAATAGCAATATTGCGCAGCTCAATTAACGTTGGTTGTTTTGGAAGCAATGCATTGAGTCGATTTAAATGAGTAATTTCAAAGGCTTCTGTTTGCTTAGCATCACCATATTTTGTTGTACGGATATTCGTTAGTGTAGTTTGAATGATGGGTGTTTGTATAACATCTTGTTGTGAGGTTACTCGATGAATTAAACCTATCGTCAAGGCATAGCGCCGAATCGTGGCATATTTACGTTGGTTCGCTTCTTTTTCAAGAAACAAGCGAACCGCGGCAGAAGAAGCGGGGATGGCCAATACCGATTTGGATTTACAAAACTCGACAAACAAATTCCAATCTTTTGTCATTGCTTTTAATGAGTTGAGCGAATAGTGATGGTCGAGCAACATGTCCATCTGTTCAATTGAAACAAGGTTTCGAAATTCAAATAGATATTTCGAAATTGTCACCTTGTTTTCGATGACTCTGACGTTTTTTTTCATAGAAATATGCTGCTAAACCACTAATTATGATGAATATACTTGATTACCCACAATATACAATTATTATAAAATTAAATACATATTAGGAATGAACGACAATATGGCGCTAGCAACATATCGAGGATTCCCCCTAAAAACAGTTGGTAATTCAACCGACGTTTGGCAGGTGCAGATAAAAAATAAGCTTTTATCTGGCAATATGACTGCGTTGAAAAAGAGTATTGATTGGTTCTGTGATACGGCAACAATCATCGATCCTAAAGAATTTCAATCTCTTGCCGGTAAACGGAATGTAGCAGCTAAGCCTACACACGAAAACTTCAACGGCTATGTGTTGAAAAATGACACTGGTGAAACAAATGGTTGGTATTGTTTGTTTAACGGTCGGTTGATAAAGGGTGGTAAAATGGCGATTCGAAAACACATTGAAGCGTTTCTGATCGCGAAGCAGAAAGCGGAACAAAATAGTAAGTAATAGATATGACACTTGTATATTCAACAGAAACAGGTCGAATCAAACCTGAAGAGTCACAACCACAACGTGAAAAAGGTGACGGCATCGTTCGCATCTCTCGTCAAACCAAAGGTCGTAAAGGCAAAGGCGTTTGCATTGTCACGGGTCTAGATCTCGATGACGCACCATTAAAATTACTCGCAGCGGAACTTAAGAAAGTTTGTGGCTGTGGTGGTTCAGTTAAAGATGGTGCAATTGAAATCCAAGGTGATGCACGAGATAAAATCAAAGCACACTTAGAGAAAAAGAATTACACCGTAAAACTCGCTGGCGGTTAATCCTCAATAGTCAGTTTGTTAATTCCATTATCAAACTGACTATTAGGTATTTTATGGTAAATACAGTTATGTTTAATCAAATGCTCCAATTCAGTCACTGTAACGAGAGTAGGCAATAAAACTCTTTGATTACCTATGCCTGATTTAACATAATATACATAATGCGCACTGAGATTATGGTTCCTATATCGTAATGTTCGGTATGAGAAGCTTTAAAATGTCCTCCTAAACTTAAAACGTTATTTGGCTTTAAGGACCTAACCTGATGTTTCTTCCCAAATGTTGCTGCTGGTACTGAATAGCTTTACGTCAGGAAAACAACTGTTAAGCGTTGGCTTTCGGGTTCTTACCAAATCAATCCCATGGCTGAAAAGATCCTCATCACCAAATCTCTTAGTTACTTGTCCGATGACATTCGCTGTCATGACGTCGCTATCGACCAACAACCACACCCAGTGGTCGTTAGTTAAACCCTAATTAATAGATTCTTTCGCCTAACATACGATGAATGCCAATGGACAAGTTGGTTACGTGGTCACTTAAGTGCCATGGATAAAAGGCAAGCCGTCCAACTTCCAATCAACTTACGAATCTAATGGTGAAGTCATGTGCACTTGTGACAAACATGACTCGATAGTCTGGCGATGTATTAACGAACTTCCACTTACCTTCACTGTTCGCGAAAGCATTCACTTCTTTTACATCTAGATCTGCAAATGCACTGACGACTTTCACTTTAAAGTCTGGAGCTGTACCGACAAGCTGAATTTTTCCATAGATATTCGAAACATCAATTTCTGTTGCCATAACCATTAATCCCTCATTTTGGTTTGTCATTACGAATCGCTTTAATGTCGTTATAGATAATTATTGACGATTAACCAAAACAAGCAAATCCATTCGCCAAATTTAACTGGTATTTAGTGACAATGTCACTAAGCATTGTTTTTGCTAATAACCAATACTAGGAACATAAACGAATATCGAAACGAAATTCTGCCACATGCGTGACAACGTCACGAAGCAGTTGCTTTCACTACCATTATTTCTGGTAATTTGCCGTTTTGTAATAAAATTACAAAACATACTCTCAATAATTAGCTTGTAGCATAAAATATCGCAGTAATACACTGAAATATAACGATTATAAGCAAAATATGAGCATTATTCTTGGTAGTTAATTTTAGTGAATTACGTCTTGGGAAAGCGTTTTTGAGGGGGACTAGTTATGGTGTGCACGATATATAACACCAATGTGTAGTGTTATAGTGCATTACTAATAAAGTAAAAAGAGCAGTTCCCTGCCCTTTTATTGGTGTCTCTTGATTTTATCTTGTTATCACTGAATCAGAGAAAATGTTGTGATTTATTCGTCTTCGTCTAGCTCAGCATTTTGTTCAGCTTCGCGTTTTGCTGCTGCGGCAGCACGAATCTCACTTGAGACGATTTGGATGGCTTGTGCCGTACTGATGCCTTCAGTCATAAGCTTTTGAATTTTTTCGACAGCTACTTGCTGTTCACTATGACTAAGAGAAATATCATCTAACATAAAAAAGGCTCCTTACGATTAAGGAGCCGACTATATTACTATTCTTCGGTTATGACTACCGTTTTAACTAGTAACTACCTAAGAAGTTAATGTAAGCACCCATTGAATTTTCGTTGGTGTAACTCGCACCAATATCAAGTTGGAATAAATTAAGAGGTGAAAGTCCGATACCCGCCGTTAAGGTATCTTCTGAGTTTTCATAAGCAAGATTACGTTTCCAACCTGCGCGTAATTTTAGTTGTCGAAGTAGATCAAGTTCAGCACCAGCACGAAACATCTGAACATTATCGTCAAACGTAGTGAAACGTTCTTCTTCTTTAAGATCGTAATCTACGCTGAAAGTGAAATAGTCAGCAACGATTCCCGCGCCGACTGTATATTGTGGGCTGAGTTCATACGCATAAGAAATCGAATTAACGCTTTTCGTTTCAATATCGCGAGCAATTAGGTTTGTACCGGCAATACCAACTCGGAATGGACCGTGGAACCATAAAAAACCCGCATCAAAGTTCAACATGGTTTCTGCTTGACCATTTTCGCGTACGTCAGAAAAATCGTAATTTGAGAGGTTAGCTTGATAGACGTACGTGTAAATGCGCTGAAGTTTTGGCGTAATACCATATGAAATATGCTGACCTAAAAAGGTTTGGTATTTAGCGAGTGAGATACCAGCTTCTGCAACACCGATAGATACGGCATTTACTTTACTGTTTGCTGCATTTTCCAATGTTCTTGCGTTTGGATCTGCGTTCGTACTGCCTGTAGCAATGTCTGGTGTCACAAACGATTCGGTATAAAGCTTACCAAAGGCATTCGCGGCGATGAACTGGTTTGGAATAGCAAAAGCAACCACTCCACCCATTTCCATTTTGAACTTATCACCCTGCAAACTATCGAGCGTCGTTTGCAGTTCGCCAATGTTTGCTGGATTTTGTGAGTTAATGAGGTTTTGTGCTCTGTCTAAATCATCGATCATTTGGCCTTCATCATTAAATGAAATACCAAAACTCGGCGTGATCATCCCAACATCATCATTGCGTCGATAGATGGCGGTGATTGCCGGGTTATAGAAAGGCGCGGTAAGAAAGTTAGCTGAAACAACGCCAACACCACCCATTGCATCACCGCGAGCTTCAACAGCATAGTTGGCGGCAAAAGAAGTAGATGTAGCGAACACAATAGACAACGGGAGTAATTTGATAGCGTTTTTCATATCTAATTTATTTATCAATAATTTACATGAGTAATAACGCGCTATTGTCTATTATCTTGACTTATTCCTCTACTGAAACGTCATATGTTTTACTAATTATTTGCGATTGTTCAACAATTAGCGGCCCTTGCCAACGTTGATGCGTCATTGAGACGGCAAGAACATATCGTCCCGGTGGAACTGTGCCAGTTTTCAATGATGTAGGATAATCAGATTCATAGGTTTCAGTCCATTCTTGATTATATGTACCATCTACATAATCGTAGAGCGATGCATTTAATTTAGGGAGCGGACAATGGGGATTAGGTAATGCCGTTTTATCGATTTTCCACCGATCTTTCGAACGCCAACGAACAACCATATTGGTTTTGCTTTCACCAAGAACAAGCCACGCACTCCAAGAGGTTTGATCGGTCGCTGTCACATCAATACGATACAACCCAATCGGCAAGCGGTTATTTAAGTTATATCGCTTGGTATAAGAGATAATATCACTATTGTTTTGTGGTTGACTTTTAATCAGCACATCATCATTGGAAACTGTCTTAGCTACCCAACGAGTTAAGTTAATATCACCAATCTCTTTGCTGGAATTGAGTTCTACAACCACTCTGTATGCATCACGTCCTGGGCTTTGGATCTCCGTATTACGGATTGTGACCCCACGAATCCAATCTGGGAATGCACGGTTGTCTAAGCCCTTCCCACAATCAACTTGTAACGATTGTAGAAACAGCTCATTTAAATGCGGGGTAATTGTGGCATTTTTCTCAAGCTGCCAAGCTTCAACCAATGACGCAAACATTGCTGCTAAATCATTAGTTAATAAATGCTTATGCGCTTGGATTAATGGCGAGTTACCTTCAAACCAAGTGGGCGTTGTGGCAAAAGTTGGTGCACTAAAAAGTGCACCAATTAGCCAATAATGTGCTCTCATTAGGCTTTCATTTTGTAACCAACACCACGCAGCGTTTCGATCTCTAAACCAGGTAGTTTTTGTCGTAATTGCAATACGTGAGTATCCACTGTGCGTGTGGTAGGAAAATGGTTGTAACCCCAAACATGGTCTAACAGTTCATCACGCGTGAAAACTCGGCCTAAGTTACTTGCCAAGAAAAGGAGTAAATCGAATTCAGTTCGAGTTAACGTAATCATTTCATCATTAAAAAAGACTTCGCGAGTACTTTTATCAATCACTAAATGTTCCGTTTTAACTTTGCTTTCATCTTGCTCATCAACATCCGGAGCACGTAATTGCGCTCGAATGCGCGCAAACAGCTCAGCTTCAGCAAATGGTTTGGTTAAATAATCATTTGCACCCGCATCAAGACCCATCACTTTATCTTTTACAGTGACCATTGCCGTTAAAAGGATGACAGGAACATCTTTAATGTTTTTCCAGTCACTCAAGTGTTGTACGGAGTCACCATCAGGCAATTGGCGATCAAGAATAACAAGATCCGCTTTGTCCCAATACTGAGCTACATCGGCAATTGTTTCTGAATGAAAGCACTCATATCCCGCTTGTTCTAAGCTTACTAATAGTCCATCAGCTAGGTTTTTATCATCTTCAACGAGAAGCAGTGTCTGTTTCACAAGGTATCTCCAAAATAAACGTCGTTGGTGGGCCGACTAGGCGCATTTTTCCGCCCATTCTACCTACCATTGATTCAACGATAGTTAATCCTAAACCAAGCCCACTCTTACTCACAAATGGTTTACGCAAATGTCGCCAGTCTTTATGGCTTAACTCACCTTGGTCTAGAACTTTTACAATAATTTTATTTTTCGACGTTTCAACGTCAAGCGTTACGGGAGCTACTCCGTATTTTATCGCATTTCTGATTAAGTTATCTATGCATGTTCCTAGCCAGTAAACATTTAACTTAGCTGCGATGTCTTCATTAAGTTGAAAATGAACTTGATTATCAAATTCTTCTTCAACTTTATATTCGAGCCATTCTTGGACAGATGGAACCCAGTCTGTCGCGAGTGGTTTGTTTTCCGATTGCAGGTAGTCTTTACTCGCTTCAGCAAGTTGACGCAATCTTCGTGAATCTTCACACAAACGGCGAAACTCATCATAAACGGTTTCAGGTAAACGTTCGAATTCACGTCTGAAACCCTCAACGGTGAGAGATAAACTCGCAATCGGTGTACGAAGTTCGTGCGTCAAAATTTGCAAGACAAGCATACGACTACGCATTTCATTTCGCTTTGCGTTCCAGCGATAGAGCGACCAACCAATGACCAATAAAATATTGGCAATAACGAGAACGACCATGGTGATCCGTAGAACATCTGAGTGGTCTTCTACGTCCCAACATAAGTTCCCGCGCTGAACAAAGCACGATGCCGAATCTCGATTCAGTCTCACGCTCAATCCTGCTTTTGTTACGTTGCTTTTCCAAACCGACTTAGGATAAACAAAATAACTATCATTTTGCCTTAACCATAGCTCTTCTTCCTCTAGGAACATTGATGCCCCAGAAATCAAAGCAAGGATGGTTTCTTCATCCATTCTCTGTAAACGTCCAAGCAGCGACTCTCGCTCAGCAAGCGGACGTTCTTTGATGTGCATATATTGTTCGAGCTTATCTCGTAACTCGGGATGAGAAACAATATAACGATTAGCATACGTACCACCACCTGGGTGAATATGACCACTGCGTGCAAACCACTGCATGCTTAACTTGCCACCTTTACACATTGTTCGCGTAAAAACGAGTGGTTCGGTCACTAAAGGGCTAAGAGGTAGTTTTCCCGTACAGGTCGAAGCGAGTTGATACAAACGTTGAATGTCTTGTAATGGATAAGACGACGTTTGAGGCAGCATCGATTCTGGGGTAATCAATCGCGTAGGATAGTCTGATTGAAGTATTCGAATGTCGTAGGAAACCAATGACTCTGACGGTTCGAAAAGATCGATAAAGCGATCGATTCGCTCGGGTAAAGAATCGGCGTTAGCGTTAAATGTTATGGCCGCTAATATTAGCGTCAGTCGTGTTAATGCCGTTCTAATCAAAGGTAAAGAGTTCAATCAAAAAAGAATGTATGGACAAACGATTATGCATAATTTATTCATAACCATTGTGATATTGCTGTCAATTATGTATTTCGTTGTTAAATAAAAGAAGCCAGCACTTTGCTGGCTTCTTTACAGTCTGTAAGTTTACAGTGCTTTGGAAATAGCGTCTACACTCTCTTTCGCATCACCAAATAGCATTTGAGTATTCTCTTTGAAGAACAATGGGTTTTGAACACCAGCGTAACCCGTATTCATTGAGCGTTTGAATACGATTACATCTTTCGCGTTCCAAACTTCCAATACTGGCATACCAGCGATTGGACTATTTGGGTCTTCAAGGGCTGCTGGGTTTACTGTGTCATTAGCACCAATGACCAATACAACGTCAGTTTCAGGGAAATCATCGTTGATTTCATCCATCTCTAACACGATATCGTAAGGTACTTTTGCTTCCGCAAGTAACACGTTCATGTGTCCAGGTAATCGCCCTGCTACTGGGTGGATACCAAATCGAACATCAACACCTTGAGCACGAAGTTTTTCCGTGATTTCATGAACTGGGTATTGAGCTTGCGCTACCGCCATACCGTATCCCGGTGTGATGATTACTGATTTCGCATTTTTCAGCATGTCAGCTACATCTTCAGCGTTAGTTTCGCGGTGCTCACCGTATTCTTCATCACTTGAAATCACCACTTCTTGTCCAAAGCCGCCAGCAATAACACTGATGAACGAACGGTTCATAGCTTTACACATGATGTAAGAAAGAATCGCACCTGATGAACCAACTAATGCACCCGTTACGATCAGAAGATCGTTCGCTAGCATGAAACCAGCTGCTGCTGCTGCCCAACCTGAGTAAGAGTTCAGCATTGAAACCACAACTGGCATATCAGCACCGCCGATAGAAGCCACAAGGTGGTAACCAAAAACGAAAGCAATTAACGTCATCACAATCAGGGCAAACATACTGCCATCAGCGTTGACGAAGTAGATCATAAGCAATGTTGATACAACAATCGCAGCCAAGTTCATCTTGTGTTTGTGTGGTAGGTTTAATGCTGATGATGAAATAACACCACGTAGCTTACCAAACGCAACAATTGAACCGGTAAATGTCACGGCACCGATGAACACACCCAAGAACACTTCGACAAGATGGATCACGTGTTCAGCGTGAGTTGCTGCTTCTGGAGCGTCAATATAACTATTGAAACCCACTAAAACTGCAGCCATACCTACAAAGCTGTGTAAAATCGCAACGAGCTCTGGCATCTCGGTCATTTCTACTTTCTTAGCATAGAAAATACCAATAGAACCACCGATTACCATTGCAATAATAACCCAAACTGTACCGCTTGCTTCTGGGTTGAAGATCGTAGCGAATAACGCGATTGCCATACCCGCAATGCCATAGTAGTTACCTGCGCGAGCAGACTCCTGCTTTGACAAACCAGCTAGGCTCATAATAAAGAAAACAGCAGCAACAATGTAAGCTGCTTGTACTAGTCCTGCAGACATCCCTGTTACTCCTACTTATCTTTACGGAACATTTCAAGCATGCGCTTGGTGACGGTGAATCCGCCAAAAATGTTGATACTTGCAATGAGGACGGCGATGAATGACAAGAATGTCACCACCCCATTACCTTGACCAATCTGCAATAATGCACCAACCACAATGATGCCGGAAATTGCGTTTGTTACTGACATCAACGGAGTGTGTAGCGAATGGCTTACATTCCATACAACGTAATAGCCAACAACACATGCTAAGACAAATACCGTGAAATGAGCTAAGAATGCGGCAGGAGCAACAGAGGCAATCCAGCCAAATGCACATAAACCGATAGCGAGTGCCGCTATTTTTTTCTTCGGCGAAATCGGTTCATCAACTTTCTTCGCAGGTCCTTTCGGTTGAGCTGCTGGTTTTTGCTCAGGTTGTGCTGAAACCTGAATCGGTGGTGCTGGCCAAGTCAACTCACCATCTTTAACCACAGTAACACCACGAACAACCACATCATCAAAATCGATGGTGATCGTACCGTCTTTCTCTTTACACAATAGTTTGAGTAAGTTGACAAGGTTAGTCGCATAAAGTTGAGATGATTGTGTTGGTAAACGCCCAACCATATCTGTATAGCCAATCACTTTTACACCATTTGGCGTTGTGATGACTTTGTCCGCAACAGTGTATTCACAGTTACCACCGTTAGCTGCTGCTAGATCGACAATAACACTACCCGCTTTCATGCTGTCTACCATTTCTTTGGTAACTAGCTTTGGTGCAGGACGTCCTGGAATCAGTGCTGTCGTAATGATGATATCAACATCTTTTGCTTGTTCGGCATAAAGCTCAGCAGCTTTCTTGTTGAAATCATCAGACATCTCTTTCGCATAGCCGTCGCCTGAACCTGAGTTTTCTTGGAAATCGACTTCCAAAAACTCTGCGCCCATAGACTGAACTTGCTCTTTTACTTCAGGGCGTACGTCAAATGCGCGAACAATCGCACCAAGACTGCCTGCTGCACCAATAGCGGCCAAGCCCGCAACTCCGGCACCAGCAACAAAGACTTTTGCTGGCGGAACTTTACCTGCGGCAGTGATTTGTCCTGTAAAGAAACGACCGAACTCGTGTGCAGCTTCAACAACAGAACGATAACCTGCAATGTTAGCCATTGACGAAAGAGCGTCCAATGACTGAGCACGAGAAATCCTCGGCACTGAATCCATCGCCATAACCGTGATGTTTTTGGTCGTAAGACGCTCAAGCAATTCAGCTTGCTGTGCTGGCCAAATGAAGCTAACTAAGGTTGCCCCATCTTTTATTAGAGCGAGCTCATCAATTCCCTTGTCAGCATCAAATTGAGGGGCATTAACTTTCAAGATGACATCTGAATTCCAGACTTCATCTTTAGCCAGTACTTTTGCTCCAGCCTCAATAAACGAGGCATCATCAAAACTTGCGAGATCCCCTGCATGACTTTCGACAACAACATCGAAACCCAGTTTTATTAACTGCTCAACCGATTTAGGTGATGCAGCAACTCGCGTTTCTCCAGCGAGTATTTCTTTTGGCACACCAATTTGCATAGCTATTCCTTGACTATTGGCACAATGATTATTCTGTTTTTATCTAACGTGTGTATAAAATTCAAGTGTTTTGTTATAAAAAAACATAAGGGATTTTATATCTACTCGTATGAAATGAATAATTTTGCATTTCTGGACATAAAGAAACAACAACTAACATACTGCGCGGAGGTCGAACCAGAAAGCAAAAGTGAAAGCAAAACAAGTAATTATAGTTAGACAAAAAATGAGCCATCAGCATAACGACTAATGGCTCATTTTTTTATGACACTTATCAAATTAGGCCATATTCAATCAAAAATACTACCGTTCATCTGATCAATGTAGAGTTGTGCTTTCTTTAACATGAAATCATTGGCATCTTGTTCATTTGAAAGTACATCTGAGCGAATAAAACGGTGGCTTTTTAATTCATCATTAATAAGGCGCTCTATTCTGCCCGCTATACGGTATTGCCCAGATTCGCTTAGAGCCTCTGGATAGATCAAAAAGCCTTTATATTCGATTGGTTCAATACATTGAGTTGTACTTTCTTTACTTTTTGTACCGAAAAGTCTCGAGAATAACCCCAAAATGTTCTCCTTAATTGATTTGACGTTCTGCTATTAAATTACTCGAAATTATCAATGGGAGCGATCTTTACTTGATCATTAAACATTAAATCAACAAGCACAATAAATAAACGATTAAGATTTAGGCAATATTGGTTTTTCGAACCACTCAAGCTCTGATTCTTCATCATAACCGGAGTGATTAAATACGGTTGGTACTTCCTCCTCTCTTGCAGAACGGCGATCATTTAACACTAATGATTTCGCGGCGATAACCGCTGTTTCGGCCGATTGCTTTAGTTTCAGTAAACGGCTCTCACTTAATGCGGCAAGGAAATCGATATCGTGGCGAATATAAACTGGGCGTGTTTGATTCAGCGCTAAACAAGCAAGATCGGCTAACTGTTCAAGGGAAAACTGATCTCTGTATTCATCTTGCTCTAATACTTGACCGACTAGCGTTTCCATATAATTGTGCACATCGACACTAATTTGCATAAATACTTCTCCCAGTTCATGTAAATACACCATGAGTATAGAGAAAAAAGCAATTTTACCAACCCAACAAAAAGTTAATTCTTGTGCGCAGTTCATACTCTTAATTGTTTTTCTTGACCTTCACGAGTAAATCGCTTGGAAAATGCTAAAATAGCAGTATTCTTTAACGATCTTAATATCGTTTCTTATTTCAAGCGAAGGCTGGTTAATGTTTCTTTCTGTGGTTGCGTCAAGTTGGTTTCGATTAACGTTTCCCTTATTGCTCATTACAATTCTTTGGTCTGGAATGAATCATCTCATTTCATTCACAATAGATAATCCTGACACGATCACTAATTTACCTTACGTATTGTTATTTTCATCAATACTAATCAGTCACGCCTTTAAACAATGTCGAATCGCAATGGTTTCAACCGCGCTTTTTTTGACTTATTGGATTATTCAAAATCGACTGCTAGGACCATTAGACTCAGATACAACGTTAATTGAATTTTCACTACTTGCTACATTATTACCTATTGTCTGCTTACTAACGTACGCTTTCAATAATGGATCTGTTTTCAGCCGTAGCTATCTTTTGTTTTTAGTGACATTGTCACTCATTGTCGCGATAAGTTATCTTGTGATTGAAAACTACAACAGAGCGCAGTTTAGCGAGCTTCGAGAGACCTTTATGTACATAATGCCCACGGTATCTCAGATCCCATGGGTACTGGTCATCTATTTAGTTGGGGTTTGTTTTTGCAGTGCTATCTACGTTTTGATGGACAATCGTATTATTGATGTGGTCGTCTATTCGTCGATTTTAGTCGCCTCGGTTACCTTTGTGTTCTTTCACCTACCATTTATTTCGAGTTTTTTGTTTATTCTTGGCGCTACATTGATACTCATACATCTATTTTCAGCCAGCTATGCCCTAGCATTTAATGACCGACTTACTAATGTCCCTGGTCGTTTAGCTCTAGAGTCAGACTTAAAACATCTGTCACGTAGATACTCGATCGCAATGGTAGATATTGACCACTTTAAACAATTTAACGACACATACGGTCATGATACTGGCGATGACGTTCTTAAATTAGTAGCGAAGAAACTTCAAGATGTTGGTGGACGAGCGAGAGTTTACCGTTACGGGGGTGAAGAGTTCACCATCATTTTTAAGCGAAAAGAATCAGATGAAGCGTACCTATTTCTCAATGAATTGCGCACTAGTATTGCCAATTACGATTTAGTTTTACGTGATATTAAATCACGCTCAAAAAATGATAGCCTTGCAAATAGAGTTCTTGCAATCAACGCAATCGACAATACTAAAACAGCAAATCTAACCGTCAGTATCGGCGTCGCTGACAGCAGTCGACATAATAACGCAGAATCAGTAATGAAAGCGGCTGACCGTGCGCTTTACCAAGCCAAGAACTCGGGAAGAAACATCGTTATAGTGGCGAGATAGGCCATCAACATGCTCTAATCTTGATTGAAAAATAGAACAATACTACCGCCTTTCAAGGCACTGCCATAATTGAAACTCAAACCGATTCCGATGTTCTCAATCCAATCGGACTCAAAAGGCGGCGTCATCAACCAACCAATCGATGTCTCATAATAATAATGGGTACCAAGTGGCTGAGTAGTGTCTGCACCCAGGTCAACTCTTCTCCAATTAGTGTAGATAGTTTGCAAGCTTCGATTCCATTGCGTGACATTGTAACGAAGACTGATGCCATTAGCGATATACCAACCCTCTGGATTACCAATCTCTCCCTCGTTGGCACTTCCGCCTCCGAAACCGTAAAAGTAATGCGCTGAGCTTTCTATTCCCCAGCTCCCCCAATCCTTTCGTTGCAAATAATTAACCGTGATATGTGGTTCGACTGAGACAGCCCATGCGCTTGAGTTAAAAATCAAACCATCAAGTAAAGGCTTAACCATCGAGTTCGAAAATTCACTGCGATATTCGTGTTCATTGCGAAAGTATTGCAGATGCGTGCCTATTCCTGGCGTGATAGTCCAATTATCGGAAATTTTATTGATATATCGATACGCGACAAACCCACCAAGAATATATTCCCGTTGAAAATCATCTTGATAGCTGTCATCGATCTCATAATCTTGTTGAGACACAAGAATTGAAGCTCGGGTAAATATTTGATGCCTTTTAGGGCTAGCAGAATCAGAGAGTTCAAAGGTATATGGCAAGGTTGTGACTGCAATTTGTTGACGCAACTCTATGGAGTCTTCACTACCAATTTCATCTGAGAGATCAAACCAATCGTTGGGGTTGAAATCCTGAATTCCCAACGTCAACACATCGCTATCAGTCATAACAACTGCAGCGGAAAACGCTTGTTCTAAATAGCGTTGAACATTTGGATTGCTTTGAGCTTTACCTGCATTAGGTATAACCACAAAAGATGAGACAATTAGCGGGAGATAAATTCGGCTGTTCACAAGACCATACCAAGCTAAATAGGAACAGAAAGACCATTGGCCTTTCAATCGATTAATAATTCATTCTCAATTGGAAACGACATCCCTATCTCACTACTTTTTTATTCGTTAGTACAAAGAGCTAACATAGGTTTTAATCTCTGATTACTCTTCTAACACAAAGCAATTTTTTCCCTTATGTTTTGCTTTATATAGTAGGTCGTCTGCTTTCTTATAGAGAATTTCTGGAGATTCATACCCTTTTACCAAAGGACTTATTACGCCCTGTGATAAAGTCACCCAAGGAGACGTATCGCTGTACTTATGTTCAATACACAACAGTTCTAATTCAGATTTGATACGCTTGGCGTGTATTTCTGCTTGGTGCAAATCTGTATGGTCGAGTAAAACTACAAATTCCTCACCACCATAACGACCAACAACTTCACCTTTACGGCCAAACAATCCCATCAATATTTCAGCGATAAGAACCAGACATCTATCCCCTTCAACATGACCGTAATTATCGTTATACGCTTTGAAGTTATCGACATCCAATAGAATGATACTTAGCGGTAACTGATGTCGCCCATGAATAGAGATCATATCTTTTAAGTATTTGTCGACGGCTCGTCGATTTAATAATTTTGTTAAACCATCTTCTTTGGCCAATTGCTCTAAACGAAGGTTTGCGTTTTCCAATTCCTTTGTTTGTTGGTGCAGTTTATGACGCATCTCAGCAATACGTTGCATCGCGGTAAGCTTTGAACTCAATACGATCTGATTAACAGGTTTGATTAGGTAATCGTCGCCACCAGCATCAATCGCTTCTTTAATCATAGTGGGCTCATCATGGCCGCTAAGGAAAATGATCGGGATCCATTCTTCTGGGTAAAGTCGGCGAATTTCTCTTGATGCATCAAAACCATTCATATCTGGCATCGTAATATCCATAAGAACCAAATCTGGGGAAAACTCAGGGTAAACAGCCAAGGCTTGCGCACCAGATTCAGCATGTTCAACCAAGTGGCCCAGCTGTTTAAGCCGAATAGCAAGATGAATACGTTCCATTTTAACATCATCCACCAGCAGAATTTTCATAGATGATTCTGTCGCTTCCACATGCATTCCTTTGAAATAATTTGATTAGGTTATCGCCCAGTTGCTTATTAAGCATACTCCAGACCATAACAATCATCCACTAAGGTTGACATTTATCGTAGACATTTTAGGATAGCGCCGTTTAATACCTAATTAGAGATAAATACGATGTCTGACGTTAATCAAAATGAACAAACTGTAATCGATCTTGCGACAGTTTCAGCTGAGCTTCGCCAAGTTATTGAGTTTGATGGTGTACCAGAAGCGATGTACAACATGGTAACGTCAATCCACGAAGTGTCTGAAGACTCTGTACGTGAATACTGGGATGCACTTCCTAATAGTGCGCAAAATGTTCTAGATAACTTTGAGCAATTTCATGCACTAATTTCTGTTAGCCAAGCATTCGCTGGTGTTAATGTGATGGAAGAATTTCCAACGATTAAATTACCTGAGGGCATGACTGACGAAGAAAAAAGTGAATACCGTTCACAGCTTCTAGATCAAGTGCTTCATAACTGTGTTAAAGACATGGTTAAGCAAATCAAAAAAGCGCGTCGCGACCCAATTCTTAAACGTGACTTTACCGACGTATTTGCAAAATAATTGCTGTTAATCCGATATCCTTATCGGTAACGCTGTTGTTTAAATAAATGCCGCTTTTATAGCGGCATTTTTTATGTCTGAGGAAACTGACATCCTTTGAAAAAAAAGTCATGTGAAAGTGCGTTAATGAGATAAAGCGATATCACGCTGTGTAACACTCACGCCTTTTATCTGTGCGTAGACCTGCATACCGACTTCTAGTTGTAAGTCATCTTTCGCCCATACGGTAATCGTTGCCCATAGATAACATCCTTTAGCTAGGCAAAGTTTCACAGAGACACTTTGACGAGCATCGCCATGAGTCATGGTTTCCAATGATTCAATCCGAGCAAGCAATATGTTACGAACAGAACTACGCTCAGGTTTATCCAGCGCAATAGAGACGTCATTGGCCCTTACTTGTAAACGGACATGCGCATCTAGGGGGACATCTACCTTTTGCACCCATAAAACAGCTTCAGGCGCCAATTGGACGCAACTTAAGGCATACTCGTGGTTATGGCTAAGTAAGCGAGCTTCAAAGAGAGAGCTTTGTTCAGAGAAAGCCTGCCAAGGTCGTAACTCTGGCGAGGACCACACTTTCTCGACTGGGCCGGATATAGCGACTCGTCCATTTTCAATCACAACAAGATGCTCTGCTAGACGTAATACCTCATTTAAACTATGAGAAACATACAAAATCGGAATTTCGACGGTTTTTGCTAGGTGCTCTAAAAATGGCATCACTTCCCTTTTCCGTGGCAAATCTAATGATGCCAAAGGTTCATCCATCAATAAAATATCCGGTTGTGAGAGTAACGCTCTGCCTATAGCAACACGCTGTTTCTCGCCTCCAGAAAGCTGGATTGGAAAACGATTCAGTAATGGTTCTAACTCTAGAAGCGCGACAATCTTATCGAACTCATTTTGATCAAAATCGGACACGCCATACAGTAAATTACCTTTAACACGGTAGTGAGGAAATAAGCGTGACTCTTGAAAAACATAGCCAACTTTCCGTTTGTGTACCGGAATGTTAATACGCTGTTTAGAACTGAATAAACAACGTCCGTTAATCACCACTTCGCCAATATCTGGCGTCGAAAGCCCGGATACAACGTTAATGAGCGAGGTTTTCCCCGCGCCAGAGCGACCAAAAATAGCACTAATACCTTTACTCGGTAGTGTGACGTTAATATCGAACTGGTTGTCACCTAGCGTTTGTTGGTATTCAATCGTGAGCTTACTCATTTAACCGCTCCCAATCTTACTGAACAGCGGCGAGTGAGCCATTCTGATGCCATTAATGATGCTAATGCGATAGCAATCGAAACGATACACAAGCGCATTGCTTCATTTTCTGCGCCAGGCGTTTCAATAAACGTGTACATCGCTAAAGGGATGGTTTGAGTTTCTCCAGGTATATTAGAGACAAAGCTAATAGTGGCACCAAATTCGCCAAGGCTACGAGCAAAGGAAAGCATGGTACCAGTAATGATTCCCGGGATAGTCAGCGGTAATGTAATGGTGACAAAAATTCGAAATGAAGACGCGCCAAGCGTCGCTGCCGCCTGCTCTAACTTAGGATCAACGTTTTGCAAGCTGAGATGAATAGCTCGCACCATCAAAGGCAACGCTACCACAATACAGGCCAAGACAGCGCCTTTCCAATTAAACGAAAATAGAATACCGAACTGTTCGTACAACCAGTGGCCTATAAAACCTTGTCTCCCCATTGAAATTAGTAATAAATAACCAATGACTACAGGTGGCAGTACCAATGGAAGATGGATAAGGCTTTCTAACACACTTTTACCAACAAACTGGGTGCGAGCAAGGACCCAAGCGAAAAATATACCAATGGGAATAAGCCACAGGATCGTATAACTCGCGACTTTAAGGCTCAGCAACAAGGCTTGGTATTCGTATTCAGTTAAAATTGGCATTACGGTTGAATAAATCCATATTTTTGTACAATATTTTTTGCATCATCACTTTGTAGAAATTGAACAAAGCTCTGTACCGATGGCTTCGAATTCAAAGAAGCAATGGGATACATTATCGGGTCATGACTTTGCGATGAAAACTGATAAATACTCTTCACTTTATCAGACAATTGCGCATCCGTTTTATACACAATTCCGAGTGCAGCCTCATTTCGCTCAACTAACGTCAGAGCAACACGGACGTTACTTGTTGGCGCCAGTCTCATCATTAACGCCGGCCATACTTGTAGATTTTCTAGAGATTGTTGAGCGTAAATACCAGCAGGTACTGCATTGGGTTGAGCAACAGCTAAACGTCGATCCCCTAATGCAGAAAGCCATGCCTGTTTATCGGAGACATCAAATGACTCACTACCGTCAGTCGGGGCAATCAGCACCAACTCATTATATAGCCAAGGTGTCACTTGCTGCGCATCGATAATTTGCTTGTCTTTAAGGTATTGGACCCAACGGACATTCGCGGAAATATACACATCCGCAGGAGCTCCATTTTCTATTTGACGAGCTAAAGAGGATGAACCAGCGTAAACTGCCATCACTTTATCGTTTGTTGCCTGTTGATAATGATTGATCAACTCATTCATTACATTGGTCAGCGAACTCGCAGCATAGACCCTAACATTGTCGCCAGCATTAGCGGTAGAGCTCAAAAAAGCTAAAGTCGATAAGAGAAGTAATAAGAACTTATTCATGATTGTATTGTTTCAAGATCTGGCCACAATAGTGGTAAATTTAAATGAGATTCAATCGCATCAGCAATCCGATTAATAGCATTTTCTTGGATTTGTGCGTGGTCTATAACAGCGATATCTTCTTCCCCTGCCCAACGACAAACCAGAGAAAGAACTTCTGAAGAATCAAAAAAACCATGTAGGTAGGTACCAAAGATCTGATTACATGAACTGATTGCGCCATCCATTTCTCCGTTATTTAAACGAATCGGCTGCTCATCATCAACCTGTGAGCGACCAACATGGATTTCATATCCTTTAACACTTGCGCTAATGCCGTCTAATGTCAGGGTTCCCGACGTTTGAGTTAACGCTTTATGCAGGGTTAATTCTGTTACGTGATTGAGTAAACACAACCCTTTGCTTTCTCCTGCTTGCCCCTCGACGCCATGAGGATCACAAATGCTCTGACCTAACATTTGGTAGCCGCCACAAATACCGATAACTTTACCGCCCAGACGCAAATGACGTTTGATGTCCTCCTCCCAGCCTTGGCTTCGTAAATAAGCAAGATCATCACGAACAGATTTAGTCCCTGGAAGAATAATCAAATCCGCATGGTCGAGTCGCTCACCTTTTCCGACATACCGAAGATCTATATCTGGGTTTTGGCGCAATACATCAAAATCAGTATGATTACTAATTCGAGTAAAAACTGGCACGACGACTTTAAGCTTACTATTGCCACGTACTTGCTGGTTGTTTATCGCATCTTCTGCTTCTAAATCGAAACCATGTAAATAGGGCAATACGCCAATGACAGGCTTACCTGTTTTTTCTTCTAACCAATCTAGGCCAGATTGAAGTAGTGTTATATCACCGCGAAACCGGTTAATAACAAAACCTTTCACTCGCGCCTGCTCGCTCGGCGAAAGCAAGGCCAAGGTTCCATATAGATGAGCAAATACGCCACCACGGTCAATATCTGCAATAATAATGACAGGTACATCTGCTTCTTCAGCAAAGCCCATGTTGGCAATATCATTTTCACGTAGATTGATTTCAGCCGGACTACCAGCCCCCTCAATCATTATACTTTGATATTCATCTTGCAAACGGCCAAATGAATCCATCACAGTGTTCATCGCGACTTTCTTATAGTCATGATAGCCCGCCGCTTCCATATTGGTAATAGCATGGCCTTGTAGAATAACTTGTGCACCGGTATCGCTATTAGGTTTAAGCAATACGGGATTCATATGTACGGTCGGTTCAACATTTGCCGCTGCAGCTTGAACCGCTTGAGCTCGCCCGATTTCGCCTCCATCTTTGGTCACAGCGCTATTTAGTGCCATGTTCTGAGGCTTAAATGGGGCAACATTGATCCCCTTTCGGGCTAAAACGCGGCACAGACCCGCCACTAATACACTCTTACCGGCATCAGAGGTCGTTCCCTGTACCATGAGTGCTTTTAAAGTCGACTGCATAATGTACTCAAATTAAATGCTATTTTTCTCAGTCCATCATAGCCACTTTTAGAAGAATGTCTCACAAAATGTATATTCCTCTAAGGGTTACTGATGACTTTTTCTGTCAAAGGCTGGGCTTTTACATGAATTGTACTTTTCTTAACCACTTACTCGATGGCGTATCGAATAATGATTAACATGCGGCTTAGATTTTGCTTAACTAGATGAATCAAAACTTCTTTTACTCGGACTTTTACTTTGAAAATACGCTCCCTTGTTGGTTTGCTTGCTACTGTAGGCATAACCACGCCTGCATTTGCTAATAACTTTAACTATAACTACATCGAATTTCGAACCGCAATGGACCCGCAAATTTCTGGTGTTGAATTCAGTACGTTAATGACCGAAAACACACACTTGATTGCTCGTGCCGATAGCCGATTCGAAAAAGACTACGATCTTGCCGCAGGTATTGGGTTTAATGGACCAGTCAATCAATTCATCGACGTGTTCGGCGAGTTGCTTGCTCATCATATTAAATACCCTGAAATCGATGGCGGTCATACAGAAACACAAGCCGAAGTGAACATTGGTCTGCGCGTTTGGTTAGCGGATCAACTTGAATTTACCACTCGTGGCGGCAAAAACGGCGATCGTTCTGTTTTTAATGCAGGATTTCGTTTCCACTCTACTCAGCAACTTTCGCTCTCAGCAGAAACACGTAATTCCGGTCTATATGGCCCACAAATCGCGTTATCTGTACGTTTCCAGTACTAACCACGTTTACGCATTCAGTCTTGATTTGCGTCTGAATGCGTTTCTCACCTCATTTTTCCACCTAAACATTACTCAGCCTTTATCTTTTCAGACCAGGGCTCCTTAAAAACGATATCCGTTTGAAAAACATACCACTTCAAAACACACACGTCAGCATTATGGCTAGTACCGCAACCTCATCATAAACTGCGCAAAAAGCTTCAGCTTAAGCCCGTATATCCCTTCTCTAATTTCACCACCAGCGAAAATAATTCCAAGTAAATATTTATAGCAAGTTATCGTTATGATGCTACTTTGTAAATTAAACGGCAATAAAATGGCACTTTCTACAACATATATCACTACTCACCTTTAATTCTCAGAATAATCAATAAATTATTCTCAAATTTGAAACGTTGAGTACAGGTATACTCGCCCCGTTGAATACAACGTGAAACATGTTGTAACAATACAAAACATATAAATGCATTTAGTTTCAAAAGGACACTCATTGTGAATAAGTATCAAATGTATGTGGTTGGTAAAAATTTCAATTCAAACAAAGATCAGTTTGATCATGATGCGGTGTTTCTTGAAAATATCGAAGATCTAACATTTGAGAAACCAAGTGTGTGCATTCTTGCATTGGATGAAATCAAACAAGATCAGGCGTTGATGTATATACATAGCACTTCATCTGCTTGGAACTGGCTAATCTTTGTGGAGCACCAAAGTCGTTTAAGCCCATATTTATCTGATGGGAAGTGGAATATAGGCCGCAGTGAACTTATAGGTTTGCATAACACAAAACTTACATCAATCCCCGACGATCCAGCCGATAAATTATTGGCGTGGTTATGGCTCGGACAAGATAGAGAGTTGGATGCGCTTTGTGATACCAGTAACAATGAACTCTATTACTATCCGTTAGTTCGTTGCTATTTCGGCGAAGACAAAACTCCTTTCAACTATCTAAACATTGAAGAAAAACAAGGGTATTTAACAAAGAGTCACACCGTAGATAAGGTGAGGTTTTGTCCCAGTTGTCAAAGTGGTCATCAAAACTATACCGAGACCTGTCCATCGTGTAAAAGTACCGATATCGAAGAGACCATTTCACTGCACTGCTTCACTTGTGGGCATGTGGGTAAACAAGACCAGTTTATGCGCCGTGGTAAGTTAGAGTGCCCTACTTGTTTGACACAATTGCGTCATATCGGGGTTGATTACGACCGACCACTCGAAAACTATACATGCTCTGACTGCAACTTACATTTCGCTGAGGCCATTGCGAGAGCAAAGTGTTTATCCTGCCGCTCTATTCATGACATCAGTGAACTTATCACGCGTAAGATCAATACGTATCGAGCAAGTGAACAAGTAAAAACCTTGATGATGTATGGCCGTGGTACTGGTAGCCATCATTTAAATCTAGATGGCTTAATTGATGATCGTTCATTTTACAACCTCCTTGTCTGGACAAATAAGCTAGCGATCCGACATGAACTCAATCACCTATTATTTGGAATTCAACTTGTTGGTATTGCTGATTATTCGCAGCAAGCCGGTGAGCACAATGCTGTTCAATTAGCCGATCAAATATCCAATGGATTTAATCAGCTAATGAGAAATACTGATATTTGCTGTCAATACAATTCCGACATGATTCTCTTATTGATGCCTATGACTCCCATCGAATCTCTGGAAATACTAAAAGATAAAATTAACGATGTTGCTCAGAAGATTGATACCGATTTAATCACACTAAACGTGCGTATTCTATCTCTACCTGATAAGACTTTAACCGACGATGCACAAGAGTGGTTGTTCGACAACTTAAAGGCTATCCCCGATGAGTGACTTCCTATACATCGTTTATAGTATTGTCGGAACAGTGACGTATAACGGGGAGCTCCTTTTTGCGTTTGTTCCGTTACTTATCTTAATTGAGTTGCCTCTTTTGATTCTGGTCTTTACTGGTGTATTTCGCTGGGCACTTGAACAAAATAGTGATGATGAAGAACCTTGTATTTACCCAACGATTAGCTTTGTCATTACTTGCTATGGGGAGGGAGATGCAATTGCTCAAACCATCGATACCCTCGTAGAACAAATCTACCCCGCCAATATTGAAATATTAGCTGTCGTTGATGGTGCGGCGCAAAATACAGATACCTATCAAGCGGCACTGAATGGCGTCAAACGCCACTTTGGTCACCCAATGCGAACGGTTAAAGTTATTCCTAAATGGCAACGAGGAGGACGCGTTTCGACGTTAAATGCGGGGTTATCCGAAGCAAAACACGACATTGTGATTAACGTAGATGGCGATACCTCTTTCGATAACGACATGGCGCTCAATATGGCGCAACAGTTTTCGGACCCAAATGTTCTCGCTTCGGGTGGTGCTCTACGCGTGCGTAACTGGAATAGTAATTTTTTAACGCGAATGCAGTCCCTCGAGTACATGCTATCTATGCAAACGGGGAAAACCGGCATGGCTAACTGGGGTGTTCTCAATAATATCTCAGGTGCATTTGGTGCTTTTCGTCAGCATGTGATTCGTCAAGTGGGAGGTTGGGATACCCATACCGCAGAAGATTTAGATTTAACCATGCGACTTAAGCAATACAAAGGCCGATACCCGAATAGTCGACTAGCCTTTACCCCTCATGCCGTCGGTCACACCGATGTACCTGACACGTTGAAGATTTTACTGATGCAAAGACTAAGGTGGGATGGCGACCTCTTATTTCTTTTTTTAAGAAAACACAAAGATGGCTTTAATCCTCGTTTGCTTGGATGGGGAAATTTCATTTTCACTTTGATTTATGGTGTAGTCCAAAACGTATTACTCCCATTGTTAATGACTCTTTTTTCCATTTATCTTTTTGTGACGCTTCCCAGTCAATTAGTCATGGGTATATTGGCTTGTTTATATTTCATATACCTATTTTTTATTGTGATGACATTTATTGTCTATTTGGGCTTGGTGTCTGAACGCACAAAAGAAGATAGTAGAATGGCTATCTGGCTACCATTCTATCCGTTCTATGCGCTATTTATGCGGTGTGTCACTGCATTTTCCATGATCAATGAAGTAACAAGGCGAAGCCATGAGGAATCTAGCATGGCTCCGTGGTGGGTATTGAAACGAGGCAAACGGTTTTAAATATTATGAAAGTAGAATTCCATTTAAACAAACAAAAGAAACCTACTGTCGACAATGGCATGAAGGTCATTTATGGCAATGCCAAACGTGGTGGCTATAAATTACGTTGGTACGCTATTTTAGCGTTGGTGATCAGCCCTATTCTCTTAATGCTGTATTACCTGTTTCAACAATATGTCTTAACAGTGGCGCCAGGTATTATTACTTCAGATCCGGTTAGATTGACAGCGCCACAAGATGGAGTTGTCGCCAGTATTAATGTCACTGACGGCGCTTCACTATTTGCCGGACAAGATTTAATCAAGATGAGCGATAGCGTTCTTGATCAAGATATTCATTTTTTAAGAACAGAACTTAGAAAGCTTAACGAAACACTGGATCACTCAGAACAAGTGAACTTAACCTCTTACTTATCTGCAATAGAAAGTGCCCAGAACAATTTGACTCAAATAACTCAGGTCAAACAAAATTACGAAAAATACCGTAAGCAAGGACAAGTATCACAGGTCGACTACGCCGCAATACTAAACTTGTATAGCGATGCTAAAAATGCCGTTTTTCAAGCTCAAATCATGCTTGAAAATGTCAAGATTGAAGATCAACAAAGACGCGCAGCTGGTAATATCGCTCAACTAACGCGCTCATTAGATCAGCAATTAGTCACCAAGCTTAGTAAATTTGATACCTTAGCAATTCGTTCTCCTTACGACGGGTACCTCGTTGAAATGATTGCTTTGGTTGGGCAACGTGTTGAAAAAGGCGATACACTTGCGGTCGTTTCAACTAATCAACAGCCATTTGTCATCACTTATCTCGCGCCAAAATACATTGCAAAAGCGGAAAAGAACGCCAAAGTTACGATTATTTTCCCAAACGGAAAACGTATGGATGGTACCGTTTCTTTAGCGATAGAAACCGCATCTAAACTGCCTAGCCAGCTCACTAAACCTTTTGAGGGGGCTAAAGCTTTCTTAAAAGTAAAAGTGAGTTTCGATGAAAAATTGGACAACCATGTTTGGGTTGAGGGTATGCCAGTCGAAGTTCAATTTTAGTTAGTTTTATTTGCGTTGTTGATTAACGGCAGCGTTTTGATTGCTAAAAACACGTTTCAAGGATGAGGATATCTACCTCATCCTTTTTTATTGTCATTTATGCGTACATACCTTGTGTATAGCCCACCCGTTGCCTTAATTTAGTGCAACAACCAAAGTCTTTGCACTACAACATGACATAGATTTAACTCTAGATAACTGCAACGCCAGCTAATTTGCAGCTTTCAAACTGGCGCAAATCTTGTACTACTCTGATAACTACTCCATTTCATTGTATTGTCTCAATGAAATGACTGACTGACTAGTTTGGGAGAAAAAATGCAAGATACACTCGCCGTCATACTCGCTGGTGGAATGGGTTCAAGGCTAAGTCCTCTTACCGATGATAGAGCCAAGCCTGCTGTCCCTTTTGGAGGTAAGTATCGAATTATCGATTTTACTCTGACCAATTGCCTTCATTCTGGCTTACGCCAAATACTGGTATTAACACAATATAAGTCCCACTCATTACAAAAACACTTACGTGACGGTTGGTCGATATTTAACCCTGAACTGGGTGAGTTTATTACCGTAGTTCCTCCGCAAATGCGTGGGGGTGGTAAGTGGTATGAGGGAACTGCCGATGCGATTTATCATAATTTATGGCTCCTTACTCGAAGTGATGCCAAATATGTCGTCGTTTTGTCTGGAGACCATGTCTATCGTATGGATTATGCCGCTATGCTTGAAGAACATAAGCGCAATGAAGCTACCCTCACCATTGCATGCATGGCGGTACCAAGAGAAGATGCTCATGAGTTCGGGGTTATGACTACAACAACCGATCAGCGTATTGTCGAATTTAGCGAAAAACCGACAGATCCAGCTTCTATTCCAAGTAATCCAGATAAAAGCTTAGCGTCAATGGGGATCTATATTTTTAACATTGATGTGCTCACTCAAATATTAAATGAAGATGCTGATAACCGCGACTCTGATCATGATTTCGGTAAAGACATTATTCCTAAATTGATTCAATCCCACCCAGTATATGCATACGACTTTTGCAGTGACAAAGGCCGTGTGGCGCGCGATTGCTATTGGCGTGATGTCGGGACTATTGATTCATTCTACCAGGCTAATATGGACTTATTAGAGCCTATCCCACCGATGAATCTCTACCAAGCCGATTGGGCTGTACGTACATACGAAGTCCAATATCCACCAGCGAGAACCGTGTCATCAGCAACGGGTAATGAGGGTATTTTTATCAACTCTCTGGTCGCTAATGGTGTGGTCAATTCTGGAGGTTCAGTCCAACATTCGGTTGTGTCGAATAATGTACGTATACACGACTCCGCTACCATCGTCGACAGCATCTTATTTGATGGTGTCGATGTCGGTGAAGGGTGCCAACTCGTTAATTGCATCATAGACAAACACGTGCAAATTCCACCTCATACGCAAATAGGCTTAAACCGAATTGAGGATGCAAAACGTTTTCATATCTCAGATAAAGGCATTGTTGTCATACCCGAAAGTTATCAGTTTGACGTTTAAATCAATGTTCATCTGTCATTGTTAATACACGATTGAGCGTAAGCATAATGAAAATCCCAACGGACTAAATAGTTTAGATCGTTGGGATTGATGAAGATTGACTAGATCTTCTATAGGGAAAACATCACGTAAATGAGTAATGTTAAGATCATTATGGCGGGTGTATTAGTAAGAAAACAGTGTAATTGTGAAAAGAATCCTTTCCCTTTTTTTAATTCGTGCTTTTCTTGCGTCAGTCAATGATTCCAATATTGAATGATTTCTATTCATCTATGGTATGCCGTTAAGTAATACGAGTATAGATGAACCATTAAGGCTAAAAAGAAAGACCAAAATGACTTGTCACCAAGTACAAATTGCAGTACCTATAATAACTGGTCTCCTAGCCCGTCTCGTTTAAAAAACCTCACGAGATCAGTTAGGCATAAGTGTCATTCTTTTTGCTTACTAAGCGCAAACTGAGATATACGGTTTACTATAATTCACTCCCTTAGAGAGAGACAAAGCAATGTCGATGAAATTCTCCTACGTTAACCCGACTCAAATATTTTTTGGTCAAGGCCAAATCCAAGCCATTTCAAGTGCTATCCCTGCTGATGCAAAAGTGCTGATGATTTACGGCGGTGGTTCGATCAAGTCGAACGGAATATATCAACAAGTTTCTGATGCATTAGCCAGTCATGAATGGATGGAATTCTCAGGTGTTGAAGCCAACCCTACGAAAGAAACACTAGATAAAGCAGTTGCACTGGTTAAACAGCATGGCATCGATTTTATTCTGGCTGTCGGAGGTGGTTCTGTCATCGACGGTTCTAAATATGTTGCAGCTTCAGCTCATTACGATGGGGATGGATGGGATATCTTAACCGGAGCTCATCAAGTAACATCTGCGACGCCTCTTGCGGCTATTTTGACATTACCAGCAACCGGGTCTGAGTCTAACTCTGGCGCGGTTATCACCAAAGCAGAAACTCATGACAAACTTGCGTTTTTATCTCCATTTGTACAACCTAAATTCGCTGTACTTGATCCGGACGTAATGAAGTCTTTGCCTGAAAAGCAGTTACTAAATGGTGTGGTCGATGCTTGGGTACATGTTTGTGAGCAGTACTTAACGTTCGTTCACGATGCAATGGTACAAGATGGATATGCTGAAGCGCTACTTCGTAACTTGAAAGAGCTTGGAGCAAACTTTGATAACCGTGATAACGATGCGTGGCGAGCAAACCTTATGTGGACAGCAAACCAAGCATTAAATGGTCTAATTGGTTCTGGTGTTCCACATGACTGGGCAACACATATGCTTGGTCACGAGTTGACTGCTCAATGGGGCGTTGATCATGCGCGATCACTGGCGATCATCCAACCATCGCTATTGAGAAATCAGATCGAGACCAAACGAGCTAAACTAGAACAGATGGGGCGTAATGTCTTCAATCTGCCACAAAGTGATGATCTCGCGCTTAAAACCATTGATGCTATCGAAGCCTTCTATCACAGCCTTCACGTACCAACAAAACTCACTGAATACGGTGATGATAAGCAAGCTGCCATCGATAAAGTCATCAGCCAGTTGGAAAAACATGGCATGACGAATTTAGGTGAGCATCAAGCGATTTCAATTGCTCATAGCCGAGATATTCTCAACCTCGCTATTGCTTAATAATCAACATCTAAGTAGTCTTTCCACGGCAGCAATTGTGCTGCCGTTTTTGGGAAGTAGCGGAAAATGTGGCTAGCAATAATTACCTTTAGTTTGATACACATTGCCTCTATCGACCGAGGGCCGCGTTGGTTATTCTATTTCTCTAAACCTATCCCCATTTTTTTCTTATCACTTATTGCGTACTCGCACGTTTCTCCGAATGACACATTCCCCGTATGGATTGCATTAGGACTTTTACTATCGATGTGCGGTGATCTTTTCCTTATGCATCCCAAGGACAAGTTTATCGCCGGGTTAAGCTGTTTTTTTTGTGCACACCTCAGTTATGCATACGCTTTCTTGTCGATCTCAAACGTAGATGGTCTTAACTGGATTTTTTATTTACTCGCCGCGATTGGCGTTATCATTTATTTGCTGTTGTTACCCAGTCTGGGTGAGATGAAATCTGCGGTTGGGATTTATATTTTTGCTATTTTATTAATGGCATGGGGCGCCATTGATTATTGGGCTACGTACCCCATTCAATCAGCAGCACTCGGGGCGTTCGGAGCTATTATCTTTATTATTTCTGATATTGTTCTAGCCCTTGATCGATTTCGTTCTAGTTCTGGTTTCAGCCGACATGTTGTTATGGTGACGTATTACACTGCACAATGTTTAATCACGCTGTCGGTTGTTGTGCGTTATCAAAACTGGTAGTGAAAAATCAGATCATCATAGGCAATTCCGCCAATTTGATAGGCGTTCACTTCCCGCTCAGCGAGTATAAATCCAGACTTTTCTAGTACCTTAGTTGAAGCAAGATTACCATCTGTCACGATGGCGATTATTTTTTTTACGGGCAAAGATTGTTTAATATAATCAAGCAATGCCAGCAGCGATTCTGTCCCTATTCCTTTACCATGAAATTCAGGTAACAGTAAGTAACCCAACTCGATCTCACCCTCCTTTCTTGCTGTCACACAAAGTCCTGTGACACCAATGGGAACATTCGATTCTTGTTCAAAGATACCCAAACAAAGCCAATGATCAGATTCCCATGTCCAGTTGGGTAAACGAGAGTGAAATCGTTGTAAGATCTCTTCCTCTGTTGGCGGATCAAAAGCATAACGAATCACATCTGGCTCTTGATGCAAACGAAGAAACAGTGGCCAATCTGACGGTGTTATTTGCTTCATGACCAAACGAGGTGTGACAATATAAGTCATTAGATCATCCCACGTGGCTAAGTAGTGCTTGCTTTGAATGCTCTAACACTTCAAGTAATTCACTACGTTGATTTAAATACTCTTCAATCGGCTGTAAAGAGACCTCAACCACAGCACAACGTTCAAGTAATGCATGCAAACCCAAACTACCCGCGGAACCTTTTAGCTTATGTGCCATTTGCTTAACTTGAGTGGGATCTTTCTCTTTGACTGCTTGTTCAATCAGTGAAATCATTTCATCTGAACCATCAATAAATAACTTCACAATACCGGCCATACGTTCTTTCCCAAGAACCTGCATATCTTCTTTTATCACATTTTCATCGATAAGCATTTTGTGTCCTGTCTTTATCTGTTTATCTGTTGGCTGATTTAATTGTAAAGGCTTACCCTCTAAGCTATCTGCAATTAAATGACACAGTGCGTCTTTATCAATTGGTTTCGGTAGATAACCATCAAAGCCAGAAGCTAGATAGCTTTCCACTTCTTCATTGTAGACATGTGCCGACACTGCAACCATTGGTGTTGGTGGCTCATCGCTGCGCATCTCTTGTTCCATCTCTCGTAAGGCTTGGCGTAATTCCAAACCATCACAATCAGGTAAATTGATATCGAGTAGAGCGATGTCAAATCGTTCCTGGTTAAATATCTCTCTCGCTGACTTACCATCAACCGCTATGGTTACATGGTGTCCGCAACTGGTTAAGAATCCTTCTGCAACCATGCAGTTCACCGGGTTATCTTCGACAAGCAGAACTTTTGCGCACAGGCTGTTATTTATAACGACATCTTTGACGATCACTTCTTGACCAATTTCCAAAGGAATAGCAAACCAAAAGTGACTTCCCTCGCCTACGACTGAATCTAAACCAACCTCTCCACCCATCGCTTCGACGATACGTTTACTGATCGCTAAACCAAGCCCCGTTCCACCTTTGGCACTTAGCCCACCAGAGGCCTGACTAAACGCATCAAATAGACTTTCTTGCTCTTGGGCGGAAATTCCCATGCCTGAATCATTGACTTCAAACACGATGCGATTATCTGTCATAGGATCGAGCGATACGTAAATATCAACGTGTCCTTGATCCGTAAACTTAATCGCGTTGCCGACCAAATTAGTCAGTACCTGACTAATGCGCGTCACATCACCCAACCAAAACTTCTCGACATCACTTTCAATAAAACAACTAAAATCGAGCGACTTCTCAAGTGCTCTGCCTTTTAGTAGTTGGTGAACATCATCCACCATGTCATAAAGGTTGAAATCAACGGGACGGATCTCTAAATGCCCAGCTTCAATTTTAGAGTAATCCAGTACGTCATTTAGAATCGCTAATAACGTTTTACCACTTCGGTTAATGACATCAACATAATAACTTTGTTGACGATTAAGGCCGGCATCTTGAAGTAATCTCGCCGTACCTAATACACCATTCATCGGTGTGCGTATTTCGTGACTCATGGTCGCAAGAAATGCTGATTTAGCTCTGCTCGCTTGCTCTGCTTGTTGACGCGCTTGCGCGTGGTTCGCTACTTCTTTATTTAACCGTTGGTTCGCTTGTTGAAGTTGATATGTACGCTCAGTGATGAGCTCTTCTAAATGCTCTTTATGTTCTTGCAACTCACGCTTCGCTTTAACTTCGCTTTCCGCTACTACCTTTAGAGCATGCGCTGTGTTACGTGCTGTAATAATGGCTTGTCCCATATGGGCAAGTTCATCATTTCCCTTAACGGTAATATCAACTTTCAACTGACCTTGCGCTATTGATGAGAGTGCCATCGAATATTCGTTCAAACGTTTCAATACGGAAACATAAACGACGCGCCAAACAATCAATACCACAATTAACATACCAAGCACGGTAATAATGGTTAATGACAACTGGGCGTAATTCAACGTTGTTTTCAACTCATCCACAGCTCGCGTAGTGGATAAGTTAGAATCATCAACCAAACGGTTAACGGTACTGTTTAGCATCGAAAACTGATTCAACGTCTGATCCATTAAGGTCTGCATTTCTTGTTCGTTATCGTAACGCTGCAATAAAACGTCAAAAACGACAGCGCGTTTGTCTAATTTATCCAACAAATCTGCCATCTGAACTGAACGAGTGGGATCTTCCACCGCTTTTACACGACGCTTCATTATCGAAAGGTTATCCTTAAACTGTGCTCGAATTGAGTGGATTCTGGCGACATTAGAAACGGTACGAGTTTCTTCAATCAAATTGAGCATTTTAAAAGACAATAAATGAAGTTCATGTAGGCGCTCAGATAGATCGAGGTCGACCTCGACTAGAGTATCAAGCGCTTTATACGCTTGTAATGTCTGCTTCTTTTCAAGCAAATCATAAATATGTGTTACGTTCGCCACCGCAATGGTGCTCGTATTGGAAACTTGTGTTCGAGTCAGTTGCTCAAGGTCTTGAGCAAGTGTACGCATATCTGTGACTCGAACATTGAGATCTTCTGCGAAAAAGAGCTTCTTTTCGACCATGATGCCTAACTGTGCAAGCGTATCAATGATCTTCTGGACACTTTGTTCCAATGTAGAAAGTAATAGGGAGTCAAACTTATCCGCCCCCAATTCTTTTATGTGTTTAAGTAAGCTCTCTAGTTGGCTAAAGAGCATTTTTCCCGACGCCTGACGTTCTCGTTCAGTTCTCGCATTAGAGAGGGTTTGAACAGAAGATATGATGCGTGAACTTAACTCGGCGACTTGACGGGCTTCTATCATCGATGGAATTGCAGAATTCACTACATTGCGCTCAGTTTTAGCAACCGATGAAAAACCAAACACGCCGATGACTGATGACATTAATACCAACAAAGCCATAGCAAGAAATGCAAAAAGTAGCTTACGGCCAATGCTTGCTTTAGCTAATAACATGAAAAATGATCGCTTCTTAACTCCAGAATAATGCGGTATATTTTGCAGTGTTTGTCTTATTTATGCTATCGAATTACCACATGCGTCCTAGTTATCTTAAAAAAATATTGCTTCTTTCTGCTTTTAGCTTATTAAGTGGCACTTTCACTACATCAGTTTTAGCCAAAGAGCCTCACCGAATCTGCGCTATTTATCCTCACCTCAAAGATTCTTACTGGCTCTCAGTTAACTATGGCATGGTAGACGAGGCTAAAAAGGAAAACGTTGAGTTACGAGTCCTAGAGTCTGGTGGTTACCCAAATAAAGACAAACAGAAAGAGCAACTCTCGTTATGCTCTCGTTGGAACGCCGATGCGATCATTCTTGGAACTGTCGCTCCCGATATGTATTACAACAATTTATCAAACTATGTCGGAAGCACTCCTGTTTTCGCCACAGTGAATAAACTTTGGGTAGACCAAGATAATGAACGCCTAATCAAAGGCGAAGTCGGTGTTGATTGGTATTGGATGGGTTACTACACCGGCGAATATCTAAAGCAAAAACACCCAAAAGGTTCAGGCATTACCAACATTGTGTTATTACCGGGTCCAAAAGCTAGTGGTGGCACAAAACCTGTCATTAAAGGATTGCTTGCCGCGATAAAAGATAGCGATATTCGTATCGTTGATACGTATTGGGCTGATAACGATAAAGAGCTACAACGTAACTTTGTACAAAAAGCAATTGATAAAGATAACATCCAATATATCGTCGGTAGTGCTGTCGCAATTGAAGCTGCAATCAGTGAATTACGTACCTCTGGAAAGACTGGTAAGATCGGGTTAATCTCAACCTATCTTAGTCATGGTGTCTACCGTGGTTTACTTCGTAATCGAGTTGAGTTTGCCCCTACAGACAAAATGGTTCAACAAGGAAGACTTTCTATCATGCAAGCGGTTAACTATTTAGAGAATAAACCGTTTGAACGTAACGATGCACCAATCATAGAGGCTCTGACACCGAATAAACTCAATAAACAGGTTGTCGCAGATTCCCTGTCTCCGTCGGAGTTTCGCCCAACATTTAACGTATCTAACAAATAAATTTAGGAAGAATGAATGCAAAAGACAACTCGTACCCTGCCTGCACATAAACATGTTGCCCTGGTTGCTCATGATAATTGCAAGCCAGAGCTGTTACGCTGGGTTAAGGAAAATAAAGAAAAGCTACAGCGTCACTTTTTGTATGCAACTGGCACAACAGGAACCATGCTGAGTAAAGAGACTGGTCTTGCTATCAAAAGTATGATCAGTGGCCCTATGGGTGGCGACCAACAAATTGGTGCGTTGATCTCTGAGGGCAAACTGGATATGTTGATTTTCTTCTGGGATCCGCTAAACGCTGTTCCCCATGACCCTGATGTGAAAGCATTACTGCGTATTGCAAGCGTGTGGAATATTCCTGTCGCAACCAACCGCGCTACAGCGAAGTTCTTATTTGAATCAAACTTGATTGAACAAGAAGTCGTGGTTGAAATTCCTGATTACGATGCTTATATCGCCGAACGTACTTAATCAAATTTATTACGTAAAAAGCCTGCTTTCGCAGGCTTTTTTATTGGTATCACGCTGAGTTATCTGAGTTATCTGAGTCTCTGAACTGACTCTCAGTATCTCGATCTTAGGTGTTTACCGGATAATCTTCTTGCACGAGTTCTTTGACAAAACTCGAACCGCTACCGTTAAATGCTACCCAGACCTTTTTCTTAGCACGAGTTAACGCAACATAAAATAATCGACGTTCTTCAGCATATGGAAACGCATCATTGGATTGGGTTAGTGCCCCATCTATATGCAGTGATTTCACTTTCGACGGAAACTGGCTTTCATCCACAGACAAAATAATAACGTAATCGGCTTCTTTACCTTTGCTTCCATGACAAGTCATAAACTCGATATTTAATTGAGTATATTGTTTTTGCCAATCAACCAACAAATCCGGTTTATGATAATGATTACGTCCAAGTAATAACACGTCCCCTCTACCTTTTCGATTGAGTTGATCGAGGATTTTTTCGACATTATTCATCGCAAGCAAGGTCACTGCTTTCGCTTTCTGTTCCTTATGGCTAGAAAGAGTTTTAGGTAACTGACTTGGGTTTTGTTGAATAAATCGATTCGCAACTTCGCCCAACTGATTGTTAAATCGATAAGTCTTATCGAGGTAGTGCAGTGTTGAATTAGGGAAACGTTGATTAAACCCAGTGGTTAGATCAACATCTGAACCCGCGAATTGGTAAATCGATTGCCAGTCATCACCCACAGCAAATAACACGCATTTTTTATGTCGGCTTTGTTGAGTGAGAGCTTCAATCAAAGCAAGGCGTTGTGGCGAGATATCTTGGTATTCATCAATCATGATGTACTTCCAAGGCGAAGTAAATTTCCCCTTTTCTACATAGCGCGTTGCACGCGTAATCATGATATTAAAATCAATATGCCCCTGCTCTTTCAACATCTGCTGCCAAGCTTGATAACATGGCCATACCAGAGCCAATTCACTATTCAATCGGGTGTATTCTGCGTGATCGAGTAATTTCTCCTGCAGCTCTTTTTTAGTGCAACCTATTGCGCATAGTTGCATTAATTGTTTATCAAGCCAGGCGATCAATTTCGGGTTCTCAACGTGGCTGCCAAGTTCTTCATCCCCCGCTAAATAAGCGATAGGCCATGTTGCTAAATGTTTTTGCCAACGTTTAAAACTGGTCGGTGTCATCCAATGTTTTTTCAACCAATCGATACACCACCCTTGGCGAAGTTTGTCATCCATTGCAATTGGTGACAATGTCACGGATCCGCCTTCGACGTGTTTAAGAATAGATAGACCAAGTTGGTGAAAGGTATTCACTTTAACACCATCAGCACTTAGTCCTATTTTTGACTGTAGGCGTTGTTTCATCTCGTCAGCGGCATCTCGGCCAAAGGCAAGCATTAAAATATCTTCAGCTTGAGCTAAATGACTTTGGAGTAAATAGGACACTCTCGCCGTTAAAACACTGGTTTTACCAGAACCGGCTCCTGCAAGTACAAGGTTATTGTCATCGTTTAATAACACTGCTTTCTGTTGACTTAAGTTCAGCGGTGACGATTCAATCTGAGAAAAAAGAACTTTCCAATTTTCAAGTTCATTTTCCATCCAAGCATGATTACGTTCTTGTAAGGTATTTTCTGTATCACTTATCCAAGGCGTGATCTTACTCATGCGTTTTGGCATTCTTTGGACTACGTCATCTAAGCACATTTCCATTTGCGCAAAATCTTGTCCAAGCTGTTCTAGCCACAATGAGACGTCTGAATGTGTTAAATACGCAGGAGAGCGATGGAATGCATCCATAGCCAATTCCCATTGGGGTAAATAAATGTTCAACTGCTTACATTGGTGAGCATGCCATTGCTGATATTTAGCAACAGCAAAACGCGCAAAATCACGACAGCGATCCCAAGGCAAACCTTGAACAAGCCATGCTTTTTGTGCTCCATTTTCTGGATGAGCAAAAAATTGCAATCCTCCCCAAAATAGGCCACGTTTTAGTGTCACTTTGCCATTCCAAATATTGAAAGGAATACGTTCTTCACTACATTCGGAACTGAGGATGATTTGATCACCATCGAGTTTTACATCATGGTATTCACGTTGAATAAAAAACTGTGCAGTCTTGTTAGCAGTTAGCTGCATTCTAAATAGCCTGTAATTTGCATTGCCGCCATAATAGCGTATTGAAAAATGAATATGAAAAATTAATGTCAACATTTCAATTGTTTAAATATTCAGCAAACGAGAGTGTTTCTTTATTTACATCAGAAGTTTACCATAGGAACTTTGATAATATGTGTTCATTCGCGAACCAAAAGTGACGTTACGTGCAATTTATCAGCCAAATACGCCTGTACTGGGCAAACAAAACTTTCAATTACAGCCTTCTTATTCTGGTCACGCTGTTAGGTGTGGTAATTCCAGCATGGCACTACGATCTGAATACGCAAATTATTCCGTTAATTCTAGGTATTATTGCTGCTGCTCTCGCTGAAAGTGACGATAATTTTACCGGTCGACTAAAATCGGTAGTCTTAACTTTGATCTGTTTTGGTATTGCTGCGCTGTCGATTGAAATTTTGTTCAACCAACCGATTTGGTTTGCTCTTGGCCTTTTCGTTTCGACATTCGTCTTTATCATGCTAGGTGCAATCGGCCCTCGATACGCAAGTATTGCCTTTGGTTCCCTGCTTATTGCTATCTACACTATGCTTGGAGCACACGAAAGCCAGAATATTTGGTATCAACCGTTGATGTTATTAGCCGGGGCAAGTTGGTATTCCGTCGTATCGATGTTCTGGCATATGTTGTGGCCAATGCAACCAGTTCAGCAAAGTCTAGCGAATGTTTTTCTTCAACTCGCGAACTATTTGGACGCCAAAAGTGAGCTGTTCCATCCTGTTTCGAACCTTGTTCCCCAACCTTATCGCATCAAGGAAGCGACACTCAATGCTTCAACCGTTTCAGCTCTTAATGCTTGTAAAGCGACACTCTTGAGCCGTTCTCGACGCGGACATGTGGATGGCGCAAGTGACCGTTTCCTTAACATTTATTTTCTTGCTCAAGATATTCATGAACGAGCCAGTTCAAGCCACTATCGCTACCAAGAACTCGCGCAGCACTTTGGCCGTTACGATGTCTTATTTCGTTTCAAATACGTTCTCGAGTCCCAAGCAAAAAGCTGTCGGGATATCGCCAATTCAATTCGTTTAGGAAAAGCATTTCAAAACAATAATGACTCAATCCTCGCATTGGATGAATTGCAAAATTCAATTGAAAATCTTCAACAACAAAACAACCCAGCTTGGCGTTCGTTGCTATCGCAACTCGGTTATTTATTCAACAACTTAGCCACTGTCGAAAAGCAACTTGATAATGTTAATAACCCGGACACTAATCGTCTCGAAGAAGGGATGCTTGATGATACCGATGCGCACAGTTTGAAGATGATGTGGCTGCGAGTTAAAAGTAACTTAAATAAAGACTCGATGCTATTTCGTCATGCCATCCGAATGTCAGTTGCCCTTACTGTAGGGTACGCTTTTATTCAGTTGTTAGATATTGAGCGCGGCTATTGGATTTTGCTAACAACCCTATTTGTTTGCCAACCCAACTACAGTGCAACCAAACAAAAAATTGCTGCTCGAATTGCCGGTACTCTTGTTGGGCTATTTGTTGGTATTCCCCTGCTGACTTTCTTCCCGTCACCAGAAAGCCAATTGGTATTTATCGTCATTGCTGGTGTTGCATTTTTTGTATTTAGACTGGCTAATTATGGCTACGCGACGGGCTTTATCACATTATTAGTGCTGTTTTGTTTTAATCAGCTTGGTGAGGGTTTTGCGGTTATTCTCCCTCGATTTATCGATACTATTGTTGGCTGCCTACTCTCTGTTGCCGCGGTTTCATTTATTCTTCCCGATTGGCAATCCAAACGCCTGCACAAGGTAATGGCGGAAGCGATTCGTTCTAATAGAGATTACTTAGCTCAAATCATAGGACAATACCGTTTAGGCAAGAAAGATAACCTAAGTTATCGAATTGCACGTCGTAGTGCCCATAACCAAGATGCCAATCTCACGGCAGCAGTCAGTGCGATGTTGGTAGAGCCAGGGAAATACCATTCAGCGACGGATGAAAGCTTTAGACTATTAACGCTTAACCACGCTCTGCTGAGCTATATCTCCGCGCTAGGGGCGCACCGGACTAGAATTGAAGATGAAGAGACCCATTTGTTGGTGCTCGAAACGCATCGTGTTATCCATCATCATCTTGATGTGTTATTCGCACAATTAAACGACCAGTGCCACGAATGCGATACTAGTGACATTGACGATCCTGCTCTCGAAACAAGATTGACAGAATGGCGAGATGAAGAAGACAGTTCGGTACGAATGGTATTGCAACAACTGCATTTAATCTACCGAATGTTACCTGAATTGCACTCACTAGCGAGTAAATTCACAGTACGCGTTGCCGCTAATAGAGCCAATAAAAATGGTGAATAACTCGGCACAACTTCACGCCATTTTGAACATTTTCTGACACTTTACGGACATAATATCACCATATAAAATTAAACTAATTGTTGTATCAATAAGTAAATTGGTGAACAAAATGGCGAGAAGTATTACGCATGCAAAACACTATTATCAAGAGCGAAGTGCTAGTTCGGTGTCGCCTGCATTATCGCCATCGCTTTTATCCTTTGAAGCATTTAAGCAGCAGCTAGAAGCACTCAACCAAGAACAACTCCGCTCGTTAAGAAATGAAATTAATCGTAAGCTCGATGATGGCCATACGACACTGTTGACCGAAGAGGAGACCAAAATGATTTCGAGTTTATTCAGTTGATGAATTCAGCTTTAGTTTAAACATAAATCACTATCCTCCCCTCTGACAGAACAAAAATCACTGAACAAGTTTACCCACTTCTAAAGTTCACTTTGATTTCCACTATTCTTGCCGACTATGGCCTCACATTTTATCTATACTTAGATTTTCAGTTTAATCTCACTTAGCTCTCTTTTTTTGTTCCTTATATTTTTCAAAATCTTACTTAGGATCTAAACTCAATTATACTATTGATGAACAGGTAAGAGATTTGTGAGTAAAACACGATTGAATACGGCTAATCATGATCAATTGCTTGATATTATTGTCGTGGGCGGCGGTATCAACGGTGTAGGCATTGCAAATGATGCCGCCGGGCGAGGATTAAAAGTTGGCCTGTATGAAGCGCAAGACTTTGCCGGCGCAACCTCATCAGCAAGTTCAAAATTAATTCATGGGGGGCTACGCTATTTAGAACAATATCAATTTCGTTTGGTCAGTGAAGCACTCTCTGAACGAGAGATTCTTCTAAAAAAAGCGCCGCACATTGCATACCCCATGCGTTTTAGACTTCCTTACCAGTCGCAACTTAGGCCGAAATGGATGTTACGCGCTGGACTGTTTCTTTATGACCACTTGGGTAAACAAAGTACTTTTGAAAAATCTCATTATACCCCATTGAATAACAACGATGTTCTACAACCCCCATTCTCTCATGGTTTTGAATACTCAGATTGCTGGGTTGATGACGCCCGTCTGGTTATTTTAAACGCCATTCAAGCGCAACAATTAGGGGCTGAAGTCTCTAATTATTGTCGAGTAGAGAAAGCACAACGAGAAAATGGTCTTTGGATGGTTCAATTGACCGACCTTCGTTCAGGCGAGCAACACCAACGTTATGCAAAAACTCTAGTTAACGCGACGGGGCCTTGGGTGAGTCAATTTATTGCAGACAACCATATCGAACCACCGCCCTATGATGTGCGAATGGTTAAAGGTTCACACATTATTGTCGAACGGCTACATCAAGAACCTTATGCCTATATGATTCAAAATGACGATGATCGGATCATATTCGTCATTCCTTATCTTGATAATTACTCATTGATTGGGACTACCGATATTGAATACCATGGCGACCCTCGCACCGTCTCAATCGATTCAAGTGAAAAACAGTATCTTATTGACGCATGTAATCGCTATTTTCGTAGCACATTAACAACGCAGGAAATTATTGCAGATTTCAGCGGAGTAAGACCTTTATGTGACGATCGAAAATCCAGTGCACAAAATGTCACTAGAGATTACGTCTTACATCTAGATTGCGCAGAGAATCAAGCGCCTTTACTTTCCATATTTGGTGGAAAGCTCACAACTTATCGAAAACTTGCTGAATCTGCTTTAGAAAAGTTAGCGCCACTGCTCACCATCACTCAACCACCTTGGACTGCGACAACACCGCTTTCCGGGGGTAACGAATTCCAATGGGACGCTAATGAAAAAGAGCTTTCGTTACTTTATCCCTATATTGAACAAGCTATTAGAACTCGTTGGCTTCGTGCATATGGCTCTATGACTCGAAAATTATTAACGAATGTTTCGACTAAAGAAGACTTAGGCCTACGATTTTCACACCAGCTTTATCAAGTAGAAGTCGATTTTTTAATCGAGTCGGAATTTGTTTATACAATCGATGATCTTGTTTTACGGCGTACTAAATTGTATCTCGAGCTAACCAATGAAGAACGTTCAAATATTCGCGATTACATCGAGCATAAAATGAGCTAAGTTCTAATTTTCTGCATAACATCAACACTAATTTTAAAATTGGAAATGAATCTTATTTTAACTCAACATGAATATGCGTATAGTGCCGCATAATTAGAAAAAACAATGCATTAGTCATTACGAAATATATTGACCTGCCTCGTTTGTCACATATCGCCAAAGAGCGATAATTTATAATAACTAACTAAGCTTCAGTGAATAGAATGCCTTGTGTGAATGAATCCATAGACGAACTCCTCCCTCTTCTTAACCCAGGGAACAAAATTTCAGTTACATTACAGTTTGGTCCAGAAGATACGATGGTTTTCACTTCCTTGTACATCGGCTGCAAACCAGAGCGTTTTATGATTATTGACTTGCCGACCAAGGTGCATGAAGCCCTTTTAATGCGTCAAGTTAATAATGTATCTATTATTGTCCGGTCAGTGACGAGTACTAAACTCGGACATATCATCGCTTTCAAATCTTCTGTCTTATGCTTAACAACGACGCCAAGTACTATGTTATTTGTACGATTACCACGTTTTTTTGCATCGAAACCGATTCGTAGTCATGAAAGGTTTTCATTAACCTTACCTATTACACTCAATGCCAATAACATTGCTTATGATGCAACAATGATCGATTTTTCCGTTTCAGGCTGTGCTCTGTTTGTTGCCGGAGAAAATGAACTATCAAAAGGTACGCAAATCAATATTGATAGCGCGATGAGTTCACTATTACCTAAAGACATTGAGTATCATGTCGTGAGTATCAATAAAGAAAAGCAGGGACATAAGCTCGGCATCCAATTTGGCCAAGAGATCCTAATGAACGACCCCTTAAAGATGTTTTTACTTCAAGAGTCTTACTCATCTAGCCAATTTTAAACGTAGGTAACCGATTTCAGCGTTTAAACAATGGGTTGCGACAACAAGGGTTTTAAATCTAATAGAGCATTGTTTAATGCGCTTTCGCCAATAGGCTTAACCAAGACTGAGTTAGCTCCGGCTTCCAGGAAAGCCTCTTTGGTGTCTGCCATCCCATCGGCAGTGCACGCTAGAATTGGGAGTTTAAATTGTAAATCACGACGGATAATTCGTGTTGTCTCAATGCCACCTAGATTTGGCAATTGGTTGTCCATTAAAATCAAATCTATCGCACTATCGTTTTTCAAAAATTCGATAGCTTGGTAGCCATCCTTTACCCAGTTGACTTTCATTCCATATTTTTCGCAAAAAGCTTGGGCGATAAAAGCGTTAGTATGATTGTCTTCTACAAGTAATACATTCAATTCCCGATCAAACAAAGTCTTAGGATCTCTTGGTAGAACTCGATTTAATGGTTGGTTTAAGGCTTCGTAAGCCTCAATAGGTATCGTAATGTTAAAACAACTACCTTTACCAAACTCACTATGAACCAAGATATCACCATCGAGAAGTTCAACTAGGCTATTTACAATTGCTAAACCTAGCCCGCTACCGCCAAACTCTCTTGTAATTGTTTCTTCAGCTTGGACAAACGGTTCAAAAATATGGGCTAAACGATGTTCTTCAATACCAATGCCTGTATCCTCAACCACAATATTTAACCAGTGTAGATTAGCACTTCGACTTAAGGTTACAGCAAGACTAATCGCGCCTTGTCGCGTAAACTTGACCGCGTTACTCAGTAAATTAAACAGAACTTGATTGAGACGAACTTGGTCGCTGTTGACTATGATATTGTCGGAGACATTCGTAGTGACGGTGAATGCGACTTGCTTATCTTCACACAAAGGACGGTATACTTTTTCTATTGCATTAATCAACTCACGTAAGTTGAACTCAGAAAAATCAATATTAAATTTACTCTGCTCTATCTTTGAAAAATCTAGAATATCATTCAAAACTGCGAGTAAATGTTCACCACTGTTACATAGCACATCAATTTGACTGAGATCTTTCGGGTTAGTTAAACTACCTTTGAGCAATTGAGTCACACCCAGAATTCCATTTAGTGGTGTTCGCAATTCATGGCTCATCTTAGCTAAAAAATCAGCTCTAACTTGAGCGGAAGCTTCTGCTTCTTCTCGAGCGCTCTGACTTTGACGCTCCGCCTCTATAAAACTTGTAATATCTTGAGCTTGTGCAATCACTCGTGTCGTTTTGCTATCAATAATAATAGGCGACAAGTTCCAACGATAAACATTGCTACCGATTTCAATGTTAAGCCCTGTCAATGTCGCACCTTGTGCACACATTTTGATTTGAGGAATCAATCTGTCTATCAGGTTTTGATATTGCCCCTCATCGTAATCATCAATACGAAAGCTCCGTTCAGCTGCGGGGTTCATTCGCAATAAAAACCCGTCTGAATCCCACAGTATGATTGGAGACAATGAGTAATTAAACAAATCGACAAATTGTCTTTCTTGTTCATGTAAACGTTTAAAGGAGTTCTGAAAAGAAGCGCCGATTTTATTAAACTCAGAGATAGACGAACCGGAATACAAAGCGACTTGTTTAGTATTAATTGATTGCTCAGTATAATTCATCAACTCACTCAGTTCTTTTGAGATCCGTTTTCCAAGCCAATAACGATTATACAATGCAACAAAAATAACCAAGATAACAACTGCTGCAACCCATAAATAATGCCCACGCATTAGAGTAGCAATATGTTCATTATCTTGGACGGTATAGACTGTTAAATATGTGGCGAGACCGTCTAATGTAAGATCGGTGCGAGAGACCATGTAGTCACTATCATTAAGAATATTTGAATAGAGTTCAAGCCATTCAAAATGGGCATCAGCCGCTTGATTATCACTTTCAGCTATGATGGCTGAACCGACAGTCAATACTATATCGTCCGCATTACTGCCATCAAGAAGCGCGCTGACTAAGGCAAAGTTGTTATTCAGTACAATACCGCCATGAATATAAGCGGTTACCTCTCCGCTTTCGATATTGATCATCGGGCTTTTACGGAGCAAAAGATACCGCATTCCCATAGAGGTATAGGCTTGAGACAGATACCATTGACTACTTGTTCCCATCTCTTGACTAATTTGAGTTAACTGCGTGCTACTCAAACCATAAAAGCTGTTGTTTTCATCACTCCAAATAACTCTATTTTCCGAAGTGATAAAACGAAAGTCAGGGGCAACGTCAGGATCTGATTTATCAAACCCATTGAAATAGCGCCCAATTTCAGCGTCGTTACCAATGCTTAGCGCTTGTATAAGTGTGACATTACGGCTAAAACTATCTTGTCTAATCTCAATTGATTTTAATCGATAATCAAAAATCTTCTGTACTAAGGTCGATGTCTGACGCTTTGAACGTTCAACCTCTTGAGAAACTACCTCTCTATTTACTTGATAGTTTTGCAATAGCACGACAACCGTCAAAACGGCAATCGTCATGAAAAGAGAATGAGTGAGAAGCGTGGCTAAGCGATCTTTACCACTTTGCCTTTTAAAAAATAGCATTACTTATCTGAGTACCTAAATGCACGTTTTTTTAATTGTTCAATTTTGGCAGCCGAATCTTCTTTGGTAACTAACTCAAAATCGCCAGAATATACATGAGGAACAGGTTTAGATTCCAAATCCCATTTGATCGCTTCTGCCATCGCAATCCCCGTATCGTCATTCATTCGCATTGCTGTCACATCTAACTCATCATTAGCTATAGCTTCTAGTTCTGCGGAACCACCACCCCAACCATTCACAATGACATCGTCACGACCTATTGATTTTAGAGCATCAAGAGCTCCAAGAGCGACGTCAGTTGAGCAAGCATAAATAAACGTCAAATCAGGATCTTTCTCCATTGCGTTAATCGCTGACTTAAAACCTGATTCTCGTGTTGCCTCTGTATAAAATGATGATGAAAGTTGATAACTGTCGTTATGGGTCATATCTTCGATAAACGTCAATCCACGAGCATCACTTACGTACCCCTCAGAATAGTACAGAACCGAGTAACGACTCTCTTGAGGAACCGTATCCTTATAGTAGCTTTCCAACACTCGAGCACCATTTTGATGATCAAAGCCAACATACATAAAAGGATGTTGTTTGTCCCATGACTTAACCGGAGTTGTGATATTTTGTAAAATAAGCTTTGTATCGGTTGAGCTCATCACATGTTCGATAAACTTACGATGTCTTGTCGTATCTAATGTAAAAATAAGATAATCGCTCTTATTTTTTACCGCTTCCATTAGTGAAATACTTTGCTGGCGGACATCTGCATTAGGACGAGTGAATACTTGGTTTAAGTGGTATTGAATGCCGAGTTTTTCCATCCGCATTTCAAAAGCTTTAATATTGCGGACCCAGTAATCTGAAATTTGTTGCCCAGGGTAAACGACTGATATAGTCACTGGTTTGTCTTGATTTATAACGAGGGGCTGAGGAGCATCACGGACTGTTTGAGCCATTAAGTCAGTCAGTTGCTTTTGCTTAGGATGTACCTCTAAATATTCATCATATTGCCAGTAACCATTGAGAACTTGGGTTGACTGTGCATTTACCGAAACAAATGGAAAAGTAGCTGACAAGACGAATAAAAGATTCTTATACATATGAAACAACCCTCAAAGACACTGACGTTGTGTTTATACCACAGAATCACATGATAAGATCACGCATTATTGATGCTTATCAGGATTTAGTTTCAAGATTTACGTAGATAGTAACACTTTGAATAAGTGATTCTTTCGCTACAATCCGTGTAAACGTGAATAGATAATTAAATAGATGATGCCGCAATAAAAATTTTCACTCAAACAAGTAAACTGCATGTTTAATTTTTTTCAAACTACTATTTTTATTAATGGTTTAAAGTTAGATGAGTTTTATCGAAATCACACCTTCGTCATTTAAAATTTCTAACCGCGTTAAACCAGAAACCAGTGATTCCTTTTGGCATTTTTTAAGTTGTTTTAACTGGTACTCGACTCTTGATGCCACCGCACGTCCCGAGTCAACACTATGGAACCATTCCAACGTTAGAGGCCCCTTACCGACCAGAGCTTTTGCCCCTTTTCCTGCGCAGTGCTGAGCAAAACGGCGCTCTACGTCATTAGTAATGCCACAATATAAAGCTTGATGGCGCGTCCGCACGAAATATACAAACCAGTGCGAACGCGTAATGGTATCGAGTGGCATTAGCTAGTGAGTGACTCAATAAGTTCACGTAATTCAGATAACTCTTGTCGTAAGGACTGAACCTCTTGTTCAAGGCTATCGATACGAGCGTTACCACTTGTTGACTGTGGTACTGCCAATGCTGCCGTTAATGCTTCAATATCAACGTCACCACTGAATAGATGCTGATAACGAGACTCTCGCTTACCCGCTTCTCGTGGTAGCTTAATTACCAGAGCGCCAGATTCACGCGATGCCATTTTGTCTAAAACCGCTTCGACTTCTCTAACATCAGTGAACTCAGCTAAGCGATTAGTACGTGTACGAAGCTCACCTGGAGTTTGTGCTCCACGTAAGAACATACAGCACACAATCGCTTTTTCTTGCGCACTTAATTTAAGATCACCAAACTCCGTATTACAAAAACGATGTTGGTATTTTTTAGTGCGGCTGTTGAAGCTGCTTTCATCGCTAACCAAACGTCGAGCGACAAGTCCATCTATCCCATCTTGTACATCAGTGTCACTAAGAGCCATGACAGGTTCTCGGTTGCTTTTTTGGTTACAGGCTGTCGTTAAACTATTTAGCGATAGAGGGTAGTAATCCGGCGTCGTGACTTCTTTTTCAATAAGGCAACCAATAATACGTGCCTCAATCGGTGTAAGTTCGATGTTCATTGTCATTTCCTTATTCTTTTTCTGATTTTAGTGTTCAACTAACAGTGAAATTCTTCTCATCTGGCCGTTTTCATCAATCATTACGATTTTAGCTCGGTTCAACTCAACTTCTGTGAATTCTTGACGTGTCCTTTCTTTTTTGTAGGCAGCAATTAACTTCTTACTGCGTCCATCCACCTGGCTAGGTGTATCCAGTGGAACAATAATGTCTGACATTCGCATATTTTGCGTTAAGAAAATAGAAACGGTGATGAAATCATATATTGAACTTGGCAGATGCTCAATCGTCGTTAATCTAACTGGCGATAAAAACGTCAAGCCCGCGTCATGATTGATCTAAATGCTGTAATCACAGCAAATGTTATGTTTTAATCAAGGGAGTTTAACGTTATAAGCAGGAAAGGAACCTATGAGTGGTGTATTTGAAATCGTAGCTCACGCACGTCGTAAGAATAAACTGAAACGTGAACTTATTGACAACGAAAAGAAAGTTCGTGACAACCGCAAACGTGTGGATCTATTAGAAAACCTACTAGACTACATCAAGCCAAACATGACTCATGATGAAATCGTCGGCATCATTAAAAACATGAAAGCTGATTACGAAGATCGCGTTGACGACCACATCATCAAAAGTGCTGAAATCTCAAAAGAACGTCGTGATATCAGCCGTCGCATTCGCGATCTAACTGAAGAAGATAAGCAAGTTCAAGGCAAACGTAAATAACCCTAGAGGTAATATACGCAAACGCTTTATTAATATTAGCCCGCTTTAATGCGGGTTTTTTGTACCTGTAACCAAGTCCATTTCCTTGATGACTTGCTCCGGTCGTTAGCCATTTATCGACTACACAACTCTAATTTAAAGTGCTCATCTACCGCCGTCGCAGTTTCCTGTCTATATTTATCTTAGATATACCCTATTGTGGTGCTCGTTTGCCCATGAAGAGTGAATGCCAGTAAGTAACTCAACAAGGTTTAGAGGTGAATTATGGATATGGTTGAACTGTTAGGATATGCCGCATCCATTATGGTGGCCCTTTCTTTGACAATGAAAGATATTGTTAAACTTAGGGTGTTGAATTTCATTGGCTGTGCACTATTCACCGCTTACGGGTTAATGATTGATTCATGGCCAGTTGTACTAACCAATGGCTTTATTGCCTGTGTTAATGTCTACTTTCTTACTAAAATGTGGCGAGCAAAAATCGAATAGTGAATACTCTTGATGTGCCCATAAGGCTTCCCAGATAAAACTCACTAAGTTTCTACGCAAATTAAACACTCATAAAAAAACCGACAAAATGTCGGTTTTATCACTCTATAACATCAAGCTATGGCATACAGGTACAGTATCAACGTTTTGGCTATTAGCGTTTATTCTTGTTGTTCCTGCTCTTGCGAAGCCCAATATCTAGCACAGCCCACAGCGCGTTGCCAACCAGCATAACGTCGAGCTCGTTTTTCTTCATCAACACATGGCTCGAAGCTCTTTTCTAACACAGCAACATCCGCCAATTCATTAATCGTTTCCCAGAAATTTACGGCTAAACCAGCTAAATACGCAGCCCCTAATGCAGTCACCTCAGTAACTTTAGGTCGTAATACCTTACTATTAAGTACATCCGACTGAAACTGCATTAAAAAGTTGTTTGCTACCGCCCCGCCATCCACACGCAAATGAGATAAAGTAATCTCAGCATCCGCTTGCATCGCATCAAGAACATCTCGCGTCTGATAGGCAATACTTTCTAGTGTCGCTCGAATAATGTGGTCTGAATTTGATCCACGACTTAGTCCAACAATGGTTCCGCGAGCGTAAGCATCCCAATAAGGGGCACCTAAACCCGTAAATGCAGGTATCACGTATACCCCATTTGATGACGGGACAGACAAAGCGCGTTGCTCTGAAGCTGCCGCATTGGGAATCAAACGCATTTCATCACGTAGCCATTGAATTGCCGACCCACCCATAAATACCGCACCCTCTAGTGCATAAGCCGGCTTACCATCACGATTACACGCTAAAGTTGTTAATAAGCCATGCCCTGAATCCACTTTCGTCTCACCGGTATTCATAAGTAAGAAGCACCCTGTTCCATAGGTGTTTTTTGCTTGCCCCGGATCAACACACAAATGGCCAAATAATGCGGCTTGTTGATCACCCGCTACACCTGCAATTGGAATTTTGATTCCACAGATATCCGTATGACCAACTACACTCGATGAGTCAGCAACTTTCGGCAACATAGACTCTGGTATATTGAACAAGCGTAGTAACTCTGAGTCCCACTCTAAGGTGTTAATATTAAACAACATAGTTCGAGAAGCATTCGTGTAGTCCGTTACATGAGTGCGGCCCTGTGTTAACTTCCAAATCAACCATGTATCTATCGTACCAAATAATAAGTCTCCGGCTTCCGCTTGCTCTCTTGCATTTGGTACGTTGTCTAAGATCCATTGTATCTTGCTTGCCGAAAAATAAGGATCGAGCACCAAGCCAGTTTTTTGTTTAATCAACGCCTCGTGGCCTTGATTTTTTAACGCCTCACATTGACCAGCCGTACGACGACACTGCCAGACAATCGCATTGTATATTGGCTTACCAGTACGCTTATTCCAAACAACCGCCGTTTCTCTTTGATTAGTAATACCAATTGCTGCGATTTCGTCGCCTCGAATGCCTGCTTGAGCGAGAACTTCGGTTAGCGTTGAGATTTGGCTTGCGAATATTTCCAATGGATCATGTTCTACCCAGCCCGCATGTGGATAATGCTGTTTAAATTCTCGCTGTGCAGAACTAATAATTTTTGCATCATGATCGAATACTATAGCTCGAGAGCTGGTGGTCCCCTGATCCAGCGCCACTATGTATTTCTTATGACTCATTGATGACTCCCATTTCTTCTTTTATCTAATGTCCAGTTCATTGATGTGCGAGTGAGCAACGCCGCTCTCACTTATTTAAGCGTAAGCTAAACTCAGAATTTGTTGTATTTCTCGTGCTATTGGAAGCTGCCACAACAAGGAGAACCAGCGATTCATTCTGATGACTTAGCATTATTGGATGGGAATATAACGACTTTTGCAAGCAAGAATAGCGACGATGTCACTATTCTTGAGATAGTAGATGTTGAATGATGATTTTCTAGGCGGATTTAGCCTTATAGGTCGCTTGATACAATCAGCAGCAATTCAGCCCGACGATTACATGCCTTTCCACCACTGGTTAAATTTGAGCAAGTTGGGTTGTACTCACCGTAGCCACGAGTAAACACTGACTGTTTGCTCACGTTGTTACGGAGCAATTGCTGTTCGACAGCTTTAGCTCGTTTTTCAGATAAGCGGTCATTAAACCCAGCATTACCAGTACTATCTGTATGCCCATCGATAATCACATCAATATTTGGCTGAGAACGTAAGAATTGAGCCATTGTTTGTAGCCATTGAGCAGACTGCGCTGACACACTTGAAGAGCCAGTATGAAACTTCACGCTATCAGTCAGTTTAATCACTAAGTGATTTCCTGGCATTACTTCATAGCTCACGTTGTTTTGAACCAGAAAGTTCTGTAATACATCGTATTCTGTCACTGTTGTGCGCATTCGAGTGTTGCCTTGAACCTCGGTAGCGACAGGTGCTGGTCCATAACCCCATTCTGGATGAATTACATCGTGTGCATTTTTAGGGGCAACATCTAACAGATTATCTTGCAACAATGACGATGTTTCCATGCTGCTACAGCCAGCCATTAACAACAATATGGGCCATACTAAATATTTCATCATTTCACCACTCACTTCTACTATCTACTGTTGTTGCTATCGGCAACACGCCTTTGTTCTTTAACAGATAATAGAAAAAAATGGCGTGTTGCGCTCAAATTCTTCTCATAGTGCGATTTTAGAAACAATTAGCTATTTAAATTAATGCAACAGGAGTGTTTTTGTGACGCACATACAGGTAAAATCAACCGTAACAAATATGCAATTTCACGTTTTTTAGAGATCTCATTATGAAAAAACTCATCACTCTGTTCATCGTCGCTGTAACCACAGTGCTAGTTGGTTGTTCAGACAACAACGTTCCTAAAGAAGGTGAGCAATATCAGAAGCTCGCTGCAAACCTATCTACATTCAGACTGCCACAAGTTACAGAAGTCTTTTCGCTTAATTGTGGTCACTGTCGTCAAATGGAAAATGAATTACCAGAACTTGAAGAACTGACTGGTAAGAAGATTGGTAAAGTCCACGTTACCTTTAATGAAAGTGCACAAATTGGCGCAATGATTTACTACGCGGCTGAAATGCAAATTGGTACTGCACCAGATCACGCTATGATGAATGAGCTATTTGCAGCATCTCAAATGGGTGATGGCGCAACATTAGCACAGAAGAAACAAGCTATTGATGAGGCGTTTCAAAGCCGCGGCTTAACTAGTCCTTATAATTTTACTGAGAAGCAACAAAATCAACTTTTCCAAGCAATGAATCTTGCGGATGAAATCACCACTACTGGTAATATTTCTTCTGTACCAACATTCATTGTTAATGGTAAATACCTAGTGATTACCTCTGGCCATCAAGATGCACAAGGTATTGCTGACACGATTAATTTCTTGTTAAAAAAATAGATTCAATGGATAGATACTATGACTAAGTTTGTTTTCCCTATTATCATTTTTGTTCTCGCAGGTTTCTTTATTTACCGCACCTGGACAAACCACAAAGCTGCTGATGTAAATTTCAGCCAAGGCCAAGAGTTTTTACTTGAAAATGGTAAAAATGAAGGTGTGATTACTACCGAAAGTGGCCTGCAGTATCAATACCTTGAGAAAGGTGATGGTACAGTTCACCCTATCGCAAAGAGCCGCGTTAAGGTGCATTACCACGGTACATTAATCGATGGTAGTGTGTTTGATAGTTCAGTTGATCGCGGTGAGCCAATCAGTTTTGCTCTAAACCAAGTCATCAAAGGCTGGCAAGAGGGTCTAACTTACATGGTTGTCGGCGACAAGGTTCGTTTATTTATTCCAAGCAATCTTGCTTACGGCAAAGGCGGTTCTGGTCCGATTCCACCAGCATCTACATTGATCTTTGATGTTGAGCTTCTTGATATTCAATAAGCTATCAAATTTAGAATAGAAAAAACCCGCTCATTTGCGGGTTTATTTTTATATCAAACAAATGGCGCTATCTCCATTTTACAATTAGCCTAAGCATATTTGGGGATAGACTGAATGAATTTTATTCTTTGTGTTTATCTTGAATGTACTTTTGGCTGACATCTACGACGGCAACACCATTAACAAAACTACGCCCAAGCAAAATAGGGAAAGTAAGATGAGTTCTATCTGCTAAGGTAAATTCTGTTTGAGCTTTGTAATCGCCCATCTGTAACCAAGCAACAACCACAGCTCGTCGTTGCGTACCCTCTGCACTTGATTGACGAATTTTAACCCAGCGCTCTACTGGTAGTTCGATCTCATCACTGTTGATGCCATCATGCTCAATCTTGAACTTAACCCAATCTTCCCCGTCACGCTCAAATGGCTGAATATCTACTGCACTGACGGAAGATGTGGTTGCGCCCGTATCGACTCGGGCTTTAAAACTCTCTTTAAGGCCTGGGATATAAACCCACTCTTGTTCACCCAAAATTAGCTTACCATCTGATGTGGTTTTCGCTTTCATGACAACTTCGGCTTTCGTTGTCTCTACCTTTTCTTTTGTGACATTGTCACTGGAACTAGCCTCTGAAACTACTGCGGTTTGTGCAGTAGTGTTTGGATCCGTTTTCGGTGATGTATTTGTCGCTACATCACATGCCATTAAACCAAAAGACGACAATAACAATAACGCGATCTTTGTTCTATTTTTCATTCGCTTCCCCCATCAGCTGAATAAAATCTCGGACTTAAATACAAAAAGCCCGTCAATGACGGGCCTTCTATTTACGTTTAAGATACTTTTATAATGGCATCTGCAACGTACGGAATATCTTTTTCCGAGAGACCTGCAATATTAATTCGACCATCCCCCACTCCGTAAATGCCATATTGTTCACGAAGTTGCGTCATTTGGTCTTGACTAAAGCCTAGCACAGTAAACATGCCCTTGTGGCTTTCGATAAAATCGAATTGTGTCGTATTGTGGTTATTTCTCAACTCATTACATAAGGTTTGACGAAGGTTTAACAAACGTTGCTGCATTTCGCTCAACTCTTGTTTCCAAATTGACGTTAAGCCTTGATCTGAGAGGATAGTTTTAACCAAAGCTGCACCATGATCCGGTGGCATGGTATAGGTAGCGCGAGCAAGTGTGAGTAATTTGCCTTTCGCATTATCAACATCGCGCTGGGATTTACCTACGACAACCGCTGCACCTGTGCGCTCGCGATATAGGCCAAAGTTTTTAGAACATGACGTCGTGATCAACATTTCTTCTACACGTTCCGCCATGTAGCGTAAACCTTGCACATCTTGCTCAAGGCCATCACCAAAACCTTGATAAGCCACATCGACAAACGGCGTGAAACCGTTTTTTTGGGCGAGTTCAGTAATCGCTTGCCATGCAGAAAAATCGATATCCGCCCCCGTTGGATTATGACAACACCCATGAAGTAGCACCACATCGTTGGGCCCAGCTTGAGAAAGGTCAGATAACATTTTTTCCGCATCAACTTGCTTGGTGACGGGAGAAAAATAATGGTAATACCTAACTTTCAAGCCAGCCGCTTCCATCACTGGTTTATGGTTAACATAACTTGGATTTGAAATCCAAACCGTCGTATCCGGCTGAGCTACTTTCATTAAATCGCCGAGCATACGCAAAGCGCCACTTGCTCCGGGCGTTTGAATCGCAGCAACACGATCCGTTGCAGAGGTACCCTCAAGCAACAAATTGATCATGCACTGATTGAATTCTTCACAGCCAGCTAAGCCAACATATGATTTAGTTTTTTGCGTTGAAACCACAACATCTTGCGCCTGTTGTATTGCGCGCATAATCGGAGTTTCGCCTGCACTATTGCGGTATACGCCAATCCCAAGATCGACCTTTTCTTTGCGCATATCATTACGATATGCCACTGAAAGAGAGAGGATAGGATCTAAAACTGGTGTTGGTAGTTGAGAGAACATGAAAGTCACAACCCTTTGAAATTCAAGTATGACTTGTAACTTAACATTAACTTTCGAATTTAAAAAACAGTTTTTATACTCAAATTACGCTATGTCGGTAAAGCGATGAATAATTTGATTTGAACTGCCACGCCATTCTAAGTTGAGATCTCTCTTCTCTTGTACAAATTTACCATCTATTAGAACGTCGATTAGCTCAACTACTGCTTTTTGGTCAGCATCAAGTTCTGCTAAGGTGTAGCCTGTCCACATCCAAATATCTTTCCCCGGACACTCATTACGAACGCGCTTAACCAATCGAAGTATATCCGCTACATTCGCAGGATGCAGAGGATCACCACCAGATAGCGATAAGCCACGGCGTTTGATTCGAGTATCATTTAAATCTGAGATGATTTGGTCTTCAGCTTCCTGCGTAAAATAGACACCAGAATCCAAACGTTGAGTTGACTGGTTGTAGCAACCACGACACTGATGAATACACCCAGATACAAATAGGGTGCAGCGCGTGCCGGGTCCATTAACCACATCGATTGGATAATATTGGTGAAAATTCATAACATCTTGCCTATCTATTTTTTGACACTTTAAATGCAAATCAACCTGATAGAATCAGGTTGATTTGGTTATTCTCAATAAACGTTTGTTTTTACAGGTGCTTAACGCGACGTTTAACTTCTTCTTGTTTACCAAAGTTAAACGGACGTGCATCTGGGCTTCCAAGGTAGCCACACACACGACGTGTCACTGACACTTTAGTTGAGTCGTGGTTACCACAACTCGGGCAAGTAAAGCCTTTACTTGTACAATCAAACTCACCGTTGTAGCCACATTCGTAGCACTCATCAATCGGTGTATTAGTACCGTAGTAAGGCACTCGGGTATAGCTATAATCCCAAACGTTTTCTAGTGCTTCAATATTACGCTGCATATTCGGGAATTCACCGTAACAAATGAAACCACCACTTGAGATTTCAGGGTATGGCATCTCAAAATCAATCTTATCGTACGGGTTTACTTTCTTCTCTACATCAAGGTGGAAGCTGTTGGTGTAATAACCTTTGTCAGTTACACCTTCAATCACACCGAATTCTTTTGTATCGATACGGCAGAAACGGCTACATAAGTTTTCACTTGGCGTACCATATAAGCTGAAGCCATAACCGGTTTCATCAGTCCACTGATTAACAGTGTCTTTCATGTACTTGATAATGTTCAGTGCTTTTTCACGTAATTCAGAATCGTCATAAACGTGATTGTCTTTGCCGAAAAGTGCCATCATGGTTTCATGAACGCCGATGTAGCCTAAGGAAATCGACGCGCGACCATTTTTAAAGATGTCTGCAATAGAATCATCCGCTTTCAGGCGAACACCACATGCCCCTTCCATATACAGGATTGGTGCAACCCGTGCTTTCACATTTTCAAGACGAGAAATGCGTGTTTCTAATGCTTTACGAGCAAGCTTAAGTTTTTCATCAAGCAACTCATAGAATTTGGTTTCACTGCCTTGAGCACGAATCGCAATACGAGGTAGATTCAAGCTAACAACACCAAGGTTATTACGACCTTCATGGATCAGTTCGCCGTTCTCTTCGTAAGTGCCAAGGAAACTACGACAACCCATTGGCGTTTTAAATGAACCCGTGATTTCAACGACTTTGTCGTAGTTCAATACATCTGGGTACATACGCTTAGAAGCACACTCTAGAGCAAGCTTTTTAATATCGTAGTTTGGATCTTCCGCTTTATGGTTTAAACCATCTTTAATGCCAAACACCAATTTTGGGAATACCGCAGTTTTGCGATTCTTACCCAGGCCAGCAATACGATTTTTAAGGATAGATTGCTGAATCAAACGAGATGCCCAGCTAGTTCCTAAACCAAAACCAAAAGTAACAAACGGCGTTTGACCATTCGCGGTATGCAGAGTATTTACTTCATACTCTAACGATTGGAATGCGTCATAACACTCTTTCTCTGTACGTGAGATAGCGAATGCTTCAGGGTTAGGGATATCCCATTCTTTCGCAATTTCCATGTGCTTGTTATAGCTAGTCATAACATACGGCTCTAACACTTCATCAATACGGTTGATGGTCGTGCCGCCATAGATGTGGCTCGCTACTTGGGCAATAATCTGCGCTGTTACTGCGGTTGCTGTAGAAATTGACTTTGGTGTGTCGATTTCTGCATTACCCATTTTAAAACCATGCGTCAACATACCTTTTAAGTCGATAAGCATGCAGTTAAACATTGGGAAAAATGGTGCGTAGTCTAAATCGTGATAGTGAATGTCGCCAACATCATGTGCTTGAACAACGTCACGAGGCAAAATGTGCGTTTTTGCATAGTGCTTAGCGACGATACCAGCAAGAAGGTCACGTTGAGTTGGGATTACCTTGCCATCTTTGTTCGCATTTTCGTTAATCAGATCAAGGTTACTTTCTTCAATCAAACCTTCGATTTCACGTGTTAAAGCACTTTGTTTTTCACGTGCGATATCACGGTCATGACGGTACTCGATGTATGAACGTGCTAGTGCTTTATAAGGCCCTTGCATCAGTTCATTTTCGACGAGGTCTTGGATTTCGTGGATGTGAACTTCATCGTGATCTTTAAGCTGTAACTCTACCGCAAGAGCAACATTTAGCGCGTAAATAGCCGTGTCTGGATCTTTATGATCCATCGCCGCTTCTACTGCTGATTGAATGCGATCTCTATTAAACGGAGCTCTCGAGCCGTCGCGCTTGATTACGATTGGTTTCACTTTTTCTCCTTACCCAGACATACTCACAGACTTATCCACAAATACACTATATAGGGCTAATTGTTATTCGACTAACACAATATGTTGTGGCGTATTTAACGAGAAGCACCACTTAAAAACATTGATTTGGATCAATAAAAGCAAGCTACAGCACAAGAACAAGTCGATCTTATTGCTGCCGATCCCATATAAAAAGAAATCGATGCAAATTGCAAAATTGCATTAATTTTTCTTGCTTTTTGACGAGGTCTTGTAGGATAAAGGCTCGATATCATTGCAAGGAAAATTCGCTATGGAACGCAAAAAAATTCGCCTCATTTCTCTCTTTTCTTGCCTGCTTATTTCTCCAGCAGGTTTTGCCGACACATCGATTAAATTTTCCACATGGAACATTGAGTGGTTAACGAATGACCCAATAAAGTCGATCAAAAGCACCCAAAGAGAGGAAAAAGATTTTGCCGCTCTCGCTAACCATTTCTCTACAATGAAAAGTGATGTGCTCGCGTTTCAAGAAGTCGATAGTGAACAAGCGATTGAAAAGCTAGTAGGCAATGACTATCACATTTATTTGTCTGACCGCGCTAATCGAAGTTATCAACGCAATCAGTTTGACGATATTAATCAATATACGGGATTTGCTATCGACAAAAATATCCCTGTATTAGACAAGCCAGACATTAAACTCGACAAAAGTCCCGGGAGCAAACTTCGCTTTGGCACCTACGTTATCTTGTACCCTGACTCAGACTCCCCCATTCACGCCCTTTCTATCCACTTGAAAGCACGTTGCAGTGGCAAGTATAAAAACAATCGTCACTGCCAAACTTTAAAACAGCAAGGTATTCAACTTAACCAATGGATTTTGGAGCGAGAGCAACAACAGCAACCTTACATCATCTTGGGCGATTTCAATCACAACCTTGCCTATCGTAATGACTGGTTATGGAATGATGTGACCGAGGGAACTCAAGCGGTATTGTTAACTGAAAGCACCAACGCGAGCTGTAAAGTTCGTTCTAACAAGAATCCGAACAAAACCCACCAGTTTCGTTCATTGATCGACCACATTATTACTAGTGATTTGCTGCTTAGCCACAACACAGTCCAAAATAGCTTCAACACTGCTGATGTATTGAACTTTCAGATGAGTGACCATTGCCCGATTAGCACTGACATTGACACGTCTAATCTTTACGGTAAGTAAATAAAGAAATAATGAGGAGCGAGGAAATATATAGATGAGAGATTGGGATTGAGATTGGACTTACCCCAATGTAGATTATAGTGGTCGACTAAAAGACACGGTAATCTCTCATAATGACACTCCCGATAGGCTCACTATCACTAAAGATGACGTTCTAATCGTCAGCCAGTCGAATAGTGAGCCCTAAAGAGTAGAAGAGAACTTAAGAGGTAATATCTAAAGACGTTGGCTTTTTGTTTTGCAATACCGCCTTTGTAATTAATGATGTAGCGAGCATAGAAACAATAAATAATACAATGCCTATATTACCAAATGATAAGCTACTCACAGCCGGCCCTGGGCAAACACCAGCAATTCCCCACCCTAGACCAAAAATACTTGCGCCAAAAATTAACGAAGTATCAATATTCTGTTTCGATGGGATACAAAGTGCCTCACCGGTTATTGCATTATTCTTAGGACGGATAAGGAAAAAATAACTTGGCATAAACACAGCAAGTGCTCCGCCCATCACAAACGCTAAGCTTGGGTCCCATGCACCTGTTACATCCAAAAATCCGATTACTTTTTCGGGACTGATCATGCCTGAAACGGCCATACCTGTCCCAAACAACAAACCACTGGTTAAGGCGATAAGATAGAAACCGATACGATTCATTGAAACATCCTCCCTAAATAATGTGTTGGCGTACATAAACCGTCAAAACGGCTACGAACATAAAAACACACGTGGCAACAATAGAACGTTTTGATAAGCGCCCAATACCGCATATACCATGCCCGCTTGTACATCCATTACCTAAACGTGTACCTACGCCAACCAAGGCGCCTGCGGCTATGTAACCAATTAACGAAGTATTACTCATGTCAGGTAACGGAATATCAAACAGATTAACGCCTAATGCACCACCAGCAATCATCCCTATGACAAACAGCCAACGCCAAACATAGTCGCCTTTTTCTGAAGACAACAAACCGGTGAGGATACCGCTAATGCCCGCGATTTTTCCGTTAAACAAAAGTAATAACGTCGCTGATACACCCAGTAACATCCCGCCCAATAAAGACTCCCAAGGAATCATCCCTAACATATTCACCTCGTCGTTAATTTAGCTGCACACGTCATTCATGAAGTTACAGCATTGTGCTACGTTCGAGCCCTCTCTATCACATACTTTACTTGTGTTTCAGTATGCTCAGGGGCATTTGGGTTACCGCTTACCTGCGGATTTCTTAACTATCTACGATTGTTTATCGCAACAAAAAACACTGTGCAGACTACCAATTAAAACTTGGACGCGCGGATCCGCCAATGAATAAAACACTTGCTGTGATGCTTTGCGAGCAGCTATCAAGTTGTGCTTTCTCAACACGGTTAAATGCTGGGAAAATGCAGATTGGCTTAATGTCGACGCTTGCAAAAGCTCGCCGACACCCACTTCTCCCTGTGTTAATTGGCACAGCACCATTAACCTTTCTGGGTGGGCCATTACTTTAAGCAATTCAGCGGCTTCTATTGTTCTATCTTGCATTTCTGACATGCTTAGTGGCTGTGTACTCATGACTCACTCCGATATTAACTGTGACATAAATGTTACTAGAGAGATTAAATTAGTCAATACTAATTTAGGATTGTAAAAATTAGTAAAATTAATATTAGACTTTTCTAAATTACACCTTTATGATTTTGAAACTGGATCTTTCATCGATAGATTCGAATGGAACAATAGCTAGCAAGTGGGTCGACATCACTAACGAAAAAACATCAATATGAGATGCTCTGTTTTGTCTAGGGATAAACGAACAACAGAAGCTATATAGATATATCAATAATGGAGAAACCAATGACTAAGATAGTAATTATTGGCGGTGTTGCAGGTGGAGCGTCAGCTGCAGCTCGCGCGAGACGTTTAAGTGAAGATGCTGAAATTGTCATGTTTGAGCGAGGCCCGTTTGTCTCTTTTGCAAATTGCGGCTTGCCTTACCATATTGGTGGTGACATTCAAGATCGCGACAAACTTCTGCTGCAAACTCCAGAAAGCTTCTTAGCACGGTTTAATGTTGATGTTCGAGTCATGAGTGAAGTCGTTCAAATTAACCGCCAAGATAAGTCTGTTACAGTTAAAAACTTAATCGACGGCAGTAAATACACTGAACAATACGATTTTTTACTCCTTAGCCCGGGTGCAGCGCCCATTGTTCCTCCTATCGCAGGTATCAATAACCCTCTAACGCATTCTCTACGCAATATCCCTGACATGGATAACATTATCCAAACCATCAAAACTAACGATGTTAAACATGCAACGGTTGTAGGTGGGGGATTTATTGGTTTAGAAATGATGGAAGCGTTTCATCAATTAGGGATCAAAACCACACTGCTTGAATTAGCAGACCAAGTAATGACACCTGTTGATCGCGAAATGGCTGGATTTGCTCACGAAGAGATTCGCTCTCATGGTATTGATTTAAGACTCAACACAGCATTAAGCGCAGTCGAGTACTTACCAAATACAAACGCACTCACTCTGTCATTGAGCACTGGGGAATTGCTGCATACTGATCTATTGATCATGGCTATCGGTGTTCGCCCAGAAACCAAGCTTGCACAAGAAGCAGGACTACAAATTGGTCAATTAGGCGGCATTTACACCAACGAGTTTATGCAAACCAGTGACGAATCTATTTATGCAGTTGGTGACGCCATTGAAGAAGCTGACTTCCTAACAGGTAAGCCAACACTTGTACCACTAGCGGGTCCCGCAAACCGACAAGGTCGTATGGCAGCAGACAATATGTTTGGCCGTTCAGAACGTTACCAAGGTACTCAAGGTACCGCGATATGCAAAATTTTTGACCTCGCCATTGCATCGACAGGCAAAAACGAAAAACAGCTAAAGGCTGATGGCGTTAGCTACGAAAAAGTATACGTCCACACCGCTAGCCACGCGAGCTACTACCCAGGTGCAGAAACCGTTTCATTCAAAATGCTATTTGATCCGGTAACAGGTAAAATTTACGGCGCTCAAGCAGCCGGTAAAGACGGAATCGATAAACGTATCGACATCATGGCTGTGGCACAACGCGCTGGTATGACCGTGGAACAGCTGCAACATTTAGAGCTGACGTATGCTCCACCATTTGGTAGCGCTAAAGATGTAATCAACCAAGCGGCATTTGTTGCAAACAACATAATCAAAGGTGATTTAACTCCGATCCATTTCGATGACATCGATACACTGAATGACAACCAATTGCTCTTAGACGTGCGTAACCCTGGTGAGCTTGAAAATGGTGGTTTCATCGAGGGAACAATCAATATCCCAGTTGATCAACTTCGTCATCGAATGAATGAGCTACCAAAAGACAAAGAAATTGTTATTTACTGTCAAGTCGGGTTACGCGGTAACGTAGCGTACCGTCAATTGATCAACAATGGCTACAAAGCGAGAAACTTGATTGGCGGTTTTAGAACTTACACATTTGCCAAAGTTTAATCATTAACAGCAACTCAGGTAGTAACACTGGGTTGCAAATTCGGTTTATTCACTGCCTATGAATGTTGGGGACCGGTTGGTCCCCTTTTTTATAGCGTTAATTTCTTATGCCATCGCTTTGTTAGTTCGATATTGGTCAAACACAAACAACAAAATCACGATCATCACAAAAGGTAGCACGTAAATATTTAGCTTCTCCCAACCGATAGTCGCTTCTAACCAACCCGACAGTAACGCAGTGACCGTTACACAGCTAAATACAAAAAACTCGTTAAACGCTTGAGCCTTTGAACGATTATGCACCTGATAAGATTGACTAAATAATCCTGTTGCCGCAATGAACATGAAGTTCCACCCCACCCCCAGCAAAACTAATGCGATTGTGAAATGCCAAATCGACTGTCCATGGATATTAATGAGTACACACAAAACAAATAAACACCCACCGGCTAAGATCATTAAACGGGCACCAAACCTTTCAATCAACTTACCAGTAAAAAATGCGGGAACAAACATTCCGAGAACATGCCATTCAATAACACCAGCCGCTTTATCGAAATTAAACCCACATCCAATCATAGCAAGAGGCGTCGCTGTCATTAATATATTCATTACTGCATAAGCGACCATTGCAGCAAACACGGCTAACATAAAATTAGGTGCTTTGATGATATCTTTTAATGGATCAGATTTTGTTGCCACATTCCCAGCAACAACCGATGGAAACCGAATCGTTTGCAATAACAAAAGAGCGAGAGCATTCAATGCTATTAACGACATGAATGCACCAACATAAGAAGTGTCACCAAACCATTGTTGAGAGTAAATCGCTAGATTGGGTCCAAGCAACGCAGCCAGAACACCACCAGCCATTGAAATCGATATTGCTCGATGACGAGCACTTTCATCACAAAGCTCTATTGCCGCAAAGCGATATAAAGTGCCAAATCCAATACCAATTCCCAGCAGGAAAGTTCCAAAACAAAATAATTTGAAATCACCTTGGCTTAACGCATAGGTAGAAAGCGAAGCTCCCGAAATTCCGACAACATTGCCGATACTAAACCCTTTTTTCCTACCAATCTTTCCCATTATCATTGATGCTGGAATCGTTGCGCACATCAACCCAAGAAACTGCAAAGCCACCGGGAGCGTAATTAAGCTATCCCTTGGAGCAATATCTTCTCCAACTAACCCAATAACGGAAATCAATAAGATGTTTCCCGTCATGAGAAGCGCTTGGCAAAGGGATAGCAGCCAAACATTTATATTCAATTCAATGCCTCTTGAACCGCCGCTTGTGCATGAATTTCGGTGGTATCAAAAACAGGAACATCACAGTCTTCATTCTTAACTAACAAGCCAATCTCAGTACAACCTAGAATCACTCCCTCAACACCTTGTTCCGCGAGATCCGCGATGATGGTGCAATAATCATCTTTCGATTGAGAAGTGATGATACCTTGGACTAACTCTTTATAAATGATGTCGTGAACTAATTGACGTTGCACACCATTGGGTACCACGACTTCAATGCCAAACTTCTCCGTTAAACGACGCTTATAAAAGTCTTGCTCCATTGTAAATGCAGTACCTAAAAGGCCTACCTTAGAAATACCTTGGTCGACCAAACGTTGTCCGGTTGCATCTGCAATATGAACTAATGGAATGTCGACCGAGGCTTCAACTTGCTCAGCGACCTTATGCATAGTGTTAGTCGCGATAATCATAAAGTCAGCACCTGCACGTTGGAGTGATTGTGCAGCCTCAATTAAGATCACCGCTGTTTCGTCCCATTTCCCCTGATGCTGTAACTTTTCAATTTCAGCAAAATCGACACTGTTAAGAATAATCTTCGCTGAATGCAAACCACCAAGTTGGTGTTTTATACCGAGATTTAATAGCTGATAGTATGTCGTTGTCGATTCCCAACTCATTCCGCCGATAACACCAATTGTTTTCATAATCCGTCTCTTTAAAATTGCGTCCAATATGCTCTCGAGTGATATCGCTATAACCAGTTAACTTAATTTCCCAAAAGCCTGCTAGGTGCTTATCGTAAATACTAATGTCACGATTAACAGAGTGAGGATAACTTCGATCGCGAATACAACACTAAATCAAAACTACTTTATAAATACAAATATAATTTGATGAATCGACAAATTAAATTCAAAAAAAACCCTGAATTAACAGGGCTTTTTACGTTATGACTCTTTTACTTCTGCATCTTCTATAGGAAGAACCTGCTTTACATATATCCCAGGAGCATTCCTTAAGATTGGAAATTCTTCATTTCCTTGCGTATAGGGTTCAATACGTTCAGATGGTGAAGATCCAAGTAACCACTGATGCCAATGCGGCCACCATGATCCCTCTTGATGCGAAGCATTGTTGAGCCAATCTTCAGCGTTATCGTCCAACGCCTCATTGACCCAGAACCCATATTTGTTTTTAGCCGGATGATTCACAATACCCGCAATATGACCCGATTCCCCAAGAACAAACGTTTTGTTACCACCGACATTCAAAGCTCCGCGGTAGGTTCCTTGCCACAAAGCAATGTGATCTTCTTTGGCTGAAATAAAGTAGCTAGGAACTTTAATTTTATCGAGATCGATCCAAACGCCACCGATTTTAACGCCTTTATCTTGAACTAGCTTATTTTCAAGATACAGCTGACGTAACATAAAGTTATGACACGGTGCAGTAACGTTAGTGCTATCACTATTCCAATAGAGCATATCAAAATCGACTGGGCTCTTACCTTTCAGGTAATTATCGACATAGTAATTCCAATACAAGCTATTTTCACGTAAGAGGCTGAATGTCACGCTCAATGAGCGACCATCCATGAAACCACGAGCGTTATTCTGAGCCTCGATAGCATCGATAATGGTATCGTTGATATAGGCTCCAACTTCTCCCGGTTGAGAGAAATCAAGTAGCGTGGTAAAGAATGTGGCACTCTTGATGCGTTTTTTCATACGCTTCGCTGCATAGTACGACAAAGTACATGCTAAGACTGTCCCGCCAATACAGTAACCAGCGGCATCAATTTGAGACTCACCGGTAATGGACTCAATTGCAGTCACCGCTTTAGCAACGCCTTCCGTTACATAATCACCAAATTCAACATCACGTTGAGCTTCGCTCGGATTTCTCCAAGAAATCAAAAATACGGTTTGGCCTTGTTCTAACAACCAACGAACCATAGAGTTCTTTTCACGAAGATCTAAGATATAGTATTTGTTAACAAATGGAGGAACGATGAGAAGTGGTGTCTTGTGAACGGTCTCTGTTAGCGGACGATATTGAATCAATTCAAATAATTCATTTTGATACACCACATCGCCCGGTGTATTCGCCACATCTTCACCCACTCTAAACGCATTATTGTTAGTCATGCGTATCTTCAAGATATCAGCGCTTGAATCAAGATCCTCTCTTAATTGTTCTAACCCTGACAATAGGTTCTCACCATTTTGTTCTAAGGTAAGTTTAAGAAGTTCTGGGTTAGTTGCGATGAAGTTACTTGGTGAGAGAGCGTTGATAGCTTGACGAGAAAAGAAGCTCAAACGTTCTTTGCTCTTTTCATCTAGCCCGTCGACACTATTAATTGTCTCTAGATAAGTTTTACTAAACAACAAATAAGACTGTTTAATAAAATTGTAGAATGCATCGTTTTGCCAACCTTCATTGCTAAAACGTTTATCACCTTTGTCTGCTTCTACAAGAGATTCAGTATTGCCACTTAGGGCAACACTTTGCCAAATAGCGAGCTGCTGCTGCCACCATTCGGTTTGTACCTTAAGTAGGGACGCAGGCTGATTTGCTGCACTTTCAAATAACTTAGCAGTGTCTTCTAAGCTCACTTCTTGCATTGCCTTATTCAAAGGAGAATTTGCGGCTGCCCTGTTTAGTTCTAGATCTTCCCACCACTTTTGATTGGTTTCTTGGAGCTTGACAAGGTAGTCCGAAAAGAAGTGTTGATACATAATGTGACTCCTGTTTTCGGAAAAAATGCCGCCCTAAGGCGGCAAAGTAGACAACGTTACGCAGGAGTCACTGTTTTTAGATTGTCTGATGTCATTTGGTCGACATCATCCTTAAACTCTTTTGCAATCGCTTGAAGCTTATTACTGTCATCCATCATCTGCTGAGACAGTTTGTTCAGAACGTTAAGCTGTTGACCATTAAACGCAGTTAAAGATACGACGTCCTTTACTTCGCCCGCTGCTTTCATTTGCGTTAGGCCCATTTCACTATAAGTACGAATGGCATTAAGCTGAAGCTCCGTCATCACTTCAACATTTTTAGTCACTAACTTGTTGAATTTAACGTATGGTTCTAATGTTTTTTCAGTTTGATCTGTGAAGCCTTTAAAAAAATCCGTGTACATAATGTTTCTCCTAAGTGTGAAGCTGATTAATTTGATTTGATTGCTTTAACAACAACTGCTGTTCCCATACCGCCACCCACACATAGTGATGCGACGCCATATTGATTACCACGACGGTTCAACTCGTGAATAAGCGAAACAATAATTCGGTTGCCCGATGCGCCTAGTGGGTGTCCTAGTGCAATCGCGCCTCCATTAACATTGGCTTTGTCTAATATAGAGTTCACTGGCACATCATGCTGCTCTGCCAGTTGATGGACCACTCCGAGCGCTTGTGCGGCAAATGCTTCGTTTAATTCATATAAATCGATGTCTTGAGTAGTAAGATCGGCTTTTTCTAAAGCTTGTGTCACTGCTTTAACCGGACCTAGCCCCATAACCTTTGGATCAATACCTGTTTGTGCGTAACTTGTTAGTTCCGCAATTGGTGTTAAGCCAAATTCAGCAACGGCACTTTCGCTGGCTAAAATAATAGCGCTAGCTCCATCGTTAATCCCCGATGCATTACCTGCCGTCACCGTGCCTTCTTTATCAAAAGCCGGTCTCAGTTTTTGCAGACTGCTCAGTGTCGCGTTGTTTTTTGGGTACTCGTCGGTATCAAATGAAATAGTTTCACGACGTACTTTAATATCGATAGCTACGATCTCATTTATAAAGCGTCCTGCCTCAATTGCAGCAATCGCTTTTCTTTGGCTAGATAAAGCAAATTCGTCTTGTACTTCTCGATCTAAACCGACTTCCTTCGCGATATTTTCCGCAGTAACACCCATGTGGTAGTGATTAAATACATCGGTAAGACCGTCTGTAATCAACAAGTCAGACAAATTCATATTGCCCATTCTATGACCGTCACGAACATTGCTTGGTACGATAAATGGTATCTGTGACATCACTTCAACCCCAGCAGCCACAACGACTTTTGCATCTCCGGATTTAATATGACTCGCGGCATCCATCACGGTTTTCATACCACTACCACACACCATATTTAATGTATAAGCAGGGACGCTTTCATCGATTCCTGCGAGCATCGCTGCCTGACGGCCAATACCCATGCCCTGACCTGCACTAATCACATTCCCCACGATAACTTCATCAATGATCTTAGGATCAACGCCACCGGAAAGTAGTGCTCCCTCAATCGCCTTCGCTCCTAAGATTCCAGCCGAACTATTTTTTAATGAGCCACCAAAAGCTCCAATTGCGGTACGCTTAGCCGCAACTATAAATATTTTTTCCATAATGCCCCCAAGCCTTTAGTGCATGTATAAGCCGCCGTTGACATTCAACGTTTCACCTGTGATGTAAGCCCCACCATCACCAACCAAAAATGAAACCGCTTTGGCAATTTCCTCGGGTTTAGCTAAGCGCTTTAAGGGAATCGACGATTTTATCGACTCAAGCACTTCTGGTTTCATCTCTTCAACCATTGGGGTTGCAGTATAACCTGGTGCGATAACATTTACGGTTACGCCACTACGAGCACCCTCTGCTGCAAGTGCTTTTGAAAAACCAATCATTCCAGCTTTGGCTGCACTATAATTCGCTTGTCCAAACTGACCTTTAAGGCCGTTAACGGATGAAATATTGACGACTCGACCATCTCCCTTTTCGCACATAGCGGCAAATAGAGGTTGTGTGACATTAAACAAGCTGTTTAAGTTGGTTTGAAGCACATCGTCCCAAGACTGATAAGTCATTTTTTTGAACATGCCATCACGAGTAATACCAGCATTGTTAATAACAACGTCAATCGTCCCTTCTTGCTCTAGCAAATTTCCCAAACGTTTTGCGCATTGCTCAGTGTCTGTTACGTCTAACTCAAACAAATGCACTTGATCTTTATTGAAATTATTCTCATTAAACCAATCTAGTGCACATTGATGATTGCCAGTAAAATACGTTGCAATCACACGATATCCATCAGCGACCAACTGAGATGAAATAGCAGAGCCAATTCCTCCTTTTGACCCTGTTATTAAAGCAACTTTATTCATTAGCAGACTCCATTCTCATACACAAATTAAACTTAAAGGTTTTCCACAGGCAGTTAACTATTTATATTTTCATCGATAAGGTAATTATAAAAAACAACCACAAACTTTGTGCCTATATATTACTCAACCGTAAACACTATATTTTTTTGTTCAATGGATTTTTAGTAATTAGCCTCTAATATTGATCGTGATCTCACTTAACATGAAATGTAACAAAAAGGTTAACCAATTAAATAAGTCATTGATTTTACATTAATTTATGAATTTAAAGTTTAAACACTAAAACTCATAACCTCCTGTTTATTATAGTTTTCATGGTAATTTGTGAGCGCACTCAAAGTAAAATATAAAATCTTACCTCCATCAACCTTGCCACTATGTAGCAACAATCGATATTCCACATGCATAATCAAATGTACTTTAGTTAAATTAATAATATTTAAATTATCAACAAAAAGTTATGCACTCATATAATTATTAAATTTTCCACCAACAAATTTACGTTTTATGTACATACTAAAGTATGAATATTACATATAGAGAAAGTTAATATTACCGTTTCTTTAAATCATCCATGTAAGATATTTATAACAAGACAAATAACATACAAAACAAAAATCAATTCAACAAAGCAATTAACTACTTTCATTCAATTGATTACGTTGAGTATTGAAATAATAATCAAAATTCCATCCCAAACATCGTTGATTTGTAGGATGTAAAAAGTATCCCCCCGAACGTAGAGGCTCCATAGCCGCAACAGACCTATTTTGTGAATTTGGGTAGTAAGAAAAATCAGGCATACTATTAGTGACAACTTACATGATTACCCCTGCACTAATAAGGATCTAAGTCAAGCAACGCCTAATATTGGTTTAAGTGCATCTATCATTCAATGATCAAAGCCACGAAAGCACTCGTTTCCTGACCGGTCCTCTCAGTAAACGAACATTTAATTGAACAATGTTTTATTGCATGTCATGATGAACTTAGTCAATACAACACCATACTAAATAGGAAAAACAATGCACCAAAACTATACGACAACACTTAAAGCTCTTGCTTTACTCTATAGTGCTGTGTTCATTTTTAGTGCTATAGATCCATTCTCTCGAGCTGTTTGGGTCGCGGAAGTTATCCCAGCGATCGCTATCTTGAGCGGAGTTTTTCTAATCTCTCGTCATTATCGATTTAGTAAAACAAGTTATTGCCTAATGTTCATCTGGTTATGCTTACACACGATTGGCGCAAAATATACGTTTGCTGAAGTGCCATTTGATTGGTTTAACAATCTATTTGATTCAAATAGAAATCATTTTGATCGCGTCGCACACTTCTCAATCGGCTTGTTTGCCTATCCAATAGCTGAGTACTTGGTTAACAGAAACCTAGCGAAGCCCTTTATAGCATTACCTTATGCTCTATTTGCCATCATGGCGCTAGCGGCAGGTTATGAAATCGTCGAATGGTGGTACGCAGCGATCGCTGGTGGAGAAGAAGGAATCGCCTTTTTAGGATCTCAAGGCGATATTTGGGACGCGCAAAAAGATATGCTAATGGATACACTTGGAGCACTGACCGCACTCTTTATTTTTGTAACTCAACGTCGCGTATTTTCATTTAGCCAAGCCAAGTAAGGATTAAATCCCTCTTTAAACGGAATTTGCACAATTTGTGGAGTCTCATAAACATGATGTTCAACAATTAATTGTTCTAAAGCCGGATAACAGCGACGTGTAGTTTTTATGATAAGTAGAACCTCATCATCAGAGCACACCTCGCCTTTCCAAACGTAGTGACTATTAATCGCTAACGTTTGTATGCATGCTGCTAGTTGTTGCTGCAATACTTCATTAATCAATTTGTCGCGATTTTCAGGCAAATTTGTCGTCGTTAAGACAATACAATAAGGGGAACTCATTATTTACCTCCCTCCGAATCCATACATAATCAAAACAAAGTATGCATCGATGTCACGGATACGCCAAGAGAGAAATTCTTAGGGGAGAGAGTCCGCTAGCCGCAACAAACTCAATTTTATGAGATTAATCGCAACACTTAATGAAATTATGAAACAACCCGTATCAAGTAAAGTCTTATGACTAAAATCCATTGATTGAGTAGGGATTAAGAATTAGTCTTATTATATAAAAATAATATTACTAATTTATCCTTAAAAAATAACTACATACACTGTATCTTCTCATTGCTGCCGGAGAAATAATGAATAATAACAATACACTAAATAGTAACGGTCTGTGCTGCCCTTTATGTGGAAATCAGGAATATCTTATCTCTGACTCCAACAAAATGCTTTGTGGTGGATGCGGTACGTTCTTTGATGATTTAAAGCAAGTCGTTAAAGCTCTGCCAAGTACGCAAATGAACCAAACATATATTCACTGTAATAATTCACTACTCACGAATTGAGTTTATAAATATTCGATTGCTTGAGTTAAGTTACTAATGCGAATTGCATCTCCGTTACTCTGCTGAGTGTAAGAGCCGATTAGCTGTAAGGTCCTTACACCAGCTCGCAATCCTGCTTCTACACCTTTAGGTGTATCGTCAATATACAAGCACTCACGTAGAGAATACCCCATATTCATCGCACTATATTGAATCAAATCGGGTTCAGGTTTCCAACTATTGGCTTCAAAGGCTGAATATACTTTACCATTGAAATACTTAATCAGGCCCGTGAGCTTTAGAGACTCTTCAATCTTATCTTTAGGTCCGTTTGATGCAATACAATAATCAATCCCATTTTCTTCCAGATAACTAAGTAAACCTATAGCACCGTTCATCGGTGTTAATTTCTCACAAAACAACTCTTCAAGCTTATTACGATATAACGGTTCAAGTTCATCAATTGATGCATTTAGGCCAATTCGCTGACAGGTTGCTAAGAGAATATCCGCAAGTTTACCTCCCTCAAAGTGCGCCATAGCTTCTTCTTGACTCATTGACATGCCATAAAGCGATATAACAAAACACAAAGCTTCACAACATAATATTTCGCTATCAATAAGGGTGCCATCACAATCAAATATAACGCAATTAACTTTGGAGTGATTCATACTGTGCTCTCTAATGCTACTGGTTATCTCATCATATTCGGCATTCGAATTACATGCATGACATAGTTAACAGTTTGATAATTATACGTTGCACTAATTTTAAATAATTCTATTTGTATCACTCTCTGAATTATTAATGCATTTATTAAGAATGCGTTTTATCTGGATAAACTCCCCTTATCACTACAAAACTAGAAATGTGTTTTAAAAATAATTGAGTCAAGTCTGGATCGAATTGTCTCCCTTGCTGATCTCTTAGGAAGTCAATCACATCATCAAGAGGCCATGCTTCTTTGTAACAACGTACGCTGAGCAAAGCATCAAATACATCCACAATAGCGGTGATTCGAGAAAAAATATGAATTTCATTCCCTTTCTTACCTAATGGGTACCCCTTTCCATCCCATCTTTCATGATGTTCGTAAGCGATCGTTGCCGCAATTTTAAATACGTCTCCCTTACTAGAATTTAATAATTTATAGCCAAAATCCGTGTGTTTTTGCATTACCTCCCACTCTTGAGCGTTCAATTTTCCGGGTTTATCGAGTATTGATTCAGGGACTGCTATTTTACCGACATCATGCATAGGACTAATGATCTCTAATAACTCAATCTCCCGATGAGTTAGTCCTTTCAACCTTGCGAGATGAGCTGATAACTTAGCAACCCGACGAACGTGGTTTCCAGTTTCGCCAGAGCGTGTTTCTATCGCATCCCCTAAGACAACAATCATATCTTTTTGGGTTTTCAACGTCCGTTTTTGTAATTGGACGATACGCTTATTCTTCTTATTCAGCTCTCTTCGTTGTTTCAGTGTTATAGCTTGAGTCACAATCACCGTGAAAAGGCTCATAATCAGAACAAATACAATCGAGAGCAATTGCCAGTTATCTTCGAATACATTTTTGGGGTTATTTAATATGATCGTATCTTTCATCAAACGAGTATGTGGTATTTGAAATCGTTCTAACGCATTAAAATCAACAACTGGACGACTGAATTCTCTCTGTTCTGTATAAGGTTTAAAGTTCAGTGACAGAAACTTGTCCAATGATTGCATCATCTGTATTCCAAGTTCTTTCGAGCTATTGACATACCCTCCCATCACTCCGCCACTAATATAGAACTCCCAAAAAACAAAAACAGGTGCCGCACTCTCACGAGCGACTTTATACGCAATATCTCGATAACTGTGGTAATAACCAGCTGCCAGATCTGTATTATAATGAGTCAGAATAATCGCATCATTTTTATCAATACCCGCTAAGAATTGCGTCGCTTCTTGAAGAGATAGGTCTCTTAATTCGACGATACTAACCTTTTTATTACGTGAAAACGCTTCAAATGCAGTATTTCTTACCAGCTCCGAGGTTGAGCTTCTATCCGCCAAGTAATAGAGAGTATTTAAGTTGGGTTGCAATGTTTCGATGAGATCTAGGGTCTGCTTAATATTATCTTTTTCATAAATAATATGGCTTCGATTAGAGACACTAGATAGGTCAGCAAACGGATCATTAATGCCAGCGGCAATAATTGGAAGATCATAGAAAGGGTTACCAGGCCAATTTTTAACCAAATTTAACGCGTTATCGTCAGTGATAAGAACAGCATCAAATCGATAGTTCTTATACTTCGCTTCAAAGTATCGGATAAATAATCGTAGATAATCAGGTTGATAAACCCGTTTAGTATCAAGATATTCGATGGAGAGCTTGATAGGCGCTTGAGCATTGGCTATGCCAAGATTAATACCTTGCTGAAACTCATCAGTCCATGGGTAAGAAGCGCTATATGAATGAATGACTAAGATATTCTTAGTCGATTCATTCGATGCGTGAACCTGTGTGGTGTTAAGCAGAAGAGCGATGATAAATAATGCACGAACAATCACGGTTTATCATAATCTTATATCATATTTCGAAGTCAAAATATTAACAGATATGATACCGGTTGATATTCGGAAACATTATTTTTCTCGATAAATATCACTGTAATCAATGTCACTATCACGTGTTTTTTGCACCAGTGCACTGATAAATGCACTCTCTAACACTTCAAATTTTTCTGAACTAAAGCTTAAATCAGAAATCAACAACTCTTTACCTGATGTTGTCACAATGGCCGCAGCTATCGCCTCGCCACCACTAAACGCCAAATATAAATCACAAGGCGCTGAATAGATAATCTGAGACAAGAATTCGACGACAAGGCTCTGATCAGCTTGATTGTCCCATTGTTTTGCTTGAAGTAACGAGAAAGCGACCGTGAGGCGATGAAAATCAACTAAGTAAACATCATCTAAATTCAGTGGCTGATGTTCAATGACATCAGTGCCAATCTGACAGTATGTTTTTTCCGCTAACTTTTGTTTATATAGCTCGCGACCAGCGAGGCTTTCTGGAGTTGGAAACTCAACATTAACATGTTGAAAAAGCCACTGATTTTTTAACTCTGCGATTGCTGGTTTAGGCTGCAGCATGGGGAAAACCTATATATTCTCTATTACCGTGAGCTTATCACGAAAGTGGTATCACACAAGTTTTATCACTATCTCTTTATAATCGCTATATGTAAACCTCGCAGTGCTTCATCTAATCTTTGTGTAAATCAACGGCTAAGGTCCACTTGTGACGAAATTCAGTATACTATTCTAGCAACGAACACAACTCTAGGAACCACCAATGATTAAAAAAATACTCTTTGTGTCAGCACTTACCTTGGGATTAAGCGCTTGTGATAGCCGTGAAGTCGGCGATGTTAGCCTTGGTATGTTTACCATGAAAGACATCAAAATTGGTCACCTTAAAGATGACGTAGTGACCGGTGTAACTTGCCATATTGCTTCTATCGAAGCAGACTTAAGCTTATCTGATCCAAGCGATAGTTCGATCTCATGTCGTCAGACTGGCGAAATCACCCCGGAGATGATTGCAAAGATCGATAAAAGTAAATCTGGTGAAGTGGTGTTTAAACAGTCCAAAAGCATTTTCTTTAAAACCATGAAAGTAAGACGTATCTACGATCCAGAAAACCAGACCCTACTTTATCTTTCATACACAACTAAAGAAACGGACGGAAGCTTCAAGCACAGCTTGTCAACGGTTCCACTGTGGGGAACGAAAGCATACACAGAACCAACTGTTACCCCATAAGTAAAGAATATCGTTCCGTGAAAGCGCACCGCTATAAATACACGCTGCTATAAACATTAGTATCTCAACGGCGTGCTTTCATTTCTCACTAAAATAAATGTTAACTTTTCAATGAGCGTCTTATCTTTTGGTGGTCTACAAACGGCTCTATACGAGCTTGGTGTTCCATTTTATTTGACTACTAAAATCGGGGCATAGAAGAGTACAAATTTTAAACATGGAACTGTGATGCGTTTTAACGAGTCCACCTCTCTTCATTATTTACGCTAATCTGTTGAGAAAACAGGCTAAAAAAAGACCATTTATCTACCTTTCGCACATAGCCATGAAAATAAGATGAAAGCTAATTTCTGATAATGTGATATAATTCAGAAAATTTCCAACTCCTTTTAAACGATGAAGTTTCCTGGTCAGCGTAAATCTAAGCACTATTTTCCTACTCACGCTCGCGATCCGCTCGCGAACCAACTACAGCAAGTACCTAAGCTATACCGCCCTATTGTGGTCGGTGTCGGTCAAACGATTGTTGATATCGAAGCTCGCGTTGATGATGCGTTCTTAGCAAAATACGAACTCAGCAAAGGACACTCCCTTGTTCTAGAAGAAGCGAAAGCAGACGAGCTTTACGTCGAACTAGTTGAACGTGGCTTAATCACACATCAATACCCTGGCGATACTATTGGCAATACGCTGCACAACTATTCTGTGTTGGCGGATAGCAAATCAGTATTATTAGGCGTGATGTCTAAGAATATCGAAGTGGGTTCATTTGCCTACCGCTATCTGTGCCGTACTTCTTCACGTATGAACCTCAATCACTTACAAGTGGTTGAGGGCCCTATTGGTCGTTGTTACACCTTGATTACTCAAGATGGCGAACGTACATTCGCAATTAACGAAGGCCACATGAATAAACTGCGTGCAGAAAGCATCCCTGAAGATGTGTTTGATAAAGCATCAGCATTGGTGGTTTCATCATACCTTATGCGTGGCAAGCCTGAAGATCCGATGCCTCAAGCCGTTAACCGAGCTATTGAAATCGCTAAAGCGAAGAACGTACCTGTTGTTTTAACGCTTGGGACTAAATGGGTGATTGAAGGCAATGCTGAGTGGTGGCAACAATACATCAAAGATCATGTCACTGTAGTTGCAATGAATGAAGAAGAAGGCCAAGCATTAACTGGCTTTAGCGACCCATTGCAAGCAGCCGATAAAGCCCTAGATTGGGTTGATCTTGTCTTGTGTACAGCTGGTCCGAATGGCCTTTACATGGCGGGTTATACTGACGAAGAAGCGAAACGTGAAACCGAGCTTCCGATGTTGGATGGAAACATTACTGATTTTAACAAGTTTGAATTCAGCCGTGCGATGCGTAAGAGTGAATGTGCGAATCCGGAGAAAATCTATTCTCACATTGGTCCATACCTTGGTGGTCCATTAGAGATCAAAAACACTAACGGTGCAGGTGATGCTGCATTATCTGCTCTATTGCATGATATGGCAGCGAATAGTTTCCATTTAGTCAATGTACCATCATCATCAAAACACGATCAAAGTTACTTAACATACTCATCCCTTTCACAGATATGTAAGTACGCTAACCGAGTAAGCTACGAAGTGCTGACACAGCATTCACCGCGCTTGGGGCGTGCATTACCAGAACGTGAAGACAGCTTAGAAGAAGCGTACTGGGATCGATAGATACCAACAAAAAACCCTCCAAGAGAGGGTTTTTTTATATCTATACTTTTATGCACAGAGAGAAGTATTGTTTTAATAACAAGCTATGATTGACAAAGCGATACTAAGAAAGCTCATATTCTGTCTAAGTAATATTTACTTTGTGCTACTTACTAAGTAATAAGTCTCTATCGATACTAACAAACTGATTAGCGCTATCAATCAAGCCTTGGCTCGTTAAGCGGTTCACACCATAAACTACCACTTTCTTATTGTACTTTTCTCGCAGACGTTCCACTAATAGTTGAAAATCACCGTCTCCTGAAACAAGAACAATAGTGTCGACTTCAGGGGCGATTTCTATAGCATCTAAGGTGATGCCAACATCCCAGTCCCCTTTTGCACTACCATCTCGACGTTGAATGTATGGCTTGAGCATTACATTAAAGCCGATACCTCGAAGAATGTGATGAAATTGACGTTGCTTAGGATCTTGACTGGCTATCGCATACGCTTTTGCCGAAACCACATTTTTACCCTGAGTTGCGACATACCAAAATTGGTTGTAATCAAAATTTGACTGATAAGCGTCACGACAAGTGTAGTAAACATTCTGTACATCAACTAACAATGCAATTTTTTCTAGATCGGCAGACATAAATACGTTCATAAGATATCAAAAACGCTACCCTAGGTGATTTAGGTTTAAAGTACAACTCATTCTTTACGCTCTTAAAAGATCACCGTCTCAGCTCGGTAGTGCCTATTTGATTAGAAGTGGCTGATAAGACGTTCAAACCAAGTTACTTCGCCAAAAGCAATCAAGTCATAGATGGTGAAAAATATCACACAGATAACGGCTAGTTTAATCAATCTTTTTAAAATAAACATATTGGTTTCCAATAAAATAGTACCACTTAGTGTACTCCAATCTCGGCTATTCAAACAGTCGTAGCAAAGGATTAAACCCGTAAAGTAACAGCCACGGTATGGGTGCAGTAAAGTATTCTGCTATTCACTATCTAATCAACCTCAAATGAAACTCAAGCTATCTTAAAATAGAATTTTCATTATAAAAAAAGCCCTTTCCAAACGGAAAGGGCTTCGACATATTTCCCAAAAATATGAGTAGATTTTTATAGCAGCTCTACTGACTGTTGCGCGATAACCCACTCTTCATTCGTAGGGATTACCAACGCTTTCGCATTCAATAGTTCAGAAGTTGCGATCACACCAGCGTTACCGAAGCGAGCGTCTTCATTACCTTTTTCGTCTTCAACGAAACCTAGTAGGCTTAGGTTGCGTAAGATTTCACGACGAATTGGTAGAGAGTTCTCACCGATACCACCAGTAAAGATGATTGCATCTAAACTATTAAGCGGAATTAAGTATGAACCGATGTATTTAGCTACACGGTACGTGAACACTTCAAATGCTAGTTTCGCACCTTCATGTCCATTTTCCATTGCGTCTAATACGCCGCGAGCGTCAGACGTTAGGCCGGAAACACCTAGGAAACCAGATTTTTTGTTCAATGTTTCGAACACTTGCTCTTGGCTCCAACCTTTCTTCAAAAGAAACTCAATGATACCTGGGTCTAGGTCACCACAACGAGTACCCATCATTAAGCCTGAAAGTGGCGTAAAGCCCATTGAAGTATCGACAGATTCACCGTTTGAAATTGCACATACAGATGCGCCGTTACCTAGGTGAACAGAGATAAAGCTTGATTCTTCTACTGGTTTGTTCAACATTTTCGCAGCTTCACGGCTAACGAAGTAGTGACTAGTACCGTGGAAACCGTAACGACGAATGCCGTATTCAGAATACAATTCACTTGCAATAGCACCAGTAAATGCTTTTTGAGGCATTGTTTGGTGGAACGCAGTATCAAAAACAGCGAATTGAGGAAGGCTTGGGAAAGCAAGCATTGCAGCTTGAACACCCAATGCACCAGCAGGGTTATGAAGTGGTGCTAAATCCGCTAGGCTTTCAATTTCAGCCAGAACTTCGTCATCGATACGTACGGTTGATGTGAACTTCTCACCACCGTGTACGATGCGATGGCCTACCGCTACAAGATCGTTAGTAAAACCAAGTGTTTCAATCAATGCAACGATGCGATTGATCGCATGTTGATGATGGTTGTCCGGTTCAGTAATGGCTTCTTCTGTTTTTTCGCCATTATACTTCCAGCAAATCACCGCTTCTGGGAGGCCAAAGCACTCACCCAGACCGCTAACAATGGCTTCGCCAGTAGCAGAATCTAGTACAGCAAATTTTAGAGATGAACTACCTGAGTTAATCACCAGAACAAACGAGTTCGACATGTAATATGTATCCTGTTTCAGACTAATGTGTGGAGCATTTAGGGTATTTTGTTATCTGCTGCCATTATTCAATATTTTTTGAATCTTTCAACTTTCTTTTAATTTTTATTTCAATACAAACGATTGTTTGTTGATCTAAGACAAGTTCAATATTTATTCATGGCTAGAAATAAATCAGTTTATCGCTACTTGGATGCTCATTTTTGTACATGATCGCCTGACTCAAATTTAGTTGAATGATCAATAACTAAAAAAAACCGCCATAAAATATGGCGGTCAGAAAATTTTAAGCGAGATCTATCGACTAAAATTGATACGCAGCTGAAAGTTTGAAGTTTCGTCCTGGGTCGTAATCATCAGCTATTGTTCCACGACGCGTTGCACCCGTTGTCGATGCATGTGAAATGTAAGCCTCATCAAAAATGTTATCGATTCCGAATGTCACAACCAAATCCTCTGCTTGACGGGGGATCCATTGAGCATAAATATTGTGCGTATTATAGCCCTCTTTTATCGGTGTCCCAGCAACAATATTTTCTTCATCAAGTACGACTATCGATGTCCAACCAAAAATCGTATCTAAGCTGTCTGACTGGTAATCTAAGGTTAGTGCAATGCTATCGCCTAAGTCAGTACTGTGATTTGTTGAACTGCCGGTGATAGGCTCGCCAGTGGACTTATTTCGATTATCTGAGCGAGAGTAAGAGAATTTAGAGCTAAAAGCCTCATAAGCGTAGGTCGTGCTGAATTCAAAACCTTGATATTCCACCTCCCCCTCGTTATAAATTAAGTAGCTTTGTGTCGCAGCTTGGTATGCCTCTGCAATGTAGTCATCGATCGTTGTTTCAAACGCTGTCAGAGTTAAACCTAAGTAGTGCTGATCCAACTGTCGAGAAAAACGAACTCCAGCTTGAGTATTTCTGCCTGATTCAGCCTTAATATCATCAGCTAAGAAAGTACCATCTTGGTAACGAATGAACGATTCTAATAATTCAGGCCCTTTGAAAAGGGTTCTTGTGCTCGCGAATATAGTCCAGTCATGGGCAACCGTCCATTCACCTGAAATTGCCCATGTTATATCATCGAAGTCATGAGTACCTGTTGTCGCTTTTCGCTTATAGTTGTCATAGCGAAGTCCCGCCGTTAGCAATAAGTCAGAACTTATAACCCATTGATTTTCAATGAACACGGCTGTCGATATCGCATTTTCATCGGTGTAAGCATCCGACACGTACGTGCTTGCACTGTTCTTATCCATATAGTCAAGACCATACGTTAAACGATGAGAAAATGACGCGATATCAAAATCTGACTGAAATTGAACATTCAAGCCGCTGTTTTTATTTTCAGCGCTGTTAGTACCAATACGGTCCGCAGGCCAGCGTCCGGTCACGGTTGATTCATCGCGTGTCAATCTGGTTTTGGTTGAATACAAGGTCGCTTTACCATGAGTATTTTCACCAAAATATTGATACGACAGAGTGAGTGTATCTCGGTCATAATCCGTCGGTATTAGATCAGCATCCGATATTTGCTGATTTGCGTTACCGGACCAATCTGGACGAGGATTATAATCACCACTGTCACGATACAAATCATAACCTACTTCAAACCGGTGTTCTTTTGAGGGCTCAAACCCAACTTTACCAAAAATATTATAGATATCGCCCTCTACGCCAAACGTTTCTACGCCATTTCCATCTTCGAAGTTTCCGCGCTGGACAAGATGCCCGTATACAATTGCATCCAGTTTTTCCGTTGGCATCGCATATAGAGTTAAAGAACCTTGCTGACTATCATTAGATGCGTAGCCAGCAAATACACGAGCCCCAAATTGTTCTGAACCACGAACCAAGTCTTTACCATCTTTTGTTTCAAAGTAAACCGAACCACCGAGCCCACTTTGGGTTACAGAGTTGTTCCCTACCTCGATATCTACCTGTTTTAATATGTCGGGATTTAAGGTTAAGTTGCCAATATGATGAAACATATTGGCGTGCTGGGAAGCGCCATCAAGCCTAATATCTAAATCCGTTTCCCCTATACCTCGAATATTAATTCGCTGATTGACTGAGTGAGTACCGCCTACATCTACGCCAGGAATATCACGAAGTAAGTCAGACATGTGGTCGGGTTGCTTTAGTGACATATCATTCGCCCCTACGGATTCAGAGCTACTCGATACTTTCGTTCCCCACACCACGATCTCATCGAAGTAACTATTTTCTTCCGCATACACCCAGTTAGTGAGTGCGAAGCTGATTGCTGTAGCAAGAACCCCTTTACTCGTCGCATATGTCACTTTTTCCATTACTTAGTCCTTTAAATCTAAATGATAACAATTCGCAAACATGATAGTTTTCATTAATATCGACATAAAGGTCAGTGAGTTATGCAAAAATGCCTAACTGTTATGAGGAACAACCAGATGAGACAGGTAAGTCAAATTAACAACACTCAATGTAAAGTTATGGTGACAACAAAAGTGGCTAATAGTGAAAAACAACTGATCGTTGAGTCGTTCAAGCAGCCGAAAGCAGTTCTAGTTGAGGGGACGTTTATGTCGTATCAATCAGATAATGGTTGGGGGTTACATGGAGGAAGTAGCCGTGAACTGGTAAATTCTAACGTCGTATCAACTGCACCAATCTCAGTAATTTTTACGATCCTACTCCAAGGCGATCTATCTTTTGGCTATGACGATTTAACGTTCGATCTTTCTTCTGAAAAAAATTCTCACGTTGTCGCAGTGAATTTAGCTCGTCCTGCGAATTTTCGTCGCGCGTTGTTTAAAAATAACCAAGTGACCAAACTCAACATCATGCTGAAATACGATTGGCTGCACTCTCGAATGAGTCACAATTGTTATGCAAAAGCGTTTGTCAACAGACACAAAAACTTTACCCATTTTGCAGCATCACCAGAAATAGTCACCCTCACCCGACAATTGCTCAAAAGTGGCGAACCAACGACGCTGTTAGAAACATTAACTCTCGAAGCGTTAAGCCACCAACTCATTAATACACTTTTTAAACAGCTCGAAAATGAGACGATTCAGACTTTACCAAACGATGAGGAATTTGCTAACGCAGCGGCTGTAGAGGATATAATCAGTTTCATAGAGACACATTTAGAAGAGAATTTATCGAACGATGACATCGCTCTAGAATTTTCAATGAGCCCGACCAATCTTCAGCGAAAGTTTAAGCAACATTTAGGGATTACGTTAAAAAGTTACGTACGAGGCAGACGACTCGATATCGCAAAGCATCATCTAGAGCAGAAATTAGTCAGTGTTACTCAAGCTGCATATGACGCAGGCTACGCACATCCTGCAAACTTCACCATCGCGTTTAAGAAGAAATTTGGCTACCCTCCAACACAAACAACAACGCAAGCACAATCTCTTCGTTAAAACGGTAAAGTGAGATAAAATCACTGTTAGTTTTATAGTAGGAGTACTCTAATGAACATTGGAGAAGTTGCTCAAATCACTGGGTTATCAAGCAAATCTATTCGCCTCTATGAAGATAAAGGCATTATTTCAGCGCCTCATCGAAGCGCCTCCGGTTACCGTGAATACTCATCACAGCATTTGCAAGAACTCAATCTCGTCTCGCGAGCAAAAAATGCGGGCTTTTCACTGGTTGAGTGCCGTGAGTTTGTCGAACTCGCCCATAATCCAGCGAGAAAAAGTAGTGAAGTGAAAGCGAAAACAGAGCAAAAACTCAGTGAAATTGCGCTAAAAATAAAAGAGTTAAAAGAGATAGAAAAGCAGTTAAAAAGTTGGATTTCTGCCTGCCCTGGGGATGGCAATAGTCAATGCCCAATCATTGAAGATTTGACCAAATAAACTCGAGTTTAAAAGTTATATCCAAAAAGAGGCGCCCTATCTTAGGCGCCTCTTTTAAGTATGGTATCCAGTCAAACCTAGTAATCACACCTAGTAGTAGGTGCACATACGCTTACCATCGCGTTCAATGATGTTAAATGGGGTTTCGTAAATACTTTCCAGCACATCAGACTGAATCACTGATTCCACATCTCCCTGCGCCACAACCTTGCCTTTCTTCAACGCAATAATCTTATCGGAGTAACAAGAAGCAAAGTTAATATCATGAATAACCACAACTACCGCTTTATGCATTTCATGGGCTAAACGACGTACATTACGCATAATTTGCAGCGAGTGTTTGATATCGAGGTTGTTTAATGGTTCATCCAAAAATACGTAGTCGGTATCTTGAGCAATTACCATCGCAATGAAAGCCAATTGACGCTGTCCGCCACTTAACTCATCTAAGTACTTATTTTGAATTTCCGTAAGATCTAAGTATTCAATCGCTTGGTTAATAACAAGATGATCATCATCCGTTAAGTTACCTTGACTATAAGGGAAGCGACCGAAAGAAATCATTTCACGTACGGTGAAACGCATGGTTATAGAGTTCGCTTGACGCAAGACCGCTAAGTGGCGCGCAAGATCTTTGGTATCCCAATCAGCGATTTCACGACAGTCAATATGCACTGTGCCTGCGTCTTTCGAAACCAAGCGGCTCGCCATCGAAAGCAAGGTACTTTTTCCTGCACCATTAGGACCGATGATCGACGTCACTTTGCCTTTTTCAAATTCTGCACTGGCATCTTCAACCACGGCAGATTGACCGAATCTTTTGGTCAGACTTTTTAGTTTAATCATATCGTTCCTAAACAATCTTGTTACGTAGCAGCATTGATAAAAAGTAAATGCCACCAATAAAGTTAATGACAACGCTCAACGTAGTCGAAAAAGCAAACAAGTTTTCTACTATCCACTGCCCTGCTAACAGAGACGATACGGAAAGAAGGGAGACAGCAAAAAGCAGTACTTTGTGTTGGTATGAACGGAACATTTCACGAGCCAAATTAGTCACCAATAAGCCAAAGAACATTATCGGCCCAACCAGAGCTGTAGAGATTGCAATCAACATTGCAGAGAGTACTAGTACCGTCAAGGTGACTCGTTTAACATCAATACCCAAACTGGTCGCATTATCTTTGTCTAACCAAAAAACATCCAACACTCGGTTCATTCTAAAAAGCAAATAGCTGACTAACAGTAAAAGTGGCGTACATAGGTAAACAAGTTCAACGTTGACGTTATTAAAGCTGGCAAACATCGCCGCTTGAACCGAATCAAAATCATTCGGGTCCATCAACATAATCAAAAACGAAGATACGCTACCAAATAGTTGCCCTAATATGACGCCTAACAGCAACAACACCATTAAATTTTGTTTTGCACTTTTGAAGTAGAAACTAAATAACAACAGCGAGAACGCCATCATTACGATGACTGAAAGTGAGAAGTTATAATAAGCATTCAGAGCAAAAGAGCTGAATGCCCCAAAAACAACCACAACCAATACTTGAGTAAACATGTACAGGGCATCGAAACCCATGATGCTAGGGGTCAAAATGCGATTATTGGTTATAGTTTGAAACGCTAACGCTGATTGGCCAATGGCAATACCTGCAATAATCATTGCCAAAACTTTCGGGACTCGGCGGGATAAAAAGTATTGGTAATTATCCGCAGTAAGACCAAGGCCAATAAATAGACCAGAAAATAGCAGCGCAATGATCGCAAGAACTAGCAGTTTAGATTTATCCTGCATTGCGTTGTCCTCGCAAGATAAAGAAGATAAATACCGCACCACCAAGCATGCTAATGATCATAGAAATAGGGATCTCATACGGGAAGATAATGACACGTCCAACTAAGTCACAGCAAAGTACAATCAGTGCACCTAAAATGGCTGTGATCGGGATATTTTTACGCAGGTTATCGCCGAAATAATGGCTAACAATGTTTGGCACAATCAAACCAAGAAATGGTAATTGCCCCACAATCATCACGACACTCGCTGACATAATAGAAACGAGAATGACACCAATCACTAGAACTTGTTGATAGTTAAGCCCCAAGTTAGTAGCAAAATCTTTACCCAAGCCTACTGCAGAAATACGTGTGGCGTAGAGATATCCGACAATGGCTACCGGAATGGCAATATAAAGCAATTCATAGTCACCTTGCAGCAAGTTAGCAAAGTTCGCGACTGCCCAACCGGATAGGTTTTGCAAGGCATCGTATTTATAAGCGACAAATGTAGCTAACGAATCAACAACATTACCAAAAATGATCCCGATTAAAGGGACAAAAATAGCGTTCTTAAATTGTACACGGTTGATAAATTGGACAAATAATAAGGTTCCCAACATAGAAACGAGGAAGATAAGCCAAATTTGTTGACCGTCCCCAAACAAAACTAGGCTTAATACATAGCCTAACATTGCACATTCTATCGTTCCTGATGTCGATGGAGAGGCAAATCTGTTTTGACTAATTTGTTGCATGATTAAGCCAGCAATACTCAACCCAGCACCGGCAAGAAGCACCGCAACCAAACGAGGTAAGCGACTGGTAAACATAAGATGCCAACTCGCAGCGTCACCCGCCAACAACGCCGTCAGCGTGAGTTCACCCACTCCAACAAATAATGAACACACTGCCAATATAAACAGCGTGATGGATAGCTTATTCAAAACGAACCTCTGAGAACTAAAACACCCAAGCGGTTTCATCGCTCGGGTGTTATCTATTATTGTTATTTTTTTAACTACATATTCACTGACGTTTTCACATCTTGAATCATCTGCTCTGTCGCTTGAATGCCTGAAATAGACAAATACCAAGCATTGATATCTAAATAAACAATTCGATTATTTTTAAACGCAGACGTCGCTTGAACTAGCTCGTTATCAAATTCGCGCTTAGTATTGCTCGTGCCTTTATTAATTAGCTTATCTTTATCGATGATCAACAGTGTTTCTGGGTTAGCTTCACGAATAAATTCGTAAGAAATCAAATCACCATGTTTGCTTTCGCTGATACCATCAACGGTTTGATTGAAGCCGAAGTCTTTATAAATCGCAGAGAATCGAGATTGTGAACCAAACGTTGTCACGTTACCGCCCGCACTCATCACTGTCAGTGCATCGTTATTGGTTTCTTTATTGTGTTGGCTAATCGCTTTAAACTGGGCATCTAGCTGCTCAATTTTTTGTTCAACAAAATCTTGTTTTTCAAATATTTTTGCCAGATTACGCCATTGCTCTTGAGTACTTGGCCAGTACCCTTTATTCGCATCTGCAGCGTAAACAATAGTTGGTGCAATCTTATTTAATTCATCATATTGAGTGATAGCACGTGAACCGATAATAATAAGATCCGGTTTTTGGGTGTAGATCGTTTCAAAGTCAGGTTCCGACAAGCTACCAGCAACGACGAAATTGCCGTCACGATATTTAGAAAGGTAATCTGGAAACTGACTCACAGTGGAAATAGCAACAGGGGAAATGCCGAATGTTTCTACGGTATCGAGTGCGCCCAAACCTAAAACAACAACACGCTCTGGGTTGGTTTCTACTTTTGTTGTGCCTTTAGCATGGTTGATTTCAACCATCTCTGCGTTTGCGCCAAAAGTGACCGCTCCTGCCAATAGTGCAACTGTTGATATTTTCATGTTTCCACTCCTTAATGATGAATGCAATGCATTATCATTTAGGTTTGCATCAAAGTCATCTCGTCTTTACATTTTTTACCTTTGTAAAGAATTAGAAGATCTAACGAAAAACATAAAAAAAAGGAGGCATAGCCTCCTTTTATATAATGAAATTCAATTTCTAGTAAAACTAGCTACAGACGTAATTAGAAGAAAGCGATTGATGAACGACCGTTTTTGTCTTTACTATTCGAAACGTTATCGTCTTTTGACACCACGTTCTCTACGCTATTACTCTTTTTCGACGTAGAGCCTTTATTCTTCGAGCTTGGTGCAGATGAGTCGCGTGGTTCAGCTTTCGCACTTAACTTATCGTTGCTACTTTTTTTGGCATTACCTTTCTTCGTGTTCTCTTTCGGTGTATTGCCTTTTTTAGCATTACCTTGTTTCGCATCGGTTTGTTTACCACCGCTTGCTTTGCCATTCTTCGCTTTGTTTTTCTTATTGCTGTTTGTAACAGGTTGAGAATTCACATCAGCTTTAGGCTTTGACTCTTCTGGTTCAGTCACTGGCGCATCACACACAACGACGTAATATTCTTGATTGAATTCGAAAAAATCACCGTCATACATTTTACGACGCTTACGGGTTTCTAGTTCACCATTAACAGCGACATAACCTTCCGAGATCAGGTGCTTTGCTTCACCACCACCACCGACAAGGTTAGCAATTTTAAATACTTTATACAGCTCAATAGGCTGACATGAGACATCAATACCAATTGCCTCAATCTCTATTTCTTCGCCTTGCTCTTCCCATTCACCGTCGGTTTGATAATCGCTCATTGTGTTACCCGTAAAATAAAACGCCGAGTCTAGCGTTTTATTGCCCGCACAGCAATTGACTTCAACATTCCAGCCAACGCTACAACGTAACTAGCTAATTAAAAGATGGTCGTTTTGAGATTTCCTCAAACCAAAGCCTAATAGCTTCATAATCCTCTAATACCTCGATTTTTAGCCCATTAATGCAGAAGCCGATAAAAAGAAAAGCGGTTATATCCACAATAGTAAAAGCATTACCCGCAACAAAATCATGCTGACTCAATTGCTTTTCAAGAACAGGCAAAAACTCATTCACTCGTTTTTTTGATTCATGTCCCCACTCTTCAACACAATGCTCACGGTCTGCGTAAAAACCCGTAATGTTACGGAATGCTTGAAACGCGGTGTACAACCCTTGAAATTCAACGACTCGATGCCACATTTCAACCTCCGCTTTCGCTAAAGGGTTCGCGCCAAACAAATGAAGGTCATTGGGATATGACGCATCAAAGTAACGGCAAATCGCCACACTTTCACACAATGTCTCTCCAGTTGCTAACTCGAGCATCGGTACTTTTCCATTAACAGAGCGAGCCAAAAACTCATCCGTTAGATTATCTCCCTCGCGAACATTAATCTCGACTCGTGGCACTTCTACGCCCAACTCTTTTAAGAAAATAGAAACTCGACGACAACTTGGTGTAGCGCCAGTTTGATATAACTTCATTCAGTCTCTTCCTTTATGTTTATGCTGCACAATGTAAAATTCCAAGCAACTAACAGCATCACTCTCTCTAAACCAATGTACTCAGCCGAAGTTTTCACTCTTTTTAAGCCAATATCCATTGCTTAGATTAATCAACTTACGCAATTTTTAACATTTTGATTACACTTACTGTATAGCAAAATTCATCACTAATAAATTTGAGGTTCGTAGCAAGATGACTGCTCACATCAAACTTTCTTAGTAGAGAATGTCACGCGAAGACGTTTTACCCTGATTTTGAACAGGCAAAATAGCATGACATTTATCGATGAACCGCATTCGCATTTGCTTATAGAGCATTTGCCGTCAAAAGGAGCTTGATATGAATGTTCAGGCCTTGCCCATGCATCGTTTTATTGATCATATGGGCAACCCTATCTGTCCACTTCCATCGTGGGCTGAACCTAGCATACTACAACGCTTTTATCAGGATATGGTGCTCACCCGCACCTATGACAATAAAGCTGTTGCATTGCAAAGAACCGGGAAATTGGGTACCTACCCATCACATTTAGGTGCTGAAGCAATTGGCGTCGCTACAGGGCACGCACTGCGCCAATCCGATGTGTTTATTCCCTATTATCGAGATATGCCCGCTATGTGGGTTCGTGGCATCAATATGGAGAATAATCTCCAATATTGGGGAGGCGATGAAAGAGGAAGCGATTTTTCTTTCCGCGGCGAGTCAGAATCAACCCCTTGCCATGATCTCCCCTTTTGCGTTCCTATTGCGACCCAATGTACTCATGCCGTTGGTGTTGCATCGGCATTAAAAATCAAAGGTAATCACCAAGCGGCGTTAGTCACCTGTGGTGATGGTGCGACATCCAAAGGGGATTTTCTAGAATCCATTAACTGTGCGGGTGCTTGGAATATTCCCTTGGTGTTTCTGGTCAACAATAACCAATGGGCGATATCGGTCCCGCGTCGATTACAATGCGCCGCAGAGTTTCTCTCAGAAAAAGCTAAAGGTGCTGGCATACCGGGGGTTACCGTTGACGGCAATGATGTCATCGCTATGCATGACGCTATAATTACGGCCCTCGAACGAGCCCGTCATGGGAAAGGTGCTACCTTGATAGAAGCGGTAAGTTATCGACTCAGCGACCACACTACCGCTGATGATGCTACGCGTTATCGCAGTAAAGATGAATTGGATGAAGCATGGGAATATGAACCTATTTATCGCTTACGCAATTATCTTATTCGCGAATCGCTATGGGATGATGAACGTGAACAGGCGTGGTTAAAAGAATGCAAAATTCTCGTCGAAAAAGCGGTTAACAACTATTTAAACCTCGAACCTCAAGCACCTGAGTCTGCGTTTGATTTTCTCTATGAAAAGTTATGTGACGAGTTGCAACCACAACGCGATCACATCATCAATAAAGCAATGCGCATGCAAGGAGGCAAGCATGGCTGAGATGACTCTAGTCGAGGCAGTTAACCTCGCGTTACACCATGAAATGATGCAAGACGATAACGTCGTCGTCCTAGGTGAAGATGTGGGTGATAATGGAGGCGTCTTTCGGGCCACCGTTGGGTTAAAAGAAAAATTTGGTTTTAAACGTGTTATCGATTCTCCTTTAGCTGAAGCGTTAATTGGCGGTGTCGCTGTTGGAATGGCGACTCAAGGGATAAGACCTGTGGCCGAATTCCAGTTCCAGGGCTTTGTTTTCCCAGCCATGGAACATCTTATCTGTCACGCAGCCCGCATGCGTAATCGAACTCGGGGTCGTCTGGCTTGTCCTGCGGTATTTCGAGCACCATTTGGCGGAGGAATTCACGCTCCAGAACATCATTCTGAAAGTATCGAGGCCATTTTTGCTCACATACCTGGCTTTAAAGTTGTGATTCCCTCCTCCCCTCAGCGCGCTTATGGCTTGCTCCTAGCATCTATTCGCAGTAACGATCCCGTGATGTTTTTTGAACCAAAACGTATCTATCGAACCGTCAAATCTGACGTTATCGATAATGGACAGGCGCTACCACTAGATTGCTGTTTCACGCTTCGAAAAGGGCGAGATCTGACCCTAGTTACATGGGGTGCCTGCGTGGTTGAATCATTGCAAGCTGCCCATACGTTATCAAAACAAGGTATTGAAGTGGAAGTGATCGACTTAGCCAGTATCAAACCTATCGATATGAATACCATCTTACAGTCTCTGGAAAAAACTGGACGTCTGTTGGTCGTCCATGAAGCGAGTAAGTCCTGTGGGGTGGGTTCAGAAATCATCGCTCGAACCGCTGAAAAAGCGATGTGCCTTTTAAAAGCACCGCCGAAACGAGTGACCGGCATGGATACCATCATGCCCTATTACCGCAATGAAGATTACTTCTTAATAGAAGAACAAGATATCGTACTCGCAGCACGGGAACTGGTGGAGGGTTGGAAATGAGATCATTTACACTGCCTGATCTAGGCGAAGGTCTGGCTGATTCAGAAATTGTCGAATGGCATATTAACGTTGGTGATGCGGTTGAAGTAGACCAAATCGTCCTTACCGTCGAAACAGCAAAAGCCGTTGTCGAAGTCCCAGCCCCCTATAGCGGAAAGATCGTCAGCCGCCATGGCAATGAAGGCGATGTCATCAATATTGGTAGCTTATTGCTGGAAATAGAAGAATCGAACACCAGCGACCTCCCGAATGAACCGCAAAAGCAAAAACAAGATGCCGCCACCGTCGTTGGGAATGTTTCGCAGAAAAACCATCAAGTCAATGTCGATGATTTCTGGATAGGAGGTCAACATAACGAATCAACCGAACATGTTGTGACTGCACTGCCCTCTGCACGTTTACTCGCCCAACGATTAGGGATCGACCTAAACAGAATTGAAGGCTCAGGCTTAAATGGTTTGGTGATAGATAGTGATATTTACAAAGCTGCCGATAAGCAAACCCCAGGAACTGAGGTTTTAAAAGGGGCTCGCCGAAGTATGGTCGAAGCAATGGCGACCTCCCATCAACACGTTGCGGCAGTTACCATTACCGAAGAAGCATTACTGGCAAAATGGTCTGCTGGGGAAGATATTTCTGTTCGTTTAATTCAAGCGATTGTTCATGCTTGTCAAACTGAGCCAGCTCTTAATGCGTGGTTTGATGCAGACACAATGACACGATGTCTACACAGTACCGTAAATATTGGTGTAGCTGTTGACAGTCGTCACGGCTTATATGTACCCGTATTACGACATGCCAATGAGTTTAAACCGCAAGAGGTTCGTCAATGGTTAAGTTCAACAGTACAAGGGATCCGTGAGCGCAAAATTGGACGAGAGCAGTTGCAACACGCGACAATTACGCTTTCTAATTTTGGGGCAATTGCGGGCATTTACGCAACCCCAGTGGTTTCTCCACCTCAGGTGGCGATTGTCGGTGCTGGACGAATTATTGACAAAGTTATCGTCAGAAATGAACGAGTTTATAATGCTAAAGCAATGCCGTTATCCATCACTTTTGACCATAGAGCGTGTACTGGTGGAGAAGCAGCAAGATTTGTTCGGGCATTGGTTCAACATCTTGAAAAACCGACGCACTAAGCCAATAAACCGCAATATTATTGTCGTGCTGAGATAATGTTAGATATTGATGAGGTTAACGAGTCATAACACGAGACTCGTTAACCTTTTTAAGCAGCGTGATACATCACGAAAGAATCTATTAAGATTTCTTCAGCCACACATCAGAACTTTCTTGCGTTTTTTTCTTACGCTTTTTCTTACCTGTACCCGCTGGTTTAGCGACAGGTTTATTTGCTGCTAACATCGCTTCGGTGATGGTAGTGTCGACTTCAAAGCCTTCGATCTCTTCTCTTTCCAATCGGATCTTGTTCTTCTTCTCGATCACTTTAAAGTGATGGTAATCTTCATAGTCGATCAACGATAAAGCTAAACCCACTTCACCAGCACGACCACTACGACCAATACGGTGCATATAATCTGACGGACTTCTTGGCAAATCGAAGTTAATCACGACAGGTAATTTATCAATATCGATACCACGTGCAGCAATATCTGTTGCGATAAGAACATCAAGAACGCCAGACTTAAAGTCTGCAAGTACGCGAGTTCGCATCCCTTGGCTTTGATCGCCATGGAATACTTCGACTGAAATACCACGTTTATATAGCTTATCCGCAAGGTGCTCACAGCTATTTTTTGCGTTCACGAAGATCAACGCTTGTCGCCATTGATGCTGTTTGATCAAGTGCGCCAATACGGCGGTTTTTTCGCCTTTATTAACAGTAAATACACGCTGAACCAAAGTACTTGCCTCAGTACTTTGCAATTGCACTTCAACCGGGTTTTTAAGCAGCTCCTGCGTCAGCTCTTGTACTTGCTCAGGGAACGTTGCCGAGAATAATAGTGTTTGTTTGTGCTTTGGTAATAACGCCAAAATCTCATTAAGCTCTTCGGTAAAACCAAGGCTTAACATGCGATCCGCTTCATCCAGTACTAGGGTTTTTACTTTATCAAGTTTGATAGCATTGCTTGAAATCAGATCAAGTAGTCGACCCGGTGTCGCTACCAGGATATCGGTACCACCACGCAAGGCAAGCATCTGAGTATTAGCTGATACACCACCGAACACCGCAACCGTTTTAATTGCCCCGTTAAAATGTACGGCATAAGACTTAATACTATCTGCAACTTGCTTCGCCAACTCACGCGTAGGCACTAAAATAAGACCTGAAACGTAATTGCCTCTTGTCCCTGTATTGTTCGATTGCTGTTCAAATAACTGTTGTAGTAAAGGCAATGCGAAAGCCGCCGTTTTACCAGAACCTGTATTTGCTCCAGCAATTAAATCGTGACCGGCTAATACACTCGGAATGACTTGTGCTTGGATTGGCGTAGGTTGCTGATATTCAAGTTCTGCTAATCGAGCGATCAGCGGTTGAATCAGGTGAAGTTGGGTAAAGTTGGCTGGCGATGTGGCTGTAGTCATTAAAATAAAAAGCTCAATCTAAAAGAATTGTGATCATTTTACCGCATTTAACCCCCGTTAAGTAGAGTAATGATAAATCTAATACTCGACAGCCTTTCTGGTGCCAATAGTTGTCGATTTACCCCCAACCGATTGTTACAACAAATAAGTACACTTTATGAACAAGCATTTAAATGATTTATATGTTTAAAATCATGTAATTGTTTAATTATGTAATTAATTGTTGCTTGGTTTTATTCTTGGTGATATTTATCGCTATAGTTTAGGCTATGCGTGGAATAAAGAATGGAAGCAGAGCAATTAGAAGTACTCAATTTCATTAGCCAATACCCCCCTTTTGATGACTTACCCGAAGAACACCTGAAAAACATTGCCATGAATGCGGAGGTTGCTTACTTTCGAGAAGGTAGTGACATTCTCAAATTTGGTGACACCATTCGTGATCTTTACCTAGTACGCAGTGGGGTTGTTGAGATCTATCGCCGTAAAGGTGAACTCTACAACCGCATTGACGCGGGTGGCCTGTTTGGTCAAATGGGGTTACTGATGAACAATCGTGTTCGTATGCCTGCGAAGGCGATTGAAGATACTTTGGTATATTGCATTCCCGAAAACATTTTCAATGAACTCTGTGATGAGTTTGAAAACTTTGCGGACTTTATGGAGCTTGAAGATAGCGCCCGTCTGCGTACCGCTGTTTCAAATCACGCTGATGGAAACGACTTCACCACAGCCAAAGCTCGAAAAATTTTAAACCGAGAACCTATTACTTTACTGTCAACGGCAACGATTCAAGAAGCTGCCATTTTGATGGCAGAAGAAAATATCACTGCCCTGTTAATTGTACGACCGCCTGAAGAGATCACTGAAGAAGACGATGATCAGCTGTTAGGAATTCTAACAGACCGAGATCTCTGTATTCGCGTATTAGCCCAAGGCGTCGACATTAATCTGATGGTGAGCGAAGTAATGACCGTAGATGTGGTCTCTTTAGATTACAACGCCTACGTGTTCGAAGCGATGCTGACCATGCTGCGCTACAACGTTCACCACCTACCAATCCTAAAAGATAAAAAACCGATTGGTGTGATCGGAATGACCGATATCGTGCGCTATGAATCTCAAAATAGCCTACTATTGGTGAGTTCTATCTTCCAACAAACCACCGTCACCGATCTCAAACTGGTCGCTGGACAAGTCAAAGACTGCTTTGTTCGCATGGTCAGTGAAGATGCCAATGCACATATGATTGGCCGCGCTATGTCTGTAATAGGGAGTAGCTTCAAACAACGTTTAGCTGAGTTAGCGGAACAAGAACTTGGTCCCGCTCCAATTCCTTATTGTTTATTAGCGATGGGCTCAATGGCCCGTGATGAACAGTTAATTGTTACCGATCAAGATAACGCGTTGATCCTTGATAATAGCTATGACGTTGATGAGCATGGTGAGTATTTTGAAGCATTTTCAAAATTCATCTGTGATGGCTTAGATGAGTGTGGTTATACCTATTGCACTGGCGATATCATGATGACTAATCCAAAATGGCGCAAGACTCGCTCAGAATGGGAGGAATGCTTTGCCAATTGGATTGATAACCCGACTCCAGAAAGACTATTACACAGCAGCATTTTCTTCGATTTGCTTGGTGTACATGGGCGAGTGAAATGGGCTGAACACCTCAGCAGCTTTATTGTGAGACGTGCAAAGAAAAATAATCGCTTTCTAGCCTGTATGGCCTATAACGCTATCTTACGTACTCCCCCGCTCGGTTTCTTTAAAGATTTCGTCATGGAACAAGATGGGCGCCACAGAAACTCCATCAACTTAAAACGTCGCGGTACTGCCCCATTAGCTGATCTCGTGCGGGTACATGCTTTAGCTATAGGTTCTCGTTCACAGAATTCGTTTGACCGATTGGACGACATCAATAATGCCGGAATTTTACCAAAAGGTCGCGGGATGGACTTAAAAGACGCGATGGAATTAATCTACATGGTACGCATTCGCCATCAAGCGTTAGACATTGAAAATGGCGACGATCCAGACAACAACATCGAACCAGAACATATGTCTGACTTTGAACGTCGTAACCTTAAAGCTGCGTTTCAAATTTTGAGTAACGCACAAAACTACATTAAGTTTCGTTATCAGAGAAGTGGCAAATGATGAGACTATTTCAAAGTCAGCAGAAAGATCTGCCGTTGCTAAATACTTCCTCCACGCCCGATTGGCCGAGTCTATTTAGGACTCTGGCAGAAACTAGCAAGGACTCCAGACTCAAGCGTTATTATTCTGCGCCTATACCTGCGGCAGAAACACCACTTAAAGATGTCGAGTTTGTTTCGATGGACTTTGAGACTACGGGTTTGAACGCACAAGAAGATGCCATTTTAACCATCGGCCTTGTCCCATTTACACTTCAACGCATTCAATGTAGTGGTTCTGCACACTGGGTTGTGAATCCAAATCGCGAATTAAATGAAGAGTCAGTGGTTATACATGGCATTACCGATTCTGAAGTAAAAAGCGCACCTCAACTCGAAGATATCTTAGATCAAATATTGAATGCGATAGCAGGAAAAATTGTGGTCGTTCACTACAAAAATATTGAACGTCAATTCTTCAATAACACACTACTTGAGCGCATTGGTGAGGGCATTCAATTTCCAGTTATTGACACTTTAGACATTGAATATGCGATTCAATTGCGGCAATGTACTGGCTTTCGAAATTGGTTGAAAGGGAAAAAGCCGGGGTCAGTGCGCTTAGGCCAAGCAAGAACTCGATACAAATTGCCTATTTATCAGCCTCACCACGCACTAACAGATGCGTTGGCGACCGCTGAACTGTTACAAGCACAGTTACAATATTACTCAAATCCCAATGTGTCTTTATCGACATTTTGGCAGTAACCATTAACAACCTGTTTGCATAACAACCAAAAAACGACAAAAAACCACTTAAATTGATGCAATAAAATACTGATTTAGCACGATAAATTTAACTAATCGTCATGATAATAAAATGCAATGTGTTATCAGTATGTTTATCGTTAAGATAAGTAATAGAGTAAAATATCTAAATTCTATTAAATATTGATATTTGCTGTATTAAAAGTGTTGCGAAAATGCGGTTACTTTTTATACACGTCAAATGATATTTATATAGCCACGTATTTGATAAGGAGACAATTCGTGAGCACCGATAATGACAACAATGGCGGGATTCAACGTCCCGACGGTAAAGTAAACGCGATCGACACTGATTATCAAATTGGTCAAGACAACGTTGCTTTAAAAGTAGGCCCTTTTGGCCTTGATATTCATAACCGTGTTTTTGCAATCTCTGGTCTATCGATCATTTTGTTCGTCGTATTAACACTGACTTTTAGAGAACAAGTAGAACCTTTTTTTGCTGGTCTTCGCGGATGGTTATTATCTAACTTAGACTGGTTTTTCCTTTTATCTGGCAACGTTTTTGTTGTTGTATGTTTAGTTCTTATTGTTACACCGCTCGGCCGTGTAAGAATTGGCGGAACTGAAGCGACACCTGACTACAGCTATGCCGGTTGGTTAGCGATGCTGTTTGCTGCGGGTATGGGTATCGGCTTGGTATTCTTTGGAGTATCAGAGCCAATGTCTCATTTCAGTGCGGCATTGGGCGGAGTTTCCGTCGAAGGTGGTGTACGTACTGACTGGGCACCATTAGGTGCAGCTGTCGGCGATACCGAAGCCGCATCAGCACTTGGTATGGCAGCAACGATTTATCACTGGGCACTTCACCCGTGGTCAATTTACGCGTTGCTTGCTCTTGGTCTAGCAATTTTCTCTTTCAATAAAGGGCTTCCGCTAACCATCCGCTCGATCTTCTACCCACTATTTGGTGAGCGTGTTTGGGGTTGGGTTGGTGATGTGATCGATACATTGGCTGTTGTCTCCACAGTCTTTGGTCTTGCTACCTCTCTAGGCTATGGTGCATCGCAAGCGGCTACCGGCTTGAACTTCCTATTCGGTATCCCGATGACAGAAACAACTCAAGTTGTTCTTATCATTGGTATTACAGCACTAGCATTAGTGTCTGTAGTTGCTGGCTTAGACAGTGGTGTAAAACGTCTATCTGAAATTAACATGGGCATCGCTGCTCTGTTACTGTTATTCGTTATCGTTGCGGGTCCAACACTAGCTATCTTTACTGGATTTTTTGATAACATTGGCGCTTACCTATCGAATATCACTTCCCTATCGGTTCCATTTGGTCGTGAAGACGTTAACTTCTCACAAGGTTGGACTGCGTTTTACTGGGCATGGTGGATTTCATGGTCACCATTCGTGGGTATGTTCATCGCTCGTGTTTCTCGTGGTCGCTCTGTTCGTGAGTTCATTGTCTGTGTTATTTTGATCCCATCAACAGTATGTGTACTTTGGATGACGGCGTTTGGTGGTAATGCTATCAGCCAATACGTAAATGACGGCTACCAAGCGGTATTTAATGCTGAACTGCCTTTGAAACTGTTTGCGATGCTTGATGTTATGCCTATGGCTGAAATTACATCACTTGTGGGAATTGTGTTAGTTGTTGTGTTCTTTATCACATCTGCTGACTCTGGTTCATTGGTTATCGACACTATCGCTGCAGGCGGTAAAGTTGATGCACCAACACCGCAACGTGTGTTCTGGTGTACGTTCGAAGGTTTAGTTGCGATTGCGCTAATGCTAGGCGGTGGCCTTGCTGCAGCTCAAGCGATGGCAGTAACTACTGGCTTACCATTTACCATCGTACTGTTGGTCGCAACAGTTTCCTTGATTAAAGGACTAATGGACGAACCTCGTCCATCAGCTAAGTCGAACAAAAAAGCAAAAGCCTAACGTTTTGTTTTAACTCTAAGTATCTAACGGCATGCACTCGCATGCCGTTTTTTGTTTCTGCTAAATAAATTCCATATAACCAACCCACAGTCGCCCTACAAAAGCTTGCCTCTCTATTTGTTCTTTTTTACACCCGTCTTATGAGTATAAAAACTTGATTACGCTATACTTATACCTGAGTAGCTTTAAGATTCGGCATCGAAAATGGAGAGTAATAATGAGTGAAACGCATGAATGCATGGAATTTGATGTTGTTATCGTTGGCGCTGGTCCAGCAGGTTTATCTGCTGCATGCCAATTGGCGCTTCTTGATCAAACTAGAGACGCTAACGACAATGCAAGAACTCCACTATCGATTTGTGTGATCGAAAAAGGTGCTGAGGTTGGCTCGCATATTCTTTCCGGCGCGGTTTTTGATCCAACCTCGCTCAATGAACTCTTTCCTGATTGGAAATCGCAAAACGCCCCACTTAATACACCCGTTTCGAATGAACAGCTCACTTATCTCACCACTCATTTAAATCATATTACGATCCCCGATTGGCTGACGCCTAAGCCCATGACTAATCATCCAGATTCCGGAAACTATCTTATAAGTCTAGCTGAATTATGTCGTTGGTTAGCAACACAAGCCGAAGGACTAGGCGTTGATATCTTTGCCGGTTTTTCTGCGGCAACCATTAACTATGATGAGCAAGGTGCGGTAACCGGTGTCACCACGACGGATATGGGTCGCAATAAACACGGAGAAGCTAAAGCAAACTTTGAACCCGGAGTAGAGTTAAAAGCAAAATATACGTTATTCGCTGAGGGGTGCCGTGGTCACCTTGGCAAGCAATTAATCAAACAATTTCAATTGGATAAAAACTCTCAGCCCCAGCACTATGCTCTTGGCATTAAAGAAATTTGGCAACTTCCCCCTGATCATCCAAAGCATGAGGCTGGAAAAATTATTCACTCAACTGGTTGGCCGTTGCATCAAACCCAATCCACTGGGGGCGGCTTTCTCTACCATTTAAAAGATCACCAAATCGCTGTTGGTCTGATTACAGACCTTAACTACCGCCATCCCTATCTTAGCCCCTTTGAAGAGTTCCAAAGACTGAAACATCACCCAGTATTCAGTCAATATTTAGAACATGGTGAGCGCATCGCTTACGGAGCTCGCTCACTAGCCAAAGGCGGCTTATCTTCTTTACCCAAACAACAATTTAAGGGAGGTATCTTAATCGGTTGCGATGCGGGCACTCTGAATGGCTTAAAAATCAAAGGATGTCATACCGCTATGAAATCAGGCATGCTAGCGGCAGAAGCGGTATTTAATGAACTAAAGCAAGGACGTGCTAATTCTGAACCCGATTACCAATCTCTTTTTGAACCATCTTGGCTATATCAAGAACTGTATGAAGCGCGTAACTTTAATGCTGCGATTCATAAAACTGGCATGCTGTTCGGTTCAGCTCTTACATATTTCGAACACAATGTATGGTTACCATTGTTTAAGCACCCAGTCCCTTGGACGATCAAAGATTCTCAAGCAGACTTTCTGAGTTTACAGTCGATCAAGAACGTCGAACCCATCGATTATCCAAAAGCCGACGGAATACTCAGCTTTGATAAACTGTCTTCAGTTTATTTATCCCACACCCAACATGAAGAAGATCAGCCCTGTCACCTTGTTCTCACCGATCAGAGTATTCCTATCAATATTAACTTACCCGACTACGGCGAACCAAGTCAGCACTTTTGTCCAGCAGGCGTCTATGAAATATTAACGTTCGATGGTCAAGAAAAATTACAGATAAATGCCGCTAACTGTTTACATTGCAAAGCATGTGATATTAAAGATCCATCGCAAAACATTGTTTGGCAAGCCCCTGAGGGCGGTGGCGGTCCAAGATATACCAATATGTAAGTGTGGTGTTAAAGCTCAGTCATCCGGTACCCATCATGATATCGCCGTGACTTTCGATGAAAGGGAAAATCGTGATTAGATTTTCCCCATCAATTCAGATAGTTATAAGGTTTAGCAAACGTACAGACCAAAAAAGTGTTTAAATTTGCAATGAAATGAAAATTATTCCGGTCTATTTGTGATGTAACGCCGTATAACCATTCATTGCTGCATTAAATGATAAGAGCAAAACGCACCTAATCGCTCCCCTATCCAGCGAATAATGACGATAGGAACCGCAGTAATTTAGGCATATTGGAAGGTGCAAACAATGATAAACGACATAGGATGTAATTTTATGAATAAGTTAATCAGTACGTTAGCAATCACGACTTCAGTCTTAAGCTTTTCTGCCACATCGGCTTATCTACAAGAAGTCGACCATACCACTATTGATGGCCGTCAATACGACTCCATCGCAGGAGCTTTCCAAGAGAGCCGTGCAACTGTTGCAAAACTAGAGGGGATGACACCACGCCAGCTTGAAATAGCTCTCGATGATCATCAATGGAACAACCGAGTGAGTTCAAGCTTCCAAGTCGTGGATGTGAAAGGCCATGTAAAAGAAGTTTGGGATAAACGAGGCGAAATGCTTTACCAACCTGTGACCACAGTCGTCTACACTTATCGTTATAATGACAGCGAACGCCGATAGTCGAGTTAACCATTATTTTGCCATGAATCATTCACCTAAACGGTTCATGCTTACCTTTACTACCGACAAGGCCACATGTTACCTATAGTTAACAAGCATAATAAAGGCCATCATCTCATTTGATGATGGCCTTATCTTTTATTTTATGGGTTTACTGTTCCTATAACTACCTTACCTATCACTTTGTTATCACGATGAATTCAAGCAACGTAATGTGGCATATCACAAGCGTAACCCGCCATCTAATTCAAGGACTCTGCCTGTATAATAATCACTTTCGAAAATGAATTTTACTGCATGTGCGATTTCGTCGGCTTGAGCTATACGTCCTAATGGGACCATATTTTCGAGGCGTGCAATGGCTTCTGGTTTCATCTGATCAGTCATCGCTGTTTTCACCACACCGGGAGCTATCGCCGCTGCTCGAATTCCATATCGCCCCAATTCTTTTGCCCAACAGGTAGCTAAAGATGCGACTCCTGCTTTTGATGCAGAATAATTAGATTGCCCCATATTGCCCGCTCGAGACACACTGGAAATATTAATGATCACGCCTTTGCGTTTTGTCTCAATCATTTTCAACGCTGCTTCCCGGCCACATAAGAATGTACCCGTTAGATTAACACTAATGACTGAATTGAATTGAGCGAGCGACATCTTACTCACTTCTTCACCTTTGACTTTAACTAACATGGCATCTCTAAGAATACCGGCGTTATTCACTAATCCATCTAATTGACCGAGGTCGCGCACTATAGCGTCAAAAGTTTGCTCCACCTGTTGTTCATCAGTTACATCCATTGGATAGAGGTAAACTCTCGCTTGTGATGCCGCACATAAAGCTTGGGTCTCTTCTAATGATCTTGAATCCAAATCTAATAACGCTAGGGACGCGCCTGCTTTAGCAAGCTCAATAGCCATTGTTTGACCCAATCCCCCACCAGCTCCTGTTATTGCGATTACGCTACCGTTCATATCCATATCACTATTCCTTTTCGTTTCACTGATTTCTCTTGGCCTATTTTGACCCTGATGGCCAATAAAAGACGCATTATTATCCGCAGGCTAGATGGTTACATAATCCATTTGCACTAAGTATCTATCCATAAAGTATGCATCTACATCGAGTGCTGAAATAGGGCATTGATGGCCGTAGTTTAAGTCAGTCACTTACGGCTAAGATGGCGAACATTATTTGATAAACCGGCCAGTGGATGATTATCTCGTGTCCACAATGACGTAAATAACGTATCAATAATGCTTTCATCGACACTGGACACTGAACCGAACATCCATTCTGGCTGATTATCTTTATCAATTAACCGAGAACGGACTCCCTCTTGAAATTCACCTAATAGTGCACAGCGCACCGAGAGAGATAGCTCAACTCGAAAACAATCCGCTAAAGAAAAATCGTGGCATTGCGTAATTTGACGGTAGCAAATGTACGCAGAAATAGGACTACCGCCAGTCAGACTCTTTTTAGCTTGCTCTAACCACGCCTCATCCCCTTTAATTTCTTGGATATTTCGACAGATCGAAGTCAAGTCCTCACCATGACAAGCAGATTGAATTTGCGAAAGATAAGGTAATAATTGCGAATCAGGGCGTTGAGAAACGGCTTCATAAGACAAAGTTTCTAGTAAATCAGAAACAATATCGCAACTATCAACGTCATTGTTCCAATCACTCACTTGCAGTTGTTCTAATACCGTTGATCTGTGCTCTCGTAACAATAGATAATCACTCAGGGTCAAATCAAGCGCATCACTAGCGTTAACAGGCGTTGCGGTAAGACCAAGAAACAAACCAATACCCGGTGGCAGTTGATTTAAAAAGTAGGTGCCTCCAACATCAGGGTAAAGGCCGATATGGATTTCCGGCATAGCAAGACGTGAATGAGGCGTCACTACGCGATGACTGGTCCCAGCAAATAAGCCTAGACCACCTCCCATCACAATCCTATCTCCCCAGCCAATAATAGGCTTCTGATAAGTGTGAATTAAATAATCACATTGATATTCTGTGGTAAAAAAATCGGTAAAGAATGCCCGACTCTCTTGTGGATCTCGTTCGTTCATGACGTGATACATGGTGCGAACATCGCCACCTGCGCAAAATGCTTTTTCGCCAGCTCCCTGTAAAAAGACACACACAATTGATTCATCGTCCTGCCATTCCAGCAACTTATCCATTAATTGACTCAACATATTAAATGTCAGTGCATTCAGTGAGCTGGTATTGTCTAAGGTCGCTATACCGATTTGGTGTTTGTTATCACTACAACCAAGTTGCTGAAACGTCACCTGATCCATTAAGTCACCTCCATTCTGGTCTACTAAATTTTGGTTTACTTACTGCGTCAACGCGTGGTGTCTATTCCTCAAGGTGCATCAGTTGGTTTGGTCAATAACCTATCGAATAATTAATCTACCGAAAAAAAGTTCTACTGAAGAAAAGTTCTATCGAAAAAAGTTCTGTCGGATAAATACTGATATCCCTGAGTCTTAGTAAGCATAGCAGCCAGATTGACGTTAACGTTAAACAACACGGTTTACTCTGTCTAAGATCTTGATTTAACGAATGAAATAAAACCAAACTTTAAGTAATTGGAGTACTGACGATGATAAACCGACCTGTGACAGGGTCACTAACATTAAGATTTTGAAAGAGGAGAAGTAGATATAGAGAGGGAAGAGTTAACTACCCAAGCAACTCAAGATCACTTGGGTATGGTATCAAGTAGTAAAGAATTTCGACTTAGCTAAAAGTCTCAACATACAAAGCTTCAACTTTATCGCGAGCCCATTGGGTTTTACGCAGAAACTTCAATGACGACTTGATTGACGGGTCGCTAGAAAAACAGTTTACACGGATCTGTTGATGTAGACCTTTCCAACCATAATGCTCAACCAAGCGTGTTAAGATTTTTTCTAACGATAAACCGTGTAAGGGGTTATTCGGTTGTTCATTACTCATTTAAATGTTTCCTAGTGCAGTGTGCTTTGACGGTGCCACGTTTGACGTTATGACTTATAAGGCTAAAACAAAAGGACTCGACAAAAATGTTCGCCCCGAACATCAAGCGCAAGTTCAATCAATCCGCCTAATATCGTGGCTTTGAATAAGACCCGCAACGATATCACAACTCTTAATAATAGGCAGAATAAAATGGTGGCAAGTTATCGTTTATCTTTTGCTAAATAATAAACACCATTTATTAGTGAATGGCATTCTGTTAAGGTTTAACAAAAATAGAACAGATGTAAGGAATAACATGGCATTACCCCTTCTATGGCTCGGCTACGCTGCTGCCGTCGCAACTTCATCCGCGGTGACCGCTTGGGCCTGTGGTGCATTTGATGATGAAAAAGATTCGAAAGCATACAAAAACGGACATCGTGATGGACATAACTCTGCGACCGCCGACATGAAAGCGGATGTTGATGCCGCTAACGAAAACATGCACAACATGAAAAGTAAGCTTGATGACTTACATACCTATTTTAACTATTCAGTTGCCTTGATGGCGATTGGAGTAACAGCAGCACAATTACGAGATGGCACGGTCAAAGACAAAGAATATAAAGAGATTCTCTCGTTTGTGAATGGTCTTAGTGCAGTGAGACTTCCTAGTGAAATCGTAGTCACTATGCGAACAATTAGAGAAAACCCACCAGGAGCAAATGTCGCTTTCGACGCTGCAAAAGAATGTCAGGTAGATATAGATCTCGCTCTTGAACTCATTGACATCATCATCACAATGCATGGTAACCCAACTCAGCCTCAACAAGCTTTTCGTATGGCTTTTTTACAAAACTGCCAGCATACAAGTCAACAATCTGAGGTGGCATAATGAGCAAGCTATTACGAGAAAGGCAAGCTCGCCTTCAAGCGGCTAAATCTCTTATTTCCCCTGTCACTGATCAACAGCATATCGATGAATTACTCAGCGTTGACTCATCAAATCAGTCGATTCTGATCCCCGAATTTCAACTTGCCACGCCTGATGAAAGTGCAGCAGAACGTATACTTGACGATCTAGAGCAACAATTTGCTCGAAACAATCTTAACACGCTGATTGAAAATGCTCGTCAGCAAGTCATTAGTTCTGTCGTTCCACTAGGCATTGGCCGAAAACTGGCGGAACATGACCAATTGGGCGGCAATGTTGACACCACACATAATGTTCGCAACGAAATCTACGCCACTGAGGTGGCCCAGCAACGTTATGAAGATCGTGAGGCCTACGATAATCGTCGCTATCACAATGAACACGATAATTATAACCACCACCAACGTGAGGGAGCTAAGCAAGTAAAAGAAGGACGCTTAGTCGACGAGTCAACTGGCACAATATTCAAAACCAACGATAAGGGTAAAACCGATAAGAACCTCGACCATGTAGTGTCATCTCACGAAGTACACAACGACCGAGCTGCCAACCTTGCTGGTATTGATACAGCCGATCTCGCCAACAAAGATGAGAACCTTAAGTTCATTAATGCATCAGTTAATAAAACTAAATCTGATGACACGCTTGACCAATATTTAAGTCAACGCTCTGATCGCATCGAAAGTAAAAAGAAACGTATCCAACAGCTAGAATCTCAATCTAACCTATCGGAACAGCAACAAAACGAACTTAAAAATGCCAAAAATTATGTAGAAAAGCAGCAGGCAGTCGATGAAGAGCGATTCAAAAAACTAGACCAAGACGCTCGTAAAGCCATTAATAGTGATGTTGATAAGGCGTACTATAAGTCAAAAGAGTTCATGACGAACTCCGCAGTGTCTGTGGGAAAAAACGGTTTAAAGATGGGACTCTCTGCAGCATTTGGCTTATTACTGAGTAACTTTTTTAACAATCTCTTCGATGAAGTCATCGATTGCTACCAAAATGGCAAGGAAAGTGATTCTCTCATCCAAGAATTAACGATTCGCTTTAAACGTATCGTCCAAAAAGCAAAAGAAGATTGGAAGCCTGTAGCGAAAGCGTTTGCCGTAGGTTGTGTATCTGGATTTCTCAGCGAAATCACGACCATACTGATCAATATGTTTGCCACAACATCAAAACGAATTGTTACCTGCCTACGCGAAGGTGGGCTATCACTGCTACGAGCGATACAGTTTGCTCTATTTCCACCTGCTGGTATCAGCGCGCAACAAGCCACCCATGAAGCATCTAAAATACTTTGTACAGGCTTAGTTATTACTGGAGGAATCTTACTCGATGAAGTGATTGAAAAACTCATCGTTACTGCTACACCCTTTTTAACCCCAATTGCTAACCTAGCCTCTGGCATTGTTTCCTCTGCGTTGGTTGCTATCGTTTCATGCCTTGCGGTATACCTTATCGACAAAGCAGATCTCATCGGGGCGATGCGTGAAAAGAGAACCGAGTTTATCCGCGACGAACTCGATAGCGGATTGAAACAATCTCTCGCTACCAACAAACAATTAACAGAGGTTAAGTTGCCATGTTAGCGGGTGCACTCTATCCTATTATTGTTCTTATTGTTATGTGGGCAGAAGTAATTTTTAGTCTACTAACTGGTGAAACGATCGTTTGGTATGAATGGACCATTGTTGCCATTTTTACGGTTTTATCTGGCGGTTATCTCATTTACACCCTTAAACGGGAATAAACCGATTACCTCTCGCCAGAGATATCTATACTCAATTACAATACCTAGCTTACTGACTGTAATAGTCATAGTGAGTTAGGTCTTTTTAGGAGCGGTATTTGAACTCTCTTTCGCAATTTGAACCACTGTTTTTAGACTTCATCCATGCTGAGATGACGCAAGATTTAGCTCATGATATCAATCATGTTTTACGGGTTGTAGCGAGTGCAAAAGCCTTATGCGTTCAAGAGCAAGCACTACCACAAGTCGTCATTCCTGCCGCCTTTTTACATGACTGTTTTAGTTTCGAAAAAAATCATCCAAATAAAAGTCAAAGTTCAGTGGTTGCAGCAGACAAAGCAATACAATTTCTTAAACAGATCAACTATCCCAGTGAATATCATGATGGCATCCATCACGCTATTGTCGCGCACAGCTTTAGTGCCAATGTCACACCAAGAACGCTAGAAGCAAAGATAGTTCAAGATGCAGATAGACTTGACGCCTTAGGCGCAATTGGCATCGCGCGTTGTTTACAGGTAAGCGTTAAGCTGGATCGCCCTCTCTATTACGCCGAGGATCCATTTTGCCAACAGCGAACGCCAAATGATGGTGAGTACACTATCGATCATTTCTATACCAAGTTGTTTTTACTCGCCGAACGCATGAATACGCAATCAGCAAAGGTAGAGGCAACAAAGCGTACGGATTTTATGCGTGAATACCTTATGCAATTGAACCATGAAATCCACTACAATAATCCACTAAAATAATGGCTAGTCGACGTTTAACCCAATACCGGATATTATCCTAATGGTCTGCATGGTTAGGAACTGTATGCAAGGAAACTCTATGCTAAGGAACTGCATGTTAAAGAATACGATGTTCATTCGTTCGCTTTTTATGATAATTGTAAGTGCTTTGCTTGCCGCTTGTACTGCACCACTCAATGTCACGACTAATCAAAGCCAGCCTATAGAAATAAGAATAGATCCTCAGTTTGATTCAAGTGACTGTCGTTATTTAGGTGAGGTGACTGGCAGTGAGGGGCACTGGTACAGCTACCTTTTTTACACCAATGACACCATGATGAAAGGCGCAATGAACGATCTAAAAAATAATGCCGCTCGCGTTAATGCCGACACTGTTTATATGATAGCCCCCCAAGATTTCACAACGTCATTTAGTCTGCTAGGAATAGCTTATCGCTGTAAATGACCCAGAGAAATAATAGCCATTCTACAAAAATTAATGGCCATAAATAAACGGCCATTCTTCACTCGCTTAGTCATTAGCTTTTAGTTTCAAGATAGCGCGACAAGCTCTTTAGTGTATTCGTGACTAGGTTGATTAAATAAGGTTTGTGTTTCACCCTGCTCGACAATTTCACCTTGGCGCATAACAATCGTATAGTGGCATAAAGATCGCACCACATTTAAATCATGACTAATAAACAAATAAGTGAGATGGTGGCGGGCTTGAAGTTCTTTTAGTAACTCCAATATCTGAGCTTGTACTGTTCTATCTAAGGATGACGTAGGTTCATCCAGTAAAATAAACTGTGGCTTAAGAACCAATGCCCTTGCGATGGCAATGCGTTGACGCTGACCACCAGAAAACTCGTTCGGATAACGATGGCGAGTCTCAGGATCTAAATCGACTTCACGCATTCCAGCGACAATACGCTGATCAATTTCATCTTCAGTCAATTGAGAATGGACGCGTAATCCCTCACCAATCACTTGTGCAACCGACATCCGTGGATTTAGTGCTGAAAATGGGTCTTGGAAAACAACCTGCATTTTACTGCGATAAGGCAATAGCGCCTTACGGTCTAAACCTTGTAGTTCATTTCCCTCAAAAGCAATGGACCCCTCTGAATTCACTAACTTCAAAATCGCCATTCCAGTGGTTGATTTACCTGAACCACTCTCGCCAACCAATCCAATAGAATGGCCTCGTTTAAGAGTAAAGCCCATATTAGTGACCGCTTTCACATGAGAAACGACTCGTTTAAATATGCCCCCCGTAATGGGAAACCATACTTTCAACTGCTCAACGGTCAACAAACTAGGAGCATCGCTATCAACTACAACTGGTAAGCCTTTAGGGTCAGAATCTATCAATTGTCGAGTGTAAGGGTGTGAGGGACGATTGAAGATAACTTCCGTCGAATCCACCTCGACAAGTTGTCCTTGTTGCATCACAGCAACTCTGTCCGCAATACGCTTAACAATACTTAAATCATGAGTAATAAACAGCATTGCCATACCGAGTTCTTGTTGCAGTGCTTTGAGCAAATCTAAGATTTGAGCTTGAACCGACACATCTAATGCCGTCGTTGGTTCATCTGCAATCAATAATTCTGGCTCATTAATCAACGCCATCGCAATCATCACGCGTTGTCGTTCACCACCAGACAATTCGTGAGGATACGCCGAAATTTTCACTTCAGGGTGTCGAATACCCACTTTACCAAGCCACTCAATAGCAAGTTGCTCCGCTTTGTTTTGCCTTAATCCTCGGTGGATTGCGAGCGTTTCTACCAACTGTTTGCCAATTTTATGCAATGGGTTAAGCGACACCATAGGCTCTTGGAAGATCATACCAATTCGCCCACCGCGAATACCTCGCAACTGACGCTCTGAACAACTCAGCATATCGGTTCCTGCAAAGTTGATCTTCCCCTCTAGATAATGAGCAGAACCTCTTGGTAATAACTTCATTACTGCATTAGCTGTTACGGATTTACCAGAGCCACTCTCACCAACCAGAGCAAGGGTCTCCCCTTTTCGAACACTAAGAGAAACCTTATCCGTGACACGGTCAATCGATTTACCGCGACCAAAGCCAACCGATAGGCCATCAATGGTTAAAATCGTATCTGACATGATTATCGTCCTTGATGATGAGGGTCAAAGGCGTCACGAACAGCTTCACCAATGAAAACCAATAATGTCAGCATAACTGACAAAACCACGAACGCTGATATACCAAGCCAAGGTGCTTGTAGATTCGCTTTACCTTGGGCTAATAACTCACCTAAAGACGGTGACCCAGCCGGCAAACCAAAACCTAGAAAATCAAGCGAGGTCAATGTTGTAACCGATCCAGATAAGATGAACGGCATCATAGTTAACGACGCAACCATCGCATTAGGCAACATATGCCTTAACATAATACGGTTATCACTCACGCCCATCGCCTGCGCAGCGCGAACATAGTCAAAGTTACGGCAACGTAAAAACTCAGCCCGCACTACCCCGACCAAACTCATCCAACTAAAGAGCACCATAATACCGAGTAACCACCAAAAATTTGGCTCGACAAAGCTCGATAAAATGATCAATAAGAACAGCGTCGGCATCCCTGACCAAACTTCAATAAAACGTTGACCAAAGAGATCTAACCAACCGCCGTAATAGCCTTGACTCGCTCCGACCGCAACGCCAACAATTGAAGAAACAATAGTCAAAACAAAACCAAAAATGACTGAAATACGAAAACCGTAGATTATTCTAGCTAACACATCTCGGCCTTTATCGTCTGTACCTAACCAGTTAACACTATCCGGTGGGGATGGCACCGAGCCAGTAATATTGTAGTTAATCGTGTCATAACTAAAACGAATCAGTGGCCATAGAATAAAACCATTCTCTTCAATTAATTCGATCACATACGGGTCGGTATAATCGGCTTCAGTTTCAAATTCACCGCCAAATTCAGTCTCTGAATATTGATTAAAAATGGGGGCATACCACTGATGTTGATATTCAACCAGCAAGGGTTTGTCATTAGCGATCAATTCCGCAAACAGACTAAACACAAATAAAACCGAAAATAACCACAGAGACCAAAATCCCCGTTTGTTTGCTTTAAACCGCAACCAACGAGCTTCATTAAGCGGATTTTTTATTTTCTTTTTCGCTTGCATCAACGCGCCTCAAAATCAATTCGGGGATCGACCCACATGTAGGTCAAGTCTGAAACAATACTTAAAATCAAACCGAGTAGCGTCATGATATAAAGAGAGCTAAATACAACCGGATAATCACGCTGAATCGTAGATTCAAAACCTAACAAACCAATCCCCTCCAGTGAGAACATCACCTCAATCAACATCGAGCCAGTGAAAAAGATGCTGATGAAAGCGCTAGGAAAGCCCGCGATGATGATCAACATTGCATTGCGAAAGACGTGCTTGTAAAGAATCCCCCCCTCATCAAGCCCTTTAGCTCGTGCGGTCACCACATACTGCTTATTGATTTCATCCAAGAATGAGTTTTTGGTCAGCATGCTCAACGTTGCGAACCCACCAATCACCATCGCAAAGATTGGCAACGCCAAATGCCAAAAGTAATCAAGAATTTGTTGATACCAAGTCATCTGGTCAAAATTGGATGAAACGAGCCCTCTCAGTGGGAACCAACTGAAATAGTTACCGCTTGCAAACACGATGATCAAAATGATCGCAAATAGGAATCCCGGAACGGCATAACCCACAATCACCAATGCACTGGTCCAAATATCAAAGCGCGTACCATGGTGTATAGCTTTCATTATCCCAAGAGGTATTGAGATAATATAAATAATTAAGGTGCTCCATAAACCCAATGAAATGGACACTGGCAGTCGGTCGACAATCAAGTCAATGACGTTGCCCCCCTTAAACAAGCTCTCACCGAAATTAAAAGTGGCGTAGTTTTTCAGCATGTCGAAGTAGCGTTCATGCAATGGCTTATCAAAACCAAATTGCTTCCTGATCTCCTCCACGACTTCTGGGTCGAGGCCGCGAGAACCTTTATAACCCGTGGCGCTCGCATCTTTGCCATCCCCTAAATCGACTTCCGTTCCGCCACCAGCAAAACGTTCCATAATGCCATCATTGTGCCCCTCCAACTGTGCAATAGCCTGTTCAACAGGCCCGCCTGGAGCGACTTGGATGATGAAAAAGTTTATGGTGATGATCGCCCACAAAGTGGGGATCACCAACAATAATCGGCGAAATATATACGCAGCCATTTATCCCTCTTTAACGGCGTTTTTCAGGCAATTTTTGAGCTTTATCTTCTGAGATCCACCAAGTATCGACCGCAAGGTCATACTTAGGAATGATCGTCGGACGCTCAAATTTGTCCCACATTGCTACTCGATATTTACCCACATACCATTGTGGAATAATGTAAAAGTTCCATTGAAGTACCCGATCTAACGCTCGGCCTAGTGGCAACAACTTATCTGGGTGTTGTTGGTTCTTGGCAATTTCTTCCGTCAGTTTATCAACGACAGGGTCGCTGACACCCGCTGTGTTGTAGGTTGAATCAATATAGTTTGAGTTCCATACAATCAGTAGATTTGGGCTTGGATAAGCATTAGCCGAATACGAAGAAGAGACCATGTCGAAATCACGATCACGTAAGCGTTTAATATATTGAGTGGTATCTACGCTGCGGATTTTCATATCAATCCCCAAACGCTTCAGATTTTTCTGCAATGGAATCGCAATTCGCTCAGTGGTTGGGCTATAAATCAGTAACTCAAACGCCAACGGCTTGCCCGTTTTGGTATTTGTCATGACTTTATTTTTCAGTTCCCACCCAGCTTCTTTAAGGAGTGCAAAAGAGGTGCGCATCTGGCTACGAATACGGCCAGAACCATCGGTTACGGGTGGGTGATATTCAGCGGTCCAAACTCTTTCTGGAATTTGATTTTTTAGTGGGGTTAATATGTTTTTTTCATCATCAGTTGGTAAGCCTTTCGCTTCATATTCGGTATTTTGAAAAAAACTACGGGTACGATTGTACTGACCGTAAAACATATTATCGTTCATCCACTCAAAGTCCATCGCATAGGTAAGCGCTTCACGGACTTTAGGATCGGCGAAAACTTCCGTTTTAGTATTAAATACGAATGCTTGAGTTGGCTCAGGTCTTTCATTGGGGATTTCTTGTTTGACGATATAACCAGAATCAAAATTCGCCCCAGTGTAAGAGTTCGCCCAAAACTTGGCTGACGTCTCCATTCTAAAATCGAATTCACCGGCTTTAAATGCTTCTAACATTACCGTCTCATCACGGTAATAGTCATACTGAATTTGCTCAAAGTTGTGTCGACCCACATTGACAGGTAGGTTCTGAGCCCAGTAATTCTCGTCCCGTACATAGGTAACACTTTGCCCGGGTTTAAAATCACTCACTAAATAGGGACCACTGCCGATAGGAGGAGCTGAAAGTGGTTCAGAAAAGTTTTTGTCTTGCCAAAAATGCTTAGGTAATACTCGACTTGATTGGGCAAAGCTAAACAGTTTTTCTCGATTTGGCACCTCCATTTCGATGTGGACCACCAAATCACTCTTTGCCGTTACCGACTTAATTTCTTTGTAATAAACACGGTATTGAGGAACACCCTCTTTCATGAACTTATCAAAACTAAAGGCGACATCGTGTGCGGTAATAGGCGTGCCGTCATGGAATCGAGCGTCTGGATTAATATCCACTTCCATCCACGTATAATCATCAGAATAACGAACGCGTTGAGCAATTAAAGGGTAATAGGTGTCCACCTCATCACTTGGTGAGTACATTAAGGTGTCATACATTTCGAGACTGCCTGCGGCTGAAACACCACGGGAGGCAAAGCGATTAAAGTTGTCATAGGTACCAACACGCGCATAGGTCATTTTCCCATATTTTGGCGCATCGGGATTCACATAATCAAAGTGGCGAAAATCTGGAGCGTACTTTGCTTCACCAAATCCGGCCAGCGACGTAGATTCAATCACCTCAGACCAAGCTGTCGAACTCAATGCCGCCAGCATACTACCAATCAAAAAATGCGGTATCTTCTTCATGGACAACTCCCTTTAGTCCCATTTTATGTTTACTTCGTCAACAACGTATTTTCATCGCTACGCTATCAGCTGTTGCTACCTCAACAGAGTATCCTATTCAAAAGCGTTAATTAATATTAATAATTCAATTACTTGGATAAGTATAGATGAAATCTCATTTACACAAGGTCACAAAACCATATCTGGTGATTAAATAAACAAAAGCCCGCATCGGCGGGCCCTTTCGATTCACTGTATTTAGATCATCTCTTTTGCAATCAAATGAAGCAAGAACGTTTCACGCTCAATACTCATGCCTTTCTTGTCACTTTCTGCCATGGTCTTTTCATTATGAGCAATCGCTTGGTGAATATTAACCCACACTGGTTTCATTCCATTTTTGATTTCATAATCTTCAAACGCGGTTTGCCCTAATTCTCGGTCTACTTTGCACGTATAACAGTACGAAATCATATGCATTATATCGGCATCATCTTTATACCAAGGACGAAATTCTTCAAAAATACCAAATGGCTTAATTCCATGAATATTCTTAGCCCCGGTCTCTTCTTCAAGCTCACGAACCATTCCGGCAATGATATCCTCGCCCTCATCTAAGCCACCACCTGGAATGGTATAGTCTTGATAGCGTTCAGTGTACAGCATCAAAATATCTTCACCACTGACGACAATGGCGCGAGCAGCGTTACGTTTAAATACTGATTTACCGTCTAAATGTTCAATATCCGGGTGAACCGTTGTGGCTAGATGTCTCATAGATAACTTCTGTCGGAAAAAGAGACGGCGATTCTATCAGATGTTCTACCTAGTACAAATCAGGTTACGACGCATAACGTGCTGAGGCCCAGCACCACCGCCCATATAAAGCTCTCCAGTGTCTTCAAATAGTGTATTGATATAACAGCGGTAACCTTGACTGTTTTCGCAATTAACCGTGAGATAAATATCCGATGCTTTAGGGTAATGATCTTTCACATAATCTGGCAGTGCTAGCATGGTTCGCTGACCAATACCTTTCCCTTGATGTGATTTATCAATAAAAAATGCCCGCACACCGACTGATTTTGGTGCAGCAAATGAGTGATGTTGTGGGTAATGTGTATCTATCAAAAAGAAGCCAACGACTATTTTTTGCTCAATCACCAAATGGGGATGAACATGAGGGGTAACGTTAGCAAGAATATCATTCATGCTGCCGACAAAAACCAACTGGTCCTTATCCACAGAAAGTCGCGATACTTGCTCTGTGTAGATTGAATTTAATGGCTCTAACGTTATTGTTGAGGCTGAGTTAACTGTTGTTTTCTCTGTTGTATTCACCGAATTGGCCCTCTAACCCGTCGTTAATAACTGAATAACTTAACTTTGAATAACTTAACTTTGAATAAATAAAGAAAAGGCACTCCTAAGAGTGCCGTATGTATTATTTACGCAGTGCGTTGAGCTTCGCTTGAGCAATACCATAAATAGTATCGACCGGATAGCTGCCCTCATCACTTGGTTCACCCGCTTTTTTGCCGGTGAAAAGTTCGATAGCTTCCGTCACATGGTCAATCGCCCATATGTGAAACTCATTTTTCTCGACCGCTTTAACAATATCGGCTCGTAGCATCAAGTTATGCATATTCGCACGAGGAATAATAACCCCTTGCTCTGAAGTGCGACCTTTAATGACACAAACATCGAAGAATCCTTCAATTTTTTCGTTTACGCCACCAATCGGCTGCGACTCACCAAACTGGTTCATTGAGCCAGTTATCGCGATATCTTGACGATTCGCCTGTTTAGAAAAAGCAGAAACAACCGCACAAAACTCAGCCATACTCGCACTATCTCCGTCGACTCCTCCATAAGATTGCTCAAACGTAATCGTCGTGTTCAAAGGTACTCGAGCTGTTTTACCAAAGACCGATGAAAGGTATGCAGACAAGATCATCACCCCTTTTGAGTGAATACTGCCACCAAGATCAACACTGCGTTCAATATCGATTACCTCACCCTCACCGTAGCACGTTGTCGCGGTAATTCGATTCGGCGCACCAAACATATATTCGCTAGTACTTAAAACCGACAGTGCGTTAACTTGCCCGATAGCACTACCATGTGTATGAATCAGGGTTGTGCCATTGATGAATGTCTCCATGACACTGTCTTTAATTCGGCTTACTCGCATCTCTTGGTTCGCTAACGCTTCTTCCACATGGCTAGAACGAATCATGTTCGCGTTAGCTTGTCGAGCCACATAGTTAGACTCACGTAATAAATTAGCGATATGAGCAGAGTGTAGCGACAACTTGTTCTGATCTCCCGCTAAACGGGCACTGTGTTCAATTATTCGAGCGATAGCTTTACGGTCACAATGAAGCAATCCGTTGTCTTGTATTACACTCGAAATAAATCGCGCATACTGTAGTTCCGAATCCGACGTCCGTTTCATTTCGTCTTCAAAATCCGCAGTCACTCTAAATAGTTCACTAAACTCCGGATCATAATGTTGTAGCAATTGATAAGTCCGGTAATCACCAAACAAGATAATTTTGATGTCTAGTGGAATAGGCTCTGGGTCTAGAGACACCGCGCCGGTCAAGGTTACTTCTTTTTCCAGTGACGTAAAACTTAACTGTCGTGCACGCAGTGCGCGCTTGAGACCATCCCACACATAAGGTTGCTCAAGAACCTTTTGTGCATCAATCATCAATACACCGCCATTCGCTTTGTGTAAGCTACCGGCGCGAATTAACGAGAAATCGGTAAAAACAGTCCCTTTGAATGTCGCCGTTTCAACATAACCAAACAGTGAATGATAGTTCGGACTTTCTTCGACGATGATAGGAAACTCACACTCACTACCACGGCTTACCAACACATTAACCTTATAGCGGCGTGGCAGCTTTTTATCTAACGATGCTGTCGCAATTTCGGCTTGCTCATTGACCTGTTCTAAAAAGATATCTGCATTCTCAACAATATCTTTCTGTAAACTCGTTAGGTAGGTTTTGATTTCAGAATAACCTGAGTAATCTTCTTTCAACTGCTTAATGAAATGCGTGATCACATCTAACGTCACATCGTCATTCAGTTTTTTAATTTTTTCGCTGTAAGTCTCTTCCCATTCAGTCAGTTGGCGAACCATGTCACGTAGTTGCACCTCAAGCGCATCAATGATGCTACTGAACTCTTCCTGCTCTTTCGCGCTCAGTTCATCAAAGGACTCTTCGGTATGTAGCTCTTCCCCTTGCATCGCAATGAATTGATAATCACCTTGAGGCGTAATCGAAAGGCTAATCCCCTTTTCTTTCGCTTCTCGACTAATTTGTTCCAGTTCGCTGGCTTGTTTCTGGGCTAACTGGTTTTTGAGCTTATCAGCGCGGCTAAAGTACATTTCGTTATCGAACGCCAATGGCATGGCAACCACTAATTTGGATAGCAGTTTATCGATATCTTGCTTGAGCTTACTACCAACGCCACAGGGTAATTTTAATACTCGAGGAGTTCGCACATCTTCAAAATTCGCGACATAACACCAATCAAATAGCTCATTTTCATCGTGTTGATGTCGATTTAGATAACGCATTACCATCGTACGCTTACCTAGGCCATTTTGCCCAATCGCGTAGATGTTGTACCCTTTTTCCTTAATGGACATTGCAAACTCAACCGCTTTCTGGGCGCGTTCTTGGCCTACAATCTCGTCAATCGGCGGCAACTCTTTTGTCGATTTACTCGACAATTTGTCTAACGTTGCTGCGTGATAAAGCTGACTTTCGTTCAATCGTTGAATAGCCATTCGCAACTCCTTGTAAATTCGTACCAATGTTAAAAAGTGTAGATGAATTTTATTTACATTTTAGTGACTTACGCAACATTCGGGGTCAACCGCTCAATAATCAAACAAAAGAATCAAAAAAATAACATTTAAATGATAACTATTTGCATTAATGCGGCAATTGATTTTTAATAGCTCGCATCAAAGTTACCTGTGAACAAAGACCAGCAAACAGCCAACGACATTAATGAATGGCTGAATTAACTAGATTGGAGTCATTGAGAATGGAATTACAACAGTGCTGGGCACATTACGTCAAAGCTGAACAATTATTGAAACAAGGACATTGGCCAGAAGCTCATTACTTATTTGAACAGGTGCTGGACTCTATGCCAGAACATGTACAAAGAGCATTAGATAAGCCACAAACAAAACCTTATGAATTCTCCTGTTTGATTACAGGATTGCGCGATGCCGCGATTACACAGTCAAAACTACTCAACCAAATGGGACAGTTTAGTAAAGCGTTTGATGTTTTGAACCAAACTTATGCCCAAATTCAATTCATTTCACTGGAACAGTCTCAACTTGTTATAGCCCTTGATAGCGTATTACAACAACACACTGAAGAGTTACTGCAACAGCTTGCGATATTTTGCTCCTCACAACGCAGTGCGCAGTGGATGTTAGAATTTGAACATCTACAAAAAGCTCATCACTATTTTGCACAACTAAGATGCCATCGTCTGGCTATAAGTCATCACCCCTTACTCAATTAGACTTTCACTCTCAACTCCATCACCAATGGTTTGTTGGTTGTTAGTTGTTGGTTGTTGCCAATGATTAAATACAAATGACTAGCAACCCATAGCCATACAACGTCGTCATGCGAAATAGTGCGCCATTTCTTGATAGCGTTGTTTAATGTGCTCAATCAGCATTTTTACTTTTTTCGGCGGTTGACGAGTAAAAGGATAAACCGCATAAACACCCAGTTTTTTACCTACTCGATCGGGGAAAAGATCAAGCAACAGACCATCTTTCAAGTCATGGTAAACCAAACATCGAGGTACATAAGCAATGCCATAGCCAGCGAGCGCTGCTTTTCGCAATGCTGCGGCATTATCCGTTGAAAAAGACCCCGATACTCTCACAATGCTATTTTTCGTTGTTCCCTTAAATTCCCAATCGCTCGCTCCTGTTGTTTGATAGGCATACTGCAAACAATTGTGCGTAGTCAACGCCTTGGGATATTCAGGCATTCCCTCTCGCTGCACATACTGAGGAGAAGCACAAACTACCCATTGTGAGTCGAGCATATGACGAGCAATCAAACTCGAATCTTCAAGGTATCCTGTTCTGATAACTAAGTCATACCCCTCTTCCACCAAATCAACAAAACGATTTTCCAGCGACATGTCCACGGTTAAGCCTGGATGCAAGCAACAAAATTCGGCAATCGCTTCAGCCAGCAATAGATCACCTGAGATTGTCGGTACAGACATTTTTATGTGCCCACTCAATTTGTTACCAAATCCGGACACCGTATCTCGCGCCTCTTGAGTGGCTTGTCTCACATTTTTTGCACCTTGCAACAATGCTCTCCCTGCCTCCGTCAATGCTAACTTCCGTGTCGTACGGTACAAAAGCTGCACACCCGCGTCTTGCTCCAGACGCGCAATTCTTTTGCTAACTACCGAATTTGTAATGTTATTTTTTTCAGCTACCTTGCTGAAACTCCCCAACTCAAACACTTGAGAAAACAGGATAAGATCATCTGCTCGCATCGCATTACATCAATTTAGGAATCAATCATTTTCATTATGTCCGTATATTGAGATAGATAAAAGCGCAATACTCACAAATAATTAACAACACTTATACTTATAAGATATTCAGCACTGTCTGTTATGTGGAGCACTGTATGCGAATCTATCCAACCAAGCCTGATAAGGTCTATTTCTACGCCACTTGCCTGATTGATCTCTTTGAGCCTAATGCTGGGCTTGACGCTATCACATTGCTCGAACAACAAGGGATTGACGTTATCTATATTGAAAAGCAAACCTGTTGCGGACAGCCTGCTTACACGTCAGGTTACAATGCTGAAGCTAAAGATATCGCCTTGAATCAAATGGCACTGTTTACTGAAGACTATCCCGTTATCGTACTATCAGGATCATGCGGCGGCATGATGCACCACCACTATCAGCGTTTATTTCAAGACAGTGAAAGACTGCCGCAAGTGACCAAGTTTTGTGACCGTGTTTTTGAATTAACCGAGTTTTTAGTCAATGTTTGCCGCGCAGAACTTAAAGACAGAGGCGAACCAACATCCGTCGTGATGCATACTTCCTGCGCTGCTCGTCGAGAAATGAACGTGCACGTCACCGCCACTCAACTGCTTAATCAACTCGATAATGTCGAACTACGCCAACAAGATTATGAAAGTGAATGTTGTGGCTTTGGTGGCACATTTTCGGTTAAACACCCCAATATTTCTCAAGCCATGGTCGAAGACAAAACACGTTATATTGCAGCAACACAAGCGGATACCCTCGTGAGCGCAGATTGGGGTTGTATGTTGAATATTAATGGTGCATTTGAGTATCAAGAACGTCCAATAAAAGGTCGACACCTTGCGAGTTTTCTCCTTGAACGAACTAAAGGAGTACAATCATGAGCCAAGTACCGCAACGATTTCATCAACAAGCCAAACAAGCGCTCGCCGATAAACAACTTCGTGCTAATTTCCGCGGAGCAATGGATTATTTACGCGACAAACGCCAGGCCGCATTTAGCGATCACGAAGAAGAACATGAAATCAGAGACATAGCTCAAGCCATCCGCCAACGATGCTTGAGTAAATTACCTCAATTATTAGAGCAACTTGAAGAAAAATGCACCAACAATGGCATTCAAGTTCATTGGGCTGAAAATGCTGACCAAGCTAACATGATCATCGCCAAAATCGCGCAGCGCCATAAAGCAGATTTAATCGTAAAAGGGAAATCCATGGTCAGCGAAGAGATCGAAATGAACCATGAAATGGCTGAACTAGGAATCGAATGTTTAGAAAGTGATATGGGTGAATATATTGTCCAACTCGATGGTGATAAGCCCTCTCACATCATCATGCCTGCCATCCATAAAAACAAACAAGAAGTGAGTGATACCTTTGAGCAAAATTTATCAGATTTTACCCCAACGGTTGATGTTGATTCACTGATTCAAACCGGACGTTCACGCTTAAGAGAGAAGTTTCGTGATACCACCATTGGATTATCTGGCGTTAACTTCGCTGTCGCAGAGACTGGCACCTTATGTTTAGTCGAAAATGAGGGGAATGGTCGAATGTGTACCACCATTCCCAAAGTGCACATCGCAATTACCGGCATTGAGAAAGTGGTTGAGTACTTAGCTGACGTGCCCCCCCTCTATAGTGCCCTGACTCGCTCAGCAACAGGCCAATCCATTACAACCTACTTCAATATGATCAGTCACCCTCGCCAAGAGGGTGAAAAAGATGGCCCCCATGAAGTTCACTTAGTACTACTCGATAACGGGAGGACCCAAGCGTATCAAGATGAGGAAATGCGAAAAACTTTACAATGTATTCGCTGTGGCGCATGCATGAACCATTGCCCTGTTTACACCAAAATTGGCGGGCATGCTTATGGGACCGTCTATCCCGGACCCATTGGCAAAATTATCTCTCCACATATGATGGGCCTCGCCGCCACAAAACAACTCATCACTGCTTCAACCCTTTGTGGCGCATGCAGTGAGGTATGCCCGGTACGTATTCCTATTCCTGAGTTAATTCAACGACTACGCCATGAATCGAAAAAACCGGCACACCCGGGAGCACAAGCACTGGACGGACAAATGGCGGCCTATAGCAAAGTCGAAGCAACCGCGATGAAAAGCTTCGTCTATGCGGCAACTCACCCATCGGTTTATCACTCCGCCACTTTAGTCGCAACAAGTATGCGTAATTGGCTGCCAAATCAAATTGGCGCATGGACACAATGTCGAACCACACCAAAGCCAGCACCAAAAACTCTGCACGATTTGATGAAAGCGGGAAAAAACAGGAACAAGCTATGAACAGGACTAAACAAAACATATTAGCGAGATTGAGATCCGCGCCAGTATCCCCCCCTATAGAGACAGCTTTAGATTATCGTCCATGGGGAAGCCAAGCGCCTGTTTCAGAGCAAGATAAACTCGAACGTTTCATTCAATGTTTATCGAATAATCACGCCATAGTGCTTTGCTCACCGATCAAAAACCTGACACGAGTGCTGACTCAGCAATTGCAAGAAATGAACATAGCAACCGTTGCGCTCGGCACCAAGGGCGAGTTTTTGAACACGTTTATCGAAGCCAGTACTCCATACTCTATCCGATACTTTGACCAAGAGATTGAAGCTTGGAAGCAGGAATTGTTCAATAATATCGACGTTAGTATCACTCATTGTATCGCTGGTGTCGCTGATACTGGTGCGTTAGTGCTCGCACCAGATCAAAATGAACCACGCTCACTTTCGTTGGTTCCACCCCGTCACATCGCCGTGATTAAACAATCAACGCTACACTGTCACTTCCCACAAGTAATCCAGCATCAAGGTTGGGCGGAAGGCTTACCGACGAATGCGTTATTGATCTCCGGCCCATCAAAAACCGCAGATATCCAACAAACACTTGCTTATGGTGCACATGGTCCAAGGGAGTTAACCGTCATTGTCATTACAGACACCTAGTACTTATTTGCAGATAGCATTATTGGTAAATAGCAGTTACTAGTTAAAAACGTTTATTAGTCGTTAGCAGCTAATAGACAAAAGACCGCGCATTAATCAACTCTAGTGGCCTACCACTATGCCTTGAACGAGAACTATGACAGGAACTGGACTACGCTTTAGTTGGAGTCCAGTTCCAGTTTTAAATTTTTCTACGCCTTAACAAATTTTAGAATTAACAATAGGAAAACAAAGAGTTCATCGTCATTATGAGAGGCTTGGGCATAAACGTTAAGGAAGTTAGTATGAACGTTATTATTCTTCACGGCCTTTATATGCACGGCGTCGTGATGCAGCCTCTCAGTTATAAGCTTAAGCAATGTGGCTTTAGCACCAAGGTGTTGACCTACAACAGTGTTTCAATTGACGAACGAAAAGTATTTTCGAATATAGATCGAGCATTAAAGCCCTCGACCGTTAATGTATTAGTTGGACACAGTTTAGGTGGGTTAATCATTAAACAATATCTCGCTTCTCGACAGCCAAGCACCAAATCTGTCAGTCACGTCATTGCATTAGGATCACCAATTAAAGGAGCTTCAATTGTAAAACGCATCCAAGACATTGGAATGGGCGCAATTTTAGGCAACTCCCCAGCTTACGGTTTGAATTTACATGATGATAGTTGGGAGTTTCCACAAAAATTGGGAAGCATAGCCGGGACACTGCCTCTTGGGGCGCGTTCTCTATTAATTCGCAATGATCGTTCACTCTCAGATGGCACCGTCACAGTTGAAGAGACGAAAATTGATGGAATGACTGACCACATCGAGTTACACAGCACCCATACAAGCCTGATATACAGCTCTCTGGTACCTCGACAGATTGAACATTTCATTCGATACGATAAATTCCAGAGCTAGTGTGCTCAGTGACATTGAGGGTATATCACTTTCGATTCACATAACCTTGCGTGGTCTCATTCACTTGCCTATAATCATCGTAATTTTACGATTAGACTATTGGTAGCTGTATGAGTTCATGCTCCACACCCGAATCCCAAAATTTACAAGCCACTCAAGAAGAAATAGCGCAAGAAGCACTCTTTGCTCAAAAAGCCAAAGCACTTTCTCACCCTGCCCGCGTCCGTATCTTAACGATGCTATGTCAGTTAGATCGCCAAGGAGGTTGTTTAAATTGTGACTTAGTCAGTGAACTCGGTCTTGCACAATCAACCGTATCTGAACATTTACGGATTTTAAAGCTGGCCGGATTTATTAGTGCCGAATCTAACCCGCCTAAAGTTTGTTACCGCGTAATCCGCTCTGAAATTGATCAATTTCAAGCACTTCTAGGTAAGATTTTTAACTAGCTTTTCGTTCGGTGTTAATTATTCATTTCTAATGAGTTATTTCTAATAATCTAATAAATTGACTCTAAGCACTTTTGTTAAGTACTGAATAACGGCAAGTGACTGAAACACCAATTTCGCGCAATTAAAAAGGCCCACTTCAATTTAGTGGGCCTTTGCAATATTATTTCATTTCAATAGTGAACTTATCACCATGGCATCAAGGATGACCTTGAATAATGCGGTCATCAATATTGCTTTTTCCAACGCTGTTGCTGGAAACCATATCCAAATCAACATCGAATAAACGTTTTTGTACCAATTCTTCAAATGGCATCGGTTTATGGAAGAAAAAACCCTGAATCAATTGAATGTTTTGCTCATCCATAAACTCAACTTCATCTAATGACTCAACCCCTTCCACCACAATTTCAGCCCCAGTTGTTTTCACTAACTGGCTGGTTAGTCGGAACATTTCACGACCATTTTTATTATGAATGTTCAACACAAGAGAACGATCAATTTTAACTTTATCAAACTCAAATCGGCTTAAATAACCAATAGAGGAATAACCTGAACCAAAGTCATCCAGCGCAATCTGAATTCCCAACTTACGTAACTGTTGGAAAACTTGCCAAGTACTCTTCTCATCATGAATCAAGAGGTCTTCAGTAATTTCGAGCTCTACTTGCTCATAGCGAAGCTGGCTCTCCTCAATATACCGTTGAACGGTTGAAGCAAACTCAGGAACCAAAAACGTTACCGGTGAGATATTTATCGACACTTTAAAATGAGGATCGCTCGCCAATGGCCCCGTCTCCTCAAGTGCTCGCCGAATGACCCATAGATCAAGCTCTGATGTCATACCAAGCTTAGAAAAATGCTCAAGAAATATCGGTGGCGTTATTTTTCCATCGTCGCTGCGGTATCGAATTAATGCTTCTACACCCTGAGCACTGTTCGACTTAATATTGATTTGAGGCTGATAGTATAAAATGAACTCACCATTTTTTTGTAAATCCGCTATCTGTCTCTGAGCCGTTAAATTGCCGCTCATTTGTGGAAACAGCCCAATCACTGAGCGTGTCGAGCCCATATCTTGATAATTGAAAAAGTTATCCGATAACCCTTTCGAAAAAATCTTATTACTGCCGGTTACTTTGTTCATCTGTCTAAAGAAGGGGAGATAGATCATCATTCCCACAATGACAATAACCAGCTGTACAACGGACGCTGCGATATCTTTACCCGTTGCCAAATAACCACTGATAAAAGGAGGCGTCATCCAACTGATGATTTCGCTAGCTGGCGAAACAAAACCGATGCTCGTAGCAAAATAGCCTATCAACAACCCGGCCAATGGCGCGAGTACAAACGGAATGATTAATACCGGATTAAAAATGATCGGCAAGCCAAAGACAATCGGCTCATTGATGTTAAAACAACTTAATACCAGCGTTGCAGCAGCCAGTTTTCGATAACCCTTGTTTTTGGTAAACAGCAGCATACAAAGCACAAGACTTAGCGTATTGCCTGCCCCTCCAATGCCTCCGTACATATCGTAAAAATTACTGGTCAAAATCGGTAGGGCCGTACCAAATTCATGATACGCAGCAAAGCTATCTAGCGTGTATTGGTGTAACCCGCCTTTAAAAGAAGCCAGTATGATATGTCCGTTAATCCCCATCGACCAAAGTAGGTTTCGTACTGTTTCATAAATCAGTGCATCAACTAAGGAATCTGGTTGGAAGCTCGGCAAAACGTCCCATACTCCCGAGATAGAATCTAAGCCACTTTTTAGCGCAATACCTGCTGTGACGTAAAGCACTACGATAAAAATGGTCGCTCCGACCAAGTTTAGTGATTGATCGGCAACATTAGGTAAGGTGGAATCAATCAGCAACTTCCTGCGCTCTAAACAAGAAATGGTGAGACAAACTATAAACGGGATGACTATCGCTAATGGGTAGTTTGATGGAACCACACTACCTGTATGCATCAAGTCCCATTCGGTACATAAAACCACATAAATCAACAAAGATGGTGTGATCACGTTCGCTCGAGATACACGATGGTAACTGGCGAGAAAGAGTGAAAAATAAACAACCAACAAGATCGGGAATAACTTCCAAACCAAATTACTTACTTGGAAAATTTTATTGGCTAATGCATGGTGACCGAACTCACCAATACTACTACCTGCTAACATACTAAAAGCAGACAAAAGCGTGATCGGTAATAACATGACGAAAACATTACATAGCCCGTTGATATAGGGATTTTCTGAGATTTTCGTCAAAGTAGAATAGAGGGAGATGTTTTTCATTCAGCAGTTTTAAATTAAACGAACACTACGGATTAAATAAAAAATTGCGCACTGAAATCCTTGATCGCACTGCTCATTAGGCAGGATTGTTCGTTCAATTGCACCACATACCTTGCTTATGTCGAAAACCACAACAACGTGACCATAATCACAAAAATAGAACTATAAGCAATGGCGCGCACGTTAACGTAGATAATGATAAAGTTCCATTCAAATAACCTATCGACACGAACAATTTAGATGTTTGACACCCTAGCTAAATTTAGCACCTAGTCCGCTGAATTTGCAGGAAAATGCTCGCCATATAACTGCATAAAATCTTGGCGAATATGTTGCTCCAAATGGGTCGCTTTGTCAGTTGGACAAAAAATCATAAAGTGGACCACTTGTTCGCCCGTTGACGTACTCGTAATGTGAATATGTGGTTCTGCGCCCGGTAAATCGACACCAGCATGTTTCTCTATCATCGCATTATAACGACGCGCAACTTCACTAAAATAATGACAATGATCTTCAATTTTAGTGATCATCTCTGGCACTAAAGGGAATAGGTTAACAAAATCTCGCACTACAATAGAAAAGTCATGGTACACATAGCGCTTCATGAAGTTTAAATTCTTCACTGGGTAGGTAAAAAACATACTATTAGGCAATGTCGCCGTCTTGCCGGTGTAATGGTATTGACCATGATGGAGATCGATTTCCTGGATTGTCGTTGCCATCATATTATGCTCGATAACTTCACCGCATAACTTGCCAACTTCTATCCAATCGCCGATACGAAAAGAACGAGAACTCGCTCTTTGAATTGAACCTGTAAAACACAGAATGATCTCTTTTGAAGCCACCACAATTGCAACCGCAATTGCCGTAACTGACAGAGCAAATTCATTGATTTCTGACTGCCACAAAACGAAAAGAAGTACGATCGTTAACGCAAAAGTGCCATTTTTGGTGCGCGACATCCATTTACGTTGATCTTCCGATACAAAATTGACGTCGCCTCGAATTTTAGACAAGGTCAGGCGTCTGATGATCGCGATGATAAACACAATCAAACAGGTAAACACCATTTTGTGAGTTAGAAGAAAATCGATGACAATTTGTGCTTTCTCCACCTCGTACTCCTGTACACGTAAACTGATGTGGTGGCGGGATATGTGACCCACCATTCGGTGGCATTCAATTTCCCATACCTAGTACCTAACGTCTAGTCTTGTCACACGCGAATCGCCAACAAAGTCACATTCAGATCGGCCCCTGCTGCCCAACTGCCTCTTATTTAACCAAATGAGGCGTTTGTTGCATCTTGCCTCCATTATGCAACTAAGATGTTTTTTGATTGTGATAATACTGGGTGGTAATAAGTAAAAAAAGGAAAGTGACTAGGCGATTGATATTGAATCAAAACACCCTATCACTTCCCTACTTTTTAGCTCATGATTGAATCTATTTTCGGCTCAAATATATATGGGTTTAAGCCTGTTGAGGATTCGAGAATTAAGCTTATTTATGTGTTACAGGAACATGTGCCAAAGCAATTTTTTGTGATAGTGCAACAAGAACTTTAACCGTCTGCTCCATTCCCTCTACGGTGATAAACTCATGGATGCCGTGGAAGTTGTAGCCACCTGTGAAAATATTTGGACAAGGCAATCCCATAAACGAAAGACGCGCACCATCGGTGCCACCGCGAATTGGTTTAATCAGTGGTTCCACATCACAATCAATCATCGCTTGTTTCGCAAACTCAATAATATGAGGATGCGGTTCGACCATCTCTTTCATGTTTTGGTAGCTATCAGTAATCGATAGTTCTACTCGGCCCTGTTGCAAGCTTGCATTAAGTTGGGCAACTTGAGATTGCATGAAGTCTTTTCGAGCAACAAGCCCCTCAGATTCGAAATCACGTAAAATATAGACCAACTCACTCTTAGCAACTGACATTGAAGCGGCGCTTAAATGATAAAAGCCCTCATACCCCTCAGTGCACTCAGGAGTTTCATCCTCTGGCATAAGTTGCTGAAAGCGCGCCGCAATGTTCATTGCATTAACCAATTTACCTTTTGCCGTTCCAGGGTGAACACTAACGCCGTGACAGACAACTTTTGCTGTCGCTGCATGAAAGTTTTCGTATTCTAATTCGCCTACTGGACCACCATCGACAGTGTATGCCCATTGTGCCCCAAATTTTTCCACATCAAATAAATTCGCTCCGCGGCCAATTTCTTCGTCTGGAGTAAAGCCAATACAGATCTCACCGTGAGGAATAGACGGATTTTGAATAAGGTGTGCAATCGCTGTGATGATTTCAGCAATCCCCGCCTTATTATCAGCGCCAAGTAATGTCGTACCATCTGTGGTAATAATGCGCTGACCATGCAGATGATGAAGATCTGGATATTGAATTGGAGACAACACTTCATCCCCTAACCCTAACGCGATATCTCCACCTTGGTAATTCTCAACAATTTGAGGAACGACATTGTGACCTGATGCATCTGGTGCGGTATCCATATGAGCGATAAACCCAATGGTAGGTACGGCATAATCAACATTAGAGGGTAAACGCGCCATCACATAGCCGTTGCTATCTAACGATACATCACTCAAACCTAAAGTGAGCAGTTCTTGTTCTAATGCTTGTGCAAATGTCATTTGACCTGCCGAGCTTGGGCAATGGTCATTCGCTGAATCCGATTGGGTATCAAAAGTCACGTATTGTAAAAAACGTTGAACCAAATCATTCATAGTTAACCCTCGTGCTATAACGCCTTGATGTAATTATGCCAGTCATACTACGCCCAAATTTTTACGCGCTTTTGCTATAAATCAGTTTTTCTCAAGAATTCTCCAGCATTATTGATGGTCAACGTAATAATGAATAGATCCAACCAGTGATATTGACCTGTTGATTGATTTGATATTTGGTTTGATGATGGATTTGATGATTTACTTAATGATCGACCAGATAAGCAATATAATGCTTAAGGTGCATCGCGATAAGCGACAAACTATTAGAATCTCCCATTTAGGATTTTTCATCGATATAAAAAAGCCCAAGCATGATAGCTCGGGCTCAAATTCCTATCGGTCGCGATTACAGCAAGGTAAAGATACCCGCTAAACACGCACTCATTAAGTTTGCCAGAGTACCAGCAGCAACGGCTTTCAAACCTAAGTTAGCAACTTCTGAACGGCGGTCAGGTGCAATAACACCGATAGAACCCAACTGAATCGCAATAGAACCAATGTTAGCAAAACCACACAACGCGAATGTAATGATAATCTGGCTATGCTCAGTCAGTAGCGCTTTATGTTCAACAAAGTCGATAAACGCAACAAACTCATTCATTACAATTTTTTGGCCAATGTAAGAACCTGCCATAAAGACTTCATGGCTCGGTACGCCGATCACCCAGGCTAAAGGTGCAAACAGGTAACCAAAAATACCTTGTAGAGTAATACCAGATAGGCCTACCAACTCACCCATATTTTCAAGACCAGTATTGACCATTGCGATAACAGAAACGAAAGCAATCAGCATAGTACCAACGGCTACGGCAACTTTCATACCGTTCATCGCACCACTCGCCAATGCATCAATCACATTGCTGTCTTGGGCTTTGTCCATTTCAATATCAGTTTGGTCAACGGGTGTGCCACGTTCAGGAACAATAATTTTTGCCATCATCAAAGCACCTGGCGCAGCCATGAAGCTTGCAGCAATCAAGTATTTTAAATCGACGCCTAAACCAGCATAACCACCTAATACACTACCTGCTACCGACGCCATACCGGCAACCATCACAACAAATAGTTCAGAGCGGGTCATTCGAGACAAAAAAGGGCGGACAAGAAGAGGAGATTCACCTTGAGAAAGGAAGATGTTACCAGTTGCAACGAGGGATTCGGCTTTACTTGTACCCAAAAACTTTTGAATACCACCACCAATAACAGCGATGACTTTTTGCATCACGCCAAGATAGTAAAGCGCCGAAATAAGTGCACTAAAGAAGATAATAATAGGAAGAACACGAACAGCGAAGATGAAACCCGTATTGGCAAGATCACCAAAGAGGAAACTGATCCCTTGATCAGCAAAACTGAGTAGACCGGCAACACCACTACTTAAACTTGTTAGTGCGGCTTGTCCCATAGGAAAATAAAGCACTAATGCAGCAAAACCGACTTGCAATAGCAAAGCACGGGAAACTGTCTTCCAGTTGATCGATTTGCGGCTCTCAGACAACAAAACAGCACACGCTATCAGTACTACGATTCCGAATAAACCAAACAGTACATTCATTAAAGATGACCTCTACAAGCATTGATTAGGTAGCTGGTCCGGTCCGTGGGGTCATTCACCTGTCCATGTGACGGCTTGTATTGGTTGAGCGATTGCTCTTAACCGGGCGGGGAGTATAACGTCATTTCTGAGATATTCATCACATATTTTGACGCAAACGTTCAACCGAACACCATTTAGTCAAATCCCCTATTTCTAGGCGTTTAACTAAGAAACTCGGAGTATCTGTGGATGAAAAGCGAATCAATTTCTAGGAAGCGTAGATTCTCTAGATGATTGGGGTAAATAAACCCAATTGTGCGCACACAACCATGCAAATACACTCTTTTTAACTGCTCAGCATTCGGTTTAATTTCACTAAACTATTCCCGCAATTAACGAAATTAATAGTCCAAAAGTTGTAGTTAAAAATAAAACACTGAAACATTTTTGTTACAAATTTAGAGTTTACTCCCATCTTTAAACTTATCTCATTTATTCACCCTTTCGCTAAGGCAAACTTATAAATAATAAACAAATAGCTGTATATAACCCGTAAGAAGTTAGCACTGTAGGCTGGCAAAATATGAGCGAGTTCCATCAAACTAAAAGCTCTAATTAATCGAGAAACTTTAATTGGCCTAAGAAGATCTAATTTTCTTAGAAGCGATAGAAGACCTGTAAAGTCGATAATTAGCGAAGTCAATGCTTAGCGAAATCAAAGTTTTGTGAAATCAATGTTTGTGAAATCAGAGATTAGCAAGTTTAAACATTGAAATACCCGCTTATGGGTAAATCAGCCTAGCCAACACTGCTGAAACCTCAAGTAGAACGGGAATAAGAGATAATAAAAGGATTTAATATGAAAAACCTCCCTATCGCGATGAAAGTCGCCATCCCTCTCATCGGAATGATCGTCACTTTTACCTGCTCGACGGTTTTTTCTGTTTTACAATCGAAGCAGCAAACTGAACTAAACGCTCAGCTTAATGACCAAGTCCAACCTACGATTGAAAAACTCGATGATGCCTACCGAGATTTATACCAAGTCATGCTCGCTGCCAACAGCCTTCCTCAAGTTACCAGTGAAGATGAGATTGCTTATCACACTGAAGAGTTTCATGACAACGCGAAAAAAGCGGTACCTCGCATGAAATCAGCTCAAGCTCTTTATGATACAGGGTTACTAAGTCAAGAAACCTACCAGAATTACGTTGAATTAATTCGTGAAACCGAAGCTTGGCTTGTTGTTTATCAACCCCTTTTTGCCGCGCCAAAGGACACGTATCGCTTTTTTACCCTTAACTCATTAACACTAAGTAATGGCTTTGAAAGTATTCGAGAAAAACTCGGTAATGTCCGTGATGAACTTGAAAAACAACAGTTGAGTTTACGTTCTCAAATGGATGCTTCCATTGCTCTTTCAGGCTTCGTTGTTGAGGTTGGTGTGGTTATCGCGTTGCTCGTTGGTATTGCTGCTTATTGGGCCAATCGCCGTTACGTGGTGACACCCATCAAAAATATCGAAGCGGCGATGGATGATATCGCCCAAGGTGAGGGGGATCTCTCACAGCGCATCACAGTAGAGAGTAAAGATGAAATTGGTCACCTTGCCGATTCATTTAATCTGTTTATTTCTAAAATTCATCAAACTGTCGAAGACGTTATTATTTCGTCCAACGCCGTCCGAGCGGATATGGAAAACATCAAATCCCTAACACAAAGCCTTGCTGAATTTAGTGGCAACCAACAGCAAGAAAGTGAACTGGTTGCAACAGCAGTGCACGAAATGCTGGCAACCAGCGAAACCGTTAGAGATAACGCCAATGTCGCAGCCAATGCTAGCCACAGCGCCAATCGTGAAGCTGACCAAACCAATACAATCCTTGCATCAACGGTCGAATCTATCGAATCCCTTTCTGCGGATATTCGCAACGCCAGTGATGTTATTGATACTCTCGATCTAGACGTCGCTAACATTGTCTCGATTCTCGATGTGATTCGCGGCATCGCCGATCAAACTAATCTTTTGGCATTGAACGCCGCTATCGAAGCCGCTCGTGCGGGTGAACAAGGACGAGGCTTTGCGGTTGTTGCCGAAGAAGTTCGTTCGTTAGCCAGTCGCACACAAGAGAGCACAGGTGAAATACAAACCATGATAGAGCGTTTACAAAATGGCGCGCAGCAAGCGGTCAGTGTGATGGAATCAAGTCAGCAAAGCAGTGGTCAAATGATTGCGACCGCTGGAGATGCATCTGACTCACTGGACAAAATTAGAGGCTCAATCGAAAGCATTAATGACATGAATACCCAAATCGCAACCGCCGCTAACGAACAATCAAACGTAAGCAACGAAGTAAACGTGAACATTCAACGTATCGCAGACAACAGCCACCAGATGGTAGAAATGGTTAGTAGCGCAGATAACGCTTGCTTAAGCCTTTCTGAGCAATGCCAGCGCCTCGATAAACTCGTTGCCGCTTTCAAGGTATAACCAGTACAACTTTGAATTAGTGCGTTCTCAGCACATTTTCACAGAACGCGCTTTATAACAAACCAGATAATCATTTCCACTGCAATTAGCCTGATCTTTTATTCAAGAGCCAGGCTTTTTTCACCAACATCCTCAACTCCTGATAATCGTCAACATATAATTATCGCAAGAAGAGCAATAGTTGCGCGACTTCAAAGACAGATTCACCTTATGCTGATAATTTAACCATTACACTCTCTTTTGTATTTCAGTTTACAAGGTGAATTGTATGCACATTACTTCCACGATTTATCAGCCCCACGTTCAGCAGGATCTTAAAGAGGCGACCAAATTCATTAATGACACGATTAAACAATCCGGAATGAATTTGCAGGCATCACTAACCAGCAATAACCAAATACAACTAAAGAACCAAGATGGTATTGTGGTTAAAACCTTATCTGGGGAGAAAATTGCCAATAAAATGAATAAAGTGGACCTTTATATCTAAGCACGAATGTTCAGTTATGATAGCTATCATAACTGCGACAGATAGCGCCTTAGTTAAAGAAGAACGAGCTAAAGAACAATGCTTTAAAGATAGAAATATTTTAAGGATTGAGCAGCTTTAGAGACGAGATTGTTTATTGGCCTCTAACAGCAAATCTTCAATATTAGCATCGCTGATGCTACTAATTTTTGCGATTCACCCCTCCAAAATCTACCGATTTCATAAGTCGTTACATAACTCGGTGCTTTAACGCTTTACATCTGACGCTAACCAATGAACACTTCCCCTCATAATTAAGTAACAGCCGACAACATTAAGTCAGTAGGAAATTATGAGTAACACCACCGCAAAAAAGCCGAATCCCCTATTCGAAATTCTCTTTAACGTTTTTATCCCCTCATTCATATTGATGAAGTTTAGTGGCGAAGAACACCTAGGGACGGCTATGGCGCTTATCGTCGCTTTGTTATTCCCCATTATTTATGGTGGTATGGATCTTGTCCGCAACAAGAAGTTTAACTTTATCTCTGCTCTGGGCTTTGTGAGTATTTTACTAACGGGTGGGATTGGCTTACTCGAACTCGATACACGCTGGCTAGCGCTAAAAGAAGCTCTGATTCCAGGCCTTATTGGTATTGCTGTATTGGGGTCAACATTCACTCGTTACCCATTTATGCAGAAGATGGTCTTAAACGATACTGTATTGAACCTCTCTCTAATCACAGAGCGATTACAAGCAAATGGCCGTTCAGACGCATTCGAACGCTGCCTGATGTCATCGAATTATCTATTCGCGAGTACCTTTGCCTTTTCATCAGCGATGAACTATTTCCTAGCCACTTGGATTGTAACGAGCCCAGCGGGAACCGCAGCCTTTAACGAAGAGTTAGGCAAGCTAACATTGTATAGTTACCCAATCATTGCGATACCAAGCATGTTAATGATGCTGGGTATTTTTTATTACGTTTGGCGTCAAATTCGTGCAATGACCTCTCTGAAAACAGAGCAGATTTTTCACGTAAAATAAACTTTTTCACGTTAAGTAGATACTTTTCTGAGAAACTAAAATGCCACCAATAATAGCAGGTCCATTATTGGTGGCATTAATAATCAAACATACATTCAAGTAAAACGATTCAAGTTCAAACATTCAATTTTAAACCATTCAACTTTAAATATAGCCGCGAGTTAAATGACGGATAACTCACTAACTTCGTCATTACGCGATATTACAAAGTTTCATTGGCGAAACTAATACCCAGCTCTTTTTGTTTACGTTTACTCAGGCCACAGGCAACAAGACGATAAGACTCGGATAAATAGTATTTTAAGTCCTCATCAAGCGCTCCAGAGGTTTCTATTTGTTGAATCCACTTCATACCACGACTAGCAAAATAAGGCGCTGGCTGATAACCATCACAATCACTGAGAAATTCAAAGTTTAACTCTGACGTTTTAAACGTGAATGCCGCTTTAGAATCATGACTCCAACCACCAATAGCGAAGACTTTTCCACCGACTTTCCATACATCAGAATTGCCCCATTGAACAACGTGGCTGGTTCCAACAAATGAACCACAAAATTGATTAAATTCTTCGTAATTCATATGGTTTCGTTTCCTTCTAAACTCACTTATCTACAAATCTAATCATATCTTATTCGATAACGCTAAACGTTATCATGCTCGTCTACTCAAGTGAATTGTTATATCTTTTTGCAGTTCGTCCGAAAGACGCAAAATTGACTCCGCATCAACTAAGTCTTCTTCACACATTAACAGTAATTGTATAAATGCATAGCTTCTTGAATGCCCATCAAAGATGGCTCTCATCTGCTTCTCTGCTCGTTTTGAATATTGGCACATAAAGTGGAACCTTTCCCCTGCAACTACCGATTCATCTGTAATATTATTGATGACTTCGTTTAACTGCTCGGTACAGTACTTATGAATCGCTGAATTTTTAATTTCACAAAACACTTTCCAATCAGCTTCTGTAATACCCATATCAATCTCCAAACAGTTCCATTAGTCATTATAGAGAATAGTGCCTAATTAAAGACTGAACCTTGTTGCCACACAACTCAAATTGAATGCGATAGACGTTGAACTAGATTCAAACCAAGATGCCAGCATGATGAATCAGTCTTACTAAATGAATGTATGTTGTGTTAACCAATAGGTTTGCAAGTACCTAAAAATGTACTTTCATACTCATAAGAGGTGATAACACCCAGAGCATCTGTGAAAAAAGTATGCGCACAACTATCACTGAAAATTTTGTATTGGACTTCAGTTTCACCATTTTCATTTACTTTATTCTGCTCTGGTTTACTCCAATGAGAAATGGGTTCATCTAGATGATTTGTTAGGCGCGTTATTCTGAGATACTTGGGTAAGCCTGTCCTTTTGCTTGAGAGCCTGATGCAATAGACGCATGTCTATGTACCCAAACCCAACGTTCTCTTTTTTTTAGAACTACACTCCATCGAATAGGCACGCTAATAGCTCCATTTTTAGTGTTCAAGTGAATGGTTAAGCACTGTGAAACAACGGCGCAACCATCAGAAACTATAATATCCGACCACCCCCATTCAAACTTAGTTGCTGTTGCTTCGGCGAAGTTTCTAAGAAATAGTGCCTCAACAGACTTAGCACCCGAACACAATTCATCTTCACCCGTGCCAATAACAGAAATATCACCCATAGAATCAAACACTAACATCAATGCATCTATATCTTTGGCACAGTACGCTTTCGCATAATCTTCCAATGTGGCAACAATTTCGTCTAACTCTTGCATGGTGCACTCCTTTGTTAAAGTGAAGTTTAGACCAACGCAACATAACAAATGACATGGATTCCCTCTCCCGATGGTCAAAATGCCCAATCACATTAGCTTTGTGTTCACCAAGCGCTCCCATCGTACTTACACACCAAATCGTACAACCCCCTCCTAACCTCCCCCTTGTTGAGTTTTCCGGTCCATTTCTATGGCGTAGGGGGAGGAACAAAATACCGAACACTGAAGATATGCACCACACGAGGGAAAAATTCATGGACGAATTTTTAGGTTTTCGGCGTCGGGAACGCCTAAAAGCGACCGGACTACACCATCGTTCCCAAAGCACCTTTCTGATGACTCTTTGGCAAGACAAAGAGTTATTGGTCCGCATTCACAAGACTAAAGAAAAGCACTGACTTTTAAGCGGAACATACCGACCAGACAAACTAAAAAGGGAATGTCGATATTGCATAATTAAGAAACAGTTGTGTGTTCACCAAGCGCTCCCATCGTACTTACACACCAAGTCGTACAACCCCCTTCTAACCTCCCCCTTGTTGAGTTTTCAGGCCCATGTTCTATAGCGTAGGGGGAGGAACGAAATACCAAACACCGAAAGTACGCACAACACGAGGGAAAAATTCATGGACGATTTTTTAGCTTTTCGGCGTCGGGAACGCCAAAAAGCGACCGGACCACACCCTCAATTCCAAAGCGCCTTTCTGATGACTCTTTGGCAAGACAAAGAGTTATTGGTCCGCATTCACAAGACTAAAGAAAGGCACTGATTTTTAAGCGGAACATACAGACTAGATAAACTAGAAAGGGGATTTCGACATTACACTATTAAGAAACAGTTGTGTGTTCACCAAGCAATACTGTTGCACTTTCACACCAAGTCGTACAACCCCCTCCTAACCTCCCCCTTGTTGAGTTTTCCGGCCCATTTTCTATAGCGTAGGGGGAGGAACGAAATACCGAACACTGAAGATATGCACTATACGAGGAAAAATTCAGGACGAATTTTTAGCTTTTCTGCGTCGGGAACGCCTAAAAGCGACCGGACTACACCATAGTTCCCAAAGCGCCTTTCTGATGACTCTTTGGCAAGACAAAGAGTTATTGGTCCGCATTCACAAGACTAAAGGAAAGCACTGACTTTTAAGCGGAACATACCGACCAGACAAACTAAAAAGGGAATGTCGATATTGCACAATTAAGAAACAGTTGTGTGATCGCCAAGTGATTCCATCGTACTTACACACCTTGTTGAGTTTTCCGGCCCATTTTCTATGGCGTAGGGAGGAACAAAATAGCGAACACTGAAGATACGCACCACACGAGGGAAAAATTCAGGACGAATTTTTAGGATAAGCAATGGCAATATTTAGTGGTCTTCAGCACTAATCTTTTGGCAAATAATAGCGTGTACTCCGGCCGCCTGAGTCCGATTTAACGAGGCATTTCAACTCCACCAACGCCGCCAAATGGCGCGTTGCCGTCGGCTTACTTACCTTCGCTACTTTATGGTACCGATCAGTATTAATGCCATCTTCAAAGTCACCATCCAACATGCGATTGAGCACTTTTACTTGCTCTGCCGACAGCTTAGTTTGATCGACGTGACGCCAAAAGTTGGTTTTATAGACAGTTTGATCTATTTCCTTAAGCGCATCGGAAAAAGTTTCTTCCAGCGTATTAAAAAACCATTCAAGCCAAGGCGTAATATCCATCCCGCCTTTTTGGGTTTGCTCTAAGGTTTCGTAATAGCTTTTACGATTAGCCAAAATCCCTACTGACATGGCATAAAAACGCACCGATTGTTGTTCAGCTTGCGCGAGGGCTAAGTCCGTCAGCAAGCGGGTGATCCGTCCATTACCATCATCTAACGGGTGCAACGTCACAAACCATAAATGGGTGATCGCAGCACGCAGTAACGGGTCGAAGGAAGCCTCTTGTTTGGAAGCATTAAACCACTCGATAAATTGCGCTAGCTCGTCATCAAGTATTGCCCGTTGTGGGGCTTCAAAATGCACCACTGGGCGATCAATTCGACCAGATACTACTTGCATTGGTGCGTCGCCGCGTAACTGGCCACCAATCACTGGTTTAAACAGGGTGTAACCGGCAGGAAATAACCGCTCATGCCAATGAAGAATACGCTCGAGTGTCAGTGGAGTCCCAAGGTTTTCGACCGCATCAAGCATGATTTCAGCTAAGCCATCGGTCTGCTCAGTAGTAGGAAACGGGTGCTCTTCACTAATGCCAAGCTTGTTAGCCAAAGAGGAACGCACTGAAAACGCATTGAGTTTTTCGCCCTCGATAGCACTCGAATGAACGATATTTGCCAATAAGGTGTCTAGCATAGTTTCAGTGACATCTTGCGATTGACTGGTCATTTTTCCCAGCAAGATCCCCTGCTTGAGCCGAATGTCACGCAAGCGAGGTTCGATAACCGTTTTATCCCAAGTAAACGTTGGCCAGTGCTGTTGTTGCCAGATCCACATCAGCGTATCCCATGATTCGATAAAATTAACTATTCGAATCATATTATGATTTGAATCTTAAGGATAATCAAATCACTCGCCAACATCAGAGTTAATGTCGATCTCACCTAGAACAATAAAAAACTAAGACTGCGCTTGCCTTGAATAACGCTAAGGTAGACACCTTGTTAGTGTAGATCGTACTATTTACTGATATAAATAGAGGCTCGGACTTGTTCAACACTCGGTATTCAACACCGACTACGCAGCGCCTAATCTTATTTGTTAACTGTGTTTCAAAATTGGTAATACTTCTGCTGTTTCAGTATCTAGCATATCCAAAACACTTTCAAAACCATGTATAGGTGACCAACCTAATTTCTCACGTGCGGACGATGAATCATATACGCGATCTAAGCCTTTAGGTAACTGCCAATCTCTTTGTTTAAATGCTAGGGCGATTTCCGGGCACTTACGCTTAATGACTGCTTCAGCTTCATTATATAGAGCTTCACAATCTGAAAGATGAAAAGGTGTTACACCTGAGATTATAAAACGATTAAAACCGCTTAAACGTTTTTCCACAGCACACAAATGAGCACTTGCTACGTCGCGAGCATCAATACCACGAGTCAGGCGAAAAACTGCCATTAAGTCCGCAGGCTCAGGAAAGCATCTCGACATTTGCAGCACAGTCACTGGAAGCTGAAACAGGTTTGAAATTTCTTCTAACTTAGTTTCAGCCGCAATTTTACTTCTATGATAAATCGACTTGGGTTGCGGGGTAATTTCCTCATTAATCCAACCTGCAATACCTTTAGGTGTCGAAGAATAACCGTACAACGCCGTTGTACTGGTAAAAATAAAGTGTTTAACACCGGCTTTTACGCCAGCCAAAGCCAATTTCTCAGTCGCATCTACGTTGATAGATTGAAACTCTGAATCAGGTACTAAACCAACATGAGGAGCATGAAGAGCCGCTGTATGAACGATGACATCAATATTTTCAAGAGCCTTATCAACCAGAGCACTATCACGGATATCACCAATGTAATCGGCTGTTGAACAAGGTGTTTTATCAATACCGACTACGTCATGTGTTCGCATTAATTTAATATAGATTGCACGCCCGACTCTACCCGCAGAGCCTGTTACCAATATTCTCATTTAAGGCACCTTAATAATTATTGACCTCAAAACAACTAATGCCTGCATAAGACGTTTGCTACGATACAGACCTAGCTGAGTTTTACTATCTTAATCACTGAAACTAAAGGCAAACTGACAACGCCGAGTGTAGAAAATCGTGTTCATGCATTGGTTATATTCACTCTTACGTCTAAGTGAACAACTGTCCAACGGTTTTCATCGGAATAAACATTCTTACACGACCATTGATTTCACAAAGAACCTCGAAACCATATTTTGCGTAAAATGATTCAGCTTGTTCAGTTAAACAATCAACAACAATGGCATAAGCTCTCATGTGAAAGTTAATTTCCCAAAGATATTCGAGAGCTTTGATTAAGCTAACTTTACCTAACCCACTGCCATGAAATTCTTTATGAACCGCAAGTTGAGCTAAAAGGAAGACAGGAACGGGATAACGAGGTAATTTTTTAGCCATCGCTTGTGGCAACGTATCACGGCTAATCGAACTTGGCGCAATACTATAAAATGAACAAATTGGATATTTCTGATTTGGTAATGGCACTAAAGCAGGCAAAACCATTGTGCGGCTAATACCTGCTTGCATATGTTTAGCGGCTTGGGTTTGGATAAAATCATTTAACTCTTTTTCCCCACAGTCAAATGATGCTCTATCGTGCTGTGATTTATCCAACTCTTTGAAAGTTTTGGAATAACTCACTTAAACTCACCACTTTTAGTAAATGCAGCAGCTTCAAGTAATGCTTTATTCGGAGCCTTAGCCTCGTCACAAGCAATCATGAATTGATCAAATACATTTGCTTCAACAGTGATGCTTTCATGCTCAGAAATTACCTGTGTTGAGTCTTCGTCTATTAGACGAACAACGTATTCAGTTAAGCTTTTTAAACCAAGTAAAGCTGAAGCTTTCTCAGCCTTAGCTTTGATTTCTTCATCCAAACGGATATCAAGTCTAGCACTAGCCATAAAACCTCCAATTGTACGGATTAATTCCGTAATTAATCTGATTATAAGATTTCAACAACCAAAGCACAACTTGTACGGAACTAATACGGATTTGATTTTTAAGCTTTGTGAATATGACACCTGTAATAAGGTGCTTCACGGCTAACCTACCAAGCGCATTGAACTTCACACCAAGCCGTACAACCCCCTCCTAACCTCCCCCTTGTTAAGTTTTCCGGCCCATTTTCTATGGCGTAGGGGGAGGAACGAAATACCGAACACTGAAGATATGCACTACACGAGGAAAAATTCAGGACGAATTTTTAGCTTTTCGGCGTCGGGAACGTCTAAAAGCGACCGGACCACCCCATCGATCCCAAAGCGCCTTTCTGATGACTCTTTGGCAAGACAAAGAGTTATTGGCCCTATTCACCAGATGCAAGAAAGCAGCCTGATTTTAAGCGGGACATACTGATTTAATAAACAAGAACTCACAAAAAGACAGAACGAGTTAGCTATTCACGTATCAGCTTTGTGTTCACCAAGCGATCCCATCGTACTTACCCACCGGGCCGTACAACCCCCTCCTAACCTCCCCCTTGTTGAGTATTTCGGCCCATTTCCTATGGCGTAGGGGGAGGAAAGAAACACCGAATACAGAAGCTAACCCGTTGATAAGATTGCATTCGTAACCCTATCACGCTCAGGCTCGCTTTGAGAAAAGGCTCAAGGCGTAAGATCCACCAAACACCATCGCACTATTTACTAATAAAGAGGTTTCGGGCTTGTTCAACACTCGGGATTTAACGCTGGCTGCGCAGCGCTTAATCCTTATTTGTTATGGCACTATTTCCTTATCAAGTACTCTGCTTTAGCTAACAATTTTGAGTATCGGTCTAATATATGACTAATCCCGAATCTAATTAGCCACTCTCCTTTTTCAGGAAACCCGCCCATTTGGCTGACATTTATACTTGCTTGAGGGTCCGGCAATATCAACCCTCTATGATAGAACTCTTGTGTATACGCATATATCTCATCCATATCAAAAATAAGATCTACACCATAATTATTATGGCTACTTAAGCTGTACATAGGATAAATCATTTCTGGATCGCTAGGGTTTAGTGAACAAAGTTTTATAAAAAACTCTGTTTTCCTAGTATTTAGCCCTTTTGTGGATGATACAAATCGTTCAATTTGTGTTTCGGTAAAATCGAAATCTGGATCAGAAGAAAATAATAGTGCATAAGCAGCCAAAACAACATCGCAGGGGGTATCTGTAACAGCAGAAGCAAAATCTGCTGCGCCCCTTTTCCCTGTGTCACTTAAACACCGATTTCTAAACTCTAAGCGCTCATCTTCTGTCATTCGGTCTGTACAAAGCTGTATGCTTTGTAAGAACTGTTCCATACGATACTGCTGATAACCAAACTTAGCTGCTCGCAAAACCGAAAACACTTCTGTCGCAATGCCGACTTCAGTTGAACATGCCGATATTAAATTTTTCAATATTCCTCCTAAGCCTGAATCTGGCGGGTGCCATAACATCTTATTACTGGGCATTATGCCCGATTTTACCAGTTTTTTGTTCCCGCTGAGTCCCAACCTCCTCACATCAACATCGCTCTTATTAATTAATAATATCAATTACATGTCGAAGTGGTATTGACTATGTTTTTCGTATTTTCGGATTTAGCGCCTTTTATTTACATAAAAGAATTTATGTTTACTCGTCATTATACGAAACGCACTATCGATACTTACCTTTATTAGATGAAATCTGACATTATCTTCAACGGTAAACGGCGTTAAATACCATCTATTTTCTCTACAAGCATATAATCAAAAAAACCAAATTTCAGGCACAAAAAAAGCGACGGGGTTAGCCGTCGCCTTTTCTATTTATTGGTTATTCCCAATCAAGGATAACTTTGCCAGACATCCCGCTACGCATGATGTCGAAGCCTTCTTGGAAGTCTTCAATCTTGTAGTGGTGTGTGATGATTGGCGTTAGATCTAGGCCAGATTGGATTAGCGATGCCATTTTGTACCAAGTTTCAAACATTTCACGACCGTAGATACCTTTGATCACCAAGCCTTTGAAAATCACGTGGTTCCAGTCAATCGACATATCTGATGGTGGAATACCTAGTAGTGCAACTCGGCCACCGTGGTTCATGGTTTTAAGCATAGAGTTAAATGCTGCTGGGTTACCAGACATCTCTAGGCCAACGTCAAAACCCTCTGTCATGCCTAGTTCTGACATCACATCTTCTAGTTTTTGTTCAGCAACGTTCACCGCGCGAGTTACGCCCATTTTACGAGCAAGATCTAGGCGGTATTCGTTAACGTCAGTGATAACAACGTGACGCGCGCCAACGTGCTTAGCAACCGCTGCTGCCATAATACCGATTGGACCAGCGCCAGTGATCAGAACATCTTCACCAACTAGATCGAAAGAAAGTGCTGTGTGAACCGCATTACCAAACGGGTCAAAAATAGACGCCAAGTCATCAGAAATTTCAGCTGGGATTTTGAATGCGTTAAACGCAGGAATCACTAGGTATTCTGAAAACGCACCAGTACGGTTTACACCAACACCGGTCGTGTTGCGGCAAAGGTGTGTACGGCCACCACGGCAGTTACGGCAGTAACCACAAGTGATATGACCTTCACCTGAAACGCGATCGCCAATTTCAAATCCACGCACTTCTTGGCCAATACCAACCACTTCACCCACATATTCGTGGCCCACAACCATTGGAACAGGGATGGTATTTTGTGACCATTCATCCCAGTTGTAGATGTGAACGTCAGTACCACAAATTGCGGTTTTCTTAATTTTAATCAAGATATCATTGTGGCCAAGCTCAGGCATGTCCACTTCTGTCATCCAGATACCTACTTCAGGTTTTAGTTTTGATAATGCTTTAATTTTCATGATTCTTTACCGAATTACTTTCCCCTACACATTGAGGAAAACTCAAATTATCGAAATACGATTATTTTGAATTGCTTATATTGTTTAACTGCGATTGTTGCCATCGCTCTTCGTTTTATCATCGGGTGATTAAGCAAACACTCGCTAGTAATAAAAAGACTTCACCGAATACCTAAGTATTACGGAAAAGTCTTTAACTACAAATCTTGTTCAATACGCGATGAAAGGGATTTAGATAATACCCATGTCTTTACCAACTTGAATGAACGCATCAATTGCGCGATCAAGTTGCTCGCGGCTATGCGCTGCTGACATTTGCGTACGAATACGCGCTTGGCCTTTTGGTACTACTGGGAATGAGAAACCAACTACATAGATGCCTTTTTCCAATGCGCGTTCAGCAAATTCAGCGGCAACTTTTGCATCACCAAGCATGATTGGAATAATCGCGTGATCTGCACCACCCATTGTGAAACCAGCCGCTTCCATACGAGCACGAAAGTGTGCAGCATTTTCCCAAAGGTGGTCACGTAGGTCACCACTTTCAGCCAATAGGTCAATAACACGGATAGAAGCATTAACGATTGCAGGTGCTACTGAGTTAGAGAATAGGTATGGACGAGAACGCTGACGTAGCCAGTCGATCACTTCTTTCTTACCAGAAGTGTAACCGCCTGATGCGCCGCCCATTGCTTTACCTAGGGTACCAGTGATGATGTCGATGCGATCAATCACATCGTGATATTCGTGTGTACCTGCGCCATTTTTGCCCATGAAACCCACAGCGTGAGAGTCATCAACCATAACGAGTGCGCCGTACTTATCTGCAAGATCACAGATAGCTGGTAGGTTTGCTACCACACCATCCATAGAGAATACGCCATCAGTCACAATAAGCGTGTGACGAGCACCCGCTTCTTTAGCCGCGATCAATTGCTGCTCTAGTTCTGCCATGTTGTTGTTTGCGTAGCGGAAACGCATCGCTTTACATAGGCGAACACCGTCAATAATTGAAGCATGGTTAAGTGCATCAGAAATGATAGCGTCTTCTGCGCCAAGAATGGTTTCAAATAAACCTGTGTTGGCATCAAAACATGATGTGTAAAGAATAGTGTCTTCTTTACCTAGGAACGCAGATAGTTTTTGCTCAAGCTCTTTATGAATGTCTTGAGTACCACAAATAAAGCGAACTGACGCCATGCCGAAGCCATGTGCGTCCATACCCGCTTGGCCTGCTTCAATTAGCGCAGGGTGGTTTGCTAGACCTAGGTAGTTGTTAGCGCAGAAGTTTAGAACTTCTTCGCCAGTAGAGATTTTAACAGCAGCTTGCTGCTGTGAAGTGATAATGCGTTCAGATTTGTACAAACCTTCTGTTTTCACTTCTTCGATTTGTTGCTGGATTTGTTCGTAAAATGCAGAGGACATTTCAAATTCCTTCCTAGTTATTATTTTTGCGTTCACTTAACTGTGAGTCGCCGTGCCTTAAGGCTTAATTTGTTTGTGTGCTGGATGTTCTATCAACACACGACAACAATAGTCTTAAGTGTAATCTAGGAGAGGAATTTGCATTATCCCATCAGGTGGAAAAACATTATTGAATTGAATTCACAAATCGGTTTTACTTGGGTCCATCAACGACAAGCGCGACAGAGGCAAGTAAACATACAGCGACAGTGGCAAACATAATAATTTCAAACGTTGACCACATTTCGAGCATTAAATTGGCATACAACATATTCGCCTCCTCGGTGTGTTGTCTAAGTTGTTGCTGAGTACAAACATACTGCTGAATTCACTGTAATAAAGAGACGTAAATCGCAAAAAATCCTTATTTACAATAATTTAAAAATGTGAAAACTTATGATAAATCCGAAACTTATAAGCTTATTACCGGAGCTGGCCTCCTTCATTCTCGTGGTAAATGAGGGCAGTTTTACTGCCGCTGCAAAAAAATTAGATGTAACACCATCGGCGTTAAGTAAGCTGCTTACAAGGCTTGAAAAATCCCTCAATGCGAAGCTATTTGAACGTACGACACGAAAATTGGTCATTACTGAGACTGGTCAAAAAGTCTATGACCAAGCAATGCTGATGGTGAACGCTGCGCAACATGCTGTTGAGCTATCGAATGCCGATCACACTCAGCTATCCGGCTCTATTACTGTGGCTGCGCCGGAAGCATTTCTTAATTCGGTATTACAACCTTTGGTGATCCCATTTCTCAGCCAATACCCCGACATTCAGTTAAAACTGCGTGTTGCAGATGGGGAAATGGATCTGCTTCGAGATCGCATAGACATTGCATTTAAACTGACCGACAAACCCGATGAAAACTTGGTGCTTAAAGAAATCGGGACCACGAATCTCGTCTTGTGCGCTAGCCCTGCTTACCTTGAAAACCGAGGTACGCCTGAGCGCCCTAGTGACTTAACTGAACATGATTGTCTCTATCTCGCTGAAACAGAACGTGACCATGTTTGGGATTTTTTCAAAGGCGATGATTTCCACTCGATCTCGGTGACTGGGCGCTATGCGGTCAATCATTCTCAGATGCGTCTAACTGGGGTTAAAAATGGTCTTGGAATCGGTATATTCCATGATTTTGTGATTACGGATGCCGTCGCTTCTGGGCTGGTGATTCCAGTACTCAGTGATTGGACAATCAAGAGTAACTACCATGGCGCAATTGCGATGCAATATCCTCAAACTCAATATATGCCAGCTCGCTTAAGAGCGTTCATTGATTTCGCCGTACGTGAGTTAAGCAACAAGCTCACCAGTTAAAACCGCAATAAATTTCGGGTAGCTGCGTCTGAACTAATTGTGCTTATTTATTACTGTTCCTCTTGCTACGAAAGCCATCGTCTAGAGGATTGTTTTTCTTTTAAGTACAAATAGAGCGGTAACCCGAAAGATACCCCTACAACCAACGTACCGATAAGCGCTAACCATGTATGTTTAATGTGATAACGACTACCATCTGAAATGATAAAAATAAATACTACGAAAACCGAAACGAAGACATCCAACCAAGCAAAAGCACTGATTGGGTTCACTAATGCTTCGCTAATCAATAACGAAAGGTCAGCGCCATTAGTCTGTAACCAAGGAATAAGTGCCGCGTAAGGTAATAAAATGCCTAATAGTGCAAAAAACAGATAGAGTTTAGCCATCATCATTCCCCCTAAATTTTGTAAATAAGACTGAGCTAGCGTTTGGTTTACTGTCGATTAGTCGACACTATTAATTGTGCTGATAATGCTCAACTTTTTATTTCAATGCCAACAAATTGTCGATCTCTGAGAGCCACTTAAAATCAAATGAATGTTGGTTATAAAAAAATCCGCACAAGGGGGGAACTAGTGCGGATATCATTCACTTTAATAAATAGTTAACACACTAATAGTTGGCACTCCGTGAGTGCCTCTCCTGTTTCTCTTTCACCTCCTACAATAATCACACCTGAAGTTGTCGAAACACAGACACCATAAGCTCGACCTATTGTCATATCACCTATATGTGCCCACTTACTGCCATCAAATTGCCAAACTTTTTTATCGTATTGTTTGGTCAATCCCTGATGGCTATACCACTGCCCTTTCTTATAATTTGCCTGACTACCTCTAAAATAAGCACCACCAGCAACGAACCATTCGCCATGATATGCCGAGCAAAAAGCGCCAGCTAAACCTTCGTGGTCGTGATCTGTTTGGTGAATAGAAGTGAGTTCTAGAGTGTTTTTCAGCTCACTATTATCAAAACTAAACTGCTTCACCTGGCGGCTTCTTAATCCGGGTTTAACTTCGCCCTCTATGAGCGTGATTTTATCGCCCTCAACAATAGCGCCAGCACCACAATTGGCTAGAAATGGGTTCTGCGCGATTCGGTGCCACTGTTTCGTTTCTGGTGTGAAACTCCAGATATCTTGATTCCATTGATACTCTTCAATAGCAGACGACATAAAATCAACTAAACATTGTGATTTCATTTCGCTATTGCTAAGCAATGGCTCTGTATTTAACGCATGCATAAGGTGGTCAAATTTGTGCTTATTGTACCCACCAAAGAACACCAACTGACCGTTAGTAAGCTGAAACCCTGAGCCACCTAATAACCCAACTGGAATATCGTCACACACCTTGTGCCAACAATCTTGCTTCGAGTTATAGAAGTAACCATCGGTTAATACGATCGGGTACTGGGGGATCTGTTCTGGTTCACACCCAGCCCCCGAAAAGACATAGCAACCATCAGATGTCGAAATCACGACAGCATCGTTACGTGGGCAACCCGGAAACGGTGCTTTTTCCTGCCAACCAATCCCGTTTATTGGGCTTAACTCTTTCGTAGCCAGGGCATCATTAACATCTAGCGCAATCCAGCGCTGACCTAAACTTCCAAGTCCACAGTAGATCGTGTCACCAAATGTAACCCCCACTCCGTTTTTAAAACCCACCGGTAAATCAGGCAACGAGCGCCATTGTATCGACATGCTGCTATCTCCTCGTCGTTGTAGCGTGTCTATTGATCACTTTTTTATTGATCCCTAGTCATGAATTGCTAGTCATTAATGTCTAATCATTGATATCTACGCTGTTGCCATTCCACGCGAGCATATACACTTTCGAACTCGCATTGCGCTCTGGTGTTTCACCACCCACAATCAAAACGCCTTCAGGTGTAGTAAAAGAAGCGCCATAAGCGAGCCCTTGAGGTAAGTCATTGGTTTGAGACCACAAACCATCTTTCTGCACGTAAATTTCTGGGTTATAGGCTTTCGCCAAACCGTTATGCGCAAACATCGAGCCTTTTTCAAAAGCGGCAATTGCACCATGGAAGTTCGCGCCGCCAGCAACTAAGGTCACACCATTACTTGTGCCAGCGAATGCACCTGCAACACCCTCTTGCATTGGGGCATTGTTAGGGGCAGGTAATGCATGCTCACTTTGCCATGGTTGCTCTGCACCAAAGCGGAATTGCTTCACTTCAGAGGTACGTAATCCAGGTTTAATTTCGCCGCTAACCAACAGCGCATTTTTACCCTCAGTGACAATTGCAGCACCACAATTAGGCACGTACGGTGATGTCCCTAGGTTTGTCCATTGATTAGTTTGAGGTGAATAGCTAAGTACTGAACGATTCCAACGATAATCAATCGGTTTCATTCCCATGTAATCATCAACAATTTTTTGCCACGCTTCTGGATTGGCTTCTTTATCAGTTGTCAAAACATCCGACAGGTACTGGTCAAAATAGGCTTTATCGTAACCACCGAAGAAGACAATTTGTTGATTATCAGGAGAGTATGATGCTGCACCTAACAAACCGACAGGCGAAGCGGTATTAACTTGACTCCAGCTATTTTTGTTGCCGTCATAACGATAAACCGTATCGAACAAAATTGGCGATTTATCATCACTTTGCACTTTGCCCGATCCACCAAAAACATACACATCGTCGCCAATAACAGAAGCAGTTGCTCCTCCACGATTCGGGCCACTAAACGAGGCTTGTTTCTGCCAACCTTTGTCTTTCGCGTTCAGATCCAGCATATAGAAATCGTTGCCCATAGCACCAAGGCCAACATAAAGCTTATTACCGACTTGGGCACTGATCCCATCTTTAATGCCTTTTGGCAGATCAGGCCATTGTTCGGCAGCAACAGCTGAACATGAGATAGCAATGGTTGTAGCAAGCAAAGATAACGTTCGTGGAAGATTGTTGATTATTTTCATTCTGGTGATTTCCCTATATTCCCTATAAGTCAGGTAATGTTCAGACAGGCTGCTTTAACATCCTACAGTCCGACCACTCACTGAAAGCCACTACCAAGATTGATTTGATAAAACGAGGATGACCAAGCCAATTGATTCAGTTTGTAAACTTGACTCATTCTTCAAGACATCTGTCTTGTCATCACCTTATTATTATCGATCAATGAAAAATAATTTCTTTGATCGCTGTAACAATAAAAATAATCTTCATCATTAATGATAAAAAAGCCCATCAGTTTTGACAGGCTCTTGAAGTTAATTAACGATTATTTTTTGATTATTTCATTAGTGGCACAACCACTTCGGCGGTTTCAAGTACCGAATCAGAATACTCTGGGTATTGATCTAATAGCGTGTTAACTAATACATCGACTAATAACAACGCCCCTACCTTTGAAGCGAATGCCCCACCGGTAAGTGGTCCCTCGGGTCTTGCTGCCACCAACATATCGGTAGAAATGGCCGATAACGGGCTATGAGATATATTCGTGAGTGCGACCACTGGGACATTGCGCTTATAAGCTTGTGTCGCCGCGTGGATCACTTCTTTGGTTGAACCCGAGCTAGATACCGCAAACCACAAATCCCCCTCACCACAACGCACAGCGTTCATTGCTGCAAGGTGAGTATCTTCATACATGTTGACTTTTTTGCCGATGCGTAACAATCGAAATGCTAAATAGCGCCCGACAATACTCGAAGCCCCCACCCCAACACAGCTTATAAATGTGGAGGAATGTACTAATTCACAAATTCGATGAAGCGCTTTTCGGTCAACTAACTTCGCCGTATCTTCTAAACTGGCTACAGCACTGCTTGCCGAAATATCACAAATATCACCCTCACACTCTGGAGCATTTGCACGGGCAGATTGGCTAAGATCAACGGCCAAAGCCATGCGAAAATCTGAATAACCCTTATAGCCAATATCACGACATAAACGAACAACCGTCGCTTCACTAGTTTCTGTATTTCGGGCTAAATCAGTAATAGTTTGAAACTGAACATCATGTGCGTTTTCAAGAATATAGTCCGCAACAATTCTCAGTTTTTTACTTAAAGGTTCAATATTCGAACGTAGTCTTACAAGTAGATTCTTAGGCGAGTTCATACACAGCCTCTATTTTCATTTTTATGCCGCCACAAAGTAGCAGAGTCGACGAGATATTGACACTCAAAACCATCGTTTCATTTGCTAATAAGTGTTACATGAAGCAAATCGCATCAATCACACGACGAATTTGCAATTTGCCGTCCAAACTGAGAGGTGAAATCGATTCGTCATACTAAAAGTTGCGGTGGTGTTAGCTATGTAAGTGCGCCCTGTCACATGGCTAGGTTACAGTCTCATAACTAAGCCAAGCTCCACAACTAAGCCAAGCCCCAAAATCAAGCTACCAGCCACATGGCTAAGATGGCTAAGCGATGCTCAAATGCTTTTCTTATTTTTCCACCTAACTGCATCTTTACGTTTGTTGGGGAGCCTTGGTTCAAAAAAGGGGCTTATGCCCCTTATCAATTTGAACCCCATTATCGACATCAGCTAAAACAACACTTTTGTCGTGTTAGATGCCAAACTTATAAGAAATCTGCATCGCGCATTTTCGCCAGTACATCAGCTTTTTGCTTCTCAGTCAGTGTGCGAATTGGCGTTCTAGGGTTGCCTGCATCAATGCCATGTAGTTGCATCGCCACTTTACCTGCGGCAACACCGCCGTATTCAACCAAAATACGAATAATAGCGATCACTTTATCCATCAACGCAGAAACTTTCGCTTGGTCGCCTCGGTTAAAGGCTTCGATAATTTCTAAATATAATGGTGCCGCGTAGTTATAAGTACTGCCGACTGCACCCACAGCCCCTACAGCAAGACCTGCTGGTAGAAACTCATCAACACCAAATGGGATATCATACTTACCATTTGCAACGCGGACACAGCGCTGGTATTCGTACAAATCTACGTGGTTAAATTTCGCGCCTGAAAGATTTTCAATACGCTCGCCACCTTTGATTAAAAACTGTTCTAGATCAAGGTTCACACCTGACATACCTGAGTGGTAGTAGTAGAACCCTTTTGACGGGGCTGCCGCAGCAATTTGCGCGCAGTAGTCAACTAAGTCATCCACAGAGCCAGGCTTGAAGAAGCACGGACCAATAGCTGATGTAGCAAGAATATCTAATGTTTCCGCATGTTCCGTTAATTCAACCGCATCAACAATACTTAATGCACCCGTGTGTAAAATAAGATCTAATTTACCATCAGCGGCTTTTACCCAGCGCTCTGCAATTGCTTTACGCTCTTCAACACTACAGTGGATTCCCTCTCCAGTGGTTCCACAGACATACGCACCTTTTACGCCTTGCGCGATAAGCACTTCTGCAATTTGGTCAATTGCACCAAAATTAACGTTATTATTATGATCAAATGGTGTGTGAGGAGCAGCAATGAGACCTGTCAATTTGTTCATTTTTCTATCCTAATTTATTAGAGCCGACCCACTCCGGCTCTATCTATATTTTATAATTCGTTATTTACAGCTATTGACCATAGCCAAGGAACATTTCAGGTAACAGCAAAGTAAATTGCGGGAAAATAGCAACCAGCGCGAGTACGATAAATAGAGGCACTAGCAGTGGAAGAACACCGCGAGTCAATACGTGGAATGGAATATCACCGACTCGAGAAACCACGTATAGAGCCATCCCCATAGGTGGCGTCAAAATACCAATCATCAGGTTCAAAATTGCCATTACACCAAAGTGAACTGGGTCAATCCCTACTGACACAGCGACCGGAACTAAGAATGGAACCAACAACAACAACAGTGCCAATGATTCAATGAACGTACCCAAGAACAGCAACAATAGGTTGATTAGAAGCAACAGAACCAACGGATTATCACTAATCGTCAGGAAGAACTCAGCCAACATTTGCGGCAATTGCTCACGAGCAACAATCCAACCAAACACCGTTACGCCCATAACCATTAAGGCAACAACCGCCGTGTTATTTACTGTCTCTTTTAGAATGTCGATAAAGCCTTCAACAGTTAATTGCTTATAAACCACCGTCCCTAAAAACAATGCATAAAGCGAGGAAACCGCAGCCGCTTCTGTAGGGGTAAATTTACCTGAGAAAATACCACCAATGATGATAATTGGCGTTAATAGCGATAAGAACGCTTCTTTAAACGCAATCAAACGTTCACGACCACTTGCGCGTGGTAGCACCATATAGCCACGTTTTTTACAGATGTAATAACTCATCACCATCAAAGCGATACAACACATTAAGCCCGGAATGGCGCCCGCTAAGAACAACGCACCAATTGATGTGCCTGATACCACACCGTAAATAACAAGGGGAATTGATGGCGGAACAAGAGGCCCAATAATACAGGATGCTGCGGTTAGGCCACCGGCAAAGTCATCATCGTATTTCGCATCACGCATTGATTTTATTTCGAGTTGGCCTAGGCCACCCGCATCAGCAAGCGCCGAGCCTGACATGCCTGAAAACAAAAGACTCGCCATAATGTTCACGTGGCCAAGGCTGCCAGTAATATGACCCATCATAGATTTAGCGAAGTTGAAGATACGTTCAGTAATACCCGCACTATTCATTAAGTGGCCGGTTAGTACAAAAAATGGAACAGAAAGTAAGGTAAAATTATCGACGCCAGTGATCATTTGTTGAGCAGCAAAATTAATACCGGGACTGCCCGTCACTAATAAGAAAACTAACGCGACGAAGATAAGGGAAAACCCAACTGGCATACCTGCAAATAGCAGAGCTAACCAGCCAAAAATTGAAGTTGCCATGACGTATTACCTCTGAGCGATCTGTGAATCTGATGCAACCGTTTCTTTATCACTATTTGAAAACTGCTTAGCGATGCCGACCATTTTTTGCACTTGTCTAAACACCATAAACACGCCGCCAATAGGCAAAGCGTATGTCTGCCATGCACTTGAAACACCTAAAGTAATCAATTCGAAAAATGCAGTACGCTGAACGTGTTGATAACCAAGATAAATAATGGCAAAAATAGAAAGCAATACAGCGAATTCGAGTGACAAAACCAAAGCTAGTCGCGCTTTCTCAGGCAGTTTATCGGAGAAGAAAGTAATGTTTACGTGAGAGCCTCGCTTGAGAGCCATCGCACAACCAATCATGCACATATACATAAATAGAACTCTGGCGAGTTCTTCACTCCAAAGTGAGGGATCATTCAGTAGCCATCGACTACCAATCTGCCAAGTTAATACCACCAATAAAGCGGCCATTAACGGAACAGTAATGATCTCTTCTATATTATCGATTATTTTTCGTAGCATTTAGGACTCCATGGCTGGCCAACATTGACCAGCCTAGACATTGACACTTAAGTAAAAACTTTCGTTAGAAAGGCCACTTACATTGCAGCAAGGTTTTTCACCACTGGCTGGCCAATTTTGTCATCAAACTCAACATAGAGAGGTTGCATCGCTTCACGGAATGGTGCCAAGTCAGGGTAAGTGACCTTAACGCCCTCTTCTTCAAAGAACGCCACTAATTCCGCTTCTTGTTTTTCTACAAAAGAGGTATGTGCTTCGCCTGCTTTAGCAACGGCTTTGTTGACGATTTCACGCTGCTCTTCGTTCAAACCCTGCCATGTTGATTCTGAAATGATCACCATTTGATCATTAACGATATGATTGGTCATCGCTAAGTTGGCTTGCACTTCGTAGAACTTCATTGTTTTGATCGCTGGCAATGGGTTTTCTTGACCATCAACGGCGTTAGTTTGCAGAGCTAAGTAAACCTCAGAAAATGCCATTGGTGTCGGTGAAGCCCCAGACAGTTTGGCAAAATTCAAGTTCGCTTTTGCGTTAGGTACACGCAGTTTAAGACCTTTGAAGTCTTCGATACTGTTAAGAGGGCGGTTAGAAGAGGTTTCGCGAGTACCGTTATACCAAGTGTCTAGAGCACGCCAGTTATACTTAGTTAGCATTTCTCCGCGAATTTCTTGCCCGAAATCTGAATTAAAAATACGCTGCAGGTGAGCAAAATCGCGTACAACATAAGGCAACATCACAGCTTCAGCGCGTGGGATCCAAAGACCCATACGGCCAAACTCCGCGTAAGTGATGTCCAAATCACCCATTGATAGTTGCTGTAACATTGCTCGGTCATCACCTAGCTGAGCACTCGGGTAAATTGCCACTTTCATTTCACCGTTGCTTAGCTCTTCAATGGTATCTGCTAGTAATTTTGCAGAGTTATATTCCACCGAGCCGACTGACGGTTGCATACCCATTTTTAACGTTGTTTCAGCCTGTACTGATAGTGCCGTTCCCAGAGCAAGCATAGCGATAGTAATTTTATTCATGGCTTTCATATTATTCCCTTTTTGATTTCTCTACCTAGTTTCACCTGTTTCAAAAAACTTTTTTATTTTGTTTGAAAAAAATCTTCGTTATGGATTATCATGTCGGTGAAGATATTTTTCAAATCAACTTTTATTGAAATGTGATCATGGGCGAAAATTCATCAGTGTGGGAAAGCGACACCTAGCTCAAGTGAACTGTGAAGGCAAGCCGATTGCTTCACCCCGTAGTAGATACGTCTTACTGAGAGGCCAAACGTGAGTACAATTAAAAATAATATCAATGAGTTAAAGAAGTACCTCCAAGGACAAACCATTGTCTCCATACAACCTGTCGTGAGCAGCCCATTGGATAACACAGAGATGATTGTTGCGATGGCTAAAGCGGCACAACAAGCTGGGGCGCATGCTCTTAGAATAGAAGGTGTCGAAAACGTTTCAGCAGTTGCTCAAGCCGTTACCGTACCAATTATTGGAATTATTAAACGTGACTTGCAGGACAGTCCTGTACGTATCACACCATTTCTTTGTGATGTTGATGCTCTTGCGAATGCGGGTGCGACAATTATTGCATTTGATGCCACAGATCGAGTTCGCCCTGAATCTCGCGCTGCGATTGCTGCAGCAATAAAAAACACCCATTGTTTCGCAATGGCTGACTGCTCAAACTATGAAGATGGTCTCTGGGCACATGAACAGGGCGTTGAAATCATTGGTTCTACCCTATCGGGTTACTGTGGTGATGAAGAACCTACGGAGCCTGATTTTGAACTGGTACGACAGTTTTCTTCTGCCGGTTTCTTTACCATGGCAGAGGGTCGCTACAATTCACCCGAGTTAGCGGCAAAAGCAATAGAAAACGGCGCAGTGGCAGTAACTGTCGGATCCGCCATCACTCGTTTAGAAGTGGTAACTCAATGGTTTAACGAGGCCACTCGCGCTGTAGGAGCAAAATAATGCAAACACTTGCGATTGACATCGGCGGTACAAAAATCGCGTTGGGGTTAGTAAGTAATGGACAATTGGTGGAGCGCCGCCAACTGCCAACCCCGACTGCGAAATCGGCGATACAGTTTGCCGAAACCATTTTGGAACAATGCCAAGATTGGCTTGCCTTGGTTGAAAACATCGGCATATCCACCACAGGCCTCGTAACCGAACAAGGTATCAGTGCGATTAACCCTGATACCCTCGCTTTCCCAACCCCATTCCCTTTGCATCAAGCCATTGAGCAATGCACTGGAAAGACCGTCGCCATGCTTAATGATGCGCAAGCGGCCGCGTGGTATGAATACGCTCAATTACACGCCATTAAATCGGCTTTTGAAGAGCCAAAAACCAAAAACATGGCGTACATTACGGTCTCTACTGGTGTGGGTGGCGGTTTAGTCATTGATGGAAAGCTTCACAAAGGCGTCAACAATTTTGCTGGCCATATTGGCCATACCATCATTGATATTAACGGGCCTATCTGCGGCTGCGGTCAGCAAGGGTGCGTCGAAGCAATAGCATCTGGAACGGCAATCGAAAAGCAGAGTCGAATCGATATTTCTCCAGCCATCGACAACAAAACCTTATTTGCAACAGCTGACACTAACCCAATTGCTGAAGCGATCATTCAGCGTAGTTGCCAAGCAATTGCGGCATTATGTTGTAACCTTAAAGCGAGTTTAGATCTCGATGTAATCGTGTTAGGCGGTGGCATTGGATTCGCGACTGGTTATATCGACCGATTAGAGCAATTGATGGCTCTGCGGCCTGCTCCATTTCAGGTCAAAATAGTGCCTGCTCAAGGGGATTATGACGCCTGCTTACTTGGCGCTGCGTATCAGTTTATTCACATTGACTAGCGTTGATAAAAACCAAGGAAAGAACCATGACAATGAAAGCCATCTCAGCGTCTCGAATCTTTGACGGTGAGCAATATCATCACAACTGCGCACTGGTTTGGGACGAGCAACACCTGATTAGTATCCTCCCTTTAGAGCAGCTAGATAGTGACATCGATTGCACCCACTACCCAGATGCTCTAATTACCCCGGGATTCATTGACCTGCAAGTCAACGGTGGTGGTGGCGTCATGTTCAATAGCGACACCAGTGTTGAGAGCATTGATAGAATTTGCGCAGCTCATCGACAACATGGAACCGCTTATCTGTTGCCCACGCTGATTACCGCTACTCCTAAAAAAATGGCAGATGCGCTTAATGCTGCTCAAGCAGCTATTGAACACAAAGTTCGTGGCGTATTAGGTGTTCACTTAGAGGGACCTTGGCTCAACGCAGGAAAAAAAGGAGCACATGATGCGAACTTGTTTTCCACACCGAATATTGAACAGTTACAGCAACTTCCTTGGTTAAAAGATGGCGAAGTTTTGGTGACACTCGCGGCTGAAAATGTCTCGATGGAGGCATTAGAATGGCTCAATCAACACGGTATCCACCTTTCTTGTGGGCATAGTAACGCTCAGAGTAATGATCTGACAGAACAAAAACTAAGTACCATTAATGGTTTTACCCATTTATTCAATGCAATGTCCCCGATGGAGGGACGAGAGCCCGGTACGCTAGGCACCGCCCTAATGGCGGATCATGCATGGTGTTCAATCATTACTGACGGCATCCATGTCCATCCACAAAATGTTTTGCTATCACAACGGCTAAAACCTACTGGAAAATTATTAATCATCACCGATGCGATGGCGACGGTGGGGAGCGATACGGACTATTTTGAGCTCGATGGCGAACGCATTTCGATTATTGACAATAAATTGGTCAATGCGGCGGGCAGTTTAGCAGGCGCGCATATTGGCATGGATCAGTCGGTTGCAAATGCAGTGCTATGGGGTATTGAAGAAGCCGAAGCACTGCGCATGGCCTCCACCTACCCTGCACAGGCATTGAAATGTACCGATCTCGGAGTGCTAAAGCGAAATGCTCGCGCTGCTGCGACAATTTTAGATGACCAACTAAAAACTCAAGCCGTTTTAGTTGATGGTGAACTGTTTGAGCTAAATCACACCACTATTTGATCAGGAAATCTCTTGAATTTGGTTTGGTTTGGTTTGGTTTAACAGCATCAAGCATCACTACAGTGACGAAAACACAAAGAGGCCACTAGCGGCCTCTTTTTACATCTTAAATAAAGAGGAATCTAACCGAAAATCTTGCTCCAGATGCTCGGGTTACGCTTATCATGGTATTCCTCTCGCAAATCATCTAATTGCTTCAGTGACGTCCGTGCAGCTTCTAGTCCTTTACTATCAAGATCTTGTTGAACTTGATCGACGGTAACCAACAATCGGTCAAAGCCCTCCATATATAAATCTTGCTTCTCTGGTGGATATTCCCCTTGTTTTGACGATTGAATGAGCGACTTAAACTCACTGAGTGCCTGCTGCATCTCTACCGTCGTGGTGGACTCTACCGCTTGTTTAAACTCGACTTTCATCTGTTTCATATTGCTTTTTAAGTCAACGTCCGCTGCGATTGAATGAGCCGAAAAAACCAGTGCACTGAACAAAATCCATTTTTTCATAGTTGAACCCTTGTGATAAATAGCCACGTTCGATACATCAAAACCTAACGCTATGATTTGTTGATGGTTAATAACTGATGGCGCGATCAAGGAAGTCAGTTTACTCAATTCTATCAGCGGATCGGGAAAAAATTTGTTTCAAACTACAAACATAAACCTCGAATTAGAGCTAAAACACGCAGCCTACCTACTACTTTGACACACAAGGGAAGCTCCAACTTTTCAAATATCCATTACACTGTAACAAGCCGAAGATAAAAAATACGCGACATAAGCTGGTGATAATCTAAACAGTTCACTTTTAAGCGGGCAAATTAGCTCGGCTCAAATTGATGTTTCTCCAAAATTGGCTGATCACGAACAATAATATTTGAATAAAACAATCAACAACTTAAGCTCAAAATTACTCATTATTTAATCGGTTGCGCGTTAGGTTATTGATGTCTCTCTCATTGTCATAGACAATACGCTGCCACGTTGAGATTTATCTCTATAAGCGAACTTATTCATTATTCGGTTCTACCTATCAGAGTAATAGGCGTGAACTATTTTCTATAGCTGTGTGTTATTGGTAGTTTAATCGGCTTAAAGAGCCGTTGTTGGCACACACTATGTACATCGTTTTGAAGGGAAAGATGATGGTAATTCCAGAAAACAGCAGTATCGTTATTTTTGGTGCTTCAGGGGACTTAACCTATCGCAAGTTAATTCCTGCCCTATACCACCTTTATTCAAACAATCAGCTCCCTGCTAATTTTGCTATCCTCGGTGTTAGTCGCACTGAGTACAGTGATGAGTCTTACCGCGCAAAACTGAAGAACTCTCTTCAAGAAATGGAAAAGACCGAACCGGCAACATTAGATGCTTTCATTGAGCACTTGCATTATCAAGCCATCAACACTTCCGATGCAGACGATTACAGCAAACTTGTTACTCGCCTTGATCAGTTGGCTGATAAGTACCAATTTGACCAGCGCAACACGCTTTTCTACCTAGCGACTCCGCCAAGTCTTTACAGCGTTATTCCAGCAAGCCTTGCGGCTCATGGTTTGAACGATGAAGCTGACGGCTGGAAACGCCTCATTATTGAAAAACCATTTGGTTACGATCTTGCGTCCGCGAAAAAGCTCGATAAAGAGATTCATGAGCACTTCCAAGAACATCAAATCTACCGTATCGACCACTATCTAGGTAAAGAAACCGTACAAAACCTATTGGTCCTTCGCTTCTCGAATGCGATGTTTGAACCGCTATGGAACCGTAATTTCATCGATTATGTTGAAATCACCGGTGCTGAATTCCTTGGGGTTGAAGAACGTGGTGGATACTATGATGGTTCAGGTGCCGTACGCGATATGTTCCAAAACCACTTATTGCAAGTTCTTGCAATGGTTGGCATGGAACCACCTGCTCAAATCAATGCGGATTCAATTCGTGACGAAGTGGTCAAGGTTTTACAATGTTTAAAACCTCTTGAAGAGCACGACTTGCGTAATAACCTAGTATTAGGCCAATACACCGAATCGGATGTACGTGGTCAACATTTACCAGGTTACCGTGAAGAGCATGGCGTTGCTGAAGATTCACGCACAGAAACGTATGTTGGCCTTAAAGCTTACATTAACAACTGGCGTTGGAATGGCGTACCATTTTATGTACGTACCGGTAAGCGTCTACCGACTCGTGTAACGGAAGTCGTTATTCACTACAAGAACACTCCTCACCCTGTTTTCGGTCAGAATGCACCTGAGAACAAATTAATTATTCGTATTCAGCCAGATGAAGGCATTCAAATGAGCTTTGGTCTGAAAGAACCAGGTGCTGGATTTAAAGCGAAAGAAGTTAAAATGAACTTCCACTATGCTGATCTTCCAGAAACTCAAATGCTGACAGCTTATGAGCGTTTACTGCTTGATTCATTAAATGGTGATGCGACGCTATTTGCTCGTACTGACGCAGTAGAAGCTTGCTGGCAATACGTGCAACCTATTTTGGATTTCAAACAAGATCCACAATCTCTGTTTGGTTATGCCTGTGGTACTTGGGGTCCAAAAGAAGCTTATGATTTGCTACAACGCGATGGTCGCGAATGGCGCTTCCCTTGTAAAAACCTCACAGATACGGATTACTGCGAACTATGATCAACCATAAGATCTTCCCAACGTCACAAGACGTGGTAGAAAGCCTAGCGAATGACTTAAAAGCGTTCAGTGAACAAGGTCAACCTGTTCATATTTCACTGTCTGGTGGCAGCACGCCTAAAATGCTGTTTAAACTGCTGGCTAGCGATGCTTATGCAAATAGTATTCAATGGCAAAACTTACATTTCTGGTGGGGCGACGAACGTTGCGTTGCTCCTGATGATGCTGAAAGTAACTATGGCGAAGCGAATGCTCTGTTATTTAGCCAAGTCAACATTCCAGCAGAAAACATCCACCGTATCCGTGGTGAAGAAGAACCGCAAGTTGAAGCAAAACGTTTTGCAAAAGAGATGGCGGATGTTATCCCTTGTGAAAATGGCACACCAGTGTTCGATTGGATTTTGCTTGGTGTTGGCGCTGATGGCCACACAGCATCGCTATTCCCTGGTGTGACTAACTACCAAGATGAAAACTTGTCTGTATTGGCATCGCACCCAGAATCGGGTCAGATCCGCGTATCAAAAACAGCAAAAGTATTACAAGCAGCAAAACGTATCAGCTATCTAGTGCTTGGCGCAGGTAAAGTTGACATCGTAAACGAAATTTCTACCATTCCGGCTTCTGAGTTACCTTACCCAGCAGCAAAAATTCAGTCAACGACTGGCGAAACAGAATGGTACTTAGATTCAGACGCGGCAGCGAAAATCGCCTAACATCATCGTTAGTGCACTAGCCCGTCCTTTAGAATAAACGGAGAGAAACAATGAAAGGTGATATCGGTGTAATTGGCTTAGCAGTAATGGGCCAAAACCTAATCCTGAATATGAACGACCACGGCTTCAAAGTAGTGGCTCACAACCGTTCTACTGAAAAAGTAGACGAGTTCCTAGCAGGTCCTGCAAAAGACACCAACATCGTTGGCGCTTACTCACTAGAAGAGCTAGTAGAAAAGCTAGAATCACCACGTAAAATCATGCTTATGGTTCGTGCTGGTGATGTGGTTGATATCTTCATCGACAAGCTTGTTCCTCTACTAGATAAAGGCGATATCATCATTGATGGTGGTAACACTAACTTCCCTGACACGAACCGCCGCGTTGCTGCACTTCGTGAAAACGGTATTTACTTCATCGGTACTGGTGTATCTGGTGGTGAAGAAGGCGCTCGTTTTGGCCCATCAATCATGCCAGGTGGCGCACCTGAAGCTTGGGAAGCAGTTAAACCTATCTTCCAAGGTATCTCTGCAAAAACGGATGCTGGCGAGCCTTGTTGTGATTGGGTTGGTAACGATGGTGCTGGTCACTTCGTTAAGATGGTCCACAACGGTATCGAATACGGCGACATGCAGCTAATCACTGAAGCATACCAGTTCATGAAAGATGGCCTAGGTCTATCTGCTGACGATATGCAAAAAGTTTTTGCTGAATGGAATACAACTGAGCTAGACAGCTACCTAGTTGAAATCACTGCTGATATCCTTGGCTACAAAGATGAAGATGGTGAAGCACTAGTAGAGAAAATTCTCGATACTGCTGGCCAAAAAGGTACGGGTAAATGGACTGGTATCAACGCGCTTGATATGGGTATCCCACTAACACTGATCACTGAATCTGTGTTTGCACGCTGCCTATCTTCACTAAAAGATCAACGTGTTGAAGCTGAGCAATTGTTCGGTAAAACTATCGCGCCAGTAGAGGGTGATAAGCAAGAGTGGGTTGACGCACTACGTCAAGCACTACTGGCTTCAAAAATCATCTCTTACGCACAAGGCTTTATGCTAATGCGCGAAGCATCAAACGAAAACGGTTGGGATCTTAACTACGGTAACGTAGCACTAATGTGGCGTGGTGGTTGTATCATCCGTTCTGCGTTCTTAGGTAACATCCGTGATGCATTTGATGCAAATCCAGAAATCGCTTTCCTAGGCTCAGATGCTTACTTCAAAGGTATTCTAGACAACTGTATGTCGGCTTGGCGTAAAGTTGCAGCTAAATCAATGGAAGTCGGTATTCCTATGCCATGTATGACGTCTGCGCTAACTTTCCTAGATGGTTACACGACTGCTCGTCTACCAGCTAACCTGCTACAAGCACAACGCGATTACTTCGGCGCGCACACTTATGAGCGTATCGACCGTCCACGTGGTGAGTTCTTCCACACTAACTGGACTGGTACAGGCGGTAACACAGCGTCTACAACTTACGACGTATAAATATTTAGTTGATTTTCAATTAAATACAATTATTTAGAGGCTCATTGAGCCTCTTTTTTTTACTCTAGAATTGAATAAATTAGTTCAACGACCTTATATAACCATCCCATAAAATAGGAGTATGAGTGCCTGAGCGCTTTTATCAACAACAACTACTACTCTTCACTCTAAATAATCATGCCTATATACCTGCATCAGGTTATTAAAAATCAATTCTGCATGCTCACCATTTCTGCATACTCAGCAATTGGTCATTCTTAGAATGCATTAACGGCTTGGTCAAATTGTTGAATTTATGAACTATGATTGATAAAGTCCGCTTCGTTTTGAATCATTGGCTTTCGAAGCAACCATATTTCGATCCAATCGGATTTCGAAGCAACAATACTTTGAAGCAATAATACTTTGAAGCAATAATAAACACGCAATACCCTGTGTAAGGTTGTCTACCCGCCAAATACAGATACAAAGTTTCTATACACTTTGATGTTAAATCGTTGTCGTAAATGTGAGGCTATAACATGACTACTAACAAATACTTTGTTTTCGCACCAGCTCAATCGTTCAAGGAAGAAAACGAGAATAATAAAGTCATCATCACGGAACTTGAGACGAAACGTAGAGAATTAGTAAAACAAGCTCAGAAATTGGGTGGGTTATAATTCTATTTTATCTAAGTAATTTAGGGATTATCTAAGTCACTGAGATATAGAGCGCCATCGGTTTTGGCGCTCTTTCAAAGCCACATATTTGTTTACTATGCTTATTGTTAAATAAGCTTACGTTAAACATGCTGACGTTAATCATGTTTGTGTTAGCCGCACTTATTAGCGATGTTTACTTACTATGACTAAGCGGGTTGTTTATGCCATTTACTGTGAACATACAACACAGCACCTACGCACAATGTAAACACGGAAACAAAAAGAAGCACTCGCATTTGTAAAAACCAGCCAAACACTGCGGCGAGAAACGCCAAGAATGTCACCATTCGACTGTTTGTCATTACTTGACCTAGTTTTCTTTCCATACAGCCCCCAACAATAACTTAGACCTCAAAAAGGCCGAAGTGGCGATATATATCAAGAGCAAAAAGAAACCATCGTATTGATATATAGCCAACTGCGGAATCTATTACACCTAAACAAAATAGGCGCTTTTATTGTCGCTAATCTAGGGAAAATATCTGCTAACAGGGTCAAAAAACTGAGGGTTTTTTGTACTATTGAACCGTTTTTGGAGCAGTATTAACAATCATCTGATGCAATCAATACATCGCACGAATCTATTAAGTGAAATAGACGTCATAGAAGAAATAGATCGTCATCACTACACTCGATACAGCGACAAACCCACGGACATAACTTGGGTCAACTTGGCGAGAGACTCTTGCTGCTATATACCCGCCCAATAATGTCCCTAGCATGACGACGCTCCCCCTCGACCAATCTATATAGTCATCGATAACAAAAATGACGATCGCCACAATCGAAACCGAACTCGACACTAAAAGCTTTAATCCGTTCATGAGATTGATGTCTTGGTAACCAGCCAAAATCAAATAGCTGAGAACAATGACGCCTAAGCCCGCATTAAAGAAACCGCCATAGGCGGATACCGCGACTAAAACGAACGCGAGGAAAAATCGATGGTACAGACTAAAACGGCTAGAGGCGTGAGACATCTTTGAGGTGAATTCGCTGATCTTTGCGCCAAAAATAAACAAAAGCGTAGCGAACAATAAAAGCCAAGGTATGACGTGTAAGAACTGTTCTTCTGAGGTAGACAGTAGTAAATAAGAACCAGCGCCACCACCTAACAAGCTCAGCAATACTAACTTGAATAATGAACCTTGGTGTTTTGCAATGTCTTTACGAAAGCCATAAGTTCCACTTAAATAACCAGCACATGCAGCAAAGGTATTGGTCGCGTTGGCGATAATTGGCGGAACCCCAACAAACATTAATGCAGGAAAGGTAATAAAGCTCCCTCCTCCGGCAATACTATTTAAAACGCCGCCTAAAATACCGGCGACAAACAACAACATCCAATCCATTGGTTCAACCCTTTAATCCCTTGTCCCATCATCCTTTGGGGCATGTATTCTAACGAACCACTAAAAAGTGCTATTCGTCCAAAGACGAGCTATGAATTTATAAGCTCTTCATATACGAATCATTCACATACAAGCTATAGGGTAGCGAGAATCAAGCTAAGTGTAAATTCGGCTTTTGATTCAACCAATATCATCAATCAAGTCACGCCAATAACGTAACTCTTCATGGAAATAATCAATTTGACGGGGCGTTAATGAATGGGCAAGCTTAATGACGTATTCGATTTGGGTTTGATTATTTCGTTGCAATTGACCGGCTAACTCGGGCGGATAGTACGTTTCTGATTCAAATAATAGCCGTTGAAGCTCTACATCAAACTGGTTGCGATCTTTTATCGTAGCGAACATCTGTTTGAGTTCAATTCGAATTTGAGTCTGAAACTCAATCCACAGCTCGTAAGGGAAAGAGGAGTCTTGACTCCACTGCACAATTAATCGTTCTTGCTCCAACGTTAATTCACCAAACCATAGTTCAAGCTGCTGCTCGACTTTTTGTTGAAAACGTTCCCTTTTCTGTTCAGCATCCAAACTCTGAATTATTTTCTTATAATCGATATGACGCTGACGAACCGTATTCAGTAAGTCTGTCAATTGCTCATTTGTTAGTGTCGGAATAAAGACCAGCAAGTCAGGATAAAGTCGCATCATCAAACGATGCACATGGCGCTCTGCCTTGATACTCTTCAATTGTTAACTGATTTAAATTAAGGCTAGATAGCCTCTCTAATTGCACAGCATACTGAGGAAGCTCTTCTTGTTTATGCCAATCCAGCAAAGAACCCAACGCGGGTTCCACCAGCAACTCCTGAGAACGAGACAAAGAGATAAGATCATCAAGTTGGCCTAATAAAAACCAATCAAGATTGTCATAAACAAATTTTTTCCCGCATCCTAATAAAGAAAAACAGAGTAAAATGACACTTAAATAACCGCAGGGTTTAGTTATCATGTTCCTCCGAATCGATGAGAGATATTTCTTCAAAGTTTAGGTGAAATAACGCCTTTTTTTGTTGTTTGTACAATATTTTTATTATGTAGTTCTATCCAAAGCCAAGAGCAAGAAACGAAAGTAATCATTTAATTTCAATAAATTAAAGTGTAGCGTTAACTTAGAGCTATAATTTCGGCGGACTCATTAGGCAAAATCACTTTGACTTTTGTGTCATCTCGATTCAAATTAAATTAACGAACACACAGCGTTCTTTACTACCATTCTCTTTCAAGCAATGTCTTGATTCTCCTTTACGTGTTACTTAGGAATCCTGTATGAAACGACTTATCACCGTATCAATTATCGCTGCTGTTAGCCTTATAGGGTGTGCGAAAAACTCTACCGCTAGCACAGAGACTCCCTCTAAGCGTTCTGCCTATTGCCAAGATCGCAATTTAGCGGGCGGATGGCAAGCATCCAAAATGACCCCTGAAGTTCAAAAAGCCGTTGATACCATGTTGCAACAAATGAACAATAGCTCACCATTAAAATCAATCGATGAAATTCGCACTCAAGTCGTGAGTGGGATGAATTATGCCTTTGAGTTTACGTTGGAAAATGGTGAAGTATGGCATGGCGTGGTATATCGCAATATTCGCGGTGATTACATGGTCGAGCAAGTTGCAGAACAAGGAAAACTGTGCGAGTAACCAGTATTTAGCTTAGACATTCACAGCTTAAACGCTTTAAATGATGAATTGATTGAATAAAAAACCGCCTTTCGGCGGTTTTTTATCGACGCATAATGCATTAGTAAACGCAGTCAATTAATGAACTGGCGTATCTGTTTCTGCGTAGAACTTACCAAAAAACTGCTCTAGCACTTCTGGTGTTAGTTTACCTTCAGCTTCCAGTTTTTTTAATTCTGCTGCAATAGCTTTCTGTTCTTCAATCGATGGAAGCTTAACTTCTGGCTCGTCGCCCATTTGCTGTGTCATTGCTTCGAGTTCTTTTGCGAAGTCACTCATTATACTTACCTTTAAAAGCGAATTATCTTCGCTCAGTTTACCCACATCCTTATGCTGTTTCCAGCATAGTCCATTGCCAAGGCACATCAGTTGCTGCCATTTTGCACAAATCTAAATAAAAGAGCACGTTATCATCGCAACATAAGGTTTCACTATTTGAAACTCTGGTTAACGATCCCCATATGAAGTTTATTCCGGCGTCGATTGAGCTTTCAATCTGTCACCAGAACCTAGAGGTTTACTGACATAACCCTAACTAAGTTATTGTTGTGGGTTTTATAATACCTCGGTATCCCCATCCTACTGAGGTTGCAGCCTTGTTGGCGAGGTTATTCATCCCAATCACATAGTTCATCTATGCTCAGGGAATTTCCTACTTGTCACCGTTGCGCATCTTTAGGTGTCTTGGGGATCGTGCTTAATATTAGCCAATAAAGAAGTACAGCAGTGCAAAACTCAACATTGAGTGTTTTTTCGTCATATAGACTAAGAACCACCAATAATAATGAACTTTTTCACAGCTTTGCTCACTAAGAAAAAAACTAGGAGTAAGCGAATTATGAAGTCCGAAGCACTTCAACGCCTTCAAGCGTATTTGAATTCACAAATCATTGGTCAAGACGAACTGGTTAAGCAACTGCTTGTCGCATTGCTGGCTGATGGACATATTCTTGTCGAAGGACCTCCTGGTCTTGCTAAAACTCGAGCAGTTAAGAGCCTAGCTAACTGTATTGAGGGTGACTTTCATCGTATTCAATTCACACCAGACCTGTTACCAGCCGACTTAACTGGTACTGATATTTTCCGTGCTGAGAGTGGCGAATTCACGTTCCAACCAGGTCCGATTTTCAATTCGCTCATTTTGGCGGATGAAATCAACCGCGCACCAGCAAAAGTTCAAGCCGCTATGCTGGAAGCTATGGCTGAGAAACAAATAACCGCAGGCCGAAAAACCTACCCGTTACCTGAGTTATTTTTAGTTATGGCAACTCAAAACCCGATTGAGCAAGAAGGGACTTACCCACTGCCAGAAGCGCAACTTGACCGCTTCCTGTTGCATCTTGATGTGGATTACCCTGATGCTCAAAGCGAATTAGAGATCCTTAGACTTAACCGTGGTGAAGCAAAAGGTGAAGAACAAGCAACGCCTCCACGCCTTTCTCAAGCGGATATTTTTGCTGCACGACAAGATGTACTTAATATCCACATGGCAGAAAGTATCGAGCAATATATCATTCGACTCATTATGGCGACTCGTCAGCCTGAGCAATATGATCAAACCCTCGCTAATTGGATAGAGCTGGGCGTCAGCCCTCGTGCAACCATCGCACTTGACCGTTGTGCTCGTGCCCATGCATGGTTATCTGGTCGTGACTTTGTTTCACCTGAAGATGTACAAATTATGGCATTCCCTGTACTACGACACCGCATCTTAATGAGTTACCAAGCTCAAGCTGAGGGAATCAAGCCAAATCAAGTTGTCGAACATTTACTTTCGTTAGTCGGTAGCGCTTAAGGCAAGAGTTATGGATTTAAGCACCTCTAAACACTTTGATGGGGTTCATCTGTCACTAGATGAGCTGATTTATTACAAGCAACAAAGTGTCAGTTGGCTACCGCCAGCTAAGAGTTTGTGGTCACAAATGTTAGGGCAACATCAAAGCCGCCAGCTTGGCCGAGGAATGGACTTTACTGAAGTTCGTCAATACCAAGCTGGTGATGATGTGCGCAGCATAGACTGGCGCGTCACCGCGCGTACCGGTAAACCACATACTAAATTGTTTACTGAAGAACGGGAAAAACCCGTGATCCTATATCTCGATATGGGCAGAAGCATGTACTTTGGTTCAACTCTCATGTTGAAGTCCGTCTTAATGGCCCATATGGCAAGTCTTATTGCTTGGCTTTCTGTCGCCCAACAAGACCGCATTGGAGCCGTGATTGACACAGGGCATGAATTAATCGAACTCAAACCGACCAGTCGTAACAAAGGGCCTTTGAGCCTGATACAAACACTGGTACATCGGCATGAGATAAACATTTCACAGCCTCAGAATAGTCAGTTCCACACCGGTCAACCCTCGGACATCAGTACCGCTCTTTTGGCACTGAATCGTTTGTGCCCTAAAGGCAGTGAAATTGTAATGCTTAGTGACTTTGTTCGATTTACGCCAGAGCACCAAACATTACTAACACGGTTACGCCAGCACAATCGCGTAAGAATGATTCATATCTCAGACCCACTTGAACAAGGCCAGACTCACTATCGTGGCGTAGAACAAGTGTCTAACCATCACCAAACTCAGTGGCTAAACTTCGCATCGCGAAAAGCCCGTAATGAAATCGAACATGCGTTTGCAGTGAAGCAAAATGCGTTACAAGAGCTTGCCCATTCACTTGGCATTAGCTTTGCGTCACTCTCCAGTGGCCAACCATTATTACAACAATTACATGGATATAAGCATGACCACAACTTCTGATTCTTCGTTACTGCCTCTAAAAGCGATGCAACTACCTGATGCGCCATCTTGGTTACCTCTAGCATGGGGCTGGTGGGCTTCTGCGGGTGTCATTCTCGTCGTGATTCTTAGTGTGATACTGATTATCAAACTGCGTAAAAAGCGTATGGCTCCTAAAAAAGCCGCGCTTCGACTGATTCAAAACGAAAATCGTCCAGCCGCTGCCATCGAATTGGTTCGTCAAGCTGCTTTATGTTATTTCCCTCGAGAAGAAATTGCACAATTGACTGGCGCTGGATGGTATCAATTTTTAGATCAACAAATAGCGTCGCCATTATTTGTTAACAATGCCGACGAATGGCAAGCCGTCTTATATTCAAAAACACCCGTTTCAAATTCACAGCAGTTGATTGAACACTGTTATCAATGGGTTGACGAAGCATTGCCACCTAAAAAACGGAGCAAGAACATTGGCTAATATTGAGTTTGTTTGGTGGTGGATGTGGCTACTTAGCCCATTGCCACTTTTGGTGCGTTTTCTACTTCCACCAGCGAAACAATCCTCCCCTATTTATCTGCCTTATCTACCCAATACTGGCGTACAAAGTGCACCTAAAAACATCGTATCCAAAATATTGGCTACGTTACTTTGGCTTTCTCTTATTTGTGCTGCTGCTCGACCAGTCTGGTTTGGTGAACCGGTAACAACTCAGCCAAAACATCGTGATTTGATGTTGGTTGTCGATTTATCGTATTCAATGAGTAAAGAAGACATGGCGGTCAATGATGACTACACAGATCGCTTAACTGCAGTAAAAAAAGTATTAAGTGACTTTATAGAGCGTCGTGAGGGGGACCGTCTTGGTTTAGTTTTGTTTGCCGATCACGCTTACCTACAAACACCGCTCACACTGGATAGAAAAACTATTTCACAGCAGCTAAACCAAGCCGTATTGCGCTTAATTGGTACAAATACTGCCATTGGTGAGGGTATTGGCCTTGCGACAAAAACATTTGTCGATAGTGATGCGCCTCAGCGAGTCATGATTCTGTTGAGTGACGGCAGTAATACTTCCGGTGTGCTTGACCCGATTGAAGCAGCAAAAATAGCCAAAAAATACAATGCAACAATTTATACCGTTGGCGTTGGTGCTGGTGAAATGATGGTTAAAGAGTTCTTCATGACTCGTAAAGTTAATACCGCCCAAGACCTTGATGAGAAAACCCTCATGGAGATAGCCAAGATCACAGGTGGACAATATTTTCGAGCTCGCGATAGTAAAGAACTGGCTACCATCTACGATACGATCAATCAACTAGAACCCATTAGCACGGCAACGCAAACTTGGCGTCCTCAAATAGAATGGTTTGGTTATCCATTATCACTCATGTTAATCAGCGGCGTGTTACTTGTGATTATTCGGAGAAATTATGTCTGAATTTATGTTCCTAAAACCGCTATGGTTGCTTGCAATAGTCCCATTGTCTTTGATGCTACTGTGGCTTCAACGCCGCACACATCATCAAACACTCATTGCGCCTCATCTGGCCAAGATCATGGGCATGCAACAGAAGAAAAGTAGCAATATGCGTCTAGCCTTGATTGGAGTTTGTGCCACGATCGCGATTGTTGCATTAGCTGGGCCTAGTTTTGAAAAAAGTGAGCGTCCTGCTTTTAGCGAAGCGAGTGCAAGAGTGGTCGTGATGGATATGTCCCTCTCTATGTACGCGACTGATCTTTCACCAAACCGCTTAACTCAAGCGAAATACAAAGTCACTGATCTACTCAAAGGCTGGAAAGAGGGTGAAACGGGAATGGTGGCCTACGCTGGCGACGCTTACACCATTAGTCCGATGACTAGTGATACCAACACTATCCTTAACCTGTTACCAAGCTTATCTCCAGAGATAATGCCCTACCCCGGCGCAAATGCGGCAAAAGGGGTCGAGCTTGCAGTGAAAATGATGCAAAACACTGGACTCGCAAGTGGCAATATCATTTTAATCAGTGATGATATCGATCAACAAGAGATGGATGATATTGAACAGGCTCTAGCAGGTACGTCATGGCATCTTGATATCTTAGGTGTTGGGACGCGTGCTGGCGCGCCAATTCAGCTCAACGATGGCTCATTATTGAAAACCGCAAATGGACAAACCGTTGTCGCGAAAGCGAATTTCAATAACATGGAAACGTTGGCGAAAAAAGTTGATGGCTTTTTTACCCCAATCCAAATCAATAATAGTGATGTCGCCGCTCTACTAGCTCAAACTCAAAGCGAGCAGAAGACAACGAAAGGAACGTCAAAACAAACTCTTTCTGAGCCAGTTAATAACGGTTATTGGTTAGTGTTGCTATTAATTATTCCGGCTCTACTGATGTTTCGTAAAGGCATCTTATTTAGTCTGTTTTTTGCAACACTTCCGGTGCTCCACTCACCTGATGCACAGGCAAACCCTTGGCTGACTGACGATCAACAGGCTTACGAAAATTTTCAGGCTAAAAAGTTTTCTGAAGCAAGCGCTCAATTCAAAAATCCAGAATGGAAAGGGATAGCCCAGTACCAAAACGGACAATTTGAACAAGCTATCAGCAGCCTAAGTGGTATTGAAACTGCCAGTGGAAAATACAACCTTGCCAATGCTTATGCTCAAGCAGGTGAATTGGAAAAAGCTGTCGAGCTTTATAAGCAGTCTCTGAGCATGAACCCAAACAATACAGATGCTCAAACTAACTTAGATCTAGTCAATGAAGCGCTCAAGCAACAGCAACAGCAACAAAAGCCTGCTGCAAAGCAAAACTCACAACAATCAAATTCTGACTCGCAAAAAAATGACAGCGATTCGAATGATAAAAACGCGGATAACAAGCAACAAGGCTCTGGCGGTGAGCAAAATCAACAGAATTCTTCCAAATCTCAATCGCAGCAGCAAGCGCAAGACGGAGAGTCTAAAGGTTCTACATCTCAAGATGAGTCCTCTCCACCATCTCCTCAGCAGTCGCAAACTGACCAAGACAAAAATGGTGAGGTTAAACGAGGAGAAGAACAGCAAAATAATGAGCAGCAAACACAAGCTGATTTAGATAAGCAAGTATCAAAGGACTCAAAACCTCAAGATAGCCATACGCAATCCGGCCAAGAGGAGTCAGGCCAAACTGAATCAGTTCAAGCAAAGTCATCACAGCAGAAACAACGCGATGATAAAACAGAGAAAGGCATAAATGGGCATGAACAAGCTGACAATCAACAAACGATTGATCCACAGCTGCGTAAACTTGAGCAAGTTGAAAGTGCTCGCGATCCTAGCCGACTTCTCAGAGCCCAATTAGTATTGCAAGCTCAACAAAAGCAAGCGCCAGAAAACAATGGCAAGCAGTGGTAACGTGAATAGTCGTCAACAACAAAGTGTTCGTTTGAGCCAGACGTCATCATAAGACAATCACCATAAACAGACCATCATAAAACAGTGTAGAAATAGGCATTAAAATGGTAACGAAAATGCGCCGAATGATTAATTTATACAGTGTACTCACGCTGACGTTAGCCCTCATTAGCCCTGCGGTGATGGCAACGACGATTTTAGCCAGTGTAAGTAAAAACAAAGTCGCAAAAAATGAAGTTTTCCAACTACGAATTGTCGCGGATGAAAAAGCATCATCTGATGATATTGATTTTAGCGTATTACAAAAAGACTTCTATCTCGGTAGACCGAGCTTTGGTAGTTCTATCAATATCATCAATGGTGATCGCTCTGTGCGCAGTGAATGGAATATTTCGCTTGCGGCGCAGTCTCTTGGGCAAGTCACGATCCCTGCATTTAAGCTAAATGGTGCGAGTTCTCAGCCGATATCAATACAAGTTACAGCAGATAAGAACCAGCCGAAATCGGATGACTTAGTACAAGTGTACAACGAGCTCAGCCGCACGAACCTTTATCCGAACGAAAGCGCCTATCTGAAGACTCGACTTATCATTAAAGCCGATCCTCGCCGCCTACAAGATCCAAAAGTGATCCCGCCACATGTTGAGGGGATATCCATTGCTCAACAAGGTGAACCTAAACAATATCAAAGTGTTCTTGATGGTATGGAAGTCACTGTTTTAGACCAAACATACTTAATCACTGCTGATGCTCCAGGGAATTACACATTAACGGGATCGGCTTTCAAAGGCAGCGTTGTCTATGCCGACAACCAAACTGGTGTAACCAGCCTCATTCCTGTCAATACGACACCTGAAAAATTCACGATTACTGTAAACAAAAAACCAGAGGACTATCAAGGAGCTTGGCTTCCAACTGACAAACTGACACTAACCCAAGAATGGCGTGATAGTAGCGGTCATATCGTTGAAACGAAGAGCTTAAAAACTAAGGTCGGCGACTCATTAACACGTGAGTTGAGCTTAGAAATTAATGGCCTAAATGCTGAACGTTATCCAAATATCACCATCAACTACCCCGATAGTGTGCGTGTCTACGCTGAAAAACCTCAGTTTACACAATTGGAGAACGGCAACACCCTGATGAAAGTGAAACAGGTGCTGATCCCTCAAAAAGAGGGAACATTCGAGTTAAACTCCGTCAAGCTAAATTGGTGGAACAGTAAACTGAAGAAACAGCAAAGCTCACAACTCACTGGGCTCACGATTGAGGTTGGCCCAGGTGATGTCATTAATGCGCCAAGCAATATTGCACCTCCAGCACCAACAGAAACCGTCGTAGTTAAAGATGCGGGGTATTGGCCTTATTTGACTGGCGGTTTTGCCCTATTATGGGTACTTACGCTCATTTATGCAGTGCGCAAACCGAATGTGAATCAAGCTAGTACACCGACTTCAAATACAAAATTGAGTTCACACGCACAGCAACTTCACCAAGCGATCACGCATGGGGATATCATTCAGACTCAGTATTGCGCTGCACAATGGTTACGTAATCGCCAAATTAGCGAAGAAATGCGAACTGAAATCGAATCAGAACTGAACAAAATGCAAGAAAATCACTATTCTATAAAAGAAAGTGAGTGGAGTTCGACAAAACTGCTTAAACTTATTAAAAAAGCGGATAGAATATCGCGTTCGAAAATGAGTGATACACCAACACTACCCAAATTGTAGTTGGTAAGCACAATGGCCTTTCACCTTCGGTAGTTTTGACCGTGATAACCAGCGTTGGAGGTATGATGTCTGCCATAAAAAAAATTGAACAGAGCGCACTGTATGTCATTCTCTACTTTAATGGTGAACGGATTGTTCCATTAGAGGTATGGGCTGATAGTCGCCAAGAAGCGATTGAAGCTCTTCGTGAGATCGGATTTAACTCTCGAGATATTTTTTCAATTACGCCATAACATAAAAAAAGTAGCCTAAGGCTACTTTTTTTGTATCGTCACGTTGTCAATATGAGTTCCGGATCGGTGTTGACGCAGTAACTCATTACCTGATTGCGACCTTGATGTTTAGCTTTATACAATGCCTTATCTGCATAGTTATAAAGTAAGTCGAAGTTAAAATCTGTCGGCAGCAATTCTAATAACGTATAACCGACAGATACGGTAACAACCGATGCTGTATCACTTTCAGCATGCTCTATCGCTTCATCTTCAATGCTGGTGCGAATACGTTCTGAGAGGGTCAACATTTGTTCCGACGAATGATTGATGATTAATAACGCAAATTCTTCGCCACCAATTCGACAGAAAGCATCATTTACGCTTTTTGCATGAAAACTTAAGAGCTTTCCAATACGCTTTAAGACCTGATCCCCTTGCATATGGCCGTAGTGGTTATTGTAAAAACCAAAATGATCAATATCGACGAGAATCAAACCGTAATTCGTGGCTATCGGCTTAGGGTTCATTTGGATATCAGCCAATAACGATTCAAGCATACGTCGGTTCCCTAGCCGGGTTAATGGATCAATTTTAGACATCACTTCAAGTTGTTCATTGGCTTTTTGTAGATCGCGTGTACGAGCTTTAACGTCTTCCTCTAAAGTTTCATTCATTGTGAGAACGGCCTCTTGCGCTCGTGTGCGAAGCAACACTTCAGTTAGGTTTGACGCAAACATTTTTATCACTTCACGCAATTGCTGCGTTAAGGGAGAACGGCGAATCAGGTTATCTGCTGCAATAAATGCTATGGGATTACCACGACTGCTCGTTAGCATGGTCATTGCTGTCCAGCCAAACCCGACAATATGACAATCATGATAGATCGGCACTGATTCTTCAAAGACCACTTCATTTGGGTTAGCACGAGCCGCATTTACAATAGGACGGTCATGGGTTTCAGAACGATAATAAGATTCATCCACAACATTACCTTGTATATCCGTCCCCCACGAACCTTGCATATATGAACACTCTTCGTCGGTTAAAAAGACCGCTAATCTGTCAATACCGAGATGATTGATAGCAAAGGTAACCGCTGATTTACAGACATCTCGTACGGTTATACAGCGTGATAATTCAACCATGCTAGCATGCAGCATTCTCACGTTTTGTTCCTGACGTTTGCGGATATAAATTTGAGAAAGTAATGACCCAAATGACTCCAGCATCTGTTGTTCATAAAAAGTGATTTTTGCGCGATTAATGTAATTATCTATTGCTATCCAACCTATGATTTCATCACCATCACGCAAAATGAGCATGCCATTCCAACCTTGACCGATCACTTTTCCGGCAGTATAGAGTGGCGCATCTTCAACAATGATTAATCCCTCTTTACCATCAAAAAGTGCATCAATGTAAGTTTCTTCTAGCTGGTGTAAATCATACTGTGTGTGATGTTCACTGATCGTGGTCCCCTTTTCATCTGTCCCATATGTCCCACTAAAACAACGTTTTTTAAGATCAAGTAACATAAAAACAGCGCGATCAAATCTGAGCCGATCTCGAATCGCTTCTACCGCCATTTTGTGTAACTCATCTAGGTTGCTAGGGTTTGATATTTCAATCGCCACTTTATGGACTAACTTCATGTTATCTATAAAACGTTCACGCTGTTGAATAACGTCTAAGTACTTTGCTTCTTTAATATCTCTTTGCTTAAACTCTTTGGACGCATCACTTTCAGCCCGAACGCACTGCCAACGCGCTGCAAATATTTGCAAGATATCTAATGTTTTATCCTGACTCACTGTTTGTAGCCGCTCAGAATTCACATTTTCAAACACGATGTAGGTTCGTTTTTCAGGATGATTATCGATCATAAATACGTAGGTATTGGTATCAATGACCAAATCATAGTCCCATTGAAAATTGTTCATTGCGAGAGGAATTAGGCCGTCAGAAGTATCAAACTGGGCAACCCACGTCCAGAACGTTTGAGGATAATGGGCTAACTCTGTTGGCACTCCGCTATGGAACAAAGCAGTTTGACCTTGATGGCGAGACTGCGAAAAAAACACCATAGCCTCAGGTTCAATTAATTCGTAAGCGCATTTAAATAGCAAGTCCGCAAGAAAACCATGATTTCTCGCAGCCATGATATTTTTAAGTAATTCACGCGAAAACATTCAACCTAGACCTTATATTATAATTTTGCGTTATAAAATTATCAGCTCACCTCAGGCAATCAAACAAAAGATAGATGGCACGTTAACCCACTCGCATATCAGGTTAAATAACACTCAATTACATGAAACAAACAGCATTTTATTGATCCCATTTCCAAAATGACTTTAAGCGTATTGGCATTTACCCCACAAAAGTCTTCAAGATTATGAAACTTAGGCCATACTTAAATTCACACTGTAGTTGTATTAGAATCCACAAAAAAAAGAACAGAGAACACCGTGATAAGAATACTTGTTTTGGCTATGGGCGTTATATTTACCAATCAGTGTGTGGCTGATATTGATATTATTAAGGTAGATAAATCTAAACGTCGAATGTATCTAATGGATGATAATCGAGTGGTTCGCGAGTTTCGCATTGCCTTAGGTAAGCAACCTCGTGGGCACAAAGTTCGAGAAGGGGATCAGCGAACTCCTGAAGGACGTTACTATCTCGATTTTATTATGGATGATTCTGAATTTTACCGATCAATACATATCAGTTACCCAAATGAATTAGATAAAAGCTATGCTCAGCGTCTCAATGTTAGCCCAGGCGGCAATATAAAGATCCATGGGATTCGTTTAGACGAAAAACTATCGCAATCCTATATTCAGAGTTTTGATTGGACGGATGGGTGTATCGCGATCACCAATGCTGAAATGGATGAACTACTTCAACTGGTTAAAGTAGGCACTCCCATTGACATCCATTGGTGATTTTCTACCTAATGACTTTAGGTATTAACTTTTGAGACTTTCTGTTGAAAATCATCGTTCGCTTTGTTGAATAGCATCATCATTTTGAGTGGGGCCTTTCTCTCGAGTGACCCACCAACAAAGCAATGATCCAATGGTGACAAGTACCACTCCTTGAATAAAGCTTTGAGTTAACACAACCCCCAAAATCAACGAAGAGATAAACGTTGAGAGAATAGGTGTAAAATAAGACAGAGTGGCTAATAACATCATGTTTCCACCGATAATTGCGTAGTTCCACAGTGCGTAACCACTGCCCATAAAAATACCCGCAATCAGTAACATTCCGCTCGCTTGCCAAGTTAACGTCATCGGTGGCTCATGGCTCAATGCATACTTAATCCATAGAGAAATAGCGGTCATAATAAAAAACAAGGTTATTGCATTTTGTCCACCAGACATGCGCTTGGTTAAATTGCAATATATTGCCCATAATATTGCGCCAAACGCCGCCATAAAATAAGTCACGGGGTTGGTGGCGACATTCGCAGAGATCTGCTCAATCGAAAGCCCTGAATCACCAGTGATGCTCCATGTCACGCCAAAAAATGCGATAGCGATACTTGGATAGACCAATAAATTGGTTTTTTTCTTACTCAAAAGTACGGCAAACAGAACCGTCAACGCTGGCCATAAATAGTTGATAACCAGCATTTCTAACATTTGTTGACGATCATTCGCCATAGCTAGCGCCAAGGCAAAACACATTTCATAAGCCACAAACAACCCACCACCAATAACAACATAACGTAATGAGTAATTTTTTAGCTTAGGTACCCCCATGACCAACACAAGAAACAGTGCCGCTACACTATAGATTGCAGCAACACCACCAACCGGCCCTAACATTTCAGCCACGCTGCGAGTAAATCCAGCGACACAACTCCAAAGCAAGATAGCCGCAACACCAGCAATGGTAAAACGATGACTTATAAACACGCGAGTCTCTCTCGAAAATAATTTAAAATGAGTTAACACCAAAAGAAGTTATAAAAAAACCGGGCCATAGCCCGGTTACATCACATTCAGTTAGTGTCCAGACTAAACAATTGCCCAACTGTGCGTCATTTCAACGCCTTTACCCAGCATTAAGCACACTGAGCAATATTTTTCTAAAGAGTCTGCTGTCACTTTTTCAACCGCACTCTCATCAAGGTTGATCCCCGACACTTCAAAATGAATATTCACATGAGTGAAAATTCGAGGGGCGGTTTCACGACGCTCGGTTGTTAACTTCGCAACACAACCCGTGACTTGTTGGCCGGCTTCTTTTAATCCATCAACCACATCAACAGAGCTGCAACCACCAGCCGCCATCAATACCATCTCCATTGGGCTCGGAGCCGTCGCACCACCACTGCCATCCATCACAATAGAATGACCTGATTGGGACTGACCTAAAAACTTAAAACCATCGACCCATTTCACTTCAGCTTGCATTACTTTCTCTCTATCTTTCGTCGCTAGGGAAAATAACCCCTGTCTGACGACGTATTTCTGTTAATAACTCTGCAACGATTAACGAGCGTTGCATATACACACCATCAATTCGCTGCTGTTTAAACTGTTGTGCAAAAAACTCAGCTTCATAGAACATTGGGTTGGTATTCTGTGCAACGGTCAAATCAACACGCTTTCCGCTACGAGTGACTTTTGTCAGCGTTTTTCCCGTGGCGATCATATCCATGAGCAATGCGCCCTCTTCACCTTGAAATTCACTGGCAAGATACGAGTTGCTGGTTTTTGAATGCTGCAATACGACATCAAACCCATCATAACCCAGTAGTACACTACCACAACCATCCACACCTGAATCAAGCAGCTGAGCTTGCGCTCTCACAGTCTGCGGCTTGCCAAATAACTCGACCGCAGCACCTAGACAATAAAAACCTATGTCCATAATAGATCCATTGGCAAACTCAGGATTAAACGTATTCGGATTCTCCCCCGCTAAATATTTAGGATAGCGTGAAGAATATTGGCAGTAAGAGATAAATGCTGCTCGCATTGGCCCTATTTGTTCCATCTGCGATTTGAGCATTCGAAAATTTGGCGAATGTGGTGACATAAATGCTTCAAACAAGATGACATTGTTTTGCTCAGCGACGGCAAACATTTGTTTTGCCAGCGCGTAATTAGCCGCCATCGGTTTTTCACAAATGACATGTTTCCCTGCCTGCATCATTTGAATCGCTTGTGGTGCATGTAAAGAGTTCGGGCTGGCGATATACACAACGTCAACATCTTCACATTTGGCCAGCGCTTCTAAATCATCAAATAGTTGTGGTGAGTCATATTTGTCAGCAAAGACTCTCGCACTTTCAATATGTCGAGAGTACACCGCCACTAACTGATATTCTTCACTTTGCAAAGCTGCATCAATGAACTGATCGGTAATCCAGTTGGTACCAATTACTGCTAATCTAATCATTCTTTACACCGTCATCACTACACGTAAAGCCAACAGGATCAATACAGCTCCAGATAGCCTATCTATAAGCTGAGCTCGGCTGCGTATTTTATCAATCAACCGAGGACTCGATAATAAAAACGTAATTAATGAGTACCATAACCCATCCACCACTAAAGGAGTAAGGACTATAATAGATTTACTGGCAAATGTATCACCTACGGCAACAAACTGGCTAAATAGAGCAATAAAAAACAGAGAGATTTTTGGACTCAATAACGAGATAAACAAGCCTTCTTTCGCTGATTGCCAAATGCTGGTTTCTTCGCCGGATTCTAATTTAGCTGCCACCCCTCCTTTTGAACGCAATGCGTTGTAACCAAGGTAGGCGAGATAAGCAGCACCTGCATAACTAATGCTTTTAAATAGCAGTGGTGATTGTTGTAAAACTACCGCTAATCCTATTAGGGTAATAAAAGCATAGACCCCAATACCAAATGCGTGCGCCCATGCGGTCGCTAGGCCATGTTTTCGCCCACTAGCAAGACTATGTTTCGCGATTATCGCGAGGCTTGGCCCCGGTGACATGGCACCGAGTAAGCATACAGCAAAAAGAGAGAGCCAAATTGTGAACGTCATTATTTAGGGATCCATTACTTAAATTTTGAGAGTATCAAAATAAACTGCTATAGCCATGAAATGAAATTGAAGTTTATCATACCCATTATGATTTCAAATCATACCAATTGAATAACTCGAGGTCTGCAGTGCATAGAGGAGTTGAGAACGCATCCATTGATGAGCTTTATCGTTGTCGTATTTCGGATGCCAGAGCAGCCAATACTGTTGGAATGGCGTATCAAACGGCAGCGAATAATGAATCAAATCAGCGTTTTTTGCTAAGTTAATTGCGATATGTTCAGGAACGACCATTAAGTAATCGCCGGACAATAATGCATTCACTGCGGCAGAAAAAAACGGCACTTTTAGTCCAATCCGACGGGTAAACCCCTCAGATCGCAACGCGAGGTCAACATTAGTGTCTTTATCACCTCCGCCAGTCACTTTCACGTGAGGATATCGCACCAAATCTTCGCAGCTTAACGAACGCTTTTGATTAAGTGGATGATCCTTGCGCATCAAGCAAAATGACTTATCTTGTCCAATCTTAATACTCGTTACATTGGCGGGCTTATCGGCCAGCATAGTCGATGCTAGATGAATTCCAGATTCATGAAATTGATCTAAAAACTCAGGCTGCCAGAGCCGATATGCGAGGTTCACTAAAGGAGCCTGCTGGGTAATCACACACGCAACATCTGGAATAATATACTGCGCAACATAGTCGCTTGATGAAATGACAAACTCCTGCTGCCAAGTTTGAGGATCGAACGGTTTTTCATTCAATATCTGATCAAATTCGCCTAAAAGAATATTGAGTTTCGTTTGAATAGCGATGGCTCTAGGCGTTGGCACCAGTCGGTTTCCCGCCCTAACTAACAAAGGGTCTGCACATAGTTCTCGTAATTGAGCAAGTTGACGGCTGACCGCAGACTGTGTCAGATGTAGACGCTCCGCCGCACGACTAACATGGCATTCTTCAAGCAATACATGCAATGAACGTAATAGGTTTAAATTAAGATTATTTAACATCATTAAGCGTATTAAAAAACTCCGTCAAAACAGTGTGCGTCATTAACTGGTGCAACTCAGGAATCAATTGCAGTTCATCTCGAATCTGGTTTAGCCGATTCATACTAGGAGCTTCAACATACAGCATCATATCCGTTTCGCCACTGATGGCGTGGCACCATTTTACTCCATCGATCTTATATATAGCCTGTGCGTAAGACTCACAATGTTGTGTTGAACTAGATGTATCAAATTTCAGTGCCAAATACGCTTTAATCGGATCTTTATTCTCCGGTTTAGCCAAACTCGCGTGATAACCCAAAATGATACGTTCCTGCTCAAGTTTTTGAATTCTTGCTGTCACGGCTGAGCGTGATAAATTGACTTGGCGTGCGATCTCGCTTACCGAGGATCGCGCATTATGTTTGAGTATTTCGACAATTTCACAATCAAACTTATCCATGTAACTTCCCTCTATCTCTGGATAATCCGTTATTTATGTAACTTGTTTCTACAACTATTCTTTCTGCGCCACTTGTTTTTTACGTAAAGTCGTCCATTGAAAACCATCTAAATCGCTGCAGACGCTTGAGGATAACTCAATGAACATATTATTAAGTAAATTGAATAGTAATCCATGTTACCTCAATTTTTGCGTATATACCCATGTCACGTAATTAGTTGTTACTTAAGCCTTATTTATTTTTCCCGTAGTAAATACGATGTCACTTTGCCGGGAAATTAATGAGATTACCGTCATAGTGTCGTCAAACTTAGACGAATTACGGGCTGATTGCTGCAGCTCATTTCTGTAAGCTATCAAAACGGTCCGGTCAATCAATTGGCTGTATTCATTATGGAGCTTAAGGAATGAGCCAGTTAAAACAAGAAATCACTTTGCAGTCCGGAATAGGTCAACTTTCAACGACATTATTAGGAACTGGATTGTTCATGGTACCCGCTATTGTTGCAGGTATTGCCGGCCAATATTCTCTTTGGGCGTGGTTGCTACTTTTCGTCGCTATTTGTCCCATCGCACTCACCTTTGCCAAATTGGGTAAGTCCTATCCCAATGCCGGCGGAACCGCATTCTTTGTTCGCCAAGCTTTTAATCAAAAGCTCGAAAAAAGTGTCGCATGGCTATTTATGAGTATTATTCCTGTCGGTGTACCCGCTGCGATTGCGCTTACCGGCGGTTTTTTACAGCAATTATTACCCTCAGGGCTCGACTCACCACTGATAGCGCAGGTATTAACTATCGCATTGCTCATGCTTGTCAGCTTAGCCGGAAGCAAATCCTCAGGTCGATTACAAATGGGGATCGCTCTGAGTATTTTTGCTTTGGTCATCAGTTTTTGGATTCGTGGAGATATCACGCCTCAAGATATCACTATGCCCACTTTAAGCTTTGATGAGGGGGCAAAAATTGGTGCAGCCCTTGCTGTCATGTTTTGGTGCTTTGTCGGCATTGAAGCATTTGCCCACATGGGAGAAGAGTTTAAAAACCCACAACGAGATTTTCCTATCGCAATCATTATTGGAAGCTTCGTCGCAGGAGCTGTGTATTGGGCATGCTCTGTTGTCATTTTAAAATTTGGTGCTTATGGGACACCGGAATTCGATACGGCATCCATTCCCTGGCTTTCAGAGCAATTATTTGGTCCTGAGTTTAAGCTACTCATTAGCGTCTTAGGCTTCTCTGCTTGCTTTGCTAGCATCAACTTATACACACAAAGCCTTGCTCGTATGCTTTGGGCACAAGCACGAGACTACCGTCCCGGTAGTGGTATGGCGCGATTATCATCTCGAGGGGTACCAGCAAACGCCACTTTTGCAATCGGAGCTGTATTAACCTTTTCCTGTGTAGCAGGCGCACTTTCAAATTTAGATCTCGAATTTTTTGTCAAACTCGCCAACAGCGTTTTCGTATTGATTTATCTACTCGCAATGGTTGCCGCGGTGAAACTACTCACAGGCTTAAGTCGAGCACTCGCTGTCATCGCCTTGATATTATGTACGATCGTCTTTTTATGTCTTGGTTGGTCGATGCTCTATGCACTCAGTATTTTCGGTATTCTGTTACTCCCATGGGGAAAATGGCGCTCAACTTACATGACTCCAACCACTGATTCTTAATGCGAAAATAATCGAGCCAATGTTTTAATTATTGGCTCGATTTGTTCAAGTGCGACATTTCCAAAGCCTAATATGACTGCCTGCCAAGTTCGTTTTTCTGGCGCTGCACTCTCATAATAACTCAGCGGTCTTATCGTTATCCCCTGCGCTAATGCGCTTTCAACAAAATCCTGTTCCCTTGGCCCCTGAGTCCAGCGAAAAGTGATATGAAGCCCCGCTGGTTGGCTAATAATTTCAACCTGATCCGCAAAATGTTTTGTGATCGCCCTTTCCATTGCGAGATACTTTTCTTTGTACACACGACGCATTTTTCGCACATGCCTAATTAACTCCCCACTTGCAATGAAATCAGCCAAGGCTGCTTGTGTATGTGTCGGTGAATCTCCAGTTAATGCATCTTTTATCTCGATACAAGGCTCCACTAAATGCTCAGGAACAATCATGTACCCTAACCGTAACCCATTGAACATAACCTTGCTCAAAGACCCAATGTAGATAACACGGTCATTTGCACTGACCTGAGCTGCGAGTCCTTGTAGACTCGGATAAGGTCGATGAGAAAACTGAAATTCACTGTCATAATCATCCTCGATAATCCAGCCGTTACGCGCTTTTGCCCACTCAATCAACTGTAATCTCTGGGGCAAATCTAAATGCGTTCCCATTGGATATTGATTGCTCGGGGTAATGTATAGCGCCGACGCGGATGATTGACTTAACATATCAATATCAAGTCCATGGCGAGGATGAACCGCAATGGTTTCAAACGAATGTCCAAACAAAGAGAGCACCTTAACCATTTGCGTATAACCAGGTTGTTCCATAGCAAAATGACGCTGGGTAGCCCCTATCGCCAATGTTGTTATAGTCAGTGCCTGTTGCGCACCTGAGGTAATAATGATTTGTTGCGGGCTGCATTGGACTGAACGGCTTGTAGAAAGGTATTCGCAAAGAGCAACCCTCAATTCTTCAAGACCTTGTATCGACTGATTTCCTAACAATAAACGTCGTGAATGATGCCTTGCGACCAAACGTTGCCATTTTTGAATCGGAAATTGTGCTAAGTCCGGAACACCCGGTGAAAACGGTTGATTAAAACTCAACGTTTCATCGTTCGGTGTCGGACTAGGCGGCGTATTTTTCGCGGGGAGGAATGTCTCAGGCAGCTCTACTGCAACAAAAAAACCAGAGCCTTTTTGGCTATTTATGTACCCCTCAGCACACAGTTGCTCGTAAGCAAAAATTACCGTATTTCGACTAATCCCCAGCTCTGTCGCAAGCCTTCTTGTGGCAGGAAGACGGGCCCCTTTAGGCCACAACTGCGCCACGATCTTTTGCCGAATAGCATCAAACAAAGCCTGCTGCTTATTTTTTCCTGAATCTGAAAGAGTTAAATCACTGGCATCAATTAACGACAAAATTGGATCCACGTATTATTTGAAATTGGCACTTATTTTGATACCAAAATATCGATATTTTACCGCCATAGCAAACAAATAAAAGGGAACCTACGATGCTTTCAAATACAAAACGAACTGAAATTAAAAAAGGGGCACATAAGGCCATTTATGAACAAGAAGCTCTTTATAGCATCATAGATGAATCACTCATTGCTCATATTGGGGTTATGACGAATAACACCCCTACTGTCATTCCTATGCTTGCGTGGCGCGTTGATAACCATGTTTATGTTCATGGCGCTAATAACAGTCGCCTAATGCGATTATTAAAAAATGAAGCATCTTGCTGTCTTACATTTACCCTATTTGATGGCTGGGTACTTGCTCGTTCGGCGTTTCATCATAGTGCGCACTTTCGTTCTGCCGTTATTTATGGCCAATTTGCCACGATTGATGACAATAAAGAGAAAGATCGGCTGCTCAATATATTTTTAGAACAGATCGCCCCAGGTCGAATTGAACACGTTCGTTTAGGAAATAAAAAAGAGCTCAGCGCAACGACGCTATTAGCCATTCAACTTAACGAGGCGTCAGTAAAAATTGGCGCCTCTGGAGTGAATGATGAAGCAAAAGATCTAGACATTCCGGTATGGGCCGGCATTTTGCCCTATCGAACAGTTGTGGGGCCACTAGAACCTGTATCTGATCTTGCTGATGGTATTGAGACCCCAGACTACAGCACAGCCTATCCTGAACGTTGGTTCGAATAACAATTTACGGGACATAAAATCTTTGTAAAAACTGTTGAGGGGTTACTCCTCTTTGCTTTTTAAACATCCGGTTGAAACTAGCAAGTGAGTGGTAGCCCAACCGCCGAGCAATCTCTTCTATCGGCACTGCTTTCGCCATTAAGGCAACGGCTGCATTGCTCAGCACATAGGCGGAAACTTGGGTAAAACTCATGCCTAAGCTGTGCAATCGGCGTTGAAACTGCTGATTAGACATTCCAAGTAGACTCGATGCTCGTTCCACGGTTGGTAGCCCATAGTGACAACTATAATTAACAATCTCGTAGATCGTTTTTATCTCATCTTCCGGCTCTGGCATATTAAATAAATCATCAAGATCAGCGAAGTTAAGCGATAGCCTACGCTGATCTTGAGTCTTCGTCAGACGAGTCGTTAATCGCAAATCAGAATGAAACCAAACTTCGGTATTGGTATGGTTCCATTCAACATCACAGCCAAAAAATTGCGTGTATTTTTCTCTGTTTTGGCGAATACCCGGTAGCATAATTCGCATAGGTGAGAAGCTATCCCCTACGTACTCTCGCAATACTTTAGTTAAAAACACCGCTAAGCGAACGCCATCATGTACTTTGCAGTGGGGTTCTATAAATGGATTATGGTAGGTCCATTTTATGATATTGCCACTTTGCGAACCGGATAAAAAGGCACCGGATTGCAGTACATTTAACCCATAATTTACGCGCCGAATGGTCGATGCGAGATCGACACTCGACATCATCCAACGTGATAAAGATCCAAATTGGTTCGGGTTGATGCTCTGAGTCGAATCCAAAATTATATCTGGATTATTCGTATGCTGTTCAAGTGCGTTAAGCCAAACATTAATTTCCGATAAGGGTATTAATGTCATGGGTTGTTCAAAGATAGAGTCAGGCACACCCAAGCTATTCGGTTCTAGTTGGTAACGTCGTTTCGTGTATAGGTGAGTATCCCTTACTCCCAACGCACGAATAAATCGAATCTTTTGCATAACAGATTAAATCGTTTAATAGCAGTATTTGACTAAATCTGTCACATAAAACGACATCGAGCAAATTTTATCGACAATAGTCAGTTCCTATTTTATAAACAGGTTTTTTTCTTAATGAGTCTATTGAGTGTCCCCTTTGTTGGAACGGGTGTAGATACCACACTACACGTGATTGCTGCGGTTGTTATGATCGCGACCATCGCAGCCGTCATCATCGGTTTCTGGAAGTTTCACGAATTACCCATCCATAAAGCACACAGCAAAAATCATCATCAGCTTAGTTTAATAACCGCACTCACTTGGATTGGTTTTCTCTGGCATTGGGTTTGGGTTCTGGCGGTCATTGTAGCATTTGTTGACCTTGATAAAGCCATCATCCATTTGCGTGACACATGGCGACAAGATAGTCCCCCTCCTCAAAAAAACCAACCGCAAGTGGAGGAACAATAATGTTAGAAGGTTTAGCTGTATGGGCTCTATTCATATATTTATTGCGTTTAGTAGGCATGCCGTGGAATAAATTTTCTCAATTATTTGCTTATTTGGGGGGCGTATCATGGCTAATGTTTGTCTGGGTTGGGTTAATAAATTACACACCAATGGACCTTTCTGGAGGCTCCGTGGTCCAATCGCCGCATATTCAACTTAGACCCGATTCCCCTAACGTTACTGGGAAAGTGGACAAAATCCATATTTCGCCTAATCAGGATGTCAAAGCTGGTCAGCTAATCTATGAGATCGATGATACTCAATATCAAATTGCGTTAAATCAGGCTGCTGCTGCGGAACAATCTGCTCACGTTGCTCTAGATGTCTCATATCAAGATGTTGAAATTGCAACCGCAAATTATCAATCTCTCTTGCAAGACATCAACACAACCCGAAGTCAACTTAAGACAGCCAAAGCAGACTATGAGCTACAGCATAAAATGCTACAGCGCTATGAAGAGCAAAATCGCGTTGTTGATAACACCATCACAGCCAGCGATATCGATCGCCAAAAAACAACCGTCATTAAGGCGATGCACAATATCGATACGATTGAATCACAACTAGAAACTAAGCGTGTTGATGCGACTAAAGCAAACCTTGCTATCAACAAAGCAAAGCTATCGATTAAAACAAGAGAGAGCGAACTGCAAACCGCGCAGGAAAAGCGAGCGAAAGCCCAATGGGATCTCACCAGCACTAAGGTTTATGCACCCACCGACGGTTTTGTCACCAACTTTATTTTAAGAGAAGGTCAGCGTGTCTCTTACGTGCCACGTATACAGATGTATACCAATGAAAAATATGTGCTTATGCGGGTAAATCACCAAGCAATACGCAACATTAAGCCTGGGCAAACTGCGGAGTTTTCCTCTTCTGTCTATCCTGGGAAAATATTCTCAGCGCAGGTAGAGGGAATCGTTGAGGCGACGGGAGAATCACAAGGTAACTTATTAGGTATCGATCCCTCTGTACGCACGACAACTGGTAAAAACTTACAAAACAAACACCACTTTGTCCGTTTGAAAATAGAAGAGACCGACAATTATGATATTCCTGTGGGCTCGGTTGGACTGGCGTGGGTAAGTGGTGAAAAGCCAATCAGTTTCCTTAACTTCTTGGATGTGATCCGCGGCATCATTATCCGAATGAAGTCACAACTCTATTACTTCTATTCAATTTAAGGGGAATGATTGGGGCTTAGGGGACTTTCATTACATAACGTCTACTTATATTTTCAAGTTCACTGAGGATGAGAAATGAGCCCTTACTGTCTTATATATCATTAGCAAATATATTAATTTCGCATTTTGCATTTGTAATTTGCAAATCATTGTACAAAAAAACGACAAAATTTCGACGTTTAGCCCATTTTTCTGACTATAAAATTTGGCACATAACATGCTAGTATAAATACGACCCTTATTAAGCCGAGGGTCACCTAGCCAACTGACGTTGTTAGTGAACCTATCTTGTTCACGAATAAATAAGCCAATCGCAAACATTGTGGTTGGCTCTTTTTTTATCTATTCATTTCTACCTGGCAATAACACTGTTCATCGATATCCGTTCAACAGCATCAACATATCTATCTATCTAATAGCCTGATGTAGTGGAAACCTTTATGCCCATCTTGTAGGATCTCGTATTTGGCAAATGGTGCCAATGACTTAACATTGCAGCAATGCTAGCTACGTCAGAGCACTCAAGGCCATAGCAATATTTTGCACATGAGATTCTGCTTGTCGTTAAGGCCCCCACTTTGGTTCACCTCGTGATATTGAAATCCAATTTATCTATTAATTTCGAGGTGTAACCCATCGACTTAACACAGAATTATGCGCGCTTAACATCAAACTCCATATAAAACCAACAAAAACCACAACAAACCCGTAGACAACCACCGTAGCTCTCTATTTAACTTAACCAATATCTTTTAAGCTCGAACGACAACGTTTGCCAAAAAGATCAAACACGACAATCTCGCTATCAACGTTCTATTATTGGCACTTCATAACAAAACGCACCCTTAGGAACATTTACACCAAGATTTGTTATCGAATTAGCTAGAGCAAACGAATGCGCATTGAAAAAATATAACTAGCACAATAAACCTAACCAACTGTTTTTAAATGATTAGTTTTTATAAAGCAAAAATTAACCATTTTACTGACAAAAAACTCATTGACTATGAGATTTACATCACCATAATACGCGCCGTTTACCCATAATTTGCGAACTATATTCAATTTTCTTTGTGGAGGTATAAATGGCGTCGGACAATAACTACAGCCTTGGCCCAGTTCCAATGGCAGCCAGAAAAGGTGTCACTTCTCTAACCATGGTTATGTTGGGGCTCACTTTTTTCTCTGCAAGTATGTGGACAGGTGGTTCACTTGGTACCGGACTTTCTTATAACGATTTCTTCCTCGCGGTTCTCATTGGTAACCTCATTCTCGGTATTTACACTTCTTTCCTCGGCTACATCGGCGCTTCAACTGGTCTCTCTACTCATCTTCTTGCTCGTTTCTCTTTTGGCTCTAAAGGCTCATGGCTTCCCTCTGCATTACTTGGTGGTACCCAAGTTGGTTGGTTCGGTGTTGGCGTCGCTATGTTCGCCATCCCTGTTCATAAGGCAACTGGCATCGACACCAATATTCTGATTGTACTATCTGGTCTTTTGATGACGGCGACCGTTTACTTTGGTATTTCTGCGTTGATGATTCTTTCCGCGATCGCCGTCCCAGCGATTGCTATTCTAGGTGGCTATTCTGTTGTCGAAGCCATCAATAGCATTGGTGGCGTTGAACAGCTAAAAACCATTGAACCAGAACAACCTATTGATTTTTCAGTCGCCCTTGCCATGGTAGTCGGCTCATTTGTGAGTGCAGGTACATTAACCGCTGATTTCGTCCGATTTGGCAAAAAACCTATGAACGCTGTAATGATTACTATGGTCGCGTTCTTTATCGGTAACTCTCTCATGTTTATTTTTGGTGCTGCTGGCGCATCGGTAACAGGCCAATCAGACATTTCAGAAGTGATGATTGCACAAGGTCTACTTATTCCCGCCATCATCGTTTTAGGTTTGAACATCTGGACAACTAACGACAATGCTCTTTATGCGTCAGGCCTAGGCTTTTCGAACATCACAGGGCTTCCAAGTAAGCATTTGTCGATGGCGAATGGCGTTATTGGTACACTTTGCGCACTTTGGTTGTACAATAACTTTGTTGGCTGGTTGACTTTCCTTTCTGTCGCTATTCCGCCAATTGGTGGTGTCATCATCGCCGACTTCTTAATGAACCGTAAACGTTACAAAGATTTTGCCAATGCACAGTTTCAAACCGTAAACTGGGCAGGTATCGCTGCGGTCGCGATTGGCGTCGCTGCGGGACATTTTATTCCTGGCATCGTACCTCTCAATGCCGTCCTAGGTGGCGCTATTAGCTACTTAGCTCTCAACCCAATTATTAATAAAAAAACTCTGGCTCAGCAACCAGCGTAAGGAACCATCATGACAACATTACTCATCAAAAACGCAACGCTTCAAGGCCAAGAGGGCCTCAAGCAAATTTTGATTGAAGATGGTCAATTCAAACGTATTGAAGAAAACCATGTCGAATTGAGCTACACCGGCAACGTATTGGATGCTGAAGGTGGATTAGCTGTCGCTCCATTTTGTGAACCACACATTCACCTCGATACCACTCAAACAGCTGGTGAGCCTAGTTGGAACATCTCTGGTACACTTTTCGAGGGTATTGAACGTTGGGCTGAACGTAAACAAACACTTTCTATTGAAGATGTTAAGTCTCGAGCGAAACAAACACTAAAATGGCAAATCGCTAACGGCGTTCAGCATGTTCGTACTCACGTTGATGTGTCTGACCCAACGTTGATTGCACTAAAAGCGATGGTTGAAGTCCGTGAAGAGATGAAGGAGTGGGTAGATATTCAGATCGTAGCATTCCCACAAGAAGGTATTCTTTCTTACCCGAACGGCAAGGAACTACTTGAAGAAGCGGTGAAAATTGGCGCAGACGTTATCGGCGCTATCCCACACTTTGAATTTACTCGTGAATATGGCATCGAATCTCTACATTATGTATTTGAGCTTGCACAAAAATATGACTGTTTGATCGACGTTCACTGTGATGAAATTGATGATGAACAATCACGTTTTGTCGAAACACTAGCGGCTTTGGCGCACAAGTTTGAGATGGGCCATAAAGTAACAGCAAGCCATACAACAGCGATGGGCTCTTACAATGGTGCTTACGCATCACGTCTATTCCGCCTATTGCGTATGTCCGGCATCAACTTTGTCGCTAACCCTTTGGTCAACATTCACTTACAAGGACGCTTTGATGATTATCCTAAGCGTCGTGGTGTGACTCGAGTGAAAGAGATGCTCAATGCTAACATTAACGTCTGCTTTGGCCATGACGATGTGTTCGACCCTTGGTACCCGCTAGGCACTGCGAACATGTTGCAAGTATTACACATGGGTCTGCATGTTTGTCAGGTGATGGGTTACGACCAAATCAATAACGGTCTAGATTTGATCAGTACTAATTCAGCACGCACACTTAACATCCAAGACAAACATGGTGTTGAGGAAGGTAAACCGGGTAGCTTGCTAATTTTGCCTGCTGAAAATGGTTTTGATGCTGTTCGTCGCCAGGTCCCTGTTCGTTACTCAATCCGACACGGTAAAGTGATTGTTGAAACGCAACCTGCAACAACTCAAATTCATTTAGCTCAAACTGAACAGGTCACTTTTCAGCGATAGTCTAGACAATAGAAGCTAAATCGAAACACTAACACCGCTCTCCATTGAGCGGTGTTTTTTCATCCCTAAGTATAACTTTGCTCTGGGTATAACTTTGCTCTGGGCATAACTTTGCTCTGGGCATAACTAGGTTCTTGTAAAAGACTGCTCTATGTATAAAGACCAGTCTATGTATAAACACTGGCTTAAGGCGTAGCTATACACGTTCAAATTACCACTCAATAATAAGCCTATCGCTGACCTACAATTTCAAGCATGACGGGTATACTAACCCGGTATAAAGTGCGATATTATGACCAAATACTAAATTTAAATTCGCTTTGAGGAAGCACCAATGATTTCAAAATGGGCACAACGTTTTTACCAAATGGCTGAACTAGTTGGTTCTTGGAGCAAAGACCCGTCAACGCAAGTTGGCGCAGTCATAACGAAACAGAACCGTATTGTCTCCGTTGGTTTCAATGGTTACCCTCATGGTATTTCTGACAGCGCTTCAACCGATGAACGAGAAATGAAGTATCTAAAAACACTTCATGCAGAAGAAAATGCCATTTTATTTGCCAAAAGAGATCTTGATGGTTGTGAAATTTGGGTAACACACTTCCCTTGCCCAAACTGTGCTGCGAAAATTATTCAAACCGGTATATCTGCGGTTAACTGCCCGGAGCAGACTCCAGACTTTCTTTCTCGCTGGGGAGACAAAATCAAAGTTAGCCAAGAGATGTTTATGCAAGCGAATGTCGCGATCAACTGGCTTCCACTCGATCAATTAGACAATCAAGACTAAGCGTTCAGCGGTGTTATAGACATAAGAGAATGGCAGTGTTGCAAATAAATTGGACCTGCCATTCATCAGCAATTCATGCCTTTATCATCTGTAACTATCTCAAACAGAGCGTTAGCTTTAAAAGTAAATCATCAATATTCCCATTAAAACAATGAGACGTTAAGCGCAGTTTTATAATGCTGTAACGCTGCAATGTTTGTAGAAAAGCGCATTAAAACGCTGATTTAGTACCATTAGAAGAGTTCCATCCCAAAATACTCATTTCTCTATCAGAAACTTAAGTAACCTCACCTTTCAAGGCCAAATAATACACATAACATGTGATCTCAGTATTTTCTAGCGAAAAAAAAGTCGCTTAGTTTTCATTTGTCAATAATCAAAACGAACCTAATATAACCCCGTATATCCCCACAATTCAGCAAGTTAAGCGCTAAACTGCACTGCATTATTTTTACTAGCAGAATAATGCATGACACATTACACTTCTGCCACATAAAAATTACAATAAATTCACCACCAAACCTCTCACAACCTAATTGTGATGAGTCAGCCTAAAACACGTGAAAGGTCAAATGACAATGAGTCCTGAGAAACACCGCCTTGAATGGCAAGAAAGCCAAACGATTGCAGAAACAATTTCCCCCCTACTCGGTCAGCTTTATCGTCAAAAAGGCGTCGAAGTACTACTCTTTGGTAAAACGCTAATCAATGCTGCCACTATCGACATCATTAAAACCCATCGTCTAGCTCGTCATTATACGGGTCAACCGCTAACACTTAGTCAAACGCTACCGCTAATCGAAGCTCTATCAGAAATGACTATTTCCCCATGTCGTGTGGATATCGGTCAACTTGCAGCACAATTCTGGCAGAACCATAGTGATGCTCACGGCGTTAAAGATTTCCTACATACGTCATTAATTGGCGCAATGGATGGCAACACAGTTTCAACTCCAAAAGACGTTGTACTGTATGGCTTCGGTCGTATTGGACGTTTGTTGACTCGTTTATTGGTTGAGAAAAGTGGCGCCGGCTACCCGTTACGTTTGCGTGCTATTGTCGTTCGTGGCGGTCGCAAAGGTGACCTTGAAAAACGTGCAAGTTTACTGCGTCGCGATTCAGTTCATGGTCAATTCGATGGCAGCATTATTGTCGATGAAGAGCGCAAGGCTTTAATTGCAAATGGTAACTTTATTCAAATTATCTATGCGAACAAACCTGAAGAAGTTGATTACACAGCCTACGGCATTAATGATGCGCTTATCGTTGACAATACTGGTGTATGGCGTGACAGTGAGGGCTTAAGCCAACACTTAGCGTGTAACGGTACTTCAAAGGTACTACTCACTGCACCAGGTAAAGGCGACATCAAAAATATCGTGTTCGGTGTAAACGATAATGTGATTTTAGAAGATGATAAAATCATTTCAGCAGCAAGCTGTACAACAAATGCAATTACACCAGCACTAAAAGCCATCAATGACAAGTACGGTATCATATCTGGTCACATTGAAACCGTGCACTCATTCACCAACGATCAGAATTTGATTGATAACTTCCACTCAGGTGAACGTCGTGGTCGCAGCGCATCACTCAATATGGTTCTGACTTCTACAGGCGCAGCAAAAGCGGTATCGAAAGCACTGCCTGAATTAGCTGGCAAACTTACCGGAAATGCTATCCGCGTCCCAACGCCGAACGTATCAATGGCAGTAGCGAATCTGAACCTAAATTCATCAGTAGAACGTGATGAACTAAATCAATACCTACGCGACATTGCAATGAACTCACCACTTGCAGGTCAGATTGATTACACTGAGTCAACAGAAGTCGTTTCAACTGATCTAGTCGGTTCTCGCTTTGCCGGTGTGGTTGATGGCGCAGCAACGATTGCACAAGATAACCGCTGTGTTCTTTATATCTGGTACGACAATGAATTTGGTTATAGCTGCCAAGTCGTTCACTGTATGGAACACATGATGGGCGTCCGCTACAAAACGTTCCCTCAATAAACAGATTTAAACTCCACAACATAATAATTATATCTCATTTATTTTCGCTCCCATCTGGGAGCGTTTTTTTATGCCAAAGATAGTTGAACGTTTTGATGACTATGATGTTCATCTTTCGTTCATCATCACTCGCTTAAGATGAATCCGTTGTTTAGAAAAACATGAGAGACACTCAATGAACAAAGTTATTACCAGCGTTTTTGCACTATTTATTGGCATTTTCACTCTAGTGATGGGCTTATTACTGGCGATTCCGCTTACGATTGTTGCCCTCATCACCGGAAAAAAGATTCAAAAATCATTAAAAGAGCAACAAACAACATTTATGCAACGCGATATCAATCAGACTCCTTTTGGCGATAAAAGTGGCCAGGTGATTGAAGGCGAATACGACGAAGTTAAAAAATAAGCTCGATAATGAGCCCTGATTAGAGAGAGTATTCGTGCTCACGTATCCTCTTTAAAATTTTATTGTGCTCCAAGACCAATTCGCTTGGTTTACTGATTGCGTAATAAGCGTTCTCTTGTCACTCTATCGAAGAAAATAAACGGTTTTGATACACTCGCTTAACATACGAGGTTAATACCAATAAACCACACAGTTTTCTTCAAAATAACGAGAACAAGGGAAAATAATGAGTACTAAAATACGCGATGTGACATTACGTTTTTTAGCTGAGCCTAGCGATGTAAACTTTGGTGGGAAAGTGCACGGCGGAGCCGTTATGAAATGGGTGGATTTAGCGGCTTATGCCTGTGCCGCAGGTTGGAGTGGGAAATACTGTATCACAGCCTATGCTGGTGGTATTCGTTTCGTCCAACCTATCCATGTTGGAAACCTCGTCGAAGTCAGCGCCAAAATTATCTACACAGGAAAAAGCTCAATGCATATTGCCATCGATGTGCAAGCCAGTGATCCTAAAGAAAGACAAAACCGCCTGACTACCCACTGTATCGTTATCATGGTCGCTGTAGATGAAGATGGTAAACCAACCTCCGTACCTGAATGGACTCCTACCACAGCTGAAGATATCCACCTGCAAGAGTCTGCTATCAAACTGATGGAAATGCGTAAAACGATAGGAGAACAGATGGAGACTCACGTCAAACATCTAAAATAACGTTCTACGCTCTATTACATTGATAACCCACTAGTAATTTTAAGTACGGTGAATAATTAACGTCATCATCCTGTAATTAATCTTTCATTTAGATATGTTTTAATCCAAATCTCGATGGAACACATTACAGGATGCTCGCGTGAATTCGATAAAGATTACGCTGTGCGAAGCGACGCTAACGAATTTAAAATCGGTTGAATACCAATGGGTCAGATCGATGTATGTCGAGGGGTATCGTAACCACGAAATTAATCACTATATTAATCAATGCTTTGGCGGAGATGCTGTATTTGCGGATCTGTTTAGAAAAGTGGCCCTTTCTCAAGGAAGTCTATATGTTTTACTGCGCTATGTGGGTAAAGCTCCCTCAAACAAAGAGCTATAAACGCACGAACACGACAATCCCCAGCATCAACCATCAGTTAAGCTAGAGGCACTAGATAGGCGAGCCCCTGTCCTATATTAAAATCATATGTGTATCTTTAAAGATAAACTCGGAGCAGAAAAAAACCCAAGCCAAGCTCGGGTTCTGGTTACAAAAACTGTTAGATCATACAAAGTAAGGAATTAAAGCTAACAGCCAGCTATGCGTAACGCCAGTTTGTACTCTCCTTAACTGATCAGCGGCCAAACCAAATGTGTTAAGTCGAAATACGAGGTCAGCAACATATCGTTGCTTTATTATTATTGTTCACAGCCCAAATCGAAATTTCTCCGATCAATTTGCGCTCTGTTCGTGAATCGTTCCGTGCTTTAATTTACACGACACAATCTATTAACGTTTGAAATTGTACAATAAAAATCAGCAAAGATGCTACCTATAGTTGACTCATATTCCCTTTAGTCTGTCCAACATCACGTGTAACACGCCCGATACGTAATATTTTATGAATGGGACGCTCGTATTTTTACAAGCTTTAAAAACAATAACTTGGATAAACTACATTGATACATACGTTACTATCATCTGATTCACTTCTCATTTACTGAGAAGCGATCTAACAAAGAGCTGCACTCTTATGAATGACTCTATTATTATGCAAAAAACTGGGAATTTGACTGCGTAAAGCACCAACTAACTATCCGCTTTCATTCCTCTACATGACACTGAAGATATGGACATTATGCATCCCCTATACAACACATTTATCGAAAGTACACTGACAGAAAAAGAGAAAATGCTCTCTGGAAAAATCTACAGAACTTGGGATCCCGAGCTTGCTAAGGATAGAGATAATGCAAAGCGACATTGCCATAAATTGAACAACATATGCCCCACTGAACGCGATGCGAGACAAAAAATTATTGCTCAACTAATGCAGGTGACACAAACAGATGCTCACATTGAATCACCGTTCAACTGCGACTTTGGTTACAACATTAAAGTTGGACACTCATTTTACGCCAATCATGGCTGCGTCATTTTAGACTGTGCAACGGTTACTATTGGCAATGGGGTATTGCTTGCTCCGGGCGTCGTGATTGCGACAGCAAGTCACCCTCTCTCTGCAACCAAAAGGGCTGCAGGGGAAGAGTTTGCCTTACCAATCACAATAGGTAATAACGTATGGTTAGGGGCTAACTCGACAGTATGTCCAGGCGTCACAATTGGTGATAACGTTGTTATTGGGGCTGGAAGCGTTGTGTCAAAAGATTTACCAGCCAACACACTTTGCGTTGGGGTACCTGCGAAAGTGATTCGAACATTAACAGATGAAGAACTAGAGAAGAGTGCCTAATTCATCGTCTCTATTTAGTTGGCGGTGCTGTTAAATAGAGACGATCCATAGTGACAATTGTAACTATGCGACTGAGGATGTTTTCACTTGTAAATTATTGCGGTTATCGCGACTGTTCATGATAAGTTCGTCGCCTTGAATCACATTGCTCGATTTTGCTAACCGGTCATATAACAGAACATTGACTGATGCTGCTAAATTCATACAACCTATCGTAGGTACATAAACAACGTGATGAGCTTTATCTGCAACATCTTGCGGGATAGAGCCATCTTCAGGCCCAAAAATATAAATTGCTTTTTCTGGGTGCTCAAAAACAGGTAATGGCGTTGCACCTAACGCAAGCTCAACACAAACAATTTGTGTATCAGGGTCAAGGCCGTCCAATAACGATTCTACCCCTGTCAAAGGAATAGATCGCGTCATGCTCTTAGTGTCGGTCTGAAATTTTGCCGCTTTTTCGTAACGTTGCCCTGTATAGACGACGGCATCTGCTTGATAACAACCCGCTGCACGCATAACGGCACCAACGTTTTCAGGGCTTTTCGGATTCGTTAATCCAATCGTTACATGGCTCTTTTTCATATACCTTTATTACCTTATGTCGAGACAACTCAATACACTGGTTTTGTCTCAAAATCAAAAGGCGGCATTCTAACAGAACCCTTATGATTACTGTACTCTGTTACAACATGTTTATTTACACTGCACCCAGTTCCCTCGAGATACTAGATAATCAATCTCACAGATAAGTCACTACGCCCATAAAAATGGCAGACAACAATTGAATCAGTGACTGATGATCTCCAAGATAAATACCCTAACAATAATCTTATTCATTAGGTTTTACCGCAATCAAAAGGCCGACTCTCTGGTTCTCGATCTGCAAGATTCGTTTTTTGAGGGGACTTAGGTTTCCAAAATCATAACAGTGTGAAGACGCCATTTGCTTGAACCCCGCCATGAGGCATAATTTTCGCCAATAAAGTTCTGAGTGAAAACAAACACCTATACCGGCTGTATTTGCCCCCATTTTTTTGGTCAACGGCGCTAAAACCTTAGAAGCCGTCAAGTTAAACAGGAGTTGTCCTGGACGATCTGATGATGCGGCACCCTCATAGAAATTTTCAAAAATCACAACCATCCCACCCGGTTTTAACATCTTATACGCCTGTATTAATGCGTTTTCTTGTAGATGACAACTGGCCTCATAGGTATCGCTGACAAAATGATGTAACACCCAGTTGAACTGAATTAAATCAAATTCTTGTTCAACTGTGACATTCTGAAATAAATCATGCTTAAGGTGCTTATTCTCATGTGGTACGTTTTTGTTCAGCAAACATGCTTCGGGTTCAACGACGGTAACGTGACAGCCAGAGTAGTGCTTGAGCAATTTGTCCGCATATATACCATTGCCTCCACCCACATCCAAAAAATGAGCCTCTTCTGGAGTATCAAGGTATGCTGACAAAGTTCGTGTAACAAAACCAAACAGCTCCTCATCGATATACTCAGTATCAAAAGCGATGGCTTGCTCTGGCGTCAGCAGCTTAATTGAATCATCCATAAATACCTCCATAGAAAGCAAAGATGATGCATTATTCAGACCACCTAAACAAAGATAAATACTTATTAATAATCAATGAATTAAAAATCAATTCCCTTTTATTTAAATATTTTCTCAATTTGATTCTCTTTAAGAAATGCGAATTACATAGCCATTTCAACCTTGGTGAACAAAGGTTTGTAAGGCAAGAGTTGATTACGAAGCCTAAACAAAACTGTGTCATAATTAGGCAACTTTTGACATTGATATGCTACAGGCCTAGACTACGCTCCTTCCTCACACTAGGCGCTTTGTTATGGCTAAAAAACCAGATCGCATTACTGCGATGAAATTAATCATCGACCAAGTTAAAGATGAGTTCCCTTTGTATAGCCCCGAGACATTTCGTTGTGGCCCCGAAAATAGTTGCATTGGTTGTCCGAAAAAACTAATGGAACTTGTCGACTCTGAGCTGAGTTATTGGGAGCACGCAATTACACGCGAAATTTCGCCAACGTTTGAGGAATTAAATCGATTTGGCAAACTGTGCAAAAACGTAAGGCGTGGCCTAGTACGAAACAATCTTATCGCACCCTAACGATGTTTAATGCGATACTCATTTATTCAATGACTATCGCATTAATATAACCTTGCTTTGTTGGTACCGCGAACCAGTAAGCTAGTTGTATCAATGATAAAGCAGGTTGCACGTGTAATATGCACTATCAATTTGAGATATGTATTGAGCTTGCGACCACGTGACTAAATCTGTAGAACGTTTCGTTGCTACACTCCCATCACCGTTTACCCAACATGCAATCCAACGGTCATCGGGTCCACTAATAATGGCTGCGTACTCTTGAGTTGTTGTATCAGGGTTGACGTTAATGATTTCTTCAGAAGACCAGCTGTTACCATAATCAAAGCTCGAGCTATAAAATAAATCTTCCCCCCCACCAAACGCGGCATTTTTTCCATGCCAACTAATAACAGCGGTATTATTCTCATTAATAGCGACATGACGTGGATAGTCGTGATCTGAACTTGCGTCACGATTCCCGTAATCGTTAATTTTCGTCGCTGTTGACCATGTTTCACCAAAATCTGACGACATAGCCGCATATATATCATAATCTGCTTCACCATTATGGCCAGACCAAGCCACAACCATCGAACCATTAGAATTCAAGTCGATAAGAGGAAACGAATCATCATCTGAATTTGTATCTGACTGGGCCCATGAATTGACGTACTTAGGATCACTCCATGTCGCGCCTTGATCTTGAGAGTAACTAATAACAATGTCTCGATCGGTTCCACCACTACCACTAAAATCGTGTTGAGTCATCCATACTACGATCCAACGATCATCAACAATTTTGACTGTCGGGTACCAATCGTGGGCGCGATCACTGAGAGAGAATGAGTGAAGAACTTGCGCCTCAGTCCATGTTTTACCGTTATCTTGAGAGCGAACAAATACGATATCACCGTCAGTGCCACTCCCATCAATATTCTCTCCTGAAGACCATACTGCTACCCAATTCCCATTCTTATCTGTCGCAATTGTTGGGTCTTCATCCCCTTCCGAATCCGCAACATCGCTTGGATTAAGAAGAGCTTTATCACTAAAAGTTAACCCATTATCATTTGAATAAGAAAAGACGGGATCGTATTCTCCTCCGTAGGCATCAACATATTCAGATGTCCATACCGCGACGATATTTCCCTTACCATCACTGGCAACATTAGGATAGTAACCAGCAGCGTCAGGGTCGGTTTCATCTTGATCAATTTTGAATTCAGATGACCATGACTGACCAAAATCTGTCGATTTCACTTGTGATATTTTATAATTGCTCGCTGAATAAAAAAGAGCCAACTCGTGCTTTGGCTCAACAGTATAAGTTTGACTCGTTAATGTCTCTTCATTACCCATATCATCGGTAAATGTCACTTCAAGATGGATATTTTTACCGACGTCTTTAGGTTCTAACACAAGCTGTTCTGTCACCGATATAACGCCCATATCGTCATACCAACGATAACCTAGTTCCATTTGATCGATACCATCTTGATCTTCTATCGTTAACGATGCCATCACTGTTTCTTGTTCAATGAAGTCGCCAGTAAACGAAAATACTCCACTCGATAGTGAGTTTGCCGATATTGCCTCTGATTCGCCACCACACCCTGTAACAACCGCAACGCTGAGCATAATGGGCATATACTGTTTATTCATTTGGCCTTCCTTGTCCAAACTAAAGAATGAATAAACAATATAATAAAGCCGACTATCAATTAAAACCCTTGAACATTAGGGGTATTTTCACCAACCACGTCATATACCAACGGCTAAATCTCGTAATTCTAATATTCTTGAGCAGACGAAATTATCGTTTTCGTGACCATTTTTCTCATCTAACGCCCATACCTAAGTTGCAGTCACTAGATAAATAATCTTAAGTCTTACGCATAAAAAAAGCTCCATACTAGGTATGGAGCTAAGAGCATATAGTCTAGGGGACTATTTGTTACTTAAGAATTCGGTATAACTATCGGTGTGACAACAACAATCCACTTGCGTTGTGCATAGCATCTTTTGTTGTGACATCGATGATTTTAATGTTAATAAAACGTTCAGGTTGTTTAATAGCGACATCATGAGCAAATATCACAAACCTCGCATTGGCGACGTCTGTCGCTGTAATACGATTATTAATACCATTCGCACCCTGTGTTTCCACTTTAATTTTCAAACCCATTGAATAAGCTGCTTTTTCAAGCGATTTTGCTGCTAAGAATGTATGAGCAACTCCTGATGGACATGAAGTCACAGCGAGAATATCTGCTTCTCCCTCGCCCTCAACAGATGTGGCAACCGATAAAGAGTGAGATTCATCCTCTTCTTCCATCACGGTTTTTTTCAACAAAATAACAATGATAGCTGTCGTCAATGCACCAAGTAGGGTACCAATCACATAGCCAATTTTTCCATCGACAACCGGTAATACTATCCAGCCACCCCAAGGAGCATGGTTCAATACTTGGAACAAAAATCCTGTCACATTACCGACAATACCACCAGCAACTATCGCGGGGATAACACGTGCAGGATCAGAAACAGCAAAAGGAATGGCACCTTCAGTGATGCCGATCATTCCCATAATACCTGCGGCTTTGCCCGCTTCACGTTCATCACGTTTAAATTTTTGTGGGGATAAAAGAGTAGCAAGAGCCATACCTAATGGAGGAGTACAAATTGCAATGCCTACCCCGCCCATCAGCCAAGGCTGTGTATCAACTTGAGTTTGAGCAAACAGCGTCGCCACTTTGTTAATAGGTCCCCCCATATCAAATGCAGTCATACCACCTAGAATGGTACCGAGCATCACCTTGCCGGAACCGGCCATACTATCAAGCCATGCGTTCATCGAAGCCATGAAATCCGCAATAGGACCACCGATTATCCACATCACAGCACCGCAAGTGATAAACGTACCGACTAGAGGATAAATAAAGATGCTCCCGAGTGAACTCATGCTATCAGGGAGTTTTATTTTCTTTAATTGCTGCACAGTGAAGCCAGCTAAAAAGCCAACCACTATTGCACCTAAAAACCCGGTATTGTAATGCTCTACCGCGATCCAAGCACCTATCATGCCTGGAGCTAAGCCCGGTTTATCTGCGATGGAATACGCAATATAACCACCCAATACCGCAGTAAACAATGTTAAGCCTGCGATACCCATCTGAGCAACATCAGCCAAAATGCCACTCTCTGGTACAGCACCTTTCCCTGAGATCATCACAGAAAGCGACAAAAGCACTCCTCCAGCCACAATGAAAGGAATCATGTGAGAGGTACCAAACAAAAGATGCTCTTTTAAACGACCTAATGTTTGTTTTGCTGGGCTTTGTGACTTAACAGCAAATTCAGTGGTAGCCTCCACTTTGTCTGCCGATTCGTTAGACTTAATATCAGTCAACAATTCCCACGCTTGTGTGACGTTTTCCGTCGCTTTGAGTTTTTTTATAAAACCATCTTCCACTAACTTACTGGAGACTTGCGCCAATACTTCAATGTGATGATGATCGTCACCGTCTGGAGAAGCGAGCATAAAGAAGACATCCGACAGTTTCCCATCTTCTGCACCGTAATCAATACCAGTTTGACTGATACCCACTGCCACTGCTGGAACGGCTACCGCATAGCTTTTTGCATGCGGAATAGCAATTCCATCTTCAAAACCGGTATTACCGATTGCTTCACGTTTCCAAATATCTGCCAAATACTGATCTTTGTTAGCGAGTTTTCCCGCGCTATCGAGGATATCCACCAGCTCGAGAAGAACTTCTTCTTTAGTACGAGCTTGTAAATTCAAACAAATTGTATGGGGCTCAATAAGGTGGGTTATATCCATTATTATGTACCTTTGTTGTTCGTCTTCGAACCAGACCGACCAGCCTCAATCTCAAGCCATCACTCACTACTGCAACATGAAACTTTATTGAGTTTGGTTGTCATACCCCATTTTGTTCGAAACCACGATAGCGTGTGGTATTCGTCTTGTGGGATAAGATTAATCAGCTTGGTCAATCTGGGAAATAGGAAGAAAAAAGCATTAACTGGAGTAATGTAACACAGAATGAAAAATGTGATTAGTATCAGTATTTTCCTAAAGCTAATCATTCTCGCGGAACCAAGCAGTTCGAGGTTACTTGGGTATATGGTTATGATATTATCTGCCAAAATAAATAACGAGAACAACCATGAAAATTGTCGCTGTCACCGCTTGCCCTACAGGCATCGCACACACTTATATGGCTGCTGATGCCCTTGTCAAAGCTGCACCAAAATTTAATGTCCAAATCAAAGTTGAAACTCAAGGAGCAATGGGTGTCGAAAACCCACTATCACTACACGATATCGCCCAAGCAGATAAAGTGTTAATCGTATCCGATATTGAAATTGAACAAGCCGCACGCTTCGAGGGCATGAACAAAGTGACGATTTCTATTGAAGAAGTGTTACTTAACGTTGATAAAGTTTTTATTAATCATTGCCGAAACTGAGTGTACGTTGAAGCAAGCCGTCACGACAGATATTGAGATAAACACTCCAAATGAATCGTAGCCAAATCACTTTCTTTGTTGATGATGTTAATAGCAGCGCCGTTGTCGCATCGGCGCTATCTACACTTGCTAAAAAATTCAAAAGCCTTATTACCATCATTAATATCACTCAAAATAGACGAGCGAGCCTTTCTACAACGATGGGTGTTTTTCAAGCGGGTTTACTTAAGGATGATTTGTGCCAAATTGAGGCGATTGGTTTAGATTCTGAATTAGCCTGCTTTGTACTCAAAGGCATCATTGCTGAGCACTATTCGCTGGTCGGTTCAAACATTAGTAGCACCTTTTCCGACCAACTTTCAGAGCGCATTCCGCAACTCAATTTACCCTGTGATGTACATTGGCATTACGCCAAGGCATGTACACAACTCAGTAAATTTGAGTGTTTAAAAGGATTAGCTCATCTAATCCATCCACAAGAGCCTGATGAGTTAATCTTAGCCTTTATAAAGCGAGAAGAACGCTCTTCCACCTGTGTAACTCCAGGGATAGCTCTACCCCATGTCATGTTTGCCGACATCGATCATCTTGCTATTGCGGTCATCGCTAGCAAAGAACCCATTTCTTGGGCCTCGGTCATTGGTGATGTCAATCTTGCCATTGCTTTGGTTCTTCCGGCTAAACCCAATAGAGAGCAGATTGTGACAGTCACCAATCTTACTCGCAACTTGTTATGTGACCAGATGACTGAACGGCTTGTTGCCACACGTAATAGCATCGATTTACAAGCTTTACTCATGTACTCAATGACTCGACTTCTCTAATTTTTTTCGTCTCATCATTAAATAACGCTGCATACCAACACTCGCTTTACACCGAACCTCGGTATTCTGTCGGCGTACGCCCCGTTTTATTTTTAAATACCCGACAAAAATAGTTCACATCCTTAAATCCACAGCGAATAGACACCTCAGACAACTTAAAGTTGTATTTTTTAAGCATGAATTTTGCGCGATCAATGCGAACCCAAGTTATGTAATCTGCCAAGGTCATGTGTCCTTGCTGGCGAAACAGTCGAGATAGATGATTTGATGAAATGCTAAAGCGCTCTGCTATGCTGTCACGAGTAATTTGACGATGAAAGTTCTCTTGAATATAGATGCAGATCCCCTGATATAAGTCTTTTACTCGATTTTGCGTTTGTTCCACTGGTGCTTCTAACATCGTATTACAATATTGCAGCAGTGCTTGAAGTAAAAGCTCATCCATTGGTTTCTTATGGCTTTCACGAGCTAAAGAACTGAGCGCTTCCAATATATTATCAATAGCAAAGCCAGAACGAGTTTGAATACTGTGTTTTTGGATATCAAAAAACTGGGCCTCGCCTTTGCGCTTACTGACTAAACTCAACCCTAACTGACGTCGCCCAAATAGTATGCTCAAAACTGAACAGTCTGTGTCCCAGTCCGGTTTATTCCAGCAGTTTGGCGGAATAAAAATCGCGTCCCCCGTACGAGCAACAATAGATGTTAGCTGGCGATCATGACTCTCCATCTCATTCACATATTCACCATCGAGAACCAGTTCAAGGCGAGGAAAGTTCACCTGATAACTAAATGGCGGCGGTGTATGAAAATCCCCTGCAAACCAAATATTATGTAGCGGCTCACGCTCACTCAGCACTGACGAAATTAAATTGTGAAACACCATAGCTCACTCTCCGCAAACTTTAACTGGACGAAAATAAATCCAGTTAGATATATACATCCAACTCAAGCTCTAAACCAATGCAATATGTCACAATTTTAAATACATGCTACAAATATCCAGTAAATGCCACTATTTTACGTAATCAACAAATTGCACATTCCAGCATTAAAACATATAAATACAATAAGTTAAAAACAAATCATCAACCACAACCCTAAGATACATATTTACTTAACCACGCCAAATGCGTGCTTAATACCGATCTATATCACACTACTCAATGCGTGATACAAAAATCCAGTAAATGCGAGTTTTCTTCACTTGGGTATTTTGCTGTACCTCGCCAGAATAACGCTATGCCCGAGCTGCTTCTATCATGCTCCTGAAGTGGTTTGGGCACCAAATCATAATAATGACAACACCTAGGGGTGGATAATGATCACTAAACTGATTAACGAAAATTTAATTAAGCTTGAACTTCAAGCTCAGACCAAAGAAGAGGTCTTTAAAGAACTGATTGCTGTATTACACGCTCAAGGGCGTATCAGTGATCAAGAGCAATTCCTTATCGATATCAAAGCTCGCGAAGAGCTCGGTAATACTGGATTTGAAGAAGGTATCGCACTCCCTCATGCAAAAAGCGCTGCCGTTATTGAGCCAGCAGTCGCGATTGGTGTAAGCAAGTCAGGTATCGAATACGGCGCTGAAGATGGTGAACTGTCTAAGCTATTTTTCATGATCGCTTCACCTGACGGTGGTGATAATCACCACATTGAAGTACTTGCCGAGCTTTCTTCTAAGTTGATCGAAGATGGTTTCATTGAAAAATTCCTAAGTGCGACGAATTCTGCGCAAGCTCTTGAGTTACTTCTAGCCAAAGAAGCCCCTGTTCAAGCGACATCAGCTATTGAAAACCAAGGTTTTGTTATCGGAGTAACAGGTTGCCCGGCCGGTGTTGCCCATACTTATCTAGCGGCAGAAGCCCTTGAAAAAGGTGCAGCTGCATTGGGTTATGACATCAAAGTGGAAACTAACGGCTCTATTGGCGTTAAAAATAGCCCAACGGCTGAAGAAATCGCGAAAGCCGATGCCATCATCGTGGCTTGTGATAAACAAGTCGACATGGCTCGATTTGCTGGCAAGCGTGTAGTAAAAACGAATGTGAAAGCACCAATTCGTGATGCTCAAGGGTTAATCAAGGAAGCACTAAATGCGCCTCTTTACCAAGCGGAGGCTGGTTCAGAAACACAATCTGCAGGTAGCAAAGTTGCTCAAACGCGCTCAAACCTATACCGCTACCTAATGAATGGCGTATCTCACATGATTCCATTCGTAGTAACTGGTGGTCTTTTGATTGCGTTAGCGCTAGCGGTTGGCGGTGAACCCACTGAAGCTGGTATGGCCATTCCTGATGGAAGCATGTGGAACCAAATTCTACAAGTTGGCGTCGTTGCCTTTACCTTAATGATTCCAATTCTGGCTGGTTACATTGCATACGCAATTGCTGACCGTCCGGGCCTTGCTCCTGGCTTAATTGGTGGTTGGATTGCCAATAACGGTTCTTTCTACGGTGCTGAAGCCGGTACAGGTTTCATTGGCGCTATTATTGCTGGTCTATTGGTTGGTTACTTCGTTAAATGGATCACATCCCTTAACTACCACAAGTTTATCCAACCACTTGTGCCTATTATGATCGCACCAATTACTGGTTCTCTGTTCATCGCTGGTATGTTCATCTTCATCATTGGCGCACCGATAGCTGGATTAATGGATGGCCTAAATGCAATGCTAACCAGCATGAGTACTGGTAACGTTGTATTACTTGGTATTGTGCTAGGTGGTATGGCTGGCTTCGATATGGGCGGTCCTTTTAACAAAGTGGCATTCCTATTCTCTGTCGGCATGATCGCAAGTGGTCAGACTCAATTTATGGGTGCTATGGCTTGTGCGATTCCAGTTGCACCTTTAGGTATGGCTCTAGCGACAGTACTTGGTCGTAAGCTTGATTTGTTTGAAGAATCTGAAATTGAAGCTGGTAAAGCTTCTGGCGCAATGGGTCTAGTCGGTATTTCTGAGGGTGCGATTCCATTTGCAGCGCAGGATCCTATGTCTGTAATTCCTGCTAACGTACTTGGTTCAATGGTTGCCGCTGTAATGGCGTTCTCATTCGGCATCACCAATAGCGTAGCGCATGGTGGCCCAGTTGTTGCTCTTCTTGGCGCAATGAACTTACCACTACTTGCTTTACTTTCAATGGCAACGGGTGCGGTAGTAACAGCACTAACTTGTGTGACACTAAAAAAATTGCGCAAGGCCAAAATTCAAGCTGCGGCAGCGTGATATAGTACGCACCGTTTATACAGTTTCGGCTTGAGCCCCTAGCTCAAGCCTTTTTCGCTTTCTGATGGATCTAAGAACAATGCCTGAGACTATAACGACAAAACCTGTATTTTTCCCAATGAGCAATGTTATTCAAAACTATGCATGGGGAAGCACTACTTCTATTACACAGCTTTTCGGTATCGAGAACCCGCATGGTGAACCACAAGCGGAAATTTGGATGGGCGCTCATCCAAATGGTTGCTCAACTGTCGTTAATCAAGCTGAAAATATGTTGCTCTCTTCTTTGATTAACACCGATTTACCTGCTTATCTTGGTGATAAAACTGCTGACACATTTGGTGAACTTCCGTATCTATTCAAAGTATTGTGTGCAGAAAAAGCCCTTTCTATCCAAGTTCATCCTAATAAACAGCAAGCAGAAATTGGATTTGCTCGTGAAGAGCGTCAAGGCATTGCACACAATAGTGCTGAGCGTAACTACAAAGATCCTAATCACAAGCCTGAATTGGTTTATGCGTTAACACCTTACCAAGCAATGAATGGTTTTCGTTCTATTGCGGCCATCATTGATAACTTTACTCAACTTGAAATCAACACGCTTTCAACCTTGATTGAAGCACTAAAAGCTGATCAATCCGAGCAAGGGTTAACTCAATTCTTCACTGCTATCTTATCTTTGGACGGTGAAGCTAAACAAACGGCCCTTGAGGGATTAATGGCGTTTGCGAAACAATCATCTGATCCACTATTTGGCTTATTAATTGATCTAGAGTCACAATATCCAGGTGACATTGGCTTATTTGCACCATTAATGTTGAACGTATTAACGCTTCAGCCAGGTGAAGCTATGTTCCTTGATGCGGAAACACCTCACGCTTACATCAAAGGGTCTGGCCTTGAAATCATGGCAAACTCAGACAATGTTCTACGTGCTGGTCTAACGCCAAAATACATGGATATTCCAGAGTTGGTCTCTTGCACTCGCTTTGTTGAAATGCCATTTGAGTCGTTATTGTTAGCACCAAGTGAGCATGACGGTGTTCTTGAGTACGCGATCCCAGTCGCTGACTTTAAATTTGCCGTTATTCTAAGTTCCACACAGCGCACAATTTCATCAAATTCGGCTGAAATTTTATTGCCTCTCGATAGCAAAATGGTGCTCAACCACGCTGATGGTAGCCACTGTGAAGTAGAGAAAGGCCAATCTGTATTCATTCCTGCCTATGCAAGGGAATACACCATCGATTGTGAAGGTCGTGTGGCACGAGCATACTGCTAACTGCTAACTGCTAACTGCTAACAATAAAGAAACGCTTCATGATAATGGAGCGTTTTTTGCGCATTATTTGCGCAACTTTACACTCATTCATATAGTCAAAAGCAACAATAACCAAGATAATGCGCTACATAACCCTAACAAAAATAAGGTCTATGTATGCTCAACCCACTCCCTCTTTCTCGTTCAACCATCTTTTGGCATTGGTTAACAGCTCTGAGCTTTATCGCAATTTTCGCACTCGGATATTATCTCGTTGATTTGCCTCGTAGTCCTGAAAAAGGCGAGCTTATTGGCATTCATAAATCATTTGGTGCCCTATTTCTGTTACTTGCGATAGCCAGAATTATTTGGCGTCTCAAAGAAGGAGCGATATCACCCGCTTCTGAAACGCCAGCGTGGCAAGAAAAAGCTGCTAAATCCGTTCATGGTCTATTAATGCTCGCCACATTAGTCATGCCTATTTCCGGTATAGCGATGAGCATTGGTGGAGGTCGTAGTATTGATATTTTTGGTTGGACGCTAATCAGTGCCGGAGAGAAAGTAGAGTGGCTACAGCAGGTAGGTGGCAATATACATGGTTTTTTCGTCAACATTATTATTGCCGTGTTCGCTTTGCACATATTAGGTGCGATAAAGCACCATGTTCTCGATAAAGATCAAACTCTTAATCGCATGTTCGGTCGTTAACACCAATAGAATAAACAAGTACAAAAGCCCCATATTGATTTGATGCTCTTGTACTTGTTTATCCAATTTGGCCGCCACTTACCCAATGGTCAAATTCGCAGTTTCTAAAGTAGCACTTTTGTGAGTGCTAGCTTGCCATTTGTCTACGACCAAAGAGGCAATGATATCCCCCTCCACATTAACGGCCGTGCGGAAAGTGTCTAACGGGCGCTCAATGATTAGTAAAATCGCTATCGCTTCCAAAGGTATCCCTGCGGCAAGAAGTACTAATTGCATACCAGACATAGAACCCGACGGCATACCCGGAGCACCAACCGATGAAACCATCGCCATGATAAAGATCATCACTAAACCAGAGGTTGATAAGTCAACGCCAAACAACTGAGCAAGGAAAATTGCAGCGACACCTTCAAACAAAGCTGTACCATCCATATTCATTACAGCACCGAGCGGTAAGACCATGCTGGTAACTGATGGTGACACACCTAACTCTTCTTCCGCACTTTGCATTGCAAGTGGCAATGTAGCCGCACTTGATGACGTGGCCAACGCCATGGCCATCGGTGCTGATATCGCCTTAAATAAAGTCAGTGGCGATATTCCAGTTGCCAGTTTTGCGATCAGTGGTAGAACAATACCGCCATGGATCATGGTCAATACAAAAACCAACAATGCAAACAGTGCCAATTGACCGAACAACTGGCTATTTGACGTCAACGAAATTTCAAAAATAATCGCAAAAATGGCCAAAGGTGATAGTTTCACAATGCCAGAAACTAAAGTATTGATCACTTTGTTGATTGCAGAAATTACCTCATGCAACGCATTCTCTTTAGGTAAGGCGATTAGAATCGCGGTGCCAAACATCAAAGCAAAAACGACAATAGCTAGCAGGTTACCTTGAGCAATCGCCGCTACAGGGTTAACCAGAGCCATTGTTATCATCTTGGTTAAAATCGCCCCACCCGTTGCATCATTACTATCAATAAGCGTAACGTTGTCAGCTAATGCGACATGCCCAGCAAGGGGTTGCCATTGAGGCATTAACAGTGAAGCACCCAAACCAAGAGAGATGGCGATCGTGGTAGTAAATGTATAAAAAATGAGAGTTTTGCTACCTAAGTTTTTAAGGCGAACCATTGAACCTATGTTGCTTATTCCCTCTATCAAAGAAAACAACACCATGATCCCTACGACCATTTTTAGTAAGCCTAAATAGATCGTTTTAGCGAGAAAAATAGTATCAAAATCACCATTAGCTAATGCGGACTGTAACCTCGGCTCTGATAAAAAAGACGTTAATAAAAAGGCAGTTAGCCAGGCAAGTAAAGCCGCCAATACCATTTGTATTGGCAAAGATGTACGTAGTCTATTCCACATAAAGAATTCCAAACGATGTTGTTTTACTTATTTGTCACTAAATGAGCTTCGTTGCTAAACGAGCATCGTAACTAAAAGATTTTTGTAGCCAAATTAGCTGTCATACTAATCATCAGGACGTATTCGTTTCGAAACATGAAACGAGTACGTCCTGATGATCTTATTTTTCAGCATTATGCGGCTTAAGAAAGGCTGCCTTTGTAGTAAGGATTAAGTAGGCATTTGACTCGTTTGAGTATCATCAATGCAGAAACTCGTCCCCAACCAAATAGCACTTGCTGATGAAGACGGAAAATCGTGTCATAAATATTTCGAACCCAACGCCCACGCAATACGAGTTTATTACCCATAACAGAACCCACTGCGTAATCGTGACCAAGGGCGATCATCATACCGCCATCTTTGAAGATGAATGGTTGCAATGGTTTATCTTTAATCAGTCTTTTAAATTGCTTCGCCAAATGTGTCGCTTCTTGATTCGCCGCTTGAGCTCTTGGTGGAACCATTGAACCATCAGGTTGTGGACATTCAGCGTTATCACCAATGACAAAAACACTATCATCTAGTGTCGTTTGTAGCGTCGGCTTCACACGAATTTGGTTAATACGATTGGTCTCTAAACCATCTAAGTTTGCCAGCCAATCAGCACATTTAACACCTGCAGCCCAAACCTGCAATTGTGCTTCGATCGCGGTATCATTAACGATTAATTGATGATGACTCGCACTTTGAACTTTTGCATTCAGCTGAACCGTTACGCCTTGCTGCTCTAGTTTGCGCTGCACTTTTTCAGACATGCATTTAGGGCTAGCCGGTAGAACCCGATCCGCGGCTTCAATCAAGGTCACCGCTAAGCTACCACCCATTTTATAACGGCTTAACTGCTGATTAAGCTTCGCTAATTCAGAGGCTAGCTCAACACCGGTTGCACCCGCACCAACAATCGAAATTCGTTGCTGAGTGCTTGATTGCAACATCTTTTTAATCTGCTCCCACGCTAGAAGCGCTTGTTCAGAGGAGTCAAGAAACAAGCAATGCTCGCGTACACCATTGATTTTAAAATCATTGCTTACTGCGCCGACTGCCATCACTAAATAGTCATAACTTAAGGTATTGTTTCCATCCACATCGCGATCTAGAACAATCGTCTTTGACTCTCGATCCAAACCAGACATGCCCGCTTGAACAAACTGATAGCCATTGCATACTGAGTGTTGAACATAACTAACAGCATCAAGCTCGTTATCAAAGCTGCCTACCGCTATTTCATGCAGACGTGGCTTCCATAAGTGATGACCAGATGGTTCAACTAACGTTACTGTATGCTGTTTGTTGCCAGCAAAACTTTTACCCAGTCGAGTCACTAACTCTAAACCGGCAGCACCACCGCCAACTACGACAAAATTCGCCATTATTCTTTCCTCAACTTCTACTTAGAAGTAGTACCATTTATGTGATAGAAGTCACATCAAACTTGAATTGCGGCTATTATATCGATTACTTGGAAATTGATAATTAGGCAATAAAGCAAATAACTATTACAAATACGTAATAATAAGGATGGAATGAGATGAGATGCCGTAACCATTAGGTATGGTAGGTACCTGACACAACGAGGATAGATACGATTCAAAACAAAAAAAGCCGCCTACTGGCAGCTTTGAGACATATTTACTTTTCATTAGTTAGATAATTTGGCGTTCTGATCGGCTATAAGTTCCAAATAGACCCAATATCATCAAACTAAAACAGCACTGGAGTTTATTATTGGAATTTTTCGCCCGCAGCGGCAACAAACGCCATCTCTACAAGGTACTCAGGGTTAGCCAACTCTGCTTTCACACAAGCACGGCTAGGAGCGCAGCCTTCTGGGAACCAGTTATCCCATACGTCATTTAGTGCGCTAAACAAAGCGAAGTCAGTAACATATATAGTAACCGAAAGAATACGTGATTTATCGCTATCTACTTTCGCTAGAGAAACTTCTGCTTGAGCAAGAATTTGCTCCACTTGGCCTTTCATATCTGCTGAAGTATCAGTGTCTGCCACTTCAACAAAGTGAGCGATACCATTAAATACCGTTACATCTGACCAACGCTTACACGGATTAATACGGTTAATTGTCATAATCTAATCTCTATTTCTCTCAGTTTAAAATCTGAATGCTAGTGGTTTCAAGGATGCATCTAGGCTGTTAATTACTGCTATAGAACCGTTTGAGTTCCTATCAGATTACTACAGTCAACATTCAACCACAGAATGAATGTTTTGCATCGAAACCTAATTTTATTTTGTTATTGGGAATAGACATACAACTATTTGCAATCAGTGCCCTTTTTGCTTCAAAAATTCAATCATCGACTCATCACGTGATGAATAGTTGTTCATTGGGTAGACTGATATTTAAGTAGACGGCTCTTTAGGTGAAGTGTTCTTTAGGTGATTGTTCTTTGGATAAATAGCTTTACTAAACGAAAGGATGAATCAGGAGAGGAAAATTCAGGTGTAAAATCAGTAAGTGCTAAAAATTATAAACAAACTGATGGAAAAAAGTGGGACGCTTGAAAGCTAGGTATTCTGATGTAGATTTTTCGACAACGAACCAAAATAAGATAACTCAATCTGGCTACCGAAAATCTTGTGTTCTATAGAACATCAAGACGAACCCACAACATCAGCAAGCAAAGGTTTCAGCATTCAAGCGCCCTCAAACTTTATTATGTATATCGTCACACAACCATCATTAGAGTTGTTTATGCTGCATTTTTATACACACAACTTATCCTACTAAAGTATAGGGAAAACATTTTTCAATCAATATAATAATCAAAAAATTTGAACAAAAATCAACCAATCTGGGCAAAGCACGATCTGCAACCCCAAAGATTAACACGCACAGCAGTCAATCTAAGCCAAACCAAAACTCTCGATACCTAACAATAAAGTACTACTACCGTCGTACAACCTACTTTTTATCTAATTACCTACTACTCACTTATGGGCTAATACTTAAGTTTATAAGCACATAAATAGATTCCCCCCAAATCCTATTCATTGCAAACAGTGACCGAGTTATTAAAATGTAAAGAAAAATCATAACAATAGCCAATACAGTTAACTCGATCGCTCACGATTTGTTTACATAATATAAACTTAGCGAATAAATAATATGCCGTTCGCTAGGAGGATACATGGACAAATTGATACAACGATTTTCGTTGTACACTCTCATTTTATTGCTTGCTGGAATACCAATCATTATCTCACTGATACTCTCTTTTCAAATCATGACGAATTATCAAACAACGGTCGAAAAAGCGAACCGTGATCAAGCGACTGCACAGCTTATTCTCTTATACGATAATGTAGCTCATAACTTGGCTGTAGAACGTGGTTTAACGGCTGGTGTATTAGGAAGCAATGGGAGTGGTCCACAAGTTGAAGCATTACAAAAACAACGTTCAATTTCAGATCAGCACATTAGACAACTAAACCGTTATACATCTGACTATTTGCCTGCAGACACTATTGCCCTACTACAAAAAGACATCACACAAGAACTAAGCCAATTGCACAATGTCCGTCAACAAGTTGATCGTTTACAAATAAAGCAATCACCTTTTGTCTATTATTCAAATCTAAATCAACTTAGCATTCACAATGCATCATTACTAACAGCAAATATCTCCAGTATCGACGTGGCCAGCTTAAGTAAAGCATTACTTGCAGTTGTAGAAATGAAAGAACGAGCAGGCCAAGTTCGTGGAGCACTAAATGGCGCTTACGCTCGCCAGTTTTCGGATTTAGGGCAATATACTGCCGTTGAGGGTTATATAAAATCCGCAGATTATGCAGAGAGGTTAGCTATTCTCTCTTTTCCACCACAGTTCATTGAACAATTAAACTCAATTAAGAGTCAGCCGACTTGGAAGCAAGTTGAACAGATTCAACACTCATTTCTTGCCCAAGAAAAAACACTTGCTCAGTTGCAAGGGCCAAAACCTACTGAATGGTTTAAAGCTGCAACGGAGCGAATCGCCCTCATAAATCAGTTACGTAATGAGTTGCAAAATCAAATGGTAGCGATATCGGTTACTCAAGCTCAGCAAGCATCTACGAAAGCGACGCTTGCAATTGCAGTTACCATCAGCTTAGGCCTCATCCTCGTTATTGCTACTTTTGTTTGTACCAATAACATTAAACGTCGCGTAAACACGTTAACCAACAATCTTGCTGTCATGTCAGATAACCGTGATTTAAGCCACTCACTCAGTGAAGCTGGCAAAGATGAAATTTCACGAATATCAACTAGCGTCAATGCTCTCATTACCAGTATTCGCAAACTGTTAAATAACGTGACAGAAACGAATACACGTAGTAACCAGCACCTCGACAATATCATTCAAAATGCCAATGACTTAACATCGAGTAGTCAAGCTACCACGGATAAATGCAGTAATATCGCGACAGCAATGACCGAGTTGGCTCAATCAAGTTTTGAAATTGCCTCCTCTTCCGAGCGTGCGTTGACAGAAACAGAGCAAATGACTCTCAAAGTCGAAGATTGCCAGCGAAGAAGCAGACACTCATATGACAACGTGAAAGCTTTAGTGGCACAAATAGAGCAAACCCAGCAATGCATGCAACAGCTCGAAGTTGATACACAAAGTGTCAGTAAAATTGTGGAAACAATTAACGGAATTTCAGAGCAAACCAACTTATTAGCACTCAATGCCGCCATTGAAGCTGCGCGCGCAGGTGAACACGGACGTGGATTTGCAGTGGTATCTTCAGAAGTTCGAGATCTTGCTCAACGTAGTAAGGAAGCGACAGAGCACATTTCTCAATTGCTGGGCAGTATTCGAGTGAATACCAATACAGCTGTCACCAACATGGATAAAAGTCGAGCTGCTACAGACGTGACATTCGATACCGTATCAGAGGTGAACAATAGTGTATCTCAATTAGAAACACTGATTGATGTCGTAAACCAGCACATCACCAGTATTGCAAACTCGACAACAGAGCAATCTAAAGCAAGTGAAATGGTCAACCAAGATGTCGATGTCCTTACTGAAATCGCAGTTCAGACAGGGGATCTCGCCAATAACTTAGACAATATTGTGGCGAGTTACCAGGGGGAAGTGGCTCAAGTTCGTAAACAACTTCAAGAATTTAAACTAAGCTAAAACGACAGCGCCAAGCTCAGGGGACCGCCTTGAGCTTGGCTCACACATAAAAGGTTAGTAAACATCATATTTTTCAGCACTCACATTCCACAGAGCATCGATTAGATAGCAAGTCATTCCTTGCGAACACTCTTCCATAACAAACATTAGAGTTAAATCCAAATACACAAAAACAAACCAACATCTTGATGATGATTTAACCAAGTTAATCTTTCATTGTAGAGTGTAAAATCGATGTTCAAGGCTTCAAGTATCACTCATTAGCAACAGTTTTGCAGCTCAACGCAACATCAACTCAACCGTATAACTATCACTTGCCGATCTAGCTAAACTTCTGATTTATCGCTAACTAATGTTTACAGCTCTAACAATCTTTTTTGCAAAACCCCATACGGGTTTGCTATGGTTTGAGTTGAGATCCCATCCATTCATTTAATTCCAAAGGATATTTTATGCGCTTGATTACCGCTTTCCTTTCACTTTTCCTCTGTTCATTAACGGTACAAGCTGAAGAAGTGTCCTATTCAGAATCAGAGATGCTCGATCGCCCATTGATGGAACGATACATCTTGGATGAACTAAAGTCGTTGCGTCAAAACCAACAAGACTTAGAGCGAAGAATGATCGTGGAAATCACTGATCGCGAACTTGCAGTGGCAGACAAATCTCTCAACTATGCCAATGTAACGGTCACTTACTTCTTTTACATCATTGCAGGTGTCGCATCATTAATTGCTTTCGTTGGTTGGCAATCACTACGTGAGATTAAGCAAAATACAAAAGAAATGGCGGACAAACGACTCGACAAGATTGCTCATGAGTATGAAGACAAGTTCGTGGAACTCGAGCGAGATCTTAAACGTAAAACCCGCATCATCAGTGAAAATAACCGCGAAATTGAAATCATCAACGAAGTACATAACCTGTGGTTACGAGCACAAAGCATGCAAACGCCAGAGCAACGTATCGATATTTATGATGAAATCCTCGTTATCCGTCCGGGAGATCTTGAAGCTCTCACTTATAAAGCCGACGCAGCGATGGAGATTCGTGAATACAATTGGGCATTAAGTATCTGCAATAGAGTACTTGAAGTTGACGATACCAACGGTCCCGCTCTTTATCAACGCGCCTGTGCCTATTCCCGTTTAGGCATTGAGGAGCAAGCCATAGAGGACCTCGAACGAGCCATCGATGCTAGCCCATCAGTTCGAGATTTGATCAATGATGAACCCGATCTTGAACTGCTGCATGGAAACAAGCGTTTTGACCAACTACTGCAAACGACAAGCGAACACTGATTTCTTTAAGACCTAGAAAAACATCATCGCCAGTCTTTCAAACTCAACATACAACTTAACGAAAAAAACAAAGACGAGGAATTATCCTCGTCTTTATGATAGCAACCAGAAAGAGTAACGAACCACGCTTTGAATAATTAAAAATATTTATGATAGTAAAGAATGAATTCAATATTTATTTCCCTAGTAATAAACATATGAGTAATAAAGAGAATAAAAGACAAAAACAATTAGATACAAATTTATGTGCAATTCATTTTACCGAAACGACAAAAAAGACTAATCGCCAGTGTCGAAATATATAGCCATTTAATTTCTCATCTATTCAAGGAAAGAAGATTAACTAGGAAGTTCTTCGATCATCGTCCATAGCCATAAAATTTCTCTCTTCCTACCTATGTAGGGGCTCATCCTAATGGGTTAGCCCTCAAACAAAATCTATGCGACCTGAATTTTTAACGTCTTGCTTCTTGGCTGACAGAGTAAAGACAATGAAGAGTATATTACAAAGCGTATGATTTCATGCTACTTTTACCGACATAGCTTGCTAATCAGCCCCCCTCTTAAAAATACACTTAAGTATGTTTTAACTAATTAATGCTTTTTGATGAATTATAATTCGTTGACATCAGAGCAAAACTCGTGACAGCCGAACATCAACCATACCAATCAACAATAGAAGCACCATTGATAAACCATATGATTGAGCGCTATTTGAACGACCGATTGCTATGAATATTTAATTAAAGTAAACATAAACTTCTTCTCAATTTAAATAAACTTAGAACAGACGATTTTGTCTAATAAAATGCTATTCGGAATGTAATTTTGAGGTTATATTTCGCGATGGAATTTTGTGTTTTCAATGTTCTTAGTTTGACGAACGCTTACTAAATGAATTTCTTTCGCTAAGGTTGTTTCGACATATCGAGTTGTCGGGTCACTCTGCGCAAGTCGCTTCGTTCTACATAAAACACAGTTGATGATTTTTTCGGATTAGTTATCTATGGAGTCCAAATGAACAACAAACTTAGGCTTGCTACCGCGATTGCAGCCACTTTGTGGCTATCTGGCTGCGATATGTCTTCTCATGCAGCGCAAAATGAGCAACCTTCAGCGGCTGTACCCGTCAATATTATTGAGTTGGCGAGCCAGTCTCAGGCAATTACCATGGAGTTGCCTGGCCGCAGCCGCGCTTATATGGAAGCAGAAGTTCGCCCACAGGTGAACGGTATTGTATTGGCTCGTAGCTTTGTCGAAGGTGGTATCGTCGAACAAGGTCAATCTCTATACCAAATTGACGATTCAACATACAAAGCACTACTAATCAGCTCAAAAGCTGAGTTAAAACGCGCTGAAGCTGCGCTTGCATCAACAAGTGCGACGGCAAAACGTTTCAGAGAACTGTTGAAAACTAAAGCGATCAGTCAACAAGACTTTGATCAAGCAGAAGCTGCTTACCTTGAAGCACAAGCAAGTGTAGCTGTAGCGAAAGCGGCCATCAACAGTGCTGAAATCAATTTAGAATACACCAAGGTTCAAGCTCCAATTTCAGGTCGTATTGGTAAATCGACAGTGACACCTGGTGCGCTTGTAACAGCTAACCAACCACAAGCTCTAGCAAAAATCTCTCAACTTGATCCAATTAATATTGATATCGCACAGTCGAGCACTCAAATGTTACGTTTAAAGCAACGTATCGCGAGTGGACAACTAAACCAACCTGAATCAACTCAAGTAAAATTGATTCTAGAAGATGGTTCTGTTTACCAGCACGATGGCGTGCTGCAATTTGCTGAAGTAACCGTTGATGAAAGTACTGGAGCCGTAAGTCTGCGAGCTGAGTTCCCTAACCCAGATGGCATTCTTCTTCCAGGAATGTTCGTTCGTACCATCGTCACTGTAGGTACCGATCCAACAGCGATTCTTGTTCCACAAAAGGCAGTCACTCGTAATCCTCGTGGTGAAGGTGTCGCTATGGTTGTGAACGCAGAAAACAAAGTGGAATCTCGCATTGTTGAAACAGCTGAAGCTATCAACAACCAATGGTTAGTCACTAAAGGTCTTCAGTCTGGCGACAAAGTTGTTGTAGAAGGCCTACAAAAGATTCGTCCAGGTGCAATGGTTGCTCCAACCGTGCTCAGCGAAACACCAGCAAGCTAGTAGGACATTAACATGGCTCGTTTTTTTATTGATCGACCGATCTTCGCTTGGGTAATTGCAATTATTGTGATGCTAGCAGGATTACTTTCGATTCGTACTCTTGCAGTATCTCAGTATCCGACAATTGCACCACCAACTGTGGTGATTGCGGCAAACTACCCTGGCGCATCTGCAAAAACCGTTGAAGACTCGGTAACTCAGGTTATCGAACAACGTATGACAGGTCTTGACCACCTTCGCTATATCACTTCAGAAAGTGATAGCTTTGGTAATGCATCAATCAAGTTGACGTTTAACGCAGAAGCGGACGTCGATATTGCGCAGGTTCAAGTACAGAATAAGCTACAACTAGCGATGCCGCTACTACCACAAGTAGTGCAAGCTCAAGGTGTTAGCGTAAACAAAGCAAGTTCTGGTTTCTTGATGGTTCTCGGCTTCATATCTGAAGATGGCAGCATGGATGACGCGGATATCGCTGACTATGTAGCAGCTAACATCCAAGAGCCACTGAGTCGCGTTTCCGGTGTTGGTGATATTCAGATGTTTGGTGCGCAATACGCAATGCGCATTTGGCTCGATCCACTTAAACTTAACCAATACCATTTAACGACGAACGATATTGTCTTGGCACTGCGTGAGCAAAATGCTCAGGTTTCAGCCGGCCAGCTTGGTGGTACCCCATCGGTTACTGGACAAGAGCTAAACGCAACCATCACGTCTCAATCTTTATTACAAACCGTAGGTGAATTCCGCGATATCGTATTGAAGTCAGACGCAACCGGTGCAAAAGTTCTGTTATCCGACGTAGCGAAAGTCGAAGTTGGTGCTGAAAACTACATGGTAACGGCTTATTACAATGGTAAAGCGGCTTCCGGTGTAGCAATTCAGTTGGCAACTGGCGCAAACGCGCTTGATACAAAAGATGCCGTATTAGAACGAATGAATGAATTACAATCTTTCTTCCCTCAAGGGTTTGAGATGGTTATTCCATTCGATACAACACCATTTGTAAGTAGTTCTATTGAGAACGTAGTAAAGACATTGCTTGAAGCTATCGTATTGGTGTTTGTCATCATGTACCTATTCTTGCAAAACTTCCGCGCTACATTGATTCCGATGATTGCGGTACCTGTGGTACTACTTGGTACTTTTGCGGTTTTAGCCGCAACGGGTTTCTCTATCAACATGCTCACCATGTTCGCGATGGTTCTCGCCATCGGCCTACTCGTGGATGATGCCATCGTTGTTGTAGAAAACGTTGAACGTGTAATGTCTGAAGAGGGCTGCTCGCCTCTTGAAGCAACACGTAAGTCAATGGACCAAATTACGGGTGCATTGGTCGGTATCGGTCTGACACTTTCTGCGGTATTCGTACCAATGGCCTTTATGTCAGGTTCTACGGGTGTTATTTACCGTCAGTTCTCGATCACTATCGTATCGGCAATGGGCCTATCTGTATTGGTAGCAATCATTCTAACGCCGGCACTTTGTGCCACGATGCTAAAACCAGTTGAAAAAGGTCACGCCTACACAAACAAAGGTTTCTTTGGCGCATTTAACCGTTGGTTCGATCGCTTTACCAATCGCTATGAGTCAGGCGTAGCAAGCATCATTAAACGTACTGGTCGTATGTTTATGATCTTCTTAGCACTAACAGTAGCAACCGGTTGGATGTTCCTAAGAATGCCAACTGCATTCCTACCAGACGAAGACCAAGGTGTAATGTTCGCTCAAGCTATCTTGCCTGCTAATGCAACGCAAGAAAGCACCATCAAAGTACTCGACCAAATTGAAGAATATCTACTGGTTCAAGAAGCAGAGTCGATCGAATCTGTCTTTACCGTAGCGGGCTTCAGTTTCGCTGGTATGGGTCAAAACATGGGTGTGGCTTTCGTAAACCTAAAACCATGGGATGAGCGTACTGCACCAGGTACTGATGTAGAATCTGTTGCAGGCCGTGCGATGGGTGCGTTCATGCAAATCAAAGAGGCATTTGTGTTTGCATTTGTTCCACCAGCGATCATGGAGCTGGGGACAGCAAATGGCTACGACTTCTATTTGCAAGACCGTAGTGGCCAAGGTCACGATGCCTTGATTGCTGCCCGTAACCAACTATTGGGTATGGCAGGTCAAGATACTAACTTGGTTGGCGTTCGTCCAAATGGCCAAGAAGATGCACCAATTTACCGTTTACACATTGACCACGCTAAACTTCGTGCGTTGAGCTTGAACATCTCAGAAGTAAACTCTGTTCTCGCTACTGCTTGGGGTGGTGCTTACGTGAATGACTATATCGACCGTGGTCGTATCAAGAAAGTCATGTTGCAAGGTGAAGATCAATACCGCATGCAACCAGAAGACCTTGATAAATGGTTCGTTCGCAACAGCCAAGGTGAAATGGTACCTTTCTCTGCATTTGCAACGGGTTCTTGGGAATATGGCGCGCCACGACTAGAGCGCTTTAACGGTCTACCAGCGGTGAATATTCAAGGTGGTACGGCTCCTGGTTACAGTACGGGTGCTGCGATGGACTCTATTGAAGCGATGGCTGACAAATTGCCGCTTGGCTTTGGTGTGGAGTGGAACGGTCTTTCCTATGAAGAACGTCTATCAGGCAACCAAGCCCCTGCCCTATATACACTGTCGATCATCGTCGTGTTCTTAGTGCTTGCAGCGCTTTATGAAAGTTGGTCTGTACCATTTGCGGTTGTTTTGGTTATCCCACTAGGCGTTATCGGTGCACTTATTGCGATGACGGCGCGTGGTCTACCTAATGATGTATTCTTCCAAGTAGGATTGCTAACCACGGTAGGTTTGGCGACGAAGAACGCCATCCTTATCGTAGAGTTTGCAAAAGAATACTACGAGAACGGCGCATCGTTAAAAGACGCAACCCTACACGCGGTTCGCGTTCGTTTACGTCCAATTCTAATGACTTCGTTAGCATTTGGTTTAGGTGTTGTTCCACTTGCAATCAGTACTGGTGTAGGTTCTGGCGCTCAAAATGCAATCGGTACTGGCGTACTGGGTGGCATGGTTGGCTCAACATTCTTAGGTATCTTCTTCATTCCACTCTTCTTTGTGGTTGTAGAGCGCTTATTCAGTAAACGTGAACGTGAAGATTACCGCCAGCAAAAGATGGCAAAAAAATTAGCTAAGCAATAAAGGTTAATTCCTCTACCAGGTTGACCGACCAATAGCTGGCTTGGGAAGAGCACTAAAAAACCCCAAATTCATCCGAGTTTGGGGTTTTTCTATCTGCGTGACTCTAATAAAAATGATGCTTCACTAAAGATACGTTTCACGTTTCTGTGTTTATTCATCCAATGTGCTTTCAAGTAATTCTGTCGCTTGACGTTGTTTATTTTGTAATTGATTGACTAACGAAATCGCTTCTTTACGACAACGTACATTTATCTTCTTATAGAGTTTATAAACATGTGTTTTTACGGTGCTTTCTGCCACATACAACCCATCGGCAATTTGTTGATTGGACTGCCCATTGGCTAATCTGTCTAATATTTGCCGTTCCCGCCGTGTCAGTAGTCCCATATTAGTGCCTATTGGTACAGAATGATCAAAAAATCGTTGTAACATTGCCACCATTAATTTTCTTGGCAACCACATATCCCCTCGCAGAACATGTTCAACACTTTTTACAAGGTGTTCAATTGGCGAGTCATTAAACAAAATACCTTTAAGATTAGATATTTGCATTAATATCTGTTCGCTAGTATCTTGAGGAATATTGTACAAAATCAAATCAAATTGAATAGACCTACCATTTAATACATCGCGAAATGCAGAATCATTAATACAATGGAAATCTAACAAAATAATATCAACATCAGTAATTTGTGACGTTAATATCACATCTTTTGGCGATTGAAAAAACAACTCAATCTCTTCAATCTCACGTAACTGATCTACTACCAAGCGATTATGTATATTCTGTTCACCGAAAAACACCACTACTTTTTCTATTATCTTCATTTTCTACCCCCTAGCACCAACCTAGTAAGAGTAGAATCATCATTTTTATATTCAATGTCCATTAAAATTAATTTACTCATAATGAGAACTATATCATTAAAAATAAATAACAATTAATATCAACAACTTACAAAAGCACAATCTAACCAAAATAACTAAAAGTAGTAGTGAAAACACAACTTTAAATCACTTGCATTTTTGGCAGGATTATTACCACCTCAATTAATAAAATGAAATTATAATTAATTTATCCTTTTATTTCTTGCTCTTATTTCGGCACGGCATATCGAATAAATGCAAATGAATGATTTCGAGATCATATACAGCAACCGTCTCAATATTGAATCACTAACATTATCTAAATTTTCGTACCATTAATTTTAAAAATAAAAATAAAACTAATTTAGAACTCGCCATTTCTCATTTTCTTTTAATCTCTACCTGTCTGTACGACAAAAAATATTCTAATTAAGGACAAAAGGAAAATTCAGTATGAAAAAGTTATCAATCGCCGTCGCCATCTTAGCAGCCGTTGGAAGTTCAGTTGCTCACGCTAACGTGACAGGTGCATCAACAACATTAACAAAGAACATATCTCAAGAATGTAATATTGGCCTTTGGGCTGTAGGGCAAGATGGTTCTGTCGGTGACCCTGTCAGCGAAGTCGGTAATGATTATGTACATAGTGAGCTAAACGACTTCAAAACCAGCGGTCAACAAATCACAGGCAAAGCAAAGTGTAACGCTTCCGGTGGTTATGACGTACATATAACGGCAACCAATGGCACATTATCAAATTTTGACTCCGGCACTCCACAAGCTGTCGAATATATAATGAATAAAGTTAGCTCTTCTAACAATTTTGATGATTCTTACTTCGGCTCCGATGTCGATCTTGCTGGTGGTGTTCCGGTACAAGTTGGTAAGGGTACAGATACCGATGTCGCGACATTTAAACTGAAAATGAGCCTACCGACTGGCGTCGATTTCACTTATGCAGGCCAATACACAGAAACCCTAACGTTTGACCTCACTCCTCTATAGTCAGACTAACAAGGAGGGCTTCGGTCCTCCTTTCTTCATCAAAATAAGGAGGATTTAATGCGTTTTTTCATGCCTATTTTTCTGCTGTTATTTTCTTATACTGCACAAGCTAATTTTAATATATCTCCATTATCTCAAAGTATTAGTATCAAAGATAAATCTGCAAGTTACACCCTAGAAAATCTCACCAATAAAAAAGCTGCGTACGAAATCAAAGTAGCCTCTAGAATACTAGATCAAAATGGTAAAGAGCTTCGCGATGAAACAAAAGAAATCAGAGTTTTTCCATCAAAAGTTATTCTCGAACCTCAACAGAAAAAAAGAATCAAAGTCATTTATTTAGGTAAAAAAGGCATCACGCAAGAGAAAGCCTTTCGTGTTGTTTTTATGCAACTTGACCGTGATGTGACAGAACAAGATCAGCAAACCTTTAATGCAAAATTCAATTTTCATACCGCTTTCTATGTCACGCCAGTCGGTGCTAAATCCGATCTAACGGCCCAAATTACCCATGAGAATACCAAAGCACAACTGACGCTGGTTAATCAGGGAAATAAGCACGTTATATTGCAAGACTGGAACCTTAAACTCGCCACAGACAGTGAGAGTCAAATGTACCAGCATAAACTCCCTGATATTAATATGTTAGCAAGCTCACGAGTAATCATTCCACTAGAGGGAGTGAATACACGTTTCAGCCAAGTTGATATCGTTCAGGAATAGTCATCGACCATGGCTTTCTTTCTCAAAAGCTCACCCGCTAGTATTACTTCTGGCACCACTTTTAGTCTTGCTTTATGCCTAGCGATGATGAGCCTAGATACAGTCGCTACAGAAATGGTGTTCCCTATCGATGTCAATGTTGCTAATCAGCGAGTGGAGATAACAGCCTATCTCGATGACGAACGAGAGCAATATTGGGCTCTTGATGGAGATGAACTCCTCCCGATACTTGCGTTATCGATTGATGCAGAGCGTTTAGAGACTCTACGCAGTGCGATGCAAGGACGCAAGGTGACGCAAGAAGATTTTAAGCAAATAGGTTGGCAAAGCCATTATGATGCAAGTGAGTTGGTCATCTCTCTCACAGTCCCCGTGACAGAGCGTAAAATTATTGAATTGCCGATGGAACAACGTCCGTCGAAAGCCCCTCCTAGTCATTTACCTCTGATTGAGCCGGCACTGTTTAGCGGTACATTAAACTCTTACTGGTCGCACGCTATTAACTTAAAGGAAAGCCGATACTCACTGAGCCAAGTCGCCTTAAGAGGTACCGCCGCTATTGGTCACATTACCATAGAAGATGGACACACATACTCTTACAACCACTATACCAACAAGGGGAAATGGCAACGCGACAGAACTCGTTTGATGGCACATTTGCCTAATCGGTATGGATTCGTTCAATTTGGTGACTATCAGATTGAAACGGACATCACCGCTCTTCCAAGTGGTGATTTATATGGTCTTTCCTACTCTTACCAGCCTGAATATTTAGAAGCAATAACGCGACCTAATATTGTACCACTGAGCTTAGATTCCACTTCATTAGTCAGAATCAGAGTCAATGGTGAGGAGTATCGCAACATGCGACTAGCTGCTGGGCAATATAACTTACTCGATTTACCGCTAGAGCAAGGGGTTAACGAAGTCGAAGTGAGCTATTTAGATCAAAGTGGCATTGAGCAAAAAAAGTTCTACAACTTAATTGACCATCCTCAATTGCTGCTTGCTGGCGATATAGAAACCCAATGGGTTTATGGAGCAAAACAAATATATAAAGATAATGGTGATAAGCAGATTGATACCGACCAGTTAGGCGCTCAAGGATTACTTTCCTATGGTCTCACACCTTGGTGGACAATATCTTCGTCATTGGATTGGCAAAAAGAGACACAAAAATACAATCTTGACCATAACTTCGCATTAGGAGAGTTCTTTATTTCGCTAGATGGGCTATACGAAAACAACGAAGACTCAGAAAACCGCTATGAAATTTTCACTCAGTTCTATGCCAATGATTTGTTTAATAACAGTCTAACTAACTTTACTTTTGGCTATGGCGTCAACGAAACTTTCAACACTAAACCATTAGCTCACAAGCTTTCTTTAAGCTCTAGCATTCCCACACCACTCGACAATGGATTTCTTTCTTTTAATCTAAACCACCAATTCGATGAACAAGGCACAATTAGCCAATCAGCATCCATCAATACCAGCTATCGGATCAGTAACCGAGTCTCTACTAGCCTGAATTTACGCTGGCAAAAAACAGAAACAGCCATTGACCGCACCCTCTACTTATCTATTTCTCTCCCTTTACGATGGAACGATATTAGTGTTTCTACACGAACCTCTTACGATAGCCGTAATAACGACTATCAAACCGAGCTATCCGCATCCCAGTATCGTCCTAAGTACTATTGGAGAGCTTCTTCGAAATTCAAAGATAGTCGTTATGACGGCTTTGATGCCTTTGGTAAATGGTATGGAGACAAAGTGATCTGGAATGGTCGTTATTCCTCAAGGAATGAATCTCAAACACAAAGTAGTCGAACTCTGAGTATAGGGGCCGATACTGGTATCGCGTGGGTCGGCGATCAACTCACTTGGACCTCCCCCGTCTCCGGCAGTTTTTCCATCGTTTCTTTACCCGAAAACCTCCAAGACAAATATGCTCTAGACTATGATCAATATGGCCGTATTCATATTACTTCAGCAGAGCAAGGTGGCCACCAGGAATTACTCATCCCTATTCAAAATGATAGTTATCGTACGATAAAAATCGATAGCTCACAGCTCGAATTCAATGAAGAGCTTCAGCAAGGCGAGTATGTCGCTATAGCAGGACTTCATACTGGGTCATCGCACAAGCTAGCGATTCGAAAAGGCTATTTTGTCAGCGGTCATTTTCTTGATAAAAACCAACTACCTATAGCTAATGTCGTGGGAGAGTTTCAGCAACATAGCACCAAGAAAACTTACCCATTTTTTACTGATGAACAAGGCAACTTTGAACTGGATATCATGCCTGAGGGGCGTTATACCGTTCATTTTTATGATGATGCAGCAAAAGGGACACAAGTAAATATTGCTAGTAATATGGCCAGCGATGATACCTTCATTGAGTTAGGGAATATTGTTCTCGAACCGAGCCGATAATTCACCATAATATTTCACATTAGTTCGTATCGCTTACTGTTGTATTGCACATGACCATGCGTTAAAAAGTGTTGTCGAGCTAATACTCGCCGACATTGGCATCATCGAAATAACGCCGTCCCGTCGTTTGTTCTAGCCACTCCCGTACTGCAAATAACGCTAAAAAGACGCTAGGGTTTTGTGCCGAGCGATCGGCCCACTCGACGTTAACTGAAAGAAAACCATGATTAATGCCAACTAATTGACCTTTCTGATTGTAGACACCGCCACCAGACATACCAACGGCAACGACACCTGTCGATGCAGACATAGTACATTCTTTCCAATTATCAACGATAACCTCACCAATATACACTCCAGCGTTTTCTGAAAGAGGAAAGCCAATCGGATAGCCAACGTGGGATATAGATTCTCCGTTATAAACCATACCAACCTCGGATCGACCATCCCCATTTTGGTTAATTAAGGCAATATCACACAAAGGATGGTAGTGAACTTGTGTTCCGAGTAACGATAAAATTGGTTCATTGTGTTTAGAAGTAATTACCCAGTTCTCATCCAATCTCACCGTACTTGCTTCCATACCAAGCAAAAATGGAATACCTATGAATATCTTCTCATTGTTCTTTTCTATCTCTTTGTCGAGCCTACTAGCTATCGTCGGAACGCCGTTACTGCAACTCGCGATACAAAACACCAAAATTATCATTAACACAACACGCATAGTATCCACTCCTAAACTCAGGATCGGAACCAACTGATGTTGCAGTTAACGGAACTTGTTAACTTGTATTATTGTTGAATAAAAACTTAGCCATATTGAACAGTGCAAATTCGATACCGATTCAGGCAAAAGCAGCAAGGCCTAAAAATGAATGACTTAACTAAAAAGTAACTAGGAAGAGAGAATGATGGGTTGCAAAACACGTCGCATATTGCAATTGTAGTGAACTTCACAACATTGAGTCGTCAGATCTGTGCAAACAAAAACACCGGTAGGAAAACCTACCGGTGTTTTAACTTTAAGCCGACACTTATAGCGTCATTGTTCTAGAGAACAAAGCCCGCAAAAATGAAACCAAAGATAATACTAAATACCATACTTAGTAAACCTGGAAGCATAAAGCTGTGGTTGAATATGTACTTACCGATCTTAGTCGTACCTGTACGGTCAAAATCGATTGACGCAATGATTGGGCCGTAGTTTGGAATGAAGAAGTAGCCGTTCACAGCAACAAACGTTGCAATAATAACTTCTGGTGGTAGACCAAGCATGATACCAACAGGAACCAATACTGCAGTGGTTGCACCTTGACTGTTTACCATTACAGATAGACCAAATAGTGCGAAAGCGAATGTCCAAGGTGCAACTTCCACCATGCCAGATACCGCTTCTTTTACCATCGCGTCATGGCCTGCGATGAAAGTATCACCTAACCATGCAATACCAAAGATCGCCACGATAGCGCGCATACCCGCGTGGAAAACAGAACCTTGAGTGATAGCATTGCCATCTGGCTTACAGATAAGAATGATCAACGCACCCATTGCCAGCATGATGATTTCAATCGTGTGTGCCATGCCCATTGGTGAGCCATCAAAGTTAGGGCGTAGGAATGGGAACGCGCCCATGATTACAACCGCTAGTGCACCAAATAGGAACAGGCCAACTGCTGTTTTCGCTTCTGGACGAATTTCAATTTCTTCAATTTGAACTTCTTGCTCCATCTCAGCGCGGAAAGCAGGATCTTCCATACGACGCTGATATTCAGGATCGTCTTTAAGCTCTTTACCAAGTTTATTTACAATCAAACACGCAGCAGCTAAACCTAGGAATGTACCCGGAACAGTTACCATTAGCACGTCAGCCAATGTAATACCTTGAGGCTCTAAGAATGCAACTAGAGCAACGACTGCTGCAGCAATTGGACTCGCTACGATTGCAAACTGAGAAGCAATAACGGCCATACCCAATGGACGCTCAGGACGAACACCACTACGACGGCTCACTTCAGCAATAACAGGTAATACTGAATATGCTACGTGACCAGTACCCGCTAAGAAGGTAAACATATAAGTTACTAGCGGTGCGATAAACGTAATATGACGAGGGTTTTTACGTAAAATATTTGAAGCTATTTTGATCAGGTAATCCAAACCACCAGCGGCTTGCATTGCCGCAGCCGCAGCAACTACAGCCATGATCATAAGCATTACATCAATAGGTGGACTGGTTGGTTTTAAGCCAAAGCCAAAGCTCAAAATAGCAAGACCAACACCACCTAATACGCCAAGACCGATACCACCAATCCTAGCACCAATTAAAATACATCCGAGGACGATAAAAAACTCTATAAAAAACACATCAGACTCCTTGATGACAACGTTTAAAATAAAACCGTACGGATAATAAGTCTTTTACGAGTTTAAAAAGGCGTCAGCCGTCACAGATGATGATAAAAGCCATATAGATAAACACTTTACTTTCAATAGCCTACATGGATATTGGTGACCACAAATCAAACAAACACATCACTTAGAATAACCGTGTTACAACACAAAAATAACATTACAACAAGGTAATAAACGCCAACTAAACTATAGTTTTAATAGCTTGATACGACGGAGAAAAGAAATATGTCAAGAAAGATAAGTAGACAATGCCGTACATATAGATATTGCGTTCTAGCAAAACTAAGTCGTAAGATAAAGGGATATTAACTTCCAATAACAAAGAAATGACTACATAAATGCCATTTGTTCATCAAAATGGTAGTATTCATCATGTAGTGCCGACTACTAACCACTAACAAGACAAATACAACCTTTTGTTAGATTAACTACACTCCGGAACGCCTAGAATAATGAATGTTAATGCTAACTTGCGTGTAAACGACTAGTCGCACACAAAGTTTTATTTATGCTACTTTTTGTTTGTTCTGGCGTTAAATTAGCGATAGTGGCGTACAAGCAATCGATCAATGCTATTTTAACCAATCTTGCTGTACCATTTTTACCTAGTATAGGTTCCGGAGATGCTGGTGCAAATATCGCACAGTCTGACATCTTAGTTAATTCCGCGTTATAATTATTTGTGACGGTAATTACCTGCGCACCGCATACTTTAACTTCCTTTACGGCATCGTTCAAATCTATCGTTTGACCAGAATGAGAAATAACAAGGACTACATCCTCTGGCCCCATTAAACTAGCAGCCATAATCATCATATGATAGTCCTTGGGTACATAAGAATGAATGCCAATTCTCAATAATTTATGGTGAAAATCTTCCGCTATTACCCACGTACCACCGACAGCCATAATAGTTAAACGACGACATCCAATTATGGATTTTGCTGCTTGTTCAATATTTGGAACACTAGAAAATGACAATGCTTCTTGGAGTGCATTAATAGAATTTTTTAGTACTTTCTGTACAATCTGAGCACAATCATCATCTGGACTTAAATACTGATCAGGTGAATAATTTTTATCATTCTCAACCAACAACAAAGCTTGTTTTAAGTCTTTAAATCCATCATAACCAAGCTTTTTTGCCACCTTTACTATAAGTGCAGCTGATACATTTAATTGATGAGAAAGATGATTAATCGTCGTGTCTTTATTTACAGAACGGGGAATCAAAAAGAACTCAGCCACTTTTTTTTCCGTCTTTGTTAAAGATGGAATTAACATCCGAAGTCTCGGGTATACTTCTTGAATACTCAGGTTCATATTGTCCCCAAAAAAAAGGCTCTCATGTATGAGAGCAACTTTATCTTATATCAATTTATTTACAACTATTTCGTATGATTCAGAGCTTGCAAAGCAGCTCCTGTTGCACCATTAAAAGAAGAAGATGTGGCTTTCATAAAGGTTACCTCATCGTGAGGTAGCGGTTTACGCGTATGTTGTAAAACTGACTTTCTCAAAGCGTTGTATGGGAACCCTTTCATGTCCATAACTCCGCCGCCTAATAACACAATATCAGGGTCAAAAAGATTAACTGTCGTGGCAATAGCTCTACCAGCATGGGCGATGAATTGAGAAATAAACGCTTCATTACAATGTTGGTCAAAAAAATCACCTATCTCATAATCGGCGTGTTGAGCATCATATTCGGCTTTAAGATATACACCTGAAACGTAGCTCTCTAAGCAACCATGATTACCACAACCACACCTTACATTCGCATTTCCATAAGGAATATGCCCCAACTCACCCGCAACACCATGCGCTCCAGTATATACATCACCATTAAGCCAAATTGAAAAACCAAAGCCAGAGCCTAAATAGCATCCCAAAACAGTCTTATCGGTTACCGACATATGAAACGTGTCATAGGTAATTTGTAAATTCACATCTCTTTCGAGCTCAACGGGACACCCGAACTCTTCCTGTAAGCTAGAGACCAAACCTGAAAATTCCGTGGATTTCACTTTCAAATTAGGTGTAGACAAAATATTTTTACGATCTTTAGAAATGGTCGCAGGTAATCCAATCACCGCGCGGTTTAAAAACACCTGTTTTTCTTCAACTACATCTGTAATTAAATTCAACATGCCACGTTGAAGACCTTTTTCCATTATATTATTTGTTGCAATTTTCTTTAACTCTAGAATGTTATTATCTTGATCAAGGAGGCATAACCGTGTATGTGTCGCTCCCATGTCAACGCCAAGGTATGCACTTTTTTTATGCATATTCGACCTCCATCAGCGCTAAATTAATATCATCTTGCATGATTGCCCAAGCTTTATTTATATCAGAATCATTATTAAATAAACCTGATGTTCCCACGATAAGAACGTCAGCTCCGGCATCTAGAAGAAACTTATATGTTTTCTTATTACATGAACCATCAATTTCAATTTGAAACTTAAGATTATGCTCTTCACGAAATTGTTTAAACTGTTTAACTTTTTCCAACATTTCCGGAATAAATGGTTGACCAGCAAAACCCGGATCTACCGTCATGATAGTCACTTTGTCCATACGATTTAAGTACAAGGCTACTTCATCAAGACGCGTTTCAGGGTTAAGAACTAAACCTACTTGCATCCCATGTTGACGAATATTATCAATTAGACGGAAAGCTTGTCCATTGGCAGTTTCCGCATGAAAACTGATCATTGCTGCCCCAGCTTTCGCCAGCGGCCCGACATATTGTTCAGGGTTAGTAACCATTAAATGACAGTCCATTGGTGCCGTTGCAATTTTTTTGACTTGCTCAACAAAAAATGGAGATAAGGTTAAGTTACGTACGAAATGGCCATCCATGATATCAACGTGATAGTAACCTACTTTGTCATCAAAAAATCGGATTTGCTCTTCCAAACGAGTTAGGTCCATACACATTAGAGACGGCGCAATTAAAGGTTTTTTCATTATTTTTTATCCTTGGCAGAGAAAAAGCGATCAAGGGCTACTGCGGCAATAATTAGGCCGCCCATGACAACTAACTGGTAATAAGTTTGTACTTGAAGAATGTTTAAACCATTATTAATCGTTCCGATAATTAAACCGCCGATTACGACACTTAGAACGCGGCCTTTACCACCGAAGAAGCTCGTGCCGCCGATAATCGCCGAGGCTATAGCATACGTTTCAAAACCAGTGCCAGCTAATGGTTCAGCCGAGCCCAGACGCGCTGTCGTCACAACACCTGCGAGTCCTGCACAAACACCGGATATGATGAATACAATCATCGTATGCTTTTTAACATTAATACCGGAATAGTGAGCCGATTCTGCGTTACCACCCAATGCATATATATTACGACCTAGGCGTGTTTTAGTGGTTAAGAACCATAATAAACCAGCAACAAACAGTGCAAGAATCACCGGCGTAGGAATACCAAGGAAAGTACCAGCAAAAATTTGAACGAAGTCATAAGGGAATCCATACACAGAATTGGCATCAGAGATAATTAGTGTAGCGCCCCGGAAAATAGCATTAGTACCCAATGTAATAATGAAAGGATGAAGGCCAGTATAGTTCACTAGTGCACCATTAATCGCCCCCAATAAACCACCTACAAAAATACCTCCAATGATCGCCGCTAAGATAGGATCAACACCAGCAATCATCAGTTTTGCTGTCACCATTCCTGCAAAGGCAAGAATTGAACCAACAGACAAATCAATACCAGCAATTAATATTGCAAAAAAGACTCCCATACCAATCAATACATTAACCGATGACTGAGTAAATATTTGTGTAATATTATTTGAGGTTAAAAAATACTGAGGAGAACTCAGACCAAAAATCACAATCATTAGTATTAAAATACCAAATGTTCCGTACTTACCCCATAGATCACCAAAATTAACATCTTTTGTTGATTTTTTATTGTTTTCTAATTTGGCAATGCCCATTTCATTATCTCCTCTTCTGACAGACCATCATTATTTAGGATTTTTGCAATCCTTCCTTCATTAACGACAGCAACCCTGTCACTCACAGCTAATATTTCAGGTAATTCAGAGGAAACCATGATTACGACCTTACCTTCGTCACATAGCTGTCTCATTATTTTATATATTTCAGATTTTGCACCAACATCTATCCCTCTAGTTGGTTCATCGAAAATAATAATATTTGGATTAGAAGCCATCCACTTTGAAATAATAACCTTTTGTTGATTACCACCAGAAAGCTCAGTAATCTTTTGATGGATTGAATCACATTTAATTCCAAGTAATTCTTTATACTGAATTGCTTGACTGTCTTCTTCAGTTTTATTGAAAACGCCAAACATGCCAAATAATCCACCCTCTTTTAGTGAGCGCGCTATTGCAATGTTTTCACCAATTGTAAAGTTATCAAAAAAACCATTTTCTCGACGTGATTCAGTCACATAGGCCATTCCATTACTCATCGCATCTAACGGTGAGGACGGTGTAATATCTTTGCCTTTAAACAACACTTTACCTTTTGTCATTGGAACAATACCAAATAGACAATTCATAATTTCTGTCCGCCCCGCCCCAACAAGACCAGCAAAACCAATAATTTCACCTCGCTTTACTTCGAAAGAGACATCTTTTACTGATTGGCCATCTTTTGATGTCATACTTTGCACAGACAATAGTGTTTCTCTATCAGACCTAGGCTTATAATCGCTCCTATCTCGAGTATCTAAATCACGACCTACCATTAACCGAATAATATCGTTATTGGTGGTATTCTCTACCATGCCTGAGCCCATAGAGTTACCATCACGCAGCACCGAGTATCTATCGCAAATCTGATGTATTTCTTTTAGCTTATGTGAAATATAAACAATCGCAGTACCTTTTTCTCGAAGTCTATTAACAATGAAAAATAAACGTTCAACTTCTACTTCTGTCAATGATGATGTAGGCTCATCCATAATAAGCACACGAGCATTAGTTGTTAGCGCTTTCGCAATTTCAACCATTTGCTTATACGAAATTGATATATTTTCAACCTTTTCATCGAGGTCAATATTAAGCCCAAGATCACTCATAAGTAATTCGGCTGTATTTCTCATTGAAACCCAGTCAACGACTTCAATGCCAAATATTTTTTTTGTTTCAAGTCGACCAATGAATATATTTTCTAGAACACTTAACTCTTCAATAAGACTCAATTCTTGATAAATTATACTTATTCCAAGATCCGCAGCTTCACTATGTGTTAATTGAACATATTCCCTGCTATCGACAAATATTTTCCCTGCCGTTGGTTCATGAATTCCAGATAACACTTTCATCAAAGTAGATTTACCTGCGCCATTTTCTCCTAATAGCGCATGAACTTCCCCTGAGTAGATACTGAGATTTACATTATCCAACGCTCTTACACTGCCAAAATGTTTTGCAATGTTTTGCATTTCAATAATAGGTGCACTCATGGCAATTCCTAGAATATGGCGGCATAAGCTGCCGCCAAATATTAGTTTATTTAACAAGTACCGCAGGCACCATAGCTGTTTCTGGATTTGCGTTCACGGCTGTAATTTTCCCCGAATTCACAGACTTAACGAGAATTTGCAAACCTTTTACTCCAATTTGAGCTGGATCTTGAGCAACTGTCGCTGACATATATCCTTCTGCTACCATTTTGCGAGCTTCAGGCGCACCGTCAGTACCAACAACTAAAATTTGCTCCGCTTTACCCGCGTTTCGGACAGCTTGGGCTGCTCCCATAGCCATAGTATCGTTTGCGCAATAGAACGCTTTTAGATCAGGGTTGCGTTGTAAGATATTAGTCGCTACATCAAGAGCTTTCATGCGATCCCAGTCAGCTGGTTGTGAGGCAACTAGCTGGATTTGAGAGGCAGATCCGAAAGTATTTGCTGCACCAGAGCGACGCGCTTCACCGGATGCATTGCCTGCCTTACCCTCAATGATCGCTACTTTACCGCCTAGCTCACCTAACTCTTCAATAATATAGGCAGCCCCCATAGAACCAACGTCAACGTTATTCGTTGTAACAAAACCTGCAACATTCGCACCCGCATTATTAAGGCCTTCAATATCGATTCGCTCATCCAGATTTACTAGATGGATACCTTTTTTATATGCTTTAACGGCTGGGAAAACTAGGTTATTTGCGCTAAGTGGAGCAAACGCTATCCCTTTATAATCACGATTAGTAACATCCTCAAATAAGCGCATTTGACTTTGCATATCCCCCTCTGAAGACGAAGCATATACGTCAATTTCTAGCCCTTCTTTTTCAGCATAAACTTCAATACCTTCTTTCATTTCAACCCAAAATGGATTGTTCAATGTTTTAAGGATAACAGCATAATCAGCAGCAAATGCCGGAACAGATAGGTTTAAAAGTAGTGCGGCAGCAATTGTTTTTTTTAGTGTATTCAGTTTCATTTTTTACTCCAGTTAGAGCGTTCAATAAACAACCAATTTTTCTCGTTTTACGCATGACGCACAGTGTAGGGTATCGGTCTGCGTGGCGATTAATCTAACAACAAAAGTAAAAATAAAAAGCATCATAAATCACAAAAATAACAACACGACTAAAATCACACTTTTTCACCATGCACATATGTTGTTGATTTTTATGTTTTTATTTTTTTGATTGAATATTAATTCACCTGTATCATTACTGAAAGTTCACAAACATTGAGAGTTTTATGAAAAAAATAATAGCAATCGCTAACGACCATGTAGGAATTGAACTAAAATCTTGTGTCATTGAACACTTGAAAAAAAAAGAGTTCCAAGTCATCGATCTTGGAACTAACTCAACTGAACGAACAGACTATCCTCAATATGGAGTACTCGTAGCGAATGAAGTAACAACAGGAAAAGCCGATCTAGGCATTTTAATATGTGGAACTGGTGTAGGGATTTCACTGGCCGCAAATAAGGTGCATGGCGTTCGAGCCGTTGTATGTTCAGATCCTTATACTGCACAATTATCAAAGCAGCATAATGATACAAATATTCTGGCTTTTGGGGCCCGTGTAATTGGTTCTGAAGTTGCAAAGATGATCATTGATTGCTGGTTGGAAGCACGATTTGAAGGAGGTAGACACCTTACTCGAGTTGAACAAATATCAGCTATTGAAAACAACTAAAACATTTCTTTCCATAAAAAAGCCAGCTAAAAATTAGCTGGCTTTGGTTGTTTAATAAATATTTACCGCAAAGCAAACATTAGCAGCGTAAATAAACCATTATTTACGTTTTGTTTCACGAGTTCTTAGTTCGTGTTCAAACTCATCAGGGTAAAGAACAATACCCTCGCCTTGTTCATCAGGGAAAACAACCAGTGAAAGTTCATCTTCTTCTAAACCACGAGTCCAACGACTTTTCCATTTAGCCAAAGAGATAGGCTCGGCAGTAAAGCCTTCCCACTCACCGGTTGCCCACATTAATGCATGCTCTTCAGAGGGCCATACTGGAACGCACTCTTCATCTTCAGTATTCAATAAAACACTGCCATGTTCATCAATCAACAGCCAAATTTTCAGATCTGATACCACAGTTTTGAAAAAGATGTTGAAGCGTTCCATTGGATCTTTAGGAACAGATGGTGATACGGTTTTTTCAGAAGTCATTGAGCGCCTTTGCTTTCGTGAATCAATGATTAGTTAAGAGCTTCAGCATCTCTTAACCATAATTTCCCTCATTATAACCCCAATTCAGTCAATGTTTGCAGCTTAATCAACGCAAACTTACCATGCTGAATATTTGAACTGGTTCAAGGCCTCTCATGACTTGTGGTTAATACTAATAAAATCACTACTTAAGACTAGCGATACTACACTTCAATTAATCCTCGACTAGACTTAAGGCCAAAATGCGAATGAAATAAGGGGAAGTTAATGAGTAGCAATACATCGCGTTCAAAATGCCCAGTTCTACACGGCGCTAACACAAGCAATGAAAATCATCAGTTCGACTGGTGGCCAAAAGCACTAAACCTCGACATTCTTCATCAACATGATAGCAAAACTAATCCCATGGATAAGCACTTCAATTATGCTCACGAATTCGCAAAACTAGACTTAGAAGCGGTCAAAAAGGACCTGCTGCTATTTATGACGGATAGCCAAAGTTGGTGGCCGGCTGACTGGGGGCATTACGGCGGGCTAATGATTAGAATGGCGTGGCACTCCGCTGGTACTTACCGTGTCGCCGATGGTCGTGGTGGAGCCAGTAGAGGCAACCAACGTTTCGCACCAATTAATAGCTGGCCAGACAATGCCAACTTGGATAAAGCTCGCCGCCTGCTGTGGCCTATTAAAAGAAAATATGGCAACCAAATTTCATGGGCTGATTTAATTATCCTTGCCGGTACTATGGCCTATGAATCAATGGGGCTTAAAACATTCGGCTTCTCTGGTGGACGAGAAGATATATGGCATCCGGAAACAGATATTTATTGGGGCGCAGAAAAAGAATGGCTTCAAGAAAGTGGCGGAGAAAATAGTCGCTATCAAGGTGAGCGCGATTTAGATAACCCACTTGCAGCAGTAATGATGGGGCTAATTTACGTCAATCCGGAGGGCGTGGATGGAAAACCAGACCCGATTAAAACCGCCCATGATGTCCGAGAAACGTTCGCACGTATGGCAATGAATGATGAAGAAACCGTTGCTTTAACAGCTGGTGGGCATACCGTGGGTAAATGCCATGGTAATGGCGACTCGAGTAATGTCGGCCCAGAACCAGAAGCGGCGAGTATTGAAAATCAAGGTTTAGGTTGGATGAATTCTCTTTCACCGGGTGTTGGAAAATACGCGATCACGAGTGGTTTGGAGGGGGCTTGGACGACTAACCCAACTCAATGGGACAATGGCTATTTTCATCTATTGCTTAATTACGACTGGTGGGTAACCAAAAGTCCAGCAGGTGCATGGCAATGGGAACCTGTGAACATCAAAGAAGAAGATAAAACCGTCGATGTCGAAGACCCTAACATTCGTCATAACCCAATTATGACCGATGCTGATATGGCGATGAAGTTCGACCCTAAATATCGTGAAATCGCTGAACACTTCTATAAAAACCCAGACTACTTCTCTGACGTATTTGCGCGCGCTTGGTTCAAACTAACTCACCGAGATCTTGGCCCAAGAAGTCGATATTTAGGTGCTGACGTCCCAAGTGAAGTCTTGTTATGGCAAGACCCGATTCCAGAATCGGCAGATCCCATTGACGACAATGAAATCAATGCAATCAAAACCATGATTCTCGCTAGTGACCTGACTACTGCTGAATTAGCCTCAACCGCATGGGATAGCGCAAGAACCTATCGTGGTTCTGACCGACGTGGTGGTGCAAATGGGGGACGAATTTGTTTATCCCCACAACGCCAATGGCAAGGCAACGAGCCTGAGAGACTTGATCGAGTTCTAGCTGTATTACAACAAGTCCAAAACGCTAGTAAAACTGAAATGAGCATGGCAGATATGATCGTACTCGGCGGTAATGCAGCAATAGAACGGGCTGCGAGCGCCGCTGGCATGCCTATTTCGGTGCCATTCACCCAAGGACGCGGAGACGCAACAGAGGCAATGACCGATATAGATTCTTTTGCTGTTCTTGAACCTATTCATGATGGATACCGCAACTGGCTAAAGCATGACTATGTAGTCTCTGCAGAAGAACTTCTACTTGAGCGAACTCAATTAATGGGTTTAACCGCAGTTGAAATGACGGTATTAGTCGGAGGAATGCGCGTATTAGGAACCAATTATGCCAATTCGTCACATGGTGTTTTCACTGACAATATCGGTGCACTGAGCAACGATTTTTTCATTAATTTAACTGATATGAACAACCGTTGGCACCCAATTAATGGTGGTGAATATCAACTGATTGACCGTAATAGTGATCAAGTCAAATGGACCGCAACACGAGTCGACTTAGTATTTGGTTCTAACGCCATTTTGCGTTCCTATGCAGAACACTATGCACAAGACGACAACAAAGCAAAATTCGTCAATGATTTCGTCGCTGCATGGAACAAGGTAATGAATGCAGACCGATTCGATGTTCAGTAACTCACTGAATTGTTAAATATTAGCTTACTGGTAGAAGACTAGCTTTCAAGATACAGGTAGCGCGGAATGCATGATTTATTATAGTGCATTCCGCAACCTTTATTTATGGAATATATAGTTTTGCTTTAACAGGTTGTTACATTTCACAACATGCGTACATTAAGCTATAAGATGAACTAATTGAATATAAAGGAATTCCTGATGAGCGATAGTCAACAGAATATGGGCCAATCAGCTGGCCAGACACTACTTTCTAAAGGCTGGAAGTGGTTTGTAATTGTCGGCGTGTTAATCGCACTCGCAGGTCTAGGCGCAATTAACCTACCTGTGATAGCGGGTGTCACGATCACCACAATTGTTGGTGCTGTATTTTTATTTAGTGGCTTAGTTCAGGCGTATCACACATTTGGAATTAATGCTTGGAAAGACAAACTTTGGTATGTACTTAGTGCTCTGCTTTATATTGTCGGCGGTCTTTTCATCCTCTTCCAACCCTTAGCGGGTTTGGTCACAATGACCATGCTAATGGTTGTTGTAATGATGTTTAATGGTGCAACTCGTATGATTTTTGGTTTCCGCAGCAGTTCATTACCTGGTAGAAACTGGATCATTATAAGTGGTTTAATATCGCTATTAATTGGTGGTTACTTCTTCTCTATGTTGAACGATCCACAGTTCTCACAATCGCTCCTTGGCATTTTTGTTGGCGTATCTTTGCTCGCTGAAGGTATTAGTTTCATTTTCCTAGGTATGCAGATGAAAAAAGCGATGAGCCAGTTATAACAAATCACAAAACAACATTACATATACGACAATTAAAAAAGCCGCAGGCCATTGGCACTGCGGCTTATTAATGAATATTCCTTTACGACGACTGTAGGATCAGAATGTTATTTCTTAGTCCAAGCATCTTTCCAGTAAAGACTATCTGCTGGCGCATACGAAGCGCTTGAACACCAACCGGTATATGGCCAAGGCTTACATTCGTACAAACCATTGTCGCTACCTAACACAATGTCACCCGCTTGATAGTTGGTACCCGCTTGGAATGGAGGGTAGTCACCCGGAGGGGTCACTTCGCCCTCTGTTTTAACCGAAAATGGGGATGTAAACATGACCATTTCGCCCTCTTCAGTCACACCAACCACATCGAGAGAGTAACGTCCTTCTTTGGCATTAAAGATGTCTAATGTCATCTTACGGCTATCTGTTAGATTAACTTTAGCTTGGTTAACTACCGTACCAGTGCTGTCAATCGCACTCACCGTTACATCTAATGCTACGTTTGATGTCAACTCCAACGCAATTTGAACATCCCCGTTTACCGCAACATATTCAGACGCTAGGCCCGTCACTTTCATTTGTGGGTCAAGATCTGGATCTGGCGTTTCACCGCCACATGAGCTGTCTGATACTTTACGCCATACCCCCCACTCACCTGTTGTACCCGGCTCATCACCACGCGTCCACCAAGCGGCCTCCCAAGTTGCACCTTTATGAGAGGCTTGATCGCCTTCAACATAAATTGTCTCTTTGTCCCATGCATTCGCACAGTTAGTACCGTCGGTTACCGTAACAAGGCGCTTCACATTGACAGTTTGGTTTGCGCTGTCTGTGACGTGATAGTTTAACGTGTATGTATCCAATCGATTTACATCTACTACGCCAGAAACTTCGATAGCATCCGTTAAGTTGCCATCTTCTGCATCATTCGCCGTCACACCAGCTAACGAATCAAACGCGCTACCCAATAAAACCGTCGCATCTGATGCTCCATTAATAACTGGTTTTTGACTGTACACTTCAACAGTTCGCACTTTTGTTGTTTCATGTTCATCACTGTCTTGCACTCGGTAAGTTAATACGTAAGTACCAATTACACCGGTAGTAACTTGGCCTTCAACAACGATTGATGAAGTTAAATCTCCATCTTCTTTGTCAGAGGCTGTAACACCCGCCATTTCATCGAAAGCTGTGCCGTGAACGATACGAACATTATCTGCACCTTTGAAGATAGGCTCGCCGTCATTACTTGGTGGTGGCGGCGGTGGTGTTTGACCATGAACAAATGGGCCGTAGTCTTTAATAAACTGTTCGTTATACTCTTGACCGGCAGAGTTTGTGCCCATATCCCAGTTAATTGACCAAGTCATGACACCACGTAGAGGTTGACCTTGAGTCGTTAAACGTTCGAATGCGCTGTAAAGATCTTGAGGATCCTGGATGAAGCCCGTTGCCGCTGCATCAATACTCGATGGAATACCAAATACGAGCTTACTGTGTGGGATCTTATGGAAACCGCGTGTGCCGTTAATCAAAGAGTCTGAAATGTAGTAAATAAATTCTTCTTTTAGTGCATCATTGTTTTGCGCAATCCAACCTACACCGTCAATCCAAATACCGTCACCACCTTGGTTGTAGAACTGAGGGTTGATCCAGTCATAGTAGCCCTCTAGGTTATCGATATAAGGAACATACTTACCACCTGTTGTTAGGTAAGGAAATTCAGGTGCCATTGTAATTAAGAAGTTTTTACCTTGAGCACGGTAATGATCTTTAACCATACGTAACGCCGCAGGAATAACCGTTTGGTTATCTGCTGCCGTTACCGCCGCTTGTTCTAGATCGATATCCAATCCATCAAAACCAAAACGATCCGTCAAACGGATGATTTCATCTGCAAATGCGTGTTCATCACCAGCTTTTAGTTCAACGTGTGCATCCGCACCACCCAAAGCTAAAAGAACCGAACGCCCTTGCTTGTTCAGTTGTGAAATTTGGTCAATAAACTGTTGCTCAGACATGCCAATCGTTGGGTCTAAACGAAATGTAGGAATACGCCCCTCAGCCACATCAAAGACTTTCATAAATGAAACGTTCACGATGTTGTACATCGGGTTCACTTCCTCTAGCGTGACACAGGGAGCATTCCCCCCCTGGTAACCAGCGCCATCACACCAGTTGTGCCAGTAGCCTACAACAACACCAGCATCAGGATTGGTCATCTGAGAGCCATCCGCATAGGCCGCACCAGACATGCTTGCCATACCTATTGTTACCGCTAATTGAAGAACCTTACGTTTCAACATCAATCTACTTCCACTCAAATAGCCGTGCTTATCACAGCGTTAGGTTGGCTATTTTAGCGATGAATATTTTCTGGAAAAATACAGATTTTTCCTACAAACAAGCATTTAGATTTGATATGTGATTTTCTGTCATAAAAATGAGGAGATTATCGCCTTAGGTTTGACATCATTATGATTATAAAGAATTTATTTTCATTCCCTGACCGTCAAGAAGTAGTAATAGCCATAAATATGACGATTTACAGTGTAATTTGGACATGTGATGTTTATTTCGTTGGAAAATGAACAAAATAACTTGGAGTTTTGAACCTTTCCTTGGTTCTTTGAAGTCACTATGCCACTACATTTGGTTATACCTACTCTATGAGAAGAGGCATAACGAAAACGAGTGGCTCCGAGATTTGATTTGCCTAGAGATACTGTTCAGCCATCATAAATACAATAAAACGCTTACCCTTATTTGGATAAGCGTTTGATAATGTCGTTTATCTTACGTTAGGAAACAACAAACTCAACTTAATTAAGTGACAGTGTAACCCACTCGTTAATTCATGCATTACTAACGTGTTTGGACCGTTCCTTTTGCTGATTTATTGCGACATAGAAGCAAATAACCAATTGATGCAATCAGAATTGAATCCAGCGATGGGATTCCTGTTAGAGTAAATACGCCATTTACCGTTGCAAATCCGACAAGTGAACCTATTCCCCATGCAACGAACGTCATTGGTTTAATGGCCGCTTCTGATTCTAGTGCTGCTTCATCATAACCCTGACGACGATTCATAAAGAAGTCAGCAATATAGATACCTGCAATCGGTGGCGTCGCAATACCAAGGAACAATAGGAATGGAATAAACCATGCCATGATATCCATGCTACCAATGATCGTAGCTAACACACCCAGTGCTACCGTGATCTTCCATTTAGGGAAACGGGTCAACAAAGTTGATACAACAAGCGTACCTTGGAACATATTACCTGCATTACCTGTAACACAAGCAAACACAAGTAATACCGCCGCTGGAAGTGTCGTACCAATAACCGCCATCGCACCTAGAAGAGAACCTTCAGAAGTCATTGAACTCGGTACTGCACCAACAAAAAACAAGACCGGATAAGCAAGACCAAAAGTAACAATACCCGCAATAACAGCATGCTTACGGTTATGAACGAAGCTACCAAAATCGGGAGACGTAGCGACTAATACAATAATAGTACCAACAACCGATGAAACTGCTGCACCAAATGATAACTGCTGTACTTTTTCAATAACTTGAACTTCACTGCCCGTTGCCAAAAACAGAATGACAAACATCAGTACAACAATCACAGGGACAGCCACTTTTGATACTTTACCGAGCATTTCAAAACCGAATGCCGTTGAAGCTACGAAAATAACGCAACCAATCGCGACAAGTACCGGTACTGGAACTGATAAACCAAAACCAGACAATACATCTTGGACACTATGCCCAAACATGTTCGCCGTTACAGCAATCCAACCGAACAAGCTAATGGCCATGATCACGTTAATCGCGATCGCACCTTGATTACCAAAAGAGAATTTAACGATACCATAGGTAGGAAGGCGGGCTTTTTCACCGATGCAGATGTTAATCACGGCTAACACAGTCAAAATCAAACTACCGACTGCAATAACCATTGCAGCATTGCCTAATTCAAGTTGGCTACCCAGACTAGAAGATGCCAATAAAACAGGGGTAACAAGGATGCCAAGTAGAATCATGGCAATCTGAAAACCAGAAGCGGTATTCGGAGCGTCATCACTTTTTCTATTATTACTCATAATTCAAGACCTTATGTTTTTTATTGTCGTTTCCAGTCACCACCGTTAAGCATTAAAAAGTGATGCTAACATGGTGACTGGAATGCAGAGGTTAGCTCAATGCTTCTGTGTATTTACGCCATCCACCGGTGTGCGTGATTTCTTGTTGACCTTCAACTAAACAAGGCTCACCCAACACGCCAAGGACTTCAGTACCATCAGCCAAAATGACCTTACCGATTGATAGGCCAGCTGGTTCATTGCTTAGTACTGAAGCAAATGCTTCCATTGGCAATGACCAAATTTCAAGATCAACAGAGTTGTTCTCTTCTGTTGTGCGGATCATTGCTGGGTGATCATCATTGATAGACCATAAGCGGTAATGCTTATCCGTCACGTCTTCGCGAACAAATTCAGCGCCAACGTTAGTTAAGTTTGGATTTAGTTTTAGGCCACGCATCAAGGTGCCATTAACCGCAAGTAGAGTTGTTGTAGACATGTTTTTCTCCAAAACGGCCCTATATTAAAGGCCAAATAAATTTAAATTAGTGACGAATCCAAGTGCCTGTTTTTCCATCAAACGCTCGTAAAAGAGTATTGGCCTGGGTAATCAAACCCGCGCCTTTCGGGTTAGCCGCCACAAATTGCAGCAAAGCTTGAACTTTAGGTTTCATTGATCCCTCACCAAACTGACCATCATCACAAAGACGTTGAGCTTGCTCTGGTGTCAGGTTATCGAGCCACTGTTGATTGGGTTGGCCAAAATTAATGGCCACTTTCTCTACGCCAGTAGGAATAATAAGCATGTCCGCATTTAGCTTTTCAGCCAGCAGTGCCGAAGCCACATCCTTATCAATCACGGCTTCAACACCCGTTAAATTACCCAGTGCATCGCGCTCAACAGGAATGCCGCCACCACCACATGCAATGACAAGCGCTCCACTTGAAACTAGGTGTTCAATACTTGATAGTTCAACGATTTCAAGCGGCTTCGGGCTCGCGACACAGCGACGCCAACCACGGCCAGAATCTTCCATGATGCTCCAACCTAACGTCTCAGCGCTTTTTTCAGCCGTCTCTTGGCTCATAAAAGAACCGATTGGTTTATTCGGCTTTGCAAATGCTTCATCGTTACTATCCACACAAGTTTGCGTAACTAGCGAAACCACTGGGCGAGAAATCGCACGACGATTCAATTCATTAGTGAGGGCTTTTTGGAACATATAACCAATCGCACCTTGTGTATCACCAACGGCATAATCAACAGGAACCGGAGAAACCTCATGTTCTGCTAACTCTGAACGGCGCAAGATAAAACCGACTTGAGGGCCGTTACCATGAGTGATAACCAAGTCCCAACCACGTTCAATCAAGTCGACTAAGTAACCGACATTGTTTTCAACGGTGCGGTACTGATCTTGAATCGAGCAATGATCGTTATCATCAATCAGAGCGTTACCACCAAAGGCAATAACGGCTAATGGGCGTTTATTCATAGTGTCACCTGCTCTGCGCGACGCTGTTCTAATTCACGTAGTGCTTCAACAAAACACTGCATTGGAGCGGTGGTGATACCTGCACCAATTTGTCCAACACCTGCTTGCTTATGTGCAATACCCGTATTAATAATTGGCAATACACCGTTGTCGACCACTTTACGGGCATCTATGCCTGCCGCCGTTGGCGCAAAGTTTAATGCTGGCAGCGTAAACGCAGGGTTACCGCCAAGCGTGATCGCTTGCATTGCACGGCTGTTATTGGTCGCATCGTTTGGCGTTCCACCAACAAATTTCACGATTGCCGGTGATGATGCCATCGCAAAACCACCCACACCTGCGGTTTCAGTAATCGCACTATCACCAAGGTCAGCCGCAGCATCTTCAACGCCAAATCCTGGGAAGAACAATCCATTCACAGGATTCGCTGGCGCTTGGAACCATTGCTTACCAGTACCCGATAGCTGAATACCGAAGTTGACACCATTACGTGCCATTACCGTAACCATGGTGCTGTTTTCAACGTTTTCTGCCGCTTTTAACATGCTTTTACAAGCAGCCATCGACAGATTAAGGAAGAAGTGGTCGTTACCCGTAATAAAGCTGATGACGCGTTTTAATTGATCCTGAGGAAGATCTGTCGATAGCAGTGCAGGAATCAGTTGCTTCATTAACAAGCCTGTCGCTGCAGCGTTGCGGTTATGAACTTCATCACCCATATGCAGTGCTTGAGCCATAATAGGTTTAAGCTCTAAACCCTCCATTTCACGCACAGCGACTTTCATGGCTTGTGCAAGTTCGCTGCCCATCCACTCTAAACGTTCAATCACATCACTGTTGTTAGCACCGAAACGTAAAACCTTACCTAAACCTTCATTAAAGTTACTAAAAACGCGCTCAGGGCCCTGTTCCGTTTGGTTTTCGACTACCCACACAGGCATAGAGCGGCTAATGATACCGGCCATTGGCCCTACTGCGTTGTAGTGATGACAAGGTTCAAACTTCACATCGCCCGATTCAATCATCACGCGCGCTTGTTCAATGTCACTCGCCCATCGTTCAAATACGATGGCACCAAGAATGGCGCCTTGCACAGGACCGCACATCCCCTGCCACGCAATCGGTGGACCAGCATGCAAAATTAATTTACGCTCAGCCAGTTCAGGCATTGCTTCACCCGCCAACATGACGTCGACAAGCGTTGGCTGAGCAGCCAAATAACGATTCATCGCAACTTGGTTGGCTTGTTCGATATCAGCTTGATTGGTTAGCCCAGCCAGAGCCATCCCACCTTGTTTATCACCACTACCAGGTGGTTGCCAGTTCATTGCTACCGCCGAGCCACCAGCACGTTCTATATTGGTTGCAAAACTGGTTAAGCCAGCGTTAAGGACAGTCAGTTTTTGGTTAAATAGAGCTTTCATTCTGCTTTCCTTATTGGTTCTGCTGATTAATGATCAGGGCAGCAAACTCGGCGGCTTGTGCGTTGCAATCTGCAACAATAACGCCTTGGTCTGTTAGCGCTTGGTTGATCAAGTCGCGTGATTGAGGGTCGATATCCGTTCCACAAACATGGGCAATAAATACCGGTAACTGGCTTCGCTCTTTCTTAAGCTGTTCAAGGACAGTCAAAAGTTCTGCTAATGGTTGCTCTGAAGCGCCATAGCCAAGCACTACATCAAACAAAATAACTGCAGTTTGTGGGTCACTAGCATCTTGTAAGATGCGTTGGTTACGCAGTGTCGGGTCAATCATTGGATGTGGACGACCTTGTGTGAAAGCATCATCTCCTAAATCAACGATGGTATTACCCTGGCTCTGCCAAACATCATCCAACAAGCCGTAAGCCGCAACTGGCGTATTGGAATAACCCGGAATACCCGCTTGATGACAAATAAGCTGCGCTTCAAAACAGAAGGTGCCGCCGGCAAAAACACCACGTACATAGCGCTGTTGCGACGTCAACTCTTGGGCTGCTGCAAGCACATGATGAGTAACTTCTTGAGAGATCGCCTCTGGCGCTTCAACAGGTTGTCCATTTAGTAATGCCACCGCGACTTCTGCTGAATGAGCAAGGGTTTGAGCAGGATAAACCCCCTCACGTTGAATACTGTCGCTTGGTGCTCCAAGGAAATGAACGACCACTGGTTTCTCAGTGGACTGGGCGACTTGCAAAATACGTTCAGCAATAACTTGAGCTGGTGGCTTAGAAATCAATACAATAACTTTGGTTTGCTCATCTTCAATCAGAGCTTGCAAGCCTGTCAGCATTGAAATACCACCAATATCTTGGTGCAAATCATGGCCGCCGGTGCCTAACGCTTGAGAGATACCCGAACCCAGTTGATGTACGCGACATGTTGCTTCTTGCAAACCTGTACCGGATGCCGCAACAATACCAATATGACCTTCACGCACGACGTTAGCAAAACCAAGTGGAATACCATTGACAATGGCGGTACCACAATCGGGTCCCATCACCATCAACTGCTTTTCCGCAGCCAATTGTTTGATTTTCAGCTCGTCTTCAAGTGATACGTTATCACTGAACATCATGACGTTAAGGCCAAGATTAAGTGCTTTGATCGCTTCTGCCGCTGCGTATTCACCGGGTACCGAAATTAATGCAAGGTTCGCTTCTGGAGTATGTTCTAAACCAAGAGCAAAACTCGTCAATGGCTGAACGTAGTCACTCGCAGAGCCTGAATCCGTTTTACGTGTTGTCAGCTGTTTATGGGCGAGCAAAATCGCTTGCTCGCAGGCTTCTTCTTCGCCTTTAACTGCAATCACGAGATCATTTGGTTTGGCACTAATATCTGAACCGAAACCAGCGTCCGCCATACGAGTCAAGTTAGCCTCTGTACCCATGACGACAGAAGCCTCTTCGATACCATCGAGCTTATTGAGCTGTGCGGATAATTGCATCAGAGAAACAGAATCCTGATACATATTTTCAAACGCTTTATATTTAATTGCCATATAAATAACCAAGTTGTTTTGCGCTGTTGCCATTTATAAGTTGTTTTTAACAAAAACATTCGACTTCAAAATAACAACTCTTCTACGCCATATAAAATACCTGAAATGATATCTGCGCCTGAGCTAGACCCTATTTCAAGTACATCGTTTAATGCTTTATCTACATCGATATCCGATGAAGAATGAAATAATGAGTACACTAACCATTGCACTGGTTGAGAAAAATCCCCGTCCAAAGCTTGTGCCAAATAATGTCGACTGACATCGGTTGTTTGATGCCACCTCGTTTGAATGGCCTTTGTTAACTCATTGAGTACCTGACTAAACTGGTTATCGAGCTTATTCGCTTGATGTAACACAGCTAAAATGCCACAAATAAAGTCATCCCCTGATGGGGTTAATCCATCTCCTTTGCCGATATTGTCAACCACTCGGCTTGGTGAATGTAAAAATCCTTTATCGAACGTCAGGTGTAAATAAGACAAATAGTCTGATTTATTTTTTATTGTTATCTTTGGCAATTTAATGTTTATATATTTTATTAAACCTACCTCAGATATTTTGCTATTTATTATTAATTGTTCTTTTTCATAACGAAGAATAAGCGGTGGATTTTTCCAAAACTTCGCACTTCGAGTCTCTATATTACAAAGCGGATTTGAGGGGAATCTCAATATTCCACCACGAAAATAGACTCGCTCCCCTACCTTAAGTTGGCGAAAGCCAGGTTGCATTGATAACGCAACTCTATATCCACAAGGTGTGTTTGGAAGCGTGTAATCAAGTAAGGAAACCCATGGTATAGACGCATCATTGGTAATGATATTGATGGCTTTATCAAACACGCTGTGAATTTGGCCATCGAACGCCCACTCCGGACACTGGTTTCCTTTTTCTATAGCGAATATCACCGCTTAATCATCAATTACTTAATCGCTTCAATGATATCTTTTGAGTGCGACACCCAACCGAAAATACCACCTTGTGCTTTAATCATATCTAATGCGTACTTTTGGAACTCTGGGAAGTATGAACCTACGCAATCTTCAGGAATGATACACTCATAACCACGGTCGTTTGCTTCACGAACTGTCGTCGTCACACAGACTTCAGTTGTTACGCCACAAACAATCAAGGTTTTGATATGGCGCGTTTGAAGAATAAGGTGAAGATCCGTTTGATAGAATGCACCTTTACCCGGTTTGTCGATAATAGGCTCGCCTGCCACTGGGTATAATTCAGGGATGATGTCATGCCCCTCTTCACCACGAATCAAGATGCGTCCTTTAGGGCCCATTTCGCCAATAAACGTTTTACCGCCACGAGTAAGCTTTGCCGCTGGGCAATCAGTAAGATCAGCACGGTGACCTTCGCGAGTATGGATGACCATCAAACCCATTTCACGCGCAGCTTCAAGCACAGCCATACAAGGTTCAATTGCTGTACGCACCAGTGACACATCATTACCAAGCGCTTCGCCAAAACCGCCTGGTTCAACGAAATCACGTTGCATATCAATCATAACGAGCGCGGTAGTTGCAGGATCAAATTCTAGGGCGAAAGGTTCAGCATTAAATGACTTAATCATAATTATCATACCTTTTGTTATCGGTTTTAGTTGACGCATCAGTGCGTTCACCAAGATATTAAATGCTCTATTAGTACAAAAAAAGTGAGAAAATTAAGCACCAATCATCAAATTATTTGACCCGTTGAGCTAAAGCTAAGACCTCCATCACAAACACCCCGGAGTTGCTGCTGATAAAGAGATAAATAACAGCCAAAATTTGTTATACAACGAGATTTTTGGACTGAATCATCAAATTCTCACCACATAAAAGTATAAAAAATGAGACCTTGGTTGGTATAGATTACGAATGAAGGTTAAAGATAGGTAGCAAAAGAGGGAAAGTTGCAATTCACCTTAATTTCAGTGAGATAAATCACAAATTCATTTAACAGTGCACTTTCAAATAACGAGGGAAAATAGATAACACGTTGACGAGGCGTATACAAAAATACGATTTACTAACATCTACTTAGGCGATAATTCATCACGGGAAACATAGCTTCAAATCGTGTAAGACCTTGAAAGACAAATGCGGCACTTAGGCCGCACAAGAAACATCAATTATGCCAGTTGAATTTGTGTTCATTATCAACCAGATAGTTAACACACCAATTGAGCACAGGACTTTCTCGCTGAGCATGCCAAGCATAAAAAAGTTGCGTCGGTTGTTTGTGCTCAACTATCGCCTTTTTAATCACGTGCCCTTGATTGAGGTGTTCTTTAATTCGATGATGTGGGATATAACCAATACCAATTCCGCTTTCAATCATATTAATCGCGGTTGTTAATTCCGGGGCATAAATCACCTGCTGTCCGGTTAAAGACCAGGTGTCTTGTGGTGAAATATGTAATGAAGTGTCTCGAACGACAATCACTGGATAACCGCGTAATTCTTCTGTTGTTAGGATACCGACGTGTGTTGCCAGACTGTGTGTTTGTCCCACAATAAAGTCCCACTCAACGCTCCCGATAGCATGGTACACAATACCCTCCAGTTTTGGGGCAGAATGAGGCGCCCCAATAACAAGATCTGCTCGGCGAGAATAGAGTGCGTCCCAGCAACCATTGTAGACTTCGGTTTTAATACTTATTTGTGTTGCGGGAAATTGCTGATTCAATTGACTGACGAGTTCGATAATACCTTTACGATTAATAATATTATTAATCGCAATATCAAACGAAATATCAACCCCGCGACTGATCATCGTACTATTTCGAACTAACTCTTCGAATGAATCCAGCATCCAACGACTTTGTTCAATAAAATATTGCCCTGCGGGTGTTAACTTAACTTGACGCCCAGTTCGGTCAAACAAAGTAAAACCCAGCTCTTGTTCTAGCTTTTTAACCGTGTAACTCACCGCGGATGGCACCCGGTTGAGCCTTTCTGAAGCAATAGCGAAACTACCAGAATTGGCGATAATATGGATGGTTTTCAATGATTCTTTTGATAATGGCATACGCTATACTGTCTCCGACAAGGTAAGTCAGTATAAATGATCCCAGTTAAAGAACGTAACATTTTCAAATCAGAGTCTCATTTAACAATAGAGTGCTACAAACCTGACAATCGACAAAATCTTTTGCACTTATCGATTATAATTATCTATCTACTTTTCTTGATTTAAATTTTGATAACTGAATGACCATAACTGCCAGCCTTATTGCATAAGGGCTTGCTGATGAAGTGACCCAAAGTTCTTTAGAAATGGTCACTCATGTTATGCATGCTAATTAAACAAAACACCGTAAAAACATGATGCAGATCCCAAAATCGTCTTGGTAACCCCTATTGCTGCTGGTAATATCGCCTCCCTTTTTGTTTCACCCCTTAGATAAAGATAATACGTGCGCAAATTACTAGTACTAACATTGCTGTTATTCCTAAGCGGATTTTCTGCTATTGGCTTCGCTCAAACAGAAAATACTAATGAGCAACAACGTACACTAATCGTCGGGATGCCTAGCGAGGTTTGGCAACCATACTGGGGTGGAATTGATAAACCATCTGGGCTTTATCACAAATATTTAGTCGCTGTCTCCGAAGCGATTGGTGTACAAATCGTTTATCGTGGCTATGACAGTTTTGAAGACCTGTTTACGGCCCTTGAAAACCATGAAATCGATATCACGATTGGCTTTGCACATACAGAAAAACGAAAAGCTCGCTTTAACTTTTCGCTCCCACTATTTAACTTAAAAAAAGTCGCTTGGGTTTCAGATGCATCCCTACTCAAACACCCTCCATCATCGTGGAATTGGGTATGTATTGAAAATGGAGCAGAGTGTGATGTAATCAAAAAGTTAGGTGCTGAAAAAATCAATTACGCATCTCGACTCAATGTCGCGGCACAAATGTTGAAACATAATATAGCGAATGCCACCGTCACCACCGTTATGGAGGTAAGTCAGTACATATTACAGCCTGAGCATTCTTCAGGCCGAGTTGTCACGGATTATGATTTAGGTCGCAATTATATTGGGTTGATGATGGCTAAAGATCGTGATGACTTAAAAAAAGAAATAGACCAAGCCATCACTGTTAATCAATTAGAATTCGAGAGCATTAAACTCTCAAACGTCTATTTACTGAATGATCAAACGCACTGGCAATTACTGCAGCACCAACAGGGCTCCAAGACCATTCGCTATACTATTTCAGAAAATGCGTATCCGCTCTCTTATCGAAACCCTAAGACTAAACAACTCTCTGGGTACATACACGATCTTCTCAAATTAATGGAAAATAAAAGCCTATTTCATTTTGAATATATCCCAGCTAATAATCGGGATATTGAAGAAATGCTGGCTAATGGACTCGTTGATATTTTACCGGGTAGAAGCATTCACGATATCAACACAAAGAAATACCTTAGCACAACGCCATTTACTGATATTAATCATGCATTTATAGAGACGAGAGCACCATACAGCCAACGTCGTTTGGCGCTGTTAGATCGTACAGGTACATTAACCAAAGAAATTAAATTGCTTCGAGAAATCGAGGACCTTGTTGTTTACAATCGCTCATCACTACTATTAAAAGATATTATTGCTGGGAAAATCACCCATGCACTTGTCGATCAAGATATTGTCGATAATCATCTCTATCATAATTATGAGATGCTTTTCCGTGTAGTCCCTAAACCTGAACAATTTGAGTTCACTACGCCTCTCGCGATTCAAATGCGAAAAGATTCGCTCTATTTACACAATATGCTCAATAGCTTATTAGAGATTACATCTAGAGAAGAAATCTGCGCACTACGGAACGACCACGCTCAGTTACTTATTCACTATGGCTATAACAAAGATATCGTTTGGTCTTATGTTTTACTAGCTGGACTAGCAGCAGCACTATTGACCATTGGCGCCGCAGCTATTGTTTATAAGCTAATTGGGCATTTAAAAAGCACACAAACAATCAATCGCTTGTCACAAAAAGAAATTCATTGGTTATCAACCTTACTTGATAGCATGCCGAGTATTATTTTTATTACCAATAATAAAAACCAAATCATTTTTAGTAATGAGGCATACAAATCACACTATGAACAATGCAAAGTTAGCTTAAGTGACTGTAGTGGTGCACACTGCAAGCTCGTCAGTTCTGCGATTGAACTTGAAAGCGGCTGTATATTGACTAATCACAACGATTGTTGCCCATGCAATGAACGTTATTTTCAGGTTCGCCACCAAGACATTGTCCACCCAGAGCTTGGTGGCAATCATCGAATGACGATTGTTGATGACGTTACCGATGAAAAAATTCATGAACAAGAACTGAGTGAATCTAATCAAAGGGCAATGCAAGCGATTGAAGCACGGAACCAGTTTTTGGCAGTCGTAAGCCATGAACTACGAACTCCTATTGCTGCGATGATGGGTCTGATGGAACTGCTGCAATTCAACTTAACAAACCCACAGAACGCTGAATTACTAAGAAATGCTATTCAATCAGCTCAGCGACTTTCTTCGCAGGTTAATGACATCTTAGATTTCTCTAAAATTGAAGCACAGCAATTGCAGCTTAATATTCGTGGGTGCAATATCTACCATGAGTTGTGTCCAACATTACGTAGTTTTGACGCGACTGCGCTATTAAATAACGTTGAATTTGTTCTCGATTGGAAGCCAAGTAACATTGTAACGGCGAATATGGATGCCCTACGTGTCAATCAGGTCATCATCAACGTATTATCCAACGCGCTGAAGTTTACTAAACAGGGATCTATTCATGTCACCATCATTGTCGATGCAAAGCACATCACAATCACTGTGACTGATACTGGCTGTGGGATGAGTGAATCTCAATTAAGCACTGTTTTTGAACCTTTCGTTCAAGCAGAAAAAGACATTAGCCGACGATTTGGTGGCACAGGTTTAGGAATGAGTATTACTAAAAACTTACTCACCTTGATGAACGGAGATATCACGATGACGAGTAAACTCGATCATGGCACAACGGTAACTTGCCGACTTCCAATCGAAGGACACCCTTTGAACGTGCAGGATAACTTTGTTCAAATGCCATCATGTCCCGCAAGTCAACAATGGCTTAGTCTATGGCAAGGTAAAGAGAATACACTCTCAGCAGAAACTCATCTGCCAGCAGAGACTGCTCAGCCACAATTTGCGAATCTCTACCCAGATACATTATTTGATGCTCTTGGTGGACAAAATAACGACCTAGCCTCCGATATTGATAAACGCGTTGTTGGTATCAGTGGTCATGTCTTAGTCGCGGACGATGATAATATCAACCAAATGTTACTAAGACGTCAGTTGACCCTACTAGGGGTTCAATTCCATATCGCGAGTGATGGCGTTTCAGCATTAGAATACCTCACAGAACATGCTCATGATGTGGATTTGGTGTTGACCGACTGTCATATGCCTCATATGAATGGTTTTGAGTTAACTAAAGCAGTGAAAAGCCAACATGAACTGTTTGGGGATATTCCCGTGATTGGGTGTACAGCTGAAGACAGCCGTACCATGTCCGAAAAAGCGACGTTATCTGGCATGGACCACGTCATTTATAAGCCTTATACGTTCAACCAACTCAATCGAGTTCTATCGCTATACTTGAAAACTGAAAAAATAAAACAACCGAATGACCCGCGATTTAACTGGCTTAAGCAAGGAACACCTGAAGAACAGTTAGAAATGGCCATTGTTGTTCGTGACTCCTTTACTAAAGAAATTCAGTCACTTAATAATGAAAGCAAAGAGACAAGCCATATAATCCATCGGATTAAAGGTTCATCTGCAGTATTGGAAATACAGCCACTTATCGAACTCACAACTCGATATGAGCAAATAAAAGATGAACAACAGCAATTAGCGCTTAAGCACGAGATTTTGGCGGAATTAAAAATGATTAACTTACATGTTGAGCATTGGTTGCTCACTCAGGATTGCTAACTGATGAATATACTTATTATAGAAGATGACCCGATCCAAGCGACTAAGCTTAAGCTCTCATTACGTTCATTAGGCTATACCGATGTAATCTGCGCATCTGATGCCCATACGGCTCTAGATATATGCCAAAACCAAACTGTAGATTTGATTTTTTGTGATATCAATTTACCTAAAGTCGATGGCGTCCATTTTTTAGCGACACTATCTCGCTATTCATCAGATATTGGAATTGTGATCCACAGTGCAATGAGAGAAAACGTCATTGAGCTCACGGCAAACATGTGTTCAGCAGCGGGATTCACTTTCGTTAAGAAAATGGCTAAACCCCATACTTTGGAGACACTCGCCAAAATTCTTCATAAGTTTGAAAGCTGCCAAACGCCCTCAAGCGAAGAGACGACCAATATTGTATTAAGCGAAGAGGAAGTAAACGAAGCGTTTGAAAAAGGCTGGTTTATCAACTATTACCAACCTCAATTCCGTGCGCAATCTCACCAGGTTATTGGTGTCGAAGCTCTCGTTAGATGTTTACACCCTAAATATGGTGTACTAACGCCGATCAGCTTCTTAGCGACCATTACATCCATGAAGTTACTTGACCAACTATTTTGGGTAGTAAGTGAAAAAAGTATTGCGGCCATTTCCCACTTTAGTGAGGAACTCAACCTTTCGATTAATGTCAGTCAATCGAACTTGGAAAAGAATATCTGTGATGGTTTACTTTCCCTTTGTGCTAAATATCAGTTCAATCCAACACGTTTAATTTTGGAATTAACTGAACATGAAGCCTATGACTATAGCGTTGATTCCCTATCTAATTTGGCGCGCTTAAGCATGCATGGTATCAACCTCTCTATTGATGACTTTGGTACTGGTCATGCATCCCTTAGCCAATTAACTTTATTGCCTTTTACTGAGCTCAAAATCGATCGTCGCTTTATTAAAGATTTAAGCAACAACTACTGCAACCAGCAATTAACCAGTATGTGTATACAACTTGCACACTCTCTTGGTTTACATTGCATTGTTGAGGGTGTCGAAGATGAAGAGACACTAACGTATCTTGAAAATCTTGGTATCGATAGTTATCAAGGCTTCTACGCCTCGAAGCCACTTCCGATCCCTGCGCTTAGAGCCTTTATTGATAAACAAACAGTGGAATGCAAACCAAGTCACGACCAAGGTATCACTTGGCATGCGGAAATATACAGTTCGGATTCGGCATCACAGCACTCGATTACAAAAACCATGGAAAAAAGTGAGCTGTTTAGATCCACCAGCGCGTCAAAAAATCTCACCTGTCTATTAGACCGATTTGACGAGCAAAATATCGACCTACTCGTGATCGATGTTGATTTCCTTGATAGCGATTTACCGAACGTTTATACCTTACTTAAGTCGACCAACTTCATGGGATCAATCTGTTTGCTGGAGGGGAATAAATCGCTTGATAGTGAGATGCTTAGCGGCTCTTACCACTGTTTTATCGCAAGTAAGAACCCACGCTATATGCAAACTATCATTCACACTCTTTCTGAGCGTGAGAAGTCGAATATTGGCAGAATTTACCAATTGCTCTCAACTCAAGAGTTGAATGTAGCCAATATGCTCTTAAAAGGCTTTAACAATAAAAAAATAGCATATGAGTTAGACCTAAATGAAAAAACCGTAAGCACTTACAAAACACGAGTTTTTAAGAAGTTAGAGATTGAATCCATCATCGAACTGGCTCAATACAAATTGTAACAGCCCTTTTCTAGGAGATGAACGGTTCTGAATACGAAAAACTCAAGTCTGAGATCAAGTTGAACCATATCAAAGAAGTCAATGCATGGCTCATCTATGCTAGGCGAAATTTCGTTTAGCATAATGACCATGAGCCAAATTGATATCCAACAGAAGATCGCCAGTTTCACTTGTATTGAAGAAGCGCTCGACTATTTTGACATTGGCTTTGATAGTCGTTTTATCAATGAAAATCGCATTCAACTCGTCAAGCGTTTCAATGGCTACCTGCTGCTCACGAAGCCTGATGACTGGTTCTCTGCACGTCGGGCGCTAAAAAATGCTTACTGCAAAGTGCAACGTAGCTTGTTAGATAAGCACACTCGCTCTGCGTGTCGTGGATGTACATCATGCCAACGCCGATGATCTCTCTGTATTTTTACTATTCCCAGCAGAACATTTAGAAAACCGAATCAAAATAAAAAACGGGTTGAGCATGACTACTCAACCCGCTGAAAATGACCAATGGTCTTTTTATTGTTTCACACACATAACGTGATAAACCCCATCCACCACTTCCGTGCCCTCGGTTTCATGTTCAAAACCGGGAAACTCTTTATCCCATACTTCTAAACTACGTAGATAGGTAATTTGTGGGCTACTGCTATCACCGAAACTTTCCCCTGACATCAACATTGGAATACCTGGTGGGTAAGGAATCACCGCATTTGAAGTGACTCTTCCCTCTAATTTGTTAGATGGCACCATCTCTACATTATTATCAACAATAGTTTCAAATGCCGCTCGTGGAGTCATAACGGCTTCAGGTAATGTAGAGTAAGCAGCATTCAATTTATCCGATGGTGTATGCTCTTGAAGATAGCGGAACATCTTATCGCTCAGATCTTTCATCCCCATCTCACCGTAAATCTCAGGATAGTTTTCCACCAGCTCCGGCAAAGCCTGTTTTAATGGTGAGTTTTGGTCATGATGCTTCTTAAAGCGCAGCAAGGTATTTACCAAGGTTGCCCACTTACCTTTGGTTATCCCCATCGAGAACAAGAACATAATTTGAAAATCGGTCGTTCGCGTTGGAACAATACCGAAGCGAGTAAGGTATTGAGTCACTAGAGCGGCTGGAACCCCCTCATCAAGGAGTTTGCCATCGCCCCCCATGCCCGGAGCAAGAATACTGACTTTGATCGGATCGAGGATACACCAATCTTCTGGCATATCACTGAACCCATGCCAGCTATCACCGGGCTTCATCACCCAAAAATCTTGGTTCGATGCAAGTAAAGCAGGATCGGCATCTTCAAATGGGATATCTTTGCCAGTCTCTGGGTCGAGGATGCTTTCTGCATTCCAAGGTTTGAAGAACCAGTCGCCATCTTCTTGGAACTCTCGATATAGACGCCCCATTGCTTGGCGATAATCGACAGCTTCGTGAATAACCTCTTGAGTCAGTGAATAGCCACTGTTCCCCGACATTTGTGAAACGGCAATGTCATTGGATGCACTAATCGCATACAAAGGTGATGTCGTTGCGTGCATCATATACGCTTGATTAAACCGTTGAAAATCAATGGCATCTTTGCCGTGGCGAACATGGATGTAAGATGCTTGCGATAACGCATTAAGGAGCTTATGCGTAGAATGGGTTGCAAAGACGGTTGGACCACTCTCTGAGTCTTCCGGATCTCCTCTCATGGCGAAGTGATCTTCATAAATGGGATTAAAACGGGCATAGCCATACCATGCCTCATCAAAATGGAGGCGATTACTACTTTGACCCAATATTTCTTGAACCCGTTTGGCGTTATAACACAAACCATCATAGGTACAATTGGTAATAACAGCATAAACCGCTTCTTGATTGGCGTAATCTTTAGTTAGTGGGCTTTCTAATGCACGTTTTTTCAGCGCGGCTTGTTCCATTTGATGAGGATAAATTGGGCCAATAATCCCATAACGATTCCGCGTCGGTAGCATATAAATTGGGCGAGCACCGGATAACATTAAGCCTTGTTCAATCGACTTGTGGCAATTTCGGTCACAAATCGCTAGGCTGTTTTCTTTCATACAGACTTGCATGATGGTCCGGTTTGCCCCTGAAGTGCCTGTCACCAACGAATAAGACTTATCTGCGCCAAACACTTTTGCGGCAAACGCTTCACTATCACCAAAGTATCCAGTGTGGTCGAGTAGCGAACCAAGCGATCCACGTTCTATCCCCATATCTGAACGAAACAGAGCTTCTCCAAAATGACTATAAAATCGTTGGCCTGCAGGTGTCTTGGTAAAACCAACACCACCTTGGTGACCAGGAGCGGCCCATGAGTATTCATGAACATCATCATATCTCATCATCGCTGACATTAATGGTGGTAACAATTGTTTGCGATAACGCTCCATACCAGCAATAGCCCGTCCTACGATAAAATCAGCGGTATCTTCAATAATCCACGCAAACTCATCCACTCGTGACATCAACTCGCGGCTGACCGATAACGTGATTTTCTTTCTTTCAGCTAATAGAAATACTGGTACACCTTGCTGGCGGCGATTTAGCTTATCAATGAGTTGGAAAAACTTGTCGTTCTCATCCGCTTGTCGACCCGTCATTTGTGAAGTCAGCATAAAACAATCAACGGCAGTATTGGCATTAAAAATGGAATAACAATCATCAAACGATGTTGCTATGGTGACACGCACCCCCTCCGTTTTAAATTCATCAATTAATCGGTTGAGTGCGTTCTCAATAACGCCGGACTTTACCGTGTCATTAAAGATCAAAACATGCTTCTGCTTGCCATAATTCCCCATCGTACTCATTCCTTTCTTTCAAATTAAAATTACGTTCGTTGAATCACTATTTCGTCTCAGATACTTTGATTTTTTCTTGTTCATCACGACTCGCGATAAAGCCATAGAAGAAGTAACCCAATAGCGTAATCAAGGTTCCATAGAAGACGGACTCCATTCCTGTTGCATAGGCTCCGTAAATACTATAAATCACGGCAAAAGAGCCTATAACCATACTGGTTTTGTATTCAGAAGCATTTACCTTGCCATCACGCAGAATCACCCCTAATGCAGTCATAGATAGAATGTATGGGATCATGTTGATAAATACGGCTAAATCGACCAACACATTAAATTGTTTAATTAATGTTGGAGAGATCGTCATTACGGCGAGAATTAGCTCTAGCGCCAACATAATCAACATGCCTTTAAATGGCGCGTCATACTTATTCACTTCAGCAAAGACTTTAGGAAAAAGATTGATCTCCGCAGCGGCTTTCGATACTTGTGCATTGGTAAACTGCCAACCCAATAGGGATCCAACACAGGCTACTATGGCCATCATGGTAATTACATTACCTACCGTAGAATCAAACATTTGCGCAAATACTAAACCGAAAGGAGCATCAGAAGCGGCCAGTTGTTCATTGGGCACGATGCCTTGGATAACCGTGGTGGAGGCGATATAAGTGATAGCAGAAAAGATAGTCGCCAACATACAGGCTAATGGAACGTTACGTTTAGGATTTTCAACCGCAGCTGAGTTTGCCCCAGCTGACTCAATCCCCAAAAATGCCCAGAGTGTGAGAGCTATACCTGAAGAAATAGCTTTTGAAATCGGTACATCATGAGGGTTCCATGCTTCAGCAAAAATTTTCGGGTCAAACCAAAACCAACCAATGATGGAAAGGCCTAATACTGGAATAATTACCCCCCAAACGGTAATGGATGAAATACTACCGGTTATTTTAGGGCCTCTAAAGTTGGCTAACAGGGTTAAAACTAATATCACAACCACGCCGACGAAGTTATGTATTGGGCTGGTTTTTAACCACGGGATGAAAGTCTCCAAATAACCAACGGAGGTTACCGCTATCGCGACAGCACTTATCACCAAACAAACATAGTAGGTGTAAGAGGCAATAAAGAAACTCGATTTACCATGTGCTTTGGCTGCATAGGCTGACATCCCCCCGTCATCAGTACAATACATGCCACATTTAGAAAATGCGTGTGCAATACATAGCGCACCAACAGCAGTGATCCCCCACGCAAGCAAAGCGATACCGCCAGTTTGAGCCAAACTCGAGGGCAGCAAAATGATACCCGACCCCATCATATTGACTGTAACAATGGTTGTAAGGCCAATAAGACCCATTTTATTACTTCCTGAACTCATATATATCCACCTAATCGTGAGAGCCAATTACGTGTTTTCTCGTATTAAGCACTCATGGCAAAGTTTACATAAATGTAACATTACGTGTCAGTAAGCATAGATAAGCGTTTTTTATTCTGGCAACTTTATTATTCGTTAATTTTATTTTGACTTAAATGGCAGCTAAGACTACGCCGAGCCAAAAACAACTAGACTCCGTAGATATACAATGCAATTAAATGACTCAGAATCAGAATAAATAAGGAGGAGGTTGAAATAAATATCGAAAACCAAACAAGCGTTCATCCTTGAACGCGTTGAATAGATAGTTTGAGCCGATAAAGAGAATTAATCTGCGAGTGTCAGTGAGTCTAAAATCCCTTTGCCGCTATGGATTCCCCCCTCATTTTCACTGGCCGGTTTACTGCGGATCAAATACCCAGCATAACCATTAAATTGCGTGACAGGTTCACCATTGAAGTAAGCAGTAAATAAGCCGACTTCACTCATCAAGTTGTCAACAACGGTTTGCTGACTATCACGCACAGCGACTGTCGCTCTTTCTCTTTCATGAGGGTATAGGCGTTGCATCAATGCCCAGGCATCATATTCTTCCGGTTCAAGTTTATTAAGTTGTGCGCTGATATCCTCACCGAATACACAGTGACCACCACCCTCTCCTTGATTTTTAAGTACCCATTGTTGTTTATCCGCATGAGCATGGAACCATTCAATATTTTCTTCGCTTACCGGCTTCATTTCCGCCAATACGCTTTTCACTAGTTTCGCTTCTTCTAACGTTAAGCCCCAACGCGCGTACTCTTGTGCCGGTAACATGGTTAATAACATCTGCATGGTTTTGCTCGTCGCCAATTGCTGACCAATCGTGGCATTCACGGCAACATGATGCTGTTCAATGAACAGTCGAGTTTTACTCAGGGTTTCGCAACACACGGTTTCATTTAGTTCAGGGGCACAGTAATCTTGGTACTGATAACCCGCTCGAAGGTAAACCACATCAATCGTACCGACATTTTCTAGCATTAAACGTTTATTGTCGCCGCTAGAGAGTTGCTTACTCAACTGTTCAAACGTTCGTCTGACGGTGCGCAACCCCAATCGTTGTAACTCAACTTCCAAAAGATGCTGGTCATAAACGTTGTCTTCGTTATTTTGCACCACCATTAAAAAGGTCGGCTTCCCCTCCTGGTTAAAATCAGCCTGAATTTTTTTAGCTGACGTCGCAATCGCAAATGCAAGTTGTTCTAAACCGTGGTTTTCAGCAGGCTGCGCCGATACCTCTTCCGCCCACTCTTGATAAGTCGCCGGCCATTGTGATTTAAGGTAACGATGAAATTCCGTCGCGCGTTGACCAAATGGCCCCATTCCAGCAGCAATACCGTTGAACTCAATCACCTTAGCGCCGTGATATCTGTCATCCATAAAGTCGGTTCTCATCAATAGCAATGGTTCACGTGCAGGTTCAATACGGTGCTCTTCGCTACCATGAGCTTGAAGATGTAACGACATAAGCAGCGCAAAAAACGGATCTGCTTTTGCCATTGCACTCAGTGATGATTGCAAAAACGCGGGATCTTCCGACACTTCACTAACTAATTTTGTGATCAGCGGAACGACCTTAAGTAGATGTTCGTACACCGGGCGCTCCATCGTCATCGGCGCAATGCTAAAAGGGCAATGTCTTGCAGTATTATCAGCTTGTCTGAACGCGACACCATGCATGATCGCCCATTCACAGGCATCTTCGACTACTTGCTGGGGAATGGCCGCTTGCTTGGCCATAACGTGTGCTGTTTCTAATCGGTTCGTTTTTTCCACATTCATTATCTATTGCTCTTAATAACGCATCACTGAATGATGCCTAACTTAATACTGTCTAGCGTACTAATGCATTGATTAAATAGTACATTAGCTAAATAGCCGCTCAACTGAGCTACTAAACTGCTACGGCTGGTACGGTCACTAAACCGAGCGTGCTATTTTGATGTTCTTGCTCTTCTTGCTTTTTTTGCGCAAGGTAGAGATCTTGATAATCGCCCACTTGCCGCACTAGGTCCTCATGAGTCCCACGTTGAACAATCTGTCCTTTATTCATCACCAAGATTTGATCTGCATTTTGAATGGTCGATAAGCGGTGAGCGACTGTAATCACGGTTCGACCATCTTGAATATTTTCTATCGCTCGCTTCACCGCATCTTCACTATCACTGTCTATATTGGCCGTTGCTTCATCCAACAAAAAGATTTTCGGATCATGGGTTAAGGCTCTTGCTAAGGCTATTAACTGTCTTTCTCCAACAGAAAGAGAGGCTCCGCTATGACCCGGTTTATGATGGTATTCGCCACTCAAACGCTTAATAAAACCGTCAGCCGTCACTTTTTTTGCCGCCATGATCGCTTGTGCTTCATTCGGAGCCTGATGGGACAAGTCAATATTTTCTAGTATAGAACCACTAAAAATAGTTGGGTCTTGAGAAACCAGACCAAACATATCGCGCAACTGCGCTTCAGGTAACGCTGCTAAAGACTTTCCACCGACTAATATTTGCCCTTGTTGATGTTGATAAAAGCGCATCAACAAATTAATAATCGAACTTTTACCACTCCCTGTGTGGCCAACAATCGCGGTGAACTGGCCTCCTTTAGCGGTGAAACTCACGTTCTGCAAAACAGGGGTTCCCTGCTCATAACTCAGACTCACATTATCAAATTCAATATCATGTTGGTCCGGTATGTCGACCCATTCACTCGAGTGACGCCCTTGCTCCGACTCGTCATCAAGTAGTTCAAACACGCGCTTTGAAGAGACCGTCGCCACTTGCAGTTTGCGCAGTTCCATTGAAAGTTGACGGAATGGGTCAAAGAAACGCTCGATATAATTCAAAAATGCGTACAGTGTGCCGACTTCAACTACTGTGGTTAAAGACGCTCCCGCAAACCAAGCCACTATGCCACCTGCCGTAATAATAGAAACAAGTCGAGTTAGTGGGATCAACATCAGGCTATCAATAGCAATCGAGCGCGTCCTAAACTCAAACCAGCGTTGGTTTTCCTGCTCAAATTTTGTTTGAAATGCTTTTTGCTGACGAAATGCTTGTATCAGCGCCATACCTTGCAATGACTCATTAATTTGACCATTAATATTGCTGATCTGGACTCGAATCCCATCAAATATCGGCATCGATATTTTGCGATACAAATGCATAGTTAGAAGCAATACTGGAATCAAAATTAAGCTCAACAACATCAAGCGCCAATCAAGCAATGCTATCGCTACAAAAATAGCAATGATCCGCATTCCCCCTTGAACAATCGTGGGAAATGTCGATACAAACAGGTCACGCATCGATTCCGTATCATTGGTAATATAAGACACTAATTTCCCAGCTGACAGACGGTCAAATGTGCTAATTGGAAAACTAAGAACATGGCGAAAAAGTTGCTCTCTTACATCTTTAATGACCAGCAAAGCCCCTTGCCGAAACAGCACTGCCTGAAAATAAGTAAACACGGCTGAGATAAGGTAAAACAACATCACCAATCCAGTCAGCCACGCAAGATGGAACCATTCGAATTTTTGCGGCACAATCACATCATCTAAGATGATTTTCGCTAGCCATGGGATCGCCACTTCAGCACAAACCGCAACGGCCAGCATGATAAACGCTAATAAAAACGATCGTTTATGAGGCAGAGAATAGGCAAACAAACGCTTGAACAAGGATTGATTACTCTTCATCTCTATGTGTTGTTCGCTAGACATGAGCTTCTCCCATTTCTTGCTGTGGCTTTTCATGTATTTGTCGATGAGTTTTAGGTTGATTTTCCAACGGTTGAGCGATGACTAGACCAAGGTGATGAGAAATTTCCTCTTTACCTAACTGGCTTTGACGTTGATAAACCATGGAATACCAGCCTTGTTTTGCCACCAATTCATGATGTGATCCCTGCTCTTCTATTTGACCTTGGTTAAGCACCAAAATATGGTCTGCCTCAAGCAAGTTGGTCAGTCGTTGGGTCACCAAAAGCAACGTCTTATGTCGATAGTGCGTTTTCAGGTTTTGACGAACCAAGACTTCTGTTTTCATATCCAACGCACTGAACGGATCATCCAGCAACAAAATATCGGCCCCAGAAAGCAGCGCCCGTGCAAGCGTTAATCTCTGTTTCTGTCCACCAGAAAGATTACTACCGCCCTCACGTAATGGAGTGTCAAAACCCTGTTTCATCGCTTCTATCTCATCTTTAATTCCCGCCATCTGTGCGACATGAATAATCTCATCGATGCTTGCATCCGGTTTTGCCAAAGCAATGTTTTCTCCTATCGTCCCAGAAAATAAGAACGGCTTTTGAGGGACCCAAGCAACATTGCTGCGTAACGAATCAAAGGTCAGCGTCTCGATATCATGCCCATCAATCGCAATACGTGACGGTTTCATTAACGGGAACTGGCGTAATATCAGCTGTAATAGAGTGCTTTTCCCGCCCCCTGTCGGGCCAGTAATTCCCACCAATCCACCTTGAGGAAGTTCAAATCGAATCTGCTCCAATGTACGATGCTGGCTACCTTGATAGGTAAACGCATCAATATCAACAGATAACCGAGCTTTCGCATCGTTTGGCAATGTTTGCGCCCCTTCAATCACATCTTCTACTTCAGAGAAGAGTGTCTCTAAACGCTGCCATGAAGTACTGCCGCGCTGAAATACATTGAATTGCCAACCAAATTGTAAGAAAGGTCCAAGTAGCTGGCCTAAATAAAGCGTGAACGTTGTAAATAGACCGACGGTAATATTGCCTTTGCTGATCAAATAAGCGCCAAAAGTAAGCGACATAACAAATGAAAGCCCGTAGATAAGCTGAATAGTTGGAGCAAATGCGGCATCTACTTTCGCCACCGATAAGTTGGCTTGTAGCGTTTCATCCAATGCCGTGGTAAAACGCTGCTCTTGACGCTGTGCAATACCGTGAGATCGCACCGCGCGAATGCCCGCAACCGACTCCCGCGCTTCTTCATTCAAACAAGAAAAGCTCGCTTGAGCACGCCCAAACGCTTTATGTAGCTGCGTTCCATAACGATGAGTAATCAAAATCAACAACGGAAATGGCAGCAAAGCAATAGCGGTTAACTGGCCGTTAACAACGAAAATCATGCCGAAGATAACCGTAAATCCAGCAATAAACGAATCGACTAAGGTCATCACTCCCATTCCCGTCGCTTCTTCGACGGCATTTAGGTCATTAGTGGCATGAGCCATCAAATCACCACTGCTGCGGCGTGTGTAAAATGAGGGGGATAAACGCGAAAACTTATCGTACAACTCGCGGCGCAACAAACGAGTGATAGCAATAGATGCACCATATAAACGACTTTGCCAAACATAACGCAAAGCATACATAGCAAACGCTGCAAGCACGATGCCACCCACATGGCTAGCCAGTTGAGTCGTAGTCAGTTGACCTGAGCTGATATTATCGACTATTCGCCCGATTAACCAAGATGGGACTAAATTCAATAGTGCGACCACTTGCAATACCACAAACGCGATTAGGTACTGTCGGGCATACATTTTCATGTAGCCACGCAATTTCCAAAGAATCTTCATGTCGACTTACACCACTGCTGCTTGTTGCTTACAGTCACGCTGTAGTTCGTTTTTTTGTTTTAAGAAATCATCAAAATCGATCTCCTGCTGAGACTCCATTAACGCTTGCTTAAACAGTGATTCAGTTGCCAATTGAATGAGTGTTTCGTCTTCTGTTATTCCAATAGATTTTTGATCTAAATGAACATGATTCAAATGCTCATTGGATAGCTGTTTGATTAAGGCGCTGTGCGACAAATTTTCTTGCTGCATTTGGGCTAGCAGCATGGCAGATGGCGTTAGCTCACTATTATGAAACTTCTCTGATTCATGATCTAAACTTGCTTGATACTGAGACGTCGCAAATTTTTCGTCAAATACTAGAGCGACCGTTCTCATCGAGCTAATGATTCCAAGTCCCATTTGCGTTAACTCTTCTTCCACCACCTCGAGGTTACTCTGTAATGATGGTAATTTCAGTTGAGGCTCTCGACCTCGTGTTGCCACAAGTTCCTGACGACGTACAATCACCGTTCGCTCTCGTTCCGTCAGTTCTGGGCTTGGTGCTAAAGCGCAATAAGTTAGAAACAGATCGAGAAAATGACTTTGTTCTTCGCTGATACCGAGAGGCAAATATGGATTGTTATCCAAACTGCGCAATTCGACATATTGAACTCCATGGTGACACATTGCGTACAAAGGGCGTAACTCATCACTGACGATCTTAGGACGTACCGATCCATACAGTTCATTTTCAAGTTGCAATACAGACCCATTGAGTTGTTGGTCACCGCTAAAATGAGTATATCGCTCACTTGGGCGAGTTAATGCCGTAAATAAATCCGATAAGTAGGCTTGCTTATTATTAAAGCTCACCGGATACAATGATTGTTCGCTACTTGTATAACCTAAATTACTTAAACGTAAAGATGTCGCCCACGGTAAGTAAAACGAATCTTCATCCAATGATGCTAAAGTATGCTCTTTTCCTATCAGGTAACTCTTGTCTACCGCAGGTGAGGCACCAAAAAGATAAGCAATAATCCAACCGTGGCGTAATACATTGCGAATCAGATGGAAGTAACGGTCTGAAATAAAGTCATCAATAGAAAGATCACTGTGAGTCTCACTATGAAGCGCTTGCCAAAATGATTGAGGTAACGAGAAATTATAGTGAATACCTGAGATCAATTGCATCCGTTTACCGTATCGATTCGCCAATCCTTGGCGATAACGCATTTTCAATAGACCTGCGTTAGATGTGCCATAATTCGCGATCGCAATTTCCTCTTCGTTTGGCAAGATAGGCGGCATGCTGGCTCCCCATAACATTTCACCAAAAGGTAATCGCTGCGCGACAAAACAATGTAACGAGGCCAACGAATTGAACATCGCACTTCGGTCCGTCATTGCTGCTGTCACCAGTTCCAACTGAGACTCTGCAAAATCGGTGGTGATATAAGGGTGGGTTAACGCTGAACCTAACGCTTTGGGGTGCGGTACTCCCGACAGTAAACTTTGTTCTGTCGTTCGAATCAATTCCCTTTCAATACCTCGGCGAATATCAACCAAAGAAGCTTGCACGCGGTCATTGTTGAGGAAATTTTGGATATCAATTTCTGAGTATGTTACGTCGTTATTGTTCATTTATTCACTTCATAAAATTGCTTTAGCTTCTAGAAGACGAACAACAAACCGAAAAGACGCAAAAAAAGTGAAAATAATTTAAATGAAGGCAATCATCAAACGAGTTGGCTTCCCTATTGGCCTAGACAAGCAAGTGCACCTAGCAGAAAAGATATTGACAATCAACACCTTACCTAAGATAGTACACCAAATTCGCAGCTGTAAGCGGAAATGCTCACACTAAAGTGGACTTTGTTCCAAACAGAAACTGTCACGCCACATCATCTTATATCCAAGTAAGACTTTTTTCTTATAATTGCGTCCCGCTGCACGCTCAATGGCAAGGTCTACCGCTGACTCTCCCATCTCTGTTGGAAATAGTTTCATTGTCGTCAAAGTCGGATTAAGGTGCTGGGCTGCAGGAATATCGTTCATGCCGACCACTTGAATCGTTTTAGGGATATCAATATCTCGTTCTTGGATCGCACGGTATACTCCGATCGCAATAATATCTGTCGCTGCAAAGACTACATCTGGTATCTCTTTACGATTCAACAATTCCGTCATGGCCTGATAGCCCGACTCTATACAAAAAGCATCACTAACTTTGCAAAGCTCATCGTTATAAACACCAGCCGATTGCGTTAATGAACGGAAAACATATAGCCTAGCTTCATCGTTGCCAATAAATGCAGGGCGTACAGCACCACTATCAATAATATTTGAAACAATTTCGATGGCAGCATCTTCTCGGTCAAATAGAACCGAATCACAGCTATGTTGCATGGGCTCTGAGTCAACAAAGATCAGATTGGAATTGAGAGTATAAATCTGTTGAACATCTTGTTGTGAAAAATGACCAACACAGATCACGGCTTGAGCTTGTTTAATAAACCCGCCACTTGATGCCAAATTCGCAACAAACGTATTTCTTAGCGCAATATTGAATTGATGACATCGCTTTTCGATCCCAATTCTTACCGCCGTAAAATAAGGGTCGTTCAGTTCTTCTGTTGGAGTTAAAAAGTGTACAACAACAATATTTAACTCCGCACGATTCACCAGCTTAAAGTGCGTTCGAGCAACAAAAGAATCATCTTCGTGACGTGCGACCTTTTTCCTCATTGTTGGCGTTGAGTAACCTAACTCTTTAGCCGTTTCTCGTATTTTATCACGCTTATCTTTCGTCACCGATATCGTCGGATCATCATTAAGAACACGAGACACTGTAGAAGACGCGACTCCCGCTAGTAAAGCGATATCTTTGATCGTTGCCACTCTATTTTCCTAATTATTTCCTACGAATCTGAGTATAAACTAGACGATATAAATAAAAAAATAAATAAATTTTTAGTGAATTTTCCCATTTATTTACTGGCAACAAAAACTATATTAGCGGCGATCTTATAAAAATAAATCTCACCAAGGCGAAATACATAAATGACCACATAAAATATGTCACTTTGATATCCAATTTCATTTAATCAATAGTAATTATTAAGGAAAACTTTCCCTAACAATTTTGCCGAGATCTAAGTTCTTTTACTCAACATCAAATATAAGTGACCTAGATCACTTCCGATGATAATTATCATGATTTCGCCAATTGCAACGATCCATTAGTCAAAATACATTAACTGTAACTCCTACAACCACTAGGCGAATACAATGAAAATTCATAATAAACTATCGGTTTTATCTTTATCCCTCATCGCATCAGCCATCACTGCGTCAGCAAGTGCTGATGACTTAACGGTATGGGCATGGGACCCAAATTTTAATGTTGCGGCAATGCATGAAGCTGCCAGTCGTTATCAGCAACAAACACCAGACTTTGAACTCGAAGTTATTGACTCAGCTCGTGAAGATATAGAACAAAAGCTACATACCATGCTGGCTTCAGGTATCAAAACCTCTCTTCCTGATATCGTCCTAATCGAAGACTACAACGCACAAAAATTCTTAGAAGCTTACCCTGGTTCCTTTCTTCCGTTACAAGATCATATTAATTACAGCGAATTTGCACCGTATAAAGTTAAGGTGATGACCAAAGACGAAAAAATTTACGGCATCCCTTTTGATTCAGGAGTCGCTGGCTTATTTTACCGCACTGACTATTTAGAAAAAGCAGGTTTCAAACACGAAGACTTAGTTAATATCACTTGGGAGCGATTCATTGAAATTGGCAAGGTCGTCAAAGAAAAAACCGGCGTAGCAATGCTCACCTATGATATGAATGATGTGGTTCTACCTCATATTATGATGCAATCAGGAGGGGAATGGTTCGTTGACGATCAAGGCAAGCTCAATATCTCAAAAAACGAAGCGCTCGTTGAAACTCTAGAAACCATTAAAGTGATTAATGACGCCGAAATTACGCGTCCAATCTCAGGTTGGTCTAGCTTTGTAGGAAGCTTTAACGCTGGCTTAAGCGCTACAGTGACTTCCGGGGTTTGGATTATGGGCTCAATTAAAAGTGTCGAAGCACAAGCCGGCTTATGGAAAGTGGCACCAATTCCAAGACTTAATATTGAAAATGCCACTCATGCCTCGAATCAAGGTGGCTCTAGTTGGTATGTACTTAGCACCAGCAAAGATAAACCTCTCGCTATCGATTTTCTGAAAAAAACCTTCGCTGCTGACCAAGATATGTATCAAACCCTCTTAGTAGAAAGAGGCGCTCTTGCAACCTATTTACCCGCATCGACTGGTTATGCATACACGGTGAGTGATCCTTTCTTTGGTGGCCAACCTGTCTTCTCTGATTTTTCTAAATGGGTGAGTGAAATTCCGCAAGTACCTTATGGCATGTACACTCAAGAAATTGACACCGCCATCGCCTCTGAAATTCCAGCAATCTTAAAAGGGGAAGATGTCAAACAAGTCTTACAACGTGTTGAACAAACATTGAAATACCAAGGTATCTAGACCTTAAAGCAGCTTGATAGTTTCCATTAGATAGAAACAATCTGAAATCGCGTAGACATATCAAGCTGCACATTCTCTGTGGTGGAAAAATAATGAATCAATCCAAAGTACGTCGGCTATACGACATCAATGGCTGGGCTTTTGTCGCCGTTGCGGTAAGCCTTATTGCCATTATGACTGTCTACCCTATTCTCAAATCCCTATGGCTTTCTTTTCATTCAGGCCGTGGCGTAGTGATGGAATTTGTGGGGTTAGGCAATATTGTACGGCTCTTTTATGATCCAGTCTTTAAAAAGGCTCTATTTAATACATTAGGTTTTTTGGTCATTCAAGTGCCTATTATGATCCTGCTTTCATTAGCTATTTCATCTTGTTTGAATTCGCCAAAACTAAAATATAAACAATTATTTAGATTGGCGATATTTTTACCTTGTGTTACTTCATTAGTTGCATATTCAATATTGTTCAAAAGTATGTTCGAACTTGATGGTGTAATTAATTCATTTTTATTGCTTATAAATATCATCGACAAGCCAATCCCTTGGTTAGCCGATCCTTTCTGGGCAAAAGTCACCATCATCATCGCGATTACTTGGCGTTGGACTGGCTACAACATGATCTTTTATTTATCAGCAATGCAAAATATCGATAAGTCCATTTATGAAGCTGCAAGAATAGACGGAGTAAGTCCAATAAAACAGTTCTTCTTTATCACTGTGCCACTATTAAAACCTGTCATTCTATTTACTACTGTCACCTCAACAATAGGGACATTACAGTTATTCGATGAGGTTATGAACATTACTAATGGTGGCCCAGCGAACTCAACGCTGACGTTATCACTGTATATTTATAACTTGTCATTTAAGTTTATGCCTAACTTTGGATACGCAGCGACGGTCTCATATGTGATCGTAGTTTTTGCCGCCGTCCTAGCCCTATTCCAGTTTAAAATAGCGAGGGATAAATAATGAGAAGTAGCAAAATATATAATGCGTCAATGTATATTTTCTTAATACTGGTCAGCTTTTTATCCCTATTTCCTTTTTATTGGATGCTTGTATCAAGCACCAACAAAACCAGTGATATCAATATGGGTAAGTTTTCTTTTGGCGACCAATTATTTGTGAACCTCGAAAAACTCACAAGCCAAGTTGATTTAGGGTTAATTTTTTACAATACATCGAAAATCGCGCTCCTCAGTACGATTTCAACCCTTATTGTTTGCTCTATTGCTGGCTATGCGTTTGAAATCTACAGCAGTAAAACCCGTGAACGCGTTTACGTTGCATTGCTGACTACTATGATGATTCCTTTTGCAGCACTGCTAATTCCGCTATTCACCATGTTTGGTAAAGCTGGCATGTTGGATACGCATTTTGCCGTCATCATGCCGACTGTCGCTGGGGCATTCATCATTTTCTATTTTAGACAGTGTACTAAGACGTTTCCCCGAGAATTAATCGATGCCGCTCGTGTCGAGGGCGTTGCTGAATGGAAAATATTTTTATATGTCTATTTTCCAATTATGCGTTCAAGTTATTCAGCCGCATTTATCATTGTATTCATGGCGTCTTGGAATTCATTTCTCTGGCCTCTGGTCGTTCTGCAATCAAACGAACTTAAAACAATGAACCTTGTGCTTTCAAGCTTTGCCTCCGCCTATGCCCCTGATTTTGGGTTAATTATGGTTGGAACTGTTGTTGCCACTCTCCCGAGTTTACTTATTTTCTTCGCCATGCAAAAACAATTCGTGGCGAGTATGACTGGAGCAATCAAATAATGCGTCATTCTCACAACATTCGAAATAACTGGTTTTTTTGTCGTGGCCACGATGTGATTGCCTCTCTCGATAATGTCGATAACTACCAATCCGTAGAGTTGCCACACAACGCTCATGACGTACCGTTCAATTACTTTGATGAAGCGTCATTGCATGGCGATTATACCTATCACTACCCTTTGGAGTGGACTGATAGCAAAAACAACCAATTTAGTGTTTTACGCTTTGAAGGTGTGATGTGTGATGCCCACGTTTATGTCAATGGAAAACTGGTAGCGCAACATAGTGATGGTTTCACGCCTTTTGATGTCAATATTTCGCCATTTCTCCAAGAGGGTAAAAACCTCATTTCAGTGACGTTAAGTGGCTTAGAAAACCCATTAATTCCCCCTTTTGGTGGACAATTGGACTTTCTCTGTTTTCCGGGTATCTATCGCGATGTATCACTCACGACTTACTCATCAGTGCGGATCAAAAACTTAAAAGTAGAAACATATAACGTCCTCGTAGATCCTACTTTGAGAGTTAATGTCTTTCTCGAATCGTTTGATGACAGTGCCCAATCATTGGCGCTGCAACTTCGGTTAATTAACAAGCAAAATCAGACTATCTACGAGTCCGATCATGTTCATGTTCCCTCCGTGAGTACACCTGTCACCATCATGGCGTATGGCTTAAAAGCTATCGAGCTTTGGGGTATAGACAACCCGAATTTATACCGCATTGAAGTTGATCTTATTTCAAATGAAAAACTTGATACATACACAACTCAAATAGGATTTCGTGAAGCTGAATTTAGAACCGATGGCTTCTATCTCAATGGAGAAAGAGTTCAGTTAGTCGGGATCAATCGTCATCAGAGTTTTCCTTACATTGGCTATGCCATGGGTAAACGTGCTCAGCAAGATGACGCAGATATCGTGAAAAACGAACTTGGGTTCAATTTAGTAAGAACATCTCATTACCCACAATCACCCGATTTCCTCGATCGATGTGATGAGATTGGCCTACTTGTTTTCGAAGAGATCCCTGGTTGGCAACATGTTGGCGAACAAGAGTGGCAAGATAAGTCGGTTGATAATGTCCAAGCCATGATCGAAAGAGACTGGAATCACCCAAGTATTATTTTATGGGGCGTTCGCATTAATGAATCAGCGGATCATCACGATTTCTATCTACGCACTAATCAACTGGCTAAGTCGCTCGATTCAACACGCCAAACTGGCGGGGTACGGTGCATACAAAACAGTGAGTTTCTCGAAGACGTTTACACAATGAATGATTTTATCCTCAGTGATAGTCAACTCAATCCAAATGGAGTACTCGCCGTCCGCAGTCCACAAAACGTGACAGGCCTTGATAAGCAAGTTCCATACATGATTACCGAATATGCTGGCCATATGTATCCAACTAAGCGCCAAGACTGTGAAACATGGCAAATCGAACATGTGACTCGCCATCTTCGAGTTTTAGATGCCAGTTTTGCAAATCCAAACATCAGTGGTGCCATTGCTTGGTGTCTGTTTGATTACAATACGCATCAGGATTTTGGAAGTGGCGATAAAATTTGCTATCACGGCATCATGGACGCATTTCGCATTCCAAAATTCGCGGCGAGCGTTTATGCCAGCCAAATGAACCCAGAACAACACACTGTATTACAACCAGTCACCTACTGGACTCGTGGAGACCGTCCAGAGGCGAGCGCTTTACCGCTAATGATCTTAACCAATTGCGACAGTATTGAGATCGAAGTGCTAGGTAGTGATCGTTGTGAAACTTTCTACCCTGATCGAGCTAGGTTCCCACATTTACCTCACCCTCCTGTAATTGTTGATCGACTAAATCAGCGCAGTTTGCCCCTAGGGGATTGGGGCCATACTTGGAACAACCTTATCATTCGTGGATATACCAACGGAAAACTCGTTATGCGCAAGGAGCTAGCCGCTTCTCCACAGCCAACAGAGCTTTCTATTTCATTGCAAACTTCTCATTTAATGGCTGATTGTTCTGATACCTGTCGCGTCACAATAAAAGCGCTGGATCAACATCAACAGTTACTTCCTTACTGTAAAGATGTGCTTTCGGTCTCCACCAGCAACAATTTGTCATTAATAGGACCAAGTATGTTGGCGCTTGATGGCGGCGCAATCGGCTTATGGGTTAAAGCTCACCAAGCCGGAGAAGCAACGATTACAGTGACAAGCCAGATTTTTGGCCAGCAGACTCTATCACTCACAATTGCTCAACCTATATCACAGCACTCTAAGACGAATGAGGTTCACCATGGCTGATGTTAAATTAAATCAAATTGTCAAACGTTACGGAAAAATACAGACAATCCATAACATCGACCTGACGATCGATTCAGGCGAGTTTGTGGTATTTGTTGGCCCATCAGGCTGTGGTAAGTCGACCTTACTAAGAATGATTGCCGGTTTGGAAGATATTACAGAGGGCGAACTCTACATTGATAAAGAACTTGTTAACGATTGTGACCCGGCATCAAGAAAAATAGCAATGGTGTTCCAATCTTACGCTTTGTACCCTCATATGACTGTGGCTGAAAACATGGGCTTTGGCTTAAAAATGACAGGGCATCCCAAGCAAGAGATTGAAGCTCTAGTCCAAAAAGCCGCGAAAACATTACAGCTCGAAAGTTTATTAGACCGAACACCAAAGCAGCTGTCCGGGGGGCAACGGCAACGTGTCGCGATTGGCAGGGCCATCGTAAGGGAACCTAAGGTGTTCCTGTTTGACGAACCCCTATCAAACCTTGATGCGGAACTTCGAGTAGAGATGCGTTTACAGATTGCAAGACTGCATCAAGACATGGGTAACACCATGATTTATGTTACTCATGATCAAGTAGAAGCCATGACCTTAGCTGACAAAATTGTGGTGCTAAACAAAGGGATGATTGAACAAGTCGGCAGCCCTTTGGAACTCTACCATTATCCAATCAATCTATTCGTTGCTGGGTTCATTGGTAGCCCTAGAATGAATTTCTTACCTGGTGTAGTTCAGTCTATTAACGATAACCAAATCAATATACAGATTAATCAATGTGAAACGATAACTGTGCAGCGCAATCTGGCCAATATCAATGTCGGACAAAAAATCACGCTGGGAATCCGCCCTGAGCATTTGAAAACTGAATGTGATGGTGATGTCCACTTTGTGATTCAAAACGAAGTAAGTGAACGTTTAGGGAATGCAACCTATATGTTTGGTAATTTTGCTGGGGTCAATGACTTTAAAGTCCATTTAACTGGTGATATTGATCTTAAAGCTTACAGCGATGTTAAATTGACCTGTCAAAGTAACGATTGTCATTTTTTTGATGAGAAAGGACTGAGAATAAATTAAACTAAAACGATTTAATTAGCCCATAATCTTCTTTTATCACAGCACTGCATTCGCGGTGCTTTTTTGTTTTGAACCATCAATAAATAAAGAATAAAATAACTATCATTTGAATAAGATCATTTTCTTCCCGCTTTATTTCCTAAATATTTCCTTATTAATTTGGTTAAATAGCCATGTTAAGCAGCCATATTATTTGTACAACTTTCTTTAAAGGAATAATTAGAAATGAATAAATGTAAGTTATCATCTGTCGCACTTGCAGTGACCACAATTATTGCTTCCTTTTCTATCTCTGCTTCTAGCGAAAATATTGAAGAACTAACCAAACGCGTACAAGAACTCGAAGCTAAAATCGACTTGAGTTATGCCGATAACCAACAGCCAATGGTATTAACTCCGGATTTAGAAATACCACTCGGTATTGTCTTTTCTGGCTATGCTCGTTATGGCGCTCATTACTCAGCTGGCGATCAACGTTACGTCCAAGTCGGCACTACAGGCGTTGCCACTGGACGCCTTGGAAATGAAGCCAACGGCGGTGAATTCCAATTTGCTAAAGTCTTCAGCAATGACGACGGCCCGATTTGGGATGTCGCGTTTATGATAGATCAATGGGGCGTCGACCAATGGGACTCTCCGGGCGGACTGAGCTTAAAAAAAGCCTATGCGGGCGTCACCAATATTTTTGAAAGCCAACCGGATCTCTATGTATGGGCTGGTCGTGACTTCCATCAGCGTCCAAAACAAAGCCTCAATGACTACGCGTGGATGGACCATGACGGTCAAGGTGGTGGATTCTATAATCTAAACTTAGCTGGTACTAAGTTTGACTTTGGCTTTATAGGACAAGTCGATTACGGTGATGGCGGTGCATTGGGTAATGATACTGGTCGATATGCCCTCACATCCAAACTTCATGGTATTGAACTTGGTGGCGCCAACATTGCTCTGTTCGCAAACTATGGCTTTGCGTCAGATGAGGCCGTAACAGTAGGCTCTCCTGATGTAAACAATGAGACAGCATGGCAACTAGCATCACAACTTGATTTCAGCCCAGCAGCTAAATTGATCGTACGCTATGCTGACGGCGCTGATAGCTCTGTATTCAACCTCAGCGGGGATGTTCAAGCATTGTATGCAAGTTTCGAGGGAGCGGTAAATGTGACAGAACCATTTGCTGTCGAATACCTAACATCTTACAAAAATGTTTCTGGTTCAGACGCAGATGAAAGAAATGAATACTCAGTGATTGTTCGGCCAACCTATCAATGGAACAACATCCATTCCACTTGGCTAGAAACTGGATATGCCTTAGAAGATCACAAAAATGGTGATGAAAAAAGCGGTTGGAAAGTCACCTTATCACAAAATATTTCATGGGGTGGTTTACCAGGAAGCCGACCAATGCTTCGCTTCTACACCACTGTCGGTGACGTAGATAATTCAGTGCAAGGCACGTCAAGCGTAAAACAAGACACACTAAGTGTTGGCGCGATGTGGGAAGCATGGTGGTAAAGAGAGATAAGTAAACATTTAGATTCACAATAAACACATCGAACACTAAATAGAACTATTTAGGAATATTAACAGCTAAATTTATAATATTCATTTAGACACACTACCCTGTAGATATATTAATAACATCTCATATAACCCAACACCTAACGATAACGAAAGAGTACGTATGTGCTCTTTCGTTTAACCATGAGAGGTAAATATCAACAATTTGATACCGTTCAAATAAAACATCTTATATTTTCTAATTATTTACCTATTTTTTATTTATATTCTGATGAGATACCACAATAACAACTGATACAAGGATATATCATGAAATACCTGTACCGACTATTTAGATATATTATTTTATCCTCATTTTCGTTGCTGCTCTTAAGCCCAACCTATGCACTAGAAAACCCAATTAATAAACATGATAACTTCGCATACGGCGCCGATATTGGTTGGATAAAACAGTTACAAGATGAGGGCGTCACATGGCAAAACGACAATGGTGAAGCCAGTGACCCACTAATCATACTCAAAGACCATGGCATTAACTCCGTACGTTTACGCGTTTTTGTTAACCCCGATCCGAGCGCTTATTGGCACAAAAATAACACCACTTGGACCATGCTTGGCTATACCGATAAAGTGCGCGTTATAGAAGCTGCCAAGCGAGCGAAACAATTAGGCATGCGGATTATGGTCGATTTCCATTACAGCGACGTGTTTGCTGATCCTGCCATCCAATATAAACCGGCTGCGTGGGTCGGTATGAATGTGACTCAATTAGTTGAAGCGATTTCTAACCACACTTTAGGCGTTATGACAGATTTGATCGCTGAAGGCGTCATTCCAGAATGGGTACAAGTAGGTAACGAAATTGAAAATGGGATTCTATTACCTGACGGAAGCCCTAGCAATTTTGCAAATTTAACCTTGATGCTCAATGCTGGTTATGATGCCGTTAAAGCAATTAGCCCAACTTCTAAAGTGATCACTCACCTTTCTAAAGGAACCGATAATGCAAAGTCTCGTTGGTTTTTCGATAGCTTCTTAACCACTCATGGCGGTAAAACCGATATCCTTGGTTTTTCGTTTTACCCTTATTGGTTAGGTCAAGATTATTGGAACGTGATAGATGCTTTATCAACCAACCTCAATGATATGGCGACAAGATATAACAAAGAAGTCATGGTTGTAGAAACGGGTGGCGCAGAATCGAACCCAACAGATAGTTACTGGACAGTAAAAGAAACCATTGATGCTGTTAAAGCAGTACCAAACCAAAAAGGACTGGGAGTCTTTTATTGGGAGCCTGCCGCTCATTCGAGCGTGCTTCCTGATAGTTACTCACTCGGCGCGACTCAAAAAATAGATGACAAAGTATTAAAATTCACCATCGCATTAGATGCATTTGATGACGCATTGCTACCACCAGAACAAACTGAACGCTATCGTATTATTAACCGTAATAGCGGTAAAGCGCTTAATGTACGTAGTGGCTCAATGCACGATGGCGCATATATCGAACAATATGGTTATGATGGCTGGGGTAGCCAGCACTTTACGCTCGTCGAACTCGAAAACGGGTATTACTATATTGTTAATGATCGAAGTAAAAAACGCTTCGATATTGAAGCGAATTCAACCGATGATGCAGCCCAAACTGTTCAGATGACAGCAAGCGAACACCACAGCCAACAATGGACATTGCAGCAAATCGATGGGGGTTACTACAAAATCATCAACCGTCATAGCGGCAAGCTTTTAGATATTAACCAAGCATCAACTCAAGATGGTGCAACGGCTATTCAATGGGTTGATAATGGAGGTTGGAACCAACATTGGCAGCTCATAAAAAACTGATAGCCAAGTCAATGTTGTCTCTTAGAAGATAAAAATTACTGGAAAATACGCATAAACAATAAACCTCGAGCAATCGAGGTTTATTGTTCTCAGATTACGCTTGGGTCATTTCTCGAGTCATCGATGAACTCGATAGCCACGCAAACCCTGCGATTGCCATGTACCCGAACATTGGAACGACATAACTATACACGACTCCCAACGACGCAATGGTACTGGCTTGCAACATAGGAACCACCCCACCACCAATACCGCACATAATTAAGATTGCCGAGGCTGCCGCGGTAGATTCACCCAAATTTTCAATCGCGCGAGAAAAAATGATTGGATACATAAACGAATTACATAATCCTACCATGACCAAGGCGATGCCTCCGCTAAAGGAACCACTGCACATCGCGAACACAATTAAACTCATCGCACACAGCGCTCCAAATAATAGTGTTCTAAGTGGTTGATAACGATTTGCCAACCAACTGTATGCCATTCTTCCGACTAACGAACCAGCCCAATACAAACTCATTAACGTCGTCGCTGTTGCTGCGCTTAAGCCTGCAATATTAGAATCCGATAGATAGCTAATAGTGACTGTCCCGACAGCCACCTCGACGCCCACATAGGTAAAGATCATCAACGCGCCAAACAAAAACTGCGGCTGTTTAGCTAAATTACCTAAATGTGCCGACACTTTCATTTGCTGCTTCGGTGTAACATCCACCAGCGCAGAGCGATAAATCAACAGTGCGATGGTCGCTATCACCAAAGCCAACAGAAGATAAATATTCGCCACACCAACGGTAACCATCGCAATAGCCAGCAATACGGGTCCCAATGTTGTACCCGTAGAGTTGAGCGTTGATGCTATTGTCAAACGACGCGTTGCTGCATGGCTTTCACCAGTGATTGTTACATAAGGATTCGCCACCACTTGTAATGCTGCGACTCCCATCGCCACCACAAATACAGAGACTAAAGCCCCGGTAAAACTTAATACGGAGAGCGTGGTATAGAGACTGAGGCACCCCATAACTGTCAGGCCCAATGCGCCACCTAAGCTAAATTTATAGCCTCGCTTAGCCATACAAATAGAAGTAGGAATACTGACTGTAAATGGCGCAATATAGAATGCCAACTGCACTAACATGGATTGCTGATAAGTCAGAGAAAAGAGAGCCTGAAAATGAGGTACTAGAATACTGTTGGCTGATGTAAGTACACCCCAACTAAAAAACACTAATGAGAGCAGTATCAGTGAACGCGTTGATTGATTTTTCATATTAAAATAGGCTCACATTTCTATGAGCCTCCTTAATAACAGTGCGATTGAAGAACAAAACCGCCATCAATTGTTAAAGATGACGGCAAAAGTAGCGTTTAAGCCTCTAATGTCTTGGTCAAAATATCGATAACCTCTGACGGCTCTTTGGCTTGTTTTAACGACTGTCTAAACTCTTCATGCATTAGTTTTCTCGCAATCTTAGAAAACACTTTCATGTGGGTATCTTTACCCTCATCCGTGACAGTCAACATAATGATCAAATCTACGTCGACGTCATCACCCCACGCAATTTTTTCATTTAAAGTAACAACCGAAACGCTGTTGTGACTCACATGTGATGATTTACAGTGAGGAATCGCAACCGAAAACCCTAGCGCTGTCGAGAAGACCGCTTCTCGGTCCCAAATAGCCTGTTCGACCGCTTGCGCGTTCGGGGCTCGCTCGTTGACTTCTAAATTATCCGTTAACAGTTTAATTGCTTCGGCTTTACTGCTTACATCACGTTGTGTGAAGACCAAACTCGTATCTAACGTCGGTAATGCTTGGCCCTGATTAAGGAACGCTTCGACTGAAGAAGCCACTTGCACACCACTTTCTAGCTCCACGACTTCATTTAGTAGTGTTTCGCAATGTCTGGTATTTAACTGGGCTAAACGGCGTTTGCTCGAGGCCACTTTTGATGCCGCCATTGAGAATTGGCGAAGCCCTGCCCCAAGTAACAAAGGTTGCGCTTTTGCATCGGCTGCCATTTCACCACATAAGCTCACAGCAATACCTGCTTGTTGTGCCCTTGTAATAATGTCGCGCACAAAAGCTAAAAAAGCAGGGTTAAGATGGTCGTATAGATGAGCAATAGCTTGATTGCCTCGATCACAAGCAAAGAAGTATTGAGTTAAGTCATTACTGCCAATCGAAATAAAATCAATATAGTGACTCGCTTGCTTAAGCAAATAAGCAATAGATGGTACTTCAGCCATCACACCCAACTTCACGCAACCAAGTTGATGCCCCTCATTAAGTAAGTCAGACGTAACTTTCATCAGTAGTTCATGGCACCAACGAACTTCATCAAGGTTCGCAATCATAGGCACCATAATGGACACTTCACCAGCACTGCTCGCACGAACTAGTGCTCGAAACTGTGATTCAATGATCGACAGATACTCTGGATACATGCGAATTGCGCGATAACCAAGAAATGGGTTCTCTTCCTGTGGGAAGCCCATATATTCACAAGGCTTATCTCCTCCAATATCCAGTGTTCTAATGACGACTTTTTTGCCCGCGCTGGCTTGAACAACGCTTACATAGTGCTGGAATTGTTCCTCTTCACTTGGTGGCGTCGCTCGCTCACAAAACAACATTTCGGTGCGAAATAAGCCCACACCATCAGCGCCAGCGTTAAGTGTGCCAGCAATTTCCTCACTGGTGACAATATTAGCAAGCACATCCAACGTTTGGCCGTCTTCGGTCGTGACCGCTGTGTGTTTAAACGCAGCATTTTTGGCTTCAATACGAGCGAGCTTATCTTGTTCCAGTCGGTAAAAAGTTTCTGTTTGCGAATTAGACTCTAAAATCAATACACCATGAATGGCATCGACCACTAAATCTTGATTTGAAACGACATGTTCTGTCAGTGATTCAATGCCCACTAATGTAGGAATAGCAAAAGAACGAGCAAGAATAATCGTATGCGAGGTTGTGCCGCCCTCCCCCATGATCAAACCTTTAATGCTCTCTTTTGGCAATGCCAGTAACTGGCTCGGGGTTAACAATGTCGGTGAGACAATCACACTGTCGCTTTCAATTTTAGGTGTCGTGACGAGTTCAACCCCATAGCAAATCGATGCCAACTGTAAGCAGATATCTTTAATATCGAGCGCACGCTCTCTTAGATATTCACTGCTGCTTGCTTCTAATGGTTCGCAAAGGTCACAACATGCCAAAGCGATTGATCGCATTGCATTATTTCCATTCATCACAGTTTGTGCATGCTTGAGCAAAGCATGGGCTAGCTCGCTGTCTTGGGTGATTTTTAAATGAGCCTCAACAATATTACAAGCATCACTATCACCAGCATCGCTCGAATCTAACTGACTCTGTAAGCGGTCCGCTAGCGTTTTCAATCCAAAATCGAGCTTAGTTTGAATCTCACTTGCTGATTCAGTCCCATAGTTTGGAGCAAGTGTGAGTAAATCAACCTGCTGTATCACCACCGCTTTTCCTGCTCCTATTCCTGTAGATGCCGCGGTGCCGCGTAGAAGTTTCGGCGCTGATTGTTCAAGAAAGACTGGAAGTGCCTTAGCTTGCTTACCGTGAGCGTGACCAGAAAACTCATTCGTTTCATCGTTCTTTCCATCAACGCCACCTTCAACGTCTCCATCAATCCCCGCCAATTCATCTTCAATGAATGCGCTAAAAAAGGCCTGTGCACTCTCTGCATCTACTCCTGTAAACTCCAAGCAGCATTCATCATTTAATAAAATATCAGCACTGATCAATGACAATACACTTTTTGCGTTTGCGACCTTATTTTTGGTTTTATTTAGCAGTCTAATATCCGCAGCAAACTGACTTGCTCGCAGTTCAATCTCTTTTGCTGGTCTTGCGTGTATCCCATTCGCTAGAGGGCAAATAAATTCAATCTTGTTCATGGCTATTTCTCAATACTTTAGTGTTTGGCTTTATTATTTACGGCTTATAATTACGTTGAGTAAGGTGTTTAAGCTATGTATCAATGATCGCTGTCAGCCAATACGGAAATACTCACAGAGAGTGGACTGCTTGGTTGTACCTTATCGCTGAATGGCGTTTTATCACTTGATAGCACCGGCGTTGTTTCATCTAATTGAACTCGGCGGGTTTCATATTTGCAGTTCAACTCACCAACTATTTGTACTGTTGGTGTCGGGTTATAAGCACGAAGAATTAATGCATCGCTTTCTTCTGCTTTTTTCAAAGTACTGAAATGGAGGGAGCTCTCCCAACTCAATAGGCTTTGAGAAGCCGGGAAGTGGGTATCTTGTTTATTCAAACGAAATCGCGCCCAATCGGTCCCAACATGCGCAATAACAGGTGTATTGATCATTTCAATCGTACGCCAGAAAGACTCTTCATTACCCATATCAAAAGGAACCAGCGACAATTCAAAGCAATGTTCGCCTTGAATTTGAGAATCAGGAGATGGCAAAACCATACCTGATGCTCGCCCTGGACGATAAGTAAGGTTAGGTTGCCCTAGCCAACCAACGCTACGCATCAAAGTAATCGCTAACACTTGAGGTTTAGCACGATCAATTTCATATTCACGCAACCCCTTGGTGACAATACCTAGACCACGCTCGTCGTCTCGCTGCAGCACCATTGACTGCATTGGGTAGTTAGCAATTGGAGCTTCTGTCCACCCCTCTTGCTCCCACAGTTCTAATTCTTGCGGAATGGTTTGTCTTTCAATCAAACCGAATGGTTGATCGGCAAAGTGGGTTTCTTTAACAATACCCGTAGGGAAATGCATCTGAATGCGGTGATCGCAAACGGTATTATCCAACTCAACTTTGACATCAATACTTGGTCTGTCATTACGCAAAGTAAGATGCAGCGATACTGGCAGTTTGACCGATGTAATCCCTTGCTGACGCTCATTCAAATCGGCAGGCAAAGAAAATTCAAACGCGACAGTTAGCGAACTGAACAACTCTCCTTGAACCGTTGTGACGAAATGCTCACACTCTCGGTTACTGATTATCCAGTCGTCTGCCAACGGGGAGAAGTTGTAATTATCACCTTGATCTGAACCATCTGTGAGTTCAAATACGTTATGGTATTGATGACCATTTCGACGATCTATCAATGAGATTGAGTTATCGGCCAAGTGTTCAATGTCGAACCATTGATTTGCAATGTGTTTTGTATCAGACGGCGATGTAGTCGCTTGACTGCACACACCCATCCCCTCTTGTAAATAAATAGTCGTGTATCCACATGCAGGGATTGCTTTTAGCTCAACCGCTAGTACTAGTTTGCGATACCATGTCGTTGTGGTGTCGTTAGACAGCTCTTGGATAATAGTCGACATGTCCTGTTGTGACTCATGAACGATCTGATAAGGAAGTAATGATCCTGTTCCATCCACAAATGCAATCGTGTCAGCCGCCGTATAAATCGTCAGCTCAACTAAACTGTCGCGCAACTTAGGAACACTGTTAAAGACCACCACTTTGGTGCCATCAACTTGCGCTTCGATACCCTCAGCCAGTTTGCGGAAATTGAGTTCTAATAGCTGCTCTGCCATTTCAATTCCTGACTCTAAGCGATTCAAGACCATGACATTCACACGGTCAGAATTGCAGCCGCCAATACTATCGTGAGCATGGCTCTTCATTGCAGAACGCCAAATCGAATTAATTGCACTTTGTGGGTACGGCAATCCATTGGCAAAGTTAAGGGCTGCCAAAGGCTCTAAGTGACGGCTAAGTAGTTGTTCTAAACGCGCATTGGCGAGCTTAATATCCATACGTGTTGAGAAAATTCCACGATGAATGCGCATGTATTTAGGGTCGAGCATCTCTCCGCTAAAACGAGGCAATTTATCTTGCTCATGTTCCAACGATTTAAAATAGTTATCGAATGAACTATTTACGAAATGAAACTCATCCTGGCTCTGATTTACATGATCGAGTAAACCTGGAATTTGATATTCAAAAGGCGATTGATCATTACCATTTGGTAGCATGACAGACTGAGTAGCAGCAAACTGGCACTGCTTACGTGCCCGCTCAACGATTGCATCTGTGATGACATTTTTATCGGTTGGTAGCCATTTAGCACAACCATACCCCCAAGGGAAAACTGCCGTCGTCACTTCGCTGCCATCTTGGCTCTGCCAAGTAAATTCCGTATTAGCCACTAAACGCTCTGACCAGCCACGCCAAATAACCGCTTTATTGATGTTAAATTGCGTCAGCAACATAGGCAGTTGTGCCATCTGACCAAACGAATCCGGTACGTAACCGACTTCCAAGGTTTCACCCATACGACGGCAGTCAGCCAAACCCAATAACAAATTGCGTGCAATCGACTCAGCACTAACGGTTAGAAAATCCGTTTGCGTATACCAAGGCCCAATCAAAATACGGCGACTTTTAATTAGTTTTTCTAATCTATTTTTATTTTCAGGCGCCACTTCAAAATAATCATCAAGCATCACTGTTTGGGCGTCTAAAATAAAAGGACCAATCGTTTTATCTGATTCCATTCTAGACATTAAATCGTCCATAAAATAATAAAGAAGTGCTTTTGAATCATTCTCGGTAAAATACCACTCACGGTCCCAATGAGTGTGTTGAATTAAATGTATCGTTTTCATAAGACGTCATAACCCCTGAAGCAAAGTGCTCCATGTATAAATTTGAGTGGTAATTGGGCTATTCCCGTTCTACTCCAAGTTCTTTGGATTTAGAGATATAGCCCTGTAGTTAGATAGGCTGAAGATTAACGAGAAACGGTGAATTTTGGTGCGTTCTCTTTCTTCACTTCTTTTTTAGTTTCTTCACCATTGAAGACCAGCAATGAGCCCACTGCAATAATAGCGGAGCCTGTTGCAATGGCGAGCACATAAACAAACCAACTTTCCACTGCTAGCCAGCCATAGAAGCCTGAAATAGGCGCCTTATTTACAGCACCTAGGCCAACTGCCATTGCCGCTCCAACTGCAGAACCAACAACGTTTACTGCGATGATTTTAGGGTTAGCCAATGCAAATGGAATCGCACCTTCAGAAACACCGATCAAACCCATCAATGTTGATGCCTTACCCGCTTCTTGAAGTGATTCTGGGAAACGTGATTTCCAAATCAGGGTCGCCATACCAATACCAATTGGTGGGATGATGATCGCCACTTGCGCTGCGGTATTAGGATCGTAAATACCCGATGCTAATAACGCCATTGCAGTGGTTACGGCCGCTTTGTTGATCGGGCCACCAAGGTCGAAACCAACCATGCCACCCACTACCGCTGCCAATACAACTTTGTTGCCATCAGACATAGACAATAGCCATGTTTCAAGTCCACGGTTAAGCGCGGCCATCGGGTCGCCGATAACGTAAGACATCAATGCACAAACGATTAGCGTGCCGCCAACAGGGATAATAAAAATTGGACCTGCAGACGCTAATGCTTTCGGCAGTTTAATATTGTTTGCTAGGTAACGAACGATGTAACCTGCAATCAGACCCGCGGCCAAGGCACCAAGGAAACCAGTACCCAGTTTTCCGGCCAATAAACCACCAATCATACCCGGAGCAATCGCTGGTTTATTTGCAATCGCAAAACCAATGTAACCAGCCACTATAGGAAGCATTAGTGATAGCGCTAAACCACCAAATCCATCGAAGTCATGAAAGATTTGCACCAAGCTATGTACAGATTCAGCGTGGCTTGAATCCCATATATTATCAACGCCATAAAACGATGCACCAATACGTGCAATCCCCATCAACACCGCGCCTGCGATAATGAAAGGAAGCATGTACGACACGCCAGTCATAATGGCATTTTTCACTTCGGTGCCGACCGATTTTTTCCCTGCGTTAAATTGAGTCATTATTGAACCTCCGCGGTCAGTGCCTCAAATAGTGCATCCCCATGTTTAATTGGATCGGCAACTTTACATTCGATTTTTGGTAATGAAGAGAATCGCTCAAGCCCTGTAATAGCGACGTCAGCTGCAATGATCGCTGCATCTGCACGAGCAATGTCTTCAGCGGTAATTTCATTTTCTACGCCCATACTACCCTGAGTTTCAACTTTAACTTCGATCCCCAGTTCTTTGCCTTTAACTTCTAGTGCTTCAGCAGCCATATAAGTGTGTGCAACGCCTGTAGGGCAAGCAGCTACGCATACGATGTACATAGTGTGTTCCTCTTTTTATTGTAAAAAAAAACACACAACAGCGGGAACGCTTGTTGTGTGTTTTTGATATATCTATTGATAAATTTAACGAAAGTTGACGCTTTATCCAGCACTGAATACTGACATGCTTTTAAAACCTCTGTAAAACAAACCATTGCAATGAAACTCAATGCATTCAACGTTAATGATGCATGTTTTACAGCAACAGAATGATCATGATGAACATTGACATCAATCAGAGATCGGAATAGATGACGGAATGGTGGAATCAGTTCTGCACTTTTGTTCCAGAGATTTGCGTATTGTTCCGCTAAGTTAAGTTCGTCTTGCTCCATCTCAGAGACTGGAGCAACTGACAGTTTTTCGACAGATTCAATCGATTGAGGAATAAAAAACAAACAAATAGCACGAAGCACAAGCGAAAACTGCTTGAGAACCTCCATGGCTACTTCTTTGTTGATCATATTATTCATCGATTTATCTACCTATTAAAATTACTGTTTCAATATATATTGAAAAATAAATTAAATCCGTGATTCAATTCTCATTGTTAATTTAACAAAACAATAATTCCTAATTATTTCCAATTAAAACCCATCGCAAGTAGTCATTATAAAAACTAATTTGAGTTTCACCTGTTGTTTTATTCGCACTTGTTAAGCATCAGAGTATAAAAGATGCCATACAAAGCCAGATTACTACCACCATCATTACACTATCTGCATTACAGTTTGCGCATTTATCTCCATGACTTTAGGTTGTAGGCCGACGACATCTTTTAGACAAATCGCAACAAAGACTACTTATCCTCAAATGACAGGTTTGCCATCACAACAAGGTGATCCGATGCATAAATGCCATCTTTAATCACATTCTTATACTCAAAAGTATTTACGGCCAGCTTGTCGTTAACGAAGATGTAATCGATATCTTCTGTTTTAGCATTATCATAGCCATGGTAGGTATAAACTGCATTTGCATCACCATTAACCCCATTAAAAGGTTGCTTGGTAATCACTCGTGCATCTTTGTAGTAAGTAGAAATTGCGTTGTAAGAAGCTGTATCTGCGCGTTCAAAGTTCAAATCACCAAGAACTATCACCGCATCACCATCTCCGCCAGTAATTTGCTTCGCTTTTTCACTGAGTAGTTTTGCACTCTCTTGGCGAGCAAGTTTTCCCATGTGGTCAAAGTGTGCATTAAATACGAGAACTCGTTTACCCGTGTTAATTTCTTCTAAACGAACCCAAGTGGTAATGCGGGTCAGCTCTGCATCCCAACCGACGCTGGCAACCACTTGCGGGGTTTCTGACAACCAAAACGTTCCGCCCGCCAGTTTTACGTATTTATCGTTGAGGTAGAAAATCGGTACGGCTTCGCCTAAAGCGTTACCATCATCACGCCCTACGCCCTCCCAACTGTATTGTGGTAAGTGACGCGCCAAATATTCAATTTGGTCACTAAATGGTTCTTGTAAGCCGGCGATATCTATCTCTTTATCGGCAAAAATGTTAGTGACAATCTCCTTTCGATTCTGCCAGGTGTTTTTACCGTCATATTCACTACCAGCGACGCTATCTTTGCTATTTCTCACATTGAAAGACATCACGTTAAAGTCAGCCGCAATAACTGGTGCACACAAGACACAAGAAACCATTAATGCTAATTTTTTCATAATATTAACTCCATTTATTTTTGTTTGATGAGCGGGTAGCTCCCCGCTCATTTATTTTCCAAGCTAGTTCTGTTTACTTTCAGGGTTACTTTTTCAAATCTGCAATCGTGCCTTTTTCAAGATCGAGCTTAAAGTGATAGCTAGGCTGACCATTAGCAAACTTAGTTAAGATGCCAAATAAGCCACCAAAACGTTGTTTAAACACATCGCCAAACTCAGTTGAAGTCGGGTTGTTAAGAGCTTCTGCTGCAAGCGTGCTCGCAATCAATTCGTATTGAGGCATGCGATTACGATCAATATCTTTAAATGCCAATTCATCGGCATTACGAAGACGATAAAAATCAACCGCAAGGTCAAAGCCGTTCCAAGCAGCAAAATCATCGAGCTTCATGCCATTTTCGGCTGCCAATTTGGTGGCCTGACTTTCAGCCTGTTGCCATGCTTTGGCAAACTTCGTATCTGCAATCTCTGATGGTTTAAATTCAACAGGTTGTTCTTGGCATATCTCGATAGACTGGCGTCCTTGCGTTAGCTGCGCGACTTGCTCTTGCGTTAACCCTGTTTCCAATTGACTTAGAATCATCATTTGACGGCCATCCAACGCAAATACCATCTGTTTCAAGTCACACGGCCATTCGCTTGGTAAGAAGCGCATACGTGTGAGTTCAGTGATGTGCCAGTTGGTAAACTCGTAATAATCTTTCGACGATAGTACCGCTTTGTTCCAAATGTCTTGTTTGCCTGTCGCATTGAGATGCTGCCACTCTTGCTCGTAGTGTTCGAACAACTCGTTGAAGCGAGGCACATCATCCAAAATGACCGTTTCGACTTCGACCTTGTGCTCTGGACTAAAAGTCAGAAGCTTATACGCAGGTACATATGCCGCCATTGACGGCGCTTGGATATTAAATAAGAACGAACCATCCTCGTAATGCTTCACTCCGGTATCGTTGAAGTGCATATGGCCACCAACATGGAGCTTGATCCCGGTTTTTGCTAGCGCTTCACTGACATCTTCTTTTGGTGAGCGAGCAAGTTGGAAATTGCCTGCCCCGAAAATATCTTCAATTGTTTCAGCCGCGCCGTTATAGAATTCCGTCATTGGGAAATGGCTAAACGCTACCAAGGTTTTTCCTTGTTCATCAGCGCGCTTCACTACTGTTTTCATCCAATCGATGACTTGTTCTTTATGGGTCAACATTTTGTTATAGCCAGAATTACCCGAACCACCGAAGTTCGCGGCCAATTCAGGTTGTTGGGTGTCTGCATCTGCATTTGGGATGTACACGTTGGCATCAATTGCGAGTAACCAAAGCCCTTCGACTGGCTCAACTAGGTAAGTGGTATCTGGAACCATGAAGCATGAGGAATAATCTGCTTTTTTATACTCACCTCCAGTCCCTTCATGGCAGATTTCATACTGACGTTGTTGGTACTTTGATTGCTCTTTGGCTAAGTCAAACTGGTAATTTTTTTGATTGTAAGATGAGTATGGAGTTTCCCAATACACATTGCCTTTTTGTGGGAAGAAACCAAAATCACTCAAGTCAGCCATTAGGCCTTGGTAGCCAAGCTCACGAATATCTTCAGTACAAATGGTTGGCAACTCATACCCAGCGTCAATAACCGCTGTCGCGCCTTGATAATTTTGACACTCCTGCGCCCCTTTGCTGTATATGCGTTGAATCTTGCCATCTTTTCCTAAGAAATCTCCCTCACCACTTGGACGGTCAAACGGGCGGACAGGATCGTGGTTACCCGGTGCAGCAAAGAATTCAATGTCATGTTTCTGAGCGTATTGATCCAATATTGCTCTCAAGCCGCGGATATGTACTGGTTGACCGTCATCACTAAAATCCCCCGGGAGAGCGATATATTTCACGCCACGTGCAACGGCATCATCGAGCGCAGCCAACAAGGCAAAATAGTTTTCGTTAAAAAGGCGGGTTGACGTCAACTGCGCATGCATTGAGCGAATGGTGGCATTCTCACCACTCTTACTATTTTTTATTCCCTCGAAACTGCCATCCTGAAAGTCTCCATAGACATCATGGAAGTGAATATCAGGCATAAATGCGACCTGAACCTGATCTGCCGCTAATGCTGTGCCAAAGCAACTAGAAAGCACCAGAGCCATCGTGCTCAATTTAAATTTATTCATAGTGTAAATCCCCAGTTATTGAATAATTAAAATAAAAGTAAAATCAAAATAAACATATTTACCACCATTAACTTCAACAATAAATAGATGCAAAAATCCCTTAGCAACAATATATTTAAGCTAATTAAAATTTTGTTTAAATAATGGGGGCAATTATATTTAGATCATTTATGGAGGGCGCAGAAGTAAACGTTCACTACAAACCATAGAGCTTGAGTGATTAGTAGATGTGATGAATTGTAAGGTGACGAACGAAACGAAAAAGGAAGAAACTGATACAGATAAACGAGAAAGTAGTGTCAAATGAACTGGACGATATGTAAACGAAACCCAAGCAGCAGGATCACCAAGTTTACGCTGACAAGAAAGCATTCGACTAATTGACGACCCTTGCTGAATATGTGAAAGCATCTTAAAATCAGCAACTTGAGCCTTAGACAAGGCAACTAACTGAGCTTGAACCATCAAGGTTCGTGCGGATTTCTTCGTTGGTTTTCGATGAGAACGAATAACGACCGCACGGCTCCATAATTGTGCCCACTGTTGTGCATATAGATCTAAGATATCTAATTCAGCATGATCTGATTCATTAAGGTTAGCGGTTTCAGGGACTAATGACACACCTGCAGATTCCAGCAACGCAAGCGTAGAAAAGAACAATGTCTTCCCTTGCGCTAAAGCTGAACTGAAAATGGGTGTCATTCGAATCAAAACGAGTTCCTAAATGAATTAAAGTAACGGATAGATATTATCAGTAATTTTAATAATTAATCTAATAACTAGATCACATTCGTGTTTTATTTTTAAAAACAATATAAACATGAAATATAAATAATCTTGACGAATATGGATATTAAACTTGTCGAATCAAATAACCATAAACTATCAAGTATCTGTACCCATACGGCTTAGAGATACAGGCAAGCTGAAAGCGAATACAGCTTTTGAGAATCAACGACCCACGCGCTAACGGTTGTGAGTCCCCCATTCAAGGTCATGAGCAGCAATAGACGAATCTCGCCACTTAAAGTTAATGTAAGAACACTCAACGAGGCCGTAAGCATCAATAGTTACACCGTAACCTAACTCAAGCATTTACCCGCAGGCAAGTTTGCTGAAAAACCGTAGCCCTCATCGGTTAAGTCACTATCAATTATAGGGGGTTCTTAAAACAATCTAAACTCAGCACGAGTTCTTGATCCTATCAAACCGAACTCAATCGCCCACTCGTCAGCATGTGCTTTACTGTTCACACCCACAAGATTGGTAATTTCGAATCTACACTCTAACTCCACTTTCACGTTAATTTTCATTTTGTTTTGCTTTTTGTTTGAAATTTTTACTAACGCCCAAGATGGCTATAGATTTTTTCATTTTCAATCATGAATCAGCATCACGATTATTGACTGACACGGACAATAAATAGGGTTTAACTAGTAGTTTGGCGCCTATTAATTTCAATTTTTCAGCGACACTTCCATTATTTTTCGCCCTTTTGTATGAAGCATCACAAACTTCATGACTGAAATGTAATTGTGACAAAGGTCATTAATTTTTCATTTTAATGCATGGATTTTCATTTTTTATCGAAAATTGTGATGTAAATGAAAGCATTTGAACGAGATTGATAATATAAAGAGCACCCCCGTTGATTTGTAATCAGCAATTTTTGAAGGATTGAGAATGAAGCGAAACGCTTTGGCTTTAGCAATGTTAGGTGTGCTTTTCACAGCGCCAACGATTGCACGAACTATCGTCGAGGTTGGTACGGAATATGACCATTATTTCAACGAAGTAGACATTAACGGTAAGCCTCAAAACTATGCAATGAATAATGCAGTTGTGCCTTACATTCGTTTTACACACGCTCCAAATGATCAAAGTTGGAACATGTGGGGTCGTTATTTTAAAAAGATTTACACTGAGGAAAATTTATTTCCAACAGGTGTGACTAGTGGTATGACCGATCGTTACGAGTTACATGCGTTTAAGGTTGACCGTTCAGGTGACTTACGCACTCGTTTTGGTGTCGGTGTACGTCACAACGATTATGAATCTGATCGTCGGGAAACAGAGTATCGTTTTTATCCCCAGTTTGACTACTTTGTAAATTCGACTAACCAATTTTTCTTGAATGGCCACGTTTATTTTGGTGATTCAAAAGGTAAACGTTCAACAGATAAAGTTGAAGAAGATTACGTCGATTGGGGTTATGAAGCTGAGTTTGGTTTAATTCACAGACTAAGTCCAACTGCGTTAATTAAACCGACTTTCTTTACTGAGTTTGATTCGTTTGAAAATAACTACGACGTTGATTACTGGCAATTCCGATTGGTGTACACACAAAAAATTGGTCGTGCAACTATCAACCCGTTTGTTCGTGTTGGCTTAGGGCGAGATGTTCAAGAAAAGTCTCACTACGATTACAGTCGTTGGGGCACAACGATGGACAAAAACTACAGTCGTGCGGGTATTTACGGAAATATTGGCATTTCAGGTAAGTTGAATTTTATCTACGAAACTTATTGGCAGGTCGAAGATAACAGTTATTACGATGCCAACGCTGGCGAAATAAAATCGTTGCCAGATCGTGACAAGTTCTTTGCTAAAGTGGGTATGCAATATGTATTCTAAAAAGCTTTTCAAAACATCTTTAATTGCAACTTCAATTGCATTAAGTATTGCATCAACAACTGCAATCGCGACTGAATTAGTTCAACAAGTCGAAGTAAAGCAAAGCGTTAATGAAATTAATTCCATACGTGAAAAATGGGCTTCATATTTCTTGGGTGATGTAAATCAACCGATTACCGAAAACATGAAAACTCAAATCATTGAAATCAACACTCAAGCAAAAGAGTTGTTGAACACAATGACACTTGATAAAAATGGTTTATGGGAAGAACTACCATTACATAAAGATAGTGCAGCTGAAAAACAAAAACTAGGCGTGAATCTTTATGCTACGTACAACAATATTTTTACTCTTGCTCGTGCTTATAAACTGCAAGGTGGAGAATTGTATCACGACAGTGATGTACGTGAAGCGATCACCGAAAGCTTAGTATTGTTGAACGAACATCATTACCATGTGGGCACGCCGGAATATGGCAACTGGTGGCATTGGGAATTAGGTATCAGCCGTACAGCGCAAAATACATTAGTGGTAATGTACAATGATATTCCGTATGAAATCGTTAACAACTATGTTGATGCAAGTCGTTATTTTGTACCTGTTCCAACACATTTAAGTGTGGGTTATGGCGCGCCTTATTCGAGTGCTCCTTTAGCATGGGAATCGACTGGCGGCAACCGTACTGACAATGCACAAGTTGTTTTAGTTCGTGGTTTGTTAGAAAACAACAAAGATGAAATCAAGAGTGCTATTGCAGCATTACCAAGTGTGATTCCTTACGTTGAATCAGGAGATGGTTTCTACAGCGATGGCTCATACATCCAACACAAAGATTTACCATATTCAGGTACTTACGGCCAAGTAATGCTTGAGGGTTTAGGCATGTTGTTAGGTGCAGTGGCAAACACTGAATATCAAGCGACCGACCCTGAACTACAAAAAATCTATCCATTGATGCTGGAAACGTTCGCTCCGTTACTTATTGATGGTCGCATGTCTGACATGGTGAATGGCCGTGCCATTAGCCGTATGACAGGTCAAAACGATGAAATCGGTGAATCTGTACTTAGTGCGATGTTGCTCTATGTTGACGGCGCCCCTTTAGAATATAAAGAACAGTTAACATCATTTTTGAAGCATCATTTCGATGCGAAAGGTGGGTTAGAAAAAACTCGTCTAATCAACAATCACCAAATTGCTGATCGTATGATGATGACTCGTGAAGTCAAAGAACAAAGCACAGTATCACATAAACAATTCCCAAACATGGACCGTGTGATTCACCATCGTGATGATTGGTCGTTTGGCATTGCAATGCACAGTGACCGTGTAGGTAACTATGAGTCAATCAACGGCGAAAACCTAAAAGGTTGGCATACGGCTGATGGTATGACTTACCTCTACAACCAACAAAAGCATTACAGCAATGGTTACTGGGTTGCAGGTGACGCATTCAAACATGCTGGTACTACAGTGTTATTGACTGAACGTGAGAATGCAACTGGACAATTATCAGCACAGCGCAACGGTCGTAATGGTGCAATGGATTGGACAGGTGGTGCATCGCTTGGCGATTATGGCGTAGCCGGAATGAAGTTTGTAAACTTCAATAGTGATTTGTCAGCAAACAAATCATGGTTTATGTTCGACAACGAAATTGTAGCATTAGGCTCAGACATCAAAAACAGTAGTAGCGATCAAGCAATCACGACTGTTGAAAACCGTCAAGTAGAGCAAGCGGCATCGTTGATGGTCGATGGATTGACGGTTGAGAAATTCAATGGCAATCCAAAATCATTTGAAATCACATACAACACAGACGCCCCTGTTAACGAACATTCAACTATTCAATACAGTATCTTAGATGATTCTGTAGTTGATATTCAAAAACAATGCCGTTCTGGTGATTGGTCTGATATTGGTACTAGTCAAGGCTCAGTCACTGCGTGTTTCTATGAAGCAGTTATCAATCATGATGATAACGATAGCTACGCATATATGGTTACACCAAACCGCACCGAAATCAGTGACAGTGTAACTATTGTAAAAAACAGCAATGGCGTTCATGCAGTTGAGCATAAAGAACTAGGTATCTTTGCGGCTAACTTCTTTGAAGATGGTAAAGCTGGGTTCATCACTGCTGATGACCAAATGTCTATTATGACTCAAGAAAAAGATGGCTTGCTTTATGTAGCAGTATCTAATCCAACTCGTTCTTGGTTTGATATTGATTTCACTGTTGATGGTTCAATTGAATTGGTTGAAGACTCTGACAAACGTGTTGAACTTAACGACAACAAACTTTCAATTGATATGAATGGTTTGGCTGGTTCTAGTTACAAATTCGTTATTAAGCGCAAGTAATCAATATGAAAACCTTTAAATTTAGCTTAATCGCTATTGCTTTAACTAGCATTGTCGCTTGCGGTGGCAGCGGTGATAATCCAAGCGCAACTCTACCCGATGTTGGTGTGACACCGGATACAGGCAATCAATACCAACAAATTATTGCGCACTGGAACAGTTATTTTATTGGTGACTCATCAACATATGATTCTGAACTACAAAACATTGTTGATTCGAAAGATTCTCAAGTAAAAGAGTGGCTGAAAAGCCACTCTCTATCTGAATCTGGTTTGTGGTCGGATATCAAAATTGATGTGACTAATGAAAGTACTTTAGGTTCATCACTTCGCCAAACGTACCAACGTTTGTTCACAATGGCTATGATGTATAAAACACCTACAGCTAGTGTTTATAATAATAATGATGTTAAGAAAACCATAATTGAAAGTATGGATTTTCTTAATAGAAATTATTACAACACAGAAACTGAACAAGTCGGTAACTGGCACAACTGGCAGATTGGTATTCCAAAAGAAGCGAATAACATTCTTATATTAATGAATAGTGATTTTGACACTGATAATAACAAACATATCATTCAAAATTATGTTAATGCAACTCGTTATTTTGTACCGAGTCCTAGCGAAATCATTATCCAAGGAAAACCACAGAGTGCGACTGGTGCAAATTTAATTGATGTTGCTCAAGTTGTATTAATTCGCAGTATGTTGTCCAACAACGCTGATGAATTTTCAACGGTCATCGATGCACTTGTCCCAGTAATTCAACACGTTGAAAATGGTGATGGTTTTTATCAGGATGGTTCATTTATTCAACATAAAGATATCGCATATACCGGAACTTACGGCAATGAATTGCTGAAAGGTTTAGGTATGATTATCGGGTCATTAAATGCCAATGATGATGTTGATGTCACTGAACTTAACAAAATATATCCTATTTTGTTGCAGTCATTTAAACCATTATTTACTGATGGCCGAATGATGGATTTTGTAAACGGCCGTGCTATTAGTCGTGCATCAGGTCAAAATCACAAAGTTGGACATTCGCTTCTCAACTCTATCGTTTCATTTGTGGAAAGTGCTCCTAATAAATATAAACAAGAGTTAAAGTCATTTATCAAAACCAACATTGTGAATGATGCTGAACAAGATTATTTTGATGTTGTTCTGACAACTAAAAATTATCAGACAGCAAGACAGATCGTGGCTGATGTGGATATTCCAGTTATTAATAATATCGAATATCACAAACAGTTTATTAATATGGATCGCGTCGTACATGCACGCAACAATTACACATTTGGCATTGCTATGCACAGCAACCGAGTAGGTAATTATGAATGCATCAACGGTGAAAACCTAAAAGGTTGGTATACCGGCGATGGTATGACTTATCTTTACAACAGTGATGACCAATACACTAATTATTGGGTAAATGCTGATCCTTATTTAATGGCTGGCACAACCGTTGTTGCAAGTGATTACAATCAACTGCAAGATTGTTCAAACCAACGTAGCGAACAAAAAAAGAGCACTCAACAGCTAATTGAATTTGCTGGTGGTGTTTCCCAAAATCAATATGGCGTAGCCGGATTTGATTTTTGGAATGCTGCGGATACGTTAAATGCAAAAAAATCATGGTTCATGTTTGATAATGAAATTGTGGCTTTAGGTTCTGCAATTGATAATAGTGATTCTTATACTGTTATTGAAAACAGAAAATTAATCGGTGAACAAGCATTTTCTACTGAAACAAGTTTAGATAAGTTTGGCATTCGCGGCGAATTAACACATATCAGTATTGATGCGAACAACAATTATGGATCAATTAATTATTTGGTTTTAGGTGCAGATCAACCGACACTAGAAAAAAAATGTCGCAATAATAATTGGTCAGACATCGGAACTGGAAATGGAAATGTAGGAAACACTTGTTTTGTTGAGTCAAAAATAAGTCATAACATTCGTGATAATTATGCTTACATAATTATTCCAGATAGCGACATGACCAATTATACAAATCAAGTTGATGTTTTAATGAATAGTCGCACAGCTCATGTAGTGCGTCACAATGATTTAAATATCTTATCAGGAAATTTCTTTGATGCAACGAACATAGAAAATGTGATTCAAACATATACGCCTATGTCGATTTTCATTAAAGAAACAAATGATGAGTTAATTATTTCAGTTTCAGACCCATTAAGAACTGCAACACCAATTAAATTCGAATTAACAAATGCATCAGATATCTCGGAAGATATCGATCGTCTTGTTTCAATAAATAACAGTCAAATCATGGTGAATACCACAAATCTTGATGGTATGACGTACACATTTAAATTAGTTAAGGTAACACAATGAAATCAAAACATTTATTAGCACTGAGCATTGTATTTGCTCTTGTTGGTTGTGGTAATGATAGCGATGACAAACCATTACCACCAGTTGTGACTGAACCTGACAACCGCCCTACTATTGACGGCTTTGAAAATAACTCAAGCATTAATCTTAATAGTGAAATGGTTGGCTTAGAGGGGCAAGAACTAATTGATGCTCTTACCGTCGAACTTAATAAAGGTTTGACAGCAAGAACAGGTTCGTTCCGTATTTTACCTAAATGGGGTATGGGTGAAGAGTCATGGGACAACTTGAATTTCACAGTTGTTCAAGATGGTGAAGATTTTGTTTTCAAAACAACTGTTGACCAAAGTATTTTTAATATGCCGTCGGCAGAAAATCCGAACATCAACAACGGTTTCAGTTTCCTTATTGAACTTCCTAATGGCTTAGTTAGAGAAGCAGCCATGAAGTATCAGGTAAAGTGGGAACATAGTTTCAAACAGTCACCTGATTACACTTTTTTTGGTGGCTTTACATCTGGCGATCCTTTAGTTGAAAACAAACCAACTGTTAATGGTGCTGGTTTTACTTATAAGTTAAACCTAGACAAATACGGTTACATGAATACTCGATTTGCTGACGCAACTGACGATGGTAAGCAAGGCAAATTCTTTAACACCCAACTGCAAATGAATGATTTGGGATTACGTGTTGATAGTGCGAAATGGCATCAATTTCAGATTGATATGATCACTAACAATTACGTTGGCAACGCAAACACGAAAGATGGGGCTGTCAATATATCGTATAACGGAGTACCAACGACAAACACCAAGGGTGCAGTTACTGACCGTACTATGATTGATTTTACGCATAACTACAAACTCGCTGCGTTGTTCGAGTTCTATCGTCACTACAAACATACAAATGACACATCAGACCAATTAAAACAGCAAACCATTTACGTTAAAGACTTAGTGATCGCATGGTCGACCGATAAAGTCACGTTGCCGGATCAAACAATTCCACCTGTGGTTGAAGCGGAAGCTCCAGAAGTTACACCAATAGGTTTGATCACTATCGAAGATTACGGACATATTGATTACCAAGTTGTGGCTGATGATCCAAATGGGCTCGTTATGACATTTTCTATTGAAAACGCGCCAAGTTGGGTAACCATTGATACAAACACTGGTTTGATCTCGCTTGCACCTACGGGTGACGTAAAACTCGGTTTACATTCGTTTAACGTTAAAGTAGCTAACGAAAATCTATCCACCACTGTTTTAGCTCAAGTTATGTTAACCGAAGCCGGAAGTGTTGTACCGACGCCAAACGCATGTTCTGATACAGGTGAAAAAAGCCGCGTGTTAGACTTAGAGAAAGTGAAAGGTTTGACTGGTCAGGGCCTTATTGATGCTATTGCTTACCAGTTAAATGGCGCAAAAAATGGTTCAACTCATTATGATGAAAATCGTGTCAACATGGCGGTTGTTACTCTTCCTGATGGTGAACTAGTTCTTGAAGTTAACTTTCCACAAAATGTTCGTGGTAATTCGACTCCAGACAATGGTACGAGTTTTAAATTACCATTCCCGGCACAAGATATTGCACCGACAAATGCATGCATCGCGTATGATGTTATGTTTAAGAAAAGTACCGCAACAGCAGCTAACTTTGATGAAATTTATGTACCGAACCTAATCATTGCACATGGTTCAAGGGTTTTCCGTACATTGCAATACACATCAAACAAGTACGAGCGTATGTCTGCTAACTTTGGTAATGCACCTCATTCACACATGGGATGGTTAGATAACAGCAGTAACACACAATTTAAGGCAGGTAGCTGGTATACAACCAAACAAACGGTAACTGCTGACGACACCGGTAAAGGGTACATCGACTTGATGAAGAAAGACGCTGCTGAATCTAACAATGCTTTCGCGTCTTATTTCAACGCAGACCCAGGCAAGTTTGATGGTAAGCCAATGAATGAAGTCCAAGTTCAACTATCAGATGTCAAAGCTGCAGAACCTATGTCATTTATGGCAAACTTCGATATCTACCGTCGTCCTACAGCTGGTACAGGTAAAGAAGATCAGTCGTTCTACTTCAAAAACATTGCTATTGGTTGGAATTAATTCAACAAAAAAGAGAATCGTTTGATTTTATGTTAATGAGCTATATGTTCAAAAACTGATTGAGCATTCCCCTGATAATGTCAAAGTCCGAGTGTTACATTAACACTCGGACTTTTTCTATTTCTTTAGATAAGGCTTTATTAACAGCAAAACAGTTGAGCCAATCACCCAGAATTAAGACGTATATTGGTTACCAAGGATTCCCTAGAGTTATTAATATAACTGCATGCAGTGCATACAAGCACAACTCCGCTATCCCGAATCACATAGACTTAGAACCCATTGCTAGTGCGACAGGCTCTGTTACGAGCTAGTGTAGCGTTAGGGTGTATTCCAGAGGCTGTATTGGATATATCTGAGAGAAAGATGTGAACTAGCCGCTGCTATTCCCTCAAATCACGGCATCAGCTATCAGCGTAGCCGGTTACTTTGTTGTTATGTACAAGTCTTAATTAGAGGGTGATCTAGGGTGGGATATTGAATATCAGAGTTTTCTACGAACTATAAACGAAACACTACGTGAACTTTGTGGGTTAAGCCAAATTCTGCATTGTATCGAATCACATAACCTTAAGCGGGTTCGGCACCTGAGCAACGACCTCCTGTATCATTCAAAATAACAACTGTCATTTAGACACAACTGACCGGACACACAAATAGTATGGCTATATATGCCTAGACTGCCGATAGACTACCCTACCGCTTACGACTGCCGCGCTTAGCTCCATTGCCTCATCGTTTAAAAGAGGACGTGAGGTTTCCACTACTTTATCTATTTTCATTATAGGCACATTCATTTTCACTTAATTTTAAGTAAAATCGCAAAATGAAAATAACAATTTCAATACGTGTACATATTTGTGAAGCTGATCACTTTTGTTCTCATACGTATTCTTACTGCAAATCATTGAAATAAAATATAATTAAAACTTACATGTGTCACATAAATGTTGTTTTTTGGTTCTTATTTTTATTTAAACAGTATGAAAAGCACCCAAGTTGACAAGCATAAGTGAAAATGTTGTGATTTACCCCACGCTTATACATAAAAGCAATTGAAAAAATATCGCACTCAAACCAAAATTTAAAAAGAAGTGAAAAGACATGAAAAACGATATGAAAACCTCACTAGAGAGAAGATTAGAAATTGCTAACCTAGTGGGCCTAAATGGAAAGATGCACGTTGACCAATTAGCTGAAACTTTCAACGTGACGGGTGCGACAATCCGTGCAGATTTAAGATTCCTAGAACAGAACAATTACATTATTCGTTCACATGGTTATGCATTGGTTAATAAGGTTGCATTTGCAAAATTAGCAAGCAACAAAGGTGCTGAAGAAAATAACGGCTACTCCATCGTAGATTTTATGGGAAATGCCATCAGCAATTTCATTCAGCCTAACGATAGTATTTTCATTCATAGTAACAAGTTTATTCGTCAGGCTTTAGAAACGATTCAGGATTTTAAAAACACAACGGTATTGAGTAATGACTTACGGTTGGTAAATAAATTTATAAATGTTGACACAGCGAAGTTTTTTATGACTGGAGGATGTTTGGGAAGTGAGATGAAGTTCATCGGAACCCAAATGATAAACAGCCTAAGACAGCATAGATTTAATACTTCTTTCATATTTATAGATGGGTTTAATAGCAAGTTAGGCATATTTTCCAAAAGTGAAAATGATGCAGAACTAATTAAAATTTTATGTGAAATTTCAGAGCGAATCGTTGTTGTTTCTGATTCGGCTTGTTTTTCATCTAATAGCCCTTTTTGGGTTTGTGAAACGAATTCAATTGATGCAGTGATCACTGAAGGACAGATTCCTCAAGAGGTCATTGATGCCATGGAATTAAATAACGTAAAAATTATTAAACAATAAAAATATTCATATTTATAAGGAAAATTAAAATGGCTATTGTTTTAGCTAGAATCGACGAACGCTTGTTACACGGTCAAATCCGCCTTCAATGGGGTAAACAATCGGGTGCGAATACTGTGCTACTTGCTAATGATGAGCTTTCTGAACAAGTTGCGTTACAAGCCCCATTTAAAGCAGCTGCAGGTGGTGAGTTTGCTGTTGTATGTCGTTCGATTGAACAGACTATTTCTAACCTACCAAAAGCAGGTCCAGATCGTAAGATTTGCCTTATTTGTAAAACACCAATGGACTTTGCTCGCATCGTTCAAGGTGGCGTAAAGCTGCCTGAAATCAACATCGGCAACATGCACTTCCACCCAGGTCGTGTGATGGTCGATAAAAATGTGAACGTAAACAAAGAAGACATGAAAGCGTTTGAAATTTTGCGTGACCATGGCTCAGTTTGTACAGTTCAACATGCTCCAGAAAGTGCAAAACAATGCATTTTCGAAATGACCAAATCGTTAGATATCTAAGGTGATTTAAATGTTAATGGAAGCAATTTTAGTAGGCGCTTGGGCGTTCCTATGCGGTATTGATAAATTTGATATATTTACGGGTATTCACCGTCCGCTTATTACTGGTACGGTTGTTGGCCTAATCATGGGTGACTTACAAACAGGTCTAATCGCAGGTGCTACATTTGAACTTGCATGGCTTGGTTTGATGTCTAACGCGGGTATTCAGCCACCTGATACAACCATCGGTGCTATCGTAGGTACTATGTTTGCAATCAAGCTAAACATGTCTCCTGAAGCAGCACTTGGTTTTGCAGTACCTTTCGCTCTTGCGATGCAAACTTTAGTAATCTTCCTTTTCACATCTTGCGCTCCTTTAATGGCGAAAGCGGATGAATATGCTGACAATGGCGATTTAAAAGGTATTGACCGTTTACTTTACATTGGCTTATCTGCTCGTGGCATGCTTTACGCTGTCGTTGGTTTCAGCTCTATTTACTTCGGCGTCTCTGGTGCTCAGTTTATCGAAGCTAACCTACCAGAAAACATCGTTAAAGGGATGTCTATTGCCGGCGGTATGATGTCAGCAGTTGGTTTTGCAATGCTACTTCGTGCAATGTTCAACGTGACAATTTTGCCTTACTTCTTCTTAGGTTTTGTTCTAGCTACATACTTCAACATGCCGATTCTTGGTGTTGCCCTAGTGTTCACCTGTATCGCGGTTCTTGATTACATGAACAACAACAAAAACTCTGGTCCAACTCAAACTTCTAACGCACAGGTATTCGACGATGAGCTCTAGTACTGCAATCCCTATGGATGAAGATTATTCAAATGATCACACTATCAATTTAAATACTGATCATTATCAAGATCAATCAGTTAAAAAAGTTATCACTAAGAAAGATTTATGGAAAATTGGTTTCCGTGGTCTTTTGATGGAAGGCAACTTTAACTACGCGAGAATGCAAGCCGGTGGTTTCTGTTACTCAATCAGCCCTGCGCTGAAGAAGATTCACCAGAACCCTGAAGATTTAAAGAAAGCTTTGAAGAACAACCTTCAGTTCTACAACGCAAACCCTAAATTATTCACTCTTCCACTTGGTCTTGCTATCGCAATGGAAGAGAACAAAGAGAAGCCATCGACCATCGCATCGATTAAAGCGGCAACAATGGGATCGGTTTCAGGCGTGGGTGATGCACTGGATCACTCGGTAATGATGCCACTAACTTTGGCTATTGGTTGTTCAATTGCACTGCAAGGCAACCCACTAGGTATCTTAGTGTTCTTCGTTTTGTACCAAGGTTACCGTATCCCGATGTACTTCTGGTTACTGTTCTTCGGTTACAACGCTGGTGTGGCAGCCCTTGAGAAGCTTTCTGACCAAGCTGAAAAAGTCGGTCGTGCTGCAAACCTTATCGGTTTGGGCGTAATTGGCTCAATGACTGCGAAGTTCGTTAAGTTAAAAACCGCATTAGTGGTTGAAGCAGGTGCAGCGTCAATCAGCATCCAAACTGACATGCTTGATAAAATCATGCCGAACCTATTACCAATGCTCCTTGTTTGGTTGATGTACTACCTGGTTAAGAAAGGTAAATCACCAACAGCACTTATTTTCGGATGTTTGTTTGCCGGTGTTGGCGGCCACTTAATCGGTCTTCTATAAGGATTTAAACCATGATTGGTATCATCGTTTCAGGACACATTAACTTCGCGACAGGCATTAAATCAGCTGTAGACGCGATTGTTGGTGAACAAAGCTCTATTGAATTCATTGACTTTGTTCCGACCATTACCACTGAGCAACTTGAGCTTCAAATGCGTGACGCAATTGAGCGAGTGAATACAGGTTCAGGTGTTCTATTTCTGACTGATGTTGTAGGTGGTACACCTTGTAATCGTGCAGTGGCTATCATGCTTGAGCGCGACGACATCAAAGTGATTGGCGGCACAAACTTAGCCATGATCACAAACGCATGTTTTGAACGCGATGGAGTTTCATTGGAAGAACTGGCTGAAATCGTATTAGAGATTGGTCAATCAACAATGAAAGACATGCACGCTGAACTGAAAGCACTGGAATCAAACTCAGACGAGTTCGAAGACTGCCTTTAACAAAAATCAAAGGTGCGTGGAAACGCGCACCTTTCGACATGAGATTTTGAAATGACTCAAGACCACATCAAACAACTAATGAAACGCGTGTACACGTGGCAATTTAATAACCGCACTCGTTTTGTTATCCGTAGCACTGGTAAAAAACGCTTTTTACGTGCAACAGATTGGGAGCGCGGCGTTTTCTGGTTATCTGTTGCTGATGCATGGCAAGCAACCGACGATCAGGAATACCTAGACGGTTTGATGGACTGGACTCTTCATACGGGTTTCCGCGCTGGCCACTTACCTCGATTCGCTGATGACCATGTTTGTATGCAAGCATACATTCCTATGTATCCACTAATGGATTCACCTGAGCTCATCGAATACGCACAAAAAGCGTTAGAAGTTATGATTGATGCACCAAAACCAGGTCGTGAAGATTGGTGGTGGTGTGATTCACTATTTATGGCTCCACCAGTGTTCGCTGCAATCTCTTCAGTCACTGGCGATAGCAAATATATTGACTACATGGACACGGCATTTTGGGATGCAGTAGACAACCTATATGACGCAGAAACAGGCTTGTACTACCGTGACCAACGTTACATTCCAAATGCAGAACAAACAGAGTTCCGTGAAGCAAACGGCGAGAAAGTTATGTGGTCTCGTGGCCTTGGTTGGGTGTTAGGCTGTGTGCCACGCATTCTTGACCACATGCCAGAAGACTACCCTACTCGTCACAAGTACATTGAGATGTTCCAAGCGCTTGCTAAAGAAGTCATCAAGTACCAACAAGAAGATGGTTTCTGGCGTGTATCGCTACTCGATCCAGAAAGCTTCCCAATGCCAGAATCCAGTGCAACATCACTGTTTGTTTATGGCCTAGCATGGGGTCTAAACCAAGGATTGCTTGACCAAGAAACTTACATGCCAGTTGTGACTAAAGCATGGTCATCACTGGAAACATGTATTCACGAAGACGGCATGATCGGTTGGGTTCAACTTCCAGCGTATAACCCACGTAAAGTCGAATTTGACCACAATATTGATTACGGTGCAGGCGCATTTTTACTTGCAGCAACCCAAATGATGAAACTTTAATAAGGTATATAACAATGATTTTAAATACATTCGATTTAAGCGGTAAGATTGCGATTGTAACGGGTTGTGATACCGGTTTAGGCCAAGGTATGGCTCTGGGTTTAGCAGAAGCGGGTTGTGATATTGTTGGCGTAAACATTGTTGAACCAACTGAAACTATTGAAAAAATCAAAGCAACAGGTCGCAAGTTCTTAGACGTTCGAGCAAACCTAATGGCGATGGATGATATTTCATCTATCGTTGAGCAAGCTGTTGCTGAGTTTGGTCGTATCGACATTCTTGTAAACAACGCAGGTATTATTCGCCGTAACGATGCTATCGAGTTCAGTGAGCAAGATTGGGATGATGTAATGAACATCAACTCAAAAACTGTATTCTTCCTATCTCAAGCTGTTGCGAAGCAATTCATTGCTCAAGGCAATGGCGGTAAGATCATTAACGTTGCATCAATGCTTTCTTTCCAAGGCGGTATTCGCGTTCCATCTTACACCGCTTCAAAATCAGCGGTACAAGGCATCACTCGTGCAATGGCTAACGAATGGGCACAACACGGTATCAACGTGAACGCAATCGCACCAGGTTATTTCGCTACCAACAACACTGCACAACTGCGTGCTGATGAACAGCGTAATGCTGCTATTGTAGAGCGTATTCCTGCTCAACGTTGGGGTAACCCAGAAGACCTACAAGGCCCTGTTGTTTTCCTAGCATCACAAGCATCTGATTACGTGAATGGTTATACTGTTGCTGTCGATGGCGGCTGGTTAGCTCGTTGATCGAAAACAATTGGGTTGATGTTTTTTCTGTTACTCAACTACTTGGCATTCTCAGTTTCGTTATTGGCATTGCCGCGTTTTATCAAAAAGACGATAAACGTTTAAAAGTTTTAGTATTAGTTTTAAACATCAACCATATGGTCCACTACTTATTACTCGGGTCAGTTGTTTCTGCAATGAGTTCATTGCTCTCAGCAATTAGAACCACGACGGCCATTTTTGTCCGAAATGCTTATGTTGCTTGGGGATTTGTTTCCGCGAGTTTAATCATTGGTTATGTTACCTCTGATCACTTATGGCAACTATTTCCTATTTTTGGAACAGCTATCGGAAGCTACGCCATATTTATGCTTGAGGGCATTAAAATGCGTTGCTGGTTTTTTGTCGGTGCGACCTGTTGGCTAATAAATAATATCTTAATTGGCTCCATTGGTGGGGTTCTTCTAGAAATCACCTCCATCTCTGTGAACCTAATTACCATAATTCGCTTGTATAAAGACCAGCGAAAATTAGAAATGAATTTGGAATTAAAATGAAAATTGCATTAACTCTAGAAAACAGCCAAGCAGCTAAAAACGCTGTTGTACTTAACGAACTAATGACAGTTGCAGCACAAAGCGGCGATGAAATCTTTAACGTTGGTATGTGTGATGCAGAAGATCACCACCTAACTTACATCCACCTAGGTATTCAAGCATCTATCCTACTTGCTTCTAAAGCGGTTGATTTTGTTTTCACTGGTTGTGGTACTGGTCAAGGCGCACTAATGAGCTGTAACGCTCACCCGAACGTAGTTTGTGGTTACGCACTAGAGCCATCTGATGCTTTCCTATTTACTCAAATCAACAACGGTAACGCACTATCTTTAGCATTCGCGAAAGGTTTTGGTTGGGCTGCTGAATTGAACATCCGTAACATCTTCGAAAAAGTGATGATGTCTGGCTGTGAAGGTGGTCAAGGTTACCCAGTTGAGCGTGCTATCCCACAACAACAAAACGCTGCGATCTTAAACGACGTGAAACGCGCTGTAGCAAAAGACAACTACATCGACACGCTAAAAGCGATCGACCCTGAGTTGGTAAAAACAGCAGTAACTGGCGAACGTTTCCAACAGTGTTTCTTCGAACATTGTCAAGTTCCTGAAATCGCAGACTACGTGCGCTCTATCCTAAACTAATGCATGCACTCTAATTCAAATGACCGCCTTAGGGCGGTCTTTTTTTTGAAGGCAACAAAATGAACAAAATCAAAGTGGCGATCATCGGTGAATGTATGGTCGAGTTAAAAGAAATCGATGATGTCATCTATCAAAGTTTCGGTGGTGACACCCTTAATACCGCCATTTATCTCTCGCGCTTAACACCGAAAATAACCGTTTCTTATCTCACAGGTGTTGGCAAAGATCACTTCACAACAAAAATGCTTTCACAGTGGCAAAGTGCGGGGATCTGCATCGATTATGTTCGCCACTCCACCAACAAGCAAAATGGCATTTATTCAATACAAACTCGTGACAATGGCGAACACTTTTTCAATTATTGGCGCAACGACTCTGCCGCCAAATATTGGGTCCAAAAAGAAGATATCGACCATTTAATCGCTGAACTCTGTTCTTTCGACCTGATTTACCTAAGCGGTATAAGCCTTGCGATACTCACCACAGAAAGCCGCAACAAACTATTTTCAGCCTTGTCAGTTTGTCAATTAAAGGGAATAAAAATTGCCTTTGATAACAACTATCGCCCCACTCTCTGGGATGACGATATTGAAACAAGAAATGTGTACAGTGCGATGTTAAAGCTCACTGACATTGCATTTCTTACCTTTGATGACGAACGTAAACTTTGGGGCGATACAACGAAACAGCAAGCGATTGAGCGCACTCAGGGTTTTGGTGTAAATGAAATTATTGTACGCCAAGGAAAACATGATTGCTTTGTTGTCGCGGATAACGCCATGTACACAATCCCAGCGCAGCGCGTAAGCAAAGTAATCGACACCACAGCTGCCGGAGATGCATTCAGCGCCGGATATTTAGCTAAACGTCTCACAGGCGGTGAATACGAACAATGTGCAGCAATGGGGCACCTATTAGCCAGTAAAGTCATTCAGCATCATGGTGCCATTATTCCTGAAACAGAAATGCCCATCATGCACAACGCGATGACTGAGTTAGTCAATCAACTCGCTAACTGCCAAATTGTGCCTATTGCTGTTGTCGATGACCCTAAAAAAGCCATTAAGGTTGCACAAATATTGATTGAAAATGAGCTGCCTTGTATTGAAGTCGCATTTCGATCAAATAAAACGCCAAATATCATCAAACAACTTCGTGATACCTATCCACAGATGCTCATTGGGGCAGGGTCAATCACCAAAATAGAACAAGTAGATTTAGCGATTGAAGCCGGTGCAAATTTCTTGGTAAGCCCATCAATCAATCCCAATGTTGTTCATTATTGCCAGGAAAAAGGAATTGATCTGATTGTCAGTATCAATAGCCCCTACCTCATCGAAAAAGCAATGGAAGTTGGGGTCATGACGATGAAGTTTTTCCCAGCCGAAGCATCAGGTGGTGCGCCAATGTTAAAAGCCATTTCTGCTGTTTACCCTGACGTTAAATTCATACCTTCAGGTGGTATTAATCCATTTAACTTAGTTAACTACCTCTCCATTTCTAATGTTGCCTGTGTAAGCGGAACTTGGCTCATTCCCCCAGCTTTAATAGAAGCTGAAGAGTGGCAACAAATAGCGGAATTTATCGAAGACGAACTCAGATTTGTACGTGAATAACACTCAAAGAAATCGCGACCATTGAGGAAACGAGCTATTTGCATCACCAAAGCGGCTGCTGAGGTGATGCCATAAAAGGCAAATTAAGCCGATTAGAGATAAAACCGACTCAAACATCTATTTTCATAAGATAAATGCGTCAAATTGATCAAAAACTATCAATTAAATTTTTAATGCGTTCAAATAAACACCACTCTCCTTAGGCTCACCAAATCCTCCTTGAAGATGACCTCATAACTCCATAGAATCAGCCGTTATCGCGCTTAATGGTTGATATGGAAATTCAATGAGCTATCACGTTTTAAACACTAATACTTGGTCACGAGCAGAACATTTCAAATTTTATCAAGGCTTTAGCCACCCTTGGTTTAACATCTGTTCAAACATCGATGTCACAGCGCTTTATCAGTACTGTAAACAACACAACCATCGTTTCTTCCATGCTTATCTTTATCTTACGCAACAGGCTCTCAACCAGTCTCAGACAATGGCTTATCGGTTAGTTGATAACCAAATTCGGGTCTACTCTCCCATTTGTGTCAGTATTGCTATTCTTGCTCAGGATGACACTGTTCGATTTTGTGACCTCGATTATTGTGTCCCTTTCTCTTGTTTCAATGATATGGCACAAGAGACACAGCAGCGTATAAAAGCAACACCATTCATCTTGGAAAAGTTCATTGGCCAAGAAATGAAACAGAACACCATCCATTTAACAGTATTACCTTGGGTGGACTTCACCAGTATGACTCATGCGCGTGACACGCAGTTTCCCGATAGTGTCCCTAAAATGGCATTTGGTAAGTTAACGCAAGAAGACGACCGTTGGCGCATGCCGATGTCTATCGAAGTTCATCACGGACTGATGGATGGGCTCCATGTTGGCCAGTTTATTCAAACCTTGCAGAGTTTGTTTAATCAACCCGAACTTTTAGATGCCTAAATAAGCGGTCAGTTAAGCGTCTATATATTTAAAAGACTCGATTTTTTAAGTGACTTGGTATTTAGCTTGGTATTTAGATAGCTGAATATTGAACACGCTAGATGCGAGGCTTGGAATAACGGACACATTGGGCTGTCCGTTATTAATATTGAATAAATACGATAATCGTTAAGTAGAAATTAGAGCTAAAAGTAGCTCAGAAAAACAGTTCTAAACCATAGAAAATTGCCGAACTAGCCAACGAAACCACGATAGTGCAATAACGCCTTGCTTTGCATGAAATGCTCAACGTCGCAACACCGATCCCTGACATGTTAATAGCGATGCACGCAACAACAGCGAAAAATAGCGCCATTAGTAACCAAATAGAATGGGTATCGAGCAGTAACTTTGCTATAGCCAACGTAATAAGAACTGAAACAAACAGTGTTCGGATCCAAGATAAGGTCGTTCTTTCTACTTGTAACCCTGAATCACTTTTTAAAACGCGCTCAACCGATGAGTATGTCATTGTAAATACTACTCAATAAGACAGCGATAACTAATACCATTAGCACCGGTATCACTTTAATCGCATTGGAATAAGTTAAATTCGTGTTCAGTCGCATCGCAATTTCATTGCCGCGCCAATTAGCATAAGCAAAAACAGAACAAAGTACTGAAATAACGAGCAGTGCAATACAAATTAATGGCTTATAAAATGCCCCATCAAGGCTACTGGCCAGTTGATCAACCGCAATCGCTGCGGTAAAAAAGCCCAGAGCAGTCCGCACCCAAGCTAAGAAAGTTCTTTCGTTTGCCAATGTAAATCGGTAATCCGGATCATCTCCCTGTTTTTTCCAGGACATGGATACAACTCCCGTTAAAAAGCGGGATAATCCCGCTTTCTTTATTCAATAACTATACCAGACAGGCCAAACCTAAGCTGGTTTCAACATCTGCATATCGCCATTTTCAACTGGTAAATAGCGCGCATTGTGCAGACGATATGAGCTCCAATACCCCATCCAACGAGGATCGGATTGCAGCAATTTAGCCGCCTGTGCAACAATGGTTTCTTTGTACACTAGGTAAGCATCCAACTCCAACAAATTTGTTTGATCGTCTTGATCTAAAACTACCCCAGTTCTGGCATGCACTCATTCTATCAGCACGCAGTTCCCAAACTGCGGCAACTCATTACAAAAATGTATGGATAGATTACGGGAGTTAATTAAATGGCGATAGTTAATTAGAAGAAAATAGTTAATTAGAAGGAAATAGTTAAAAGGACGTTCGATAAATTCTGCGCTCTGTGTCTGTATCTGTCCCTATAGTTGTGGCTTTGTGTTTTGAGCCACATTTATCCTCTTGGATTACTTCTATACTGATGAAAGTCCGACAAAAGAGGAACTGCAATGCTAAATGAAAATCATGCCCTTATCTTAGATTTTCCTGATCTAAAATTAGACATAGTGCAGCTTAATCACGATGACCCAACATTCAAAAGTGATCTTCAGAAATACCACCAATTGGATTATGACATTCGCCAACTGGAGATTTTAGGCAGTCCAATCGATGACGAAAACATGCATAGCCTTAAGTTTCAGCGTATGGAATTAAAAGACAGGCTACATCAGCAGTTAGTCCAACATCACGAGGTAAACGGGACAAAATAGCTGAGTTTTAGAATATAAAAAAAGAATATAAAAAAGGCCGCTAGAAACTAGCGACCTTTAAGTATTTGAAAGAGCTTACGCTGCTATCATCTCATTAATAATAACGGTTTAGCTAAAAACCGATAAATTAATTAAAGAGCGATAACGTTGTTTGCTTGTAGGCCTTTTTGGCCTTGCTCTACTTCGAAAGACACTTTTTGGCCTTCGTTAAGAGTTTTAAAGCCCTCAGATGCGATAGCACGGAAGTGTACGAATACGTCTGCGCCGCCGTTATCTTGAGTTAGGAAACCGAAACCTTTAGTTTCGTTGAACCATTTAACAGTACCAGTAGTTGTGTTAGACATTTGATGCCCCTTGTTTATTTAATTTAAGAAAAGTTCAATATTAACGCTATGTTAAATCGTTGAATTATATCATGTTACGCTAAAATAAAAGGGAAACGCCTAACTACAAAACGGCTGTTGAGTAGTTGAAGTTTTACTTTGTACTTGATGCTGCATTTAATAACTCTCTGAACAACAGGCGACATAATAACGACTGTTTATTTTTTGTACAACTATTTTTTTGCTTTCGTTATTTTTCTTATGACGACGAGCATAAATTTACACACAAGCTACTGTTTTAACTCATTATACTCTAGATTTTTCGTTCATATTTTGCACTGACTTTTCAAAAAATTCATACTATAAAATCAGCAAAAATTTAGAAAAATGCTGACCTAATAGGGAGTTATAACTTTTCAAGACGCTGCCTCTTTTCATCGAATGATGACATCTGCTAGAAAAAACCAATTGGCAGGAAAAAATCCAATTCAAACTGCTCAGTATCATTTAAAAAGTGATTGTTGTAGTAGTGAGCATATGCTGGGGTTGAACGCAGCTTAAAACCTGAATCAGGCAACCACTTTTCTAGAATCATACTAATTTGTGGTAGTAACTCACCATAGACCCCCTCAAGACGAAATACAGCATGTAGACCACCGGGGATCACCAATTGATTTACAATGCCACGAACCTTAACGGGTTTATCTATCTCTAAACAAGCAACATAGCGGCATTGATTTAACTCGACCCATGCGGGATTTGAATGGTGAACGCCAAACTGATTCGAGAATGCTCTGCCCTCGGCATTGGCCCACGCTCGAAGAACCAACCAAGCCTGACGGATAGAACGGTTATAGCCGACGTGACGCACATAAGCAGCCAGACGTTGCGGAACTTCGATTATTTTTGGCTGCGGCAACGGATATTGAGCCACACGACGATAACCAGCTGCGACCTCAGGATCTTTCAAGTAAGGCTTTTCAGCCACTTGTAAGTCTTGTTTTCTCCACTCACCAGGCGCCATATTAAATGTCGCTTTAAAAGCCCGGCTAAATGATGAAAGAGAGCTAAAACCACATTTATGTGCAATTTCTTCCACTGATGCTTTGGTATCAAACATTAACTGGTTAGCGGCGTATTCCATGCGTGTCCTGCGAATGTATTGATGAATAGACTCTCCCACCACCTGCTTAAAAATCCGATGGAAGTGTTGCTCTGAATACGCTGCAATCTTCGCTAACTCTCGTCCGGCGAGCGGTTGGCTGATATCTTGATGAATATAAAAAAGCACATCATTAATTCTGGATATGTGGTGTTGGCTCATCAATCAAATTCGCATAAATGGACATATTAGACAGCATAAACGGACAAATATTTTGATACAACAACAAGTACTATCAAAAGACACAACAAAATGGTTCTACTTCCCAATAAACCGTTCTCCAATAAGGGAAGAGAGCCACGATAACAAAAATATTAAATAGAAAAATACTCACTATCAAAATAATAATTAATCGAAGAACAGACAGGTAATCAATGGAAATCGCGCAGTCATTACAACAAGTAAAATCTTCCTACATCCGAGAGATCCTTGCCGCTGCTTGTGACAAAAATGTCATTTCGCTAGCAGGTGGATTACCCGATGAGAGCACTTTTCCCATCGAATTGATGAAACCGATGCTCAATAGCCTTGCTACCATGCCGGAGGTTTTTCAGTATGGTTCTACTGCGGGCTATCAACCATTACTGGATCATTTACGTAGCGTTTATGAGCTAAAAGATTCTCACCAAATTATGATTACTACCGGTTCACAGCAAGGCTTAGATCTTATTGCCCGCGCTTATATAAACCCCGGAGAAAGTGTCGTGATGGAAGCGCCAAGCTACCTTGGAGCGATGCAAGTTTTTGGGCTAGTGCAAGCCAACTTACTCACCGTATCACAAACTGAATTTGGCCCTAATCTCGCAGAGCTTGAGCAATGCTTCGCCCAGCATAAACCGAAAATGTTTTACGCTGTGCCTGATTTTCACAACCCAACAGGAGTATGTTGGACATTAGAAACCAGACAGAAAGTCGCCGAGTTGTGTTTACAGTATCAGGTGACGTTTATTGAAGATGCGCCTTATCGTGAATTGCGATTTGAGGGAGAAGCTTTACCTATGGTCTCAACATTTTGTCCAGACCAATCCATTGTATTGCGCTCTTTCTCTAAGATCGCATCGCCAGGTTTACGTATTGGTGTTGTGACTGGCAAACAAAGCTTGATTGAACCATTAATTAAGATTAAACAAGGTGCCGATCTGCATTCAAGCGTCCCGATGCAAGCTTTACTACTCGGCCTACTACAACATGATGGTTTTGAGGCTCACATCGATTCAATTCGCTCGCTGTACAAAAACCGCTATGAAACACTCTATCGTGAACTAAAGTGCCAACTACCAAGTCATTGCCGCATTCAATCAGTTGATGGGGGGATGTTTATATGGGTGACGTTACCTGAGTGCGACACTTTCGAACTCGCCAAGCAACTGTTAGCGAATGGCGTTGCCGTTGTGCCCAGCCCAGTATTTTACCCAGAACAGGATCAGTCAACGGCAGCACTGAGACTCAATTTTACCAATGCAAATCCTGAAGAATTAACCGAAGCGGTCAAGCGCTTAGCGCAAGGTCTCACGGCTTTCATTTAATGAAACAAAAAGGTCGCGATAGCGACCTTCTTGTTTACACATCTCATTTAAATCTAAACTAAACGCTCGATTAAAGCTGAATTATTGCTTATCGGTATCGGCTTAACCAACGTGAAATGATCTTTCCCAGCAGGTAACCTGAAACCGTAACCGCTATGAAAGTAATGATCGATAACACATAAGCTAAAGACTTCGATGCGCCAAAACCCCAAGCGAATGTGAAAGCCGCGCCATGCAATGCTTCTAATGGCCATTGCCATAATGGATGTGATGATCCGTGTCCCAACAGGTAGATATAGCTAAGCAAACTACATACCGCACCTAAGAGATCTAAGCGTAAAAACTTCTTCATATAAATTCAGTTAAGAAAGGGCCGTTAGAATTTTAGCTCTGAACCGAACACTAAGCCAGATAATAGTCTTGATGATGCATGCTATTAACAATGCAGAGTCATGATCAAGCATAGGCAGAATTCGATATATAAGAGCTTAAATTGATATATCCAACTAAAGCACTAACTAAAGGGAATGCATCAGAAATTGGTTATATCCTAACAATTTGGAGTTATAGGTTGGCTACAACTCCAAATTGAACAAATACATTAACTAATTACTTGTCGATACGGTTAGCGCTTGTGTCGTTTCTGCTTGGATTTTTTCAGCCACGACGGAGTTTTTCACACTGCAGTCGTAAGCGTTACCAAACATAGTCATTGATGATAAGAAACCAAGAGGCTGGTATAAATACAACGTATCTGCACCTTGTTCTGCTGCTTTAATGCGCATTTGGTTCAGCGTTCCCCAAACCATATCTTTGTCTGCGTGTAACCAGTAATCGTAAAAGTGTCCTTCAGAGCCAATTACAGTGCCCTTGTGTTCACATCCTTGAAGTGCAGCAGTATCATCCCAAATAACATCCACTTGTTCTGATTCATCTGTCGGAAATGTCACACAGCCAGTTAACGTCGTTGCAGTAATCAGCATTACACCAGCCAATAAGCTCTTCATTCAAATACACCTTAGTAAAAATAAGCTGGCGAATTTTAGTCATAGTTTACGTAAAGGCAAGAAAAATCGTTTCTGAGCGGCTGATAGCTACATTGGGCTATACTCAGCACTATGCGATATCTAAGTACTTATGTTCAAGTAACCTCAAGGTACAGTTCAGCGGGCTTGGTAGAAGAAGAAGAAGAAGAAGAAGAAGAAATGGGTTGCACTGATCGTGCGTTATACAAAAGAGAGTGTATTTGACAATTTTAATTGACCACTACAAATCGAATGCGGTTAAAACTCCGCTTCATCACGCGCAATTCTCGCTTCTATAAGAGAGCAATGTGTCATTGACATCAATTCTGCTAACGTGATTGCTGGGTTATTTTCAATCAAACGTCTCAATTTTACATTCAAAGGCTCATGGGTTAATTCTATTTGATGAATATGCGCTTCCATTTTTGTATACACAAAACGAAAGTCATCATAGCTTTCCAATTTAAGCATAGCGAATAGCTGCTTTAAATCGTCAAATTCACCAGTGACTTGCCAATGTCTTGACCGACGAACTCGCTGCATCCGGCAATTGCATTGCTCTGCAAAAGCTCGCGCTATTTTAGTGTTATCTCCCCCAATACGATGAATCAATGAGGGTAACGAGATAGTAATAGGTTCTAGATTCATAAGATGCGGTGATGTTAGCGCTATTTCAATATCCCAAGCACTCTATTGTATACCTAAGCCGCATCAAGATGCTTGATTAAGTGACAATAGTTTTTAAATTCATTGAATGTTCAATGAACAAAATCTGGATACACCTCTTTAGGATAAGTTACGGCGTCAATAACAGACTCCGATTCGGTTTTTATCTCGGTTTGACGTGCGTTCTGCCGTTGTGGTTCTCTCTTTGGCTCCGGTAATAAACTCGTAAACTGAAGCGCTGAAATCGGTTTGGAAAATAGATACCCCTGAAACTCATCACACCCCTCTTGCTTCACAACATCAAGTTGAGCTTGGGTCTCTACCCCTTCAGCAATCACCGTTTTACTCAAATTTCGTCCCATCTGAATAATGGTTCGTACTAACATTTTATCTGTTAGTAACTCCACACAATCATCAATAAAGGTCTTATCTATTTTTAGAACATCCACAGGTAAATGTTTCAAATAATTCAACGAAGAATAGGCGACACCGAAGTCATCGATAGCAATGGATACACCCAATTCACGAAGTTTTTTACAGGCATCCGAGACTCGTTCAGGACGCTTCATCAAGGTCGTTTCTGTGATTTCAATTTGCAATAAATTCGCTGGTAGGTGATAGCGTTCCAAGGCTTCTCTAACGTAAGAATAGACATCATCGTGTGCAAACTGAACTGATGAAACATTAACCGCCACACAAATATGATGCCCTTGGCTGTACCACAATTTGGCTTGTTTACACGCTTCATTTATTACCCAACGACCAATAGGGATGATCTGCGCTGTTTTTTCAGCAATACCAATAAATTCTCTTGGAGAAATAACACCAAGTTGTGGATGAGGCCAACGAATTAATGCTTCTGCACCGACAATTTGATCGTTTTTAATTGAAACTTTAGGCTGATAAACCAATACAAATTGATTAGCAGCAATCGCTTGTTCTAATTCTATTTCAATCTGATTTTGGCGAATTGTTTCATTAAGTAAACTATCATCGTACCATTGTGCTGTCGCACATCCTGTGCTCCTCGCTTTACACAAAGCGATATCAGCATTCTTACCCCACAAAGTCGTGTTATAAGCCGCATCACTTAATACCGCGACACCAAGACTAAAATTCAACATCAATGAAGTATTGCTCACTCGATACATACCGTTATTTAATCGGGTAATTTTGCGAACTAAACGTTGAGCTTTCGCAACGACATTCGTGGTATCTGAAACCAATACGATAAATTCTGTTTCGGTGAGTCGGTATAAATGCCCTTGATCAATAATGATCATATTCAGTTGGCTCACGAACTTCTTTAGCAACTTATCGCCGTTATTATGACCAAAATTCTCGTTCACATTTTTTAGATCGTTGAGTCCAATTTGAATCGAGACATAGTCATAACCTCGTTTTAAGCCTATTTTCCTCAAATCAGAAAAAAAGGCTTTACGATTAGAAACATCAGTTAGGCAATCGGTCAAACTCGCTCGTTTATACAGGGCCGCTTGTAACGTTAACTTCTGCTGAAAATAACTCATTACAGAGGCAAACAAAGTAATTAAGCAAAGCTTTATTGCATCCCAACTAAAGTCCCCCATCCGTTCAAGAGGAAGATCAATATAACAACTAAGCAGTAAAGCGACCGAACCGGCCAAAGGCCAGAATGACCCAGGAAACAGAAAGATGTAACACAGAGGGAGAAGAATAAAAGTTTCTTCAATGACATCAAATTCTAACGGTTCAAATAAACCACCAATAAAGAGAACAGCAAATGAAATTTGTGCTGCTATTTGTTTTCTCTTCATCGTTTTACTCAGTAATGCCATTAACATAGCAACTGGAAATACGAGATAAAAACCTTTAATCAATTCATGCTCTGATATCAACGTATTGCTAATCAATAACACTGACAGCACATACAACAACATGATCAATTGACGCAGTTTAGACAGTAATCTCTCACCTTGAAATGCTAGCATTCCGTTTTCACCCTATAGTCCCTAAGTCAACCTCGAAAGATAGACCCAGTGAATTAACACTAATACTCAGTTCATCCTGACTTATGAGGTTAAGCTACTGAGAAATTTGTAAATTTCATCTAGAGGGTGCATTTGATGAGAGCGATTACACATTAAAAAGCCTCAATCGCTTGAGGCTTTGCATCAGGATCACAAAGAAATCACAAACCAATTTGCTCGGAAAGTGACTTAATTTGCTCTAAATCCATCTGATGGACACGGATCATTTGATCGATTTGACTTAAACGAGAGTTCGCTTCGTCTTGCTTATCACATGAATCTGATTTTACATCCCAAGACGTGCCATCTAAGAACAAGTCACACTCCTCCTTTAGTTTAGGCAGTTTAGGCTCTAGCAGATCCCGCTCTTTTTGGAGCGCTTCTAGCTGTTGCTTAACTTTTAACTCACGTTGGAATAACTCACGTGAACGCTCAAGCAATGTTGCTTGGACGTCTGCTTGATGATTCAATTTAGTATTTTGATTATTCGCGTCAGCAATCTGCTTTTTCTGAGCCGAAACCTGCTCTTCCAGAGACAAATTTACTTTTTCAAGCTCTTGCACTTGTGCTTGTAAACTTAGCATTTGTTTTTCATGCTCAGCTTTTGCATCCACCAGCGCCATATCAAGCTTATCCTGCACTTGCGAATGAACGGTTGCGAGCTCATCTTCAACGCGACTGGCCATTTGCTCTTTATCACGATGTGCTGATTGATATTGAGTTTCTAGCTTTTGGTAAGCCTCCTGCCACTGATTCGCCGTTAACGATGAACCAACTAAGCCACCAAGCGCCAACCCCAACACACCTGCTATAGCAATGTAGATGTAGGTTTTTTTATCGCGTTGTTCAATGACCACAACATCATCATTTTCATCATGATCTGTTACTTTATTCACTTACGTTACTCCAACTTGCCTAACGTATGATTTCGCTAAACATTAAGGTCGCGGTATAGATAAAAAAGGCAGAAATCAAAGTGACAATAACCCATTTCTGAACGGTCTGATTGGTGCGATAACGAAACAATAAAAAGGCCAATGCACCGAGCAAAACAATCGCAATTAATCTGGTCATAATCACTCCTTAACTTCTTCTTTTCTGTACCATCGAGGCGTTCACCGCCATCTCTGTATACATCCAAACTTATTCTAAGTTTAGCGACTTAAATCAATAGAACTCTCTGCTTAATATTCTATACCCAAACAACTTGGTGTTGCAGGTAAGCCAATAAATCCCAATCAAACTAAACAAACGCAGTAAAAAAGGAACACAACTTCAGCTTCGAGTATATGTAAATAGCAATACGTCGATTCTCACTCCAATTTATACCATTAAACGCGCTCAAAAGGTCAGAGTTAGGTCGTTTTCTTGTTTGAACGCTGAAGATTCATTCACTATCAGCGTCTTAAAAAAGGGCAGTGTTCTATAAAGCAGCAAATGCTTCTTCATAAAAGTGAACAAATAGCTCGAAAATCCGGTTGATTTCGTCAATAAACATGATATTGTTCACACTTCGTTAGTGACCAGCATTAACGACTTACTTTTACTCACTATGTGAGTAATCGTTCCGATGAAGACTGCAGGAGAGTGGATACGACCTAATTGTAACAATTTGGCAACGTATCCTACCGAAGAAGTAAATCTTTCAGGTGCCTATATCTAAAACTGTTTAGATGGGTGAGGACTGTAGTTGGAGGAACCTCTGGAGAGAACCGTTAAATCGGTCGCCGAAGGAGCAAGTTTCGCGCAAGCGAAGTGAAACTCTCAGGCAAAAGGACAGAGGAGTGGAAAGACTTTTATCCAGCTATGGACTTTGCTGCTATGGACCTCGTGCCTATAGCATTGCTATGAGATCCTTTTGATCTTAGCCCTTTCCCTCTTCTCCTTAGTATTGCTTTATCAATTAAGGGGAAACCATGAACAACGTTCAATCACTACTGACTACCATCGACAATTTTGTCTGGGGACCACCACTGCTTATCTTGTTAGTGGGTACCGGTGTCTACTTCACTTTTCGTCTCGGACTTATTCAATTTAGACACTTACCTAGCGCGTTAAAAATGGTCTTCAGCAAAGAAGACAATAACAAACAGGGTGATGTATCCAGCTTTGCTGCCTTATGTACTGCACTTTCTGCCACCATTGGTACGGGTAACATCGTAGGTGTTGCTACCGCGATCAAACTTGGTGGACCTGGCGCACTATTTTGGATGTGGCTTGCTGCCCTATTCGGCATGGCAACCAAGTACGCTGAATGTCTACTCGCCGTTAAATATCGCCGAGTTGATGACAATGGCCAGATGATTGGCGGACCAATGTACTATCTCCAATATGGTGTTGGCTCAAAAGCTCTCGCTATTATGTTTGCGATATTCGCGTTGGGCGTAGCTTGTTTTGGTATTGGCACTTTCCCTCAAGTCAATGCCATCTTAGACGCCAGCGAAATTTCATTCGGTGTATCTCGTGAACTGTCCGCTTTTGTACTCACAGCTTTAGTCGCTTTTGTCACTCTTGGTGGTATCCAATCTATCGCAAAAGTGGCAGGTAAAGTCGTTCCGACCATGGCGCTGTTCTATGTTCTTGCTTGTTTAAGCGTGATCATCATGAATGCCGATCAGCTTATCCCTGCCGTCGAATTAGTTCTGGTTTCAGCCTTTACTTCAACAGCAGCAACGGGCGGATTCCTAGGGGCTAGCATTATGTTGGCAATTCAATCAGGTATTGCTCGTGGTGTATTTTCAAATGAATCTGGCCTAGGTAGTGCACCGATGGCGGCGGCCGCTGCAAAAACGGACTCTTGTGTAAAACAAGGCCTGATCTCCATGACGGGGACGTTTTTCGACACCATCATCATCTGTACCATGACAGGCTTGACCTTGATTTTGACTGGCGCATGGCAAAGTGACCTTGCTGGTGCCGCGATGACCACTCACGCATTCGCCGTAGGTCTGAATGCGAACACTGTCGGTCCACTGATGGTTTCAATCGGTCTGATGTTCTTTGCATTTACTACGATTTTGGGCTGGAACTACTACGGTGAACGCTGTGTTGTTTACCTAATGGGTACCAAGGCTGTACTGCCTTACAAAATATTCTTCGTAGTTTTGGTTGCTTCAGGTGCTTTCTTACACCTTGATATGATTTGGTTAATTGCAGATATCGTGAATGGTTTGATGGCGATTCCAAACCTCATTGGTTTGATTGCATTACGCCACGTTGTGGTTGAAGAAACTAAACGTTATTTCGAATCTGCGGTGGAATTAACTCGCCAACCGGAATTACAAAACTAAACCGTTTCACTCTTTATGAATGAAGCAATAAAAAAGCAGCCCCTAAACCAAGGGGCTGCTTTTTTCATTTCTCATCGCTATGTCGTTCAAGAGAGCATTCGATAGACTGATTGTCTAAACAAACCTACTCTTTTTCAAATAACAATTTAAAGCCCAGTGCCACCATTACAACACCTGTAGTGCCTTCCATCCAAGTCATAAAGCGAGCACTTTTAAGTAACTTCTTGGCTGAATTTAACGCACCCGCCAAACTGCACTGCCAGATCATCGCAATCACAAAGTGAATCGAAGCCATTAAAAAAGACTGCGTAATCGCTGAACCTTCTGGATTAATAAATTGAGGTAAAAATGCTAAGTAAAAGACGGCAGTTTTCGGATTCAATACATTAGACAAAAAACCCTCTCGCAGCGAGCGACGCCAATCAAGCTTGTGTTCATTAGCAGTATTGACAGCAACACTAACGTCACCTCGAACAATGGCTCGTAAACTCGATACCCCCAACCAAATAAGATAAATCGCACCAACCATTTTCACTGCTTGAAAAGCTTCTGCCGATTGAGCCAATACTGCCGAAATACCCACCGCTGAAAACATAGCGTGAACAAACAAGCCTAAACAAATACCCAAACTGGTAGTGACCCCGTCCGGCATTCCACCCCGAGAAGAGTTACGCAGCACAAGTGCCGTATCCACACCCGGTGTTAGCGTCAAAATCGTAATCGCTATAATAAATGCTTCAAAATTAACAATCATAAGTACCGTGAAATAAATCATCCATTGATAGGGGCTATATTGGCACAATTCCTATAAAACCTAACAGCATTTTTATTTCTCAAAAAATGAGAATTAAAGCCGATATTCTACAAAATACCCGCTTTTACGTGCCTCTTTTGTTTATAAAATCACATACTGAATACAGGGTTTTTAGTATAGTCAGGGCAGATGATTATATAAACATATGCACCCAAAGGAATAAAAATGGAAATTGTAACTCTGCAGTATAGAGTGATGAATATTGGTAAATGGACCGAAGCTCGAGTGAGCCTCGATGTAGCAAATGTACTCGCTGAAGAATACAGCAGCTACGGTTGGTCTACTAAAATTATGTTCGAGCAAGCAGCTGCCCTCGAAGCTGAAATCTAAAATACACGGCTATTTTATCTAAATGGTCCAAGTAACGTCTCGATGTTAGTTCTTATTCCTTAATTCCTCATTTGCTAAAAACTAGCGTCTGTAGCTTGGTCTACCTTTCATTGATTGGTAGACTTTTATGACACTGACTCGCTAAGGCATTAAAATATGAGCGCATTCGAAAAACTTCTCTCTCATTCCAAAACCATTTCTCATTACAATCACCTTGCTGCTATTTGCGGTTGGGACCAAGCTTCCATGATGCCATCAGGTGGTAACCAAGCACGTTCTGAAGCTATGGCACAACTATCTGTTCATATTCACTCTTTACATACACAGCCTCAACTTACTGATTGGTTTGCACAAGCAGAGCAAGAAAGCCTCTCACCAGATCAAAACGCGAGCCTGCGTGAATTAAAGCGTCAATGGCAACAAGCCAACCTATTGCCAGAACAGTTAGTTCAAGCGAAATCACTCGCTGGTTCGAAGTGTGAACATGCTTGGCGTACTCAACGTAAAGAAAACGACTGGAAAGGTTTTGAGAAAAACTGGGCTGAAGTGGTAAAACTTTCGCAAGAAGAAGCTCAAATTCGCGCAGAAGCAAATAACCTAACACCTTACGATGCAATGCTCGATATCTATGAACCGGGCACCACTTCTGCATCACTTGATTGCTTATTCAGTGATGTAAAATCATGGCTACCAGACCTAATTGATCAAGTGATCAACAAGCAATCACAAGAACATGTGATTGAGCCTACAGGTCAATTTGCGACAGAAACGCAAAAAGCCCTTGGGTTAGAAGTGATGAAATTGCTGCAGTTTGATTTCAACCACGGTCGACTCGATGAGAGCGTACACCCGTTTTGTGGTGGTGTTCCAACAGATGTACGTATTACCACTCGCTACGATGAGAACGAGTTTGTTCAGTCGTTAATGGGGATTGTCCATGAAACGGGCCATGCTCGTTATGAACAGGGCTTACCAAAGGCACTCGCTGACACACCTGCAGGCGAAGCGCGTTCAATGGGCATTCATGAATCACAATCGCTCTTTTTTGAAATGCAAGTAGGTCGCAGCGATGCATTCATTGAACATTTAGCACGCCTAGCAGGCCAGCATTTCAATACAGCTAATTCCGAGCTATTTTCACAACAAAACTTCCAAAAACTTTACACACGAGTGAAGAAAGATTTTATCCGAGTTGATGCTGATGAGCTCACGTACCCTGCTCACGTCATCTTACGTTATGAGATTGAACGCGACCTCATCAATGGCAACATCAAGCACACAGATGTACCAGAGTTGTGGAACGTGAAGATGCAGCAATACCTTGGCCTTTCAACCAAAGACAACTTCAAAAGTGGTTGTATGCAAGACATTCACTGGACAGATGGCGCCTTTGGCTACTTCCCATCGTACACGTTGGGAGCAATGTACGCGGCGCAATATATGGCAACAATGAAGAGTACTGTTGATGTGGATGGCGCTATTCGCAGTGGCGACCTAACTCCTATCTTCACTTGGCTATCTGACAACATCTGGAGCAAAGGTAGTTTGCTGACCACTGATGAGTTAGTGAAGCAAGCAACAGGCGAAACACTGAACGCGGCCCACTTCAAAACACATTTGATGAGTCGTTATTTGAAAGGCTAATCAAGAGGCCAGCAGGCTTTAAAGCGATAGCCTGCTGGTCGTTTTGGGACATAGGTGATTTAGAGTTGGAGCACCAAAACCAATCTCTGAGTTTTATGATTATGGCTTGGTACTATCAGTGAAGAGGTCGAAAATCGATTTGCCTATTTCGACTATTGCCAGATTGCGCTGATCCATTGAAGCATCAGTCTGACTAACATAAATGCTAACAATGAGTGGCGATTGTTTGTCTCGCCAAACTACAGCAGTAATACTCCTTGAACCGAAACCACCAGCACCTGAGCGGTCTCCAATTTCCCAGCCAGAAGGTAATGCAGAACGCAGTAAGTTACCTGTCACTTCATTTCTCTTCATCCAATCGATTAATTGCACACGACTGTCTTGAGAAAGTACCGGCCCGAATAGCAGCTCACTTAAGGTTTTTGTCATAGAAATTGGTGTTGTCGTATCCCTTAGATCGTGTGGTAATGCTTCGTTCAGTTCTGGTTCAACACGATCTAAACGAGTATTCATATCGCCGATATCTCGTAAAAAACTTGTAATACTTTCTGTACCGCCGACTGACTCAATAATAATATTTGCTGCGGTGTTGTCACTTGTCAGCATCGTGGCCTGGCAAGAATCACCTAGTGTAATCTCCTTTTCGGCGTATGCTTCTAATATTGGAGAATAAGTAACAAGATCATCGCTGCTAACCGTCACTGTTTGGCTTAGTTCATTTCTTTCCTGATCAACATCATAGAGTAACTTTGCACAGGCAATAGATTTAAACGTGCTAGTTAATGGAAAGCGCTCATCACCTCTAAAACTATATAGTGCACCGCTTTCAACATTCAAAACAGCAACACCAATACGAGCGGAGAGGGTTTCTTCTTGCATCTTTATCGCTTTCTCGGCTTGAGAAAAATCTATGATGGCAGCAAACGAAAAAGAAGGAACGAGAAGATAAAGCGCTAAAAGCAGGATTATTGAATTTTTCATTTTGGGCATTCAGTAGAATTAAGGCGGGAGATTATAGTTATAGTGATTTCGAAGCGCCACACCTCACGAATTAAAAACCGTAGGTAGTAGTTAATGATAGTTGCTTTCGCCAACACAATTTGGGGCACTTACGAGTTACGAAGTGCCATCAGTGAAAGTTCTGGACAATTCCGAGTTAGGAGTTACTTTTATGAGCAATCAGTTCGAATAACTTCAAATAAGGGATATTCAGCAATTTATCTTCTATTGCACCACCAACTAACATTCTTCTACTCATCTTGGCTAGGCTTTGGATCGTACAAGGTGAAGTCCTCATTATCAGGGGTTACTACACAGATATGCCCTTTCACTACCTTTTCTCGGATTCTCTTTATCTGAAGAATGGCTGCATTCATCTTTTCTTTTGCGCAAGAATTTGAACTATGAAGCGCAATCACTTTTGGAGGAATAAAACCATACCAAAAGACTCTTTCTTCCAGCCATAACAAAACGTCATATCCCGTACCTATGCCATCATCATCGCCTAAGTCGTGATCTAGGCTTAGTATTTCTACATGACCTGTTTTAAGTAAATCAATGGTTTGCTGTGGCGTATACGTCCTCGTCCAGCCACTTGGTGTAGTTCGACAATCATCAAGAAAGACTTTCATAGGGGCACCGTATGGAATTTGAAATATCGAAAATTATGGCAGCTAAAGCCGCGGCTTGTGCTGATGAGTAACCACTCACTATTAGCCGCTTTTGGATACCATCAATATCTAACACAAATTCATTTTTTTGAATCAGATACAGCTCTCGTACCAGCGTAGCTGACTGCCTTTTGCTCAAGCCTGTTCGTCGCAGTCTTAGTATTTTTTCATAACGGATTACACCGCTATTGAACAGCGTCTTCATCCGAATTTCTCATAGACTCACGACTGAAAATACAAAATGTGATTGCTGATGAACACTGGGAAAAAGTGCATATTCTCTCCTTACCACAACGGTTAGCAGTAACTGCCATGTTGGAAATTGGTAGGAGGTAATTTTCACCACTAGGGCATTATCCGCGAAATAGACTATCTCTCCCTTGAAAAATCTCGGTCCGTCATAAAGTGGAATCAACTCAGGTGGTTGGAACTGCGGTAATTCGAAATCCAAAAGCTGGTGTGCAATCGTCAGTAAATTCTCGCAGCAAGAATGTGATTCAAGCTTTTCAACCAAATGGGACAAAAACAAGTATTCGGTAACGCACTCACCGAGTTCTGCGTACAGCGCGCTTATATCCCCATCATAGCCAATGATTTGGTGCTGAATGGGCAAGTAGTGTTCGGCTAAGCGAAAGGTGTTGTTGGACATAAAACTCTCTCCTGTTGGTTGGAGAGAGTATGCATTAAGGATGCGACAGAGGCTGTCGTATTTAATGCTAATCGGACTGTTCAAGTTCCACTGGCAGTGCTTGCTTACTATCAGAATAAAACTGTGTACTTACTTCTGGTAGCAACAATGCTCTTTTACCTGAATTAAACAGGCGAAATGGCTTCGCCGCAAAAGAAGTCGACTTTAAGCCTGCACTATTGTAGCTCGGCTGGTGCGCATAGATTAATAGTGATTCGATAGCTGACAGGGTAATGTTCTTGGATTCGTTACGGTCATATCGTTTTCTCCCATCCTTTCTCCAAGCTTCCCAGTTAGCAAAATTACCACAGGAAGCAATGTAAATTTGACAAAGATCAGCTTGGTTCTGAATCCAAGTGTGCTCCTCGAGTCGTTTAAATATTTCATCCCTATCTGACAAACCAATGTAAAGTAAACTATCACGACCATAGACAGGATGGCTGCCATAAATTTGATAGAGACAATGCCCCTTAATCCCCTCAAGTTTCTTTATTGCTGCTGATGAGTATGGTCCTTCCCAATAAGCATCAATAATAGGCACAACTTCACTACACATCTTTAATCCTCATACCACGAGAGACTATCTCTAAGGGTTTCTTTTATTTCTTCACGTAATGCCAACGGTTCTAAGACTGTCGCGTGGTTACACACAGACAGCAGCCAATGGCGTAATTCATCGGTGTCATCCACCCTTGCGTGAACGACAAAATCGTCATCTTTGGGTTCAATTAACTGATCTTCACACAGCGGTGTTTCATCAAGGATCTTTGCGAAAACAGGCGTGACCCATAGCTTAATCACCAGTTTATCTAAACTGCGGGTAACCCCCATTTCCCCCTGCTGGACGTACTTCTCCAGCGAGAAGTCTTCGTCAATCATCGCAGGGAAGTATGAGGACTCTGCGCTGATCACGCGGTTGAACGACAACTGGCGAACATCACTGTAGCCGTCAAATTTCCCGACCAGATAATTGCGCTCACTGCGCACAACGATGCCATAAGGATGAAACATGACACGCCGCTCTTTGTCAGAGGACATTGAGCGATAAACCAGTCTAATGCACTTTTCTTTAAGTACCGCTTTGTAAATTGTGTTTATCGTCTCTACATCAAGCTTTGAGGAAAGTAAAGGCATGCCTTTTTGATGCACATACACCTTACTTGGCCAGAGACCTTGAGGCGTTTTGTTTTCATAGCGGAGATAGTACCGAGCACCGTTAAAATGAGACTCCAAATTTCGGAACAATGCAGGAGGAAAAGCTTGTTCGAGGTATTTCTCTGCAAGGTTTAGCGTGATGGCGGTACTCAAGTCCATCTTCGTTAAGCCTAAATCAAGTCCTTGTTCTCGCGTCCATCCAATCGGTTTCCCTGTATCTGGTTCAACGCCGTATTGAGCTAAGCTATTCAGAATGCGTTGCACACTTCTTAGTGACAATTTCTTGCCTTCTACTTCCAGTTTTTCCTGAATTTTCTGCGCGGTGATTTTACCTTTGGTTGGTACTTTTGCGAGCACTGCCCGTTTGTTCTCGAAACTTTTCATCAAGATTTAATGCATAGATTCTAGTGAGAAATCGAATATATACGATTATTCATTTATTGACGACAGAAGCTGTCGTTATCAATGCGTAACATGAGTCCATCGTTACAAATTACGTAAAATAGGAAGCAAAATGACAGAGAAATACTCATCTGGGCCTTTTACAAAAAACGAAGTTATCGCACAGCTAGGAAAAGACTATGATGCTGACACTGACTGCTACGAATGGTATGGATTCAACTGTATTTTGGGCTTTTATGAAATGTCGAGTGGCTATTACTGTGCACATAATTATTGCTCTCCGTACTGTGAATATTGCCTGCACTATTGCTGCGCTACCTTCGGCTCTATCGAGGACCAGAGAAAATTTAATCGAAATGTAGTTTGGGCTGGAGAAATAGAACTTCGGTATCTGTTCGTAACCAACAAAAAGGAAAAAGCCGCATTAAACAAAATCTTGCGCAGAATTAAGAAATTTCCCCGCAGGAGACTGTTTAAATTCTCCAACCGCCGATCACTTAAGTGGTGGAGAAAAAATAAACGCACTTTCTAACTCAAACGACAACTGTTGTCGCAAACTCTGGATAACCTAATTTTATTGCGACGAATCAGGAAGATAAAAATGAAAGCAGATAAAAAGAAAATTGTGGTTTTTACTGGCGCAGGCATCAGTGCCGAAAGTGGCTTAGCAACTTACCGTGATAGCGACGGACTTTGGAATCAACTGCCTGTAGAGAGTTTGGCAACCAAACAAGCATGGCAGCAAAACCCAGAACTTGTATTGGCTTTTTATAACGACCGCATTGCTAAAGCTAATTCAGCGCAGCCAAATGCCGCCCATCTAGCGATAGCCGAGCTTGAGAGATCTTTTGATGTCACTGTCATCACTCAAAATGTCGATGACCTGCACGAAAGGGCTGGTAGCACAAACGTGATTCACTTACATGGCCGACTCAACTTTGTACAAAGTAGCTTAAATGCATCTATGGTGTACCCATGGCATGGAAAGCCTATTTTGATCGGGCAACAATGCGAGCTAAATAGCCAGCTTCGCCCCAACATTGTTTTGTTTGGTGAGCCTGTTTTGTATTTGGATGAAGCGAGAAAGATCATCAAAGAGGCTGATAAAATGCTCGCTATTGGTAGTTCATTGACGGTTCAGCCTGCTGCGAGATTGCTGAACAAAGCTCGCTTTCACGCAGAGAAAATCCTTATTTCAAAAGAGCTAAAGAAAAAACCATTTGGCTACCAATTTATTCGTGGCAATGCTAACGAGTTAGTGCCTTCCGTGTGCGCCAACTGGTTGCGTGAAAGCTGAACGAAACCCTGTAAATAATTCTTAATGTCAGAGCTGATTGTCTTGATTGAAGTGAAAGATTAGGAAAAGTATCGCAAATTACAAGCGAATTTGACGAACTTTCAGATTAAGCCGAACGACCCCTCCTAACCTCCCCTCATGGGGTTGTAAGATCCATTTGCTACAGCACTTGGGGAAGGACTCGATATCGAACGCTGAAAGTGCAGCGATAATTTTGTGTCTTAGATTAACAACACTAATTGAAGATGATGGGATATTGATTGTCGTAATTAGCAAAAGATAGCCACTACACAAGGTAAAAATTCATGGACGAATTTTTAAGGTTTTCGGCGTCGGGAACGCCTAAAACCGACCGGACAACGACGACCAAACCAAAGCGCCTTTCTGGTTACTCTTTGGCAAGACAAAGAGTAACTGGGCCGCTTACAGATAAGCTAATAAGATGCACATTAGTACATAAGCGGAACATACAGCAATGCTATTACTTTTTGAATAGAGAAAATAGCCGACTATCTGTAACGTATTTAAAGGCGTAACAAACTTTGGAGCATCGACTTCTCAGTCAGCAAAGTGCAATTCGCACATTACTGACTGCTGAATTTTTAAATCATGGGTAAGTGATTCATCCTAATTACTCATCCTTAGTGTTCCCCAACTTTTTATCGCACCAAGCTGTAATTCGCTCAGAATATAGTGTGAAAACACCTGCACAGAGCATTAGGATAATATAAAGCCACCCAAGCACGTAAAACAAAGTAGGTACATTGGGAGCAATTATCACGGCGATGCTGCCGAACGACATTAGTGAAAAAACCATTTCCCACAATACTTTCTTCATAGAAAACCTCTAACTTAAGCTAATCGAGTACCCAAGTTAGCATGTCTTTTTTATCTCCAAAGTCAGCACAGTAGACTAACAAAACTCATTTTTGGGCAGAAGTTTCTAGAACAATGCAATGTTTAAAAACAATGTCAATTAGCCCAAGATAAATATCACTCTAGGTGAAAATTCAGGACGAGACCGGGCCTAAATTATAAAAGACGCTAAAAGCGCCTTTTATTTTCTGTTCATCTATTAAAATCTAGATAGACTAAATTCAGATAAAAACCAATAGAAACTATCAAAGTATAGGGTGACCAAATATGTATGAGAAGCAGAAAACATAAAATAGACACCAACGGCCATGAATAGACGCCCATAGTAACCCATTGAGCGAACCATTAGATGGAATAAGTACGACCAAATACAAATTAGAACCAAACCTGAGATCGCAACGGCATCGTTCAAATAATCATCCCATCGGCCGAAAATAGTACCGCCATACATGAGGGCTCGATCCGCTCTCATTGGTAAAACAGGAATGAGCAGATGAGATATTACTAAAATCACAAATGGAAGCGCCATTATAGGAACGACAACTGGACTAAAAACTGCTTTTGAGTGATAGAAGCTCTCTAAACCATTAAGCCTTTTAGATAAGTAGTATTTTTCTCTGCGAAAGGTTTTTAGGCGAATGGCTAACCAAAACCAACTCCCCACAACGGCAGTAAGAGCAGGATAAAATAGATCAACATGATAATTAAAGAAGTATGATCTTAGCCTATGGGCCACCACATCTACACCAGTGGCATCTAAGTATAAAAACAGCAAGTATGGCGAAACAAAACCAAAAATAGCACCAGCGACTAACCCACACACAACTCTAGATAATGAGCTAAACATACACTCTATTCACTCTCGAATTTAGATAATAAGTGCGACACATCATGGGTAAGACAGAGGAATAAAGCCACTTGTTGAGATTGCTATACTCTTCTGACCAAACAAGTAGTTTCAACATGAAGCATCAACAGTTGACAAAGGGTGAAATGTACTTTATTTCAGTATGTTAGGGCAAGATGTATTAATGGAAAAAACGCCACAATGGCAAAGCTTTATCGTCATTGAATATACTTGTAGTACTGATAGCGTCTCTTAGAACTAAAGTGGGCAACGCACTCTGGTCAAACGGTTAAAGTTTATTGATGAAAATACGACTTAAATGCTCGCTAGCAAATGAAAAGAGGTACTTTCGACCGAGAAGCTATCAACTGTAACGATTCTGGACATTTTCGAATTGTGAAATACTATCTATGACGGGTTCGAGTAAGAGTCTTTCTACCAAAAATTACACATCATTTACTTTGATTTACATCACACACTTTACTATGCCCCAAGCTATCCCCCTCATAGCACTTCCATACCATGAGGGGCAAACCTAACAGTTATAGCTTTTCGTTAAACCACTGCACCGTTGCTGGCATCACCAATTCATCTAAGGTCGTTGAACCGGTAAAAACATCCCAAGTATGGTTAGTATCAAACTCAATTAGTTTGGTTTCACCAGGGTGGTATTTCACCCAACCCTCACCAGAACCATCAAGAACAAGATCATCTTTCTTGCCCATAATGACTAAAAGCGGAGACTCATAATGGCTAATTGCAGCGAGAGATTGCGTATTTAAAATGCCTTTGAAAAACTGGGCACGAAGTTCCGCATCAACACCCCATGATGTTGTAAAAGGAAAAACTTTATCATCAGCGCTAACTAGAGCCTCATCGATAAGCTGAGCACCAAATAGTTTAGAGTAAGTGATATAAGGCTGAGTTACTGGCGTCCAAAGTACGGTGGTTTTCACGTCATCATTGTCGCTAGCAACGTGACTTGCGACTAGCCCACCTTGACTCCAGCCTAATAAACCCAATGACTCCGCTTTGTACAGAGAATTGTGGCGCAACCAATCTAAAGAGACATTAGCATTGTCAATCAAGCGATTAAACGTCGTGTCTTTAAATTCACCGCTACTCTCGCCAGCACCTTGAAAGTCAATGCGCAGGCTCGCGATACCGTTTTGAGCCAATGTTGCAGCTGCTCGCTCTAATACACCCTCATTAGTATTTGCTATCTGAAGTTCATTTTTATTGCCCATAAAACCATGCAATATAAGTACGGCAGGTCCTTTATTCATCCCTTCCGGAGTTTCAAGAATGCCAACAATACTATTATCGATAACGACACGCTGCTCCTGTGCAATAGCATGACAACTTAATACCGCTAAGCTTGCACCGATAACATGTTTTAATTTCACTACGAACTATCCTCATACGGTTTAACTAATAGAGCATAAATACTCCTAAACCGAAGTTGTTCACAATGATAATTGCCATTCATGTAACGTAGCCGTCAGATACGTGATCGCGATCAACAATATTACTCCACCATTCGTTTGCTTCTTAAGCACATCAGCGATGTCACAAATATAAAAGGGATAGTGTTTGATGGTAATTTGCGACAGTGATTTGCGATAGTGATGTTAAATAGTGTCGCTAGGACTCACACTTACTGAAAGAGCAAGTAGTGTAAGGACACACACCACCATTGTATTGTTGGTGTGAATAGTATTATTTATAGCAGTGATCTAACTAGAAGCTTTGTTCTTTTTAAGGTATTTAAATGCTGCCCAGACGACGTAAATCGCTACGCCAACGATGAGTGCAGAGCGAATGAGAATAGGTGCATCATGCTCAAGTTGGGTAACATGAGGTCCAATACTAGCAAACAATCGAGTGGTAAAAAGCAGCCCCATAACTAACATAACAATTTTATTCATTTATTTTTACCATTCAAATAGATGCGTTGCACAGAACCAACCACGGTCAGATTACTCGATTAATAAGTAGCAAACTTTGTTCTGCTCAGGCCTAAAAGGATGCGCTTCTCGAACGTAGCCGTCAACGCTACTTCCATCTAAAGCGGGTAAGCTAAAATTGCATTTTTGAAATTGGTTCACTCAAAAATGGAAAGCGAATAGATACGGAATAGGAAAAACGGGGCGAGTAAAAAAATAGGGATTTCTGTGTTGCACGTATTAATAATGGAGCAAATATACTCACACTCCCCAAAACGGTTCTTTTTTACAAAAATCTTCTGATTTCAAATCACTAAACTATTACTATCAGACAAAAAAACGGTTATACATAATCTTATATAATTCAATGTACTGAATATTTCATGACGCTCAAAGAAATCCTACAAATTCGCAATGTCCGTTACTTCTTAATGTTTCGAAGTAGCTACTTTGCGCGCTTTTACTACCCGATCTTCACCCTACTCTATTTAGATTATGGCTTAACCCTTTCTCAATTCGCCATGCTCAATGTAGTTTGGGCGGCCACGATTGTACTTGCCGAAGTTCCCTCAGGAGCATTTGCAGATACATTAGGTCGCAAAAAGCTCGTCGTGCTTTCTTCGATTGTCATGTTTATTGAAATCGCAATGATAGCCGTTGTTCCTACCGGTAACCCAACGTTGGTGTTCAGTGTATTTTTGGTCAACCGAATATTAAGCGGCTTGGCGATGGCTTTAGCAAGCGGCGCAGATGAAGCCTTGGCATACGACACCTTAAAAGAGCAAGGTCAAGAAGATTTATGGCCGAGAGTTTTACAAATTCAGCTTCGTATTGCGTCTAGTGTCGGCATTGTTGTCACCTTAGTTGGTGCAGCTATGTATGACGTTAACTTTATGGCTAGCGTGTTCAACTTTCTAGGACTAGAAACGCCACAAAACACGCAAGACATTATGCGCATTCCTGTTTTTGCAACCCTGATTGTTGCAATGATTGCTATCTACTCTGCACTCAGTATGCGAGAAGCGAAAAAGATACTACCACCTAATACCACAAAATGGGCAACAACGGTTTCCAGCCTTAAGCTAACGTTAAATACGGGGAAGTGGGTACTTTCTACTCCTTATGTGCTGTTTATTTTGCTTTACTACAGTTTGTTTGAGCACACCTCACGAATGTTTTTAACGATGAGCAGCCAATATTATCTCGCGATTAATATCCCGATTATCTATTTCGGTTTTATTGGTGCCGGGATCAGTCTACTCAAAATCATTTTGGCTGGACAAAGCCGTCGACTCGCAGAAAGCCTGGCCCCGAAGCCATTTATTGCTGTCATGGGGATTGCAACTATAGCGACTTACTATTGGATTAGTCTCGGATGGTCAATTTACGGGGTGCTGCCAGCTCTGCTGCTCATTTTTATTATTATGACTATGAACATTTTTATTAGTTATCACCTTAATAAAAAGACAGAATCACACAATAGAGCAACGGTACTGAGCTTTAAAGGCTTGATGTTCAATCTCGGATACGGGCTAATTGGTATTTTATACGCCTACTACTATAAGTTGGTTTCTCAAAACTATACCGAGCAACAGATCGCAGAGCATGTCGACTTCATCGCTTCACTCTCTTCTTTTGTCTACTATTTCGCGTTTATATTTATCACGATCAGTGCTGCTTTCTATTTAAAGGAGAGGAAGTTGATGATTTTTTAAAATCACCTCAGGCTATGTATGCTACTACGCAAAAAAGTTAGCGTTTAAGTATCACGGACTTATTTCTAACAAAAATAAGTCCGTAACTTAGAGTACGTAGCACAAGATAGATGGGAGTATGAATAAAAATTGCACTCAATGACGATCGTGCCATAGTCGTTACATTTTTTAATTTACCAAAAGATCCTGAAGATATAGCTTAATAAATACCATGTTATTGCTCAAGCAAATCCATAGTAAGGACCACCGGAATATGATCGCTGACCTCATTCCAGTTTTTGTTATAACTACCATTTGGTTTATTTGGAATAAATACTTCTTTAACATCCCACTTTTGGGCCTTCGACGTAAAAATATAGTCTATCCCAATTTCTGGGTTATTAGCTGGCCACGTTCTAGTATCGACACTTTCGTCACTTGTAGCTGGTGAATCCCAATGGCGCATAATTTCATTAAACAATACGGAATTCTTCGTATCATTGAAATCACCTAACAAAAACTTAATGCCACGAATGTTAATAGCTTTCTCATTAATTGCTCTAACCTGCTTCATGCGTACAGTTGGATCTTCATGCCAATCAAGATGAGTTGCTATGAATGTTATTGGCTCTTCGAATCCGTCAATGCTAGCACTTACATACATCGCGATACGCTGCTCATAGTCATCTGATGGTAATTTTTGTATTTCCTGTAGTTTTATCGGATATTTAGACAAAACGGCCATGCCATACTGTCCATTATCAAAATCAATAGCCTTGCCATAAATGTAATTATAACCTGTCAAATCAGCTAGTATTTTTGCCTGATTTATTTTCCCACTACGATTTGTATCTACGTCAACCTCTTGCAGAGCAATAAAATCAACATCCATAGATCTAATCGTTTTTGCTGTCTCTTTTAAATCAATCTTAAATCCATTTGCAGCACCAGCAATATTATATGTCGCCACTTTAATTTCAGGTTTTACCTCATCATAGACCTTATTCAACAATTCAGCATTAATATTAAAAGATACAAAACTCACTAAGCATGCAAGACTAAGCATATATTTTTTACACATTTAAACATTCACCCTTGAAATGGGAACATTCCCAGCAAGTTTTAATATTACATAAGAGTAGGTAATATTAAACAAAATCAATCTATTTTATTGACCGAAGTCTCTATAATGTTATTCTTGCATTTCTAAATCCATGTTTTTGTTGATAACTACTGCGAAAGAATAAATATTACATATAATAATGGTAGATTTACATAAGCAAAACAGATTGAAACCATGTTAGTTATAATGCATGAAATACAAGCATTTCAATTTTATACCTAATTAAGAATTACTAAAAATGCTAAAGACCTCATTAACGAGGTCTTTAAAAAGAGGTTTTGGTTAATTATATAACAAATATTTTATCACACTCTATTTTCAAGATAGAGAAAGTTCTACATATCTAACTTTATAATTAAGCCACTTTATTTATCTATAAGGAGTATTCGTGTTTCATACGGCTTTAATAGTACAGATTCCTCTTCTACCTTGAATGCATGTTTATAATTACTTAACAAACACTGGGATTTATCCCACGAGATCTGCGTTGGCAATTTGCATTTTACGGTCTCTGCATAATAGTTACTAATTGAAATAAGTTGTTGGGTAGCTGTTTCTCGCAAATAAACATAGCAGTGTTTATCTAACGGTAACAAGTCACAAAATGAACCATGAGTAATTATCGACAGATTTTTACGAAGTTCGATGAGCTGTTTGTAAAAGTAAAATACAGAATTTACATCAGCAATAGCTGTTTGTGCATTTATATGTAAGTAATTACTTGCGACTTCCAACCATGGTTTTGCTTTAGAAAACCCAGCGTTCTCTGAACTATCCCACTGCATTGGAGAACGTGAATTATCTCGTGATTTTCGAGCTAAAATGGCCATCATTTCATTATGTCCAACGCCCTGCTTATTCACCATAATATCGTATATATTGATACTTTCTACATCCCGATATTGTTCAATATCTTGATAATTCGGGTTAGTCATACCAAGCTCTTCTCCTTGATAAATATAAGGTGTCCCCTGCATCATATGCAGAGAAGCTGCGAGCATCTTGGCTGATTCTATACGAAAACGTTTATCATCACCAAAACGACTGACGACGCGGGGTTGATCATGGTTACACCAAAATAGGGCGCCCCATCCGTTACCGCTTAGTCCTGTTTGCCAGTGATTGAATACTCTCTTTAGCTCAATGAAATCAAAGGGGGCTTGAGTCCACTTTTCGGCATTTGGATAATCGACTTTTAGATGATGAAAATTAAACACCATTGATAGTTCTTTACCATCTAATGATGAATATTTTTGACAATGTTCCAGAGTAGTAGAAGACATTTCTCCTACGGTAACACTGCCGTATTTTTGGAATACTCTCTTACTAATATCTTGTAAATACTCATGAACACGAGGGCCATCAGTATAAAAACGACGTCCATCGCCATTAGTGTCATTTGCAAAATCTTGCTGCTTTGAAATTAGATTAATCACATCTAAACGAAATCCATCTACACCTTTTTCTGCCCAAAAACTAATGATATTTTCTACTTCTTGGCGTACGACTGGATTCTCCCAATTTAAATCAGCTTGCTCAATAGCAAACAGGTGCAAATAATATTGATTCGTCGTTTCATCTAGTGCCCAAGCAGTACCTCCAAATTTAGATTGCCAGTTATTAGGAACCCCTTCATTCACGGGATCTTTCCAAATATAGTAGTCACGATAAGGGCTGCTTTTGTCACCCAATGCAGATTGAAACCACGCATGCTCTGTTGAAGTATGATTAACTACTATATCCATAATAATTCGGATATCACGCCGATGTGCTTCTACAAGTAACCGTTCAAAATCTGCCATTGTGCCGAATAAAGCATTAATCGTATAGTAATCAGAAATATCGTAACCATTATCTACCATTGGTGATTGATAGATTGGTGTCAACCAGATAGCCTCAATACCCAAATTTTTCAGGTAGTCGAGCTTCGAAATTATACCTAAAATATCGCCGGTACCTTTATTAGTCGAATCACAAAAGCTCTTAGGATAAATTTGGTAAATAGTGGCCGTTTTCCACCAATGCTGTTGTGTAGTTGTAGTCATTATTATCACTTACCTATATGGGCATCATTAGGCCCAAGAAAGCTCGCGGTAACAGTCTAGTTTACCGCGAGAAATTTAGTTACGCAGTTACTGTTTCTAATTTACCTGCCGTTTGTGCCCGCTTATAAAAGAACAACGTACAAAGGACTGGGATAACCATGGCAACTAACATTGCAATGGCATATACACTCCAATATTGTGGCTGAATCGACAAAATTCCAGGTAAACCACCTACACCAATACCGTTTGCCATGACACCAACCGACCCACAAATTGCTGCTGCCGCTGCTGACCCTATCATTGCACTTAGCATAGGAAACTTATATTTTAAGTTTATTCCATACATGGCTGGTTCCGTAACGCCGAGGTAAGCCGAGATTGCCGCTGGTACTGAAATATCTCTCTCACCATGCTTCTTACTTATCAGAATAATACCTACGACGGCCGAAGCTTGAGCGATATTCGATAACGCTATAAGAGGCCAAATTGGTGTTCCTCCCAACTCTTGCATCAATTGTAAATCGATAGCATTAGAGGTGTGGTGGATTCCAGTTATCACGAGTGGAGCATACAAAAAGCCGAAAATCACAGATCCAATAATCGCAAAATCTCCCATCATGGCGGCTTTAGCTGCAAGTGCAACGCCATCTCCCAACATACGTCCGAGTGGGCCAATAATAGAGTGTGCTAATATCACTGAAACAATAATTGAAATAAATGGCACAACGACTAAATATAGATAAGACGGAACGATACGTTTCAGATTGTTTTCAATAAAGGCTAACGCAACACCCGCTAACATTGCCGGAATCACCTGTGCTTGATAACCAACTTTTTCGATTACAAATAAGCCAAAATCCCAAACTTCAGGAGCTTGTTTACCTATAAGATAAGCGTTCATCAATTGAGGAGATACTAAAGTAATACCAAGCGTAATACCTAAAATTGGCGTACCACCAAGTTTTTTTACTGTTGACCAACACACTCCAACTGGTAGGAAAAAGAAAATAGCTTCGCCGATGAGCCAAAGGAAACTATGTACTGTTGCCCAGAATTGACTGATTTGGACAAGTGTTTGTCCATCAAACATCTTTATGTCACCAATGACATTTCTGAATCCAAGAATCAAACCACCTGTAATAATCGCCGGTAATAGAGGAACAAATATTTCAGCTAGATGAGAAATGCCACGTTCAAGAATATTCATATTTTGACGAGCGACACTTTTCGATTCTTCTTTCGATGATTCACTTTTTCCAGTAAGATCAATCAAAACTTTATATACATCATCTACTTCAGTACCAATCACAACTTGAAATTGACCTGCGTTTGTAAAGCATCCCTTTACCATCGCTAACGCTTCAAGCCCGGCTATATCGGCTTTTTTCGTATCATTCAATACAAAACGCAATCTCGTTAAGCAATGACTTACAGCGGCGATATTTTTCACTCCACCCACGAGTTCGATCAAATCCGCCACTTCTTGCTTGGCTATCTTACTCATAACTTTGTCAACCCTAATTGGAATTCAAACGTTATTGAACTAAAATGGGAACATTCCCATGAATTGTGCTTATATTGACAGAAGCCAGAGAACCATTAAATGGGAACAATCCCATAACTTGAATAAGATCACGCAAAATTCTGAATTGTGTAAAATCCTATGAAATAGGGGACTGAGTGATATGCGAACGTGACTCATCACCATTTATTTGAGATATCAGAAGCTTAGCTGCCTTTACCCCTGCTTGTGTATAACCAGGGTCAACACTAAATACTTTAGGAAACAAAAAAGATAATAATTCACTACCGCCAACGCCTGTCACCGAAATATCTTCACGGTCAAGCTCTTGTAGCCGTTTTATAACGCCAAGAGCTAAAGTATCACTTGCACAGACGATCGCTTGGGTTTTTGCAGTTAAAATTTGGTCCACCAATTGATAGGCACTTTCATGGTGTAAATCTCCAGTTTGATAATTAGGCTCAATGTCATGCTCGTGGCACCACTCTAAGTAAGCATCAAGACGCAACCTGCCTGTGGTACGGTCTCGCACATTTACACCAATATAAGCGATTGCTTGAATTGATTGTGCTTGTAAATAATCAAGAGCTTTGGTGATGACGCCTTTGTTATCATAATTAATTGAAGAAATCTTTTGCGTATCCATCGCTATCACAATCGCACGATTTTGCCACTGTGATAATTGACTCAAATCCAGTTCACTAAAACCAAATACAATAACACCATCAACATTGCGACGCTTAAGCACTGTAAGGTGTTCATTCGTCTTTTCTGAATCAAACTGGCTTTCCATAATTACTACGTCATACCCAGATTGGTAGAGAACTTGCAGCATACTTCCCACTGCTTTATTTTCCGATGGCGAATCTAACCGAGAAATGATAACTCCGACAACTCGCTGACTACCTCCTCGCATAGATTGCGCGGATTTTAACGGGACATAGCCAGAATCAGCTATCACTTTCTCCACTTTAGCACGAGTGTCAGGCTTTACTTTCGGATCGTTAGTTAACACACGTGATACCGTAGATTTTCCTACGCCAGCTAATCGTGCGATATCTAAAATGGTCAGTTTTTTATTCATATTACAAAAGCTTTCATGGTGTGAGAATGAGAGTGAGTGAGAAGCTAAACGTCGTAGCCAAATTTAGAGCTAACAGTATGTGGTTTCATCATTTTTGTAAATCAAAAAACTTTTCATTTGATTCATGATTAAAACACTTAATGCACAGATGAAAACGCATCACCATCGCCATAAAAATTACTGATAAAAACGAATGTCATTGATAGTATGGTTTCACTATTTTTAGCTTCAGAAATTAAACGTTACTTAGGCTACTTAAAATGAAAAGGCTAAAAAGGCACACTATAACGATTTTCAATCTATTTAGTTACTGGGGGTAACTAGTATATAATTTACTTAAGATACACTCTGGGCACTATCAAGAAGCCCCAAACGCGACCAATACACCTAGTCTCGTTGTTCAATTCTATTTTTCTATAGATTCAAATTTGCATTCTTATATTCGCTACCTAGACTTTTTAGATACCAGTCGCAAAATAATGCAACTAAATGCAATGCCCTGATTTAGGTTGCATTGACCGCAAAGGCCATTCCTAACCAGACCGCATTCCATTTCTCTCGTTGCTATACACATTATTGCGACACACTTTTCTAAAAATATGGAGAATTACCTGTGAATAAATGGGTTGTAGGAATGATCCTAGCCGTTCTTATCGCATTCGGATCAGTGATAGGATTTAACATCTTTGTTAATCATAAAATAGAAAATACCCTCGCAAATCTCCCTGAACCTAACTATCCAGTGACAGTCGAGAAACTCACCCCATCAACTTGGAAACAGAGTATCGACACCATCGGTGTTATTGAACCATTTCAAGGCGTAGCAGTTTCCAACAAAGTCGCTGGTACTGTTGACGCGATTCATTTTAAAAATGGTGCAGTGGTAAAAAGTGGTACATTGCTCGTCAATCTCGATAACGCAGTCGAACGTGCGCAACTGAAAGCACAGCAAGTTCAGTTGCCATCAGTACGTGACGACTACCAGCGTTTAAAAAAACTTTATGCTAAAAATTTAACTTCACAACAAAGCCTTGAAACCGCCCAATCAAAATATGAGACCTTAGTTGCGAATATAGCAATGCTGCAAGCGACGATTGAACAACGTCAAATTAAAGCGCCTTTTAGTGGTGTTTTGGGCATCAAGAATATCAATTTAGGCCAATACATCCCTGTTGGAACCAATATCGTTAGATTAGATGATCTTTCTGTTATGCGTGTTCGCTTTAACGTACCACAAGCACAATTTGGTCATCTCCATATCGACCAAGCTATCAATTTAACGGTTGAATCTTACCCTGGTCGTATTTATCAAGGTCACATCAATGCCATTGAACCTGTAATAAACGATCAAACGGGTCAGATTATGGTACAAGCTGAGATTCCAAATGATGACCGTTCACTACGTGGCGGTATGTTTGCAGATATTAGTGTTGAACTCCCATCACTTAATGATCAATTTGTCGTTCCACAAACAGCGATTGTTTTTGCGCTTTATGGCAACTCCATTTTCGTCGTCGATGAAAAAGACAATCAGACTCGCGTACGCCAAGTTTCCGTTGAAGTATTGAATCGTAGTGGTGCGAATGCGCTCATTAAAGGCAAAATTAACTTCAATGAACAAGTGGTGACAACTGGCACGCTTAACTTGAGTAATCATACACAAGTGACCGTCGTTGCCAACCCGCTAACTCTGCCTAAATCCATGCCAAAACTATAGGATGTGAACGATGAAATTCACTGATATTTTTATTCATCGCCCGGTCATGGCAGCATCGTTAAGTTTTTTGATTTTGTTACTTGGTCTGAATTCAATCAAAGACTTACAAGTTAGACAGTACCCTGAGATGACGAATACCGTAATTACGGTATCCACGGCTTACCCTGGTGCTGATGCCAACTTAATGGAAGGCTTTATCACCGAACCTCTCGAAAAAGCGTTATCCCAGGTGGATAACCTTGATTTTATGACCTCTGCAAGTGAACTGGGTACGTCGACGATAACGTTGAATATGTTACTTAATACCAAGCCTGAACAAGCACTGGCAAGCGTATTATCACAAATCAACTCGGTAACTAACCAGTTACCTAAAGAGGCTTATAACCCATCGGTGACATCATCGACCGGTGCTACCACTTCAATCATGTACTTATCGTTCTATAGTGACGAGTTAAATTCTAGTCAGATTGTTGATTACCTAGATCGTGTGGTGAGCCCACAGCTATCGACGGTAAATGGGGTATCAAGCATCGATATGATTGGCGGGGCTCCGTTTGCTCTGCGAATTTGGCCAGACCCTAAAAAACTGGGACAACTAAACATCTCAACGGCTGAGTTAAGCCAAGTATTGCAACAAAATAACTTCCAAGCGGCGGTAGGCCAATTCAATAGTTACTTCACTCAACTCAACGGCACCATCAATAGCCAAATCGATAACATTGAAGGTTTAAAAAATCTGGTCATCAAAAGTGACAAGGGCCAAGTTGTTCGTTTGGGCGATGTTGCCGATGTTACGATGAGCAAAAGTAACGATGCGACTCGCGCTCTTGCCAATGACCGTGAAGCGGTGATCATTGGTATTAATGCTACGCCAACCGCTAACCCTCTTAAAGTGGCGGAAGGCATTAGAACGCTCTATTCATCAATTCAAACTAACTTACCATCCAATATCCAAAGCAGTTTGCTCTATGATTCAACGTTAGCGATTACCGACTCAATTAATGAAGTAGTCAAAACCATTGCTGAAGCGGCTATTATCGTTATCGCGGTTATCTTGTTGTTTATGGGCTCGTTTCGAGCGGTACTCATTCCAGTCGTGACCATTCCGCTTTCTTTGATTGGTGTGGTTGCTGTCATGCAGGTGTTTGGCTTTACGTTAAACCTTATGACACTACTGGCGATGGTATTGGCCATCGGATTAGTCGTGGATGATGCGATCGTAGTCGTAGAAAACGTCGATAGGCACATCAAGCTTGGAGCGACGCCATTTCAGGCTGCCATCGAAGCCACCAGAGAAATAGCAATACCGATCATATCAATGACGATTACTCTCGCGGCGGTTTACACCCCTATCGCATTAATGGGAGGGGTGACCGGAGCGTTATTCAAAGAGTTTGCGTTAACCTTGGCTGGGGCCGTGGTTATTTCAGGCTTCATTGCTCTTACGCTTTCGCCAATGATGTGTTCTAAGTTACTCGTTCATAAAGCGCAGCCTAGCCGATTTGAAGCGACCGTTGATAACACACTAAATGCGCTAACCCAACGCTACCAGCAAGCGTTACACGCTATTCTTAACCATCGTAAAGTGGTCGTAGCATTCGCGTTAGCTGTGCTTGTGTCACTGCCAATTATTTTTAGTTTCATTCCATCACAACTTGCCCCAGATGAAGACCAAGGTGTGGTTGTGGTTATTGGTAGTACACCATCAACGTCTAATAATGACTATATTCAAGCCAATATGGCGTTAATTTCTAAGATCATTAAGAATCAACCTCAGGCTGAAGCTTCTTTAGCATTGATTGGTGTACCAAGTAGCAATCAAGGTATCGCTATTGGTCCGTTGGTACCTTGGAGCGATCGCAGTTTAAGCCAGAAAGAAATCTCTGCAAATATCAACGCACAGGCGAAGAAAATTCCAGGAATCAACGCGACAGCTTATCAAATGCCATCGCTTCCAGGCGCTTCTGGCGGCCTACCAGTGCAGTTCGTGATAACCAGTTCTGCGGATTTCCAATCACTGTATAAAATTGGACATAAGATCTTAGATAAAGTGAAAGCCAGTCCGCTTTTTGTTTATTCTGATCTTAACCTTAAATACGATTCAGGATTAGTAGAGCTAAAAATTAACCGCGAAGCGGCAGGCGCTTATGGCGTCACAATGCAAGCGATTGGCGAAACTCTTGGTAATATGATGAGTGGTGGTTACATCAATCGCGTCAATCTCGGTGGTCGAGCTTATGAAGTAATTCCCGAGGTAGAAAGAGTCTATAGAGCCAATCCTGACCTCATTAGCCAATTTTATGTTAACGCGCAAAATGGCAAAGCAATCCCTCTGTCTAGCTTAGTAAGCTATACCGTTGCAGGTCAGGCCAAATCATTGCCTCACTACAATCAAATGAACTCTATCTCGGTAGAAGTTGTTCCAGCGCCAAATGTGGCGATGGGTGATGCGATTAACTTCTTTGAACAAACAGCGAAAACGGATCTTCCTCGTGGCTACACCTATTCATTTATGGGTGAAGCACGCCAGTTTGTTGAAGAGGGAAGCTCACTATATATGACCTTCGGCTTAGCCCTAGCGATTATATTCCTAGTTTTAGCTTGTCAATTCGAGAGTGTACGCGATCCACTTGTGATCATGTTTACCGTACCACTGGCCATTAGCGGTGCGTTAATTGCGCTAGGCTGGACGCATATCTCAGGCGAAACTTCATTGAATATTTATACGCAGGTTGGGCTGATAACCCTGGTGGGCTTAATCACTAAACACGGTATTTTGATGTGTGAGGTGGCCAAAGAGGAACAAATAACTAAAGGTGTATCCAAAGCAGAAGCGATCATCGAAGCGGCGACGATTCGATTAAGACCAATCTTAATGACGACAGCGGCAATGATTGCAGGTTTAGTTCCATTGCTTATCGCGACCGGTGCAGGCGCCGTATCTCGCTATAACATTGGCCTTGTCATTGTTGCCGGTCTTTCTGTCGGTACGCTGTTTACCTTATTTGTACTGCCGGTAATGTATACCTATATTTCGGCAGGACATCACTACCATGAGGGAATGGACTCAGAAAGTTCAGTTAATGATTCAAATAACAATTCAGCTAGCCATTCAAATCAGAATGTACCGGCTGTAACCGATACGACCCAACATCGTTTAGATTAAACCCGAACGATATGTCTGCTAAAATCCCGATCTTTTTCAGGTCGGGATTTTTTTATTTTATAACAGCAATACCGAAATAACCGTATCCAAGTCACCTCGAGAAACTTGGATATTCTTGTCGCTAAAAGGCTTTAGAACAATAGCAGATAACCAGAATTACGTTTCACCACTTATCACTATACTTTTAGTCTAGTTAGGTAAGAATAAGGAATGCCAATGTCTCTTATAGAACGAATCGGTAAAGCACTCGAACCCCTAATGTTGTTCATGGGGTTAATCAGCCCAATCGCCACAATACCCCAACTCTATAAGCTGTATATTTCTCACAGTGAACACGCTGACGGGCTATCCATCACGACCTGGATACTCTATGCCTTTATTGCTCTACTCTGGAGCATCTACGGCCTCTACCACAAAAACCCAACTATTTGGGTGGGTAATGGTTTAGGGTTTCTCATGTATATCGCCATGGTCGTTGGCATCATTATTCATACCGGTGGGACTTACTAGAGATAGCGAGGAAAATAAAAAATGCCCATAACTCAACTTGATAATAAGACCGCACTAATTGTGATTGACCTGCAAAATGGCATCGTCGCTTTGCCAGAAAAGCAAACCGTGCAGACTATCATTAGAAATACCAATCAATTGATTGCAAAGTTCCACCAACGTAATTTGCCTGTGGTACTCGTTAATGTTTCAGGCCGCCCTATTGGGCGAACCGATCTCAAACCAACCACAGTAACGCCTCCCCTCGATTGGTCAATATTAGTCACTGATTTAATTCGCAATAACGAGGAGATCATCATCACGAAGCAAACTTGGGGCGCTTTTAGTCAAGACGAGTTGCAATCCCAACTTCAGAAGTTAAAAATCTCGCAAGTAGTTGTGGTCGGTATAGCGACCAGCATGGGCGTCATGTCAACGGCCATGCAAGCTTATGAACTTGGCTATAATGTCACGATATGCAGCGATACAATCACTGATGTCTCGGAGACTAATCATTTGCATACCCTTAATTTCGTTTTACCGAAAATTGCAGAAGTTGGTACCACTCAAGATTTGCTCCAGCTTTTAAACAATTATTCCCATTGAATATTTCCTACTCCCTATCAATATCGCTTACTGTATTCAGCATTTAACAAATCGACTCTTATGGCTAATTGTCGAGCGAAATAACAAAACCGGCGTTTCTATCTTTCGATTAAGAATCCGCCGGCTTTCAACAAGCTCGTTGCAGCTGTTGTTATATTGATTAAATATGGATGCAGCTAAGTTTGTAGCTATGTCTTACGACATATACCTTACGAAACCTTACGGATCTTCGCTGGAAGCGCTTGACGCGCAGCCGCACCCACAACCCAATCGAGCATCACCCCTTTGCCCTCACGAGTTGGATCGATCAAACCGATATCATTGATGTTCACACCGTCTTGTTCACTGATTTTGACTGGTTGCTGTTTGTTGCCAATCCAGTGTGCGCGCTGTCCAAGCTCTGTGTGCCCAAATCCATGCTCAAGGCCCAATGTCCCTTGACGAATACCAGATAAAACCATCGCCAAAGCCTTAGTGCTCGCACCTGGAGTTTCAATGATAAATTCATCACCAGTCTGAATATCGGCTTGCGCCGCATCATGAGGATGAATATAAACCGGGTTAACCCCTTTAATCGAATTCAACCGTGGCGATAGATTTGATACCGCGCTATGAATGTTGGATTTAAAGTTAGTTAAACTAAATGGCCATTCCGATTTCGGATATTGAGTATCCAGTAACGTACCATCCGCTAGCTTTTGAGGATGCCAAGTTGGGCAACCGCTATAGAACTCACCCGTCATGGTGTTTCTAGCACTGCCGACACGCTCGTTCCAAATGGCGATAGGACGCGTCCACCTGTACTTCATCTGTTCACCTTGGTAAGCCTCACTGGCATTTTCAAAACGCCCGCCACGGGCAAAAATAAATCCGACTCGTTTCACTTCATCCGGCGTCAGTGTTTTTTGCATACTAGGGAGCAGCCGTTCAAGTCCCGACCATGCGATATCTTCTGCGCTAACTTCAGGCACTCCGCCTTTCACGTAAGCTAGGTTAGCGGCAGAACGCAGGTAAAAATCTTCGGCAGAATGGATTCCATGCCATTGCCCTTTGGCATCTTTGATCACCTTGTCACCAAAGCCACCTAGTTGCATTTTCTTCGCGACATCAATCAGGAAGTTTTCTAAACAAATATTACGACCATCCGCTGTCTTTTCAGTACGTGCTTCCACGATTGGCCAACGTGCTGTCACTGTTTTGACCGGAACATCATGCCATGGTGTTGCCATTCCCCAGCTTTCATAAGTCACAGTATCCGGCACAATATAATCAGACAAAGCCGTGGTTTCATTAATGAACGCATCGATTGAAACGATCAAACCCAACTGTTTTGGATCTTGCAGCTTCGCTTCGAGTAGATTTCTCAACCCAGGAACACCGTAAATTGGGTTTGCCATATGGTTGATCCATGCTTTGACTCTGTATGGATAACCATCAATTGCAGCAGACAAATGCTCTGTCAGTAACGGAGCGGCAAATGGGTACCAAGGTGCGCGCGTTGGATATGGTGATTTCCCAGCAGCAACTAGTCGTTTGTACTCACTTGTTTTTTGATAAGGAAATTTACTCCGTGATAGGAACACACCTTTCGGCGCTGTTTTGCCAGCGAATTTTGTGAAGTCATAACGTGGTCCATTAGCCGATGTTGGATAACCACCCGCTTTTGCCATCGCTCCCCCTTTCATGTTGATATTACCAATCAGGGCATTGAGCATTAAGATAGTAAACGCATTATAAAAACCATTGGTGTGCATGTTACCACCATGAGTATCAACTACCGCTTTAGTCCCATAGCTAGTAAAACGTTGTGCTAACGAAATGATTTGCTCAACGGGTATTTCACACTGAGCGCTGTAGAAGTCTAAATCATACTTAAATGCTTCTTCTTTCAAACGTTGCAAAGAAGACTTCACACGAACAATACCGGTATTAAGTTCGACGTCGCGATCGACAAATAGCTGCGCTTCCCCAGTTTGGTTATGAACGCTGAAGTCGCCACTGATAGCATCGATAATAACGTACGGATCGGCTTCAGATAGAGCATCGCCGTTGAACGCTATATTCATATCAGAGGCGCGCAAGAAGCTACCATTGCGAGGGTGGTTTTCATCGCTTATCACTAGGTGAGTTGCGTTACACCAATGGGCTGTCCCCGCTCGTTCCATTGCTTTTTGTCCCGGTTGAGCGAGGAAAAGTTGGTTATAACGTTTATTGCTGATGATCCACTGAATCATGCCAAGTACTAATGCGGAATCCGTACCTGGTTTGATCGGTAGCCAATGGTTAGTATCACCCGCAGCAAGGCTTGATGAACCCGCTGGTAAACTTGGAGTAATAATGGTGTATTCCAACTTCCCCTCTGTACGAGCTTTCGCTAACTGACGCGCCTGACGTTTAAATGGATTACCGGCTTGAGCGGGAGACATACCGATAAAAATGATGTATTCCGCATTATCAAAATCCGGCTTCAAGTGTGCGTTTTTATCCAAGTCATTCATCAACGCGCCACTACCCGCTCGGAATGCATAACCGCAATAAGAACCATGATGACCAAAATTACGAGTACCAAAGCTATTAAATGCAAAACGCTTGAAGATATCGTCACGACCTTCATTGCCCGCGTTGGTCATCAAGAGTTGGTTAGCCTTAGGGCCGTATTCAGGGTTTTGTGGGTCTAGTGGTGTGGTGATGTCACGAATGGCTTTTAATCCCTCCACGTGGCCCTCACCAAACAGATCGCCGCCCTCGACAACCTCGTTGATCAACTGCTCGTAGCTAATAGGTTCCCATTTCCCTTCACCCCGTTTACCCACACGTTTAAGTGGTTGAGTAATTCGATATGGGCTGTTGCGGATTTCTAGCATACCGTTTCCACGAGCGCAGGCAGTCGAACGTCCCTCTAGGCCAGATTCACCAGCCATACTTAAATATGCCTCTTTTACTGGCGTTTTAAATGGAATGTGTTGTTGGTGAGACAATGGATGATATGGGTTACCCGCGATGCGTAAAATCTCATCGGTTCGATTATCAATTCGAACTCGCAAACCACACAAGCTCCAACAACCAAAGCACATGGACGGTGCAACACGTTGATTTGGGTTTGGGATTAAATTGCCTGTCCCTTTAACCGTATATTCTGGCTCAAGTGAGTTTCCGTGGTGAATATCACGAGTTTTCTCACCTGCCGTACCCTCGAGTGCACCTACAACAATGTGTTTTGTTGTTGTCGCATAGCCAGCGGCAAAGGCTCCTAGACCTCCCACTGCAAGGCCCGATTTCAACAACTGACGGCGTTTATTATCCATAATGAAATCCTCTTAAATCAGTGTTTGGTAACGGCTGTTTCATTAGCCAATGTGTTTGTATCGCGCTTTAGCTTTGACTTTAGTTTTGGTTTGACTAACTCAGAACCAAATAACGCTAGCGCAAGCCATAGGCCAAACATACCAATAATGCCGAGCAATCCATTCCCCCCAGAGGGTAAGTCATAGGGATACGGTCCAACATCAAATTTCGCGATGGTTTGTACTTCCATCATTGTTACCCAGCGCACTGCCCATGCAGTTGTAATCGCAATAAGGGATGTAATAAGGACACCTATCAAGTGACGTTTCGTATCGCGTAAGGTAAATAATGCCAACAATACACAACCTAATAAAAGCGTCGTGAGTAACGCAATGTGCTTGACCCATATCGGGCTACCATATAGCGCGAAGTTGGCGTTGTTTGAAGCCCAAATTGGAATAAGTAGCAAGGTTAACACGCCACTTATAGTGGTGGTTTGTCTTAGCAGGCGAGTATCACTCGAGGTCAATTTTTTTGACGTTGATGGAATCATTAACCATATCAGTAACGAAAAGCCTATCGCACCCAAAAATGCAGTAATGAACCAAATCACAGGTGATGCGGGTTGATTCCATAGTGAACGGGATTGTACTATCGCAATTTCAGCGCCAGTGTAGAGCGCGATAGAAAGACCTGAAAAAACAGTGATAACAGCACAACTCAACATCAGTTGACGACTTGTTTTCCAACGACCTAGCGACAGCTTAGATAATAATGGGAAAATCTTGCCTGATTGCGTTTCTAAACTCATCAGGTCATCACGCAAATACAACCACGCCGTCGCGACGGCTAAACCAGAAAATAACGGTAAGAAAAGTGACCCAAGTGACATCCATGACCACGGTGTCAAATGTGCGTAAAAATGCCAAGCACGTCCAGGCTGATGTAGATCACCCGTTAAAGCTAACGGACCAACTATTGATCCAATGGCGAGAGTCAGCACCAAGGCTGCGCGAAGTCGATGACTAGTGTGAGTATCAAATAGCAACGCAATCAAAAATAAAATAGCCGCCGCGTATGCTGAACCAATATATAAAAAGTATTGAACGGCCCACGGTAGCCAAGCAATCGCCTCAGGTTGTACGAGTACTTCGGTTATATTCATGCTTTTTCTCCTTGCGGATCATAAATAGCAGCCTGCCCCTCAATATGCTGAGTAAAGCGTTCATTCATGCCGATATAGAACACATGGGGTTTAGTCCCCTCATTAGGTTTGAGTACTTTAATATCGGCGTGGTGCAGACTCATTAGACGACGAATTTCACTGTTAGGATCGTTGATGTCTCCAATGACTCGCGCCCCTCCAACACAAGTTTCTACGCAAGCGGGCAATAAGCCCTCTTCAAGACGATGAGCACAGAAAGTGCATTTGTCTGCAGTTAAGGTTTCTTCATTGATAAAACGCGCGTCGTACGGACAAGCTTGCACGCAATAAGCACACGCAACACAACGACTGTTATCGACCATAACAATGCCGTCTTCACGTTGAAAAGTAGCTTGTACTGGGCATACCGCAACACAAGGCGGATTCTCGCAATGGTTACATAAGCGCGGCAACATAAAAGCTTGCACTTCCTTGGTTGTGGCAGAACCATCATCAAGCATCACTTCATACTGCTTAACCGTGGTACGAAACTGACCGATAGGCGCTTGGTTCTCGATGCTACAACCGACTGTACAAGCCTGACATCCGACACATTTACGCAAATCAACCACCATTGCATAGCGCTTGCCTACGTCTCCTTTGCGTTCTAATTCATTGTTATTGCGTATTACCGTCCCTGCCGTCGCCGTTCCTATCCCTGTAATCGGAATGAGCGCAGCACCGGCACTGACGGCTCGGAGAAAAAGACGTTTGGTGCTATCCATAAATCACCTACTAAAGTTGAAGAGAACTTATGGTCATTGTCAGAATTGTTGTCTCCTATCGATATTGTGGATTTCCACATACCGCCATCAAAGTTGATCTAAAACAAAGGTGGATCAGACCATGTTGCTGTTATTCTCTCGTTTAAATACAGAGGATTAAAAAAGTTCTGAATGAAGACCACGCCCAATGTCATTCGCTTATTGATTATTGTTATTCGCTTATGGACTGTTGTTATCGGCTTAATCGCCGGAATAGCTTACGCGCAGCCACTAAAACTGGACAAGGCACTAAAACCGGACGCGGCACTAAACACCGTATCAAGTGAAAGCTCAGCCGTAAGTTCAATAGTGAAACCGCAAGTTAATGTCGGCGTATTAGCTATCCGCGGCCATCTGTATGCGATGCAGCGTTGGCAACCTACGATTAACTGGTTAAATCAGCAAATTCCCGATACGCATTTTGTGCTCACACCACTCGACCTAGATGGCATGACTAAAGCAGTGGAAAAGCAAAGCATAGACTTCATTCTAACTAACCCAGGCCAAGCGGTACGTTTAGGCCGTCAATATGCTTTATCTTGGATAGCGACACTCACCAGCCAAGCGCCTGAAAATTCCAACTACGGTATTGGTTCAGCTTTGGTCGTACGCTCAGATTCAAACTACACCGCTTTAAATCATGTTGCGGGTCAGCCCATCGCGGCCGTGTCTGAGAATGCTTTTGGGGGCTACCTAACCCTGAGGTACGAAGTGATCGAGCAAGGGTTAAATCCCAATGATTTCTTTTCAGATGTTCGTTACTTAGGCTTTCCAATCGATGCCAATCTATATCAGTTACGAGATCGCACTGTCGAAGCGGCGGTCGTGCCCGCCTGCCTTTTGGAACAAATGGAGAGTGAGGGTTTAATCGAGCAAGGCCTGTTGCGCGTGCTGACGCCCTCCAATATCGTGACAAGTGGTTGCGCTGTCTCGACACCGCTTTATCCGAATTGGTCGTTCGCTAAAACGGAACGAGGATCGCCGCAATTAGCCAAAAAAATCAGCCGAGTACTGCTTGCGATGCCTGAAGATAACCCAGCAGCTATTGCTGCAAAAGCTTCTGGCTGGACCTCGCCAATGAGTTTGTTATCAATCGATAAGCTTTATCAAGCAATGGATCTTCATCCGTTACAACAAGCCTGGTGGAAAGATGGACTGCGTTGGTTACGTACTCATCAGGAATGGGCATGGGCACTGTTTCTGTTTGTTATTGTGCTTAATATTTACCACTTCTGGCTTGAATATCGTTTTAGTAAGAGTAAACAAGCATTAGCGCAAACCTTGTCACGTTTAAAAGAAAAAAGTGAGATGCTAGAACACTCACAACGTGTCGCCATTGTGGGTGAACTGGGCAGTAGCGTAGCCCATGAAATCAATCAACCATTAGCTGCCATTCGAAATTATAGTGAGGGGGGCTTATTGCGCTTAGCAAAGAAGCGTCCATATGAAGACATCATTCCCGTATTAGAGAAGATCCAAACCCAAGTTGATCATGCTGATGCGATTGTTCGTCGCTTAAGAACACTCATCAAAAAGCGCAGCGTGACCATAGAAGCTTGTAACATCGAGCAATTAATTGCAGACACTCTCGAACTACTTAACTTTCGTCTGCAAAAACAAGGCATCGAAATTGTTCGTCATTGCGATGGACGACGACGAGATTTAACTGTTGATACTGTGGGTTTGCAGCAAGTACTGGTTAATGTCATCAATAACGCTATTGATGCTTGTATCATGTATAGCGACAATGACAAAGCAAGTCAGAACGGATATTTTATCGCTCAAATTTCGCTACATACCCAGTATCTCGCGCATGGCGTCTCAATTGGAATTACTGATAATGGCACTGGTTTAGAACATGACAACCCGACTCTCGCATTCACAACAACAAAACAAGATGGACTCGGTTTAGGTTTGGCAATATGCCGCGATGTGATGGAAGCACATGGTGGGGAATTTCTCATTCGCTCAATTCAGCCACATGGTTGCTTCGTTGAGCTAACACTACCTTATCAAACCGTCGACCAAGCAACTAAAAATGCGGACGTAACAAACGCCATAACATTAGACGATGCCAAAAAAAGAAGCCACCATGACATTCCACAGGAGAAATAAATGAACAGCAGTGACAAAAACCTACCTGTTTATGTGGTCGATGACAACGAATCTGTTCGCGACTCACTGGCTTTTATGTTGGAAGAGCATGATTTCTCGGTGACGACATTTTCAGATGGTTTAGACTTTCTTAATAACGTGGATATTGCGAAAGCAGGTTGTGTCATTCTTGATAGCCGAATGCCAAATCTTCGTGGTCAACAGGTACATCAAATTCTTAATGATGAAAAAAGTCCACTCGCTGTTATTTACCTGACTGGTCATGGTGATGTACCTATGGCAGTCGATGCGCTGCAAGCAGGAGCCGTAAATTTCTTTCAAAAGCCGGTAAAAGGCGATGAATTAGCCCAAGCAATTTTGAAAGGGCAAACCCAGTCAGCTGCTAATGTAGATATTGCTATTGTCAAATCTGCTTATGAAACATTGACCCCCAGAGAAAAAGACATTCTACGTTTAATCATTGCCGGTAAGCGAAATATCCGGATTGCTGATGAGCTGTGTATTGCGATGCGTACTGTGGAAGTGCATCGTGCAAGCTTATTGAAAAAACTCTGCGCAAAAACGGTAGCCGAACTCGCTTATATTTATGGGCGACTCGATCTGCATATACCTAATAAGTAGTTAGCCAGATTACTGAAACTAGAGATGTCATGATGTGATCGTTTATCTCATCATTAATTGTTTATTTCTATGAGTTACGCCATCAAAAAAGCCCTGAGGAAAACCTCAGGGCTGAATGTTTATCGAATTGAACGTCTATACCGTAGCTGGTTTAATCCTGTACAAAATCGCAAACATGACAGGAACAACAATCAATGTTAGTACCGTAGCAAAACCAAGACCCGCCATAATCGTAATCGCCATTGAGCCGAAGAATGCATCAAACACCAATGGAATCATGCCTAAGATAGTCGTCAGGGCCGCCATACTGACCGGGCGAACACGGCTAATAGCACTGTCGACTATCGCTAAGTAAGGATCTTTTCCTGACTCAAGCTCAAGGTTTATCTGATCAAGCAATACAATACCATTTTTCAAAATCATACCGCTTAAACTCAATAGTCCAAGAAATGCTGTGAAACTAAATGGCATATTGGTCGTAAGCAGGCCAAACGAAACACCGATGATAGAGAGCGGTACTGTAAACCAAATAACCAACGGCTTTTTAACTGAATTAAACAGCAATATTGTGATGATAAACATCAACAAATAGCCCATTGGCAATGAGCCAAATAATCCCTCTTGTGCATCAACCGTAGACTCATATTCACCACCCCAAGTAATTTCATAACCTGCTGGTAGCGGCAATGCCATTATTTTAGGCTGAACTCGAGTAAACAAACTCGCTGCCGTGTCCTCACTCAACACATCATGGTCAGCAAGCACCGACAACGTACGTTTACGGTCACGACGTTGAATCAACGGCTCTTCCCAATCCAGTTTCACGCCATCAATAACTTGATCGACTGGAATGTAACTCTGTAACGATGGGCTCCAAATATTTACGTTTTGAAGTGATTCAAAATCAACACGTTCTGCTTCCGGAAGACGAGCCAAAATAGGGAGCGTATCTGTACCATCGCGCAAGAAGCCAAGGGTATTACCCCCAAATGCCATTTGCAGTGTTCTTGATAAATCCTCTTTTGAAATACCTAAGCGACGTGCTTTTGATTCGTTAAATACCGGTACCAATTCTTTGGTGCGTTCACGCCAGTCATGGCGGATATTACGTGCCCCCGGATCGGTATGAAAAACATCCTCAACTTGCACTGCAAGTTCACGTAAAACTTGAGGATCCGCGCCAGTAATACGTGCTTCGATTTTCGATGCTGGAGACGGGCCAAACTCCATAAGCTTAAGCTGGAATGTTGGCTTATCGAACGCTTTCGCTAAGTTTTTATCCAAATGATGCAGTAGCTCAAACATGCTCTCACGTTCGATAGTTCGAACTTGGAACTGTGCATAAGCTTCATAGCTTTTCTCTGGTTGATAAGTTAATGAGAAACGCTGCAAACCTTGACCAATCGAAGCGGAAACAAAATCAATACTCTCTTGCTGGCGAATATAGCTTTCAACTTCTTCAGCCTTTTTGATCGTTTCGCGAATATCCGTCCCCTCTGGCATCCACATATCAACATAGAACATCGGCGTATTAGACGGTGGGAAAAACTGCTGCTTAACACTGCCAAACGCTACAACGGCACCAACAAGTAATGCAATCATGCTGCCAACGGTTAACCAACGAAATCTCAATGCGAATTTTAGGATTATTTTGAACACAGCGAACAACCAACCTTTGTAAAGGTCTTCGTCTGAAATTTGTGCCCCTTTTTCCTCATCTTTTAACAGAAGATCCGCTAAGAACGGCGTCAGTGTAATGGCGGTAACCCAACTCAAGAATAACGAGAAACATAGCACCCAGAATAGCGACCCCATGAACTCGCCTGTCGCATCTTCAGACAAACCGATCGGGGCAAAAGCGGTAATCGCAATAACCGTTGCACCTAACAACGGCCATTGTGTCTGCTTTACAATGTCAGCAGCGGCTTGGATCTTCGTTCGTCCTCTTTTAATGCCTACCAGTATGCCTTCCACAACAACAATAGCGTTATCCACCAGCATCCCTAGCGCAATAATTAATGCGCCTAAAGAGATCCGATGCAATTCTATGTTGTTGTAGTTCATCAAAATAAAGGTGCCAAATACCGTCAGTAGCAAAACTAAACCGATAATCAATCCACTGCGTAGACCCATGGTAAATAGCAGTACAATAATCACAATAGCGACCGCTTCAAGCAAGCTAATTACAAATGCTTGAACCGAGTTATCAACCTCTTGTGACTGATTGTAGAAGTAACTCATATCGATGCCGGTAGGCTTAATGGTTTCGAGGCTGGCAAGTTCAGCCTCTACGCGCTGCCCTACTTCAACCACATTCACGCCCGCAGCAAACGAGATACCGATATTGATCGCTTTCTTGCCGTTAAACAGAATGACATTGCCCGGTTTTTCTTGAATACCACGGCTAATATCAGCAACGTCTTTTAAGCGAATTAAATTGCCCGTGTCACGCCCATGAATGATAAGGTTTTCCAACGCTTCTACTGAATTCAAGGTACCGCTTGGTCGGATCACGAGGCTTTCCCCGTTCACCATCACCTCACCAGCAGACACAACATTGTTCTGCTGGTTAAGCAGTGTCGCGATAACATTCATATCCAAATTCAAAGCAGCTAAGCGGTCGAGCGAAATTTCGACGAACAACATCTCTTGCTGGGCGCCAGCAATATCGACTTTACCAACCCCCTCAACCAACTCAAGTTCACGAGTCAATTGATCAGCGTAACGTTTCAGCTCAACATAGTCGTAATCATCCCCGACCAACATCAACATCACGCCGTAAACATCGCCAAAATCATCAATAATCTGCAGAGATTGCACACCTTGCGGTAAAGTTGGTCGCAGATCGTTGATTTTACGTCGCATTTCATCCCAAATCTGTGGCAACTCATCCGGGCCATAGTTCAGGCTCATACTGACCATGATCTGTGACATTCCATTTGAAGATGTCGATGTGATTTTATCAATATAAGGTAACTTACGAATTTCTTTTTCAAGCGGATATGTAAGTTCTTCCTCAACTTCCTGAGAACTCGCCCCTGGGTAAGTCGCAATTATCATCGCATCTTTGATGGTAAAAGCAGGGTCTTCTAAACGCCCAAGATCAAGAAATGAAATAACGCCGCCAATGGCTAAAATAATGATGAACAGCCAACTGATGACTTTGTTCTTTATTGAATATTCAGCAATGTTCATTATTGGTTTTTCTCCACAACATCGACATGTTTCCCTTCACGCAATTTGCGTAAGCTCGAATTGACTAATACATCTCCCTCAACCACACCAGAGGAAACGATAACACCACGGCCGTTCACCTGTTCAATCGTCACTGGGCGTTTCGTCACTTTATCGCCCACCAACTTCCAAACAAAAAACTCCCCCTCTTGATTGCCAGCTTGGAGTGATGTCATTGGTATGTTGTAGCCGTCAATTGCTGAAATTCCTGCTTTCACCATATCAACAGAAACACTCACGCTGGTGCCCGGCAAAATCTCATGCTCAGGTTGTAGCATCGTTAGGTACATCTGGTAAGTTTGCGTTTGTTCATTGGGTTCACTGGTATGCTCCAAGTAATCCAATGGATAGTTTTTTTCAACACCAGAAAACGTCGCTAATGGCTGGTAACTCATGTTTTGCGAATTAGGATTGACCATGGCTGATACGGTGTCAGAAAGCTCTATGCGAACGTATACCTTGTCGTTTTGGTAAACATTCAATACAGGTTCACCGATCGCGACACGTTCAAAACGTTCTTTAAACACATCTGAAACTTTGCCAGAAAATGGGGAGAATAGACTGGTATAGCTAAGTTGGTTCGTTGCATTATTGAAGTTCGCTTGTGCCAACGCTTTGTTCGCCATCAACTCATCCAACTCTGCTTTCGAAATCATTTGGCGGTCATAAAGATCTTGACCACGTTTAAGTTGACGAGTTGTCAGCGAATATTGTGCTTGTGCATCATTCAACGCCTGCGTCTCTTTATTTCCATCAAGCTTCGCGAGCAATTGCCCTTTTTCGACAACATCACCGGCTTTAACCAATACATGCTGCACTTCGCCCTCACGACGAAAAGCGATCTGAGTTTGCTCCGCCGGAACAACGGAACCTTTGAAAGTGCGATATTGACTTTTTATGGGTGCATCAACCGAAATTGTGGATACATATAGCGGCTGTTCAATGACTGCTTCTGTGTTCTCTTTACAACCCGTTAATACTGCCATCGCAATAGCAGAAACCATAAATAAAGATCGTTTCATTAAATTCCCGCCTCACGAACCCAAGCTTTAACTACCTGCCCTTCAACTAAACGCTCAACGCCGGCAACCACGACGTAGTCGCTATTGTCTAATCCTGATTTAACGCCACCATTAGCCGTCAACGGCAGAGTCACTTTGTTAACTTGATGCGTTTCACTGTCCATAACCCACACTTGACCATGATCGGCTTGTTTATTTACCCATGCCGCTTTTGGCAACGTCAGTGCTGTCGAAATATTTTGCTTGGCAATATGCACTTGGCCTGTCATTCCGGTGAGATAATTGCGATCCGATGGTCTGGCAATCGTCACGATCGCTTCATAGCTATTGGTGTCGCTATTAGGTTGAGTAGAGATCTCTTTGAAAATACCTTGGATACGATTGTTCGGTTCACTGTCCATGCTTACCCACATCTCTGTGTTCTTGAGCGTTTCAAGAGAGACGGACTCCATATAAGTCACGGGTAAAGTGAACGACACGTCTAAAGTCGTATTGTCGATTAAATTCAAAACCTGCTGCTTTTCACCAACAATTTGCGACGGTTTTACATAGGTATACGAGACAACGCCGTCAAAAGGCGCATGAATCTCTGTATAACTTAAGTCTGTTTTAGCTTGTTCAAGGTTGGCTAATGCTGCTTTGTATTGCGTTTCGTGCTGATCGTAATTATCGGTACTGATCAGTTTTTTACTGTACAAGCTCTTAGCGCGTTCCCACTGTGTTTTTGCCAAATCATATTTTGCTTGCGAAGCATCCAAAGCCAGTTGCAGGTCGGTAGGATCTAACATGGCAAGAATATCGTCTTTTTTCACTTCCTCGCCCATTCTTACCACTAACTTCTCAAGTTTCCCGCCAACCTGAAAAGAGAGTTGCGCTCTATAGGTCGCGTCAATTCGAGCGAGAAAGGCATCTGAATCCGCAACAATGAGATCGTGCACGGCAAGAAGTTTGACCGGTTTGATTAATGGCTCGGCCGGCTCTGAGACGGCTTTGTTACAACCAGTTAGAGCTGTAGAAAGACTCAACGCCACCACTGCTCCTATGATTGTGCGTTTTATGTTTCTGTTTCGCACTGGCTTTCTCCACTCAATTTATATACTACACAGTTGTGCAGTATATAAATATTATGAAAATGATCAACTTATTATCCAAGTGGATAGTAAAATAATTAGTCAAAGAGCTCCGTTTCTGGTAAAAACACTCAGATTGGTTCATATTGGGAAACATCCAAAACTATGCTAGAGAAAAAGCAAGGCCGACGAAGTGCCGAAGCCGCAGTACAAACTAAGTGTCTGATCCTTAAAGTGGCCGCTAATATGTTCTGTGAACTTGGTTACGAGCGAGTCTCGCTACGCAACATCAGCGAAAAAGCGGGTGTATCGCATAGTTTGATTCGCCATCACTTCGGCAGCAAAGAGAAAATTTGGCAGGCAGTCACCGATAGTCTCGATGAGTTTATGAAGAGTTATATGGCCGAACTCATCGACGAAATGCCGAAAGATATGCCATCTGATCAAAAAATATACTTGTTTATGGTACGCATGCTCGCATTCGCTCTTCTTAACCCGCAACCCGTGCAAATGATAGCGGATGCAATTCGACAAGATGATGAAGCTCTATTGCAATATTTCTTGAGATCGAAAGACGAATTTGAAGCGATATTTGCCGGTCTGTTCAGCGACTACAATGTGGCATTTCCAGGTTCACAGGTAGAAGCTTGGGAATCAAAATGGCAGATGTTAGTCTTCGCCCATGGTGCTCTGAGTTTAGCTCCGATGATGCAAGAAACCTGGCCAGAAGACGCAAATAACAGTGGTAAGCTATTGATTAATCATTGGGGACTTTTCAATACCATCATGGCGAATCAGTTCAATATAAGTAAAGCTGATAGGTTAAAACCAAACACGCTGGAAGACATTGTTATTGATATGTGCTGTCCGCTTAACGAATTAAGTGCTAAAGGTTAGAAAATACGAACGCTCACTTTCTTATGCTTTTGTTTTTATACAAAAGTCGATGAGAGAGAGACCAATAACAAGGCTCTAGGAATTGTTTCCAGAGCCTTGTGTATCAATATTTAATCATAGAACGCCAGCATGTTTATCTATTTAGATCACTTAAAAACGCATGCACATCGGTTCCCAGTTCTTCTCGATTAATGATTAAACTCGAAGCCAATTCAATCAATCTAGGTTCAACCGTCAAACGCTAATTGTTATCCGCAATCGTTTCAAGCTCTTTAACTTTAGTGTCACCAATGACTCGACGAATGATTTCAAGGCCGACATAACCTTTCGCGTCAGCGACGATGTGAACTTCAAAGACCTTGTGATTCCCAAATGACTAAATCATGCTTGAAATCATGTTGGCTTATCCAGTGATTTCAACTCACAAGTCCATTTAGATATCATCTCAAGGAGCTCTACTTTCTTAACTGGCTTAGTAAGATAGTCATCCATACCAAACTCCACACTTTTCTCTTGTTCTTCTTGTAACGCATGAGCTGAGAACGCAACAACAGGGCACCAAGGGTAGTCTCGGCTTTTCTGTAATGCCCGAATATCTTGGGTTAAGCTAAAGCCATCTTTATTAGGCATCGAAATATCCGTTATCACCAGATCCGGCTTAACTCGCTTATATAAATCGATAGCAATCTCACCATCCTCAGCCAATATCAAATTCACTCTGGTATCAGAAAGCATTTTAGAAATTAATATACGATTAACACTACTATCTTCAGCCACAAGTAGATTGATGCCAGAAAAGTCCGACCTTGTATTTAGGTGATTAATCTCATCAAATTCGTGATAAACCTGAAACAAACCCAATAATGTTTTCTGAGTCATTGGTTGAGGGATATATCTTACTTTATCAAATTGCTCATGATTTTTTTCTCTACGTTGCGTTGGCTCTAAATACAACAACGGTATCGTATGTTCGCAACCATCATTCCATTGAATCACCAGGTCCCTCGTACTTCGATCGCACTCTCCAATTATGATGCGATCATACGCAGGATGACCAACTGCTAATGCACTATTTATTTGCTCAGAAAAGACATGCGTCACCTGTAAGTTAATTTGCTGAGCCATGTTCTCAATTTGCTCGACTCTGGGCGCATAGTTATCAATGTACAAAATGTGCCGACTATCAAGAGTCATTTGATTTGCTTTTATCAATGCCTGCTGTTTTAAATTCAAGCAAAAGCGAAAACAGGAACCAACATTAAGTGTCGAATCGACCGTAAGTTCTCCCCCATACATTTGAATTAATCGCTTAGAGATAGCAAGGCCCAGACCTGTACCCTCATATTGGCGGGTAACAGAGTTATCGACTTGTTCAAATTTTTCCATGATGTAAGGAAGACGATCAGCAGGAATACCGATACCCGTATCCAAAACGTCAAACTGATATATGCTATCCATAGATTTTAGCTCTGTCACTCTCACCATGACATGACCATGTTCGGTAAATTTAAGGGCATTTCCTATCAAATTAAGCAAAATTTGGTTAATTCGACCTTTATCTCCTATCACAGCACTATTTGTTGAAAGTGGCATATCCACCAGCAGTATGATGTTATTTTTCGTCGCTTGATAGGCACACAAACTGGTGCAGTTTTCGATCAGCTCACGCAGGTCAAATGCTTCTTCAACTAAATTCAGTTTCCCAGCCTCCACCTTGCTATAGTCAAGAATGTCATTAATGACCGTAACTAAGTTATCGGCGGATTGATGAAGGAGAGTCAATAATTCTTTTTGCTCACTTCTAACTTCATTCTCCAAAAGCAATTCACTGATGCCCATAATTGCATTCATTGGTGTTCGAATCTCATGGCTCATATTTGCCAAAAACTCAGACTTAGCTCTTGATGCCTTATTGGACTGTTCAACCGCTGCCGATAGCTGCTCTTCAATTTTTCTTCTGCCAGTAATATCACGTTCAACCGCGATAAATCTCAACAGCTCGCCACTTTCATCACACACAGGCGAAAGATCGAGTTCAACCCAATACTTTTTGCCAGTGCGCGTATAATTTAATATCTCTACCCGTACTGGTTGCTTATTGCGAATACTTTCAGAAAGCTGGGCAATTGTTTTTCGATCCGATTCCTGCCCCTGCAGCAATTCAGCTGGCGTTTTATCCCGTGCTTGTTCTAAAGTGTATTCTGTTAATTGTTCAAAGGCGGGGTTAACCCAAGCAATTTTTCCATCTGGATTAGTAATAATAATGGTATCTCTCGCATGCTCAGCAACCTCAGCAAGCAATCTCACTTTCTCAGACAACAAGTTTTGCGTGCGATACTCTAATTCTAACTTTTCTTGTGCTTGAGCAAGGGAAGTAGACATCAAATTAAAGGCATCCCCAACTCGGTTCACCTCATCATTACCCGATATTTCTATTTGCGCTCCTGGACCTTGCTGGGTGACTTTGACTACTCCCTTTCGCAACATATCCAATCGCTTCATCAAATAGGTGCCCAGTGCGAAAGAAAAAAGTGCCACAAGTGTCATTTCTATAATCGCGATGATAATGCTGGCTCTCTTCGCGTAATTGAAAATTTGATGTATGTCATCCACTCTCACTCCCATCTCTACAGCACCGAAAGAGTGGTCTTCAAGCATGATTGGGCTTGCTACATCATATATTCCGTCAACAACATCAAATGGACGTTTAGAAGTGTCAACTCCCGAATACTCACCTTGCTGTGTTAATTCTGTACCATTGCGATCTGAAATTCGTATATAGGCGAGATTATGTTCACTGACGACCGATTGGGCAAAACTATCTAGATAGGCGAGATCTGTGGCGATCACCGCATCGCGTGATGCTTTCGCAAACACACTGACTAATTGCTTACTACCGATTTCGAGGCTCTTCTCATTCGAGCTTTTTAACCAACTAAGGCCGCTAACAATTAAGATACCTAAGGCAAGTGCTTCAATAAAAGCGATACCAATAATCGTTTTTGAACGAAGGGTCATATATTACCACTTACAGTGAAATGCCAAGCTGAACAATATCATTCCAATCGCTGTCTTTTGCCATTTGTAACCCTTTGATTTTTAGCATATCAAAGCTTTGCTTCGCCTGAGGATCTTGATTCAGCTTAACAACGGCATCACGCAGCGCATCTTTTGTTTGGGTATCCACCTGATTGAATACAGCAAAAGCATGAGGTGTATATGCTTCTGTTCGATAGATAATTTTTAAATCTTTCTTAGTCTCATCATTAAAACTATTAAAAGTTCGACCAACCCCGCCTCCTGCAGGGTACAATCCCCTCGCAACACTTAAATAGACAGAATCATGCGAACCCACATATTTAGCGTCAAAATCTACGCCATTTTGGCTTAATTCAGATTGATTAATTATCGTGGCACCAAAGGCTCTCGGTGCTGGAAAGGCGATAATTTGATTTTGCAAATCTTTTAAATCTCCATCCCAATCTTTCCGCGCAACTAAAATACCCGTAATTCGCTTATCTTTGGCACGAGCTAGCGCCGTATAACCAGGGGTGTGATTAACTAAGGTGAAATGATAAGGATTCATATATGCCATATCATACTCTCCTGCGGCTAGGCGTTTTTCGAACGTCGGAATATCACGCGCAGTAGCAAATTTGATATCGACTCCAGCCAGTCTTCCCCAGCTATCCAATAAGGGTTGCCATTGTTTGGCAAGCTTAGCTGCTGACTGCTGTGGTACAACGCCGAATGTCAACTCCTGTTTCGCCATGACATTAAATGTAAAAAATAACGAAAATAGACAGGTTAGTAACTGAGCATGTCTAAAACTAGCCTCAAATACACGTGATATTTTTTTTTTCATCATTCCTGCCTTTTCAACTGAAATTTCAATAATTGATTGTGAATCCCTACTTATTGATAGTAGTAAACTAATTGAATTAACGTAGTTTTTTCCAGGAATTTTTTTCAAAAACTAGATAATCCTCGTTCAGAACGTTCATCGCTTGAATATCATTGCTCTACTTTGTTTGAGATTAGATATGTTAACCAGCATAAACATATACCCCCAAGCAACCTCGTGATTGCTTGGGGGTATATGTAAAATCAATAGTGATATGCCACTAGTCTTACTGTGGCTAACAAATTGTTATGCGAATAGAACGACAAAATAATATATTAAAAAATTAATAGTACAGCTCTCTCTCTTCTATCGTTGCTTGAACTTCGCTCATTAGCTGATCAATTACAACCGCGGTAACATCACTGACCAGTCGATATAATGACGTCTCAGCATGCTGTTCCAACAGCTGACAGAAACGCGTTATCCAAGGAGATAAGTGTTCACTTAAAGCGATACGCAATGCTCGTAGAGCCGAATCAACATCGCCGTTGGATACTTTAGCCTGATGATATCGTTCATACAGCGTCGCTACCGCCGACAATATTAATCCAATATTATCTTGTGGTTGATTCTCTTCTAATACAAATCGTAAATTCTGATGTTTTAAAAAGTCCATCCATTCATAGGTCGATGACTGGAGTAATAAGTTTTCTTCATTCAAATAGACTGATCCCCAAGGAGGGGACAATGGCATGCCTATTCCAATAAAAAGAGCCAAATGATCCGCTTTCAACTGGTCGATCGCATCTTCTTGGTCGAGATCGCTTTGAAGTGTCTTTTGAACCTCTTGTGTTAGCTTTTGCCAAAGAGACAATAGTTCACTCTCTTGAAGTAACGAGATAATCTCGTTATTCGGCTCAAAACAATATAATTGGTATAGCGTTTTGAGCGTCAAATCTAGCTCAGAATATCGAATCAACATTAACGGTTTATGCGCATCATTTTTTTCCATTATTTCATTCCTCAACACTAAGCAACGTCCCTGTCAGCTTTATTTCGATTATACTGCGCGTACTTCTACAAGGTTTGTGCCTTGTGGATTCGCTTTCGCCAATGCTGTTGGTTTAAGGCGTGTAATCGTATTAATACATCCACCGACATCAACACCTGACTCATCAGGCTGATACCAAGCACCCTCCCCAAGAGCAACAACCCCTGGCATGATTCTAGGTGTAATTCTCAGCGGTACTTGAATGGTGCCTCGGTCATTGAAAATATGAATCAGCTGTCCTTGGGTTAGTTGACGTTCATTCGCATCCACAGGATTCATCATTAACGCGTCTTCAACCACTTCACGCAACCAAGGTACATTGGCAAATGTTGAGTGGGGGCGTCCTTTTGATTTAAATCCAATCAACTGTAGAGGAAATTGCTTCTTCGTTTCAATGTCGGTATAGCTTTCCCACGTTGGCGTATAGTTGGGAAGTGCGGTAATCGAATCTCCCTCAGGTAATAACCAAGTTTGCGCAATATTGGCAAGTTTATGACTATAAATCTGAATCTTACCTGATTCTGTCGGCAATGGATTAGCCAAAGGATCCAAGCGGAATTCTTTCATCGTATAGCGATCAGCTTCTGGATCGAACGGTAAGCGCACTGTTTTCTTTTCCGACAACTCTTCATACGTTGGGAAGTGCGGATGTTTTATGCAGCTTTGCTCATAAAGATACTGCTGCCAATCATCCCAAGTTCGCCCCTCTCGAAACGCTTCCCGAAGTCCAAATTTACCCGCTAGGTCCGCAAATACGTCATACGGGTGGCGACATTCATACATTGGATCTAATACATGTTCTGTTTTAGTGACATGTGTAGAAAAAGCAATAACACGGGAGTTTTCTAACCATGTGATATCGGGCAATAAAATATCGGCAAATTTTGCGCTCGCTGTCATGTGGTTATCCATGACAAAAATGAACTCCATCAACTTTTCATTTGCCAGCATTTTAGCGGTTGCATTACAATCAGAATGTTGATTTAACAACCAGTTTCCTTGATACATAAATACACATTTTACATTGGTATCTAGCTTATCGGCTTTCGCAATGCCGTCCGATAACGCTGTCATCTCTTGTCCGCGTACAACCGCTTCAGACCACTTAAAGCATGGAACTTGAGCTTTTACCGGGTTCTTTCCAGTTGGCATATTCATAATATCGGTAGTGTGAAATAGGAAATCTGAACCACCATTATTAGTACCTGGAAGACCTAGTTGCCCAAGAAGAATAGGCAACATAAAGATAGCGCGTGAAGTTTGTTCACCTGCTGCATGTCGTTGAGGTCCCCAGCCTTGTGCAATAAATGGGGCTTTCGCATGACCAAGTTCACGAGCCAATTGGTAAATTTTCTCGGTTGGAATGCCACAAGTCGAAGCTGCATACTCCGGTGTTTTAGCAATACCATCTGCTCCAAAACCTAAAATATAAGCTTTATAACCTAATGAAGCGTCAAGTGCAGGCAAGCCCTTTTCTGGCATCGCTGGTTCAGCATCGTATCCATAGCAGTATTGCGCTAAGAATGCCTCATCCACGAAGTTTTCTTTGATCAATACCCATGATAACGCCTCGATAAGCAGTGCATCTGTTCCTGGACGAATTGCTATCCATTCATCTTCTCGACCACATGCCGTATCTGTATATTGTGGATCAATAATTATTGTCCGAGCGGCACTCTTCGCTTTGCTCACCTGATAATGATAAGTGTCACTACCGCCACTCATACGAGTATTGGCTGGATTATTCCCGAAATACACAATTAAATCTGACCGTGACATTTCGGTAGGGGCGCTACCCATAGTGAACGATTTATTGCCGTACGTGTATGTTGAAGCAGTATCAATCTGATGGCTACTGTAGTTCCCTGCTGGCGACAAGAATCCCCCAATGAGATTAAGAAATCTTGGAACGTAATGGTATGGGCCATGTGGTTGACCGTAGCCGATTCGACTAAAAATAGCTTGGTTGCCATAATCTTTAATGATACGACTCAACTGACTATGAACTTCTGTTAATGCCTCATCCCAGCTAATACGCTTAAATTTACCCTCGCCTCGTTTTCCAATACGTTTCATTGGGTATTTAAGACGATCAGGAGAAAACGTGCGTTTATGTAAGGAACGCCCACGTAAACAAGCCCTAACTTGGTGTTGTCCAAATTGGTCATCACCTTGGTCATCCGTTTCAATACGCTTAATTTGGCCATCTTCTGTGACTATTTTTAAGAGGCAGCTTGAATGGCAGTGAGCCCAACAGTTATGCCATTTAGTAACTTCACCATGGTGAGCATCGATGACAGCGGCTGCAATTGCATTTAATGGCTGAGTGGATAAAAATGCGCCTGCACCTAAATAAGCACCGAGCTTCAAAAAACTACGACGTGATAGATCGCTATTCACAGCGTCAGAAACGTTTGTTTTATCTTTAATCATAAGAACAATTCTCAATCTCTAATTAATGCGATTACAAGTGATTCAACACACTCAGCTCATAAAAGACGATCCGGCCACATAACTCAGCACTGATTACCATTAACGTGGCAACAAAAACTGATGGCACATTCAATGATGTCTTGGATGAAACAAAAGCAAGCGCTATACACATTCCAAATGCACACACGATTAAAATAACTCGGATAATTTGCATTGCTATCATCCATCTAGGGAGTTCGATGTGTTGAATTGAGAGTAAATCGGCAAGATGAAATGAATATGCAGCACTGAGTAACAACGACATCACAACAGTGAATATCCAGACTGGCACCATTTTTTTGAGAGAATGTCGTTGAACACCGGTCACAATAAACAGTAGTGCGATCATTAAAGAACCACTAATAAAGCCACTCGCTATAAAGTTTACCCACGTCCATCCTGTCGCCCAAAGTGGTACCGTGTTCAAGTAGTACACATTAGCAATGGCAATCAATTGGAGAAATGCCAAGACTAACGCAGCAACATGACACACTTTACTGACCGTGTTTGTAATCCCTCTCCATGTAAAAAACAGCGTTCCTGTCAGGAAAAAACCAAAACACGAAACTGTAACGATTTCGACAGACATAGCAGACAGGTGCGCTAATCCAAACAGAACATTAGGCGCTCGTAACGGTAAGCCCAGATGCGTTAAAGCCGCTGCACCTGATAAGCCAAGTAAACAAAGTAGTAGAAAAATAATGCTTACCCGCTGTTGACGCTCAACGACTAGTGCATATTTTGAAGGTAATCTTTGGAGTAACTCCAAAATAACAAAACTAGCTGCAACTGCTTGTGCAAATACGGTAAAAATAACTAATGGAAGCTCATGCATAATTACCACTCCGCCTTGTTCACTACGTTGCCTTTATGATCCGGCGTTGATTTAGCGTGACGATTATGACAAACAACTAAAGAGGGGTTCGTCAATCGCGAGTCTGGAAGAGGGGCGATATCAGCATTCTCGCCATATTTTTCGCGAAGTTCATTGATTGGACCAAAATCAAGCGCACGTAACGGACAGGACGAAACGCATATCGGTTTTTTATTTTGTTCCAGCAAATCAAAGCAACCATCACATTTAGTCATGTGCTTTTTTTCTGCATTATATTGTGGTGCTCCATATGGGCAGGCCATTTCACAGTAACGACAACCAACACAGAGAGACTCGTCAACGACAACCAATCCATCTTGTTCACGCTTATGCATTGCTCCTGTCGGACAAGCCTTAGTACAAGCGGGGCTACTGCAATGGTTGCAACTGATTGAAACGTAATACGCAAATACATTTTGCTTCCACGTATCATTACTTTGTTTTTCCCAGTCTCCTCCTGTGTATTCATACACTCGGCGAAAATTCACGCCGACTGGCAAATCATTTTTGTCTTTACAAGAAACTTGGCAGGTCTTACAACCAGTGCACTTACTCGTATCGACAAAAAAACCATATTGTTGCTTCATGATCATGTCCAAAATTAGATTTAAATTTGAAGCATGATCGATAAATCAACGTCGCATTTCTATTAGGGATTCCCACATAAAAAACATGGCTACTAATTTACTTACGTTTAATCCGAACAGGTGGTGGTGGTATTTCATCAAGCATTGGCTCAATGTATGCGTAGATTTTAACCATGTCAGCTAGAGTGAGTACTTCTAAATGGCGTAACAAATTGGCTTTGTGGACTTCAACTGTTCGCGAAGATATATGCAGTTCATTCGCTATTTGGATATTGTTTTTTCCAGCTGAAAATAGAGCCAACATATCACGTTCACGTTGCGTCAAATTTTGATAGCGTAAAATACAAGCTTGTTTTTTAAACAACTGTTCACTGTGACTCATTGCTTGCGTTATGGCCGTCAATAAGGCCTCACGGTCAATTGGCTTTTGTAAAAAATCCACCGCTCCCAGCTTTAAAGCATTAACTGCCATCGGAACATCACCATGCCCGGTTAGAAAAACAATGCCTAGTGAGCTAGATATTTGATTCAACTTGCTTTGTAATTCTTGCCCACTAATTCCAGGCATTCGACTATCAAGAATTAAACAGCCACAAACCATTTCCTGCTGTTGGAAATAGTGCCAGAATGCATCCGCTGAATTAAAACTAAGTGGCTGATACCCCTCGCCCTCCAACATAAATTCTAAAGCATCACGTACTGCGTCATCGTCATCAACAATGAACAGTAAATGGGGTAAATGTGTCATATTCGTATACCTATTTTACGATGGGAAAAATAACAATGGCTTGGCACCCACCAGTGTCGAAATTTTTCAATTCAAACTCGCCGGAATGTGTTTCTACAACCTCTTTACATATTGAGAGACCAAGCCCTATTCCCTCTGATTTTGTTGTAACAAACGGGGTCAATAACTCTTCAAAAGGTAGAGCAAGTCCTTTTCCTTGATCTCGAATTGAAATGTGAACTTTTTCGTCCGCTAAATAAACGAAAATAGCCACGTGTTCGCCACCGTGATCTGAAGTCGCATCAATAGCGTTGGTCAGTAGATTAATCAATAATTGCTCCATACCGGAACGATCACCAACAAAGAACACTGATTTTTCTCTAGGTTGCCAAACCAAAGCCACTTTATGCTGGTTGGCATAAACATCAACGAGGCTAATAGCATCACTAATAATCTGATTTACTTCCAACTTATCTATTTGTAGCGGTCTCTTTTGTAACAGCGAACGGAAACGATAAACGACTTTATCGATACGAGTCACCTGCCGACTAATTTTGCCCAATAATAAAGGAATATCTGTATCAGTTCGTCCCTGTTGGCGACGTGAAAGCTCTCCCTCAGCGTATAAACGAATCGCTGCTAATGGCTGATTTAATTCATGCGCTAAACTTGAACCTAATTTATCAACCAGTGCTCTTCGCTGTGCATGTTGTAGGTTTTGCTGAGACTGTGTTAGTTGTTGAGCATTCCGCCAGTAACGAATCGTTAAAAACACATATTGAATCGGCAAAATAGCCAATAGTAGTACCACAAAAATAGCAGCAACATAATTGACAACAATCCATTGCCAAAGCTGTAAATACCAAATTTTTTGTAAAGGGTGCACCCCTAAATCTGTAAATAAATTATCCAACTCAACGGCACTTTCTGGTACAGACCAACCTAATGATTGCGCATGCTTAGCGACGGTTGAGTCACTCGGTATTGATAACAGCGCCATGACAAGTTTTTTTGCTAATTCTCGATCAGCTATACTCGTCATTGCAAAGCTCCAGTTAGGATACATTCGAGTAGAGACACCACAATGGGCATTGAGATCATTTTTGTTTCCAATGATCTTTATCTGGTTAGGAGTCAGATCCCCTTTCTCTACCATCGATTCGGCAAGACACACTGGCAAAATGACACCTTGAACATCCCCATTAAGCAAGGAGTTCACGACTTTTTCATGAGGAAAACCAAGTTCAACTAGGTTCGAAAAATATTCTGAAGCGTCATAGCTTAAAGTGACCTCTCGCGAAAAAGCCATAAAACCACCAAAGGCTTGCTGACTAACGGTACCAATTCGAAGTCCTGATAGATCGTCTATCGAATCTATATCACTATCTTGATTGACCCAAACCGCAGAGCCTGTTGAATAAGTACTACCACCATTCATAGGGCTTATTAATGTCAACAACCAAGACAATGAGTGTTTGCGACCAATTCGAATGCTCTCAGACGGATTAACAATAATAAAAGGAAGTTGTTGCTGCGCTATCTCTTCTTGTAGTTGACCTAAAAGTAATGGTTTCAAAACAAAAGAATATTCCGGAATCTTTTCATTGAGCCAATCAATCGTTGGTTTCCAACGCTGGCGAGCTTCAACAACGCCGCGATCAGCGAACACACCGATGGTGACAGTTTTACTTGATTCCGGCTGTTGGTTATTAAAAGGAGGGTGTGCTGTCGAAGAAAAAGATAAGAAATAACAGATGAGCAATAGAATACGCATAAACGAAACATACATTAATAATCAATTGGAAACGGAGGAATTCTATCGTGTTCGTACGCATTACCATTTGATGAAACTCAATGTCGAGATGACTCTATGCAAAACGTTCATCAAGAATACTTTATATTAATCGGATTTGTTGGGAGTTGATGGGTAAGCATCACCACGTCCCCTGCTCACCCACTTGACAACCGAAATATTGTATACATTTTAATACGCTACCTACTTTACTAATACCTTTGTATTACTCTACGGCAAAATCTGACGATGATAGATAATTATCATCTTGAGGAATAAGACCACCGTGATTCACTGGTAGAACATGCAAGATTGAATTGTAACCAAAACAAAAAATACCGTGTCACATTACATAATAAAAGGGCTCTGAAAATAAATTCCAGAGCCTAGAGTCTCAATATTTAATAATTGGTCGTTAACACATTCAATAAGACTACAACGTATTAGCTATTTAAAGCACTGAGAAACGCATGCAAATCCGTGCCCGGCTCTTCGCGATTGATGATTAAACGTGAAGCCAATTCAATCAGTTTGCGCTCAACGGTTAAGCGCTGGTTGTGATCGACGATAGTTTCAAGCTCTTTGACTTTAGTATCGCCAATGACACGACGGATAATCTCGAGCCCAGCGTACCCTTTCGCGTCCGCAACGATTTGACGAGTATACCAATCGACAAACATCTCATTTTTTGCCACTTCTTCTTGCACAGAATCAAAGTAGGATTTTTTAAACTCTCTTTCAAATCCATACAGAATGGCGGGCACCGTCGATGCTACCCAGTTGATAAAGTTATCTTTAGTTTCAGACTCTTCATCCGTTACTTGGCAAACCATCGCTGGCACAATGAGGTGCGCGATTACGTTACCGATGTCATACCCGATAGGTCCATAAAATGCGAATTCAGGATCGAGAATCTTAATTCCGTTGTGGTTAATAAAGATCGAGCCAGAGTGCAAATCACCATGAATTAACGCTTGCGCATTATTCATGAAGTTATAACGCAGTTTCATCGCCTCAGAAACGAGCTGCAAATTAGAATAGACGCGTTCCTGAACGTATTCTTCATTGCCCTCTGTGACAATGTTTCTGCCTTTATAATTATTAAAAGGTTCAGTGAAAACCAAGTCTTCTGAAATATCACACAATTCGACATTGGTGAACTTAACCACGTTGGCTTTCTTCTCAGCACGATTCAATATCAAATCTGTCGTACCAAGCGCGGTCTTAGAGAAATAGTTAATGATCTGCTTATGGAATGAGGGAAACACTTGACGATCCATCATTTCGTATCGAAAGTTCTTATACTCCGACACGTCTTCCATAAAGGTCACAGACATTGCTGGATCATAAAGATAAACTTCAGGGATCATCTCTGGGGCCAATTTGTGCTGTATTTGAAGCATTGTGGCTTCAATTTCGCTGCGCTTAACATCTAAAGGCCTGCCGCTAGATCGTAGCACCACGTCCGCTTGCTTTAGTATTAACGAGCTGTTTTTTTCTCTATCAAAAATCTTATATACGTAATTAATATTCCCATCACTTAGCTCAGAAATTTCCAAACCTTCTGTTTTTCCGAAGAAATGCAGTTTTTCTTCAACATATGCAGGGATATCTTTAATATCGAGTTTGAAATGCGTAGAGTACATAATGAATCAGCTCCAGAATTTATTATTCTTTTGTGCGTAACTATTCAAATCATAAGGGCTAAAAATACCCAGATCAGTCACTACACCATTGACGAGTTTCGGATGAGTAATATCAAAAGAAGGATAAATGGATTGCACCCCCTCTTCGGTGATGCGTTGGCCCATTAAGGTCATGACTTCTTGCGGATCTCGTTGCTCGATAACCACCTGATCGATGGTAGCTAAGTCAACATCTGGGATCCCTGTTACGTAATACGGAATACCATAATACTGAGCGAGTATCGCGATCTGCTGAGTGCCTACTTTATTCACCACATGGCCATCAAGCGTGATGCTGTCGGCAGCGGAAGTAAATAAATTGATGCCTAAGTGCTCCATCGCATAAGCAATCATATTGTCAGCTAGCACAGTGACTTTAATGCCTTGGTTTTGCGCAACAGTGGCCGTAAATCGTGCTCCTTGGAAAAAGGGTCGCGTTTCTGCACAGAAAAACTCGATATTTTTACCTTGGCGCTTTGCTTCACGGATCATCGTGCCAATAATGGTTTCACCAAAGCACTGAGTTAAGATCTTACCGTTGTTAGGAATAAGCTTAACCAAATGCTGAGCCACTTGACCAATCGCACTGTAACGCTTGTTCAAAGAGTGAATGGCATGTTCAAAAATAGCTTGCGAAACTTGTTCATTATTCTGCATCGCGCTCTTAGCGACATCCAAGCACCCATTCACCACCGTTGTCATACGATTTACGGTGGTGGGTCGAGCATGAGACAGCGCGTACGCTGCCTCTTCTAGGAACGTCACTTGATTGTCGACCGGAAGTGTCTCACATTGCTTTGCGGCTAAGGCCATCCCCATCGCTGCTGCCGTATATGGCCCAGCACTTTGAGTCACCATATCAGCGATTGCTTGTGCCACTTCTTGGTAGTGAGTACAACGCACAAACTCTTTTTTATAAGGGTAAACACGGCGGTCTAATATACGCACCACCCCATCTTCGTACCATGCAACATTCTCATATTGCATCATAAAAGCCAGTTCGTAATCTTCACGTTCCATAACATTACCCCTAGCTACGCTTGCTTTTCAGTGAAAGAAACGGATTTCTTAGAGAAATAGACAATCGAAACCATCGCCATCACAAACATCATCATCGGGTAAAATGCATATGGCATCACTGAAATCGGTGATATTTTCGCTAAACCTGCAACCATTAAGAGCTGGCCAGCATATGGCATCAAACCGTTCATCGAACAACCACAAACATCAAGCAAAGAGGCCGTTTGCACTTTATCGATTCCATATTTCTCTGAAATATCTTTAGCGATAGTACCTGCGGTTAAAATACCAATGGTGTTATTGGTTGTTGCCAGCGTAATCAAACTCACTAGTGCCGCGATACCCATCTGACCACCGAATGTACCGCTAGAGCGCTCTGTGATTTTATCGAGTAGGTAATCAATCCCACCATAATGCTTCATCAAACCAACAAGACCTGAAACAACGATGGCAATGATGCCAAGGTTTTGCATCCAGCCCATGCCGCGCTGTACCGATTCAAGCGCCGATAAGTAATCTAAGCTGCCGTTCATAAAACCAATCACGATACCTGCCATCACACCAAGAGCGAGAACGCTCATCACGTGGATACCAGCCAGTGCTGCGACAATGATTAAAACGTAAGGGATAATGTTGATAAGTGAGTAGTCACCCACTGCGGTTTCAGCACCGTTGCCGAATGGCAAAATCGCCAGCAACACGATGGTTCCGATGATAGCTGGAAGAACCGTAATGATGTTGTATTTAAACTTCTCTTTTAAAGTAACACCTTGAGTACGGCATGCTGCAATCGTTGTATCAGATACAAATGAACAGTTATCACCGAACATCGCACCACCGACAACCGTTGCCATAATCAATGCTGGGTTACCACCGACTTGCTCAGCAACCCCAACACCAATCGGCGCGAGAGCGGTAATTGCCCCCATCGAAGTGCCCATCGCAAATGACAGCACACAACCGATAATGAAAATGCCGACTAACACCATATTAGATGGGATAACCGATAAGCCTAAGTTAACAATAGAACTTACCGCCCCCATTTGGTCTGTCACTGAATAAAAAGCACCGGCCAACAAGAAGATAAGTACCATCATAATGATGTCACTATCACCTGCGGCTTTAGTAAAGATGGTCATTTTTTCTTCAAACGTGGTTTTTTGGCCTTTAGGTTGAATTACCAAGGCCACCACCACTGCCAAGGTAAATGCGACGAGTAAAGGCATACTCGAAAAATTATCAGCATAAATGCCAGTTAATACATAAATTACTATAAAAAATATGAGCGGTAATAAACCGACAAAATTACTTTGCTTAGTCATCTTAAATTCCTTGTTTCATAGTCACTAAATTTTTTATGTAGACGCAACTAACCTAACCCGCTTATTCAAGCAGAGATAATAAAAACAAATAGAAAATATTCTTCAGCATTAAATCGATAATGCCTAAATGAATTATTTAAAATTATAACAACTATTACAGCAGTATTTATGCAACAGGCGAGCACGTAAGGTATTTCAACACTAAATGTTCATAAAGTATAAAGTTCAAAGAGCATAAAGTTCAAAAAATAACTAAGACCGTCATATTATTTGAACCTTGAATAGCCCTTAAACCTACCTAGACATCGCCATTCACTCCTCTCAATCACTTTTATAACACCTAGTGTTACAAAACATAACAATCCATGCCGTGACAGACTTCTAATTCCAAAATATAATTATTTTTAGTTTATTTTTTGCGCTTTTGATCACTAGAAAAAGTCAAGAAAACCTCAACTTCGTGTTAAGAACCCTGTACTTTCATATAACGAAATAAGAGAGTGATTGATGTGAACAATAAGAACAAACTAAACCTGAATTATTATTATAAAATGGCAACAAAAAATACATTACACCGCATTGTTATCTGATTTTATAAAAATACAGATTAAAACCACTTATAACCAATGCTATAAAAAACTCACGACTATAAAACTCATCACCGTAAATAACAGCGATATATAAACTCTATAAATCACTGATATACAATTATTTTCAATAGATACAATAAAAAATGCTAAGAAGATTATTATGATGTGGGGTATACTTAATTATTGCAACAACAATGAAATGTATAATATACATCTCATTAAATTCGGATCAATGAAACGCTGTACGGATTGAATAACTCCGTATAGAATCACGTAGTGCGACAATTAGAGATATAAAGTTAAAGGTAGATAAACGTTATGGATAGTCCAATTATTACAACCACTGGGTTGCTACAAGAGATGACAAAAATTGGCAGGGTAAAGAAACGTGACGTTGATAAATTTTCTATCTTTAACACTCTTATTCTTAGTGATCGCACCACACATAAAACCTTACAGAAACAACTTCAAATTAGACCCAACTCCATTAGCAAATACATTGACGAATTGATCGAGGTCGGCCTCGTGTCAAAGGAAAGTGCGACTGGAGAGGGTAATCGAGGTCGGCCTGTTACTTACCTAAGCATGAACAAAGACCGACTGGTCGCTTTAACCATTACCATTCATTCCCGAACACTCACATTACGTCTTATCAATAGTACCTCTGAGGTATTAGCAGAACATCGTCTGTCCATCCCCTACGATATAACCAATGAGGGAATGAATCGAATTCTCGATGACAATATCAGTCGCCTAATCGATTCGACACCTCTCACTTACCCATTGTGTGGCATGGTATTTTCGTTGCCTGGTTGGGTTGATCAAAAGAAAAAGCTCTGGGGACGAACAGCTCGATTTGAACATATTAGTGATTTAGATTTTTCCCACTATGAAGACCGTTATGGCGTTGAAGTGAGTGTCCGACCGATTCATGACACGGTTTTAAATTACCATATTCGTAATGATGATCGCTTTTCTAAAGGGAGTGTTGTGATGCTGTCATGGGGATGGCGGATTATCAACGGGTTAGGTATTGATGGCAAAGTCTTTCACCATATTGAACGACAGTTTGGTCATATTGGGCATAATATTGTTAACCTTGGCCCTACCGCTAAACAATGCAATTGTGGTTCTTTTGGTTGTTTAGAAACAGAAGCATCACAATGGGCATTGTTAGAAGAACTTCGCCATCATTTAGGTGATGTACCAGCGGATGAAATTGCATTTGCTCACTTTATTGAGCAGTGTGATGTATCAAATTTAGAGTGTATCGATAACGCATTGAATTATATCGTGGTTGCTCTGGTTAACTTATCAAGAATGTTTTATTCCGATCACATCATCCTAACCGGGGCATTTATTCATAACCCATGGATATGCGAGCAAGTCATGAAACGTTGGAATGACGCGACTCAGCACATTAGCACGCCTTGGCCTAACTTAACCTTAAGCCTATCTGCACACTATGAGTCAGAAGTTGGTTCTGTTTACCCGATTTTTGAAAAAACGATTAGACGTTTAATTGATGTCAATGATGGGGTTAAGATTAAGTAACATAAAGTCAGTCACTCATTCGATTTTACTTGGCAGCCTAAGATACTCAGCTCAACAGCAATAATCTAATAATGTCCCTAACAATGACTTAATAATGACTTGGGGATATTCGTTAAGAATCTCATGCTATCTACATAATGAGATAGCATGAGAAATGAGATGATTACCAGTTATCTAATTCAAGTTGTTGTTCACTGGTTAATTGACTAACGCCGCCTAAAATCGCAGCATTGATCGTCATTTTAGCCGAGGCTTCCAACAACTCCATTCGGTCATAAGCTGACAACAAGTTTGCACCAACGGTGGTGATGCCATGGTTTTTCATCACCACCACATTGGCTTCTTTCACGGCGTTACCAACAATTTTTGATAGCTCTACCGAGCCCATCAAAGCGTATGGGGCATAACACACTTTTCCAAGAACCAGATAAGACTCTGCCGTCAGCGCGGTATTGATTTTCTGTTCTACTGCTGTAAACGTGGAAGCCATCACTGGATGCGCATGCACGATGGCTTTGACATCCGGACGTTGACGATAAATCTCCAAATGCATCCCTGTTTCAATACTGGATTTTAAATGTGGCGTTAAGTTAGTCCCATCGATAGTCACTAAGCCAATTTCCCCGGCCTCAATCACTCCTTTATCTAAACTCGATGGGGTAATTAATACATGTTCTTCATCTAAACGAACACTTAAATTACCACCAGAACAGGTCGTTAATTGATTCTTGTATAGGCGGCGCATAAAGTATGCAAGTTCTTCACGTTCTGTTTTGCAAGCTTGATAGTTCATAATTAATCTCTTATTAATACGTTAGCCATAATTTGTTTAATGCAGTTTTGATCTAGTTTTTTCCTTTCGCCCAATGTTTGACCGTTAAATTGAGCAACGACGCAATCAACCACTGTTTCTGATTCGTTAGGATCAATAAACTCAAAAATATTGTCATTGACCCCCATTTCTTTGAAGAAGCCGCTAATAAGCCTAATCACTTCATTAACCACGGTATTAGGATCATCTTGAGCGCCGCATCGCAGCTGGAATACACGTTCTCCCAATTGGAGGATTTTATCGTGCTTATCTGCTTTGGTATAAGCCAGCAACTCAGGTAACACGATCGCCAATGTCGGAGCGTGAGGAATGTTATAAAGTGCCGTGAGAGCATGCCCAATCCGATGCGTTGCCCAATCTTGAGCTACGCCACATGCGATAAGTCCGTTATGAGCCGCTTGTGCAGCCCACATTATCGTTGCTCGTAGTTCATAATCGTTTGGATTATTGAGTAAGTGAGGTCCGCACTCTAATAACGTACTCATTACAGCTTCTGATTGCCGATCTTGCAGTGGCGCATATTCTACCGTCGTCAAATACTGTTCTAGTACATGAACAAAGGCATCAACGACACCATAAGCCGTTTGCTTTTGCGGCAATGTCAGCGTGTACATCGGGTTCATAATCGCAAATCGAGGGAACAGCAGTTCACTGTCTGCCGCGACCTTACTCTGAATATCGTTATTGGTAATCACCATGTTCGGGTTCGCTTCAGAGCCTGTTGCAGGCAATGTACAAATGACACCAATCGGCAACACACTGGTAATTAGACTATTATCAACCATCAAGTCCCAATAACGCTCAACTGGCGAGCTTAATGCGCTACCGATGAATTTAGACGCATCAATGATGGATCCACCACCAACCGCCAATATAAAATCAATCTCGGCACTTTTCACTGATTCAATAATAGTTTCACAATCTGCGACATCCGGGTTTGGACTTATCGAATCGACGATAAATAACTGTTTTTCCGGAAGCAGGCTTTCGATTTTATTCACCAAATCATTCGCTTGGCAGGCGCCTTTGTCACAAACCAAAAGAATGTTGTTATAACCCTCTAGTAATAGGGGTAACTCATCCAAAGACTCTTTACCAAATACAATTTTAGTTGGGTTACAATAATTAAAGTCTTTCATGTTTTGTCCTCTGATTTTTTAAACCATCATGAATCTTCCAAATTCCATCTAGCTGGGTTCTTATTTCTTTATAAACCTCGAAATACGCTTCATATATATCGGTATTGTGCTTATTAGGCGTGAAAGCTCGTTGCTCGCCATTAAATTTCGCGATGACTTGCTCTGCGGGACATTCTGGATTCACGGCCATAAATGCATACATGATTGATCCGTTTGAACAAGCCTCACTTTGTTTGGCAATCACAACACTTCGACCAGTACAATCCGCAATAATTTGCGGCCATATTTCGGACTTGGCACCACCACCCGCTAACAGTATTCTTCCTGTTCCCTCGCCAATACAATCTCGAATCGAGAACGCCACCCCCTCATATACCGACTTAAGCATATCCCAACGGGTTGTTTTGGTATCAATGCCGAAAAACTGCGCTTTGGCACCGGGATTATTAAACGGAGCCCGTTCGCCCGCCTCCGCAATATAAGGATGGAAAATGACGCCCCTAGAAACAGGGTCAAGTGCTTTAATATTGGCTTCTATAAACTCAAATACATCGCTTCTTTGACGCTCGCTCTCCGTTAGCAAAGAGCCAATTGCCCAATCAAGATTTGGCGTACCAGCCATTGCTGCGTTCACATTAACAACGAGACTTGATGGTTCAAAGCACTCCCAACCGCCTGACGTATTTGAGTCATATTTGGGTGCTTGATACAAAGATTCACAACAACAGGTCGTTCCAAGGATAACGCATGTATCCCCTTGTTGATGGGCCCCCATTCCAAATGCGGTCGCGACAATATCGAGAGCCCCAGTTGCAACCGGTAGCCCCTCTGGTAGGCCCGTCATTTGAGCCACTGTCGACTGCACATAGCCGGCAATATCATTGCTCGGTCTTAAAGCAGGCAGAGCTTGTTTCACTTCCTCGATATCAAGTGCAGCCAACAAGTCATGCGCCCAACCTTTAGTTTCGAGAGACAACATGGACGTGGAAGCATCGCTCGGATCGCTGCTAAAAGCCCCCGTCAAACAGTATCGAATCCAATCTTTACACCAAAACACCGTCTTAATGCGATCATAAGTGTTGCGCTCATGCTTTTTAAACCATGCCAGCAACACAGATGTAGCACCACTAAATGGCACACTGCCAGTAGTGTGTTGATAGATTTGCTTAACACCCTCATGGTTTAGCCATTGAGAAGCCGTTCTTGATGCTCGGCCATCATTCCACAATATTGCAGGTCCAATCGGTTGATTGTACTCATCAAGAGCCCATAACCCCTCACCTTGCCCAGAGACTGACATTGCAGCCAAGCACGCACTATTTTGCTCTGATAAAACGGTTTTTATCACCGTACAACAACGTTCAAATAACCCATGCATATCAGTCTCAGAATAGCCATCCTCAGTAATGGTAGGCGGATTCCTAACTTCTGCTTTAGCCACTTCGTTACCATGACTATCGACCAATATTGCTTTAATATTCGTCGTACCAACATCCAATCCTAGAAAAATTGAATTTTCCATCCGATAAACCTTCTAAAAATAAAAAACTCACACTATCTCAACGAATTTTCCGATACATCACTGCCAATTAGTTATCATTGATTCAATATTGCTTGTTTTGATTCCGTTTGTTTTATTGGAAATTTAGGAAAACCAAATGCAATGGATATTAATCCCATAACAAGAATCAACATGGGATAAAAAGCATAAGGCACAATAGCGATAGGCGATATTGCCGCTAATCCAGCCACCGCGAGGTACTGGCCTCCATAAGGAATTAATCCTTGAAAACCAGCGGCGAAAATATCCAGTAATGAGGCAATCCTGCGAGGATCAAGGTCAAACTGATTACCGAGTTTTTTCGCAATTGGACCAGCGGTAACGATAGCTATGGTATTGTTAGTAGTGGCAACATCCAAGGTACTCACTAAAAATGCAATTCCGTATTCAGCGCCACGTTTAGACTTAATTCGATTCGAAATAGATTCAAGCAGCCATTGAATACCGCCATATCGATTCATTAGCCCAACAATACCACCTACAATTAATGCGATAATCGCCAAGTCTTGCATCCACCCCATGCCTTGCTGCAATTTGGTGAACATCTCAACCAAAGTGAATGAATTGTTTAAAAGCCCTATTAAGCAACCAACAAATATACCGATACACAAAACTGCAATGACATTAATGCCAAGCAATGCAGAGACGATAACCGTCAGATAAGGCAACAAAAGAAGCAAATCAAATTCACCGCCCTCGATGATGGCCTTATTAACCTGCATCGACATCAGAGTGACCACAACGCAAGTAATAATCACGGCGGGCAAGACAATCAATAGATTAAATTTAAACTTATCCCGCATTTCGACACTTTGAGTTCGCACTGCGGCGATAGTGGTGTCGGAAATAAACGATAAGTTATCGCCAAATAGCCCACCACCGATTAAAGTGCCTAATGCCAGCTCCCTCGACACACCGGATTGATCCGCTATTTCAATCGCGATAGGCGCTAACGCGACAATCGTCCCCATTGAGGTACCGATCGAAAACGAAATAAAGCAAGCAATAAGAAACAAGCCAACTAGCAAATAGTCTGAAGATATCAAAGAAAGGCCAAAGTTAACCGTTGATTCCACTGCACCAATACTGCCAACAATAGAATAAAACGCACCAGCCAATAGAAAAACAATAACCATGAGAACAATGGTCGCGTCCCCACTCTCTCGGCAGAAAATATCCAATTTTTCAGATAGTGACAACTTCTCGTCTTTTGGGTTCATTGCCAATGCACATATGGTGGCCAACATAAAAGCAACCAACAGAGGCATGGAAGTAAATCCACCAGTAATAAAACCACAAACGGTGATCAGCACTAGGAAAATAATTATGGGTGACAATCCCCAAAAGTTTGGCTTATTTTTCATAATTGATATCTCAGACATAATTTAACGTATGCATGAATACTGTTTAGGTAATCCTCGTAAATACTGATCTATGGATACCATCACCATCCGAGTATGATGAGACACGACATTCCTACTGGCTCCACCTATGTGCGGCGTCAAAATCAGATTGGGTAAATCAATCAAAGCATTTTCATGACCAAGTGGCTCGATAGGAAAAACATCAACCGCCGCACCTTCAATGGTTCGCGATGTTAATGCCTTGAGTAAATCATCATAATTAACCAATGATGCACGCGCCGTGTTGATAAAATAAGCGCTTGGTTTCATTGCGCTAAACACATCTGCGTTAATCATATTTTGGGTCGCATCGGTTTCTTTGGCATGAATACTGATCACATCCGAAGTGGCAATCAGCTCATCAAACTCCACTAACTCTAAGCCCATGTCGCGAACTTTTGAAGGGTCAACATAAGGGTCATAAACTTTGACATTCATAGATAACGCTTTGGCTTTTTCAGCCACAGCTAAACCTATCGCGCCAAGCCCGATAAGACCAAGCGTCGCTTCTGCAAGCTCAAACGCTTTATATTTTTCATAAGGGATAAACGGCAAACTCGTATGTTGCCAAGTCACATCTTTAGTGTTGAACGATAGTTCCGATTCGGGAAGGGTGATTTCTCTTGAGGTAATGGCCGCCATAGATTGTGGAATACTGCGGGTAATTCCCAATATTAACCCCAACGTAAATTCAGCAACGGCATTGGCGTTTCTTGATGGTGTATTACACACATCAATATTGTGTGCTTTGCAATATTCAACATCGACGTTGTTTGGTGTACCTCGTGCACATATCACTAACTTTAGCGCGGTGGATGCAGCCAGCACCGCTTTTGTCGTGGGAGAAGAATCGACAATCAGCACATGTGGTTGATGTAAGGTCACTAATTGTTCAAGTTGGGCTTCAGGAAGTTCATCGTCTCCTGACAACGCCGCACCTGCAACAGTCACATCAAAAATTGTCTTAAGTTTATTGACTGCCTCTTGATCCAGCTTACATGTTAATAACGCCTTTTCCATACTAAAACTCCGTCAGTGCATTTTATATCACCAAGTGTTACAAAATAGAGTTATTAATATTGTGATAGAATTCGTATTCCCAATAAACGTCATTTAAAGTTTATTTATTTGTGTATTAGATCACCTGAATAAAAAATAGCAACACCATTAAGCTACTGATAGTTAATGGCTTTATTTTCTATCGATTTGCGTTATAAATATATCTTATTTAATTTAAAAAAATGCAACCTAAGGTGTTATTTATAAAGCATGGCGAGTGCATCGAGAGAATTGATAATTAATTGATAATTTATAAATAATCATCACTTATAGGAAAAACTACCACTCATAAGAATAGCTGTTGCTTACATGAATAATGGTTAGTGAAGCATTCTGTGGCTAAGTGCTCGCTGCTAGCACCAACACCAACACCAACACCAACAAAGCATACCCGTGTGAAATACCAATTTTAAGCCCCAATAAAAAGCCACCGCGTTATTACCAACAACGCGATGGCTCAATAAAGCTCGTTCTAAATACCGTGAGTAAACCGCAGAACGAGTGAAAGACTTTACTTCGCTTCTAGTGAAAGCAGTACGCTGCTGGTGTCTTGCTCAATATCAAATCGACTATCGAGTAAGAACACGCGTGAAGCATCGACTTTTACCACATCAACCAAATACGCTTTTACCATTTGCGCACGTTGCTGAGCCAAATGACCCAGTTCACCCTTATCGATTTCTTGGTGGTTAAGTACCAAGTTATACAAGGCGATGTGCCAGCGTTGGGCAAGATCTTCTGGTGTGAGTTCAACCCCTTTATCTTCTTGCTCCGTCTCTATATTCGCTTTTACTTTAGTGGCTTCTTGACCAAATTCTTCACGGTAAAGCGCCTGTAGCGCGTTTGATAATACGCCACTCGTAGGCATGGTACTCGCACTAAGATTATCTGGTAAGTCAGCTATGGTGATGTTCGCTGTCTCTGCCAACAATTGATTAAACTGTTTAAGTGCAAGTGCTTTACTGTCTGATTCAGCATCCACTGCACCATCTACCGTTAATGTCAGTTTAGGTCGGGTCGCTAACGCCTCACCTAGGGTTTTCAATTTTTCTTGTTCTTGCGCAGTTAACGTATCTGCTCCAGATTCAAAGTTAACAACATTAAGCTCTTCATCAGACCCAGCAAGATCCGAAATAAATGAGAACGGCGCGGTCACAGCTTTAGTAATGATATTAGAGATAGTATTCCAAATAACAGCACCTAAGCTAAACTCGGGATCGTTAACATCACCTGATACTTCAACACCGAGATCTATCACCCCATCGCTATCTTGCAACAAGGCAACCGCCAATTTAATCGGTAAAGAAGTGGCTAAATCACTGTCGCTCGCTTGCCCTAATTGCAATTGATCGATGACAACGTGGTTTGAACCTTTAAGCTGGTTATTTTCTAGTTGATAGTTCAATGCAAGGGTCAACTGACCTTTATCAATGTAGTGGCCTGCGTAAGTACCCGAATATGGGTTTACTGTGGTCAGCTCGACGCTTTTGAAAATAACGTCAAGGTCCAAGTATGGCTGTTCAAGCAGTGGGTTAATCGCGCCTTTTACTTTGACTGGTGCATACTTATCAATATTTCCACTTATGTCTACCGTTGCTTTCGTTCCAGGTACACTTGAAACATGACCAATTTGGCCTTTTAACTGTTCAATACCCGATGAGAAATTTGGCGTTAATGAGTTGTCTGCAAAGAATGCTGAACCGTCATTAAAAGCCACCTTGCGTACACTTAATGCGAATGGCTTCTCTTGAGCTTGGCTTTTCTTGCTCTGATCCTTCTTGCTACTCGATTGAGGCTGAGTCACCATTAGATCACCAATATTAGTGCTGCGATCTTTATTGATCACTACACGGGCATAAGGCTGGCTTAGAGTTAACGTATCAATAGCAAGCGTCGATTTCTGTAAATCAAAATTGAACTTATTGACCGCCAAAGAACGCCATTTAACGAACGGCTTTCTTAATTTATTGTCACGAATCGATAAGTGTTCCAATTGCACGCCACCACTCACGACAACTTTACCCACTGCGTTTGCATCCAACTTGGCTTGAGTGCTCACTTCTCCGTTAGTGAGTGTGGCATTCACCGCCGTAGCCAAATAAGGTTGGAACTGTGCCAGTTTTAATCCTTTCACATCAATATCAGCGAGCAAGGCTTGCTGTTTAGCATCGGTCTCGCCTTTTATGCTGATATCTCCCTTACCATTAACTGAAGTGGAAAAATCAAACGCTATCGGTTTTGATAAATCACTCACAATTTGGCTAGTAGAAAGATTAATCGGAGCAATCACCCATTGATTGGCTTTTTTAGTCGCGACGTTTTCGACAATATTGACCTGATAATCTGAAATTTCAACGCCACCTAACGTTAATAGCCAAGGCGATGCTGTTTCTTCTACGCTGCTTTGTGGTTGTGCCTCTTTTTGGGCGTTAAGCTCATTGCTAGGCTCACGTTGAGAGTCTGTCTTGTCAGTGACTGGTTTTTCAGATAGCGAACCTGTTGGTGTAAATAACCCAACTAAGTCGGCGCCATTTTTATCCAATTTCGCTGAAACATTCAGCCCTTGAGAAGTTATCGAGCCGACATTTACTGCTTGTTTTTCAACGTTCGTTGCGATGTCGTTGATTGCGAGGTTAACCAGCGACACTATCGACTTATCATTGGCATCAAAATTCAGTTGATTCAATTCAAACTGGCCATTCGACGTGATGATGCTCGTGGCATCATCAGCCTCGGTTTGACCTATCGTCTGAGTGATTTGATAGTCTGATGAAAAGCTCACATCGCCTTGAGTGAGTTTTGCTGTGATCTGTTTTTCAATAAATCCCCATAATCGCGGCAATTGAACATGTTGAACATCAATATCACCCACCACTTTCAACGGTTTTAATTGAACTTGGCCAGTAAGCTTAACATTGGCTGAATCCGCATCGGTGATCAGCAATTGATAATGGTTCTTTTGCTCAATATCACTCAATAGGCTTTGAGTAGAAAACTCACCAAGAGCAATACCAATATTTGGGTAACTCAATTGTGTTCCCGTTATCTCATCAAGAAAGCGTACATCTCCACCCGTTAACGCTGTGCGTTTAATCGTGACAGGGAACAATGGCGCATGGCGATCCACGACTTCTTCTGTATTGGTTTTAGGCTCTTGTTGTGGCGAACTATTGCGTGCCACAGCATCAACAATATCGCTGAAATTAAACAATAATTTATCGCTATTATTTAAGCGTTCGAGATTAATATAAGGTTTATCAAGCGTTACATATTCGACCGAAAGAGCAGCATTGAAAATAGATTCCCAAAAGTTCAGCTGAATACCAGCATGGTCGAATTTGATAAATGGAGTCTGATCCTGCTCAAGAATCGCAAACTGTTCGACATCAAACTGAAGTGTAAAAGGATTAATCTTAATGTCGGTAAGTGTGACAGGCCGTTCAATCAATTTAGAAACTTGTGGCCCTACTTGCTGTTTAGCAATGTAAGGGACTAGCAAGCCTAGAATAGCGGCATAAAAAAGATAAGCGCTTAGTGTATACGTTCCCCAACGAACAACTCGTGGAAGAGAACGAAACTGGGCCATGGTGGCTTTAAGTTTGCTCGGCATTATGACTACTACTCCTACGTCTATACCTGTCATACTTGAAATTGCAGCGCGGTAAGCTGCGTTCGTGCGTCCCTATCACATAGTTCAACTATAAACAGAGACTTTCTTACTTGTCGGCGAGCTGCATCTTCAAGTTTCTTGGGTGTATATCGACAGTGATTTGATACTTCTCTGGATAATTGTCAGTTAAAACAACTATCCAGATACGTCTCTACATCCAGTTTCTTTCCAAGGCTTCATTATCAGTCACAACTGTAGCACCAAAGCTAAAAAATTTTATTCTCACGCTCCAGTGATGTCTAGCACTGTCTATCTTGATAGTCGGTTAAAGCAACTATTAATGTACGAACTTGAGATGCAATCGATCGATACAAAGTGTCCTACATTTATGTGGCGATAGCATTAACTCAGGCGAGTAAAAACAAAAAAAGTCGCTAGAAGTATTCGGTAAGAACCCTCTAGGCGACTTTTTATTATGTTGCTGACAGCATTACTTTTGAAGTTGCTCTTTTGCCGCTTCTACTTTTGCGAAATCTAAGCCAAGTTCATTGACCGCTTCTTTGATCAGAGCTGGGTTTTGCATCACTTGTCCCAATAGCAACTGAAGCTTGTCTTGAGGTAAACCCAGTTGACTAATTGTTGCCATTGCCGCAAGAGGGTTTTGTGTCAGTACTTCAAAAAGCTCACTGATTTGTTGATCGCTAATATTGTTCTCTTTCAACATCGCAAGAATCGGGTTCATCACACTACCTTTTAAACACAAAATAAAATAGGCAGGCATTCTAACATAACAACCGTTAAATTCGTTTCCGATTCAGCAATTCTTGACTTGGATTTGCGATGACAGAAGTATGAAGCACTCGACCTTGGCTCTGCGCTGTCTTAGTGGCTATCTCAACAGCAGAAGAAACCGATGCAATATCACCAGTAAAAGTGACGACACCTTTACCACCGATACCAATAGTGGCGTTAATATTCAATATCTCAACATTACTCGACTTCACCACACTATCAGCGGCTTCAATAGCAGATGACAAGGAAAGTGCTTCAATTACCCCAAGTGACGATATTTTAGTTTTGGGTATTTTGCGCTTTTTAATCGCCTCAATAACATCTGGATGAATACGTGATAAAACCAGCTTATCGACGACTCGTTCCCCACCTTTCCGTAACCCTAAATCAATGGCTGAGTGTACCGAAGCGGTGTCGCCCAATATCATCAACATCAAGCGACCGGGACAATGGATCTCATTCCATACAATTTCAATGTTGGCTGATTTAATCATTGCATCAGCGACAGTGTATCCCATCGCTATCGAACTCAACTCAATACAACCTATTGAATTTGACATACTGCACCTCTGCTTTTTGAAATTCACGATGACAACAGTTGATAAGCGTCACGCGCTATCATCAGCTCTTCATCGGTATTAATAACCTTGACCAGTACTTTGCTTTGTTCTGAGCTGATATAACCGTTATTTGAACTTGAATCACCCACTAAATGAACACCAAGATAGCTTAGACTACTGCAGATTTCTCTTCTGACATGATCTGAATTTTCACCTATACCACCAGTAAAGGTAATTAAATCAACTCCATTTAAACTCGCAGCATAAGCACCAATAGTGGCAATCACGCGGTTGATAAACATTTTTAATGCTAGTTGAGCTTGTTTATCTCCTTTGTCTGCCATTTCTTGTACTGTTCGACAATCATTGGATAGTTGTGAAACACCTAACAAACCAGATTCAAAGTTCATTATTCGCACGACCTCTTCGATATCACACTCTTTTACTTGAGCAATATAAGCAGGAAGTGCAGGATCAATATCCCCACAACGTGTTCCCATCATCAAACCCGCAAGCGGGGTAAATCCCATACTAGAATCAACAGACCGACCATCTAACATTGCACAGATACTCGCCCCGTTACCCAAGTGGCAATTGATCACCTTCCAATCATGTTGCTCTGCAAATTCTTGCTTAACCACCAAACTAACGTATTGATGGCTAATTCCATGAAAACCAAACTTACGGATACCAAATTGCTGGTACAACTCATAAGGCAACGGATACAGAAATTTATCCTCTGTCAGTGTTTGATGAAATGCCGTATCAAACACTGCAACTTGAGTTGCGTTGGGTAGCACTTGTTGGAAGATTTTAATACACATTAAGTTATTTGGATTGTGCAATGGTGCTAAATTGCACAGTAAATCAATATCTTGAAGCACTTCTTGGTTAACAATGACGGAGTGATCAAACTTTTCCCCACCATGTGCGACGCGATGACCTACTGCGTAAATATCATCCACATTATCAATAAGATTATGATCTGCTATGAATGACAAAAGAAAGTGAGTCGCATAACTGAAATCTTGCTTTCCGATGAGTTGCTCACAGACACGATCATCGCCATAGCAAGCCTTAAAACACATTTGCTTGGTATTGATCTTATCAAACAGACCAGAGAGTAAGACCTGCTCTTGCGGCATCCCGTAGAGTCGAAACTTCAGAGACGAGCTACCCGCATTAATCGATAATACAAATTTATTCATTTTTCTCTTAACTAAGTTCTTGTCACTGGACATACTGCGAAATTCATACTTTTTCCCAGTATGTTCCGGACATCATTAAGGGCATATTCAACAGACGAAAGATCACCTTTTATTACCACTGAACCGCAATCAAAGTTCAGTTGCTCTATCATCACAGCTCCAGACTTCGCCGCTAGATCTGCAACTACAATCGCAGCTTCCCCGGGCGAGATAGTAATGATCCCGACGGAAGTTTCCTTTTGTTCACTGTGTCCAAGCATTGCAGCGACACGAGGTTCCAAATTTGCAATAAGATGAATCAACGTCACCTCTTTACCTGGTACATGTTCCTGAACAATACGATTTGAATTCGTGGTGATATTAGAGTCCATCATCTTTTTCGGTCCGTTAAAATTAGCCAGTTACAAAGCCGCGATTATTGCTTCAACACAGCTTCGTTTCGGTTGAATTGGATTCGTCGTTAATGTGATATCGTTTAAAACACAATCTGTCATATGTTGAATATGTTGCTGCTTTTCAGCCTCATCAACCACGCTAGACACATCAAAACCAACCTGTTCATACAGGCGACAAATTGCTTCGATTAATCGTTCAACACACTGAAGATCGTTCTCATAGGAACTTGCAAAACCAAGTGTACGAGCAAGACGTGCGTACCGAGCAGCCGCCTGTGTACTGTGACTGTTAAATCGAATCACAGGTAAAAGAACTAAACCATTAGCTCGACCATGGGGCACATGCATTGTCGCGCCAATTTGATGAGCAATGGCATGAGCAAGCCCCAATCCGGCATGGTTAAACGCAATGCCCGCTAAACAAGAGGCATTAAGTAAGCCACTTCTCGCTTGCTCATTATTGGGTTCAATTGTCGCCAATGCGAGGTATTGAAACACTAATCCAGCGGCTTTTTCAGCTAAAGCATCACTAAAGTGCGATGCGTTTATACCCACGATCGCTTCGATTGCATGAGTCAATACATCGATCCCAGTAGCCACGGTGACCTGAGATGGCACAGTGAACGTTTGCTTTGCATCCAAAATCGCTCGTTCTGGTAAAAGAGAACGGTCAAATAACGGGATTTTCTGATTCCTTTCAGGAATAGAAATTACACTGGCATTCGTCACTTCTGAACCAGTACCACTCGTTGTTGGAATCGCAATAAGGCTTAGCTTGTCGTATCCAAAATTAACCAAGGTATGGTTAATGGCCTTGGCTAAATCAATAGCCGACCCACCGCCATAAGCTATCAGTGTATTGGGCTTGAAGAGTTGCAATTCACGAATCCCAACCGCAATATCCGAAGCGGTTGGGTCCGGTTTCACTTTGGTAAATAGTTCTATTTTGTTGCGACTTGATAGAGAATGACAAATCTCTTTTAGATTCTCACTGTTAGCAAGAAAGCTGTCGCAAACAATTAAGATTCGTTTACCGTTCAAGTCTGAGAGCAGCTGGCTTGCATCTCCAATTTGTACTTCTGTGGGAATCGAAAAAGTAATCACTCTCCTCTCTCCTTATCGAACATTAAACGCTTTATTAAGGACACAGCGACGACTACGTGTGAATGTCGTTGCAGAAGTCGTTCCCTCACCCGTTGGGGTAGCGATAGTGAACGTGGTAAACCCTTCGCCGCCAACACCGATTCCCGCATAAGACGGAGCATTTTTCACGAAAATACTGGTTCTTAACGCACGAGCTGCGGTATTGAGATTATAAATATCTCTCGAGTGCATCGTAGCAGTATGCAAACACCCACGTTCTATTTTGACCGCGAGGCTTAGGGCTGCGTTAAAATCAGATGTGCGCACCATCGGCAATACTGGCATCAACTGTTCGATATAAAGCAGTGGGTGTTCCTCAGCCACTTCAAAGACCACTAATCTAGGCTCACCAGTGAACTCAATGTTGGCGGCTTTCAGGATTGTGGCTGGACTTCTGCCAATCATATCTTTATTGACGACACCGTTATCCATCACAATAGTGGACATTAAACGCGCTTTTTCGTCGCTATTTGTAATAACCCAAGCTCCATGATGAGCAAACTGATGCAAGAGCTCATCAGCGACACAACTCACTGCGACGCACGATTTTTCAGCAATACATGGCAAGTTATAGTCAAACGAAGCACCATCGATAATATCTTGAGCCGCTGTGCTAATGTCAGCGGTCGCATCAACGATTGTCGGTGGGTTCCCCTCACCAGCACCAATCACCTTTTTACCGGTTTTCATTGCCATATTAACGATACCGGGCCCACCAGTAACCGCCAAGAGTCGCACGTCTGCATGTTCCATCATCTCTTTTGTTGTATCAAATGTTGGCGTGTTAACACACACCACCACGTTGTGAATCCCTGTTACATTGAAAACAATCTCTTCAATTTTGCTAATTAGCCACATAGAGATATTTTTTGCACCAGGATGAGGGCTAAAGATAATGGTATTACCCGCTGCAACCATGCTAATCGTATTATTAATGATGGTTTCTGTTGGGTTTGTACTCGGTGCAATTGCTCCGATAACCCCATAAGGTGAGTGCTCGAATAGAGTCAGGCCATCATCACCCGTTAATGCGGTACTTCTCAAATCTTCCGTTCCAGGGGTGTTGTGCAGCGCCGCATGGTTCTTCTGAATTTTGTTTGGGATGTTGCCCATTTGGGTTTCATAGTGCGCATCTTCAGACAATTTAGGAATATACACATCCAACTGAACTCTAAGCTCATCGATAATAAGCTGACGCACTTTCAACGGTTGGCTGTCCAATGCATTGAACGCATCTTTACAGGCTGAAACTGCATCATTGACCAATTCAAAGTTTGCTCCGTAGCAAAAACCTTTTGCTGGAGAGTTGACTGAATAGCGTTTGCAGTTTTCTTCAATAATGTTATTTACCAACACACTAATGTCATCGGCCATTGGATTTTCCTTAAAATTCTATTTATTTAGTATTTATTCACCGTATCAACTATGCCAATCACGGCATAATCGATACCTTTATTGTTCGAATCAAAACATGACTGCGCTGGAGTGCCCTGAGACAGCAAAACCAAATCTCCTTTTCCACAACCAACCATGTCAACTGCAACTATTTCTTCATTCACCAAACTTTCATTACACACCCCCTCATCGGAGGTAATCACTTTATGTGCCAGCATCAATTTTTTCCCTGCAAGAGAATCAATTTTCTGTGTGACGACGACGGAGCCAACGATTTTTGCCAAGAGCATTTGCAAGGCCTCCCTTTTTGGTAATAAATGATATTTTGTGCCGCTGTATATGTTCCCTTGCCAAATAGGTCACCAAAGGCTTATCTACCGTTAACAGCCAACAATGCTCAAGCAAAGCGACATCTGAATAATCGATAATTGACGAGGTGATGGGCTCTACAGGCAATCCTTTATGATCTGTAATTTCAACAGGCAAGCTCACTAATGAATCCACAGACAGCATAGGTAACAGTTGTCTGTGGACCACCAGCTCAATTTTTATGCCTATGGCGATTGCATCAAAAAGGGTTTGAATTGCGGGCAAAGAAACATCAAATGAGAATAGTGCTTTTAGTAGAAAAGGATCCGGCAGTATTACACGAATTACTGTGATCAACTGTGGCTTCTCTATTTGAGTCATTAAGTGATTAATCCCTAATATAAGATCTTTCACTTGTACGTTGGCACACTCTCCATTCACAAAAATTTGTGTTGATGTCTGCTGATTCATCCGTTATTCGTCCCTAATAATGACCGCAAAATCTGCATTCCCAATCAATCCAGCAGCATTCGCTTCATCAGTATCTAAGTGCAGCTCCAGTGCACTGCTTGGATCCACTCTCACGATCACTTGATCAAAGCGAGTTTTTCTTTCGTCGCTATCAATGCCTACAGACACCTCTTGGTTGTCTGATAAACCGAAAATCAAAGCATCGAGAGGACTCATATGGATGTGTCTCTTCGCAACAATTACCCCCTCTTTGAGGGTGATTTCTCCACTATGGCTACGAATGGTCACGCCTGGCGTGCTCATAAGGTCACCCGATTGGCGTATCACCCCTTTAAGACCAAGCTCACGCGCATTAGTGAGAGATATCTCCAATTGCGAATACGATCTCAGTGGGCCCAAAATACGCACTCGTTCCAGCGTGCATTTCGGGCCAATGATGTCGACATATTGATTCGCAGCATAATGGCCCGGCTGACCTAACGGTTTCGCGACAGAAATAGGCTCATTGGGAAACAAGGTGTTATAGTCCTGCTCAGATAAATGAACATGCCTATTCGAAATCCCAATCGGTACTTTTCGGTTTCTTAGAACCTCAATAACCTCATTTGTTGCGGCTTCAATTTGATTCATCATTTACTGCTTCTTTTCCGTTTTGGGGCGTTTTTCTTACTATCACGTTTAACGGTTTCTGCCATTATTTCGAGTCCTGGCTCCACCTCTTCTGCAACCGTTTCAACCTGTTCTTTCGGCTCCAACACCTTAGCTTCAGGCAGCTTAATTATTAGCTCTTCGGTGTCGATTCGCTTTTGTTCGACTCCTTGGTCAATCTCATTAACCCGCTCAGCTAAAACAGGCTCAACTGGCACTACTTCGGTCAATAAACTCATCAATTCAGCATCCGGCCTCGCAATAACACGAAACGCAACTAACCCGTTATTTTTACGTGCTAAAGAGCTTCCGACATCAACAGCTGCTTTAACCGCACCAACATCCCCCATCACTTTGATTTGTATCCAAGCAATCCCATTGGCGTTTTCTGTACCAATCAATTCAACATTGGCCGATTTAACCATGGCATCAGCTACCGTGATGGCGAGTGCAAGCCCATGAACCTCTACAAACCCATAAGACTTTTTCATATAAATCTCTCTTTAATTCCTAAACAAATTCTTCCGTCACAATCTTTGGTGGCTCAATGTCATCAATGTTGGTGGCTTTAGGTTTGGAAAATGCGAGTAAATACAACTTAATCCCAATGAGTGCTCCAACTATAGGTGCGACGATTGGGACTAGGAAATACGGCACATCACGCCCCCCCGTGAATGCGATATCACCCCAGCCAGCTAGATAAGCGAACACTTTCGGCCCAAAATCTCGAGCAGGGTTCATAGCGAATCCAGTCAGCGGCGCTGTCGCCCCACCAATAACAGCAACAAGTAGACCAATCAGCATTGGTGCAAGAGGTCCTCTAGGGAGACCGTTATTGTCATCCAATAGCGCCATAATCAGCATCATTAACACGGCTGTTATAATGGTTTCGATCAACGCAGCATGAGCAACGGTTAAGTTAGGGTTGGCGTAAGTCGAAAAGATGGAAGCTAACGCTAAGCTCTCTTCTGAACCACGGGTGATATTGTTTGCTACCTCATAGGCTTCAAATAAACTGGAATAACATAGGTAGGCAAGCTCAGCGCCAATGAATGCCCCTAAAACTTGGGCGATGATATAAGGCAATACTTTCTTTCGATCAAAGCCAGCACAAGCCCACAAGGCAATGGTCACGGCCGGATTTAAGTGTGCACCAGACACACCAGCAGTTAAATAAATCGCTAGGGCAAAAGCGATACCCCAGATGATACATATTTCCCAAATTCCAATTGCCGAACCGGTGAGAGTTGCGACACTGACACATCCAGCCCCTAAAAATAATACAAAGGCTAAACCAATCATTTCAGCAACACATTGTCTTAATGTTTCTTTGTCTATAAATTTCATCGTTAATTCCTATTTATCCGCCAATTTGGCAAATGAACCCAAATGATTCGGCTATGCTTTTATAGCGTTCCATTTCTATTTTTGAAGGTGAATTTAAACCAATAATTTCGTAGTCTTTTCCAAGTAAATCATATTTATTCTGCCCATAATTATGGTATGGCAATAAATTAATCTTCTGTACTTTATTTAAATGCTTAACAAAACTTGCAATAGCTTTAATACTTTTATCATCAGCATTAAAACCGGGAATAACAGGGATTCTAATAACTATTTCTTTAGCAAGCTCTGCAATAATCAATGCATTTTTTAAGACCACTTCACTCTTTATACCTACTTGCTCTTCCATAGGTTGTGAGTAAAATGATTTAATATCTAAAAGCACTAGGTCAAGCTGAGGTATAATTCGGTGCAACACTTCAACTGGCGCTACGCCTGTGGTTTCCATTGCGGTATGTAAACCACGCCCTTTTGCACCAAGAATCAATGCTTCGGCAAAGTCAGGTTGAGACAATGGCTCGCCACCAGAGAGTGTAATTCCCCCTCCAGAACGGCGAAAATGTACAGAATCTTTAGTCACTTCATCTAAAATATCTTTAACTGAGTCTATATTTCCAGATTTTGTTAATGCCGTCGTAGGACAAATATCAGAGCAAGCACCGCAATTAATACACTTATCTCTATCTATTAATCCTTTGTTTTGAAGGCTAATCGCTTTGTGACTACAAATATCAATACATTTGCCACAGGATATACAACTACTTTTATCGAATAAAATAGTGGTTGAAAATTCTTGAGACTCTGGGTTGCTACACCATTTACAAGAAAGAGGACAACCTTTAAAAAAAACGATGGTTCTAATTCCTGGGCCATCGTGAATTGAAAACTTCTGTATGTTAAATACACAACCTTTCACTTCTTGCACATTCATTACACAGCACCTTATTATGATAGCTTTTAATAGTCCTAATAATCATGTCGGTGAATAAAACTAATTATTAGTAATGGCAGCCTACCAATTGTAGGCTGCCATGAGAGGGTTAGAACATGTGTTCTGTTCTCTCAATAATGTCATCTTGAATACTCTTATCGAGTGAGATGAACTGGGCGCTGTAACCTGCAATACGAACCACGAGATCACGGTACTTTTCAGGATCTTTCTGTGCTGCTTGCAATATTTCTTTATTAATCACGTTGAACTGGACGTGCATCCCTTTTTGGTCAAAGTAACCACGGATCAAACAGCACATATTCTGCAGACCTTTTTCACCCTCAAGAGCTGATGGGTGGAACTTCTGGTTATACAATGTGCCATTCGACGCTAAGAAGTGATCAAGTTTAGCGACCGAGTTTGTTGCTGCCGTAGGACCACTTCTATCCATACCGCGACTTGGAGATACCCCATCAGCCAAGGGTTCATTGGCCAATCGACCATCTGGAGTCGCGCCAACGACGGTTCCCATCAGTACGTTAATAGATGCTGGATACAAGCCTGCTTGGAACTGACCACCGCGAGGGTTGGTGTATTTTTCTACCTCACGACAATAAATCGCTGCACCTTCGCGAGTTAGAATATCAACCTCGTCGATATCATTACCAAACTTAGGAGCATCAAGTAATGATTGGCGGATACCATTGTCGTTATGACTTGATTGCGGCAGTGATGCTGATTGAGCCACGGCACCAGCAATAGAACTTATATCAGATGGCAGAGAACCACTCTCCTCCAGCACCTTCTTGACTGCTTCCATCACCGCGTCAAACGCTTGATCTTTGTTACCTACAGGTGCTGTTGCCCCTGCTGCGTAGCCAAAGTTGTTATCAATCGCTGTTTTCACTTGTTGAAGAGTCAATTTACCCTCATCAAAGACAAGTTTCTTAATCGCAGCAAATGAATCACCTACGTTTGAAGCGCCAACCCCTTGAGGGCCACTAAAGTTATAGACCGCACCACCTTCTTGCAGTGATTTACCACTACCGATACAGTCATCCACCATGCAAGATAGGAATGGCAGAGGGCAACGCTCAGCATGTGAAATATCAACACAGTTATCAGCGGTAATCATATGGAAAACAAAGTGCTCGGCTTGTTTTTGGTATGAAGCCAACAACTCATCCATGCTAGTAATGCTTTCCAAACTAGGCGTCACAGGACCTAATTGCTTGTCGCCTGACTTACCACCATTTAGGGTGATTTCTAGCAATTTACCAAGGTTGAAGAACGCGGAATCATGCCAACCTTCTGTCTTACCAGGACACTGTGGTTCCACACAGCCGATAATGCCGTAATTACGCGCATCTTTAAGCTCAAGGCCACGGCTTACCAATGCGGTAACAATGACTTCATCATTATAAAATGCAGGTACACCAAGACCTAAACGACTCAATTCAGATGATCTCAACAAAAACTCATCTGGTGATTTTGACCATACACGCACGGAGAATGAGGGTTGTGGCAAAGCTACGTGTGCTGTCGCTGTCATACTCATGTAAGACAATTTGTTGGTTGCATCTACACCGTTCGAGTTTTGACCACCTACGATCAAGTTCTGGAACATTGGGTAGCCACCAAACGCTTTCGTTGATACTTCGTCACGTACTTTGTTAATGTCGTTCAACTTAACCCAAATACTGTCAAGTAGTTCTTGTGCGTCTTGTTCTGAAATAGTTTTATCCATTTCAAAATATGGGTTCATATATTGGTCGAAGCGTCCTGGTGAAATAGAGTGGCCATTTGATTCCAAGCCAATCAGTAGTTGTACAAACCAGAATGACTGACACGCTTCATAAAAGTTTGTTGCTCCGTTTTCAGGAACTCTTTCACAGATATCAGCAATTTTTAGCAGCTCATCACGACGTACACCTGCTGCGGTTTGAGCCATCTCTTTCGCTTTAACAGCGTAACGGCGTGCAAACTGAATCGCCGCATTACAAGAGATGATAACCCCTTTTAGAAACTGCTCTTTCTTGATGTAGTCTGGGTCTGTTTTATCCGATTTTTGAATAACTTCAGCCACTTCACGAATGATACCGCCATAACCCATTTTCAGGATCTTCGCATAATCAACCGAAATATGACCCACACCGTTCATGTAGTAGTTACCAACTGTGAACACGTTCTCGCTCATGCACTCTTTTGTCGCTGTCGACATATAAGAGGTCGCTAGTTCACTGGTCGTTTTTCCTTGCCAGTAAGGAAAAACTACTTCGCGAAGTTTCTGTTTATCTTGTTCTGAAATCTGAAACGCATCGCCGTTACGTTTTCCAATGCGTTCAAATTCATCTTCAATCCAAGTATTAGAAAACTCAGGATAAACTTGAGAAGAGCGAGGCTCTACTGTCGCACTACCAACTATCAATTCGCCTTCACGAATAATGATAGGTAATTCAGCCAAAATACGCTCAAACGCTTTCGCACGGCGAATGATTGTCGGTAAGCCGTCTGTTTCCAGATAGGATTTTGTGATCGAAATAGCACGATCCGTTTCAATACGTGGGTTAGCACTCAGGATCTGTTCTTTCAGAGCCAAAATACGTGCCGTTGGTTGACCAAAACCTTTGTTCATCATGTCAGTGTCCTTACTTAAATGTATGACTTATCAGTGGAAGGTTTGACTTCACCACCCAAGGTACCTAGAAGATTAATGCCCACATCTCTCGCCGTGGCCACCGCTTGACGAACCGCTCCTGCATCACCAGAAACAACCAAAATGACTTCGTTAGAATAGCTTGTACCATTACCCGGAGAGCTAAATGCCACGGTTTCAACGTTGGCAGATTTTACTGCCGCATCCGCCATCAAAACGCCAATCGCAGCAGGAGCACCAACGATCACACCACACGCTCGACCAATCGGGGCACCAAAAGCTGTATTGAGTGCATGGCTTGCTCGCGCACTATATTGCAGCTCAATATGGCCCGCTTCGTTGGCATATACATCACCAAAAGTGCGCTCTAATTCATTAAGCGCAACTTCAACAGCGCGTTTAACATCAGAAACATCATGACCGCCAAATAAGATTAATGAACCGTGGCCCGCACCACCTTTCGTATCTCTTGGTAATTCAATCTTGATGACTTCAGTATTTGTGGCTTTTACCGCCTCATCAGCAGCCATAATATGAGGGCCTGCGCCGGTACGGGCACCAAGAATACCGATAGAGCGGTATTGCTTATCAAGCTTCATAATTTCAAGCAATTCGTTATCAACATTGGCAATAACTAAACCAATCGTGTCACCGATTGCGGTGCCGACGAACTCGGTCATCGCACTTTTTTTAATCGTCATAGCAGGCCCTTGTTTTACTTCTTGTACAGAGGTTTCAACATAAATGTTGTTTGATTTGTTACCATCACCGAAGTCACCGACTTGTTCCATAACTTGGGCAACAATGTCCTCTAAAGATGGTTGTGAGCTCATCACTTAGTATCCTTAGTCGATTTAGGTAGGATCGCTTCCACATCCGTATGTGGGCGAGGAATAACGTGAACAGCAATCACTTCACCTACATCTTTGGCCGCACAAGCACCCGCATCCGTTGCTGCTTTTACCGCACCAACATCACCACGAACTACCACTGTAATAAGACCTGAACCAATTTTTTCATATCCGACAAGATGGACATTAGCTGATTTAACCATTGCATCAGCGGCTTCAATTGCTGCAGTCAGACCTTTTGTTTCTACCATTCCTAGAGCTTCTTGTTGCATATCCTGTATCCTTTTTTAATAATGGGGGTAATTAGTTTTTTCCGACAAAAGAACAATAAAATATATGGATAGCAATTTGTTGTTATTAAAAATTATCTCAATAAAAAAATATTAACCTCGGATAGCAATATATTCTTATTTTTCATGTTCTTTATATTAATTTAAGAAATTCATATGAATATATTGTTTTTTTATTAGTTTTAATGATTTAAAAACGAGAGTTCTATCAAGTAAAATTTTTAAGGGTATTGTTATATTGTATTGGTCCAATCACATCTTTAGTTAGATTAAAACAATATGACAACGTTGAAAGATTCAATGGAAGAAGTTAAAAATATAGTTTATGACTTTTCGCATTCAACTGAGTTAGCGACTGTCTTAGTTGATATACAAGGGAATGAGATATCTGAAAGATCGAACTTCTCAGATTTTTGCAATAAAATCAGAGAAGACAATAAGTACTTTCAGATCTGCAAAAATTGCGACCGCACAGGCGGAATTAACTCATTGAAAGAAAAGAAAATAAAATGCTACACTTGCCACGCCGGTTTAGTGGACTTCTCTGTGCCTGTCATCCAAAATGGTAACCTTCTCGGTTTCATTCAATGTGGTCAAGCCAAGATTGAGAATCATAGTCAACCTAATATTGAACAATATAAAAACTCTCTACTCAGTCAATCCAGTAATTTACGAATCTTACATAATAAAATAAAATCAGTCTCCAGCAGTAAAATAGATTCTTCAGTTAATATTATTTCACGATTAGTAAATCATGATATACATCAAATATTAAAAAACATTGATGAAGATGATTTACTTTCCAGTAACGAAATACATACAATTCGATCATTGAACTATCAACTTCATATTAACGAAGCACAAGAGTTTATCAAAAAAAACCTACATTCTTCAGTATCTTTGGAGCATGTATCCCATCATGTAAACTTAAGTCCTCAATACTTTTGTAGAATATTCAAAAAGAATACAGGTATTGGCTTCAGCGATTATGTAAATAAGCAAAAATTAATTAGAGCGGATCGACTTTTATGCGAGGAGAAACTCACTATAGAAGAGGTAGCCAAAGCTTCTGGTTTTGGTAGCTCGAGTTATTTTATCAAACAATTTAAAAATCATTTCGATATGACACCTAAGGAATATCAGGTTTCTATAAAAAATAGAGAACATCCGATTAATTGTTGCTAGTGCACCGTATTAGTCTTCAATAAGCACTGCTTGACTACATTTATTGGCCGACAAATCTAGCTTTATGAGAAAATCCTCATAGATAAGAGATTATTCCACTACACACCCATCCAGACACAAAAACCAGTAGCGGAATTGGTTTAGAACGTTTATTAAGGATATTGATCCAATAAATGGTGTGCTACTGCCAATCCCAGAAAGAATGGTTCGCGCCAAGAATTAAGTAATCGAAAAGTAGTACTTATAAAATGAATTTCTAATTACAACGAGCAGACATATTCTAATGAAAAAAGTATCAAGCTTTCTACTGTGGCCGTATCCGATACTGTAGATAGCGATAGTGCATCCATCGCCATCAAAGTGAAAGGAGTACTCTATAGTAACGCTGTATCGAAACCCATTTTCAGCCAACGTTACCCATACAAAATTATTTGTAACATCTTAAATAGTATTTAACAGCACAAGTCCATTGAGATTAAGTCAATGATTTATCGATAAAAACCTCAATATATTATTTATTCCACTCCAATCTTGGGGATTTTCATCGTCCTGCTCCAACCACTTACCGATTCAAGTTAGTTAGAATAACGTACGACTCAACATAACCAGTACAAAATAACGAATACAAAACCTTGATTATAGAGTTAGCATCATAATCAAGCTCGATATCACTGAATTAAGCTGTGCCACTATCTAAGTTGTGCCTAGAAAGAAATATTTGTATGCCTAAACTGAATTTAAACAGTGCCCACAATGGTACTGCATTCTCTGATATTGATACCTGTGATAACGTGCGATCGACATTAGAACCTAAGTTCCACCAGCCAAGCAGAAAGCTATGCCGCAGCGGCTCTCTCACCGACAAAAATATTGAACGCCGCTGGCAAGTATTAGCATCTATGACAGATAAAGATCTGTTACTTGATCCTTTTACTCAGCAACATTGTCATCAGTATTCCCATAATATAGAACACTTTATTGGCACCGTTAACCTACCTGTTGGTATCGCAGGACCACTTCGTATTAATGGTTTATTCGCTAATGACGACTATCTCGTGCCCTTGGCAACAACAGAGGCTGCTTTAGTCGCCTCTTATCATCGTGGTTCACAGTTAATCACGGCCTCCGGGGGAGCGAGTGCCATGTTAATTAACGAGGGCGTAAGTCGAACCCCTGTCTTTGCTTTTCGTTCATTGTCGGAAGCGGCATTATTTGTCAGTTGGGTTGTAACGCAATACGAAACGTTCCGCACAATTGCTCAATCAACCACTTCTCATGGAAAACTCAAAGATATCAACGTTAACATGGAAGCAAATCATGTTTATTTGGTGTTTGAGTACCTAACGGGCGATGCATCAGGTCAAAACATGGTGACCATAGCAACACACAAGGTCTTCAGTTACATTCTAGAGCACAGCCCTGTCGCACCAGCCAATGCATACTTAGATGGTAACTTGTCTGGAGACAAGAAAGCTAACGTCTATACACTACGGTCAGTGCGGGGCAAAAAAGTATCAGCTGAAGTGACAATACCAGCGAGTTTAATCAACAAATATCTGCATACCACACCAGAAAATATGGTGAAGTTCACGCAAATCAATACCGTTGGCGGTTTGCTAAGTGGTTCTATTGGTATCAATGCTCATTACGCGAATGCACTAACAGCACTCTATATTGCTTGCGGTCAAGATGCTGCCTGTGTCGCCGAATCGGCGATTGGGATCACCCGTATGGAAGTCACCTCCAATGGCGATCTTTATGCTTGCGTTACCTTACCCAATATTATGGTGGGAACCGTTGGCGGCGGCACCGGATTACCAACGCAAAAGGCTTGTCTTGATATTCTAGGCTTACACGGAAATGGCAATGCTAAAGCTCTTGCTGAAGTTGCAGCAGGTTTATGTCTTTCAGGAGAGCTTTCCATTATTGGCGCGTTTAGTGCTGATCATTTTTGCCGAGCACACCATAAGTTAGCCCGTAAATAATCTTAAAATAGATAACAGCAGAGACAACAAAGCCAGCGGGGTATCGCTGGCTTCTAAAAAAGTTTAGCGCTTCACACACACAAAGAAAGCATTACCCGATTGACCATCCCAAGGTAAGATCTTCTCGTAATCGTGCTCAAAAATATGCACTTCAAAATAAGGTTCTAATAACGCACTTAACTCATCGTAGTTAACAGCAACCATTGGGTGCTCATCATTCCACATCTGTTTTTCTAGATCAGTATGCTTTTCAATGCTCAAGGTTAAAAACTGCTGTTCACCTTGTCCACTGTATTTCCAACCAGAACTGAAGACAAATTCACTCTCATCGTGCATCGCACTATGGCGTACGAAAGAACGGTTATCAATTTTGTTTCGATTGACTGAATTAAAACAAAGCATCCCGCCATCGGCTAATGCGGCATGAGCATGGGCAATGCACTGTTTTAAGTTTTCAATACCATCACTGTAGTGGATGGAATAAAGAAAACATGTAATCAAATCCAGTGGTTGTTCCACTGTAAAATTACACATATTGTGTAATATAAAATCCGCTTCTGGGCAGCGAACTTTAGCCAGATCGAGCATCGGCTGGTTAAGATCCAACCCGCTACTTTGGTAACCAAAATCAAGGAAATGTCGAATATGTGGACCAGTACCACAGGCTAAATCCAAATGTCGTTTACCTGAATTACCAAACAATTGGTGTAGTCTACGAACGTAGCTACTCTGGGCTTGGTAATCGATGTCAGCACACATCAAATCATAGTAACTAGAAAGGTCGGTATAAAGGGCGTTTGAAGGAATAGTACCCAATGTTAGATGCTCATAAATAATTCGGCTGCGCATCCTATATCAATTGCTCATATTTACGAAGAAAAATAATCACCCGTTGCTTTCGATTTATTCTTCGTTGTTAAATCCTTGCGAATTGATGGTAAAAAACAAGCATAAATTCAATGATATAACTAAGATAATGGCTTATGTAGCCTCTTCATTAAAGCCTGAACTAAAATCATGAGAGCCCATTACCATTAGATAATGAGCTCTCTATTAATCACCTACAACGCGACAAATAAACCAGCTAACGCGGCGCTCATCATGTTGGCCAGTGTTGCGGCAGCGACGGCACGAAAACCAAGCTGCGCAACTTCTTGTCGACGCTCTGGAGCCATTGCATTGATAGAGCCAAGCTGGATGGCAATCGAACCAATATTTGCGAAACCACACAATGCGAAAGTAATGATAATTTGGCTATGAGCCGATAAGGTCTCTTTGATTTGTACAAAATCTAAAAACGCAACAAACTCATTCAAAATAGTTTTTTGACCAATCAATGCTCCCGCTTGTAGCACTTCATTCATCGGGATCCCCGCGAAAAATGCCAATGGCGCAAATAAATAACCAAAGATAACTTGAAGTGTCAGGTTATCGATACCAAACCAAAAACCCACAGTTTCAAAGCCCGCATTAACCATCGCGATCACACTAACGAATGCGATCAGCATGGTACCTACCGCCACAGCGACTTTTACGCCATTCATTGCACCTGTCGCTAACGCATCAATAGCATTGCTGTCGGTACTTTTTTCCAACTCAATTTTTCCTTGAGCTGCCGAGACTTCACGCTCAGGAACCAATATCTTCGCCATTAATAGACCACCTGGTGCAGCCATAAAGCTAGCGGCAATCAGGTATTTAAGTTCGATACCAAGTGCCGCGTATCCCCCTAATACCGAGCCTGCTACAGATGCCATTCCACCAACCATAACCGCAAACAATTCAGAGCGTGTCATTTTAGGAAGAAATGGACGAACAACCAAAGAAGCCTCACACATTGAAAGGAAGATATTACTTGTCGCAGCAAGAGATTCGACTTGAGACGTACCAAGCAAGCGTGAAATTCCACCACCGATCACGGTAATCAGTTTTTGCATCACACCAAGGTAATACAACAGGGAAATAATTGAAGAAAGGAAGATAATTAAAGGTAGGACGCGAATAGCAAAAATGAAGCTTCCTGTTGCCAATTCCCCAAACATAAAGCCAATACCTTGATCGGCAAATGACAGTAGCCCCGATATGCCATTGCTGACTGAACCAAGCAATGATTGACCAAGAGGAAAATAAAGGACCAGTGCAGCAAAACCTGCCTGAAGAGAAAATGCACCGATTACAGTACGCCAATTTATGCTGCGACGACTGTCTGAAAGTGCATACGCACACGCTAATAAGACCAGTATGCCGGCCAAGCTGTATAAGAATTGCATTATGTTACCTTGCTATGTATCTGTATTTGGGCGGGGCAAAAAATTGACGCGCACAGGCATAAGCAACATGGCAATTTGATGCGAAATGTTGTCTTTACCCTAAGGCGAATTTCAGGCCCGTAATTGCTTACAGTTACGCTGGGCCCAGTTCCTTGGGGCAAGTCTCCATTTAGCAGCCGAGTGAAAGCTGGTTAAGTATTATCCGCGCCTTGTTGGTTTAAGTTTTCAAGACTGCGTACCTAACTGGGCGCGGAGTATACTGACAGTTATAACATGTGACAATGATCACTTTTGTTAAAAGATAATCCCGTGAGAATTTCACAGAAAATGGTTAAAAAACAAACTTCAAATAAACAAAAAATCTCAGCAAGAGTACTCTCTCTGAGATTTTTCGGTTTTGACTATCTAATGAGCGATATTAATGCACGTGCTGAGTGGATTCTTGTTGATATAACTGCGCATCGATTTCTTCACCTTGATTCGGGCGCGGCACAATCTCAAACGATGCATCAGCCTCGGTTAAAGAAGACAATAGTTTATTAATCGACGCACTATCCCCTTTCACTGTCGCGGTCTTACTCTCTAACAACGCCGTTAATGTCGTTTGATTGAGAATAATCTCTGAGACATTTTGCTTGTTGATGACTAACGTACTGTCTGCATCTTGTAACTCGGTCACCTGAATATTACTCAAATTACCGTTCGACATTTCAACATAGTAGAACTCATTCACATCTGGCAATTGGATGTTCATAGTGAACGGTGTATTTTGTGCTTTCAGTGAGTCCACTTTTACCGCTAAATAATCGAGCAAGTTTTCTATAGTCATATTAGCTAGGACATCTGGTGAAGCGGTTTTCGGTGTCCCTGGCTGAGTACCAACTCGCAACTCTTGGGCTCCCGTTAAGTAAATATTTCTCCATCCGGCCCCCTCTGATTGATAACCCAATTGCTCATACGTATCCGCCAAGAGACCACGTGCTTTTTTATTTTCCGGTTCTGCTTGTACGACTTTATTCAACACAGTCGCAACAAATCGGTACTCACCTTGTTTAAAGTCTTGTTTCGCTTTTGTAATGACGGCTTCGCTTCCCCCCATATATTCAACAAATTTAACCGATTCAGGGTGAACTTGTAGAGGGTTTAAGTTGGCTGGATTCATATCAAAATATCCAAGGTACATGTTGTATACTGCACGAGCATTGTGTGAGTAGGTGCCATGATAACCATTGGTGTGCCACGATTGCTGAATGCTCTCTGGCATTACTTTATAGATTTCATCACCAATGTCTTGCAATACAACACCATTGTTGGCTAATCGTAGCGTTTGATTGTGAGTGAAGCCGTAAGCATCACGCTGCATTTTGAGGTAAGTTTCAATTTCTTCTCCTCCCCAAATTGGCGCAGAGTGGGAAGCAAACAGAACATCGGTTTCATCCCCCCAAGTCACTAACATTTCATTGATCTTTTTCGACCATTTCAAACCATCACGAACTTTTGCACCACGCAGAGTATAGATATTGTGCATACCTTGATAGGTTAGCTCACCGCTCCAGAGCGCTTTCATGCTTGGTATATATGTCACCATTTCAGACGCAGCTTCTGTACCAGAGGAATCCATAAATTGCATTTCTAAACCATCAATAACCAGCGTCTCGATCTCTTGCTCATGATTTAGTTCATAGTCTGGTAGAACATAGGTAATGGTTCCAGTAGAGAGCCCTTTCGCAAGCGCAGCATCCACTATGCCATGTTCATGTCGATTGAGCGTAGAGCCATACTGATAAGCAGCTCTACGTGACATAGCGTTGCCAGCCAACACATTCTCATCAACAATTTCTTTGGTTATGTTTTTCGAACCATACACTTTGATATTAGGAAATGCTTCTTTAATCGCTCGAGCACCACCAAAGTGGTCAGCATGTGAGTGGGAATAGATCATAGCGACAACAGGAAGGTCCCCACCCTCTGGAACATTATTTTGGAAGAATTTAAGTGATTTTTCAGCGGCTTCTTGAGTAAGAAGTACATCATAAGCAATCCAACCATTATCACTACGAATAAAAGAAAGAGAGGCTAAATCAGCGCCACGCACTTGGTAAACTTTTCCGGGAATAACTTCATATAACCCCTCGGCTGCTTGATTGAGCACCGCTTGTCGCCAAAGAGATGGGTTGACAGAATCTGGAGCTTGGTCTGCGTTGGCAACACTTGGGTCAATGAAATCAAAACTGTTACGAATAATATCGCCAGTATCTTGATCAAAGGAAGCAATCAGGCCACGATTATTATTTTCAAATGCCCGGGTATCTGAAAAGTTAAGTGTTTGGGCAAACTCGCTATTGGCTTTGATTGTCATTTCAGTGGCATCTTTTCCTCCCTGCTCACCAATGTCGCTAAAGTGCGCATGGTTATGATCAGCAGCCGTGGCAGGAAAAGTCAGTGAGATTGCGATAAACAAAGATGCGTTTTTGAATGTGCGTGAAGTTGTCATAAGTGCCTCTTCAATCTGTTTTCATTACGATGTTCGATTTGATGAGATGAGTATATGGCGAAGACACATAGCTAAAAATAAAGTAAGCTTTATTTAACACATCAGATTTCGTTATGTGTCCGTATCAAAATGCGTACTTTATTCAAGACTAAGGAAAGTAGCGGTGAGTGAGTCTGGAAAGTTAGATTTGAATCTATTGAATATATTCCTTGAGGTGTTTCGCCTTAAATCGATCACGTTGGCAGCAGATTCTTTAGGAATGACCCAACCCGGTGTTAGCGGTGCGCTCAAACGCTTGCAACAACAGATAGGAACAGACCTATTTATTCGTGAGGGACGCGGGATCACTCCTACCAATGCGGCCATTCAGTTAGCCATACAAATTGAGCCAGCTTTACAAGGTATCAATAGTGCGATCGGTACTCTCAAGCAATTTGATAATCAGCAATATCGCCAATTTCGCATACTGGTCAATGAATCTGCGTTAGCAAAAATCCAGCCTATTGTCGAAGCCGATCAGACCTTGGGAAAGATAGCAATTGAATTCAATATGGTGCCGAATAACGAAGAGGATTTGCTAAACAGCTTAAGCATGCAAAAGGCTGATTTAGCGATCGATATTCATTATCCTAAAGTGAATGGTTATAAAACCCAAAAAGTGCAAGATGATGAACTGGTGCTTATCGCGAGGAAAGGCCATCCTAGAATTGATGGTACTATCGATCAAGTCCAGTTCTACAGTGAAAAACACGTCACTTTTAGAATGCGTCGCTCAAATCAATACACTGCTGACTACTTCACAACCCTGCCATTAAAAGAGAGAAAGATCAGCGCTGAATGTGATTCTTTGATTGCCATGTGCGCCCTTATTTCGGCTTCTGATTGCATCGGTAGCACTTCTCGATATATCGCGAATCGCTTTGCTAATCAGTTCCAGCTACAAGTCTTGGCACTGCCATTTGAAACCATTCCAGTCCAGCAATATATGATTTGGCATAAACGCACAGACAATCATCCCTCTCACCAGTGGTTAAGAGACAAGATTTTGCAATACTTAAAATCAAGCCAATGACTGAGTAAAGAGTCAGATCCTGGTCGCGCCTAGGTACAAGCACTAAACAAGTATCAACTTCTCGATGGTATCATGCTTAATGCTTATGTTTGATACGTATGTCTAACACTTAGTGTTTAGTGTTTAGTGTTAAAAGTATTCGCGTCACTAGGACTGTTTGCCGTGATATCACCGGCAGGGTTCAGCAAGTGCGGTAAGATTCGAGGTAAGTTCAGCTCAATATCTCGGTCGCTTACGGGGTTAATTACCTCATTGTACCAACCCAGTAAACCGAGAACCGCATAGCCAATCGCATCATCTTCATCACTGTGCTCAATAATGATTTGTAGGAAACGTAAAATCGCACGATCATTGGTTTGGGCCTGAGTTCGAGTTGTGTGGAATACGGCCGTCGCTTCAGCAATTAAACCCTCAAACTCGGTTTCAATCGCGACTTTAAATGAGCCACCATCAACAGAAATTCTCATATTTTTATACTCATTAATTATTCTAAAGCGTGATTTTAGCCGCTAATTACAGCCTAATCTGATATTCAGAGCATACCCACTTTTACTCTCCTTGTCGTGAAGCACTAGCTGATGACAATTGATCTAGATAAGGTAACTGATGCACATGATGGATTTGTCGCCAATTTAGTTTATGCCGCACCCCGCCTATCGTGATTTGTCCTCAGCCTAACGAAATAGTGGTTAATCGCCTTCAAGATGGCATAACGTCAGTGATATAAAATGCGCTAAAATCATCCCAGAGGATTAAAGCAATATAGATTCATTTTTTCGTCCATCTGTACGCACTACACTCATTCTATAAGGTAAATTATGATCGCTTGGAAACAATCATTGATAGGGTATGAATGGCTGATCCACCAGATCTGGTATTTGGAAGTTGGTGCAGAGGAAACCATAAGCCCTAAGCCTCACCTCATACCCAATGCTCGTGCACATTTATTGTTCACTCCACCCCATCAAAACTACAGCTATGATAATGGTGAAAATGCATTAATTGGGGCAGGTAGCCACCTACTGACAGCCAGCGAGCACCTGCTTTTATTGGATGACTATGCACCATTAAAACGTATCGGTATTACATTCCGGCCTGAATGTTTATATATCCTTAACGCCGCTTCCGCAGCTCATATTAATCAATGCCAATGGTTCGATTGGTTGACGCCTCTATTTAATCGCGAATTTCAGCAAAACTTATGGCAAAACACATCTGACCCACAAACACTAATTGCGTTGATTAAATCTCATTTTGATCAGCTAAACATCACACCAAACCAAAACCGTGCGTTCACTGTGGCACAAAAAGCCATTACGACGATTGAAATCTCACTAACTGAACATCACATTTCCGATAACTTGATTGATATTGAAACTTTAGCGGTGGCTTGTTCTTGTTCACGCCGAACATTAGAGCGTTATTTTAAACAGGTGGTAGGAATGAGTGTGAAACAGTATCTACAGATGATGCGGTTAGAACAAATAGTTCTCGCCCTATATGAACGAGAGCAAGATATCGATTGGGCAGCGTTTTCACACCAATTTGGATTTAGTGATCAATCTCATCTGATCCGCACCCTTAAACAACAGCTAAAACAAACCCCTTCGAAGTATCTTAAAAAGCGCGATCTCACTATCGATATTTATGGCGATTTTGAATAAACATCTGAACGCTATGTATTGCTAATTTGACAAGCACCTGTGTTTAAATCAAGTCGGAAAGATGCGTTTTTTCTCTCATTTTCGGCCTAAGATTCAAATTAAGATTTGTCGCAAAAGTCCAATTATCCTCTGTTAGAGTACGCTAATATGCGGCAAAGAAAACGAGGTAACTAATGATTAATTCACCACTTAACCACTATTCAGCCCTAAAGCAAGGCCACTCAATTCCTTTTGGCGACACATTAAATATTGCTCTTATTCAGGCAAGCGATCTTAGCGACATCATAGAGATGCTTAATGATGACAAAGTGAATACATACTTATTTTTTGCTCCTGCTGACGACAGTTTATATGAGGGTTTCTTTGGCCCTATCATCGGAAATACTCAGGAAGCTATCAAAAATAGCGAATGGCCAGAAGCACCAACGTTTGTTATCCGTGATGCCCAAGGGCAATACATGGGTATGACAGCCGTTACCCCCGTTATGTTCTTACAAGGTAATTTTGAAGTGGGTTATCAACTCCCGACTCATGCTTGGGGTCAAGGCCTTGCAACACGTGCTTGTCAAATGATGACCGAGATTGGCTTTACTGAACTAAACGCGCATAAAATCAGTGCTGACTGCTACGCTGAAAATATTGGCTCTTACAAAACCATGGAAAAATGTGGTTTTATTTTAGAAGGTCGTCAACTCGATTACTATAAAACTGAGCAAGGATTTGACGACAAAGTCTACTACGGTATAACTGCCAAACAATTTGCAGACCAAAAGCGTAAATAATTGCCGAATTAACCTTAAGCCGCCAAGCTAACTATTGGCGGCTTGTAGTTGTACTATAATTGTCGTGCTATTAGGTTGCTCTGCATTAAGTCTAATGTCACCATTTTGAGCCTGTGCGCACAGTCTCGCCGAATAACTGCCAATACCAGTACCTGTATTTTTGTTTGCCGAAGCGTACTTGTCAAAAAACTGATCACGGATATTCAAAGGCACTTCACCTGCATTTTGCAAAGATACCATCACATACTCATCTTCAGCCGCAGAAGTCACAGTGATCGCTGAATTTTTAGGTGCAGCTTCAACAGCGTTAACAATCAAATTACTGAACATGGTATAACTTAATAGCTCATCACCAAGGTAACGATGACTTGGATCGATATCGAGTTTAATTTCCAACTGCTTTTCTTGTGTTCTCGATTGATAGCTCGCAATCACTGACTGAATGGCAGACTCTAGCATGATATTTTCAAAGGGATTGCTGTACTCCCCTTGTTCTAGTGCCATCAATAACTGATGATTCTCAACCATTTGAGATAAGATTTTCACGCTCTCTTTGAGACAATCTATCTCTGGTTCATTGCCTTGAATATTAGTTAATGTTGCTTGAATTGCGCTCAATGGGTTGCGTAAATCATGAAAAAACATCTGGCCTGCTTCTTCTTTTTGCCGCGATGCTTGAATTAACTGTTCTACTTGCTCCGTTAATTTCTCCCGCTGGACTACTGAATTGATATGAGTCGCCACTCGCGCCATCACGATCTCGGGGATCACCGGTTTCATAATATAATCGACAGCGCCAAGTTTTAGCCCTTTAACAACATCATCAGTTTGCGACAATGCAGAAACAAAAATGATCGGAATAAATTCCGTATCCGGCTGAGATTTAAGTGACCGACAAACGGCTAAACCATCCATTTCAGGCATCATGATATCCAACAAAATCAGATCCGGTTTTTCTGCTTTCGCGCAAATATCGAGCGCTTGCGCACCACTTCGACAAACTTTGATTTTGTAAGATGGCTTAAGTAATTCTCCGAGCACTTGTAGGTTAGAGGGTTCATCATCCACGACTAAAATCGTCCGCTTTACCTCTTTTTCACTCGCACCATCTTGCTCGAGATCTTGAGTTTCACTGGGATTCGAATTTCTTCCACGAATCGGGGAGACAAATGCTTTGTGCACTCGTTCACTCAGCGTGGCTTTTGAAAACGGCTTAACTAAATATTCAGAAACGCCCGCTTGTATTGCTTCTACCACATCACTTTGATGGAGGTTTCCCGTCAACATAATGAAAGGAATATGCTTATGAGCATGGGAGCCTCGAACACGCTTCAGCAGTGTTAAGCCGTCCATTTTAGGCATTTTCCAATCTGAAATAATCATATCTACAGATTGTCGCTCTAGACACTGCCACGCTTCAAATCCATCCTTTGCTTGATGAATAGTTTTAAAACCAAGCTGTTCAAAAGCGCTACACAGCGTCCGAGTTATCGCATCAAAGTCATCAACGATTAAAACAGATAAGCCTTTGTACGGCGAATCAAAAGCAATTCGTCTATAGTTTTCCATCACTAAGCTCCTTTAGTAATCAAACTTAGATTACTAACGACATCCTTATAGGTTTCTGCTATTTCTCTAAAGTCCGCTGCGTTAGCCATAAAAATATCGACCATCAAAGGGTCAAAATGAGTACCTTTGCTACTCAATATAATCCCCAATGACTTTTCGTGACTAAACGCAGGCTTATAGACACGCTCAGAAATTAGTGCGTCATAAACATCTGCCAAGGCCATAATCCGTGCTGACAAAGGAATATCTTCCCCCCTCAGCCCCTCTGGGTATCCTGACCCATCCCATTTTTCATGGTGGGAATAAGCAATTTCCTTAGCAAATATTAGAAAATTATCTGCTACCCCTAATGAACTTTCCGCGGCTTCAATTGCATCATAACCATAGATGGTATGCCTTTTCATTTCAGCAAACTCAGCTTCAGTTAATTGACCTGGTTTAAGCAAAATTCGGTCAACGACCCCTACCTTTCCTATATCGTGTAAAGGTGCAGACTTGGCCATAGCCGAAATCACTTCTGGTGTTAAATAATCACGATACTTTTCTGTCTCGGACAATTTCTTGGCTAATAATTCGACATATTTCTGAGTTCGGCGAATATGATTGCCTGTTTCCGGGTCTCGTGATTCAGCTAATGCCCCCATAGCCACCATAGCCACATCTTGTAGGTCATTCAATTGTTGAGTACGTTGGCGAACCTTATCTTCCAGTATTTCATTTTGTTGAGCTAACTGGTCCCGTGATTTCTTGAGCAATAAATGATTTTTTACTCGTTCTTTTAATATCGGAGGGCTGATCGGTTTAGTAATGTAATCCACAGCTCCCAGAGATAGCCCCATAGTTTCATCCTCCTCTTCTGACTTTGCTGTCAGAAAAATAACTGGGATATCTCTGGTTTCAGCTGAAGCTTTTAGCTGACGGCAAACTTCATAACCATCAACCTCTGGCATCATAATATCGAGTAAAATCAGATCCGGTTTACGCTTCTCTACAATTTTCAATGCCGTTGCTGCGTTTAACGCTGCTTGAACTAAATACTCTTCTGATAAAACGCCTTTCACCACATCTATATTTACAGCCGTGTCGTCGACGGCCAATATCGTCGCTTTCTTATTTGTATCCATACTGACAACTCTCTTTTTATCCTAGCCTTAGCTGAAAACAACCCTTGTTAAATTTTAGGTTAGGTCGCTTCATTACATTTGAGTGCCGCTTACTCCAATGATGCCATCAGTTCCTTAGATGGCGTTTTTGTTTCTGATTATGCTTTATTTTCTTCTCATGTATTTGTTGCTAATGAAACTTTTGTTTCTGGTGAAACTTCTTCTAATAAAAGCTCTTCATCTGATAAAAATAACTCTTTCGACGCTTGTTGTGATTCACAGCTGTTCGTTAACTGTTCCAGCAGTGGTAAAGCAGCATCAAAGTCATAATTTGATATCGAAGTGGAAAGCTGTGAGGCTAAATCACGATCTAAACCACCTCCCATGCATTCGAGTATTTCATCGAACGTGTCCACTGCTGAACTATCGAAATCATCAAGTTGCTGATAGAGCAAGTGCGTTAGTTCGCGGAACTTATCACTGTCAATTTCAGCTATTTGATTTTGAACGATTGGTTCACTGCGTGCTAATGCTTCAGTAATAGCAGTTAACATCCTGTTAACTAACGCACCAACTTCCGACAGCATGGCTTGTTGTTGTTCACTCAATTGGATTTTTTCTTGAATGGCGTGATCCTGAATGGTCCGCTCTTGAGCAGCGAGAGAATGTTCCAATCGCTCTGTCGGCTCAATCAAATAGGTAGCTCCAATATTGCCAGCAATTCCTTTCAATGAATGGACTGCAATAACCGCGCTATTAATATCATTATCCTCTATCGCCTGATTCACTCGTTCCACGACATTCGCTTCACTTTGAATAACATGAGTTAGTGTCTTTCTGTAAGCTTTTACATTACCAGCCATACGAGCCAGTGCGCTTTCAGTATCAAAGCCATCAACATCAAAGCTCTCTGTATCTGCATCTTCAATCAAGACTGAAACAGATTCCCCCGTTGGTTCAATCCAATCCAACAACGTCTTAAAGACCTGGTTAGGGTTAATCGGCTTAGGTAAATGATCATTCATGCCAGCAGCGAGACACTTTTCTCGGTCGCCTGACATCGCATTGGCGGTCATAGCAATAATCGGCAATGCATCATATTGTCCCGTCGAGCGAATAGTTTTCGTCGCTTGGTACCCATCCATCACGGGCATTTGAATATCCATTAGAACCAAGTCAAAGGTATGTTTCTCGACCATTTCAACTGCTTGCTGCCCGTTATCAGCCGTCATCACATCAAGCCCAGCCAGATGCAGCAGTTCAATCGCAATCTCTTGGTTAATGAGATTATCTTCCACCAGCAGGATTCGCGCTCCTGCAATTCCCTGCGCAATAGAGAGATCAAGTTTTGTCGTAATAGATGGAAAACTAGGTCGGCCTTGCTGGGAAACAACACCTAACAAGGTATCGTGCAGAGTCGAAGAGCTCACCGGTTTTGTTATCGTTGCATCCACTTTAACGCCGTTTAACTGTGCCTTGATCTCATCGCGATCATAAGCTGTGACCATGACAAAATATGGAGGTTTGTTCAAATTCGGTAATAGAGCAATCTGACGACCCAATTCGATACCATCCATATTAGGCATCTTCCAATCCGCTAAAATAATGTCAAACGGTCGTTCCATTTGCTGCGCTGCAGCAATTTGTTCAAGAGCTTCTGCTCCCGATGAAGCCACTTCAGCTTTGAAATTAAGGCTTTTACACAACCCAAAGAGAATCCCACGCGCCGCCATACTGTCATCTACAATCAAAACAGAAATATCTTCAAGACTATCTGTCCCATGGGTTTGATCTCTCACCGCCTGCACCACACCCAATTGAGCCGTGAAGAAAAAGGTACTGCCCTTACCAAGTTCACTTTCTACGCCAATTGAACCATTCATCAGTTCCGATAAGGTTTTACTAATCGTCAACCCTAAACCTGTACCACCATATTTTCGTGTGGTTGAAGCATCAGCTTGACTAAACGATTGGAACAAGCGAGACATTTGTTCATCAGTCATACCAATACCGGTATCTGTGACTGAAAATTTCAATACCACGTCATCATTATCACTCTCCAGTAATATCACTTTGACAATGATCTCTCCTGAATCGGTGAATTTAATCGCATTGTTAGTAAGATTAAGTAAAACTTGCCCCAAACGAAGGGGATCACCAATAAGCTGTCGAGGAAGGAGCGGGTCAAGATCAACCAACAATTCAATATTTTTCTCTTGAATACGTTGCGACACCATCTGAACAAGATGTTCAATTGTATTTTCTAAATCAAACTCCATCTTTTCTAAATCGAGTTTGCCAGCCTCTATCTTTGAAAAATCGAGAATATCATTAATGATGCCGAGTAAAGATTCGGCCGACGTTTGTATTTTCCCAAGATAATTCGCTTGTTTTCTATTGAGTTCAGTCTGCATTGCCAAGTAACTCATCCCTATGATGGCATTCATTGGTGTACGAATTTCATGGCTCATATTGGCGAGGAAATCACTTTTCGCTTGTGTTGCTTCCTCAGCTTTTTGTTTTGCCAGCATCAACTCACGTTCAGCTTCTTTACGCTCAGTGGCATCTCGAACAATACCGGTAAATAAACATTCCCCTGCTAACACTGCTTCACTAATCGCAATCTCTAACTCTATTTCCTCTCCGTTCTTCTTATAACCGATCAGTTCCATCAACAAATGACTGCTCGTATCTCCTTTCGCGACTAATTCTAGATAAACTTGATGGAATGGTCTTGGCATCAAAGAATCAATTAAGGTTTCTGTCGAGAGTACTTCATCAGCGCGATAACCAAAAATGTCTTCTGCCGCTGGGCTAAATTCAACAATGATACCCTGTCGATTGACGACAATGATGCCATCTGATGCATTGTCAATTATGGTACGAGTTCGTTCAGCGTTGATTTGTAGTTCAGAAGTGCGCTCTACAACTTGCGCTTCAAGTTCTGCTTGTGATCGCGCGAGCGCTCCGGTTGCTCTTGTTCCAATACGCAGGGTAAAGAGACTGGTTCCCATCATCAGTATTAGGGCAATCGATAATATGGACCAAACTGTAATTTTGAATGTACGTAATAAAGCGAACGCTTCCTCTACATCCATTTCAGCCGTAATGCCTAGGTTTAGCTTTTCATCCCAAACCCAGTTACCAACAACCGGAATCCCTCGATAGTCATTATACCCCTCTAGGTTACGACCAGACATTCGCTCACTGACGCCTTGAGCCATTACAGTCAGTGGCCAATTTTGCTTGACTGTCTTAACTTCACCGGAGTCCGTATTAGCAGGAATAACACCTGAATAATTAGATAGATCATTACCAGGATCGGCAATACGGATATTAAGAGAAGATCGTTGATGGCTCTCCAGCAACCCAACTTGCTTTAGCTGATCTTCAAAACGTACATTCGAGAGCAATACTCCAGACTGATCAATGGCGTATGTTTCACCGCTTTTACCAATAAAACCGGCAGATAATACGGAGGAAAAAATACCATCGAAATTAACTCGTTTTGTTAGTACTGCAATCACTTCACCGGATGCATTAATAATTGGCACAGCAAAGAACATGGTTGGTGGGTTAAGTTCCTTATTGTCTAGTCCAAGTTCGACATCTGATTTTATTGGTGGAATGAAAACACTTTGTCCCGCCAATACCGATTGCATAAGGTCTGGTCGTTTAAGCTGAATAAGATTAATACTTCCAATATTACTATCACGACGAGACGACAAACTGATGCTATCTGGTGAAATAATAAAATAGCCAAATGAATTCGAAAGCCCAGCTTGGCTTTGAATAAATTGTCTTAACTGATGTTGAAGAGGTGCGTTTTTTAACGCATCTGAAGTACGAGGGACTTTAAGTAGCTCTTGAGTTAACTCCACTAAAGTTGGATTTCTGCCAAGTTGACTAAGGCTATCTAATTCAAGATCAACCCACCCAACAATTCGTTTGTGTGCTGATGCTAATACCGTTGATAGACTGTCATTAATGGATTCGATACTTTGTCGTTCAGCGTAACGCGTAACAATCATTGCTGTTGTCAGTAATGCGACACATAAACCAACTTGAACAATAATCACTGAACGCTTAAAACTTACGCTATTAAGTTTATCAGCCAACTGTTTGTCACTAACTCGAAATACTCGAGAAATCAGAAACATCAAAAGTACAATCATTAAGGAAACTGCGACAATCACATACTTTAGAGATTGATTAAAACTGACGTTGCTACCTGTTGATTGCGGTGACTTTTGTTTCTGAACATTCCAACCATTTTGTTTTAGAATTAAAGCTTCTAGTTCTAGAGAATCTAACCCTTTTTGCACAATAGAGTGCAGTAATGGGGTTTGTTTCTGCGTCCAAATATGAAGAGACGCTGGAGAAAATACATCTTCATTTATAGCATGTAACCCTGACATTTGATTTTGGCTGAGCCAATTCAAAATCACACTTTCAGCCCCCAACACGGCATCAGCGCGACCATCAAATACGGCATTAACTGCTTCACCTATACCTTCTGCCTCCAATATTTTCATATTGGGATAAAGATCTTTCACCTGACTCGCAGTGACATAGCCCGCTGAAATCGCCACCGTTGCGTTAGCTAAATCAGAGACCAAAATAAATTGTTCATCTTGGTCTTTAACGAAAAATAATTCACGTACCAATACATAAGGGGCCGAAAACTGACCATATGCTTCACGTGATGCCTCTTTATATGCATGAGGTAATAAGTCTATATCTCCTCGTTTAAATCTGTTAAATAACTCATCCCATTCCCCCTCTACCAACTCAACTCTCAAACCTGTTTTGTTTACAATCTGTTTAACAATCTCACCCGACAACCCCGCTAAACTACCATTTTCATCTCGATAAAACATCGGAGACCAATGCTCACTACCTACTTTCACTGTGTTATGTTGTATCCATTGCTTCTCTGCTGCAGTTAACGCAATATTACTTTCTTTATTATGTCCCGCGACACGCTGATCAATCCGATCAGCAAGATTAAGTAGAGCATCCATATATTGGCTTTTATAATGGTGGTACTCGTCCTGACTTATCAGATCCATCGCCGCTCGGCCTTGATCTTCTTTCACTAAATCTATGGCTTGCATCTCAAAAACAACCATTTCGAAATGGGCGCTTTCGAGTTCTTTAACGATATTGAAATCCGTTTCTGCTTGGCTAGCTAGCAACGCATTGATTAGTTCTGTCAAACGAGGCTCGTAATCGAAATATCGGTCAAGCCATTTATCATCTCTAGAAAAAGCATAACTCAATACTGATGAAGTCAATACTTCATCAAGATATTTAAGTTCTACTGCAATATTCTGAGCCTGGCTTTGCGTGAGATCGCCCTGCAACGAAGGCGGAAGACCATCAAAATCGGCCGAGGAAAAATGGGGATAAATTAAAGCAACAAAAGACAAGAAAAATGCACGTAGCCTAATTTTCAATATTGGAGTACATCTTCTCCATAAACGGGAGTGAAACCACATCATTAGCATTCCCTTGCATATACGACGATTAAAATAATTTAGATTAGGCCGCAAATTTCAGCAAGTTATTGGACTGATTAGTTATATGGTTTGTGGAGTTGGGTGTTATTTAATCATACTAAGCCCATTTTTCGATAACCCCATCACATATAGAGCATGTGCTCAAAAAACTATATTCAACATTCCATTCATTAAAAAAGCGGTCTACTAGCCGCTTTTTTAATGAATGGAATGTTGAACTAATTAGCTAACTTGACCGTAATCTCAGAAATTCACTTGGTTGGAGTCAAAATAGTACCGAGATGAAGCAATGTCCATTCCCCCTGTCACCGGTAAGCAAACGCCAGTAATAAAGCTTGCCTTTTCACTCGCTAAAAAACTCACCGCATTTGCGATATCATCTGGTTCCCCCATTCGCTTGATGGGTTGTGTCGCAAGAAAATGATCAATGTATTCTTGAGTGAGGTTTTTCTTCACCGCATCTGTGGCTATCATCCCAGGCAAAACCGCATTACAACGAATACCGAAGCTGGCATATTGAATCGCAATTTGTCGTGTCATGTGATTAATGGCATTTTTCGATGTCCCATACGCAATACTCGACATTTCAGCACTCAATGATGACAAGGATGAAATATTAACGATACTACCTCCTCCTTGTTTCACCATAGTTGGAATGACGGCCTTGCTTGGTATAAAAACACTGTTGATATTGGCGAGAATATTTTTTTCCCAGCTCACTAATTCGGTGTGAGCTAAATCTCTGTCTTGACGTAAATCGACCCCACCAAAGTTATTTACCAATACATCGATTCTCCCCTCTTGCGCTAAGATAGAATCAATCAATGCAGTATAGGTATCACTATCAAAAGCATTAAAAAATACACCTGACGCGCTAGAGATATTGCTGCTATCGGTATTGATCTCGCGTGCTGTCGCACTAGCAAGATCTAAGTCCCAATCAGCGATATACACTTTGGCTCCTTTTTGTGCCAAAAGCATACTGCAAGAACGACCGATACCTTGTGCTCCTGCTAGAACTAACGCGACTTTATTTGCAAATTCCTTTTGCTCAATATTGTTATTAGCAAATGATGACATATCAATTCCTCATCCGAATTTTATAAAGTAACCATACCCAAACAACCTGAGATATAGCTAGGTGTAAAGGGAGTGGATCCCTCCCTCATTAATCTAAATAGCCAACACCATTACATATTCATACCCATGCCGGAATTTGTCTTTTGACCTAAGCGGTAGTACCAGATAGAGAATGGGATAAAAATCAGATTCATTACGGTAGTCAAGTTCCAACCAAAGCCATCCTGATGAATAGCTCGTAGGCCCTGTGTGGTGACATCAATATTGAAACCATTGAAAATGGCGTCAACACATAAGCCTGTAAATAAAATAGACACAAACAGTAAACCGACCATCCATTTGGCTGGTCTTTGTCCATAGTATTTTTGGTAAACACGCATCATAGGAATAGTTAAAACATCGGCAAGGATAAAACCAATTACGCCACCAAATGAGATGCCGCCATGCCATAACGCTGCTGCTAAGAGCAAATTACCCACTGAACAAACATAAGCAATGACAGCAACAAAGATACCAATAATCACATCAAGAAATGAGTGTAACCAAGCAGGCAAATTCACATCATTGCTGATGAATAGCATTCGCCACCCTTCTATCGGCACGATGGCAATCAACAAAGAAGAAACGACGACCCCAATAAGGATCTCCTTCCCAATCATTGATAAGTCCATTTGAAAAAATCCGGCCGATTGGGTTACTTTGTCCATCAAGGACGACGTCGCGGGTTGATGTTTCATCTCCATCTTTTGATGAGACATCGATGGCATATCCATACCGCTGTCGCTTTCTTCGTGTTTCATGGACGACATATCCATGCCGCAATCGCTCTCTTCGTGTTTCATGGACGACATATCCATGCCGCAGTCGCTCTCTTCATGTTTCATGGAGGACATATCCATGCCACAGTCACTCTCTTCATGTTTCATGGAGGACATATCCATGCCACAGTCACTCTCTTCATGTTTCATGGAGGACATATCCATGCCACAGTCACTCTCTTCATGTTTCATGGAGGACATATCCATACCGCAGTCGCTGTGAGTTGCTGTCTTTGTCGATGCCTCTGCTGCAATATGCTCACGAAGTTCTGTTTCGACCTCTTTCGGATAGAAGCGTTGGAATAGAAAACCAACCGTTACAATCAAAATTAGCCCACCAAGCACCTCTCCCCAAAGGAACGTCCAACCAAGTAAAGCGACCAACACAATGAACATTTCAACAATCAAATTAGTACTAGCAACTAAGAAAGCGACAGCGTTAGCTAACGTCGATTTTTTGCCAAGTAGCGTATGAGACAAGGATGCAGCTGCGTAAGAACAAGAAGAAGAGACCATGCCAAGAGCGGTCGAATAAGATAAGCTTTTTAGATTAGTTTTACCCAGATGTTTAGCCACTGTTTCAACAGGCAAAAGGTGACGAATAAACGATGATAAGATAAGACCGAAAGCAAGTGGCCAGAAGATTTGCCACACCATGTTACTAAACACAGACACGATATGAATTAGAATATTACCCCCATCACTTTGCATAAGTGACCCCCTAGTATGCTGGGAAGATGAATGACTTTGTAAGCATAGTACGCCTAGCAAAATACTTTTTGGCGTAATGAAAGCTCAATCTATAAATGCAGATATAGGGGTGGATTTCATAACAAACATGGCGTTTGCAAATCAGGTGCTTTTAAGGAGTGTACGCCCAGTAGTCAAGGGATTGAACGACTACTGGTACGTTTCGATATTAGTTCTGGCGTAACTGTGTTTATTCTTGCTAGGTGTCAGCCCAATTAAATTGACTCTCGTCTACACCCTCTTTCGCTTCTTTTAAGCGCTCTCTACGGTAACGTTCTGCATCACGAGCTGCATCGATTTCTTGCATAATGGTAGCAAGATCAGCATCTACATCAATTTGAACAAATTCCCCCGTAAGCTCTGTTTCTGGGGTCAACTCCCCTTTTTCATACAAAGCCCAAATTTCTTTCGCATATTCTGTGTTTTTTAATTCCGGTGCGTATTGACTGTAATATTCACGAATGTTGTTGATATCGCGCGTTAACATCCATTCCGCATTATTGTTTGCTGATGCATCAACTGCTTGTGGTAGGTCAATGATCACTGGACCATTTTCGTCTACCAAAACATTAAATTCTGATAAATCACCATGAATCAGGCCTACGCATAACATTTTAACCACATAGGTCATCATCATCGCATGATCTTCGCGGGCTTGCTCTGCTGTCATTACAACATCGTTCAATCGTGGCGCAACGTAGCCTTCTTCATCCGTGACCAACTCCATCAGCAGTACACCGTCAAAGCAGCCGAAAGGCTTAGGCACTCTAACGCCGGCTTCTGCTAACTTATACAATGCGTCGACTTCGGCACTTTGCCACATTTTCTCTTGCTGCTCACGGCCAAAGCCTGAACCTTTTTCCATCGCTCGAGCTCGACGGCTATTTCGGACTTTGCGCCCTTCTCGATAAGCGACTGCCTTTTTAAAACTACGCTGGGTAATCTCTTTATACACCTTAGCGCAACGGATCGTCTCTCCACAGCGTACGATATAAACAGAGGCCTCTTTGCCACTCATTAGCTGGCTCACCACTTCATCGACTAAACCATCGTCAACTAAGGGTTGTATTCTTTTCGGTATTTTCATGGCGTCGTTATACATCAGTTCACAGTCAGATGTAATAGTCGATCTGCAAATAAAACCAACTAATTATCCGCTAAGCCCCGGTACGAGAATCAACTATTACTTAACGAGTTTAATCAAAGGGAATACTGACAGGTAAAAAGCAACGTCATCTGTAGCATCGGCAAAACGTATCAGTGAGTCAAACGAGTAATAAAACAAAAATAATCGTTATTTTTTCTAATGAATGTGTTGACAGGAATTTTCCGGAAGCATATATTGATTACACGAACTGCCACATGGAGTTCAATCATGATTTAATTCGCCTCTTAGAGGGAATGAAAATCATAGTAACGAAAGAAAGCGGCTGATCGCTCAGTCACGTACTTTCGATAATTAACCTTTGGACCTTATGTCTAAATAAGCTAGTTATAGCTTAAGAATATCGGTTCAATCTCTTCGCTTAATGCGTTGAGAACTATTGCTTACTTTTAAAGGATAGTATTATGCGTAATGTAGATATTTCTCCCCTATACCGTCATGCCATTGGTTTTGATCGCTTGTTTAACCTTGTAGAAAACAGTGCGAAAAAAACATCTCAAAGTGGTTACCCACCTTACAACATTGAACAGAAAGATGAGCACAACTATCGCATCACTATGGCTGTAGCTGGTTTCTCTGAAGATGCATTAACACTGACTCAAAATGAAAATATGCTGATTGTCTCTGGGGAAATTAAAACCTCTGATACGAAGCCAACGTATGTTTATCAAGGTATTGCTGAGCGCAACTTTGAACGCAAATTCCAACTCGCTGATTACGTCTCAGTAACAGCGGCAAGTATGGAAAATGGTTTGCTTCATATTGATCTAATGCGAGAAGTACCTGACGCTATGCAACCGCGTAAAATAGCGATCAATAAGTAGCATTTAATCGTCGTTGAACCTGACTTACAACAAAACGAAATCAGCCATATGAATAGCTAAAGGTGGGACATCCCCCCTGTTCGTTATTGTTGCTTGATATGCCCTTTCGGCCTGCTCAACGACGCATATCAAAACAGTATATTTCATTGAGAATAAACATAGCGATAGCAAAACTGCATTCTATGTTCTTAAAAACCAACATCGAAATTTAGATACTTTGGATTAATATAACTAATGCAAAGTACAGAGGTAATTATTATGGGTAAAATCATTGGTATCGACTTAGGTACAACTAACTCTTGTGTATCCGTTCTAGACGGAGATAAACCTCGCGTAATCGAAAACGCAGAAGGTGAGCGTACAACAGCATCAGTAGTTGCATATACAGATGGCGAAACGTTAGTTGGCCAACCAGCAAAACGTCAAGCTGTGACAAATCCAACCAATACGCTTTATGCAATTAAGCGTCTAATTGGTCGTCGTTTTGAAGATGAAGAAGTACAGCGTGATATAAAAATCATGCCTTATAAAATCATCAAAGCAGACAACGGTGATGCATGGGTAGAAGCAAAAGGCCAAAAAATGGCAGCTCCTCAGGTTTCTGCTGAAATTTTGAAAAAAATGAAGAAAACGGCAGAAGACTTCCTAGGAGAGAAAGTAACGGGCGCTGTTATTACCGTCCCGGCTTATTTTAATGATGCTCAACGTCAAGCAACAAAAGATGCGGGTCGCATTGCAGGCTTAGAAGTAAAACGTATCATTAACGAACCAACAGCAGCGGCACTTGCTTACGGCCTTGATAAAAAAGGTGGTGATCGCACAATCGCAGTTTATGACCTTGGTGGTGGTACATTTGATATCTCTATCATCGAAATTAATGATGTGGAAGGCGAACAAACATTTGAAGTACTTGCAACTAATGGTGACACTCACCTTGGTGGTGAAGACTTTGATAACCGTATGATCAACTATCTCGTTGATGAGTTTAAGAAAGAGCAAGGCATCGATCTAAAAAATGATCCTCTTGCCATGCAGCGTGTTAAAGAAGCGGCAGAAAAAGCGAAAATTGAGCTTTCTTCGACCTCTCAAACAGATGTTAATCTGCCTTACGTGACCGCTGATGCAACGGGTCCTAAGCACATGAACATCAAAGTAACTCGTGCTAAGTTAGAATCTCTGGTTGAAGATCTCGTGCAACGTTCAATCGAGCCATTAAAAGTGGCACTTGCAGATGCTAAACTCTCCGTTGAAGAAATCACGGACGTTATTCTGGTAGGTGGTCAAACTCGTATGCCGATGGTTCAAGCAAAAGTTGCTGAGTTCTTCGGTAAAGAAGCACGCCGTGACGTAAACCCAGATGAAGCGGTCGCAATGGGTGCTGCAGTTCAAGGTGGCGTACTCGCAGGTGATGTGAAAGATGTATTGTTGTTAGACGTAACACCTTTGTCTCTTGGTATCGAGACGATGGGCGGCGTAATGACGAAGTTAGTTGAGAAGAACACCACTATCCCAACTAAAGCAAATCAAACGTTCTCAACAGCAGAAGATAACCAAAGTGCAGTGACTATCCATGTACTGCAAGGTGAGCGTAAGCAAGCATCTTTCAATAAATCTCTAGGTCAATTTAACCTAGAGGGGATTCAACCAGCACCTCGTGGTATGACTCAGATTGAAGTAACGTTCGATTTGGATGCTGATGGCATTTTAAATGTCTCTGCTAAAGATAAAACCACAGGTAAAGAGCAAAAGATTACTATCCAAGCTTCTGGCGGTCTAAGCAACGCAGATATCGAAAAGATGGTTCAAGAGGCCGAAGCGAACAAAGAAGCGGACAAAAAGTTCGAAGAGCTAGCAACGGCACGTAACCATGCGGATCAATTGGTTCATAGTACTCGTAAGCAAGTCGAAGAAGCAGGTGAAGCGCTTCCAGCAGACGAGAAAGAGAAAATTGAAACTGCTATATCTGAACTTGAAATTGCCCGCAAAGGCGATGACAAAGAAGCAATTGATAGCAAAGTGCAAGCGTTAGCCACTGCTGCTCAAAAGTTAATGGAACTTGCTCAACAACGAGCTCAGCAAGAAGCTGGCTCAAATAACCAACAATCTCAACAAGATGATGTTGTCGACGCTGAGTTTGAAGAGGTGAAATGATAAGTTAGCTCAACTATTTGTTCTATCGAAGATAATTGAGCGATATCATTAGCACATCAACATTGGCATTCAGGGCGTAAGAGGCTACTCATACGCCCTTTTCCAGTTTAGTCAGGAATAAAAAGAGGCTGACATGTCCAAACGAGATTATTACAACGTGCTAGGTGTCTCTAAAGGAGACTCAGTTAAAGATATTAAAAAAGCATACAAAAAATTAGCGATGAAATACCACCCGGATAAAAATCCCGGGGATGCTACGGCTGAAGAAAAATTTAAAGAAATAAAAGAAGCCTACGAAATACTAACGGATGAAGATAAACGACGCGAATATGACCAATTTGGCCATGCCGCTTTTGACAATAGTCGAGGTGGTTTCGGCGGGCAGTCTCAATACCAAAGTGGTGGATTTGAAGACATCTTTGGCGGCGCATTTAGACAACAAGGCCAGGGCTTCGGTGGTGGTTTTGGAGGGTTTGAAGATATCTTCTCTCAAGGTAGAGGCCGTCAACCTCGCCCTCAAAAAGGTCAAGACCGCGAATTTACTTTAACCGTTGATTTTGTTGATGCTATTCAAGGCGCAGAAAAAGTTGTTGAATTGCCAATCAATGGCGAACAGAAAAAAATTAACGTAAAAATCCCTGCTGGTATCAAAGATGGTGAGAAAATTCGCTTCTCTGGCAAAGGAGGCAGCGGTGTTAATGGTGGTCCAGCTGGCGATCTAATGCTTGTTATCACAACTCGTCCTCATGCTTTCCTCAAGCGAGATGGTGACAACCTTACCTGTACGACACACGTTGATATGATTAGCGCCACTTTAGGTGGAGAGGCTGAAGTACATGTACTAGACAGTCACTTTAAACTGAAAATCCCTGCCGGGACACAAAGTGGACGTAAATTCAAAATGACGAGTAAAGGTGTTACTAACCGCAAAGGTGTCACTGGCGATTTATTCGTTACTATTCAAGTTGACACACCAACAAATCTAACTGAACAACAAAAAGAATTGCTAACTCAGTTTAAAGCGACGCTTTAAATGAATTAAGCCTTTGAAATTATACCCAAGTAACGTCGAGATACTTGGGTATAATTAAACGACATAGCTACACCTAGACGTTAGCATCAAATTTTCACAATCATATTTTAAAACCAACATATACTGTACCGGTCTCTTTATTGAAACCAATACAACACCTTCACATTAAAAGCATCGGGTAAGCAGACAATTAACGTCTAGTACTTAAGTTTTATTGAACATAAACTTATAGCTCATAATAAATTGATGACCTTTTAATACTAATAAAATTCTATTATTTAAATCTTGCTCATGCCTGAATAAGCTCTCGATAATGAGACAAATCTTATTTACTCCTCGTTATTCTCATCTATGTGATTTACATATGCATTTGCCATGTAGTATAAATTCACACAAATAAAACAACGTGTTGACAAACTACACCCAAGTTACCTCGAGGTACTTGGATATAACAACATGTGACAAGCGTGGAATGCTTGTTGAAGAATTTAGTGATTTTTTCATTGCCGCGTGATGAATTATACATTCATTGAAATTAGTGATGAGAAAGTTGCTTACTACTTATGGATAATAAACTATGCAGTTCAAAAACATCACTTCAGATATATTACCGAAGCTGGTTTGTACTACTTTATTTTTAGTTTCAACTCCCTCATATTCTGCTGTTCCTGATGTAGATCTAAAGGTGCTTGTCATTTCAACAGGTACACCCGAGCAAGATATCGGACTAGACTTAATCGATGACATGCTCGATGAAATGGGCGTACCTTACGATGTATTAAATGCAAGCCATGAACAACTAACTCAGGACAAACTGATCACAGGGAACAAAGGGAATTATAACGGTATCATCTTAACAGATGCTTCTCTTTATTATACCGGCCCGGATAACTACCTCTCTTCTGCATTTACACTGGAAGAGTGGAAAATGCTGCATCAATACGAAATAAATTTTAACGTTCGTGAATCAGTATTATCTGGTTATCCAGCATCAGGTCCCTATTACAAAAATAGTTACGACCTCGATTACGGAATGGATTTAGATACTGTCGAGTCTAGAAGTTCATTCTCTACTACTTGGCAAATTCCATCCGACAACAAAGAAATTTTCGAATATGTCAATCGTCAGAATGCTTTCGCCGTAAGCGATTATAGCCGCATGGCTCACCCCGCCAATAACTCCGATGGACCATCGGTCACCCCAATACTGACCGATTCGGAAACAGGAAAAACTCTTGTATCAACCATTCAGTACCCAGACGGTCGTGAAGTACTCCTATCGACTATTACCAACGCGTGGTATCTGGTTCATTCACAAGTGTTAGCGTATGAGTTCTTGAACTATGCGACTCAAGGCGTTTTCATTGGTTCGCGCAAAGTCTATCTCGCAGCTCACGTTGATGATCTGTTTATTGCTAGCGAACTGTGGGACGCTGATGCCAACGCTACGCCGGGAGATGTGAGTTATCGAACGACAAGCAATGACATAGAAAGTATTGTCGCAGCGAATAACCGACTACTAGAGGAAAACCCTAATTTACCTGATTTCAAATTGGACCTAGTCTTCAATGGCGGCGGCGCGAGTATTGGTCTTCCTCCGGTTGAACTAACGTCTTCACAAGATACTTACCTCCATTCGAGAAATAAAAAATATACCTATGGCGCATGGAGCACTGCGTATATTTCAAGTTCGAGATATCTAAAAAGACGAGGACTTTTTAACTTTGATTTACCAGATGATGTAAACAGTCCAACAGACAAAGCGACACTCACTTTAACCACTAAGCCTATTCGTCACCATTCTTCATCGCAAAATGCTAGAGGTTCTATCTGCCTTGTTACTCAGCAATGGACCGAATCTGCAAACTGGTATCGACGTTCTAACCACTCATGGTGGTCAAGGTATGGCGGCGCCTACGATAGAAACCACTGTGTCCCTTACAAAGAGAATAACGGCAAAATTACTGTGGATGTCACGCCTTTAGTTAATCAGTGGCAATCACAAGGAAAACCGAACTTTGGATTAATCATGCACGCCGCATGGGGTTACTATAATCTGGTCCAAGTACATACTCGCGAAGCAAGTAACGCTAATTATCGACCTCAGTTGACTATAGAGTTTGCAGCTCAAGAGGAGCCTTTAACGGCGACGGTTCTAGACAATAAACATGATTTCCGTTTCCTAAGCCACACATTGACTCATCGTGATATGTACACCAGTAGCGGTGCTACATTTGATGTTGCTTATGAAGAGATCGATGAGAACCTAAAAGTATGGCAACAGCTTGATTTACCAGGGTATAACAATGGCTCTCAAGTGCTTGTGACTGGTAACCACTCAGGTTTGGAAGATGCAGAAAGTTCAGAGGATACTTACCCACTACCTGAACTAACGCCATATCCTGAGGGATTAAATTATGAATTGGTTTACGCGATGGAAGCCCTTGGAATCAAATATATGGCTTCTGATTCTTCACGTGTCAATCAAGATGTTGAGCACTTCCTCCCGGGAAGCGACATTATGTTACTGCCTCGTTACCCAACATCGGTATTCTACAACGTAACTAATCCAGTCGATCTCACGGATGAATACAACTATGTTTTCTACGAACGCTACCTAGAAAATGGCGAAGATCCATGTACTATCAATGGCGCAATTTGCCAACCTCGTAGCTATGAACAGATTTTAGCAGCAGAAGCAGAAACCACGTTGCGTCATATGCTAACGTACAAATCTTGGCCTCACTATTTTCATGCTGCAAACTTGCATGATTATGGCGACGGTGCAACGCTACAATATGATTGGTTAACTGCAGTAACAGATAAATACAATAGCGTATTGAACCTACCTATTATTAACCTTGATTACTTCAGTATTGGTGAAATGAGCAAAGAGAAGTTATTCGCTAAAGAAGCCAATGTTCGAGGGACATGGAATAGAGACAACAATACCGTTACTTTAATCTCTGATAAGCCTGCAACCATTACCATTACCGGTGTTGTCAGTAACGACACCTATGGTGGACAATATATTCTAAAAACCAATACTGACCATTATTCTGAAACCTTTACCGTAGATCGTTTAATTGATTAGACAACGTCTATAAATAATCATTTAACAACTTAACCAGCCCTTTAGTTTTTAATTAAAGGGCTAATTTCATATCTGCCTCATTAGTGAGACTGCAAGGTTAAATTTGCATTTAATCAATAATATACTCGTATATCAATGCCGATGCTCTAGTGAGAATTATAAGGTTCGTGTTAGGCTCTAAGCTCTTCAATACTATGGATGTATTTTAATTATAATTTCGTTGTATCAACTTATAATCGCCGATGTTGAGGTGGATTAATCATGCTCAAAAACATTTTGATATTCGCGACAAACGTCGCATAAACATGAGATGAATACAATGAAATCCTAATATCTTTATTATATACAGGGTCGTATGCGTTCAATTGTTCCGGTTATTTTATCTCTTATTCTAGGTGGTTTATTTAATACCCCTGCGTTTGCTCGCACACCTAGCTCGGTCGCTTTTTATTACAACAAAATTGATTCTGTTCGTGAACTCATCAATTACCAACGCGTCGTTGTGACACCATCACTTATTTCTGATAAGCAGATTCAGACACTGCAGAAAGCCAATACCGCCGTATTTGCCTATATCAGTATTGGTGAGTTCAGTGGCCCGAATATGCCTGTGGCTTTACGCCAAGCTTCACCACTTAAAAATGGTAATTGGAATAGCCACGTCATGGATTTAACTTCCCCTGCATGGCAACGCTATTTAGCTCAACAAGCGCAACTACTGTCGGGTAGAGGTTTTGATGGCTTGTTCCTTGATACCTTAGATAGTTACACGTTGTTGCCAAAACAGACCTACTCCCATCAACAACAACTGCAGGCCTTAAGCGATATTCTGAGTACCTTACACAGCACATCTGAAGCGCCAGAACTGATGCTTAATCGAGGCTTTGAGTTGCTTGATTCACTCACATTTAAGCCCTATGCAGTTGTCGCAGAGTCGCTCTATCATCGTTATAACCCGGTCACTAAGCAATATAGTAATTCGACAAAAAACGATGTTCTATGGCTCAACACGCACCTCAATCGCGTTAAGGCTAAGGGGATTGAGACCATCGTCATCGATTATCTCCCAGCTTCTGACCGTAGCAAGCAGCAACAAGCGGCACAACGTTTGATTGATGAGAATCACACCCCTTATGTGAGTGATGGAATGCTGTATGAGTTTGGCGTGAGTACGATTATACCGAGTGCAAAACGTGTGCTTGGTTTATATGACGGTAACACTGTCAATCTCTCGTCTTCACCATGCCACCAGTTTTTAGCTATGCCGCTCGAATACCAAGGCTATGTACCTGAATGTGTCGATATTCGAAAGCTAGCAGCCAATAATTTGATCGCCTATACCGACATCACTCGCTATGCTGGCGTTGTCGCGTGGCTAGATGAACATTCTTACCAGCAAGTGCCCACCATCGAGCAATGGATCGCTCGACACATTGGCACGATTCCGTTTTTTTTTATTAACGCATTGCCCCCATCACCACAACTTCAAACTACGCTGGGTGTCTATGCGCAAGGAAAACTCACCGGAAAAATAACACAACGCCTTGGAAAGAAGTGGACAAAACATCACTACCCAGCTTCTTTTAGTCAGTTCATCCCCCCTCCTGCATGGCAAATCCAAGATGATATTAACCCTATTGTCAGCTTTGCCGATGAACAAGGTAAGGAGTCTCACGTTATCTTCAGTGCGCCATGGGGCGGCGCGGCACTAAACCCATTTCCGTTAATGGCACAAGCCAATGACCAGAAAACTTGGTTAATTGATCCTTTTAAGTTGCTCCAAGCCACCTTGAAGCTACCATTGATTCCTGTCGCGGATGTAACAACTGAATCAGGGCGTCGCATCGTTACCGCCCATATCGATGGTGATGGATTAGGCGCAAAATCATGGGTGACCGATACGCCTTATGCAGGTGAACTGATGGCTCAGCACATCATTCGCAAATCTCCTTTACCTATCACGGTTTCTGTCATCGTGAGTGACTTGTTAGAGAAAAACCCAACGGCTCTAAAAGCGCGAACCCTAAAGAAAATCGCGACAAACATATTTAAACGTGCAAATATCGAAATCGCTTCTCATACCTTTCATCACCCCGAAGACTGGCAGCCAAACGACCCTAATAAAGCAATAGATCTACCTCAAGAAATCATCGCAAGCACTCAATACATCAATACTCAGCTTGCACCAAAAGGAAAAAACACCCAACTCATTATCTGGTCAGGGCGCGCTAACCCAAGTGAAAATGCTTTAAACATTGCTGATAACGCCCAGTTATTAAATATCAACGGTGGAACAGCCCACCACGAGGGGGCAAATCACTCATTGGCTCATGTCGCCCCGACCATTCGTTGGTATCCAGGCAACGTTCAGGTCTACACGCCAGCTCCGAGCGATACAAATTATACCCAGCAAGGAACTCAACATCATGATGGTTATCGTCAAGCCATCACTACTTTCGAGTTTCTTGGCTCACCACGCCGACTAAAATCAGTCAGCCTTCATAACAAGATGTATTCCGCAACGTTTCCAGCGTCACTTAATGCTCTAAAACAAGTTTACTTATGGGCGTCGACTCAACCTTTCACCCCTCTCTACTTAAGCGAATACGCGCAAAGAGCTCGTAGCCTTTATGAAACGGGAATAGCTCAAACTCTTTCTGGAGAGTGGCAGGTCACCTCAACGGGGGTAAAAAGTGTGCGATTGCCTGATGAATTGGGTTACCCAAGCGGCTCAGATATTGCTGGCTGGACGCAAGCTGAAGATGGAAAGTACCTAATCTTAAAACAAGCACGCAGTGTGTTTAACGGAGAATCTCAGCCATCTACTGAGCTCCGCTTACAAAACGTCAATGGCGCAGTCATGCGGTGGCAACAAAGTAACGGAACTATCGACTGGGCTATCACGACACATATGCCGCTAAGAATGGAGATTTATGGCGCAAGAGATTGCCAAAGATTAACTGGCACACCATTAAGATCCCATAAAAAATCAACCAACATTATCCAACTAAGTTCAGCCAATAGCGGCGAACTTTCCGGAACCCTGCACTGCACACCAACACTTTAGAGTGAATACAAGTAAGCAACAATCAACATCAATGTGGGATAGAGAAGGATCTTATGCCAAGCAACGAAATTAAAAAACATAAGCCTAAAATCAGACTAGTAAATAAGTTCACGCTTGCTCTGTTGCTTTTCTCTTCTTTGAGTGTTCTATGGCTTGTTACTCCATCAAGTTCTAAATTAGTTCAACTGATTGGACAATCCTCCTCACCGGAGGTATCTCTTGCTTTTCTAAATCAAATCTCTGAACACAATCCAAATAATCAAGAGATAGAGAAGCAGATCGCTGACAACCATATCCAATTGGGCCAACTCGATGACGCCAATCGTGTATTGGAGTCAATGATCAGTCGCGAGGGCGAGTCCAATAATGAAACACTAGAAACCCACTTATCCCTTTTACTCGCACAAGTCTATCAATCCAATCCATCAACCCAACAAGACGCAACCAAAAAACTACTGACGTTACTGGATGATGTTGACCATATCGCAGACCCAAGTTTAGCCAGAAAATATGCCGATGCTGCTATTGCTTTTTCCTTACCAAGTAAAGGACTAAAGTACTTAACTCCTCACGCGCAAAACAACATCACTGATTATCAAGAATTAGTGTCACTGGCACTCCAAAGTGAAGACTATCCAACCGCATTAGTCTGGCAGCAAACTGCATTTGATCATACAGAAGATCTACCTCAAGCCCAGGCACTATTCAATCTCTATCTTTCACTTGATCAGCCCGAAAAAAGCCACTCTTTTCTGAGCCAATATCAGGGAACGTTGTCCAACGACGCTGATTTTTTAACTGCATCCATTCAACATTCAGAGAAGATAGGTAACCTTGATATCGCCTTAGCACAAGCAGAAAAATTACTGGCGATAAAGCCAATCGCTGAACTCTATCGCCAAGTTGCAGACCTCGCGATGTCCAATGGCAATCTTGAACTCGCCACATTGCGCTTACAACAACTTATCGTACTCGATGGACAAAAGCAGGATTATCAATCCCTGCATACCCTGTACCGTTGGCAAGGCGACATACGCAACGCTCAAGCCATCAGTATAAAACTGCTCGCCTTATCGCCAACCGAAAAACAGATCCGCAACGGAATTGAAGATTCGAAAGCACTTAGCGATCTTTATTATGAAAGTGAATTTTACGATGCACTAGCAATCAATAATCTCATTCGCCCACAAGAATACGTAGGCTGGCTAGATGCGCTTGAAAAAGCACAAGGAACTGATTCCGCATCAAAAAGCGTGGCGACACTCGCATACTTACGCCCTAATGATAGCTTACTCAAAGCTCATAAAATGCGCTTATACAGTTATCAACGAGACCCTGTCTCTACCACATCTGAGTGGTACAAACTATTGAGGTTGCGTACCCCGACTTATGATGAAGCATTGATTGCCTCAAACGCATTCTTAGATAACCATCAACCTGAATTGGCATTAAGAGCACTCACACTGCCAAAAGTATGGACCAAGGCTAATAATGACTATTTAACGCGAGTTTCACGCCTTGCTTGGGAAACCAACAATCGTGATATTGCCACACAGAGTTTTGAAGAACTAGCAACACGACGAGATCATCAGCTCGATATTTATCGGTATTTCCAAGTGCTTTCGCCACTCGATAAAAAGCAACATCAGCGATTACTCGCGCTCTATAACGAAACTGGAAACGATCAAATTCTGCTGATGCTCATTCGCGCAAACCAGCAAGAAAAAGAGATGAAGACGCTCACCCAATTGCTTGAACTCGCTAAAAAGAAACCACACTTGGTTGATACACTTGAGATCACTCATGCGCGTGTCTTTCGAGCATTACATCTTGGCGACACGAAAAAGGCCAAGTATCTATTAGAGAGCCTTCTTGAGCGCGTTCCATCTGAACCCCTAGCCGTCAATCAACTCATCTGGTTAGCAATAGAGAAAAATAACCGCAAACAGATGAAGAAACTCTATGAAACTCACAAGTTGCCTTTAGCAGATAACCCTGACCTATGGCTCGCTTTTGCGAGTGTAAATCAACAGCTAGGCAATCTAGAGCACGCACTTCTTTGGTACAAGCAGTTACTGACTCATACCACGGACGTCTCACCATCTATTCTGCTCAACTACGCAACGGTATTAGAAGAGAATGGCCAACTAGATACCGCATACCAGTTACGACACTACGTATTAACTCAAAAGCGTGCCGCCTTACTGGCGATGAAAGATGGAGACATAAACCACCGGGCTTTAATTGGCCTCTTTACCGACCCGCGCTTCGCACTATCGATGATTGAAGCGAAAGCTAGCCAAACGCCAAGTCCTGAACGAACCGCTGAACTTTTCAGTCACTATCTCGCAAATAATCAAACAGATCGCCTATTGTTCTGGCACCAGCGCACTACGCTAAGTCAATACCCCCTACCTGACTGGCAACGTCTTGCACTCGCGATGCAACGAGACGATCTTGCAACCATTGAGAAGCTACTTGAACAATCAGTCAACCTAGCAACAGGTGATCAATACGTCGCTTTACAAAAATTAGGACGCCATCAAAAAGCTTGGAAAAAGGGCGAGAGAAAGCTAGGTACAACATCTAATAAAACAAAAGAAGCTCAGCTACGCAAAATCCATGCTCAACAAAACCCAGATAAAAACCATAGTTTGAGAGGCCAAGCCGTTTCAATAAGCCACTGGGGCATCAATCGTTACAGTCTCGATTATTATGCGCCTCACCAATATGGTTTTTGGCGACTTGGGACAGACTACCAACGCGCTGATGCTCCTGACGTGTTAGGCCTCACCGTGATTGATGCTGAGCATCGTATCAGGGCCCGTTACCGTCATCAATTGCTCAAAAGCTACTTTGAACTCGGCCTTGATATTGCCCAAGGAGTCGGCGATCAACGATTGGGATTGAATGGAAACTATCACCTAATTATCGGTGATGCGCTGCAACTCAAAGTGAATGCCGGTGTAAATAGCCATATTGAAGCGAGTGATTTACTCACCATTGCAGGTCAAGACAACACTATCGGCATTCAAGCCATTTACCAACCAACGCTACGAGAATCGATTTCTTTGAGAGTGAACTTTCACGATCTAGAAACACGATTTGGTGATGCTATCGGTCAAGGCTGGGACATAAATTTTCGCTTAACGGAGCATCTCTATTTTAATGATCCCGCGTGGCAAGCTTATCTGGATATTTCCATGCACGAAATTACTCAAAATCACGGCCCATTAAAAGGCATCAATCAATGGGCTAAAAGCGGTAACACCATCACGAGCCAAGACTTCATTGCTCAACAATATCAACGAGTGGCGATTGGTCAGCGGATTTCTCGCGGTGTTCCCGGTCAACCAGGTTCCAATGTTCCCACTATACGTTATTGGCTCGATACCTCGTTAGGCTACAACCTACTCAATTCAGAGCCCGATCTATCCATTGATGCCGGTTTAGGTATCCCGATATTAGGGAGTGATGAGCTTTATTTATCAACTCGCTGGCAAACCCAAGATCGTAATGGCAATGAAGCATTACAGCTTTCGTTCGGTTACTACTATTCATTTTAATTAGGACACAATAATGAAACAGTCTCTATTACTATTAAGCTGCCTCGCTCTTTCAGCGTGCAGCACTTACCAAGTCCCAGATAGCCCCACGTTTACCATCTCAGGACCGTGGGCCATTATGCCAATGGAAAACCATTCCAACACCCCTCTCGCGTCACAAAAAGCAGAGCAGTTACTTGCCACCGAGTTATACGTGAAAGGTGTAGCCACCATCCAATACCCTGCCACTATCAATCAAGACTTACGAAGCATTTTAGATTTCAGCAGTAAGCAGCAGCAAGCACAACAATGGTTAGCCACTCAACCAATAGAGTATGTGATCAGTGGTTCCATCGAGGAGTGGCATTATAAAAGCGGCTTAGATGCAGAACCAGCCGTCGGTGTGACGATAGAAGTTAAATCTGCTCAAACTGGAGAGGTTTATTGGCGAGCTTCTGGCAGTAGAAGTGGCTGGGGACGAGAGAGTGTCACTGGCTCTGGTCAAGTCGTCATTGAACAGCTCCTAGACGGTTTAAATATCGAGAAATCAAGATCAACAGATTAATTTTTTGACTGACTTTTTGAACAACGAACAATAAAACAGCTGGTGTAAACCATGAGATTATCGAACCATAGAACAAAGATCGTTGGCCATCAACGTCCCTACTTTGCTTGGCTAGAGACAGGGGGAATGACCTTAATCACCCTCTTTATTTGGGCACAATCAGATTTGATTAATCCCTCCATCATCGAATCTGGTAAAGCCACGGTAACGAGCTTTTTCTGGCCTATTCTTGGCCCTCTCTTAATTGCGTTGCGCTATGGTCTTCACAAAGGGATGACCTGCGCTTTAATCGCTTCCATCGGCATTGCCGCAATGATGCACCTTGCTGGAGATAGCGCATTTTTTCCACTATCTCATGCTATCGGTACGATTATTTTGACTATGATTGCAGGTGAATTTCACCATCACTGGCACAACGTCAATCGTCGTCATGCCCTAGATCAAGAATCTATGAACAGTAAACTGGAGAGCTTTACCAAGCACTACCATTTACTCAAGGTATCTCATGATCAACTCGAACAACGTAATGCAGGACAGACCTACAGTCTGCGCACCAGCATTCAGGCGCTGCGACAAATAGCGACTCAATACGCAGAACATCGTTTGATTTATCTAGCTCACCCTATGCTTAATCTATTAGCGGAGGTTGGCGGATTAGAAGTTGCTGGGGTTTATCAAGTAGAGAAAGGTCGTGTCGAATCCAAAGCTGCAGCGGTGCTCGGTGATCACCACCAGCTTGAAAAAAATGATCCTATGCTCAAAGAAGCACTAGAAAGCCAAAAGCTTCTTTCAGCGGCAACCTTAACTGAAAAACAAGAACACAAATCTCGCTATCAACTGTGTATCCCTTTGGTCAACACCCATGGTGTAACCCAAGCGATAGTCGTGGCTGAAAGTGCCAAATTCTTCATGTTAATCCCAGCGAATATCGCACTACTATCGCTCATCGCTAATCACTCTGCCGATCTATTGAGTGATGAAGTCGTCGCTTCTACCCTGCAACATAACCAAAAATCTTATTTTACAAGTTACCTCCAACGCGCCAAGTACAATCACCAGCATTATGGTGCTAATAGCTCAATCATCATTTGCATTGACCGTAATAACCAATATCCATTCGCGCTTAATTCTATGTCCAAATATCGCCGAGGAGCCGATATCTATTGGTCATGTAAAACAAACTCAGGACAAAGTGCCTTGGTTGTGTTGTTACCTCTCACGACACCGGAAAATGCCCAACAATACTCAAAGCGTTTAAGGGAACAAATCCATACAGAAGTCCCGACCGAACATAATGACTTTGACATGCACGGACCACTTTCAATCGCAACTGATTGGGCTCAAATCCAAGATCAAATGGCACAACTAGGAACTTACGATGAAAATCTGGCTGATCATTCAGACGGCAATATTACAAAGCTTAAGCGTATTTTTAGTGTTTAATCAGCCAATGACTCCGTTACTTTGGGGTGGAGTCTTTACTCTGCACGCTCTCGCTTGCGCCAGCTTTAGCTGGATTTGTTGGTTACTACTACCTAGTAAATACCAGTATCCCATCAAAAGCTCGATTAGCTTTTTGTTTTTGTTTAACTTACTACTCCCAATTATTGGAATCATTGGTACGATGTGCTCATTGGTCATCGCCCTATACCTCCCTCGGAAGACAAACAATATTACTTGGGAAAACGCTCAAAAGAAGCCGCTTTCTCAAACACCCGGGGCTCATGAAGTCGCTGACTTTGGAGTGGGTGCCCTGCGTGAAATCTTAATTTATGATACTGACGCTAAACGACACTTTCTCGCTATCTCAGCTATTCGTAACCTACCTCAAAAAGATGCCGTACCACTATTGCAACTCGCGATCAAAAACCTATCCGATGACGTCCGATTACTCGCTTATTCCTCTCTCGAAAGTATTGAAACCGAAATAAATGAATCAATCGCATTAATGAAAAAACGTTTTGAGCACAAAGCGACGGCGATGAAAGCTTATGAAATTGCACAGCAATATTGGGAACTTTGCTATTTAGGTATTGCGGAGGGAGTACTGCTCAGCCATTACCTCACCCAAGCTGAGCTATATTTAGTGCAAGCTAACCAAATTCAGGAAAGTGCCTCAACTAACTTATTGCTCGGACGTGTGTTCCTAAAACAGAACCGTCCGTCAGAAGCCAGTTTTGTGCTTAACAAAGCCAAAGAGGGAGATTTGATGAGCAAACAGGTTACTCCCTATCTCGCTGAAGCGGCTTACATGGTTGGTGATTATTACACTGTGCGCCAACTTTTAACTTCTTTTCCCAATCATCAGGGTGATCAACTGAGCCAAATAAAGGAGTATTGGCAATGAGGTTTTTAAAACGCAATAAAGCACCCGATATGCCAGAGATCGATATCTGTTTATTACTCGAGGGTACCTATCCATATGTCCGTGGTGGTGTATCAAGCTGGGTACATCAAATAATTTCCGGCTTACCTGAATATACGTTTTATATTATATTTCTCGGGGGACATCCTGATTTCTATGAAGAACCGGCTTATGAACTACCCGATAATGTTGTTGGGATTGACGTTCACTTTCTGCTATCCGATTCAGAACATATTAAACCGAAACGATCTTCAGGGAATCGTGCTTTGTTTGAAACGCTGCGTGATTTCTTATCGTATTTTGAAAACAGTAGCACGCCAATCCCAAATGAACTTTTACAAAGTATCTCCACCGTTTTAGGTAAAAATGGGCAATTAACCCTCAAAGATTTTCTTTATAGCCAAGCATCTTGGGAAGTCTTGACCGATCAATATCTTGAGCATGCAGAGCATCTCTCATTTGTTGATTATTTCTGGACGTATCGCAATATCTATCAACCTCTATTTATTCTTGCCGAAATATCGCAGCACCTTCCCAATGCCAAAGTATTTCATAGTGTCTCGACAGGTTACGCTGGCTTTCTTGGCGCACTTTGCCATCAAACAACTCAGCGACCTCTGCTTTTAACCGAGCATGGTATTTACACTAAAGAACGCAAAATTGATTTATCACACGCCAATTGGGGAAGCAACCATCGTTGTGCCCTTGATATTTCCATGCATAAAGGTATGGATTTAACACGCAAAACATGGATTCAATTTTTCGAGCAACTAGGACTCACCGCTTATCACCAAGCCGATCAAATCATCTCCCTATTTGAGGGGAATAGACAGCGGCAACACACTGACGGCGCACCATCTGATCGTACTAGCGTGATTGTCAATGGAATCAATATTGAACGCTTTGAAAAAGCTTATCAACTAAGGCCAGAACAGCCCCCAATGGTGATTGGTTTAGTTGGTCGCGTTGTCCCAATTAAAGACATTAAAACTTTTATTCGAACCATTCGTATGGCGGTAGAGGTTCTTCCTGATCTTGAGGGATGGATTATAGGCCCAACAGAAGAAGACCCTGACTACGTTTATGAATGTGAACTTCTGATTGAAAGCCTTGGGATGACCAGTAATGTCAAAATGTTGGGGAGCCAAAATGTAGCAGAAATAATGCCTCAACTCGGCATCATGATGCTGACATCCATTAGTGAGGCCCAACCTTTAGTTCTACTCGAAGCGATGGCAGCAGGGATCCCTTGCGTGGCAACCGAAGTAGGAGCCTGTAGGGAGATAATCAAAGGGGCTGAAGGCGAGGACGCCAAACTCGGTTCTGCTGGAGAAATCATTTCTATTGCAAGTCCTATAGAGGGAGTGGACGCTATCACTCAGCTATTAGGGGATGCCAATGCATGGAAAAAAGCTGGGGACGTAGGAAAAGCCCGCGTACTTCGTTACTACGACGAGAAAAAAATGTACGGCGCATATCGTAACCTTTACAAGGAGGCCATCAATGGCGGGCATTGGATTTGAGATAAGAAAAATTCTCCAAAAAAACACTCTACTTTCGGTGGTTGAAGCGTATGGACTCGCGGGCATTATTAGTTCCGGCCCATGGGTATTATCGATCCTAACTCTATTGGTGATTGGTTTAATCAGCATGGGGATGGCGATCCCAACCGAAATTGTGATTCAATTTTTGGTGATAGTGACCTATCTCATGGCAGCGTCTCTCATCATCAGCGGACTATTTCAACTGCTGGTCACTCGTTTTATCTCCGATTTGGTCTCGATACAGCAAGAGCATCGAATTGTACCAAACCTATTAGGATCAATGCTGGTCACAAGCTTACTGGCAGGCCTCATTGGTGCTGGTGCTCTCAGCCTATGTGAGACGATTCCTCCTGAAGTTAAAATAGTCATCTTCGCCACGCTAATATTACTTTGCAATCAATGGCTTACAATAATATTTCTGAGTGGAATGAAAGAGTACTATAGAATCTTATTTACCATGGCAGTCAGTTATGGGTTGATGATTATTTTATGTCTGACGCTTCCACCCTCTGGGCTATTTGGGCTAATGCTGATTTTCGGTAGTTGCCAGGGTATTCTGACGTTTGCATTCCTTTATCACATCATCCGTGACTTTCCTGCTGAACGCTTAGTTTCTTTTGAGTTCCTAAACTTTAAGAAAACGTTTTTCTCTCTGATGCTTTGTGGTGTGCTCTACAACTTCGGAGTATGGTTAGATAAGTTTGTCTTTTGGTTTAGCGATGAGACCTCTCATCAGGTTATTGACTTATTTAGGGCTTCTTACATCTATGACTTACCTATTTTTATCGCTTACCTCGCTATTGTTCCTGGCATGGCAGTCTTTATGCTACGGATGGAAACCGATTTTGCTGGTGCTTGTATTACCTTTTATCACGCAGTTCGAGAGGGTGAAACGCTCAGCACCATACAGTCATTAAAAAACAAAATGATCGTCGCATGTCAACAAAGCCTCTACGAAATTTTCAAAGTACAAGGCATCACACTGGCTCTACTCATCTTATGGGCAGAAGATATTCTGAAGATGTTGAATATTGACTTATCCTACTTGCATCTATTCTATATTGATTTGGTCGGTGTAAGCTTGCAGGTTCTACTCATGGCGGTACTCAACGTCATGTATTATCTTGATAAACGTATTGCAGCGCTCGGCCTCACAACATTAATGGTTGTCGGTAATTTTACTCTTGCTCATGTAAGTATTTTGCTTGGCCCTATATTCTATGGCTATGGGTTTGCTGCGACGATGTTAATCTCATCGATTGTTGGGATGGTCATGTTGGATAAACAATTTGATGACCTTGAGTATCAAACATTTATGTTACAACGCTAATCATCATAATAGCTTAGCGATTAAAGCAAATAACAAAAATGGCTAAATGTTTATTGCAATTAGCCATTTTTACTCACTAAATATAAACGAATATCAAGAACATCGTAATTATCAAAATGCGAAACCAGTAAACATTAGGATGATTAATTACAGTTAACAGAACTCCGTTACAATATTGATTTATAATACATTTTAATTGAATCGAAGTGTTCTCGCGTAAGACCGCCACACCTATTTTAAATGATTTCTATGTGAATTCTTATTTCTATATGCAATTTGCACAATCCATAAGCTTGTATAAGCTTAGATCAATCACACAAAAGCCATTCTGACTCTGAGGTTATCGTCTTTCTTAACTTTAGTACTAATAAAACTATCAATGACTCTAGGTGTGAATAAACTTATGGAGTAAATCAGTGGTACTCGTATCACTGAAGGTGAATTTTATCGTGTTGTAAGACGTTATGGCAGAACTCACCTACTGACTAGTGGATGAAAATTATGCAGTTGAACAATATAACTTCTGACGTCACATACTCAGACGTCACATTCCCAAGCATTACTTTCTCAAGCACTACTGTCTCAAGCATAGTGGCGAGGCTAGCTCTAACCGCTTTTTTGTGGGTCTGTATCTCAACCCCCTCATTCGCTGCTCCCCCTATTGTTGATTTAAAGGTACTGGTGATTTCGTCAGGAACATCTGAGCAAGATCTAGGTCTTGATTTAATCGATGATATGCTTGATGAAATGGGTGTTCCTTATGACGTACTTAATGCGAGTGAAGAGACTCTCACTCAAGAGAGATTAGTGACTGATGGTAAGGGAAATTATAACGGCATCATCTTAACGGATGCATCCTTGTACTACACTGGTCCAGGGAATTACCTTGCCTCTGCATTTTCCTTAGATGAATGGAAAATTCTACATCAATACGAAATTGACTTTGAAGTACGCGAATCAGTTTTATCTGGCTACCCGGTCTCCGGTGCATACTACAAAATAAACTATGATCTCGACTATGGAATGGACCTAGACACGATTGAAGCGAACAGTTCATTTTCAGCCAATTGGCAAATTCCCGCAGAAGACAAAGAAATATATGAGTATGTGAATCGCCAAGGCGCTTTTGTCGTCAATGACTATAGCCGAATGGTCCACCCGCTAAATGATCCTGAGGGGCCAACTGTGACTCCTTTACTAACAGAATCCGAATCAGGAAAAGCGCTCATTTCTGTTATTGAGTATCCTGATGGACGGGAGGTGCTCCTTTCTACCATCACCAATGCGTGGTACTTAATTCACTCACAAGTACTAGCCTATGAATTTTTGAATTACGCGACTCAAGGGGTGTTTATCGGTTCGCGTAAAGTGTATCTCGCGGCTCATATTGATGATATTTTCATAGAAAATTATATTTGGGACCCAGTTTTGAACCAGACGACGGGAGATATTCGCTATCGAACTACAGCGCAAGATATCGAAAATCTCGTCACCGTAAATAACCAGTTTATTGCAAACAACCCCAATATTTCTGATTTCAAACTCGACTTTGTTTTTAACGGAGAGGGAGCCGCCGCTGCGCCACCAGAGCCGGTTTCACTCATATCAGCTCAAGATACCTATATAAACTCACTCGCTCCGACCAATATTTATGGTTCACAAAAAAGTGCTTATGCTTATAAATCACGACTTCAAAAAGAGCGAACTCTCTTTTTCTTTGATTTGCCGAGTAATATCGATAACTTAGCCTCTCAAGCTATACTGACGCTAACCACTAAAGATATTCCCAATATGACATCCACGCGAGATCCTAAAGGGACTATCTGCCTTGTTACACAAGAGTGGGATGAATCGGCATCTTGGCTAAGCAGCATGGAAAATGTACTGTGGTCTCGCTCAGGCGGACGCTTTAATCGCCAGTCATGCGTTCCTTATCAAGAGAGTAACGACCTCATAACGGTCGACATAACATCAATTGTTAACCTATGGCAAAATGGCGATCGCGACAACTTGGGTTTGATCATGCGAGCTAAACGACGCAATTACAATCGAGTTCAGGTGCATACAAGAGAAGCGGATAACGCGAATTACCACCCTCAATTATCGATTGTATATCAACAAGAAGCAGAGCCTCTAACTGATACCGTCGTTGCTAATAAAGATGAATTTCGTTTCTTAAACCATACCCTGTCTCACCGCGACATGTACACAAGTTCTGGAGCGACTTACGATATTGCTTATGAAGAGATCAATGAAAACCTCAAAGTATGGCAAAGACTTGGTTTTCCCGATTTCGCCCATGCGTCTAAATCGCTAGTGACCGGTAATCACTCTGGTTTAGAAGATGCGGAAAGCTCTGACGATACTTACCCGCCGCCCGAGATAACGCCATATCCAGAGGGTTTGAATTTTGAATTGGTGTACGCAATGCAAGCACTTAATATTGAATATATTGCTTCAGACTCTTCTCGGGTTAATCAAGATTATGAGCACTTTATTCAAGGCACCAATATTATGTTGCTGCCTCGATACCCAACAGCGTTATTTTACAACGCAACAACACCCACTGAATTAACGGATGAATATAACTACATTTTCTATGAGCGCTATATCGAAAATGGTGAAGATCCTTGCTTCATCGCAGGTGCTATATGTCAACCACGTAGCTATGAGGAAATTTTAGCGGCAGAAGCTGAGATTACTTTGCGACATATGCTGACGTACAAATCTTGGCCTCACTACTTCCATGCCGCCAATTTACGGGATTATGGCGACGGTGCCACGTTACAATATGATTGGCTTGAAGTCGTCGCTGAAAAATACAACTCCGTACTCAACTTACCCATTATAAACCTCGACTATTCGACTATTGGAGAAATGAGCAAAGAGAAGTTGCTCGCTAAAGAAGCTAATGTCCGTGGATTCTGGAATAGGGATAATAATACCATCACCCTAATCGCTGATGAACCAACGACCGCTCGTGTAACTGGGGTTACAAGCGATGATAATTATGGTGGTCAATACATATTGAGAACAGTGATTGATCAAAATGGCGAAGTTTTAGAGGTCAATCGTTCGCTTGATTGATTGTTTCGCTAGTTGACAGAACATATTTATCATCATCTAAGTATATGCAGTTCTTTATTCTCTTGAACAAGGGGCTGCATTCTTTCCCCCTATGTTTTCAATAATATGAATTGAAAGACGCATCCACTTTTAAGTGATTGACTTTAATTTATTCATGACCTATCGGGGACTGTTGATCTTTCAGGTTAATTTGTCCTTAGTACTGTTAGGAATTTATACAAGACTGAAGCTGTAAACCAACATAAAACGTCGGTAGCACAGTTGAAATAACTAACAAATAGCGCCTGACGAGTATACCTATTTAGGCTTAGGAGTTATGTCTATGCAAAACAAATTTATTCCTCAAATTTTGCAAAAGCCGCATTCGGGATACAGAATTAATAACATTACTTCTATTCGTTGCAATCTTATATGTGCTCTATTTACCGATTAATTTTATTATTTATTCTAACCATTGCTGTCAGTGCACCTTCTTTTGCGCGCTTACCTGCCTCTGTCGCTTTTTACTATAATAAAATCGATTCTGTTCGTGAGTTGATCAACTATCAGCGTGTCATTGTGACACCATCACTTATTTCCGATAAGCAAATACACACACTACAAAAAGCCGGTACTGCCGTGTTTGCTTACATTAGTATTGGCGAGTTTAGTGGTCCAACTCTGCCTCTCTCTCTAAGCCAAGCTTCCCCACTTAAAAATGGCAACTGGAATAGCCATGTGATGGATTTAACCTCGTCCTCTTGGCAGCACTATTTAACTCAACAAGCCCAACAACTCACAACAAGGGGATTTGATGGTTTGTTTCTCGATACCTTAGACAGTTACACCCTACTACCTAAGCAGACATATCCTCACAATGAACAACAACTAGCCTTAAGTGGGATATTGAACGCATTGAACAAGGCGTCAGAGCAGCCAAAGTTAATGTTCAATCGCGGCTTTGATTTACTCGACTCACTAACATTTAAACCCTATGCGGTCGTCGCTGAATCGCTTTACCACAGTTATAACCCAGTAACCAAGCAATACAGTAACTCGACAAAAAATGACGCCTTATGGCTCAACACCCATCTTGATCGCGTTAAAGCCAAGGGGATAGAAACCATTGTCATTGACTACCTCCCTGCTTCGGACCGAGCAAAGCAACAAGTGGCAGCACAACGCTTAATAGATGAAAAACACACGCCTTACGTCAGTGATGGAATGCTGTATGAATTTGGTGTCAGTACCATCATTCCAACCGCTAAGCGAATACTTGGTTTGTATAACGGTGCATATACCGATCTCTCTTCTTCACCATGCCATCGTTTTTTGGCTATGCCAATTGAATACCAAGGCTATGTCCCTGAGTGTATCGATATTCAAGCTTTCTCTACGGATGATTTAGCAACTCACATCGATATCACCCGTTATGCCGGTGTCGTCGCTTGGCTTGATGAATATTCCTACCAGCAAGTGCCTATTATTGAACCTTGGATGAGTCAGCATATTGGCACCATTCCATTTCTGTTTATCAATGCTCTTCCCCCGTCAGCTCAACTTCAAACAAAGCTTGGAGTACACGCTCAAGGGAAGTTAACTGGCAAGGTGACTCAAAATTTCGGAAAAACATGGACAAAAGGCTATTACCCTGCCTCATTTAGTCGCTTCTCTCCTCCACCAGCTTGGCAAATCAACAACGACATTAATCCTATTGTCACATTCATCGACGAAAAAGGTAGTGAATCTAACGTTATTTTCAGTGCATCTTGGGGAGGAGCAGCCCTCACGCCCTTTCCTATAATAAGACGGGCCGATGAACAACAAACTTGGTTAGTTGATCCTTTTCAATTGATCGAAGCGACTTTAAAGCTGCCACTCATTCCTGCTGCTGATGTCACCACCGAGTCTGGTCGTCGCATAGTTACCGCTCATATTGACGGTGATGGGTTTAGCGCAAAATCATGGGTACCCGATACACCCTATGCGGCTGAACTAATGGATCAATACATTATTAATTCATCCCCTCTACCTATCACGGTCTCGGTAATTGCGAGTGAATTTACTAATCAAAATCTAAACACTTCGGTGAGTGCAACGGCTCTCAAGAAGACGGCTAGACAAATATTTAAACGCCCTAACGTTGAAATAGCCTCTCACACATTTAATCATCCTGAAAATTGGCAACCCACAGACCAAACCATCAACATAGATTTACAAAAAGAAATCATCGCAAGCACTCACTACATCGATACTCAGCTTGCACCACAAAGAAAAAAGACCAAATTGATCTTATGGTCGGGCGACGCAAACCCAAGTGAACCCGCTTTAACAATGGCTGATAATGCACCGCTTTTGAATGTAAATGGTGGTATGTCTCACCCTATAAATCGCCACCCAACTAATGAGAAAAACACAAAGAATAACGACCAATTGGCTTACATTTCTCCGGCCATCCGTTGGTACCCTAGCAGCGTTCAAGTCTACGCAGCAGCACCAAACGATGCACACTATACACACCAATGGACACAGAACCATGATGGTTATGCTCAAGTGATCACAGCTTTTGACTTACTCGGTCATCCACGCCGATTAAAACCAATCAGCCTCTATCACAACATGTATTCGGCCACTCTTCCGGCTTCACTTAATGCCCTAAAACAAGTCTATCAATGGGCCAAAACACAGCCTCTTACGCCACTTTATTTGAGCGAATACGCACAGCGTGCCAGTAGCCTCTATGAAACTGGGATTGCTAAAACTCTCTCAGGGGAGTGGCAGATTGTCTCGACTGGCGTGAAAAGTATCCGATTACCAGACACACTTGGCTACCCAAAGGGTCAAGCTATTGCCGGATGGGCGCAAGCCGAAGATGGTAAATACTTAATCTTAAAACAAACACGTAGCGTGTTTGATAGCAAGATGACAAACACCCAAAGCATCCGCTTAAAAAGTGCTAACGGCATCGTTTTGCAATGGCAGCAAAGCAGCAAGATCATCGACTGGACTATCAAATCTCATGTGCCTTTGGAAATAGACATTTCTGGTGTCACCCATTGTCAAATCCTTACAGGTAATAAGCTGAACTCACGTTTGATATCCAAGAATGTCATCCAATTTTATTCAAGCCAAAGTGGCACTCTTTCAGGAACGCTACGCTGCTCACCAAGCCCATAACATCAAACCGGAATATAACACCCAAATATAAAAGGAATTTATGTCGAAACAGAGCGCTAAAAAGAACAAAGCAAAAGTCAGGTTGTTGAACAAGTTCACGCTGACATTGCTAGTACTCTCATCTTTGAGTGTACTGTGGTTTGTCGCGCCATCGAGTTCAGTCTTAATTCAGCTTATCGAGCGTTCTTCTTCCCCTGAAGTTTCCCTCGCCTTTCTAAAACAGCTTTCTGAGTTCAATCCAAAAAACCGAGAGATTTCCAAGCAGATCGCAAACAATCACATTCAATTAGGTCAACTTGACGATGCCATCGAAATTTTAGAGTCGTTACTACCAAGAGAATCTAAGGAAAATAATACTAGTGAGAAAGAGTGGGAAACGTTAGAAATTTACTTATCTGCTCTGCTCGCCAAAGCACATCAATCCAATTCCAACACCACACAAAAATCGACTGATAAACTACTCGCTTTATTCGATGAAGTAGAAACTATTCCAGATCCTGACCTAGCCCGTAAATTTGCTGATGCCGCCATTGCTTTCTCGTTACCAAATAAAGGTTTGCAATACTTACGTCCGCACTCTCATAGTGGGATAACCGACAACCAAGAGCTCATTTCTCTCGCACTACAAAGTGAAGATTACGCCACCGCAATCGCATTACGGTTGGAGGCATTTCATCGCACCGAAGAAATACCTCAAGCATTGGCATTGTTTGACTTATTTGTCCTCATTAATAAGCCAGATATCAGTCGTTCATTTATTGCTGAGTATCAAGGCAAACTTGCCTATGACCCAGAGTTTTTGAGAGCTTCTATCCAACACGCAACAAAACTTGGAAACCTAGATACCGCACTAAAGCAATCAGAGAAACTGCTATCTATCGAACCATCAGCTTCGCTTTATCGTCAAACCGCCAAACTCGCAATCGCAACTAATGACCTATCATTAGCAACCGAGTTATACCTGGAAGCCATCAAGCTTGAGGGGGAAAAACGAGATTACCAAGCGCTGCACACGCTATATCGTTGGCAGGAAAATCCTCGCGAAGCACAAGCTGTTAGTATTGATCTCCTTTCTCAACCTTTTACAGAAGCGCCGACAGAGAAACAACTGCGCAATGGTGTTGAAGACTCACAAGCTCTCAGCGATATCAATTATGAAAGCGTATTCTACGATGCATTAGCCCTGAGTAATTTCATTCAACCAAACGAATACCAACTGTGGCTAAACGCAATTGAAAAAGCAAAAGGAACCGATTCGGCTTTAGACAATGTCACAACACTGGCCAACTTACGTCCCGACGATAGCCAGTTAATCAGCCACAAAATGCGACTTCACCATTATCAACACAATAACCTCGCAGTCATTGCCCAGTGGCGTAATTTGGTCGCACTACGCCCCCCAACACACACTGAAGCTCTCATGGCATCTGATGCATTCATATTTGAACATCAGCCGAAGCTCGCATTGGGCGCATTAACCACCCCCAAGGACTGGCTTGATACCAATAGTCTCTATTTGAATCGAGTGGCACGCCTTGCTTGGGAAACCAACAACCGTGACATGGCAATACGCAGTTTTGAAGAACTAGCGACACGTCATGATCATCCACTTGATCTGCATCGATACTTCCACGTTCTTTCACCTCAAGATAACCAGCGTCATAGGAAATTACTCGCCCTTTATGACGAAACTGGCAATGATCAAATTCTATTAATGTTGATCCAATCCACTCTTCAAGAACAAGACCACGAACAAAGTATTAAGGCGCTCAGTCAACTGCTGCAACGAGCTGAAAAGCAGCCAAGTATCACCAATAGTTTTGACGTTATGAATGCTCGTGTACACCTCGAATTACTCAGAGGAAACAATCAGAAAGCGAACACTTTATTAGAAGAAATTCTCAAACGCTTTCCTGCAGAGCCATCTACGGTCAATCAGTTGTTTTGGTTAGCTATCGAGGACAATGATACACCACGTCTTGAGCAACTTTATCAAACTTACAAATTGCCATTAGCAGACAATTCTAGTGTGTGGCTCGCTTTCGCAGGTGCAAATCAACAAATGGGGAATATTGAACACGCATTACTTTGGTATCAACAACTCTTAAACCATACCGACTCTCCAGATCCATCAATCTTGCTCAACTACGCCAACTTGTTAGAACAAAATGGCGAATTAGATAAAGCGTATCAACTACGCCGTTATGTATTAAAGGAAAAACGCACCGCGCTATTAGCGATGAAAGGAGGTGACGTTAGCTATCGAGCTTTAATCGGCCTATTTACGGCCCCTCACTTTGCTCTCGCAATGATAGAAGAGAAAGCCACTCAAGTACCGAGCCCAGAGCGAACCACTGAACTTTACAGTCACTATCTCGCTAATAACCACACCGACCGACTGCTGTTTTGGCATCAACGCACCGCACTCAACCAATACCCCCTACCAGATTGGCAGCGTCTCTCTCTCGCTCTAAAACAAAATGACCTTGAAACCATCGAACAGCTTCTTGAACAATCGTTAAATCTTGCAACAGAAGATAAATATGTGGCTCTGCAAAAATTAGGACGTAATCAAGATGCATGGGAAGAGGGGGAAAAGAAACTTGGGACCACCTCCAACAAAGCTAAAGAAGCACAACTTCGCCGATTGCATGCTCAGCAAAACCCAAGCAAAAACCATAGTATACGAGGGCAAGCTCTATCAATCAGTCATTGGGATATAGATCGTTACAGTCTCGATTATTATGCACCGCATAAAAATGGTTTTTGGCGACTTGGCAATGATGTTCAACTCTCTGGTGCACCGGATTCGTTAAGTCATACCACCATTGATGATGAATATCGATTGAGGGGGCTTTATCATCACCAATTACCCAACCACTCTCTCGAAATCGGTTTTGATATCGCCCAAGGCGTGGGCGATCAGCGACTAGGATTTACCGGCAACTATCACATTACCATCGGAGATGCGTGGCTACTGCGCTTCAATTTAGGACTAAATAGCCACATTGAAGCGAGTGACTTGCTGACTATAGCAGGCCAAGACAACACGTTCGGTATTCAGACTATTTATCAGCCAACCACGCGAGAGTCTCTCTCACTGCGAGTAAACTATCACGATCTTGAAACTCGATTTGGTGATGCGATTGGTCAAGGCTGGGACATGAATTTTCGCCTAACAGAACAACTCTTCTTTAATGATCCCGCGTGGCAAGCTTACCTAGATCTCTCTTTACACCAAATTGACCTAAACTCACAACCACTGTTTGGTATTAATCAATGGGCTCATAGCGGCGATACCATCACTAGTGATGATTTCATTGCGCAGCAATATCAACGTATCGCGATCGGGCAGCAAATATCACATGGTATTCCTGGGCAACCGGGCGCTAATGTACCTGCGGTTCGCTATTGGTTAGATACATCCATTGGCTACAACATTGTTAATGAAGAACCTGATATCGCCATCAGCGTAGGAGTCGGCATTCCAATCTTAGGCAGTGATGAACTCTATTTCACTACCCGTTGGCAAAGTCAGGATCGCAATGGCAATGAAGCATTGCAACTTTCATTGGGTTATTACTATTCATTCTAATTAGGACAAAAATAATGAAAAAATCCTTATTACTCTTGAGCAGCCTCATCCTTTCAGCTTGCAGCAATTATCAAGTCCCTGAAAGCCCAACATTTATCCTATCGGGGCCATGGGCCATTATGCCGATTGAAAATAATTCCAACACGCCACTCGCTGCGCAAAAAGCGGAGCAACTGGTCGCGACAGAACTCTACGCAAAAGGTATCTCTACTATCCAGTATCCAGCGGTTATTGGCCAAGATTTGCGCAGCATTTTGGATTTTGGCAGTAAACAGCAACAAGCGAATCAATGGCTCACTTCTCAACCGGTTGAATATGTAATCACAGGATCCGTTGAAGAATGGCATTACAAAAGTGGTTTAGATGCAGAACCCGCTGTAGGTATGACCTTAGAAGTAAAATCAGCCCGAACCGGAGAGGTTTACTGGCGAGCGTCGGGCAGTCGCAGTGGTTGGGGGCGAGAAAGCGTTACTGGAACCGGGCAAATAGTCATTGAACAATTACTTGATGGCTTAACCATTGCGCAGCCATCAAGCAGTGACTAGCGTGCACAATAAATAAAGCAATATAAACAAATGGTGTAAGCCATGAGACGACCAAATAAAGAAACAATAATTGTGGGGACTCAAAACCATCGTTTTGCTTGGCTTGAAACAGCAGGTATCACTGTACTCACTATTCTTGTCTGGTCTCAGTCTGAGTCAGTAAATATCTCGAGTATTGAATCTGAGACTATAACGGAGTCGAGCTTTTTCTGGCCTATCATCGGGCCTCTTCTGATTGCGTTACGCTATGGACTCGGTAAAGGGTTAACCTGTGCGTTAGTTTCTTCCATTGCCATTGCCGCAATCATGCACCTTGATGGACAAACATTACTATTTCCACTATCCCATGCGATCGGAACGGTAGTCATCACAATGATTGCCGGTGAATTCCACCAGCACTGGCACAAAATGAATCGTAGCCACGCCTTAGATCAAGAATCCATAAATAGTAAGTTAGAGAGTTTTTCTAAGCACTACCACTTGCTCAAAGTCTCTCATGATCAACTAGAACAACGAACTGCGGGTCAAGCTTACAGCCTACGCACTAGTATTCATGCACTTCAGCATATTGCCACCCAATATACCGACCATCGTTTAACCTATCTCGGTCATCCCATTCTCAATCTGTTAGCAGAAGTTGGGGGATTAGAGGTTGCTGGAATCTATCGAGTCAATAAAGGGCACATAAAACCTCAAGCTGCAGCCGTTCTTGGAGATAGTCATCAGCTAGAACAAAATGATCCCATGCTAAAAGAAGCACTAGAAAGCCAAGACGTCTTTTCGATAGCTTCCTTATCAGAAAATCAAGAACACAAATCTCGTTACCAAATTTGCATTCCATTGGTCAACACTCATGGCGAAACACAAGCGGTCGTAGTGGCTGAAAGCGCTAAATTCTTTATGTTAATCCCAGCAAACATTGCGTTGCTATCACTGATAGCCAATCATTCTGCCGACTTATTGAGTGAAGAAATAATTGCTTCGACCTTACAAGATCATCAAAAGTCTTACTTTACCAATTACTTAGAGCGAGCCAAATATAACTACCAACATTATGGTGCCAATAGCTCAATCATCATTTGTATTGATCGCAATAGCCACAATACCAATATCCCTAATTCCGTATTTAAACATCGTCGTGGTGCGGACATTTATTGGTCATGCACTAACACCGGTCAGAACGCACTGGTTGTGCTACTCCCCCTCACCACCCTTGAAAACGCACAACAATATGCCAAGCGATTAATGGAACTCATTCACGCAGAAATCCCTGCCAAAGATCATCAATTTGAAATGATAGGTCCGCTTTCCATCGCAACCGACTGGCCTCAAATTCAAGATGAAATAGCACAATTAGGAGCCGATGATGCAAGTTTGGCTGATACTTCAGACGGTAATATTGCAAAGCTTAAGCGTATTTTGGGTGTTTAACCACACAATAACGCCAACACTTTGGGCCACTATTGTTGTAGTGCATGTCTTTACTTGTGCCAGCTTTAGTGCGTTTTGTTGGCTGATGTTACCCAAAAAATACCAACACCCAATCGCAAGCTCAATAAGCTTCTTATTTTTGTTCAACTTGATGTTGCCTATCGTTGGAATCATCGGTACGACATGCTCACTACTTATTGCTCTTCACCTGCCACGGAAAGTGCATAACGTGACTTGGAAAAATGTTAAAGAAGACCCGTTATCTCAAAACCTTGATACGCCGGATATTACTGATTTTGGCGTTGGCGCTTTACGTGAAATTTTAATTTACGATACCGACCCAAAGCGGCATCTCCTCGCGATTTCAGCCATTCGTAACCTACCGAAAAAAGACGCAGTTCCTTTACTACAACTGGCGATAAAAGACCTATCTGATGATGTCAGATTGCTGGCGTATTCGTCTCTTGAAAGCATCGAAACTGAGATCAATGAGTCTATCGCATTAATGAAGAAACGTTTTAAACACAAAGCGACAGCAATGAAAGCCTATGACATTGCACAACAATATTGGGAACTTTGCTACTTGGGCATTGCGGAGGGAGTATTACTGAACCACTACCTAACAGAAGCCGAACAATACTTATTACAAGCGAACAAGATTGAGGAAAGAGCTTCGGCCAATCTACTACTCGGAAGAATTTATCTAAAACAGAATCGCCCATCAGAAGCCAGTTTTGTACTCCATAAAGCCAGAGACGGAGACCTGATGAGCAGACAAGTGACTCCGTATCTCGCAGAGGCTGCCTACATGGATGGTGACTACTATACGGTGCGACAAATTCTAAGTTCCTTTCCGAATCACCAAGGGGAACAATTGAGCCAAATAAAACAATATTGGCAAACAAATTCAAACCCAAAAACCAATAGCTTAACGATTATCCCCAAGTGACGTCTGCATTCAGAGCTTTGTTATTAAGTCCAATGATGTGAAGACAACGCCATGCAATAATCATTTAATTTATCGAGTCTAGCTCTAATCAGACTGCCACAAAAACGGAGCCTGTACAGGCTCCCAAGGAACAAGCTAGTTATCTTTTGACAATCTTATACTCTGTCACACACAAATAGTCTTCTTTAAACGAAGGAGACTCAAGCATTAGCTTAGGCACAGGTAGACGCAAAACAGAGTCAGCGAGTATTATCGACTTCGAATTTAGCCCAGGAATGTAAGTGATATCGCCTTTTTTCAGAACCACATTTCTATGAAGAATCGGGGTATGGTTGATGTTCAAGCCTTTGACCAATTCAAAGCCAAATAGTGTCAAACTTTTGCTCGGTTGAGATATCGTTTCTTTGAATTTAACCTCAACTAACACCACTGGAGAGTGAACGATTTGACCCAATTGTTCAACGCGGTCTTGTACTGATGCAGAGAATACCCATTCACCAAGAATAGGTTCCCATTTCCCCCCTAACTTTACGCACGCTTTATAGGTAAAGTTATTTTTCTTTCCCGCATTTAACGTGCAAATAGCAATAGAATGCTGCTCAGCAAAGGGTAATGTCAGCTTAAACACCGCATCCATCGCGTAATGTTTATACTTGTCAGAAATTTCCTCTACATGCAGGCGATGCTTCCCAAGCGGAAGATCCTGACTAAAAACATCAATAAGAATCCGGCAATGTTTACCCGCATCACCATCAACACAGCAGCGAAAGTAATGATCACATCGTTCTAAAACCTCAAACTCTCGCATTAATCTTCACCAATATCCTTTCTAATTCGCGCGGCTAAGCGTTGTTGTTCTTTACGTAGTTGCTCAATATTTTGTACTTCCTCTGGACCCACTTCTTCCACTTGCGATTTTTTCTCTCTCATCGCTTCAAGGATTTTTTGTCCAAATTTATTGTCGAAAGCCTTACCTTGAGCAATATTGGCCTCTCTTTGCTTATCGTGTTCCGTTGCATACTCAACATCAAGAAAGCGCTTCATTTCGCTCTGTTGTTCATCAAATTTAATGTCCATATCATCAAGCAACACTTCTCGAAACCATTGTGTATATTTGCGATTAAACTCGGACTCAAAATTACGTTCTGAAAAATTTTTCAATTCACGCATTTTGTATTTTCTAATGAACAACTCTACTCGTCCAAGCTCACTACTAGGAACTGGATTATGAAATAAATTCTGACGCGCGATATACATCACTTCTTTTGTCGGTGAGTTTGCAAGCTGGCGCAGACGAATTAGCGATGGCGGCCATTCACGATCTTCATCAAGACGCTCCAACAAGTTAGCTTCCAAACGCTTATACGATTCAGGGGTCAACGCAACGGCAAACTTCATGAAATGAACATCGGGTTCTTCACCAAAAAAGTGCTTCATTTTTGAGTCAAAAGCTTGCATCAACATAAACCAAACTTTCAAAATTTGGTTACTTTGGCCTCTCTCTTTGTATTCTTCTAAAGCTTGTTTTGACCTTGAGCTCATACCTCGAGAGTCTGAATTAAATGATTGACCCACTCCTCGATTGTGATTAGTAGCCATCTGGGAACGGTGACTAGAAGATAAGTTAGTTTCTCTCGACTGCTTTGATAATTTACCCAATTGCTCAAGACGCTCTTCAAAAGAGACGCCGAGATCAGTCATATTTTTTGGCTTGTTGAAGTTATCAGTCATACATTTAACCTACTTTCAATATCAATCGAGTCGATAGCTTGAATCATAATGTTGTCACCACTAGTAATCATTGTCGTCATCAGACAAATAATCACGGTACCTTTCTTCAAAATCACTCAGTGCAGACTGTTTAACCGGTCGATTATGCGCACTTTCTTGCGAATTAGAGAACGACTGTTGTTTGAAGTAGGCAATTTTTTGATGTAAGCGATTTGTTAATAGCGTTTGGGTGAATATTTTTTCACCTGTTTTATGCACATCCACAACAAATGAATCCCAAATATCTTTTCGGCCCTGAACACCCGCTTTGAACATCACGCCTTCCGCCCAGTTTGGAATTTCCTCCATATGGATTTCCAAAACGTTATATTGTTTTTCATTAGTTGGGCGATGCAGAGGTGCAATTTGAGCGCGTTGGGAGCGATTCAGTTTCCCTCGATTGTTCTGTTTGTTTTGTTGTAAGCGTTCATTTTGCTCTTGAACTTGGGCAAGTAAATCCAATTCATTAAACGCTGATTGAGAATGAGCTGTCGTAGTTGCGACACTATTTTCGATATGCAAACTCGCACTAAAGCAATCACTGTTTTGATCACGTCGATTCAATCTTACCAGTTTCACTTGCGCACTCATAAAGTGATGAAGCGTAGTACTAATAACGCCATCACTCATTCCTGTCAGTTCACGAAGTTCGGTAATCGATGTTTGGAAATTGCCGTTTCTATCAGCCAGTTCAGCTAAGGCTAGAAGAAGTAGCTTGTCCTCTACTTTTATTGTTTTATAACCCCAAACTAAATGGGTCAGTTTCGAAGACATGGAAAAAACCTCTGGTACTTTTACTATAGATTATCGATGAGAGTAAAAAGATAATCAATGGCTTTGGCCCTTGATACTCCTTGTCTTTCATCGATACTTTTTCGGTAACGAGACTCCTAGTGCAAGCTCGCAATACACGGCGCTCTTTTTTGTCGAATATATCAACACCTAATGAAGTCTATCGCAGTTCTTCAACCACCAAATCAATAAACCGTCGAACCTTAGTCGACATGTGTTTACGACTAGGATAAACCAAGCACATCTCGATTTTATGTACGGGTAGATCGGTAAACAGCTCCACCAGTTCACCACGAGCAATCCCCTCTAATACCAAAGCCTCCGGTAAACGGCAGATGCCCTGTCCTAAAGTACTCAGGCTTAAAGACATTTCAGGACTATTGGTTGTCATCACACTCGTCACATCAACGCGCAACAAAGAGCCATCAAGGTCAATGTAGTTCCAGACATAAGGTTGTTTATGATTGCTATAACAAATCAATTTATGTTTAGTGAGGTCATTGGGATGTTTAGGCGTACCATGCTGTTTCAAATAGCTAGGTGACGCTACAGTTCTAGTGCAAGAGCGCTGAACTAGGCGGCTGATTAAGCTCGAATCAATCGCACTCGCGGAAGAGCGAAGCACAACATCATAACCCTCGCCAATCAAATCAACCTTATGATCGCTGGCAAACACCTCAATTTTCACCTTAGGATATAGCTGCATATATTTCGCAAGCACTGGACTGAGCTGCGCGGAACCAAAATTAACAGGACAACTAATTTTCAATAAGCCAGTGGGCTCTTGCTGTTGACCACTGATGACCAACTCTAGCTCTTGAGCACTTTCAATCAACTGTTTGCTGTGTTGAAAGTAGTGTTGACCTTCTGGGGTCAAGCTGAGGGTTCGAGTGGTACGGTGTAACAAACGAACTCCTAATCGTTCTTCTAGTTTATTAATTTCTTTGCTAATAAACGAGGTCGAATGCCCAGTCGCGTTCGCTGCATTGGTAAAGCTGCCCTGCTCCACGACTGTAGTAAAAATCACCATACCATCAAGTAGGCTTGTATTTGAAAGCGCCATATTTCACCCTCAATTAGAAGTCATATGGAAATAATCATTGCACACTAACCCTATTAATCAAAGTATGGAATCAAAGTAAACTTGCCTCATCAACTGAATTAAATAGCAACACTGAGGAATACAAGATGAAAGTTTTAGCATTTGGCGCGAGCAACAACCAAAATTCAATCAACCAGCAATTGGCACACTACGCAGCAAAACAAGTTCCAAACGCTGAGATTACCATGTTGGATATCCACCAGTTAGAAATGCCAATCTTTAGTGATGAGCGCGAAAAAGAGCTAGGCCAACCAGATCAAGCAAAACAATTTTTCCAAGCAATCAGTGATGCCGATTTAATTGTAATCTCTTTTGCTGAACATAATGGCTCATACACAGCTGCATATAAAAACGTGTTCGATTGGACGACTCGTATAGATATGAAAGTATTCCAAGGTAAACCGGTTATTATGTTAGCGACTTCTCCAGGTCCTGGTGGCGCAGGTAGCGTACTGGCAGCAGCGTCTGGCTCAGCGCCATATTTTGCTGCCGATGTAAAAGCCAGTATCTCTTTACCAAGTTTCTACGAGAATTTCGATATGGAAACCGCACAAGTAACGTCTGACGAGTTTAACCGCCAACTTCTCGATGCGATCGAAACGCTATAACGGTCTTAAAAAAACGATCTTAAACATAGTCAACCTCAGAGCTTAGCTATTAAATGAATCGCTTATAACGACAAAAGCCCACCATGTGGGCTCTTTAATCGTTTAATAGTGATTTTAGCTAACTCAACGAGTTAGTTTCTAACAACGATTTGGCGTGGTACCAGTTCAACACCCGCCTCATAACGCTTCGCCGCTGCGTTTAATGCAAGGGCAAGCGCACTGTCAGCAATGATCTCAAACTGCTGAGGCAGTGAGTTCACTTTAAATGGCAAGAAGTCCAATAATCGATTGTCACCAAATGTCGCTAACTTCAGCGTCGACGAGATATCTGGATGACTCAGTAGTTCATCGAGAATCCCCTCTAATAAAGTATATGAGGTCGTGATGATCGCCTCGGGGACATCCCCCTGCTCCAACCACTGCGCAAAGATACGTTTACCTTCCTCACGATTAAAATGCTCACCATAACCCACTTTCACATCCAAATTGCGTGTTTTAGCAACCGAGCGAATCCCCTGCTCACGAACTTTGGAAACGGTAAGATCTGGTAAAGCACCTATCACCCCAATGGTTTTCACTCGTTCCGAAACAATGGATTGGGCTAATTCATAAGCGCCACCAAAATCCTCACTAAGTACACAACAAAAATGCTCATCATCTAACGGACGATCGAGCGCAACGACTGGTGTGCCACGGTGTTGCAAAGCAAGATAAAAATCATTGGCGTCGGGAATACAACTTGCCACAAATAACGCATCAATTTTTCGGCTTACCAAGGCTTCCACTACCGATTTTTCTGTTTGAGCGTCATCATCGGAACATGCAATTAGGATCTGATACCCAGCTTTACGTGAATTTTGCTCTAACAACTTAGCTAAACGTGCATAACTGGTATTTTCCAAATCAGGAATAATCAAACCAAAGGAACGACTGCTACCAACACGGAGTGAACTCGCCGCGACATCTGGACGATAGTTATATTGTTCAACGATCGCCATCACTTTTTGCTGGGTTTTCTGGCTGATTCGATACTGTTGAGCTTTACCATTGATGACATAGCTCGCTGTTGTTTTTGATACACCAGCCAGCTTGGAAATTTCGTCTAATGTCATGCTTAATCCAATTTTATGTGCATTAGATCAAAGTTTAAAAACGATGATCGCTAACTTATTTGCATTATAAGCTGAATCGATACAGCATAAAAGCTGAAAGGATTCAGCAAAGGTTCAAACTGTAGGGAATGTCTCAATCTCTACTAACCTCAGAGCATTTGCTGAATTTTTTTACTCATTAGCTGAATCGATTCAGCTTGATTGATACTCTATTAAACAATGACAGGTCGAGGCTCATCATATGCTTAAGCTTTCTATCCAAGACATCTCGCTAAACCAGGCGCATGAGAATAAGCAATCCGCTATTGCATCTTTAGCAGAACAATTAACCAATAAAGGCTTAGTTGAAACCAACTACATTACGGGCATGCAAGCGCGCGAAGCGCAAAATTCAACCTATCTAGGCAATGGTATTGCCATTCCACACGGTACGACAGATACCCGCCACTTAGTGAAAGAAACGGGTGTCACTATCAGTCACTACCCAAATGGTGTGGATTGGGGGGATGGCAATACGGTTTATCTTGCTATCGGCATTGCAGCAAAAAGTGATGAACACTTAGGAATATTGAAGCAACTCACTAAAGTATTAGGTGACGATGGTGTAGAAGATGCGCTCAAAAATGCGCAAAACGGCGAACAAATTATCGCTTTACTCAACGGCGAAGCTCAATTCAACATTGATTTTGATGCGAGCCATATACAGCTCGATTTTCCAGCCAGCGATATGATTCAAATGGCCGCTGTATCTGCTGGATTATTAAAAAATAGCGGCAGTGTAACCACTGAGTTTGTTGCCGATATCGTTTCTAAAGCACCAACACATTTAGGTGAAGGTGTTTGGTTAGTCGCCTCAAATAAAGGTGTCGAAAAAACAGCAATGGCGTTTGTTACCACAGCAAATCAGTGCCATTACGACAATCAAGACGTCCATGCTCTTATTACGTTTTGTGGTTGCAATGCTGCCCACCAAAAGCAACTAACACTGATCACTGAACTCATCGCCAACAAATCCATTGGAAGCCTTTTAGGAAAATCAGCACTTGAGCTTATTGCGCTTTTTAATTCTGAAACTGAAAACAGTAAAGGCGATGTTAACAGCAGCGAACAATTCGATCAGCAAGATGGACAAGTCGCCGTATTTAAAATCAAAAATGCACATGGATTACATGCTCGTCCTGGCGCTATGTTAGTCGCGTGTGCGAAAAAATTCGATAGCACCATTACAGTGCGTAATGTCGACAGTGAGAGTAAAGCGGTGAATGCAAAAAGCTTAATGAAAGTCATTGGACTAGGTGTAAAACATGGTCACCATCTTGAGTTTTCTGCCCAAGGCTCTGATGCAGTTGAAGCCATCAATGCGATTGGCCAAGCGATTGAATCTGGATTAGGTGAAGGTTAAGGAGCAGATATGAACAACAAAGTCGTTACGATCACATTAAACCCTGCTCTCGATCTTACGGGGTCACTTGATTCACTAAACCTTGGCAGCATAAGTCTTGTTAACCACAGCGATTTTCACGCGGCGGGCAAAGGCGTCAATGTAGCAAAAGTACTGTCCGAACTAGGTGCAGACGTCACTGTCACAGGGTTTCTTGGCGCAGACAACCAGAATCTGTTCTGTCAGCTATTTGAAAAAATGGGTGCCGCTGACCATTTTGTCCGTGTTGCTGGTTCAACTCGTATCAATGTAAAACTGGTCGAAAAAAATGGTACCGTCAGTGACATTAACTTCCCTGGAATTTCAATAAACGCAGCAGCTATTCAAGCCTTTGAAGAGACTCTCGATAAGTTATGCCAAGACCATGAATATTTTGTTCTTGCAGGAAGTCTCCCACCCGGTATTACACCAGAGCAATGCGCAAACTGGATATCAATGCTGGAACAACGCGGTAAGAAAGTCCTTTTTGATTCAAGCCGTGCTGCTTTAGAAGCTGGCATTAATGCGAAACCTTGGTTAATCAAACCCAACGATGAAGAGTTATCTGAACTGGTTGCTAAAGATGTCAAAACACAACAAGACATCGTCGATGTGGCAGAAAAAATTAGCCAAAACGGAATCGATAATATTGTTGTTTCAATGGGCGCAAAAGGCGTGATGTGGCTAAACCAATCGCAATGGTTTTGTTCAACGCCACCAAAAATGGACGTTGTTAGTACGGTTGGCGCAGGTGACACCCTCGTCGCAGGCTTCTGTTGGGGCCATATGCAAAACATGAGTAAACCAGAAATATTACGTTTTGCGACAGCACTGTCCGCTCTAGCCGTTAGCCAAGTTGGTGTCGGCGTAAGTGATGCTTCAGCACTGAATACTTTACAAGAAAGAGTCGAAGTTAAACCTCTTTCTCTTTAACCGAATAGCAAAATACTCGAATATCAAAAGGTCGATGTTATGAATGTAACTATTATTACCGCCTGCCCTAGTGGTGTTGCCAACAGCATCATCGCTGCCGGACTTCTTGAAAAAGCTGCACAATCTTTAGGATGGACGGCAAATATTGAATGTCAGTCAGATATTATTCCATCTCAAGCTGTTTCTTCACAACAAATTGAACAAAGTGATTTTGTTTTAATTGCTGCGAATCGAGACGTTGATGATAGTCGTTTTGTCGGAAAGAAAATGGCACGAGTTTCGATTGATCAAGTGCTCACCGACGCAGAACAAACATTAAAAATCAGTGCTGAGCAAGCTCAATTACTTACATCAAGCTCAGTTGTCGCTATTTCTGAAGAGCCACAAGTTAAAAAAATAGTCGCGATCACCGCATGTCCAACAGGTGTTGCTCACACGTTTATGGCAGCCGAAGCACTTGAGGAAGAGGGAAAACGTCGTGGTCACCAGATTAAAGTCGAAACTCGTGGCTCAGTGGGTGCGAAAAATCAATTAACAGAACAAGAAATAGCAGATGCGGATCTAGTCATTATCGCTGCGGATATTGAAGTCCCTCTTGACCGTTTTAGCGGTAAAAAGATGTACCGAACTAAGACAAGTCTTGCTTTGAAAAAAACCGCGGAAGAGATGGATAAAGCGTTTGAACTCGCGACGATATACCAACATTCAGGTTCATCAAATGCTTCTTCATCTGAAGAGAAGAAAGGCGTCTATAAACATCTAATGACCGGTGTTTCTCACATGCTACCTGTGGTAGTTGCAGGTGGTTTGATCATCGCGCTCTCTTTTGTGTTCGGTATCGAAGCATTTAAAGTTGAGGGATCATTAGCTGCGGCCTTGATGACGATTGGCGGCGGCTCCGCTTTTGCTCTGATGATCCCTGTACTCGCTGGTTTTATCGCGTTCTCAATTGCTGATCGCCCGGGTCTTGCACCTGGTCTTATTGGCGGTATGTTGGCAAGCTCAACCGGCGCCGGTTTCCTCGGCGGTATTGCAGCAGGTTTCATTGCGGGTTATGCGGCAAAATTTATCGCAGATAAGGTTTCTCTTCCTCAATCTATGGAAGCGTTAAAACCGATTCTAATTATCCCATTTGTTGCCAGTTTATTTACTGGTTTAGTGATGATTTACATCGTAGGTGGTCCTGTCTCTAGCGTGATGGCTGCGATGACTGAATTCCTAAACAATATGGGTTCAGCGAATGCCGTGCTACTTGGCGTCATTCTAGGTGCCATGATGTGCTTTGACCTCGGCGGCCCAATCAACAAAGCGGCTTACACCTTTGGCGTTGGTCTACTTGCATCGCAAACTTACGCGCCAATGGCCGCAATCATGGCTGCAGGTATGGTTCCAGCAATGGGCATGGGGTTAGCGACATTCTTAGTTAAAGAGAAATTCGAAGCGAGTGAACGTGAAGCTGGTAAAGCATCATTTGTTCTAGGTCTTTGCTTTATTTCAGAAGGTGCAATCCCATTTGCAGCTAAAGATCCAATGCGCGTCATTCCATCGTGCATGTTAGGCGGAGCATTGACCGGTGGTTTATCGATGTTATTTGGTGCAAAACTGATGGCTCCACACGGTGGCCTCTTCGTTCTGCTTATCCCGAATGCGATTTCCCCGGTGCTAATGTACTTAGTCGCTATCGCAGCAGGTACCCTGGTTACTGGCTTTACTTACGCGTTCCTAAAAGCACGTGATAAAAAAGTGGCAACCGCAGTCTAACCACGCGATAAGCTAGATCATAAGCTCATTCAACAACAAAGCCTACATAATGTAGGCTTTGTTTATTCCCAATAAAGGGGGCTTTCTAATTCTATTCTAACTTGGTTTTACACCACCTTATGTGGCCCAAAACATTCATAATGAAACTGCGTCTGAGACACTTCCAGTGCCATCAACTGTTTCGCAATAGACTGCATAAAGCCAACGGGTCCACAGAAATAAACTTGGACATTATCTTGTTTTAACTCCGCTTCAATCTCATTCAGGTTCACAAAGCCTGTAAAATCAAAATCGAGACCTTGTTTGTCTTCCTCAGTCGGTTGGTTATACCAAACTACCGCGTTCATATTTGAACGTGCGTCAACGAATTGCTCAACATGCCCTTTAAACGCATGCTGTTGGCCATTCTCTGTCGCGTGTACCCAAGTAACAGGTGCTTGATGATCCGATAAGCTTTCCAACATTGACAGCGTCGGGGTTAACCCAACTCCCGCAGAAATCAAAACAATAGGCGTAGTCGTAGTGGCATCCATAAAGAAATCTCCCGCTGGAGCGGCTAGATTGACTTTATCGCCAAGGTTTAGGTGATCATGAAGAAAGTTTGATACCTTGCCCCCCTCCTCACGCTTAACTGAAATGCGATAACGATCCTCGTATACAGAAGAAGATAAACTGTATTGACGGATCTCTTGGTTTTCAAATTGCTCAGAATTAATATAGATACCTAAATATTGACCCGGTTTATAAGCCGACACACCTTTGCCATCAGTCGGCTTAAATACGAAGCTACAAATGTGTTCGCTTTCCGGTTTCTTCTCAACTAACTCAAATTCACGCAATCCACGCCAGCCGCCTAACTGACTCGCGTTCTCTTGATAAATTTGTTCTTCACGCTGAATGAATACATTTGCCAATACACCATAAGCTTCGCCCCAAGCATCTAATACTGCCTGACCCGGTGAAAACAACTCATCAATCGTTGCGAGTAAGTGGGTACCAACTATCTGATACTGCTCTGCTGTAATCATAAAACTAGTATGCTTATGCGCGATTTTTTCGACAGCACTAAGTAGAGCACCTAGATTGTCAATGTTAGCGGCGTAAGCACAAATCGCATTGAATAGAACTTCGCGTTGATCGCCATTACGCTGGTTACTCATATTGAAAATATCTTTTAATTCAGGGTTATGAGTAAACATACGATCATAAAAATGAGCGGTTAGTTTTGGTCCTGTTTCAGCAAGCAAAGGGGCTGTTGATTTTACAATTTCGATAGTGTTAGTGCTGAGCATAGCGACTTCCTTTTATTATTTGTTTTAAGTTGCATTTAAAATGCATGTTTAAAGTTGTATCTCAAATATATCTTTCGATCAAGAATAGAATTACACTTTGATTTCTATGGAGGAGAGCCCCATGCAGCTAACCAGCTTTACTGATTACGCGTTGAGAACATTAATTTACCTCGCATCACTGCCCGATGACGAACTAACAAACATAACAGAGGTTACTGATTTATTTGGAGTTTCTCGCAATCACATGGTCAAGGTGATCAATCGACTTGGTCAACTTGATTATATCCATACCGTACGTGGTAAAAACGGCGGTATACGCTTAATGAAACCAGCAAAAAATATTACTGTTGGCGGTGTAGTCCGTGATTTAGAACCACTTGAACTGGTGAATTGTTCAGCTGAATTCTGCCATATAACGCCGGCATGTCGCCTAAAAGAGACCTTAGCCAAAGCTAAAATGGCTTTTCTTAATGAACTAGACCGCTGCACTATTGATGAATTATTGAACGGTAATTCAGAGTTATTAATCCTACTTGCGCGACCTTAATTCGCTGGCAGACCTCTTCTGCCCACATCTAGGCACCTTGGTTTGTCTACATTTTTGATAGCTCATACTTCTCTTTGTTATGGTGAGACGCTTTCAATCGCTAATAACTAGCGTAGACGACAATCGTCTCCTCTCCCTAAAAAGCCTTAAGTGTCTTCTCAAACGCCCCCCAATAAGCGTTCAAAATTTAATCCATAAAAATCAATAAATAGAGATGGAAAGCCATGTTAAAGCCGACTATTTCCATCTTATTCCTCCATCAAAAACTACAACAAATACGAATTCTTTCCTTGACCGGTTTTTACTCTACAACTAATATCAATCGTAATTCGACGATAAACGATTAAATGTTATTATGATAAATGTAACTACTGCACAATCTCAACCAAAATTGAAGTTATTAGATCGATACTTAACCGTATGGATTTTTCTTGCTATGGCGGTTGGCGTGGCACTTGGGGCGCAATTCCCTCAGATTGCCGAATGGAACCAAACCATGTCTGTTGGGAGTACCAACATTCCTCTTGCTATCGGTCTAATTTTGATGATGTATCCCCCTTTGGCAAAAGTGGACTACAGCCTATTGGGAAAAGTTCGTAAAGATAAGAAAGCCATCAAACTATCTTTGTTCATGAACTGGATAGTTGGCCCTATTTTAATGTTTATCCTTGCTATTACTTTCTTAGCCGACAAGCCTGGTTATATGGTGGGTATCATCCTTATTGGGCTAGCTCGTTGTATTGCCATGGTTCTAGTTTGGAACGATATTGGTGGCGGGAATAAAGAGTATGGCGCCGCATTAGTTGCTATTAACAGTGCTTTTCAAATTGTGACTTATAGCTTTATGGCATGGTTGTTTATTAGCGTTCTGCCTCCGCTATTTGGTTATCAAGGATTTGATGTTGATATCTCTATCCTCGATATCGCAGAAAGTGTGCTTATCTATCTTGGCATTCCATTCTTAGCGGGTTTTTTAAGCCGAAAAGTGCTGGTCAAAGCCAAAGGCTTAGATTGGTATAACGAAGTATTCATCCCAACCATCTCCCCCATCACACTGATTGCCTTACTAGGCACCATCGTTCTGATGTTTAGCCTCAAAGGAGAGATGATACTGGAGTTACCCTTTGACGTAGTTCGTATCGCGATACCTCTGACCATTTACTTCTTTGTGATGTTCTTTGTCAGCTTTTTCGTGGGCAAACGCATAGGCATCGAATACGACAAGAATGCGTCGATTGCTTTTACCGCAACAGGGAACAACTTTGAACTCGCTATTGCCGTTTCCATTGCTGTATTTGGATTGAATTCAGACCAAGCTTTTGCGGGTGTTATTGGACCTTTGATCGAAGTTCCGGTGCTCATTGCGTTGGTGAATATCGCACTGAAGTTAAAGCAACGTTATACAGAATAAATAGCTGTGGAATCATTGGCTATATAACGCGCAACTGACGTTTGATTGCCCATCAACTATCGATAATCGATAAGCCTCTTACTTAAAGGGGCTTTGCTCTATTCTTGATTTCTACACTTATACAATTCAACATCACACTTTTCATATTAAATCTAAAAATCAGAACTAATATGAGGATTTGGGCATTAACACCAAAAAATAAACTTAGCTTATATTTTAAGCTAGGTTGAAAAATATTTGGAATTAATATCATATAATTTCAAAAAACACGCCAAGATATAATCCACCAATAGGCATATTTCACCCTCCTCAAGATATAAGTTTGTTGGTAATTAATAACAATAATGAATAAATATTAACAGGCTCAATTTTACTCTTGATGTTAATTAGCGTTATCTCATTGATACTAATAGCAGTTTCCTGCCACAAAACAACGATGATAATCAAAAATGCAGCCTGTAACACAGGAAAAGAAACAACGACTTAAGTCATTGATTACAAACAACTTAACAAGAGATTAATCACAAGCACTCATGAGAGTCTACTGCTTATATTTATACATGTAGGAAATAACTGACAGACGAAACGGTGGCAAAAAATGTAACCGTTCATTTATACTTTCTATTATAGGCATAGAGTCCACGCTAATAATGCCTGCTTCCTTGATTAGAGATTTATTACAAATCGCATTTACACAACTAATCACTTATACATTGATGCTCGTGGATAACTAAATAATAGAAGAACTGAATCTTGAGAAAAATAAATAAAATAACAGTCGCACTAACTAGCGTTATGTTCAGTGGATACCTTTACGCCGCTGACGCATCAGCGACGTCTGGTGTCATTACTTTTGTTCCTGGAGAGACAAAAGTTCAAAATGGAGAAATGGTTGCTTACAATGGTGAATGCTTTATCGCCAAAAACAACCCAGGCGTTTGGGAAGCTCCAAATGCTAGCTCATGGTTTTGGGATTTAGCGGTATGTTCAGGTGAACCTGAGCCAGAACCAGAGCCTGAACCGGAGCCGGGACCAAACCCAGGCGACATTATTCCTTTTATTCCTGGTCAAACCAAGGTTGATAACGGCGATGTTGTCTCTTTTGACGGACAATGTTTCATCGCGCAAAACAACCCAGGCGTATGGGAAACACCAAGTGCTAGTTCATGGTTTTGGACACTAACAGAGTGTTCAGACGAACCGGGTCCTGGCGAACCTGAACCTACAGAACTGGCAGTTATCGCTCCTGTTGCAGGTCAAGTATTAAAAGTTGGCCAACCAGTAACGATCAAGGCAAGTGTTGACGGCGAACTAGCAGCAAAAGTTGAATTTTGGGTGAACAACACCAAACTTGCGCAAAAAGCTATTGATCAAAGTCAAACGTTTTATTCACACACGTGGACACCTAAAGACGCTGGTAACCGCACGGTTAACATTTTTGTTTTTGACAAAAATAACCAACAGCTTAAGCAGCAATCCGTTAATGTCACTGTAGAAGCAGATATCAACGACGACTTCGTGGCACCTGTCGTGAACTTCGTAACACCTGCAAATGGTTCAGCGGTAAAAGTAACTGAATCTGTTGCTATCTCTGTGAATGCAACTGATGCTGACAATGACTTGGCGACTGTTGTCGTTAAAGCGAACAACAAGCAAATCTGTTCATTTGATGCTGCGAGCACAGACACATTCGCATGTGACTGGCAACCAACTCAAGAAGGTCAGGTGACGCTTCAAGCCGTAGCGACTGATGCTGAAGGTCTATCTTCAACGACAAAAGTGAGCATCACTGTTGAAGCTGAAGAAGAGCAATTTACTGCACCAGTAGTAAAATTCCTCTCACCAAGCAATGGCGCAACCATTAAAGAAACTGAAACTGTTTCTGTATCTGTCAACGCGACCGATATTGACGATGATTTGACTCAAGTTGTTGTGCAAGCAAATAACAAACAAATTTGTTCATTTGACGCAACTCAAGTTGATGCTTTTGCCTGTAATTGGCAGCCAACTCAAGTGGGCAAAGTTACACTAAAAGCTATCGCAACTGATGCACAGGGTCTAACTTCAACGGTAAACCGTAACATCACAGTTGAAGAAGAAATCGTTTTACCGCCAGTAACACCTCCTGGCGAATTATGTGCAGACTTCAATGTTTACCCAGACTGGACCCGTGGCGATCACGCGACAGGTGGTGACATTATGGTTCACAACAACATCGCTTACTCTGCGATTTACTGGACTCAAACGATTCCAGGTAGCGACAGTTCATGGTCTCTTCACCTAAACTGTGATGGCACAGAACCAGGTACAGCGCCGCTTCTTTCATTGCCAAACCCAATGGACCCAGTTCGTCTAGAAGTAGCAGGTTGGCCAAATACATTGGTTATTGCGAGCCCATCTTCTTCTGCACCTGCGATGCTAACGATTGAAGCAAGCAACAGCGCAGACTTGACTGATATCGATGCGCTAACAAGTACGTTTGTATCAATCATTGAAACTGCTGCTCAAGCAGGTTCGGCATCAATCATCATCAACAGCGATGTTCTTGATCAAGCAACACAAGATAAAGCTCTTTCTTCAAGCAGCATCGCTGTTAAAGAAGCACTAACTAAAGCGATGGATATCACTGGTCAGAAGATTGACATTGATGAAATCAACGCGCTAAGCGATAACTTGAACGGCTGGGCTCAAGCTCATCACCTCATCATTTCTACGCTAGCACCTGAAGCAAACTATGGTTGGTCTCTAAGCATTGGTGATTTTGCTTTTGATACTCACTCTGGTCGCCAATCAGTTTGGGATGAAGCATCAAGCTATTCAGCGGATCTTCTAGACAAACTAGAGCTTTACAAAGCAGACGTAGCAACTAAAGCTGACTTCATTGCATTCACTAAATCAAGCTCAACTGCAGCATTGACTAGCGAGCAGTGGCACAATGCTCTTGAGTACGTTAAACAAGTTTCTGACTTTGTTAAAACGCCAGTGATGCTAAATAACATCCCAACCGAGCAGGCTTCGGCTTACTTCATGGGTAATGGCGCGAACAAACCACAAATTCGTAAGGCTGCGTTTAGCAACGTATTTGCTATTTTGTTTGACAAAGATACTGCTGAGTTAACAGGCAAAATCGAGCAGTACCAAAATGCTAAAATGCCGTTGTACTATGTTGGTGAATCAACAGAAAACGGCCAGTTAACCATCATTGATGCATTAAACCAAGAATTGGCAAATGCAGAAGATTTGATGAATAACACCGCATTCTTGTACGAAACGCCTCAATCACAATGGGTTCCGTCTACTGTTTATAAGTGGACAGACTTCATGACAGGCTTGAATGCAATGCATAACGTTGGTGTTGCAGGCAACAAGTTCTGGCTACTTGATGAAAACTTTGATGATGCAACTAACATCAAATACGCAAAAGTAGCGATTGCCGCTTTCCTAGCGCAAAGTATGCAAGAAACCATTCGTTACAACGCTTGTGATGAGAACAACTGGGCTGAAATCAAGTACGGTGCGCCGACTGATTACCCAATGACGGCAAGCTGTGGTCAACTTGATCAGAAATACGCAGATTACGGTGTAAACCCTGTTTCTGGTCTTGATCACGCATACTCTTGTCCTCGTGATAACAAAATGGAAGTAAGTGCTCTGACACACGCTAAGTGGTACGGTGCTCCAGCACCAGTATTCGCAGCACCAGATGCAGTACTTGAAGAGCGTGGTCTGTTAGTAAACGGTGCTGTTGGTCGTTGGACAAACAACGGTCACTGTAATGATGTCCCTACTTCTGTAGATACCTCTAAGCAAGTTTGGGAACGTGACGATTGTAAGACTTACGTTGAACAAAAAGCAGGTAAGTTTATTTGGGATGGCAGCAGCCAAGATACTGTTGAAGGTTGCGGCTGGTGGGGCCGTGGCGTAATTCAAACAACCGGTCGTCAAAACTTCGGTACTTTGAACCACTACTTAGGTCGTTCACACGTTGATCCAGAAACAATCGGCAAAACCATTGATGGTGTTGTTGTTGAAGCGCCACCTGAAAACCCGCTATACGCTGAACTTGATTTCTGTTCAAACCCAGGTCTAATTTGTAGCTCTGAAGAGAACCGTGAAATTAAGTGGATTGCAGGTCTATTCTACTGGGTAACATCTGTACAGGCTTACTCAAATGAAGGCGGTCAATATGCAGATTGGAACTACCACAACGAACTGAAGAAGTACGTTGATAACGGTCTTAAAGGCTCTGACTTCATCGATGATGTATCTGGTATTGTAAACCGTGGTTGTCCAGATCTAACTTGTTCAACTGGTGATGTTCACAACGTTAAAGAGCGTCGTGCTAACTTTAAGCTAGTACTAGAGCAATTAGGTCTTAATCCACAATAATTTGGTTAATGCGCTAATCAGCGAAAGAAAACTACTTTCTTGCTAATAAAACCAGTCAGTTTCTACTGACTGGTTTTTTTTATCTGTTTTCGCCAAAAATCTACCGAGCATCTCCTATCTAACTGCCCACCTCAAAACTCATAGTGACAAAACCTTAAAGAAGATACACCTAAAAATGATGTGTTTAGTCACCTATTACAAGGTGATTTCGTGCAATTACAAACTTAAGTACGGTAAAATACTTAGTGAATAACATCGCATAAAAATTTAAGCCTTTTCTGATTATATTTTTTCTTGATGAGAATAACACGATCACCAAAGCGAGAATAACTTTACCCGTCAGTTCATGAAAAAATTGGCTCGCAACAAGTCTTATTCAAACGATTTAGATAGCGTAATTGCTTGATCTAAAACGTCAATTAACTGCTTGCACGTGTCAAAGTGGAAATGATTTTATATGAGATTGAACGAACACATAGCAACTCAAATTGTAAGCCGAGTTGTTAAGATAATCCCTTATAGTATTAATGTAATGGACGAGCTTGGCTTTATTATTGGCTCAAGCGATCCATCTAGGTTAAATAAACGCCATGAGGGGTCGATAATTGCTATCACCGAGAACCGCATCGTTACGATAAGCCCCGAAACCTCGATAAATCTTAAGGGTGTTAAATCAGGGATAAACTTACCAATACTCTATAAAGAGAAAGTAATTGGTGCCGTTGGTGTATCTGGTATTCCAGAAGACGTAAAGCCTTACGGCGAACTGGTTAAAATGACGGCTGAATTGATTGTCGAACAAGTTTCTTTGCTGTCCAAAATACAATGGCACAAGAGACACAAAGAAGAACTTGTCATGAAAATCATTAAAGAAAATGAATTTGATGAAGAGCAGTTCAATATTGTTGCTGAGTCACTGGATATCGACCTATCGAAACCAAGGGTTGTATCAATAATAAAAGTGGTACCTATCGGAAGCTATCGAGTCTCTTTAAATGATATGCAAACTATTGCCAACTTTCTCGAATTCCCAGAACGAGGAAATTTAGTTGGAGGGATCTCTGCTTATTCAAACAAGATCATTGTGCTCAAGCCAATTGATATCATTAACTCTGAATGGTCTGTAATTAATGAACAAAAAAGGGTCAACGATTTCCTGAATCAAACTAAACATATAAAAAATGTAAAAATATTGATCTCTGTAGGGGATTACTTCCCAAATTTAGACGGCATAAGTAAATCGTATAAAACAGCTAAATTAACTTTAGATTTCATGTCCGATATAAAAAGCGGTTCGTCATTTTATCAAAACAATAAATTACCAATTTTGTTAAGTGAATGTTTAGATGACTCATGGAAAGCTCAACAAATAAACAAACCTCTCGATACTCTTCGAGCTTCTGATAGCAAAAAAGTATTAGAAAAAACACTGGTCGAATTTTTTAACCAGAACTGTGATATATGTCAAACAGCCAAAAAAATGGGAATTCACAGGAATACTCTTAGGTATCGACTCGATAAGATAGAAGATATAACCTCATTAAAAATCAGCAACATAAACGAACTTATCACATTATACATCCCATTGATATTGAGCTCTCGTTAAATTGCTTTTTGTTCAAATGCACAAAAATCTCAAACTTATACCCATAGTAATTTGTAACTATGTCCAAAGACCCACTTAGTTTCCAAGGTCATAATAATCACACTTGTAGGGAGAACCTCCTTGATTTGTGCTCTTGGAAATTACCCCCTTTATAAGACTCTGTATTTATTTTCTCGAATCATAATTATTTTTATAGGAAATCCAATGATTGAAGCAATCAATAATAATAAAGCGATGTTCGTTGAATGGCGTCATGAATTTCACAGATGCCCAGAAATCAGCTACAAAGAATTTAAAACGTCAGAAATGATCGCCGAAAAACTACGAGGCTTTGGTTTCGATGAAGTTCACACCGGTATCGGTGGTACTGGTTTAGTTGGTGTACTGAAAGGAAAATCCCCATCAGATAAAGTCGTTGGGCTTCGTGCTGATATTGATGCTTTAGCGGTAAAAGAGCTGAATCAATTTGACTATATATCAGAAAATGAGGGGGTAATGCACGCTTGTGGTCACGATGGGCATATTACCATGCTTCTTACAGCAGCATGGTATCTATCACAACATCGTGAATTTAGCGGTACAGTAAACTTCATATTCCAAAGCGCGGAAGAAGAGTTAACGGGTGCCAAAACAATGATTGATGATGGCCTATTTGAACGTTTCCCATGTGATTGTATCTACGGCATTCACAACATGCCACATGTGCCAGAGGGACATATTTGGGTTTGTGAAGGCGCATTCATGGCAAGCTGTGACCGCTTCGATATCGAGATAACGGGTAAAGGTGGCCACGCTGCAATGCCTGAAGACATGATCGATGCGCCTGTCATTATGAGCCATGTCATTCTTGCTGCACAATCGATTGTATCTCGTAATATTTCTCCATTGGAATCAGTTGTTCTTTCGTTCGCAGACGTCCATTCAGGTCATGATACATACAACATCATGCCTAAGACCGCAACGATGAAAGGTTGTGTGCGTGCATTTAATGAGGACATTCGCCAACTCACTTTAAAACGCCTTCGTGACATCGTTGAAATGACAGCTCAAATGTATGGAGCAACAGCAACCCTGACACTTCGAGATGGAAGTTGCCCAGCCACCATCAATAATCCAGAGCAAGCCAGACTCGTTGCTCAAATTGCTAGCGAAGCATTTGGTGAAGAAAAAGTAAATGCAAATTGTCGTCCTTTGTCAGGTAGCGAAGATTTTGCTTGGATGCTTCAGCATGTTGAGGGGAGCTATATGTTTTTGGGTAATGAAGGCGCTGCACTCCACAACCCGAACTATGACTTCAACGATAACATTATCACTCTTGGTGCAACCATGTTCGTCAAACTCGTAGAACATAACCTACCTATCCAATAATCTAAATGCACAACTGAAATGGCCAAATTGGTGGCTATTTCAGTTAAGGACCAATACTTTGAAAATTGTAATCGCACCCGATTCATACAAAGAATCTTTAAACGCAAATGAAGTTGCAGACGCTATCCAAACGGGTTTTATGTCGGTATTTCCAGACGCTGAATATATCAAAGTTCCTATGTCAGATGGTGGTGAAGGACTGGTTAAAGCTCTCGTTTCCGTAACGAATGGTAAATATCGTACAGTTCGAGTCACCTCCCCTGTCATTGGACTCGAAGTCGATGCCACCTATGGCATTCTCGGCGATAACGAAACAGCGATCATTGAAGTTGCCGAAGCTTCTGGGCTACACCTTGCCGTTGGCGAGCACCGAAACCCTCTACTAACCACGACATTTGGGACTGGCGAACTGATCAAAGATGCACTAGATCAAGGCTTGAGAAAAATCACATTAGGCTTAGGCGGAAGTGCGACTAATGACGGTGGTGTTGGAATGGCAATGGCACTCGGAATTGTTTTCTTAGATAAAGATGACGAAAGCATTGGACTAGGTGGAAGTGCACTCAGTTCTCTGAAAACCATCGATTTCAGCAATATTGACCCTCGTATCAATGAGTGCCAAATCAATATTGCTTGTGATGTGGAAAATACTCTGTGCGGGCCTTCCGGAGCTTCTCATATGTTTGGTTCACAAAAAGGTGGCTCAAACGAAGATTTGGTTTTCTTAGACAAGTGCCTAGATAACTTAGGTTCCGTTATTCAAGAAACGCTCAATATTGAATTAAAACACACCAAAGGGGCCGGTGCTGCGGGAGGCCTTGGTGCAGGGGCCATCGCTTTTCTGAATGCGAAATTAGAAAAAGGTATAGATGTCGTCATAAAAGCGGTCAATCTCGTTTCTATTTGTTCTGACGCTGATTTGCTAATAACTGGCGAGGGGAAAATTGATGGTCAAACTGTCTATGGGAAAACGCCTATCGGTGTCGCTAAATGTGGAAAAACCTATGACGTACCGGTCATTGCGATCGCTGGATGCTTAGGTAAAGGCTTTGAAGATGTATACGAACATGGTATCGATGCAGCATTCTCGACCATGATCTCAGTGGTTGACTTACCGACAGCACTAGCGAATGCGAAACAAGATTTAACGTCTACGGCAAGAAATGTCGCCACGAGCGTATCAATGTTTATGAATAAGGAACACTAAAATGAAATGGGAAAAATACATTGTTGAATTTTTGCTATTCACAGTTTACTTAGTATTTGGCGCATCATGGGCTACTACTGGTGCCGTAGGCACACAAATTATGCAAGATTTTGGCGTCGGTGTTGCAGAATCAGCAATGATGACCAATGCGATTTTGTGGGCTAAGATCCTTGGCGCACTATCGATTGCTGTCGTGACCTACAAACTAGGCATTAAGAAATCTTACTTCCTTGCATTAGTATTAGTCGGTACCGCTATTTTCATTCCATTTACAGATGACTTCTACGTATTGATTCTCATCCGATTCTTAAATGGTCTAGGTGGTGCCATGTGTCTAGTTTCGATGGTTCCAGTCGTTTCTCACTACTTCGATGCAAAAACCGCATCAAAGTTGAATAGCATAAATGGAATTCCAAACGTCATTGGTTCTGCTATTGCACTTATGTTTGCTATTCCTTTAATGAATTATATTGGTGGCTGGAAACCTCTACTTGCTGCTTATGGTTGGATCACTTTGGCTTTTGCAGCAGCTTGGCTAATATTCTTTAAAGACTTTCAACAAGCATCAAATAAGTCAGATTCAGATAACGACAAACACTCAGAAGTTAAAACTGTACTCCGATCTCGCGTTGTTTGGGGAATGGTAACGCAATACATCGGCGGTCTTTTAATGCTACTGGTACCATTTACATACTTGCCAACATACTACTCGCAGTATGCTAACTTGTCTGCTGACAGTATTGCTTTCTTCGCTCCATCTGTTAATCAATTTGGTATTATTGCAGGCGCGTTCCTTTCCATCTGGCTGAAAGGAAAAAATATCCCATACAAAAAGCTATTCGCTTCAACGTCTGTCTTAATGGTGATCTTCGTTTACGCTATGTTCTTTGGTGCTAACGAGTACATTATTGTTATGGGCGCATTTGGCTCGGGTATGATGCTTTCATCTTGGTTTAGCTTTATTTTCTCATTACCTCGTGAACTCATTAAAAATCCATCGACCAATACAATCATGTATGCGATGTCTACGTTCTGGTTGTCTTCATACATCTTAGCAACGATAAACACGCAAATTGTTGGCTATTTAGTCGATTTAACGTCTAGCTTCACCAGTGCGTTCTATTATGTTCTTATGCTGTTGGTCGTTTGTCCAATATTGGCACAATTCGTATTCCCTGCATCTAAGAACCATTCACTTGTTGTCAGCAACGCAGTTTAAAACTTCAATCATCATAAACCCTCGAAAGAGGGTTTATTTCTAGGTGTCATCTAAGATGTCAGTAATTTATTTTTTCGATATTTTTGGAACAATTATATTTGCTATTTGCGGCGTTATCGTTGCTTCAAAATTTGGTATGGACGCTTTTGGGGCTATCGTTCTTGGTGGATTGACAGCTATAGGCGGTGGAACATTCAGAGACATGGCACTTGGCGCTACACCTGTTTTCTGGATGAATGATACAACTTACCTTTGGGTTATTTTGGTGACCTGTTTGATCACCATGATTATGTTTCAAAAACTCGATAATATCCCTTCGTGGATTTTACCGGTTTCCGATGCGATTGGGCTTGCCGTGTTCGTCGGAATCGGATTCGAAAAAGCTATACAGTATCAAGACTCTATGATGGTCGCTATCGTGATGGGTGTAATAACAGGTTGTGGTGGTGGAATTATCCGAGATGCGCTAACGAGCCAAGTCTCCAATGTCCTAAAGCGGGAAATATATGCAACTGCATGTTTAATTGGTGGCATTGTTTATTCGATAGCCCTATCGATGGGAGTCGATAATACAATTGCATTTATGCACTGTGTTATTACGACGTTAATCGTAAGATTGGCAGCCATTCATTTAAATCTATCGTTGCCTACTCTTTCCACCAAAGATAAGTGTTAAATAACAATCCAAAAAATAACCTCGAAACGTTAAAATCAACAAGAATGGTTAGGCTCCTGCCCTATGAACCTAACCAGACTATTTTAGGAGGCGACTATTTACCTTATTAACATTCCAGATTGGAATGCTCATGGATAAGTTACATTGTTTAAAGGTTTTTACTTGAGTTGCTTACTCTGGAACATTTACTACTGCAACAAATGAATTCAATACAAAAAGATTGCTTGGTTAAAATATTGCGATTACCTGGTTTCACCGTCACGCCCACGCTATTAGTCTAAGTGACAGTGAAAAACAGTATCTGGCGTTAGCGTTGAAGCTAATAGAATAGATGCGGTTAATCGAAGTGATAACCCTGAGATGCTCGTACAAATGGCAAAACTAGGACGAGGCATTGCCGCAATGCCTAAGTGGATGATCGAGAGAGAATTAGAGGTCAACTCATTACAACTAATATTAGAACAGTATCAAACATTTAAGCGTCCCATGTATCTCCTGTATAAAGATGCAGAGTACCAACCTCAACGTATTCGTACATTTATCGACTTTCTTTCCAACTATTTTGCTCACAATGACGGCGGCACCAAACTCCCTCAATAAAGGCAAAATTCAAAGCAAAAATGGGAAGGCGACCGAGGACATGTTGTGAATCTGAAATTCATCATGTGGCCTCAGGTATCGTCTCTCATTTAGCACTAAAGGTTTAGTTTTTTCGCCACCCTCGCGACCACATCTAAGATTCGAGATTCTTGTTGAGATGCTTTTGAGGACATGTTGTAAAACAAGATACAGTCTTGTCTAACCATTCTAGGCGCTTCTTCTAATTCAATTTCTCGAATATCACCACTGGTAATATGTTGTTTCATATTATCAGGTGAACACACAGTCCACCCGTCAACTTTTAGCTTATCAACAAGCAAGTTTTGCGAAGTCACTACTTCAAATTCACAACTAAGTTTAGTGTGCCTCAGTTCGTTAGTGATGTCGTTTTCGGCAATGAGCTGTCGAAACGTCGCTAATTCCGCAATGGAAATAGGTTCATCCGGAATAGCTGAATGAACGGAGGTAAAAATACTAAGCGGAAAAGAGCCTAAATTGATATTCCCAATACCAGCACTAGGGTGCAGATTTCCCATCCCTGGCATGACCGCAAACAACGCCTCCCCTGCTTCTATTTGCTGTAGGCAATGGTTTCTATCTCTTTGCAGCCAATTAATGATGATCGTTGGATGCAGAGACTTAATATCGGCCTCTATTCCCAATAAGAGTTTTGATGGTATAGAACTGTCATGATAAGCGGTAATGTTGTTCAACTCGCCTTGGTAGGCAGACAACGCGATATTTTCAAATTCTAAAGATTGCCTTGCTAATAACCTCGCTCGAGGATAAAGACGATGTGCAACATTGCTCGGGATTGCTTTCTTTCCTTCGATAGAAAATAGTTCCACTCCCATCATATCTTCGAGTGCATTAATACGTTCTCTTACCGTAGAACGCGCCTTGCCAAGTCTCTGGCTCGCCGCGCTGTAGCTTTTAAGTTCATAAACACTCGTAAAGCACGCAACCTGTTCTATCGAAATCATCACATCACCTTTGTACGTCTTGAGCGTACATTATGGATTTATATGTTTGAACTTATCAAGTTAATCTACTCCCGTACACACAAGATTGTTAACGGGGATTTCAAATGAAAAAATCGATGGTTTCACTCATTGTTGTCGGTCTCACCTCGACTGCTGTTGCAGCCGAAACTAAACCCATGTCGACTGTACCTGCCCAACCCAAAGAACAAGTCACATTAAGCAATTATACCCAGACTCCATTCAATAAGTGGGCATTCAAAAATATGGGAATTCATCCAACCGTTATGGTCGCGCGTGACGGTGCCATCAATGGACTTCCCCAAGCATTAACGCCTAAAATCGTCAACCACAAATTTACTTATTCCGATGAGGAACTTTCATTTCGTGACGCAATGGTGAACGACCATACCGATGGCTACATTATTATTAAAGATGGTAACATTTTGCATGAGGAATATTTCGGCGACTTTACCGCCAAAGATCATCATATGTGGGCATCGAGTACAAAATCACTGGTTGGTCAGGCTCTAGGCCTATTGGTTGAACAAGGTAAAATCAACGTTGACGAAAAAGTCAGTACTTATATTAGTGAGCTCAACGGAACACACTTTGGTGAACAAACTTTGCGAACGATTTTGAACATGACTTCGGCAATTCACTATAGTGAAGACTACGTAAACATGGCACCTGGTGACGTACATTTCGAGTATTTTCGCCGATTAGGTTTCATACCAGCGTATGATTTGATGGCACTAGATCCGATAAACACAAATACACCTCGCGATTTATTGAGCTTCGCCTCAATATTTGAAAAAGCTGAAAACTTGGATGTAAATCATAAATTTGAATACCACAGCCCAAATGTTGACGTGATTGGCTGGGTTATCGCTCGAGTCTCTGGTCAGCCATTAAATACGTTCATTGCTGACAATATATGGAGCAAGCTTGGTGTAGAACATGATGCTTTCTTTATGACCGATATGAACTATAACCCTGTTGCAACTGGCGGTTTCAACACCACGTTGAGAGACTTTGCGCGTGTTGGCCTCGCCATGGTTAACAATGGTCAATATAACGGTGAACAAGTTTTTTCTGAGAAGTGGGTTAAAGACAGCTTTAACATCACGGAAGAAGAAAACGCTCATATGTTAAATAGCGTTTATAAAGACTCCAATAACGAGGTATTTGACTCTCACTTAGAGGGCTATAAGAACTTCCTTTGGGTACATGACTCAAATAAAAACATTGCAACGTATCGTGGTGTCTTTGGGCAATTTCTATATATCAACCAAGAGAAGAATCTTGTCATCGCGACATTCTCTTCAGCTGACAGCGCATCAAACGCGGCCAGAGACAGCTCAAAAGCAAGAATTCAAGCATTTGAATCATTGGCAAGATCGCTATAAGTATCAATAAAACGACATTTAACGGGCACCTAAGCTGCCCGTTAAATGTATAGAATCTCGATCGTTTAATTTCCTATTAATCTTCCCTCTAATCAAAACCTCACAGCAAAGCCATCGATTACGCTCTATATGGAAACAATCATTACTCATCTAGGCTATTAATTAATTTTTGTGTGTAATTTATAGTGCCGCCATCGCAACAGAATCACCAACAAGAACCATCGACCTGACAAAAATGTAGCCCTATCAATCTCTGGGTGTTTTTCATTCTTTATGTCTTATTCGGTCTTGTTCATTTTATCAGGTGCTTAAGATACTCACTAATTACAGGGGCACATGGCGCTCAGTGAGTATCAAATTAGTAAACTCTCTATTATTCAGGAACAACCATGAAAATTTGGGATCTACCCACTCGTTTATACCATTGGCTTCAAGCTCTACTTTTTATCGGACTAATGACCGGATTAGGACCGCATCTCTATTTAGGCTTAGCACTTTTCACTCTTATTCTATGGCGCATCATTTGGGGTTTTGTCGGTAGCGATACCAGCCGATTTAAACACTTCATATCTTCACCTACACGGACGATTCGTTACTTGCAAGGGAAAGCATCATCGCGCATCGGTCATAACCCTGCTGGCTCTTGGATGGTTATTGCGTTAATAGGAACAATATTTGTGCAATGTATGACCGGGATGGCTTTAGTCGGTTTCTTTGACCAAATCCCATACGCTAATCTTGTTCTCAGAGAGAGTAATATGGGGTATTTTCGAATACTTCATGGTGCATGTGCTCATTTACTATTGCTCTTTGTTTTTCTGCATATACTCGCTATCGTGGTTTACAAATTACGTTCAAAACCGCTATTGATGGCAATGATTACTGGTAAGCAAAAAAGTATTACAGACAATCAAACTCACTCTCGATTAGTCTTTGCCTCAAATAGACGAGCTTTGTTTATTCTTATCGCTATGGGACTAGTGACGTTATTAATATTCACAGGCTCAGGGATGTAAACATCAAGAAATTCCCATCGTAATCATTAAAAGCTCCTGTAACGGAGCTTTTAATGTCTAGACTTATACGAAAGATTATTTTCTTAATCCATTGAAAACTAAGGCAAGAACTTTAATGAATCTAACGTAAATTCACTATAGACCAAATGGAACAGTTTATAACGAGTATTGCTATCTTCATACAAAATAGCGATATTGCCATTTTCTAATTCGGTTAAATTGGAGTATGCAAACTCATCAGGCACAATAATTCGCGCATACTTCCACGTAAAGTGGTAACGAGGTTCCCCATTATCGTAGTAACCATCTTCACTGATCAGTCCCACCCGTATCGTACCATTCGCTCTTTTGGTTGCTGCTGGATTACTGAAGATCACAGCAGGTTGTCCATCGACGTAGCCAGAATAGTTAATGATTGATAATTGACAGCCCGTTGTGTTGCTCATCACCAACGTGGAATCATATTCGACGTCATCCAACCAAGTGACACCACCGTCCAAGCTCGTTGCGATAGCAGCGCGGCCGATACTACGCGCAAACATCTTAATCTGACCATTAGGCATTTCAACGAATTGTGCCTCATGCAGCTTCTCAGCCCCACCAATACGACCATCATTTGGTGATTCACCTAACTGCCATGTTACACCGTTGTCATCACTGTACATCGCACTTGCATATTCAGTCGTGTTATTTGTCGACGTATAGTACATCGGAACTAAAATTCGACCTTGATGCGCTCCATTTTGAATAATAATTGCGCCGCCAGGTGACACGCCAAGGAATTTCATGTCTGAGGTTTTTATCTGATCATTTACGATGGTTGGCTGGCTCCAAGTCGCCCCCTCATCGTCTGAATAAATCATGACAATAAATGATGTAGAATCAACAACAAGTGGTGAACGTTTATAGAAAATATTACTTACTTCAACACCAGCATCGAAAAGAGCAAATCCGTCGCCAACCGTATAATCCGTTGCTACTCCGTCCATGGTGTATACCGTATTATCGTTACCTAGATAGAATTTCTGTGTTGGCTGGCTAGTACTGGTTAATGTTAGGTATTTCTCGCCATCGATTTCTGAGTATCCAGTGCCCGATGTTGAGTTCGCTTGTCCAATTCCACCTTTAAACGCATCTGCAAATAAGAACACTCGATTGTTGTGTCCCTCGACGATCACTGAGTCGATATAGGATGCGCTATCTGTGATTTGACTAGATGGAATACTCGGATAGTCATTAAACTGCAAAATAACTTCAGGATCTGTCCACGTTACACCATTATCTGCACTACGACGGACGCCAACATCAATGTTGTTTGGGGAGTCATTACTATCACCATAACGAATATCAGCGGCTGAAATAATCGTATTGTTTTTGGTTCGGATTAGAGCAGGAATACGGAAAGCGGCAGTATTCCACTCTTCCTTGTCATACAACTTAAAACTCTGAATAGCGGCTCTATCGGAAACGTCTAAGAATGTTTTCTCTTTTAATGTTTCATCATCAAGCGCAACATTATAGAGTTCTAATTGATCGATACGACCGGCATAATTGTATTCATTGGCATTGTGACGGATCGTTTTTCCAACGTGAGCATTATCAATACCATTGATGTTATTGATCAAACCGTAATTAGGTGGTGCGGGTATATCTAGGATTTTTTCGCCATTCAAAAACAATCTATAACCGGTAACTTCTGATGCAGAGAATGCCAAAATGTTATCTGTGCCACTCAGTAAGTTGATATCAACTTTATTGCTCTTATAGATATCGCCACCTCGATGACGTCTAATCTCGAAACCTAATTTTAAATCTGACACATAAACATGAAAGTAAGAGTTAGGGTAACCAGGGCGGCTATCACTTGCGCCGAAAACCGAGTGATAACCACTAATTTCTGGGTTAATTTTTGCAATTAGAGTCATAGACTCAAGTACTTTCACTTGGTCGACGATTGCTCCTGGCAAGGTGACAGCATCACTCGGAGTGCTTAAAGATAAATTTGATACCTGATAAAAAGGCGCTGAGTTTTTCAGCTCAGACTGAATACTCCTAGACAGTTCATTTTCATTTAAAGACCGATGGTCATTAGTAGTAATAATTCCCGCATTTGCTACCGAAATAGATAGAGCAAGCGCTGTACTTAATATCAACTTCATTGAAACCTCTCATTGTAATTAACCCTAACACATAAATAATTTTTATTATTTTCATTTAAAATTAAACAGAAAAAACAAAATTAAACATCAATGGACAAATGGCATTACTTAAAATATGAATACGATTACTTAAACTTGATAAAACAAATAGCTAACTAATTTTAAAATGTAAATCTTAACTATTAAAATAACTATATTGTGAAACGGTACTTATTGAAACTAAAGGAGGTAGTGCATTAATTAGCTATTTAATTCTAATAATTAGAATGCGTATGATGCACCAAATACAAGCGCATTATTTACTTTCTTACCAGAGACTCCGTGTCCTTGGCTACGGTTTTCAAAGTAAGGTTGAACACCATCACGAGTCCACTGAATACGGACCTCATGATCCATTGGGTTATCTCCCTCATCATTAACATGGTAAACGTTGTTATAGTGAACTCTTACTGGAATATCTTTAAATGAGTAGCTAATTTTATTGTCATAACGGACTTGGAACATACCTTTATCAGCATCCGTTTCATCAATGTGGAAACGAGTTCGGTTAGAAAATGCAAAGCCATTTTCGAAGTTATAGCCAAATTTCAATAATGGTCGAAGCTGAACAGTTTCACCAGCTTGTAATAAGTGGTGATAGCCCAATGCTACCCAAAGTTTATTAGTAACTGCGTAGCTTTGCTCTAGCCCCAATGTAATATATGGGTCGTTTGCTTTACCCTCTTCACTACTGTAACCACCAATTGGAATAGAAGAGAACTCTACAAATGCGGTCATATTACCGATTGAATTTTTAAATACATGTCCGGCTTCAATTTTTGAAGTTTCATCCGAAGTCACCGTTTTATTATTATGGAATTGAATATTACCTGTAACATAAGAGGTTGCAGATGCAGCAAACGGCGTTAACAACAACGCGCCAATCAATAAGGAACTTTTCATTTTTCACCTTTATAATATAAATAAAATCTTCTCGAACAAATATATAGCCGAATTATTATCCGGCTATATATCGTTATTTATTTTTTGTTTTTACTTATTGAAACAACTATTTTGATAGTATTTCAGATACTTTAACTTTGCGGTCTTCATATCGAGAAGCGGTAGCAGCATCAGCTGTCGCAATGACGGAAGTAGCGGCTTCGCCTGTAATTAACGCAACAAATTCTTCTGATGGTTCCATACCATTCAATAGATCATGCAAATATTGCATCTCTAACTTCATCACCGATGAAAGCCACATTGGCGTTTTCTTACCAGGTTTACCGTATGCTATTGCACCATCCATCTCACTGTTGGTATTGCCTGCGCGACGATCATCATCTTCTTCTTGACTCTGATGGACAAGGAAATGCTCATTCTTACCATTAATACGCAAAGTACCGGCTGTTTCTTGCATATCAATCTTAATCGCGCCTTTCTCGCCTTGAATTAACACGTAATGCTCTGGCCAATGGAAAGCGCCGCCCCACTCTAGAGTCGCAAAACGACCATCGGCAAACTCAAGATTTAAGAACAACATGTCATCTTCGTTACCAAAGCCTGGTCCCTTATGTGCAAGGTTGCCAGCGGTCATGGTCACTTTTTCTGGCCCACCACCCATTAAAAACTGAACACAGTCGAGCTCGTGAATGTGGTGGTATAGGTGTCCGCCAGAAATTTCACGCATCTTCTTCCATGAAATTGTCGGCTGCTCATCTTCCCAACCGTTACGCTTGGTGTGACATGAGAGTACGTTACCAATAACGCCCTCTTTAATAAGCTGCTTAGCATGACGAACACCGTTAAAGAAGTTCATCACGTGACCCGCCATAAACTTAACACCAGCCTGTTTACAAGCTTCAACCATTTCACAACAGTCTTGATAGTTTAGAGCAATTGGCTTCTCACAAAAAACATGCTTTCCATGGCGAGCTGCTGCAAGTACTGGCTCTTTATGAGCATTATTTGGTGATGCGACAATAACGCAGTCAACATCATCTCGAGAGACAAGATCTTCTAATGAAGCAGTCGCGACACAATTTAATTCTTCAGCGATTAAGGCTGCATTTTCAGGATCGTAAATCGCTGTAATTTCAGCGCCTTCGACTTCTTTCATAAAACGAGCCAATTCAGCACCAAAATAACCTGTACCTACTACGCCATAACGAGTCATATCCATATCCTTTTTAAATAAACTAATTTTTTTTGACTGTGCGACGAATACATCGCACAGCCTGGTATTTCACTTATTTCAACACTTGTGCAGTTTCAAGTTGTGCCGCTTCCACTTGGGCTGCTTTTGCTGCGCGTTTTTTGTTAGCGCGAACGAGTAGCCAATCTGGAATACCGAAGCCGATAATCGTAACTAATGTAAAGGTCCAGAATGAAACAACGAAAGTCAGTGCTGTACCTAGGCCATACGTAAGGCCGATATAGGTTGCAGCCATTGAGTTAAATGTGCCCGATGTTGCTGCAAGGTTATAAATTAAGCCAGTACCTAAACCACGTACTTCTAATGGGAAGTAATCATAAATAAACTTAGGCATAAGTCCGCCAACACCAACGTTAGTAAACATCAGGCCGAATAGGCATAAACCTAATAAGAAGTTATTACCTTCTGGAATCATGAATAATGGAATAATGAAGAAGAAAGACGATAACAAACCAAGAACAAATGTCTTTTTCAAACCAAATCGGTCAGCAAGTAGACCCCACGTAATGTTACCTGCTACGGTACCAAATGCAGCAGCAGTCATCAGTTTAGATATAACTGCAGTTTCAAAACCAACACCTGCCATGTAGGTCGGTAATAGACCGAAGATAGGCCAGTTTGCACCAAAGATTGAGAACAGCACGACAAACACGACTAAAGTAAGTGGCAATTGTGTTGGATTAAATAGACCTTTTAGAGCGCCCCACAATACTGAGAAGAAACTCTCGTATTGGCGAACTTCACCAGAAGCTTCACGCGCTTTTTTAGCATCTTCCCATTCTTTTGATTCAGGCGCTTTAGAACGAATATAAAGGACAAGAAGAATTGGTGTTAAACCGACGAAGAACGCCATACGCCAACCAAATGCCTCTGCGAATGCAGGCATGAAATAAGCAGCGATGATGTTACCTACGCCAAAACCACTCACAAGGAACGCACTTGCTTTTGCTTTAAGGTGCTTAGGAAAACTTTCAACAGCATAAGTTGATGCACAAGCATACTCACCCGCCATACCCATGCCTACAACGAAACGAGCAAGGGCTAGAGTCAAACCACTGACGGCAAGTCCACTTAAACCAGTACCGACTGAATAAGCAACAATAGCCCACATCATTAATGGTTTGCGCCCATAGCGGTCAGCTAACAAACCAAAAATTGCACCCCCTAATGGACGGCCGACAAATGCTGCCGTTGCGAGAAACGCGCCCTCCATATCAGTTAAACCAAGCTCTGGCTTAATGAGATACATAATGTAGAAGATGAGCATGAAATCGAAACCATCAAAAACATACCCGAGCCAAGCAGAAAATATGGCTTTTTTCTGCGGTGATGTAACTTCTTTATACCACGCAAACATAGTGAAACCTCTTAAATTAATTTCTGTAAAAAATTAGTGTGTACTTTGAGCACTGCTTTCCTAATTGTTTTTATTTCATTAATGAAACAAGTCGGCTTATGAGGCTCATTTGGGTAAAAAACAGCAAACATATTCGGTTTTAAAATTAGGGTAGAAACACCACCAGTCGGATTTATTGATTGAAAATCGTTGGTAGCATCATATTCAGTTACTGGCAAAAATTCTTCTCTCGAGGTGGCATACTCCATTAATTCTTCACCTTCGATTAGTATTTGAATGTCGGCGTAATTACGATGTAATTCGCAAGACTTCGAATCTTTTGACACTGAGTCAACGGTCATTACATTGATAAAAAGATTATCACCATCGATGTTGTATCTACCGTCATCTAATTTATTTAAATCATTATCTCGAACAAATTTAAGAGCATTCCAAATTTGCTCTGGTATATCATTCTTTAGATTAATATCGTTTAAATTCCCTAAAATCATGCAAACTCCAATTTATTTTTAATGCCTAGAGATCTACCCTAAACAAGATTGATACTTTCCCCGATATCGTTTTTGTCGGCGTATTTGTTTTACACTTACGACACTTTCACTGATGGCTATTAGCGTTTTTGTTTCATCAATATAAAGACTCTCTGACAATCCGCGCTTCACTGATGCTTTCATTGAACCATTCGCAAATGTATTCAATTCGTGTAATCGCAGAGCCGATCGTGACACAGTCCGCACCAGAGATAATGGCTTGGGCTGCTAATTCCGGTGAATTAAAGCGTCCCTCTGCCATGACAAACATATCTGTATTCGCAAGTGATTTAATAAAATCAAAGTCAGGTTCTTTTGGTGTTTCTCCGCCGCAATATCCTGATAGTGTCGTACCGATAATGTCAGCACCTAATTCGAAGCAAGTTTGAGCATCTTCGACATTTGAACAATCAGCCATTGCTAAACAATCACAAGCATGAATAGCAGCAATCAAAGATTTGATATCATTTGGCCGAACTCTCCCAGTGCCATCAAACGCAATGATTGTTGCTCCTGCATCTGATAGATCAGCAACATCGGTTAAAAAAGGCGTAATTCTTACCGGTGACTCAGTTAGATCTCGTTTAACAATACCAATGACTGGAATTGAGACGACTTTTACGACTTCTTTTAGATTATCAATTCCCTCGATACGTAAGCCTGCTGCGCCACCTAATTCACTAGCAAGTGCCATGGCGGCAACAATACTAGGCGTGTCCATAGGGCTACCGTCTACCGGTTGGCAGGATGATACAAAACCACTTTTTAATTTGGATAAGATCTCGGCTTTCATAAAGTTAAACTCCAAAATGAAACCTTGGTAAGTAAGTTTTCATTCAATCTATATATTTTGAAGTAAAACTTCAATCTGGATTTTAACAATTATTGACAAGTATCACAGGTGGACTAAGGCAAATCGGCTAGTTCTGAGATATAGGTAGGATTATTTGAGGTTGGGTAGAGTGACAGAATACTCACTCTACCCACTTTGGATATGAAGTTTTACTTTACCACTACTTTAATGGTTCTCGATTTTTTGCTCATTTTATCAGTCATGTCAGTTTTGACTAACACGCTATAAATTAGATCAACAACAAATAACTGAGCAATCTTAGTTCCGATTGAGTCACCTTGTAGTTGGCTTTGTCTATTGCCGTTAATTAGAACATAGTCCGCACACTTAGCCAGCGCAGAACGAGGGTTATGTGTAATCGCTACCGTCGTGACCCCGCTCTCCTTTGCTATCTTAAACGATTTAATAAGCTCATTGGTTGTTCCAGAATGGGAAATCCCCAGGAGAACGTCGCCTTGATTCATCAAGGCAGCTTTCATATACATGTTGTGTCCATCGACAAAAGCATCAACATTCATACCAATACGCATGAACTTGTGTTTAACCTGAGCGGCGGTAATGCCGGATGACCCTACACCAATAGCAGCAACGGATTTGGCCTGGCTCATGCACTCCGCCACCTTATCGAGCTCACTGAAATTCAATAGATTAATTGTTTCAGAAATAACATTATCTAATCGAGACTTTAGCTTCATGGCAACAACGCTCGATTCATCGCTTGGCTCAATATCGGTGTCTAATATAGAGTCATCAAAATTCAGTTTGGCGATCTCAATACCTAACCCAGCTTTGAAGTCTTTCAACCCATCAAAACCAATGTAACGGCAAAACCGAATAATGGATGCATCACTCGAATCAGTCACTTTTGAGAGTTCAGAAACCGATAACTCTGACGCTTCACTTGGTGACTCGAGCACAAAGTCTGCTATCTTTTTTTGAGCTGGAGAAAGACTCTCATACACACTGTTAATCGTTGGAATGATCGCTCCAACGTTCGTTTTTATTCTCTTCTCAGCCATGACTAAAATCCAATTATAATTAATTTTCTACTGAATATATTAACGCAGCCAATCTGATTAATGAAGTAAAGCTTCACCTTTGAAAACGAGAAACGTCAAAGCACAACACAAAAACCATCATTACATCACATTTCAAAAATAACCCTGTTGAAAAAGACTAAAAACGCTATAGCATAAAGTTTAACTTCACAAGTTTGCTTAATTTTAGAAATAAAACTCCACAAAGGAAACCACTATGAAACGTCTTAAAGGGTTAATTGCAGCGCCACATACTCCATTTAATGTCGACGGTAGCGTAAATTATCCAGAGATCGATAAGATCGCGAAGCATCTGATTGCTACTGGCGTCAAAGGCATCTACGCATGCGGTACAACTGGTGAGGGTATCCAATGTAGCGTCGCTGAACGTAAAGCCATTGCAGAAGCATGGGTTGAAGCCATCAACGGAAAAATGGATATCATTCTTCATACTGGTGCTCTATCAATCGTTGATACTATCGAATTAACTAAGCATGCAGAAACATTAGATATTCTCGCCACATCCGTTATAGCACCGAGCTTCTTTAAACCTGGTTCAATCGCTGACCTTGTTGAGTACTGTGCGACAGTTGCTGCTGCGGCTCCATCAAAAGAGTTCTATTACTACCATTCAGGTATGTCTGGTGTAATGTTAGATATGGAGCAATTTTTGATCGAAGCGGATAAGAGAATTCCAAATCTTGCTGGTGTTAAATTCAACCATGTTGATATTTACGAATACCAGCGTTGCGTTCGAGTTCTAGATGGCAAATTTAATATTCCATGGGGTGTTGATGAATTCCTACCAGCCGCATTAGCAGTTGGAGCAGAGAGTGCTGTAGGCAGTACATACAACTATGCTGCAGACCATTTTAACTCAATCATTGAATCATTTAACGCTGGTGACATAAAAGAAGTTAACAAGAAAATGGATGCTGTTATCGCTTTGATCCGTGTTCTAGTCGAGTTTGGTGGTGTCGCCGCTGGCAAAGTCGCTATGCAATTACACGGCATTGATGCTGGTAATCCTCGCTTACCAATCAGAACACTCACAGAAAGCCAAAAAGAAGTTGTTTTGAATAAAATGCAGAATGCAGGATTCCACCAATAATCTTTTTCCAATCATTATGTAAACTTGGATGTTGCAGGCGGTGATGAGTAAACATAGAAGAGCTATATAATTATTATGTGTCTACTATGTAATTGAGGCTCACGAACATAGCCAATATCGCTACGACTTCAAGGAGAACGGGTATACTAAAAGGCTTCTTTAGAAGCCTTTTTAATAAGGATGCTCATAAATGAAATTTTTCTATGGCAAACATGATAAACAATTTGGCGATCTGTATGTTCCTATATCAGATGAACCAGTTCCCATTATCGTTGTTATTCATGGGGGATATTGGAAAGATAAAAATACCTTAGATATCTATCCGACCAAAGCTATCGTCAATGAGTATAAACGTAATTGTGCCATCTGGAATCTAGAATATCGCGGTATGCCTGAGACCGGTTCAATTGCTTTGGAAGAAATATTAAGCGATATAAGATCAGGATTTGAATACCTTTTCAGCTTAACTGAACATAATCTAGATTTTAGTAAATTATTAATCATTGGTCATTCAGCAGGTGGTCACTTAATGACTTGGCTGTTAGGCGAAGAACTCGATATTAGACCCAAAAAAGCAATCAGTATTTCTAGCGTACTGGATTTGAACCAATATCATCTTCTCAATGAACCACAGCAAGTTGAAAAACTCCTCAACCAAGATTTAAATAAGATGTCACTGGCTAACCCTATCAGCCGTGGACACGGAGCAACACAACTTACTGTTATTCATGGCTTAGAAGATGAAACTGTACCTTACTCTATGGCTAAAAGTTATGCCGAAGCTTGGGATTGTGAACTCATTCTATTTAAGAACTGTGGCCACTTTAGCATGCTTCCATTGGATACTGGAGAATATTGGGATTCATTAAAATCTATCATTGAAGAAAACGTCAATAATTTATAACCAAGCTAGGGATCATTAGGTCAATTACATTGACCTAATGACTTATTTTAGGGTTATAACTATTATCCTAAAATAAGTGACGCAAACAGCATAAGAAAATCCAATTTAAGTATAAACGTCACTAATTATCATCAAATCCTCGCCTATCAAAAAAATTTAAATATATCACTTTTTACTACTTAAGATTATGTATGAATTATGAATAGAAAATGAACATTCACAATCTATTAATATTAACCTTACCAATAATCTATAAATAAGATCTTAGAATTCAAAAATATCAGTTTATCTAAAATGGCGCTGGTGGGAGTATCAACTCAGAGACATTAACGTTGAAACGCAAATTAAAATAAAAACATCAAATTTCAAAATGGAGATATGATATGAAACAACAAGAAAAAATCATCACAGTCGTAAATACTCACCTAGAAGCTGAAGCAGTCGTTAAATTACTGCAAAGTGAGAAATACGATGTATCAAAAATCTCAATTTTGGGTAAAGGCTATCACAGTGAAGAACACGTAGCGGGTTTTTACAACACCGGTGACCGTGTTAAAACATGGGGTAAAACAGGCGCATTTTGGGGCGGTCTATGGGGTGCACTAGTTGGTGCAGGTCTATTTTGGCTACCTGGCGTTGGTGCCCTAATGGTTGCTGGTCCTATTGTGTCGACTTTCGTTGGTGCGATTGAAGGTGCTGTAGTGACAGGTGGTTTAGGCGCTATCGGTGGTGCACTAGCAAGTATCGGCATTCCTAAAGACAGCATCGTAAAATACGATTCTGCAATTAAAGCTGACAAATTCCTTGTGATTGTGCATGGCGACGCTGAAGACATCATCAAAGCGAAAGGTATTTTAGCTGACTACGAACTTGATCATATCAAAGGCTAAACTAGCTAGATAATAATATTTACACTCGTTAAGAGTATTTAGATTAGAGGCAGCCTAACGCTGCCTCTTTTATTTTCACGGTCCCATTTCGAAATGGGTTTCCACCTTGTTTCCAATTAACTACAACCCTCTTACATCTTCCTATCCACAACGCTCATGATTTAGACACAATAGAGTTTGATCAAAATCATGTTTGATTTCAAAGGGAATAAAACTACCTCTTAAGGGGTAAATACGACCTTTTAGCCACTAACAAAATACTCAATATTAACGCTGAAATTTAAGTAGGACGTTATGCATGATTAGCAGTAAATGGCTCGAACTATATCAATACCTCAATAGCCAACTCCCTTCACTCCCATCACTACAAGACGTTGAACCAAAGCTCAACGACCGTTTGATGTTTTTGAATGCGCAATTTGGCCAACGTGGCCAAGAGCAAGACAAAAATCAACTCGATTGGTTAGAGCATGAAAGCTTTACTCTCGTGCTAAGTGAGCTATTTGAATCAATCTCAATCACCCAATCTCAGTTGCAGTTTCTCTTTGAAACCTTAATGGCAGCGCAGATGTGTCAACTCGCTATGATTGCCACTAACCTATATAAAGCTCAGCTTCCTGACGATGAATTCAAAAGTAAATGTGGGTTGGTCTACCAGCAGCTTGGTGATTACGAAATGGCCAAAGCGATGTTACAAGAATCTATTGAACTCAATGCCCAAAACCCGATGGTCTATTGTCATTTGGGTTTTAACTTTCTCTATATGAATGAAAGCGAATTGGCGATTGAGCAATTTCAGCGCTGTATCGATATCGCTCCTGATTTTATAGGTGGATATCAAAACCTTGCTGGTCTTTATTATCAAGATAGCCAATTTGAGCTGGCAGCTAAATTCGCAGAACAAGCATTCGTCTGTGATAAATCATTGGTTTCCACTTACATCACTGCCGTTAGTTCTTACTTAGCACTTGGTCAAAACGATAAAGCTGATCAGTGGATCAATACCGCATTCAGCAACGATATTTCATCAATTGAGCTAGTACGTTTGGCCGGTATTACTGCGCATCAAAACGGTCGCTTTGAAGAAGCTCTCGATGCGCTCGATCATTACTTACTTCTAAAACCAGAAAGTTATGACGTAGTTAGCATTCGTGCCCGAGTAAAAGCCGATCTCGGCCAGTATCACGATCTTGAGGACGACATCAAACAACTATTGATCTTTGAACCACACGATGAATGGTGTTTAGAGCAACTGTTCCTATGCTACTTCCACACCGAAAGATGGGCTGATGCTCAATTGGTGATGGTTGAGCTGAATAAGCTAGCAGGACATTACAAAATAACTTATCGAGAGCAGCTTAATACCATCAATAAAGCGCTGAGCCTTGATTTAGTAGAAATATAATTAGAAATCTGGAGTTAATGTGAAAGAGCAAGTTGAATCAGGCGTAGCTGATACCTCTCGCCGTGACTTTTTGAAGCTGGGCGGCGTAGCCGCTGCCACCGCGACAATTGGCGCAGCTGCTGGGGCTGGATTTGTATTAGGGCGAGATCCTGATGCTAATGTTGGTTGGGGCCGAACTGAATCAGGCCACGACATGTACTTTAACCGTGAGCCGTTTCGAGTTGATGTGGCACCAACTATGGAAGTAGCCGGCGAACTAACTCGTCCAGAGTGGAGTGATTTCTTGTTCCACCGCACGCGAGTGCTGGGCGCAGAAATAAAAAACGGCTGGGTGCCGACCAAAGACTGGCGTGAAATTCCCAATGAAAGAGTGCGTGAGTACTATTCTCGTTACCCTGAACGTTGGGATGATATGTATCAGTCCTTTGAAGAAAAAGCAGAGCATGCGCAAAACTTTGAACAACATCGCTCTCGCTTTGCACTTGGCTGGGCATACTCTGCGGCTTACATGCGTGGTGTAAAGAGTGACTTTCCACCAAGTCCAAAAGGCCACCCAGATGATGTCGATTTCCAGTGGGTTAAACGCACTAAGCAAGAATTTAAATCGCCAAAACATGCATCTGATCTAATTAAGAAAATGGCATTCAAATTTGGTATGAGCATTGTTGGTATTACTAAAATGGATCCTAACTTCATGTTCAAAAACACCATGCGTGGTATGCCAGATTGGGACGAATCCGTACCGAAACATTGGAAGAATGTGATCATTTTTGGTACGCCAATGAACTGGGATCCAATGTACGCTGCTATTGGTTACTCTACCTCTTATGATGGCTACTTCCGCGCCAAAAATGCTTCAGGTTTAATGGCGGCATTCCTTGGAGAATTGGGGTATGCAGCACGTCCACAATGGCCGGGGTCAGATTACGAAATCGTGGTACCACCGCTTGCCATCCAAGCGGGTATGGGTGAAGCGGCGCGAAATGGTATTTTGTTAACGCCAGAGCTGGGGCCAAATATCCGCCTAGCGGCGGTAATAACTGAACTGGATCTGGAGGCGGATAAGCCAATCGACACTAAAGTTAAGCACTTCTGTGAAGAGTGTAAGATCTGCGCTGACTCCTGCCCTAGTGGCTCAATCAGCAAGGTGGATAAGCCCGATGTCGTTGTTCGTGGTTATCGCAAATTTGATTTTAACCAAGACAGTTGCTGGACAATGTGGCGTCAAGGTCCAACCGAAACAGCAATGGGTTGCCGCGTGTGTATCGCTGTGTGTCCTTATACGCGTAAGAACAACTGGATCCACGCATTGGTAAAAGAAACCGATCCTCGTGACCCAACTGGCATGACTCGTAAAACGCTGTTAGCAATGCAACATAACTTCTTCTATTACCCTGAGGCCGAAGCCTACCATGGCGATTGGAATGGCGGCCGCTTTGCTGGCTACCACCAACCACCAGAGTGGATGCGCAGCGAAAATTACCTCAAGGTTGAGAAAACTTGGGAATACGACGGTAACTGGGAGGGCTTCTAATGTTTCCACAATCAACGGTACTTGATCCTCTATTTTGGATGGCGTTTGGTGCACTACAAGTGTTAGTTTTTGCTGGTGCCAATCAATGGGCAAAGCAATTTAACCTAGGCATGAACTGGTGGAAGTGGGCATTGGTTGGCAGTTGGTGGGCTTCCATCATTCTAACTGTCGCAGGTGCCTTTACTCTACTCGGTGAAAATGAAGGCTTAGCGGGTTGGTACTTCCTTGGTTTTGCGGGTACTGGGCTTATTATTGGCGGCGCAATTCTATTGCGTGTGTTAATTGCTCTCAAACCGAAAACGGCACATTAATCCTATCTATCGTTTTTTAGCACTATCTTAAGGAGCAAGTCACCTGAATATAAACTTCTCGTGGCTTGTTTAATTTATGTCTATAAAAAAGCCAAAAACTGCAAATCGAAATAAACACTTCGAGAAGATTCTCAGCATCTTGTCGATTTTACTGCTGCTTGTCGCCTGGTACTTAGGTGGCTTGCGACCAAATAATTCCCAACAACAATTTTTTGAGCATATCGTATCTTCAGAAAATCAGTTGCTCGAAATATCCCCAAACGTATACAAGTTAGTAAGGACAGACGGTGATAAGTTAGTAGGGACAGACGCTGATAAAAACGCCAAGTGGGTCAGCTTTGGGACGGGCATTGGTTACGGTGGTGAACTCACTGTCGGAGCTGTCTTTAGCCATACAGGTGAAGTCGAAACCATCTCGCTACTGTCCTCAAAAGAAACATCATCTTATTTTGACAAAGTCGTCGAAGAAAAATTGCCCGAGGCCCTACTGGGCAAGAATATAAAAACTTCAATCCACATTGATGCAATTTCAGGTGCAACACTGACCTCCGATGCCTACACTCACGCTCTTGATCAAGCTGCCGATCCAATTCGTGAAATCATTTTTGGTTATCATCTTTCTGAACAGACATCTGTATGGAGTTACTTCAAATGGCTCGACGCTGCAGCCTTAATTTTATTTGCAGTGGCGATCTGGGTCAACCGTACACGCTCTAAGCACAAGGTGAAAATGAATGTCGTGTTACTAGCAACTTCAACACTATTATTCGGCTTCCATTCAGCTTCACTCTACTCCGCCTCAACGATTGGTGGTTTAATTGACGGATCATGGATTTCCGGTGTTGCCAACTACACACCATTTATCTTAATAGCACTCAGTATCGGTTATATTTTCTATTACAATCGTAATGTATATTGTCAAAGTCTATGTCCATTTGGCGCTGTACAACAATGCCTCGCTAAAGTGGGCAACGCCAAATCATCACCAGTACGTCATCAATTCTTTATTTGGTTCCCACGTGTATTACTGTTGGTGACGTTATGTTTAGGCGCGTATTTCCGTAACCCTGCGGCTTTCGTTTACGAACCCTTTGGCATTGCTTTTGGCATGATTGGTGGCATGTATCTATTTGTGCTCACTGTGATGATTATCTTAACTTCATTGATAGTGCGTCGTCCTTGGTGTCAAAGTCTATGCCCTATTAATGCCATGACAGATTTTTTGGTATTCAACAAAAACTGGTTCAAACAGGCACGCAACCAGAAAGGTAGAAAAACACCTCAGAATAGACACAAAGCGCCGAGAAAAAGCACAGTGAACAACGAAGCCATTAAACAAGATAAGGAATAATCATGAGACAACATATCTCGATGGCATTTTACTGTTTAGCTTCAGTAGTAATTGTTTTGCAACTTTCAACTAGCTTCATTAGTTTAAGCAATGAGCAAACAACTCAGCAATTGTTGCATACTGTGACCAAACCAGTAACAAAAGCACCTGTAGTAGTAGAGAGTAAGCCCAAAATCGACTATAAGCAGATGGCCGAAGATATGGCGCTAGAAAAATACTAGTCCTATTAGCACATTTATATTAATAATTAAGAAGAATTTCAGGAGCTTAATCTTAAGCTCCTTTTATGTTAACTATGAATTGTAAAAGTATCCCTCTAGAGCGAATGCGCTCTGAATCTGGTTTAACCAATCCTTATCTTTTCCGAATTTCAGATCTATATGCTGAGCGAGGGATTGAAGAAGTGTCACGTCACCATCGCCTCAACTTTAGCGCTCTCATCTACATCACAGAAGGCAAGGGACTGCATTATGTTGACCACCAGCAGCATCAAGTCCGAGCAGGTACTCTACTAACACTAGGAAAAAATCAAATTCATGCCTTTGCTAAAAATCGCACCGTTGATGGCTTTGTGATGCCATTTAATTGTACTTTCCTCGCTGAAAATGGCCACGACCCCTATTTCGATTCAATCATTGCGGCCTTAGTACAAGTGAACTGTATTCACAATATCAGTGAAGATATTGATGCGCTATTCCGTATCATGGTGAATGAATTCTACTCGGAATCTGAATTTCGTGGCGAGATCATCCGCAGCTTGCTACGATCGGTATTGTTAAAAACTATCGTGCCAATCTACAAACGCAACGCACAGCAAAATCAGTTGGGCGCGAGTGATTTTTACCGCCTTAAAAACCACATCGATGAGCACTTTAGCTTACGTCCATCGGTGACAGAAATCGCTTTTTCGATGGGTAAAAGCGTCAAGCAGTTAGATAAGTTGGCCAAAGATAATGCTGGAATTAGTGTCAAAGAACTGCTTGATGAACGAGTGCTAATCGAAGCCAAACGTCAACTCGCTTTTAGTCAGTATTCTATCGCTGATATAGCTGAACAACTTGGCTTTAACGAAGCAACGAATATGACTAAATTCTTTAAACGCCATACCGACGTAAGCCCAAAAGATTTCCGCCAACTTTGCCGTATGGGACTGAGACAGAAGTAACCATCCTGCTCTCGTATCAATACACGAGAGCTACTTTATTTTACAAGTGTAAAATAAACGTACCAATTCACATGCTACTTTTTTAACTTAAGCCATTGTTAGGTTTGAGAACTAGGTCTAGTATTTATGTAAGCAATTGTAACTGCGCAGTTCTGCGTAAATTTCAAACGTCCATTAAAGGGCGACTAACCTAGTTGGTTTATAACAATGAGTGAAAATCCGTCAACTTCCCATTTTGTTCGCAATATCATTATCGCAGCTATTAGTGCAGCGGTTCTTGTCACCCTTAGCTACTTCTATGTAGAGCATCAAAAAAACTACCCAAGTACGGATGATGCCTATGTCCACGCCAATATCATCTATATTGCACCGCAAATCAGTGGCAAAATTATTAGCGTAAACGTGTCGAATTACCAACCTGTTAGCCAAGGCGATCTTCTCTATCAAATTGATCCAGCCCCTTTTCAAGCTCAGCTCGATGAAGCTCGCGCCGCTTATGAAATAGCAATCCAAAGTAATGCCGCTAGTGATGATGCCATTCTTGCAGCCAGCGCCAACGTAAAAAGCACCGTTGCCTTACTCGCTGATGCCCAATCGACTTATCGCCGCATAAGTAATCTGGTTAAAAAACAGTTATTGCCAGCTCAGCAACTTGACGATGCTAAAGCAAAACTCTCTAGTGCAGAGGAAAATGTGATTGCTGCTCGTGCCAAAATGTCGCAGTTGATCAAAGCGCAAGGTGCACAAGGTACAGCGGCACCTGAAGTCAAGAAAGCTGCTGCTGCCCTTAGTCAGGCAACATTGTCACTTTCCTATACCAATATCTTTGCGCCTAAAGACGGCCATTTAGGGAAGCTCAGCGCCCATATCGGCAGTATTGTTTCACCCGGTCAGGCAATGGTTCCACTCATTGAAGACAATACATTCTGGGTACAAGCTAACTTTAAAGAAACTCAGCTTGAACGCATTACCACTAACATGCCAGCGACGATCGAATTGGATCTCTATCCTGATGCGAAATATCACGGTACCGTTGAAGCGGTTTCATTTGCTAGTGGCTCGTCTTTTTCATTACTTCCACCGGAAAATGCCACCGGCAACTGGGTCAAAGTGCCACAACGCTTCCCAATTTTGATTCATCTAAGCAACGAAGCTGAGCATCCCAATTTTCCTTTACGTGTTGGGGCAAGCGCCACTGTAACCATCAATACAGTCGCCAGTCACGACCAATCAAGCCAACAAGAGCAGTAATATGGCGGAACTAGCACAAACAGCTTCCGAAGAGGAAGAAGCTCATGTAATGAGTGAGGGTGCCCGTAAGTTGGTAACATTGGCTGTGATGTTATCTGCGATAATGGTCCTGCTTGATATGACTATCGCCAACGTAGCGCTCCCACACATGATGGGCGCTTTGGGGGTGACTTCCGATCAAGTCACTTGGGTTCTGACCTCTTATTCTATGGCGGAGGCCATCTTCATTCCGTTAGCGAGCTTTCTAGCGCTCAAATTTGGCGTTCGTCGTTTGCTGCTTATTTCCGTCAGCGGTTTTGTATTAACTTCCGCAATGTGCGGTCAAGCGGACGGCATTGTAGAAATGGTCACCTTTCGTGTGATGCAAGGCGCATTTGGTGCATCCGTTATCCCACTATCGCAATCAATTATGGTGCAGATATATCCGAAAAGTCAGCGCGGTAAAGCAATGGCACTGTTTAGTGTTGGTGTGTTGCTTGGCCCAATACTGGGACCTACTTTAGGGGGGATTATCACTGAAAATATGGACTGGCGATGGATCTTCTACGTTAATATGCCCATTGGTGCAATCTGCCTAGCCCTACTTTATTTCTTCGTCAAACTTGATGGTCGTGGTCCAAGTAAGATTGACTGGCCATTAGTAATTGCCATGACAATAGGCATTGGCTTGCTACAAATGGTACTCGACCGTGGTAATGAAGAATCATGGTTCCAATCGAACGAGATCCTTTTAGCTGCGATTATTAGCGGTATAGCGATTGTATTTTTTGTTGCACGATCCATCTATACTAAGGGCGATATCGCCCCAGTATGGCTGCTTCGCGATCGCAACTTAGCCATGTCATGCATTGTTATGGCTGGTTTTTCTATGGGGATGTTTGGCATCACCCAATTACAACCAATGATGCTTGAGCAGTTGCTCAATTACCCCGTTGAAACAACGGGATTTCTAATGGCCCCCCGTGGTTTAGCCGCTGCAGTCGTACTGTTGGCATTAGCACGTTACATGGACCGAATTGATGCACGGCTGTTGATTGTCATCGGTTTGACACTGAACGTCATTGGCACCTATTTAATGACTCAGTACTCGATGAACATCGATATCTATTGGATTTTATTGCCGAGTATTATTCAAGGTGCCGGAATGGGGTTAGTCTTTGCTCCATTAAGCCAATTAGCTTATGCGACTCTCGCGCCGAAAGATACCATCGGTGGCGCTGTTGTCTTTAACTTATGTCGTACTATTGGTGGGTCGTTTGGAATTTCTATCGTAAACACTTACTTCTCGCGCATTCAGCAGAAAGAATGGAATGAACTAGGGGGTTCACTTTCTCTGGATAATCCTTTACTACAGCAAGCTGCGCATGCTCAAGGGACAACGATGACTGATCCGTCCTTTTTAGCGCAAATTCAAAACCTAGTTCATCAGCAATCAACGTTATCAGCTTTTGTGTTTACCTTTGGTTTCTTAATGTTCTCGTATTTCTGTTTGATACCTTTATTAGCGTTATTCAGACCTAAGCCAAATACAGATGCCTAACTCAGTTCACTCATTAGCAAACTGATGACAAAAATGGAGCCCATCAAGGCTCCATTTTCTTTAATCAGTTCGTGCGATACAAACCAATATGGTAGTAAATATTAGAAATTAAAGGCTAACCCAACACCATAAGCACTTTCGTCGAAATCGTAATTAGAAATCGTCAACCCGTAACCAGTTTCTGCTTTCATATACGCGTGCAACCCTTGGTATAAAGGGAAACTCCACGACAAACGATAAAAGCCACGTTCCCAATCTTTGCTAAAAAGGTTTGCTAAAGTTAGTGTCAATTCATGTTCACCAACGGGTAGCCAGCCAAATTCCAATTCACCGTAACCAAGATAATCAGTAATATCTGGGTTGTACTTCAAGTTACCAACATCTAGCCACGGCTTAAAGCGAATAAAACCCGAATCAAACGCCCACTTTGCATCTAAGTAAGTACGATTCCAGCTCACTTCATCACTTCCACCAGCACCATTTGATTGATGCTCAAACCCTAGCGACAACTGCCATGGTTCAAAATTAACGCGATAAAAAATCTCGGGGTTATATTGATCATCTCGAAAATAAGCCGAATCATCATATGCTTCCCAATTGGAACGCTGAGTATAGGCAATGAACAGACCATCCTCATCAAACGTTAACAGTTGATATTTAATGCTTATCTGAAACTGAACAAAGGTGTCTTTTGCGGCATGCCCATTGGGATTGAGCGGCTCATAGCGGCTTTGGTTAACTTTAGATTCTTGATAAAACGGTAGCAGATAATTATCTTTGTGGGCAGATAAAGGGCTCTCATCCGCTAGCGCAACAGGCGCCGTAATGAGAGACATAAAAACCGCAGCCCATCGACTAGTAAACGTTAACATATGGGTCCTTATACTTAACGACATTCATTGATACTCTATTACCAATAATATTGGTAATAGAGTATCAAAATGAAGTATAGAAAATCATTCTAATCAGCCATTATTTGTTTTGTCTCAATCACCTAATCATCGTCTTGCTTTATTTGCAAACCAATAGAGGGACAAAAAGTGATTAGGCAAGAACGTATTCACTGATCATACGATTGAGTTGGACAATATCGAATGAACCTTTTATTTCAAAGCGAACACACCCCAACTCGCTAAGATATAGCTCAATTTCACAGTCTAAATCAAAGGTACCTGAAGTCTCGATAGAGAACGCGTTAATCTTACTGTAAGGCAATGATGTATAGTCCACTTTAGAGCCGGTAATACCTTGGACATTGGCGGCAATCACTCGTTTATTAGTAAAAATTACTTGATCGCGGACAGTCTTAAACGCACTGGAAATATACTCCCCATCGATCAAAAACTTGTGAAAGTCTTCTCTGGCTTTTTCTGTTTCAATCGGCTTCAACTTAAATACCGACGAGTTCTTAAAATCAATCATCTCAATGCCTTTTTATCATCAACCTGTTTGCTATTGTGGCACAAATCCAATCACTTAGTCGTGATACTCTTGTAATCAGATTCTAGGGCAATGCTCTCATTCGTAAAATAATCGCCACAATAGAAAGCAACAAAACATTAATTTTTCTGCGTAACTTGTTCCTCTTTTGATTACACTAGCAACCAACCGCTGTTAGTAGGGAATTTCCATTGATTACAGATAAAACCCTCACCTTTGCTAGCGCAAATCTATTTAATTTCATAGAACCGCCTGGTGCGTTTTATGACTTCGAAAATATTTATGAAAGTGATGCATGGCAAGAGAAATGCAGATGGATAGCATTACATTTTGAACAACTCAATGCCGATGTGGTTGGAGTTCAAGAAGTATTCAGCGTTGAGGCGGCTCGGGCTCTGTTCGAAACATTGGGCTACCCTCACTTCGCATGCATTGATGAGCCACATATTGAAAGTGAATATATCTACTCTCAACCGGTGGTAGCTCTCGCTTCAAAGTACCCAATCACATTTGTTGAAACAGTCACACCACCCACAATAATCGAACAAAACTATTCGACTGTGACCCCTAAATTTAGCCGAAAACCTCTTTCTGTGATTATCGACGTGCCGGAAATTGGCGAAGTTGCCGTCTATGTCTGCCATTTAAAGTCACAGCGGGCGACGGATAGTGTATCACCTGACTATAGCCATCAAATGATTGGGCAGTGGCTATCAAGCCAACAACGAGGCTGGGAAGCCTTGATGCTACGGGTTTTCATGGAACAAAGTTACCAAAAACATCCGATACCCACCGTACTCATGGGCGATATGAACCAGCCACTCGTCAGTGATATTACCGGTTTGCTTACGCACAATATCGAACAGCCACCACAGCGCCTGAAACTACAAGATAGTTGGGATATCTTTAGCCTAAATAAACCCGAAATTGAACGTAGCCCTACCCACTATCATTTTGCCAAAGGTAACGTGCTGGATTACATTTTGCTCTCACAAGAATTCCAGCCAAATTCACAATACTCCATGGCGGAAGTCACAGCATATCAAGTACTGGATCAACATTTAATTAACCCAATCTATGAACGAGACAAACAAGCCAGCGATCACGCATTTGTTGGAATAACAGTAAGGTTTGTACTTTGAGCGCCAAGAAAATAGAGAATAGCCAATCAAATTCAAAACACCGTAAAGTTAGACATATCTCCTTAAACAGATGCTCCGTACTTTACTGACTTTGTAGTGACTGTCCCTTTATTTGTATTTCTGTTTAAAGAGGACAGGCACCTTAATACTTGCTTTTTAAAGAGAACAAGCATTCTAAGCCCCGATATTTCGAGCGTTTTTACTGACTTTGTAACGTTTTTCAGTGTCTGTCCTTTTAATTTTGTGCCTGTCCTTTTAAGTCTTTTAACTCACTAATGAGCTTCTCTTTCCTCTTCTAGTGAACCATAACTATAAAGAGTGATTGTGAGATTGCTTCGCAGAACATTATGCTACAACACTACCATCCATCGACGTTTTGCACCAGTATCTCAATATTGCATTCACCTTTCTCTAAACAGTTGCGAGATCAAGGGTTTTCACGCAATTTGCTGATCAGACTCTCTTGTTAAATTAATAAATCTCCAACAAAGGTGTGATCATGAAAACCAATAAGTCGTTTACTGCCTTATTTATTGCTTCAGCACTCTCTCTAAGTTTGGCTCAACCAACACTAGCTCACGAATATACCCTTTCCGCACAAGATGCTGAACGTTATGGCATCAATGTACCAATGATTAAAGTTAATTATGATGTTCTTCCCTATCAGCACATTTTATATGGTTTCCAACTGCATATTGAGTTAGAAGGAGCAACATTAAACACAACGAACGTCAACACACTGCGCGACGCTACTAACCTCTCAACTCACAATGTTGTTCGCCCTTATCGTGCCAGCGCAAATACAATCAGTTACCGTATTTCGGGAGAATTAGACCATCGTGCTGTGAACTTCATTGATTTCACTCTCGATAAAAGCGTACTTTCAACTGATCATGATTTGAGCATTCGTATTCCGGTAGAAATCGACGTAACTCCATCAGATACTCCGCATCCCCTTGCTAACCAAACTGCGACCTTAAATGTAGACAGTGTTTATGCTGATGACTTTCATATTGATTCAAATCGTACCTTGTACAAAATCACTTTGAATGAGGGTGAGTTCTTGCCTGGCTGTGCAGACCCGGTTGCACACAGCATTATCCGAACTAGCAATGTAGAGGGATTGGTACGAATCTGGAAGAAGACTAATAAGACTGTCGAATTTATTGTGGAGGGTGGATATCACACACCAATCGTTGGTAATTGGAACTTTGAACTTGAGCCAAGTACTATCACTTTAAACAAAACTCTCTATATCAGCACGCCAGTTCAACACTAAGCGTTTTACTTGATTATCGAAAGTACTCGTTAGCGAGTAATGCCAGTCAGTTCACGACTGGCATTTTTTGTAAGGACACACACTATAAAGCTAACATTTTTATAAGGACAGACACTTATAAACTTAATAAGTAATCTATAATTTTCAACTTTCTGACCACAATTGACAATTGTTCTACATTGGGGTGGGTTATAAAAGTATAGTGCCTAACAGTGCGAAAACGAAGATACCGGAACTAGCCTGGCATGATTTGAGGGATTTGTTTTAGGTATACACTAGTGGCAGAATTATTTCATCCATCCAAGCGAAATAGCTGTATCCGTTGTTTATTTAAAGCATTTTTAACTGCTCTTAAATCCTGAATGCAGCCCACTGCAGAACTCCGATGCTTTTCCAATTCAGTGCAAGCTCTTAGCCAATTACTTTGGTTTATATTGAGCCGTTGTAAGATTGGCGGTGACGTGATGTTTAAACAAGCTTTTCCCTCTCGATATTGACGCGCAGTCCAGTCAACCAATTCAATATAATCCATTAAGCGAAATGGGATACCGTCTAGTTTGCTATTGGTTAGGTTTCCGATGAATGGGTGAAGACAAGATGCGGTTTCTTGCTGATGGTTTAAGGCCTCTAATCTCGCCCGAATAGAAGTGAACTCCGATGTTTCTGGCGTTGTAGCTACACCCGCTCTTAATGGATTTAAGTCGACATAGGCCATCGCAGCGACTAAAGCCTGTTCATCTAGCAAAGCTTGGCTTTTAAAGCGACTCTCCCAAAAGTGCCCTCGGCACTCATCTTCCCTATTGGCTTGGCAAGCGATATCAAAGTTGAGCTCTTTCATGAACCAACTCAGGTTCCACAAGCGTGCGCGCCAAGAATTGATTATCGCTATGCACGCTTCTTTTTCTATATCGGAGGCCAATTGTCCGCTTAACCAACGTTCTATTAAAGCTGGAAGTTTATGGTCTTGTTGCCAGCGCTCTACCACCTCATAGTCGGACAGCGCTTGCGCCTTATCTCGATTGATATGAATGACTAAATGATAGTGATTGCTCATGATTGCGTAAGCGCAAATATCAATGCAGTAGACTTGAGATAACGCATATATTTTTTGCTCTATCCAGTCACGGCGATGCTCGTAATTCTGGTCAGTTAGCGGGTCAACACCACATAAAAAACTGCGTCTAACACAGCGAGAAACGCAATGGTAATACGGTGTTACATCGACTGAGATTTGCTGTTTTCTGGCTGTCGTCATCATTGAATTTCGGTTGTTGTGCTTTGTTCATTCAGCATAAATAGACGACAAACAACGGCAAGATTGAATACGTCAACTTACAACAGAGTTAACAGCAATTCATACTTTGCTTACTTTATGGTGCCTGTCCCTGAGGGATCCCCACAAACTTAAATCCTAAGCTCTTGAGCCAACTGTATTTTTTGGCAGAAGGTATTTATAGTTCTTCGCCAAGATGACATTGTTATAACTAGATATTTGTTTTTTAATACTTGTTTCCCAAGGGTGAAGTAACTTAATACTCTTCTATTTTTAACTGTATTGGCTTGAAATTTCATATGAATATCAAGAACTTCAGAGAGCAGTCCTAGTAAGATTAGATAGGTGTGAGCAAGCGTTCCTATTAGGATT